>NZ_CP090960.1:1350000-2700000 GCF_021611515.1 Mariluticola halotolerans
GTGAGCAAGAAGGCGGCCGTCAGCCATTGAGCGGCGGCGGCACTGACGTCGAGATCAGCCATCAGGCGCGGCAAGGCCACGCTCATGATGGTCTCGTTGAGAATGACCACGAATGTTGATATCAAAAGAATGGCGATAACCAGCCTGTTACGCGGGCCGAGATCAATTTCGGCAGGCACTTGAAGCGGCTCAGCGCCGCTTGTGGTTGCATTGGCTGTCATAATGACTTTCCTGGAAATATTGATATGCCGCCCGGCGTCAAGAGCAGCAAAGAGCGGCCTATGAAAAGTGTTCGGGCAGGCAAGTCAATATGCGGTAGCCCTTGATCGGTGCCGATGAGAGATGACTGCTGACTATTCTTGTCAGGAGCGATCCGGATAACAGCGACGGGCTGACACAAGATGCCAATCACGCTATAAAAATCGTGCTTGTGGATCGATTTTTATCCGATGCTGCCAATTCGCATTCTCTCCAGCCTGCATATTGCTATGACCAATTGATCTTAGTGCCCCTCAGGAGGCCTCTTGTTTCAATTTCTCGAAAAACTGTTCGATCCCTTTCAGGCATATATACCCAAGACCCCGCCCAAAGGGGTGGTTGCCTTCATCGTCGAGAGCATACGCCCGCTACAGCATGTGCTGGTGATCAGCATGGTGTTGACCAGCATCAGCACCGCTGTCGAGTTGTGGCTGATCTGGTACGGCGCTTATCTGGTGGATGTGCTGGCCGCTGCTGACCCGGCGACTTTCTGGACCCAGCATGGCAATGAGTTGCTGTTTGCGGCGGCATTTATCCTTCTGATCCGCCCCCTCGCCCCTTTGCTGCGCGAAGCGATCGACGATATTGTCTTTTTGCCCAATGCCGTGACCCTTGTGCGCTGGCGGGCACAGCGCCACGTGCTCCAACAATCCGTCGGCTGGTTTCGGAATGATCTGGCCGGGCGCATCGCCTCACGCGTGATGGAGACAGGATCGACCACGGCTGGCGCGGTCTACCAGATCGTACACACAGTATTTTCGGTGGGCGTTTACATCCTGGGCACGGCGGGGTTGCTGGCCAGCGTCGATCTCCGCCTGATTATTCCGCTGGTGATATGGGTCGGGGTGTATTTGGGGCTGATGGCTTATGCTGTCCCGCGATACCGGCTGGCCGCCAACAAGCATCAAGAGGCCCACTCAGTACTGACCGGGACGATAATCGACACATATGGCAATATCGACACCGTAAAATTATATGCGGATGCTGATGCGGACGACCGTGAGACGCGCAAGCGGTTTGGTGATGCTTTGAAAAGCTTTGTCTATGCGCAGAAAATCGAAGTCACGGTCAATGCGGCAATGGTGTTTTTGAGCAGTCTGTTGATTGTCGGTCTTGTCGGCTATTCCGTGGTGCTGTGGCAGGCGGGAAACGCACCATTGGGACTGGTTGCTGCGACGCTGGCGCTCAGTTTTCGCATCGTGTCCATGGCAGAATGGTTACTCGATGCCGTCGCAGGTTTGTTTGTGATGGCCGGTTCGCTGCAAGATTCGCTCGCGACCGTTGCCCAGCCACTCGATATCGTCGACGCGCCGAATGCCAGATTGCTCGATGTGCGGGGCGGAGAAATTGTTTTTGAGAATGTTGCGCATGCCTATGGCAAATCTGCTGGTGGACTAAGGGGTATAAATCTGACTATCGCGCCGGGCGAAAAGGTCGGGCTCGTCGGGCGCTCGGGTGCCGGAAAGTCGACGCTGGTCAACCTATTGCTGCGGTTTTACGACGCCGAGGATGGCAGAATTGCCATTGACGGGCAGGACATCCGTTCTGTGACCCAGAACAGTCTGAGGCAACATATCGCCATGGTCACGCAGGATGCGGCGTTGCTGCACCGGTCGGTGCGCGACAACATTGCCTTCGGTCGCGCTGATGCAACGCCGGAAATGATCGCCGCCGCTGTGAACAAGGCAGCAGCGGACGGCTTTATTCCCGACCTTGCAGATCAGAACGGGCGCATGGGATATGATGCGCATGTGGGCGAGCGCGGTGTGAAACTGTCGGGCGGGCAACGCCAGCGCATCGCCCTCGCCCGTGCCATTATCAAAAATGCACCGATACTGGTGCTGGATGAAGCAACTTCAGCCCTCGACAGCGAGGTCGAGGCGGTTATCCAGGACACCCTCTACAACGTGATGGAGGGCAAGACGGTGATTGCCATTGCGCACCGTCTCTCAACGATTGCGCATATGGACCGGATTGTCGTGCTGGATGAAGGGCGGATTGCCGAGCAAGGCACGCACGCGGCGCTGCTTGCAGAGAAGGGCATTTACGCATCCCTCTGGTCGCGACAGTCGCATGGCTTTATCGGCTCTGCATAAATATGAAAAGCCAGCCCCGAGGGGCTGGCTGGATGGCTGCTGATCTACTTTGCATTGAGGGCGACGACATTGCCCTTGCCATCTGAATGATTGGCGAAGAATTTCTTCACCGCGCGGGCGGCCTGACGAATGCGCTGTTCGTTTTCAACGAGAGCAAGACGCACATATTGATCGCCATATTCGCCAAAGCCGACGCCCGGGGCCACAGCAACGCCTGCCTCTGCGACAAGGAGCTTGGCGAATTCAAGCGAGCCGAGATGGGCGAACTGATCGGGGATCGGTGCCCAGACGAACATTGTGGCTGGCGGGGGCGGCAAATCCCAACCGGCGCGTGAAAAGCTCTCGACCATGATATCGCGGCGGGTGTGGTAGATCTTGCGCGCATCCTCAATGCAATCATCCGAGCCATTAAGCGCGGAGGCCGCGGCCACCTGAATGGGAGTGAAAGCACCGTAATCGAGATAGGACTTCACGCGGGCCAGCGCCGAAATCAGCCGCTCATTGCCAACTGCAAAGCCCATGCGCCAACCGGGCATTGAATAGGTTTTGGACATTGAGGTGAATTCAACCGCGATATCCATCGCGCCGGGCACTTCAAGAATTGAGGGCGGCGGGGCCATATCGAAATAGATTTCAGAATAGGCCAGGTCCGAGAGAATGAAGATCTCGTGTTCGCGGCAATAATCCACCACTTCCTTGTACCACTCAAGGCTGGCGACATAGGCCGTGGGGTTGGATGGGTAGTTGAGGATCAGTGCGATCGGCTTGGGGATCGAGTGGCGCACAGCCCTGTCGAGGGCACGCATGAAATCCTCATTGGGTTCCGCGGGCATTGAACGGACAACGCCGCCGGACATGATGAAGCCGAAGGAATGAATAGGATAGGTCGGATTGGGGACCAGAACCACATCACCGGGCGCTGTGATGGCCTGCGCCATATTGGCGAAGCCCTCCTTGGAGCCAAGAGTTGCCACAACCTGGGTGTCGGGATTGAGTTTGACCCCGAAGCGGCGGCCATAATAGGAGGCCTGGGCCTTGCGCAGACCGGGAATGCCCTTGGAGGCGGAATAGCGGTGGGTGCGCGGGTCTTTGACCGTTTCCTTGAGCTTTTCGACAATATGCTCTGGTGTCGGCAGATCGGGATTGCCCATGCCGAGGTCGATAATGTCCACGCCGGCCGCTCGGGCTTTGGCCTTGATCGGATTGATATGTTCAAACACGTAAGGCGGCAGCCGCTTGATGCGGTGAAAATCCTGGCTCATTGGTTCCTCGGTGGACCGCTCCCGGTCCCATTGGGTTTAGGGCGTCCGGCACTTTATGCGCCGGTCAGTGAACATGCGAAGCTTTAGTATGACCCAATTATGGTTTGAATTCGATTAAACCGATTGGCTTGGGTGGCGCTGGGTGTCAGGAAATAAGGGATGTAGCCCCAGGGGCTCGTGCGGCTTTGGTGGCCGCGGCCCTTGCAAACGCACTTGCGGCGCCCAACATCGGCAAAAAGACACAAACGGCGCGCAAGAACCGCGCCGGGACAAAATCAGCTTTGTGAAACCATTGGGCTTTCACAGGCGTTTGCATCTCTCTCTTGCCCTTGTGGTGAAGGATTGTGTAAAGAAATTGTGTCGGAGAGGTCTTATTAATTGCACGCTTGGCCATTGTAAATGGCTGGTGATGCTGCAACCTCGCCGATCAAACGTTATTAGTGAGGGTGTACATGCATAAGCGCATTGCGATAGCCACCATCGGTACGCAAGGTGATGTGCAACCATATCTTTCGCTGGCGATTGCGCTCAAAGAGCGCGGATATTCGGTCGTACTGGGCACCAATGCCGACTTTGAGGATTTGATCACCAGCTACGGGATCGAATTCTACAGTCTTGGCACGCATATCCAGAAATTCCTGCAGCAATCGCGATTCGAAAACGCGATGAGCCAGAACATGCTGGTGAATGTGCCGGCCCTTTTGCGCGACGGGCAGAAGATCGTTGAGACGGCGGGGCGGCATGCCTGGCAGATGGCGCAGGGCGCCGACGCGATCATCATCAACATGAATACCAGTTTCGGCATCGATATTGCCGAGGCGCTTCATATCCCCGCGATCATGTCGGCCTTGCAGCCGCTCAGCATGACCAAGGAATTCCCGATCTGCGCCTATGAATGGCCAGATCTTGGCCCCGCCTTCAACCAGCTTTCCTATGCCTCGATGAGCATTCAGCAGGCCTATTATGACTTTCCGCGCAATCGCTTGCGGCGGGAGCTGATGGGGCTGAAACCGCGCAAAAAGGGCGGATTTTTCAAGGATAACAACGGCAATAACCTGACGACGCTTTATCCGTTCTCGACGCTTGTGTCGCCGCGCCCGCGCGATTGGCCGAAAACAGCGATTGTGACAGGCTATTGGCCATTGGCGGACAGTTCAGGCTGGGAGCCCTCGGAACGGTTCAAGACATTTCTCGCCGCCGGGCCGAAGCCTGTTTATATCGGGTTTGGATCGATGCCGTTCGGCGCTGAGCGCAATACGCAAATCCTCAAGGAAGCCGTGACCAAATGGGGCGGTCGGGCCGTGGTGGCGCGGGGCTGGGGCGGGATCAACCCCGACCATCTGCCCGACAGCATTTATGCCATTGGCAAGGCGCCGCATGACAAATTGTTCGAGCATGTGGCCGGTGTGGTGCATCATGGCGGCGCGGGCACGACGGCTGCGGGTCTTTATGCCGGGCGCCCCACCTTTGTGGTGCCGCAGACATTTGATCAGCCTTATTGGGGGCGGCGGGTGCGTGAGCTTGGCTGCGGGCCAAGCCCGGTGCGTTTGCGCAAGCTGACACCTGATGTGCTGGCCGAATCGCTGCACAAGCTGACGACGCGGCGCAATTATGCGGAAAATGCCCAGAACCTGGCCGAGGCGCTGAAAGCAGAAGACGGCCAGGGCCGGGCGATCAAGCATATTGAACGGGTCATTGCCAATTATCGCGGCAAGGATCAGGTCAAACCGGCTCGAACCGTGCCCATTATTGCCAAAGCGTTGCGGTAGCCTCACCTTCGGCCACCAATGGCCTGACATGGGCAGGCACCAGGCCTGAGCGCGCCAGCACCTGCCGTGGGTGCCCGTCCGAGAAACAGGCGGTCCCGCCGGGCAAAACTAGATTGTGCACTTCAGACAAGAGGAACGTGGTGAAGGCCGGGGCGAAATAGTCGAACACCCCCTGCCCGCCGGTAATGGCGATGTCACCGCCTCTGATCTGCAGTGCATCCAAAAGGCTGGCGAACGGCATGCCAGCGGGGTTCCACAGATGGGCCAGCGGATCATCAGGGTCTTTTGCCAGGGATTGCACCGCACCCGTGAGCACCAGCCGTGGACGACCGGGATTGGGATGGCGGGCGTGGCCTTTGCGTCCAAGAATAACCAGAACACTTTTATCAAGTGCGGCCTGAAACGCCTGCCAGTCTGCATCCACCCGCAAGCCGTCGGGCATGCTGCCATCGGCCAGGGCGATCATGCCATCGGCAGAAACTATGGCATGACCGGTGAGCGTGAAGGCACTGCTGAGCGGCGTGGCGCGCAATAAAGTCATGGATGGTCTTCCAGGATATCCCGACAAAGCAAAAGGGGCCGGTTGCCCGGCCCCTTGAACAGATTATGCTGCAATCCAGCCCGGCGCGAATTAGCGCTTCGAGAACTGGAAGGACTTGCGGGCCTTTGCGCGACCGTACTTTTTACGCTCGACAACACGGCTGTCGCGGGTGAGGAACCCACCCTTCTTGAGGACACTGCGCAGCGCCGGCTCAAAAGCCACCAGGGCTTTGGAAATGCCGTGACGCACAGCGCCAGCCTGACCGGACAGACCGCCACCGGAGACCGTTGCGACGATGTCGTACTGGTCTTTACGGTCGGCAGCGATGATCGGCTGCTGAAGGATCAGCTGAAGCACCGGGCGGGCGAAGTATTTCGGGAAATCCTTGCCGTTGACGGTGACTTTGCCTGCACCCGGCTTGATCCAGACGCGGGCAACCGCGTCCTTGCGCTTGCCAGTTGCATAAGCACGGCCCTGCGCATCAAGCTTTTGAACATAAACCGGTGCGGTTTCTGCTTCGGTCTCGAGAACGGCGCTTTCGCCGAGATCTTCAAGGGAATTGAGTGTCTCAGCCATATTACTTCACCCGGACATTCTTGGAGTTCATGGATGCGACATCCAGCACGGTCGGCTGCTGGGCTTCATGCGGGTGCTCGGTACCGGCATAAACGCGCAAATTCTTGAGCTGCGCGCGGGTCAGCGGACCGCCCGGCAACATGCGGCGCACGGCGTTTTCAACAACGCGCTCAGGGAACCGGCCCTCAAGGATCTGGCGCTGGGTCCGGTCCTTGATGCCACCGGGGTAACCGGTGTGCCAGTAAAAGCGACGCTGGTCGAGCTTGCGACCGGTCAGCTTGATCTTGTCGGCATTGATGACAATAACATTGTCGCCCATGTCCATATGCGGGGTGAAGGTAGGCAGGTGCTTGCCGCGCAGGCGCGTCGCGATGACGGATGCCAGGCGGCCAACAACCAGACCTTCAGCGTCGATCAAGATCCATTTCTTCTCGATCTCGCTCGGTTTGGCCGAGTACGTCTTCATAGTCTAAATCCTTAGGCTTTTCACCAAACAGCCCTGCCCGCTTTCGAACAGACAGGACCCATTGCCACCAGGCCAATAGCCGGTTTCGGCGTGGTGATATAGAGAAGCGCAAAACCCGTCAAGCAGAAAGATAAAGCTCATGTATTTCAATAACTTAGGTTTGCGGTATTATATTACCGCGAGAGTCGCGCCATATCAGCACTATAGGCGGTGACGGCACCGATCAGCATGAAAGCCAGCACCTGATGGCCGATAGCCAGCGAAATGGGCACGACGGCCAGCAGCGTGGCAATACCCAGCGCGATTTGCAGTCCAACCAACAAGGCAATGCGCGGCATCCAGCCGTTTACCCCAGCAAAACCGGGGTTTTTGCGACCAAACCAAAAAAGCGCAAAGGCATAGGCGGCGATAAAATAGGCAATCATGCGGTGGTTGAACTGGACCGTCATGGCGTTCTCGAACAGGTTTTTCCAACCCGGCTGCATGATACCGAGGCCATTGGGAATGAAGCGGCCATCCATGAGCGGCCAGGTATTATGGGCCAGTCCTGCATCAAGCCCGGCAACAAAGGCCCCGGCGATCAATTGGAGATAGAGCACGGTGCCAAGCCCGGCAACGGCCCAGCGCCAGCCCATGGGCATGTCCACACGCTTCCCGGCGCGCGGGGGAACCAGGCTGCGCGCCACCCAGATCAGGGCGACAAACAGCAAGCAGGCCGCCCCCAGATGTGCCGCCAGACGATATTGGGAGACATCGGTGCGCACGCTGAGGCCTGAAGAGACCATCCACCAGCCCAGAAAGCCCTGAAACCCGCCCAGAATGAAGAGAATGGCGAGAGACGGCACAAGCGATCGTGGCAGGCGCTTTTGCACCAGAAACACCACGAACGGCACGAAGAAGGCCAGCCCGATGACGCGGCCAAGGAAACGGTGTCCCCATTCCCACCAGAAGATGAGCTTGAAATCTTCAAGGCTCATCCAGTGATGCTGACTGATATATTGGGGAATCTGCTTATAGGCGTCGAATTCCGCCTGCCAGTCGGCAAGGGAAAGCGGGGGAATGGTGCCCGAAAGGGGCTTCCAGCTGACAATGGAGAGCCCGGATTCGGTCAACCGGGTCATGCCGCCAACGGCCACCATCAGCAAAACCAGTGCAGCGACGGCATAAATCCAGATACGTACTGGACGCATGTGATCGTCGGTCGCATTGATCTGACGGGCTGTCATGGCTCTTATTCCGGTTTCTGATTTGTCATTCCGGAACCGAGTGGTAATGGGGTGCCAGTGACAAGGCAACTGCCGCATTGACGCAGCAAACGGGGATCATGATGACACAGAGCCAACGCAAACTCGCCGGCGCGTTCATTTTGCCCGGCTCAATCATCGTCTATGCGATATTGGCGGTACTGATCTATGATTATGTGCTCGATGCGCTGCCCACATGGGCATTGCTTGTCTATTTTGCCGTTGCGGGGATGGGATGGACCCTGCCCGCAATGGCGATCATCAGATGGATGGCACGGCCCGATGCGAACATGACCGACCGGAGCTAGGCCCGGTCGCGCTGTCTGGTGACCCGGCGCTTCAGGCGCGCTGCTTGCGGGCGGCGGGACGTGTCATTTCAATGGATTTGAGCAAGGTTGCCGCAACATCGGCAAGCCGCATCGGGCGGCCATAATGGAAGCCCTGAACCAGGTCACAATCGAGTGACCGCAGCACTTCCGCCTGCACTTCTGTTTCCACCCCTTCCGCGGTGATCTTGAGATCAAGCACCTTGCCGAGCGCGACAATGGTCGAGAGAATTTCGCGCGACTTGGAGCCGACCTCGGCCAAGTCTGACATAAAGGTCTTGTCGACCTTGAGCTTGTCGAACGGAAACAACCACAGATAGCTAAGACTCGAATAGCCCGTGCCAAAATCATCGAGCGCAATGGAAACACCCATTTTCTTTAGCTTGCGCAATTCTTTGAGAATCTTGTCGGTATCGGCAATCAACAGGCTTTCGGTGACCTCAAGCTCCAACCGGCGCGCATCCATGCCGGTCTTTTTGAGGGTATCCCGCACCAGTTCGGGCATATCATGACTGTTGAACTGTGCCGGTGACAGGTTGACGGACACCACAAGATGCTCTGGCCATTCGCTGGCCGTACGACAGGATTCCTGCAATACCCAAGCACCAATTTCCCCGATCAGGCCGATATCCTCGGCAACCGGAATGAACAAATCCGGTGAAATCGGCATGCCCTCTTTATCGCTAAGACGCAACAGGGCCTCGAACCCGCGCAGGTCACCGGTGCTGATCTCGTAGAAGGGCTGAAAATTGAGCTCGAAGCCATCAGTGCTCAGGGCATGGCGCAAACGCTGTTCAATATCCTGACGGGCCTGGCGCTCGACTTCCATTGCCATATCAAACGCAACAGAACGCCCCCGCCCCTGGGCCTTGGCTTCTGACAGCGCGATATCGGCGGCGCGGAACAGCTCGCTGGCGGTCTTGCCATCAGCGGGCGAACGGGCATGGCCGAGCGAGGCTCCAATCTGGATTTCATCATCCCCAATACGGAATGGCTTGGACATGGCGCGCACCACATCCTTTGCGAGGCTGTCGACCGCGTCGTCGGTATTGCGAAAATGGGGCTGACAGATCGCGAACTCATCACCCCCCAAACGCGCGAGGCGCTCCCTGATACCGAACAGCTTGTGCAACCGGTCCGATGCCATTTTCAGCAAGGCGTCCCCAACCGCGTGCCCCCTTGTGTCATTGACAATCTGAAACCTGTCGAGGTCAATGAGGTGCACGGCCACCGACATGCCCCTTTCGCTGGCTGCGCCCAGTTCACGCTCCAGCACGCGGCTGAAGGCCGCCCGGTTTAATGTACCGGTCAATTCATCGTATTCTTCGTTGCGGTGCAGCCGGCCGGCCAGGAATTCAAGTTGTCCGGACCGCCGAAGATAGAGAATGCCGGGCAACAGAAAGGCCACAAAAACAAGGCCCAGGATTTGCGCGAGCACCTGAAAAAGTATGGTGCTGAGAGCGGCCCATTGTGCACTCGTGTCGACAGCGACTTCGAGCACCCCGATTGTCCGGTTTCTATAGTCCAGCGGGATCATGGCCACCGACAGGCGCACGGTCTCTTCAGCCTGAGCAAATTCCCGCAAATGGAAGACGTTTTGGTTTTCGGCCAAAACGCTGGATGCTTCGGCATCAATCTCAGCCACATCCAAAGGCTTGGTTATTGGCGAATAATCGCGTGAATCCCACCGCAAACGACCGGAATTGTCAAAAATCCTGTAGTGATGAATTGAGCCAGGCACATGACGGCGCAATGTCGCCTGCGTGCCCAGATCAAGGCTGGCACGACCGAGAACAACGTCCTCGATGGCCGGCGCAACCCGCACAATATTCTCGGACCAAAGGCGCGCTTTGCTTTCCGTATTGACCCGTAAAATCTGCGTCATTGCAGTGTTGCAGACGAAATATGCCCCGACCGTGACAACACACACTGATAGAAAAAGTGGTATTAGCCCCGGAAGTTCCTTAGTGGACCTTGCCGACATTTCATTCCTCGCGTCCTCATGACAATATTCAAAAAAGAATAAAGTCAGTTCCCAAGGCTATTGAGCTATATTTATATGGAAAAAGAATTAATTGAGTAAAATAGGCAGGTTTTCTGGCTTTGGGCGGCAAGCTGGCGCAAATACCGCTATCCGCGGGCGCCCATGAGCGAGAAAAGCGCGCCCGTCAGGAATACATCCACATAACGCGCCTTCTGGTAGTTTCCATTGAGCGAAACGCGCGGCAGGGAATGCAAACTGGTATTGTGGGCGGCATAGAGCCCACCGGGCCGTGTAGTGACCGCCGAGCGCAGCCCCAGCTCCGCGGCAAGGGTGAACTCGCGCTGGGCGGCCGAACGACTTGCCCCTATCGGGTATGAGAGGTGGCGCGGCTCGGTGCCGGTTTTTGTTGCGAGCATGCTGATTGAATTGGCAATTTCGCGCCGGGCTTCTGCTTCGGGTAATTTGGCAAGCTCGTAATGCCGCACCGTGTGGGCGCCGATGGTACAGAGCGGCTCGCGCACGAACGTGTCGAGCTCTTTCCAGTTCATGATCAGGTGGCGGCATTGCGCGTAAAGATCATAGTCATGATCCAGCGCCAGATCGCGGATAAAGGCGACCCGTTCCGGTTCCGGCATGGTGCGCATTTGCCAGTATATGTCTTTGAATACCTGCGTTTTCTGTTCGAGACTGGCCGTTTCCACGCGCCCGTCCGGGTGACGGGTACCCAGCAGGATCGTATCATTTTTGGCGATGATATCTTCAAGCGCCTGCCACCAGATTTCACCTTCGCCATCAATGAACGCCGTGGGCACATAAAGCGTGAAGGGGCAGTCATGCTTTCTGAGCACGGGCAATGCGTGCGTCAGATTATCCCGATAGGCATCATCAAAGGTCAGGGTAATAAACGGGCGGACGGGTGTGGCTGACGCGACCCGGTTCAAGGCTTCATCAAGCGAGACCAGATCGAAACCAAAGGATTTGGCACGGTCGAGAAAAGTATCGAGAAAATCCGGGGTGATTTGCAGGATGCTGTTGGGTGCAAAACGGGCCGGGGTATCGGGCAAAACCCGGTGCAGGGTGAAGATCAAACCCTTGCAATGATCAAACCGGCGTATGAGGCGCGGGATCCGGGACAAAGACAGAAAGTCAAAGGCCGCGCCTATCGCCCGGTATTTCAGATTGTTCATTGCCGCGATCTACGCTCCGTCAGGCAACCCTTGTCTGGATCGCCTTGAGATTAATTACTTCAATATGATCAAAACCTATGGACTGAATATCGGCGTTTGCCTTGTCAATATCGGCAAGGCTGGTCTCTTCGTCAGCCACGAGCAGCACAAGGCTATCGCGGCCAACAAAAGCTGGCAGTGCCGACGACAAGCCGACCCGACCTGTATCAACAAGAACCAGTTCAAAAATATCGGCCAAAGCATCCACCAGGACAAGGCAACGGCGGGAACCAAAGTCGATTTTGGGATGTTGTCCCCAGGGTACCAGGGCGAAATCGGTCCGCTGGCCGCGATGCACGACGTCGCCAAAACCGGCGGTGCCCGCGCAAAGGTCAGAAATACCCAGATCAGTGGTCAAACGCCGGCTGCCGGCATCGATTTCGACCGCGCTCAGGCCACGGGCCAGAAGGCCGGCAGAGAGGCTTTCGATCATGGCGCGCGCGTCTTCCGGACTGGTGAGTGCGCCAACCAGCACAAGCTTGGCGCCCTGCCCCGCGACACGCTCGACCAAATCCTCAGGATTGGGTTGGGCCGGTCTTGGCGCTGGGGCGGCCGGGACTTCCTCGACCCATTCGGGTGCCACATATTGCGGCATCTCCGCCTCGGCAGCAGCGCTCGCTAGCACAGGAGGTTCGGCTGATACATCATCGTCCAAATCGACCGGCGGCGGGAGGTCCTCATCTCGACGTTCAGCGCGTCTTGACGGCTCCCGCTCCGCAGGCACCACCAAGGCGCGGCCTGAAATCAGCTCGGCAAAGAGAATTTGGCCCAGTTGCAGCATCACAGAGACGAACAGGACCGCCCCCATAATCAGCGTCGTTTTGGGGGATGACGGGCTGATAGCCGCAACGGCAAATGAAATGACCCGCACGTCAGGCAGCGCCGACCCGCTTTCAGTGCGAGATGCCGCATCACGATAACGCAAGAGATAGGTTTCAAGCAGGTCGCGCTGGGCCTTGGCCTCACGTTCCAGCTCGTTGAGGCTGACGGTATCGCGTGTTGCGGTCGAGGCACCAACCTTGAGCCGTGCCAGTTCTTCGCGCAATGAGGTTTCGACATCGGCCTCGATACGGGCTTCAGCTTCGAGCGTTTCCGCAACCTGGCGTCCTTCGACCTTTATCTGCTTGTCGATTTCGTCGATCTGGGCGGTATAGGCCTTGATATCGGGATGGTTGGGCAAAAGGGTGGAGAGCCGCTGCGCGCGTTCGCCCTGCAGCCGTGCCTTCTCTTCGGATAATTGCTGCACCACAACCGACTGACGCACGTCGGGCACGCTATCGATCGGCTGACCGGCTTTCAGCAGGCCACGAATGAGATTGGCTTTTGTCTGGGCGCTGTTCTTGCGCTCCTGGGCGGCAGAAATCTGGCTGGCGGTACTGGAGAGCTGCTGGTCGAGCAGGCTGGTTTCGTTATTGCCGGTAAACAGATCATTCTCGACCCGGTAGGCGGCAACCTTGGATTCTGCTTCGGCGACCTTGGTGCGCAGCTGACTGATTTCAGTCAGCAGCCAGGCGCCTGCATCGGCGGTGTCTGACAGGGAAAGATCTGTGCGGCGCTGCACATAAATATTGGCAACCGCATTGGCCACACGGGCCGCCAGCTCCGGATCAGTTGATTCAAACTCGATAGAGATAATGCGCGAATCCCGCTCACGCACCACGCGCAGGCGCTCGGCGACATTGGCGAGAACGATGGCGTCCAAACCGGATGCCGACGGGGTGCGGCCAAGAAGGCGGAAGACAATGCCGAGCGGGGAAGATTTGGCCCCGTTCAGTTCCGGCACATCCCGCAGGTTCTCGGTGTCGATGACCTGCATCAGCGTGCCGCGCGACTTGATCAACTCAACCTGGCTGGAAATCGCCGTATCGTCGGCGACATTGCTGGTGGGCTGCGCCTCATTTGTGGCCCGCGTGTAAGCATTCTGGCGCGACTCCACCAGAATGCCGGCAGAGGATGTGTACTGCTTGGGCACAAACTGTAGCACCCCGTAGGTAACGACCAGCAACAGCAATGTCACAAGGATGATACGCAACCACCGCGAGGCAATAGCCGCCACCATCGCCCCCATATCCATTTTAACGTCGTCCATGGGTTTTGAGGCCACCATTCCAATACCTGAAAGCAGGCTTCTGTTATCGCCTCACGTGGTAAGCAATCCGTTAAAATGTGCGGAAACCTGCCACTCAATCGCGATTCTAAGGAGATTTTTAACCATAGCCTGCCACCAATAGGCTTCCACGAAGGCGTATTGGTTATCTCATGCAAGTATTGCGTTTCATTGTCATTTTGGCACTGCTGATTCCTGTCGCTGCCTGCGCGGTCAACACCCGTGGCGCTACCTACCTGGTGGAAACCAAGGGACCGTATACACTCGATACGGGTGATGCCGTACGGGTGACGGTTTATGGCGACGAAACGCTGAGCGACACCTATCGACTTGATGATACCGGCTCAATCGCCCTGCCTCTTGTCGGCCCTGTCCCTGCCCGTGGCGTGACAACGCAACAGGCGGCATCACGGATTGCCGTGGCGCTTGCCGATGGCTTCATGCGCAGTCCCAATGTGGCGGTGGAAATTGCTGAATACCGCCCCTTCTTCATTCAGGGTGAAGTCGCCAATAGCGGGCAATTCCCCTATGTTTACGGCATGACCGTACGGGCAGCGATCAGCACCGCGGGTGGCTATTCCGAGACGGCGGACCGGAGCCGCGCTCTCGTCTATCGCCGCCAAGGCGGGGAAATGGTGAAGGGCAGCGTTGCGCTCGATTTCCCGATCTACCCGGGCGACACAATCGTCGTTCTCGACCGCTGGCTCTAGACATGCCGGGCCGCCCCTTGCGGATATTGCAGGTCCTGCGCTCACCGATCGGCGGTCTTTACCGCCACGTCATCGATCTTTCCACCGCCCTTGCCGCCCGTGGTCATGAACTCGGCCTTGTGATGGATAACAGCCTCAGCGACGCACAGACCGCTGCACGACTGGATATGCTCGCCCCTCATTTAGCGCTTGGTGTGCACAAAATGCCGATACCGCGTCTGCTCGGCGCGTCTGACCTAACGGTTCCCTTCAGACTTAAACGATTGGCGCGGCAATATAATATCGATGTGCTGCACGGACATGGCGCCAAAGGCGGGTTTCATGCCCGGCTGGCCCGGATGGGCAGCCGAAAGCAGGTGGCGATTTATACGCCGCATGGCGGGGTATTGCATTTCGATCAGGACAGGCTGGCAGGCAAAATGTTTTTGCAGATTGAAAACCTGCTGCTCGGCCAGACAGACGCCATTGTGTTCGAAAGCCAGTTTGCCCGCCAAAGCTATAGCGCGCGGATCAAGACGCCCCCCTGCCCGGCACCGGTGATCCATAACGGGCTGGCGGAAGCGGAATTTGTACCGGTACCCGCGCGGCCCGAAGCGCGGGACTTTGGCTTTGTCGGTGAATTGCGCGACCTCAAGGGTATTTTGTTGCTGCTTGAGGCACTCGCCCCGGTTGCACACGCCGATGGCCGCCCCGCCACTTTGGTGGTGGCCGGTGACGGACCTCAGCGCGATGACGTTGTGGCAATGATCGGGAAACTGGGGCTCGGTGAACGGGTAACGCTGGTCGGTGTCAGGCCCGCGCGGGAGGTTTTCTCGCAGGCACGCTGCATTGTGGTGCCGTCGCTGGCGGAATCCCTGCCCTATATTGTTCTTGAAGCGGCGGCGGCGGCGAAACCGGTTATTGCAACCGATGTCGGCGGTATTGGCGAGATATTCGGCCCAACGGCCGGGGCGCTGGTGCGGCCGGGCAATGTGGAGGTCCTGCAACATGCGTTGCAGCACTATCTCGACGATGAGGCGGCGGCGAAGGCGGAGATGCACCAGCGCCTGCAACATGTACGGTCGAGCTTTTCCCTGGAGCGCATGACCACACATATCGAGACGCTTTACCGTGAGGCCTTTTCTCAACGTTAACGCGTTGCTTTCACCGCATTTTCACTCCTTAGGCGCTTAATGGTCCGCAGTTTCGAATTTTAGGACGTATTATGTTTCGCTTAGACCCCAAACAGGCTGTTCTGGATCACGTCGCGCAGGGACGACGCAGACGGTCTCGCGGCAGAAAGCTCTCAGACCTCGCAGAAGCCATTATCGCCCGCCCGAGCGAGCGCACGCTATCGACCGTCATCGTCAGCGGGCTGGCCCAAGTGGCGGAGGCGCTGTTACTCGGCGTGATCGGCATTGTTATATATTCGCTCTATCTGCCTCACGAGAATTTTGGCTTTTATGCCCTGATCATTCTCGCCGCAGTGCTGGCCTCGAATATCCTGTTCAACTTTTCCAAAACACACCATATCAGCGCCTATCGCAGCAGCTATCAGCAGGTTGGCCGGGTGCTGGCGGCATGGTCCGCCGTGTTTGCAATGATCGTGCTGGCAGCCTTTCTGTTCAAGGCCGGCGAAATGATTTCCCGTGCATGGCTGGTGGCCTGGTATATTTCGGGTGCCCTGGCGCTGGTTGCATTCCGCCTCAGCCTGATGGCGCTTGTGGCGCGCTGGACGCGGATCGGCAAGCTCAAGCGACGGACCGTGATTGTCGGCGGCGGCGCAGATTCTGCAGCCCTGATTGATGCCATTCGTTCAGGTGCCGGGACGGACATTGAACTTTACGGCCTGTTTGACGACCGGGTGGATGAGCGTTCGCCTGATGAAGTCGCGGGGTGCCCAAAACTTGGCAATGTGGGCGATTTGATTGAGTTTGCGCGCCGCACCCCGGTTGACCTCGTGATCGTTTCAATGCCGCTCTCAGCCGAAACCCGGGTGTTGCAAATGCTCAAGGAGCTTTGGGTCTTGCCGGTCGATATCCGGTTGAGCGCCCATATGAGCAAGCTGAAATTCAAGTCGAACACCTATTCCTATATCGGTGACGTGCCGGTGTTCGACATGGCAGACCGGCCGATTTCAGATTGGGACCTGGTGTTCAAATGGGTGTTCGACAAAACGATTGCGCTGATCGCGATCATTTTGCTGTCGCCGATCATGATCATTACGGCCATCGCCATCAAGCTGGAAAGCAAGGGCCCGGTGCTGTTCCGGCAAAAGCGCCACGGCTTTAACAATGAACTGATCGAGATATACAAATTCCGGTCGATGTATACCGACATGTCGGATGCAGCGGCAGCCAAACTGGTAACAAAGGACGACCCGCGGGTTACCCGCGTCGGACGGTTCATTCGCCGCACCTCGATTGATGAGTTGCCGCAATTGTTCAACGTGTTGAAGAACCAGATCTCCATTGTGGGCCCCCGCCCGCATGCGCTGCAGGCCAAGGCGGCCAACAAGCTCTATAATGAAGCTGTGGACGGCTATTTTGCGCGGCACCGGGTCAAGCCCGGCATGACCGGCTGGGCACAAATTCATGGCTGGCGCGGAGAGACGGATACCGTCGACAAGATTTTGCAGCGCGTGAACTACGACCTTTACTACATTGAGAATTGGTCGCCATTTCTCGATTTCTACATCGTGTTCATGACGCCGATCTCACTGGTCAGCAAACAAGAGAACGCCTATTGAGCGCCGGTGTCGACATGGCGGGCGGGTTGCGAACGGCGGGCAGTTCCATGCCCGGCCTCGAGTTTTTGCGCACCATGGCCCAATCCGGCCTGCACTGGCTCGTCGCCATCTGGATATTCGCCGGCGGCTTTGTGTTCATGGAGCCCTCGCCCTATGAGGTGATGTTCCTCTTGGTGCTGCCCGTGGCGCTGATGACGCGGGTGGGCGTTTATCGCCATACGCTGAAACTGTTCATGTTGCTGGTGGCCTTCGTGCCATTTGCCCTGATTGCCGTGTTTCAGGTGAAATATTCTGAAGTTTCCGATGCGCTGATCTACACATTGGTGACCGTCTTTTTGATGCTCACCTCGTATTTTGTGGCCAATTATGTGGCCGATGCGCCGTTCGAACGGACGCGGGTCATCATGCGCGGTTATCTGGCGGCAGGCCTGCTAACAGCGGCTTTGGGCATACTTGCCTATCTTGGCCTGATGCCGGGGCGCGACCTGTTTTTGCTTTATGGCCGTGCCAAAGCGACATTTCAGGACCCCAATGTGTTCGGGCCGTTTCTCATGTTACCAGCCATGTTTGCGCTGCAGCGGGTGCTTTTGGGCAGCCAGTTCAGGGCCGTTTGGGGTGCAGTGTTGTTCGGCATTCTGTTTGTCGGCGTGTTCGTTACGTTCTCGCGCGCGGCCTGGGGCTATATCCTGATTTCGGCCATGATCACCTTCTTTCTCAATTTCGTGCTGGAGGCCAATGACCGGCAGAAAGTGCGTATGCTTGTTCTCGCCTTGGGTGGGACTGTGCTTATGGTGATTTCCCTCGCCGGGCTGCTCAGCATTCCGGCAGTTGCCGACCTGTTCGCGACCAGGGCCAGCTTTGAGCAAAGCTATGATACCGGTGATACAGGCCGGTTTGGCCGTCAGGGCTATGCGTTTGAGCTGGCGCTGGAAAATCCGCTGGGATTGGGACCGCGGGAGTTCAACAAGCTGCGCATTACCGAGCAGCCACATAATACTTACGTCAATGTGCTGCATGCCTATGGCTGGGGCGGCGGGCTGGTTTACTGGGTGCTGGTGCTGATGACGCTATGGCGGGGATTGAAAGCTTTGGGGGTGAAGTCGCCCAACCGGCTTTTAATCATACCGTTGATCGCCACCTATATCCCACTGGTTGCGGAATCGGCGATCATCGATACCGATCACTGGCGGCACTACTTCCTGATTGTCGGCATGATCTGGGGCGTCACAGGGGGATATTGGCGCGTATCGCCACTACAGAAGCGAGAGGGGCGCCCGGCCCTTATCTAGCCGTCAGATAGACTTCAGCCATTTTGGCCGTGTTCTCAGCAAAGTCAGGCTGGCAGGACTGCGCCAGACTGGTTTCTGCATGCGAGCCGATCCAGGCCAGCAACGCCATGCGCCGCAATAGCAGGTTGGTATCCAATGCCGCCTCATCGACGGCCGAGAACGTCCGCTCCTTGCGATAGGCTTCGAGCCAGGTCGCCTTGAGTTCGGGCACGCGCGGATCATCCTCGAAAAAGGACAAGGCGGCGGCGAAATCGTAGGCGAACCATCCAAACCCGCAATCATCAAAATCGATCAGCCGTGTCTCCCCTTTATGCACCAGCAGGTTGGCAAGGCGCATATCAGCGTGGATGAGGCCGAAGCGTTGCTTCTCCCGGCCATAAGCGGCCAGATCATCGCGCAGGCGGCGTTCCAGACGGGTCAAAAGGGTTAGAATTTCGGGGGTAACACCCGATGTTTCCCGCCAATTTCCCCAAGGCCCATCCGGATTGAGGATGGCATTGTCATCCCAGACAGGGCGCTTGAAAAAAGCCGGTGGCTGCCAAGCCTCTGCGTGGCGGTGGCAAATCGCTGAAAGTCGGCCGAGATCGGCAAACAGCGGCACCAGATCATCAAGCTCTTCAGCATTCTGGCCCTCTTCAAAAGCGAACAGGACAGCAAAAGTGGCAATGCCCGTTTCCGGAAAATGGACATATTGCAGCGCGTTGCCGTTTTTGCCGGGAATACTGGTGATGGTAGGCAGGCCGGCATCGCGGTAAAGCGCATCCAGCCAGGCCAGTTCGCTCTCTATCCCCTGGCGCGTGTGATAACCGGGGCGATGGACCCTGAGGATATGGGCGCGGCCATCGGGTGTATCTATGCGAAAGGTATGGTTCTCGGAGAGGTTGATCAGCGTCGCCGTGCCGCCATCCAGTCCCGGCCACAGATTCAAACGGCTTTCAATCTGCTCGGGCGTCAAGAGCGGCTCCAGAGACCGGCCCATCCGGGCACGCTTGCACGCGTGTGGGGCACGCGGTTCGATTTGGTTGAATGGTCGGAGCGGCCGGATTTGAACCGACGACCCTCTGTCCCCCAGACAGATGCGCTACCAGGCTGCGCTACGCCCCGACTGGCGCAAATCCCTATATAATGGGTGCTTTAATGGCAAGGTCTGATTTGGGAGAAAGCGCACAAAAGCGACAAAACAGGGTATATAATTCTGTCGGGCCCGCAGGCAGGGACTGGAATTGTGCCAAAAGCCGCGTAACAGTTGTCGTGCGCCGTCCATGATCTGCCTCCGGCGAAATAGCTGAGAAAAGGGCATATCTGTGCGCTTGCGTAAGGGGGCCTGCTGGGCCATTGTGCGCCCGGCGCAGGCCCTAAGGAGACCGAGCGAAGTGTATTTGGCAACAGCTTATGTCTGCGGGTCTTTTGGCCTGTTTCTTTCCATATTCATGCTGATTCCGATGATGGCGGACCTGCTGGTGGGCAATGACGACTGGCAGTCGTTTCTGGCCGCCTTTGTGTTTGTGGGCACCGCCGGGGTGCTGTTGATTGCCGCGACCCGCCGGGAGATACCCCCCTTCTCATTGCGTTTCGGGTTTTTGCTGGTGAACGGGGTATGGGCCACCGGCTCCCTGGTCGGGGCTGTGCCGCTGCTGCTGTCAGCCGAGGGGTTGTCCTTTACCGATGCAATGTTTGAATCGGTCTCGGGCCTGACAGCGACCGGCGGCACCATTCTGTCCGGTCTCGATGCAATGCCGCCGGGTATTTTGCTGTGGCGCTCGCTGATGCAGTGGTTTGGCGGCCTTGGCATTATTGCCATGGGCTTGCTGCTGCTGCCCTTCCTCCGGGTGGGTGGCATGCATATCTACCGCATGGAATCCTCGTTGCAGACCGACAATCCATTTTCGCGATTTGGCGAGTTTTCGGGGGCCCTTGTAAGCCTTTATGTTGGGCTGACACTTGCCTGTATATTAGCCTATGTTGCCACAGGCATGTCGTTGTTTGACGCCGTAAATCACGCGATGACGACGATTTCCACGGGCGGATTTTCAACCCATGACGCCTCGATGGGGGCTTATGGCAATGCCACGCTGCTGGTCAGCACCGTATTCATGATAGCAGGCGCCCTGCCCTTCATCGCGCTGCTCAAGGCCGCTGTGACCGGCAATCCCAAGGATGCATTCGAGCTCCAGATACCCGTTTTGCTTAGCATTCTGGCCGTTCTGTCGCTGGTCGTTGCGCTTTCAGCGATCGCGCATACCGACGACGCCGCTCTCGACATGTTTGTGGCGGCCGCCTTCAATATCACCTCGATTGTGACCACCACCGGGTTTGCATCGCAGGATTACACCTTGTGGGGGCCTTTGGCGGTCAGCATCTTTCTGCTGGCGACCTTTCTCGGTGGTGCCGCAGGTTCGACCTCAGGCGGCATCAAAACCTACCGGCTGATTATCCTTTTCCAAAGCTTCCGGTCGGCGCTCAAGGAACTGGTTTATCCCCACGGCATCTTCACCGTGCGGTATGGCGATGTGGAGGTATCGAGTTACACCATCCGCTCCGTTGCCTTGTTTACTGCTGCATTTCTGGGGCTTTTGCTGTTCTCGACCATAGCGCTCAGCGCCACCGGCCTTGATCTGCTCACCTCATTTACCGGGGCTTTGACGGCCTTGACCAATGTGGGCCCGGGTCTTGGTGACATTATCGGGCCGGCGGGCAATTTCTCGTCGCTGTCGGACGCCGCCAAATGGATCATGATCATCGCCATGCTTCTGGGCCGCCTTGAAATTTTGACGGTTCTTGTCTTGATCAGCCCGACATTCTGGGGCCGGTGACAGGCGACATCATTGAAGGCGATTTTGCCGGGTTCGAATAAAACTGTTGATCTGGCGACCATTCGCTGTGAAGACCGGGCCTGTACCCCCATGTGAGCGGCCACGTTGGCTGGCTTTTGATTTGTGAGACCGCACCCCCATGACCATCAATTATCTTGTCACCCATTCCGGGGGCTTTCACGCAGACGAGCTATTGTCCTCTGTCATACTCACAAGCCTTTTTCCGCAGGCCGAGCTGAAGCGCACCCGCGACCGGCAATGGCTCGTGCCAGCGGCCGACAGGATCATCTTTGATGTTGGCGGCGATTATGATGCCGAAGCGCAGATTTTTGACCATCATCAGCGGCCCAATCCCTTGCGGGAAGACGAGCAGCCATTCAGTTCTTTTGGTCTGGTCTGGGCCCATTATGGCCGGGCCTATCTGGCGGCAATGGACGTGCCGGCCCATGACATCGACGCGATTCATTCAGCTTTTGACACAAAATTTGTGCTGCCGATCGACCTTTTGGATAATGGGGCGATGGAGCCTTCCATCGCCGGACCGCTGTCGGCTATGACTTTGCCTGCCCTTTTGGGTAGCCTGAAACCTCAGTTTGACGACCCGTCGCCCACGGCAGATGACGACGCATTTTTGGCCGCGTTACCCATTGCGCGCAGCTTTGTTGAAGCCGCGATCCGCAACCTTGCGGCAAAGGCGCGTGCGCAAAGCATCGTTTTGGAGGCTATCGCCAAGGCAGGCCCATCGCCGATCCTCGAACTCCCCATGGGTATGCCCTACCGCTCTGTACTTGATAATGCGGGGGCTGATCACATGCTGTTCGTGGTCAACCCGCGCGGCACGGACTGGACGCTGAACGGCATCAAGCTGTCGAATGACACCTTTGACCAACGCGCCGACCTGCCCGCTGCATGGGCTGGTCTGAGTGACAGCGCGCTGGAAGAAGCAAGCGGCGTCAAAGGCGCCAAGTTCTGCCACAACGCGCGCTTTATCGCCGTGGCCAATTCGCGCGAGGCAATCATGAAGATGGCCGACCTCGCCGTGGAAGCCGCCAAATAAGGGCTGGGTGGTCGGTGACTTGCCTAATGTCAAACCCGCCTGCCGATGGCACCCAGATGTGTGTGGTTGAAAGCGGATGCGTATTTCAGGCCATAGCCGAGGCTCCGGTCGAAGCCGGCATGGGCTGCCAGAACGAGGGCTAATTGCCAAAGCAGGTTGATGCCCAAAAGCCAGCCCGCGCCGCCCAAGAGCACGGGCAAGATGTAACTGTGGAGCGTATTGTAAACCGCTGCACCCACTCTGGCATTGATCGCATAGGCGGCGAAGCTGATATCCGGCGCGAAAAACAGCAGGACAAAGAGCCAGGGATTGCCCCCGAGGATGAAATAGGCCGATGCGGCCGCGATCATGACCGAAAGGCCTTCCAGCCGGAGGACTGCGCGCAAGCTGCCATTCACCGCCCCTGCGGCTGGCGAAATGGCTTTGTCTTTCTGGTTCATCGGCCTTGTCCCTTGTTATCAGTTGCCGCTGCCAGCGCTTTGGCAACGCCATATCCTAGCGCGACGATCACTGAAGCCCAATTCGCGATAAGTGAATAACGCCCATACATTTCCGAAGGGGAAGCGGCGGAAAATCAACGCTGCCCGGACAATCGGGGATAAACAAAAGGGCCATCCAGACGGATGGCCCTCATGAGTTCGCGAAACCTATCGGGCCCGAACAGGTCCGAAGGAGGATGGGTTAAAACGAAGGCTGCTCCATCAAAACCCGCACAACTCCAAGGCCCTTAGATTTCACGGAAATCTCATTAGACATTGGATCACCTCCTTTCAATTGTTGATAACAATCAAGAGTTTTGGTGAGTCTGGGCCTTAGCGCAAGGGAAAAAATGTGCGGGGATCGCGCAGACGGGGTGCGTTTTGCGCTGATCAGGCCCCTTCACGGGAACGATCAAGGATGCGTTTAAGCTCCAGAAGTTCCTTCATGACGCCTGCCAAGCGATCGTAATCTTCCTTGGACAGGCCGGATTCTTCGCCGGCACCGAAGGGCAATGCAACAAGTTCGGAATCGGGGTCGGCAACTGCGACGGGTTCAATCGCACCGGTCTGGCCAATGGCAATGACCTGACGAACACCCTGATCCTTGAGAATTTTCTGGACGCCCTTGATGGTGAAACCACGATCATAGAGCAAGTGACGGATGCCCTTTAAAAGCAGGACATCATCAGGCCGATAATAGCGACGGCCCCCGCCGCGCTTGAGCGGCTTTATATGAGAAAACCGTGTTTCCCAGAAACGCAGGACATGCTGAGGCAGATCCAGCTCTTCGGCGGCCTCGGAGATTGTACGGAAGGCATCCGGTGACTTTTCCACCCTGATTCCCTTGCTAGATTTTCTTTATTTTCCAGCACGTACCATAGATTTGTTGATCTTGGTTTTCAACACGTTGCTCGGTTTGAACACAAGGACTTGCCTTGGCAGGATCGGCACTTCTTCGCCCGTTTTGGGATTTCGGCCAATTCGTTGATTTTTCGAGCGAACCTGGAATGAACCGAAAGAAGAAAGCTTGACGTTCTCGCCTTCAACCAGTGCGTCGCTGATCAATTCCAGCACGCGCTCAACCAATTCAGCTGACTCGGTTCTGGACAGTCCGACTGACTGATAAACCGCTTCAGCAAGATCTGCTCGTGTAACTGTTTTTTGCGCCATTCATTTCCCCGATTGGCAAGAACCGGGCCCCTGCTCCCCCGAGCCAAAAGCTCATCAGGGGACACTAACGCCCTCAACTATCGATGGTCAACGAATGTTACCAGCGAATAAGAGAAGCGCCCCAGGTGAACCCGCCACCCATAGCTTCTATCATCACCAGGTCACCCTTGTTGACACGTCCGTCCTTCACCGCCTCACGAAGGGCCAAAGGAACAGACGCGGCCGAAGTATTGGCGTGTCTATCAACAGTTACAATGGTTTTCTCAGCAGGAATACCCAGTTTTCGGCCTGCAGCGTCAATGATGCGTTTATTCGCCTGGTGTGGAATAAACCAATCGAGATCTTCGCAAGTGTAACCTGCAGATTCCAGAACGTTCTCAACCACATCGGAAATCATGCCAACCGCATGCTTGAAGACTTCGCGGCCTTCCATATGTACATGCCCGGTGGTTTGGGTGCTGGATACCCCGCCATCGACATAAAGCTTCTGCCAGTGGGCGCCGTCAGAACGCAGAGACGAGGCGAGAATGCCCTCCTCTCCCCCTTCCACGCCTTCGAGCACTATCGCGCCCGCGCCATCACCAAAAAGCACACAGGTCGTGCGGTCGGTCCAGTCGAGAATACGGGAAAAAGTTTCAGCGCCAATCACAAGGGCGCGCTTGGCCATGCCGGATTTGATGTAATTATCGGCCGTGGCAACGGCGAAGACGAAGCCGGAACAAACAGCCTGAAGATCGAAGGCGACGCCGTGATGCATGCCCATCTTCTGCTGCACCAGGGTTGCCGTCGCCGGGAATGTCATGTCCGGGGTGGTGGTGGCGACAATGATCAGGTCGATATCGGAAATATCGAAACCGGCGTCGTCGAGCGCTTCACGCGCGGCCTTTACCGCAAGGTCCGAGGTGAACTCACCCTCAGCAGCGACGTGGCGCTGGCGTATGCCGGTGCGCTGAACGATCCACTCGTCCGAGGTATCGACCATTTTGGCCAGATCATCATTGGTCAACAAGCGTTCGGGCAAATAGGAACCCGTGCCGCGCACTATGGATTTAAGACTTGTCACGCCGGCTATGCCTCCGGTTCTTCGATTTTTGAAGCGGTTTCGGACACCGCCGGAAACTGTTCAAGCCCTTCACTGATCTTGTCGATCAAGCGCGAACGCGCCATTTCATAGGCAAGACCCAGAGCAGCGTTGAACCCGATTTCATCGGTGCCGCCGTGGCTTTTGATCACTATGCCATTAAGGCCAAGGAAAACACCACCATTGACGGTGCGCGGATCAAGACGGGTGCGCAACGTGTTCAGCGCCTTGGAGGCCAATAGCGCGCCAAGACGCGACATGAAACTGCCGCGCAGGGCATTGCGGAGATAGGTGCCGACCTGACGGGCGGTGCCTTCCGCTGTTTTCAGCGCGATATTGCCGGTAAAACCTTCGGTGACGACGACGTCGACCGTGCCCTTGCCCAGATCATCGCCTTCCACGAACCCGTGATAAACGAAGTTGGTGCCGCTGGCTTCGGTGAGAATGCGGGCCGCGCCGCGGACCGGCTCGAGACCCTTGACCTCTTCAGTGCCCACATTCAGCAGGCCAATCGTGGGCTTGTCGCGCCCCAAAAGCGCGCGGGCCATGGCCGCGCCGAGAATGGAGAAATCCACCAATTGCTGGGCATCGCCCCCAACGGTTGCGCCTACATCGAGCACGATAATATCGGAACGCAGGGTTGGCCAGATCGCCGCGATGGCGGGGCGGGAAATGCCCTGCATCGGTCGCAGGCAGAATGTGGCCATGGCCATCAACGCGCCGGTATTGCCGCCAGAGACCGCAATATCAGCGTCGCCATCCTTGACCGACTGGATGGCCGACCACATGGATGAACTGTCCCGCCCCTTGCGCAGGGCCTGGCTGGGTTTGTCATCCATGCTGATGACAACTTCGCAATCCTTGATGGATGAAACCGGCTTTAACTGCGGGAATTCTTTCAGCAGGGGGGCAAGAACGTCCTGCTGTCCATGGAAAACGAATGCAATATCGGGATGCGCGCGCAAGGCGAGCTGCGCACCATGAAGGACGATACGCGGGCCGTTGTCCCCGCCCATAGCGTCCACAGAAATCCTGATTGTACTGCTCATTTCCGCCTATCAGTTTGGGTAACGGCGCGGCCGCTGCCCGCCAGTCCAATCATGTGCATGGCATTGACCTTGTCTCTACACCGGGACCGTGGCTGGCTCAATCCCTTGTTGATTTTAGGTGTTTAAGGCTGGCAAAGGGTGATGTGCTCTCCTCGGGGGCTTCCGCCGCCATATCGGGCAATGCTGCATCCGGTGCCCGTGGGTATGGATCGATGGCGAGTGCCAGATGTTCCATCAGAAAATCGGTGAAATCGACCTCCTGACCGCCAAAATAGTCCGGCAGATCATCACCTTCCAGATCAACAAAGACTTCGACGCCGGGTGCTGCGACCTCGCCGCTTTCGTCGCCATGCAGGAAAATGCGCTGCATTTCTTCGTGGATATTCTGGTGAACGGGCACAAACGTGACCACACAAAGCTGGGTAATTTCTGCATCCAGATACCCTTTTACCTGAATGCCACCACGGATCGGCAACAGGTCGAGATGGGCCGAGAACGCTTCAACTGATTCGATATTGAGGCGTTCCGTCATCCGGGCGCGCTGTTCCGGTGTGGATTTTACCTCAAGCGCACGCCCCCTTGCGGGAAGATTGTCGAAGCGCACGGCGGCGTCCACAATCGGTGCTTCTTTTTTGTTGGCGCTCATGCTGCGGCTCCAGCTTTCAGATTGCCGGCCTTGATTTCCGCAAGCGGTTGTTTGTCGAGTTCCGCGGCGAATTCAAACAGATAGCCTGCCAGCTTGACGGCTTCATCCGGCTTGCCTTCGTCGAAGACGTTGCGGTTGATGGTTGCGGCCAAGCCAGACTGATCATCAGAATCGAGGGAAAATGTGACTTTTTCCAGCAAACCGTAGAAAAGATTGCCCATTTTCTCGATTTTTTTCGGCACACCGACATCGCTCACCCCCAGTTCGCGCAAGGACCGGTCCATGTCCTTGAAAAACAGGTCGAACAGGTCCTGTGCGAAATCCTTGCTTTCACCTGGTGCCGGGCGCAGACGGCGAAACAGAACGCACATATGCAGGCTGATCATGTCAAAACGTCCGGTGACCGTATCGGGCACCGCCCAGTCGGCATAGAAATGCGTTTGCCGGGATTGCGCCACAATGGCGTTATAGACGGCGTAGAGCTGCCCCTCGGGGGTGGATGTTTTTTTGAATGGCCAAATCATCTTGCGGCTGCTCGTTGTGTTCGGATATGCCCAACCTAACGGCAGGACGCGGGATTGCCAACTTGCCAGAACGGCCCATTGGCGGCTACACATCGTCGCGAGCCGGTTGGTATTGCGGGCCTATAGTCGAGAGCGAGCGGAGAAGTCAATTCCATGTCATTGCGTCATATTCGTGGACACCTGTTGCCCCTGGCCGCTGCCGCCGTTATTGGCCTGACGCTATCGGGTTGCAGTGGGTTCACCTCGTCCCGCACCCAGGGCTATGCACTTTCCGAAAGCGCGCTGAAACAGATTCGTCCTGGCCAGAGCGAGGATCTCGTGATTGCTGTGCTGGGGTCGCCGCAGACCAAAGGCGCATTTGGTGACGAAACAGCCTTCTATTATATCGAAACCAAGGTGGAAGAGACCGCTTTTGGCTGGCAAACGGTCAAACAGCGCACGGTGCTGGCGATCTATTTCGACAAGAACCGTCGCGTCACGGACAAGGCTGTTTACGGGCTGGAAGATGGCAAGCTGATTACGCTTGAAACCCGCCGCACGCCGTCCTTTGGTGAAGATCGCACCTTTGTGGAATCGATCATCTCCTCGTTCTGATTGATCATCGGTTGGTGGAGGTGTTTTATGCGCCTCCCCTCAACCAGAGTGCATCGATGGACCTTATCCTGCGCTTGTCGAGGTATAGCTGGCGCACGACCTGCCGTCCCTCATGGTTCGACAGATTGACCCGGCGGGATATGAGCGCACAGCTCCGGGCTTGAGTTTGCCTTTGCCCCGCCCTATTCGGCCGGTTCGACCTTGCGCCCATGCCAATCGCCCCACGCCAGAAGCGCAATCGCGCCGGTGGCGATGGGAATGGCCAGCACGTTGATAGATTGCCAGCCCAGATTTTGCAGCAGCAGGCCGGAACTGATTGAGGCGATGGCCATGACACCGAACACCAATTGTTCGTTCAACGCCTGCACACGGGCCGCATCTTCCGGACGGTAACCGGCGGCCAGCAAGGTTGTGGAACCAATAAAGCCGAAATTCCAGCCCAGCCCCAGCAGAATCAAGGCCAGATCGAAATGCCAAAGACTGGTGCCGTTCAGTGCAATCAACGAACAGCCCAAAATCAATGTGAGGCCAATGCCGGTGGTCGCACGGGCACCGATACGGGCAATGATGGCGCCGGTGAAAAAGCTCGGCGCAAACATGGAAATGATATGCCACTGGATAGCGGTGGTTGCCGCATCCTTGGAGTGACCGCAAACCACCACCATCGCCAATGGTGCGGCAACCATGACAAAGGTCATCAGACCATAGCTGGCCATGCCGGAAATAACCGGCACGAAAACGTCCGGCGACCCGGCAATGTCGCGGAAACGGCGTGGCGTAGCCGTATTGGTTTTCAGCGTCGCGCGCGCCAGATTGGTCTGGGTGAGAATGGCCACACCGATCAGCGCCAGGCCGGCCATGGCGAGGAATGAGCCGGCATATTCGGCACCAGGTAGCCATTCGCGGCCCCAGCGCGACATCGTGGGTCCGAGAATGCCGGCGACAACCCCGCCGGCCAGCACCCAGGATATGGCTTTTCCCTTCATCTCAGCCGGCACACTGTCAGCCGCCGCAAAACGATATTGCTGGCCAAAGGCTGCGGCCGTGCCGCCTGTGGCGAGCGCCACGCAAAACAAGGGGAATGAGCTGACAATAATGGCCATGGCGGCCAGCAGCCCGGCGAGGATGGAAATCAACGCACCGAGAATAAAGGCGCGTTTGCGCCCAAGGCGGTGCACAAGAAACGCAGATGGGCCAGCAGAAATGGCGAGCCCGAGCACCATGGCGGTCGTGGGCACGGTAGCAAGGGAAGGATCCGGCGCGAGGGTGACGCCCACCAGCGCACCAACAGACATGATAAGCGCCTGTTGTGAGCCAACAATCGCCTGGCTGGCGGAAAGCAGGGCGATGTTTTTCATTGGGGCGGCTGCACCAATTTCCGAAGTCGTTGCCATGCTGTTCCCCTGGAAATCGGGAGATCCGCGCCTTATTCGGGCCGCGGGGCCGCGTTGTTTTTTGCTATTGTGTCCAGAACGCCGTTGACCATGCCTGCCGCCTCGTCATCGAAAAACGCCTTGGCTACGTCAACATATTCAGTGATGACGACTTTCACCGGAATGTCAGGTTTCTTCAAGAGCTCAAATGCCGCGGCACGGAGAATAGCGCGCATGGTCGCCTCAATGCGGGCAACGGGCCAACCCTCGGCAAGGGTTTTGTCGAGCAAGGGATCAATCTCGAGTTGCGCCTTGATCACGCCGCCGACAATCTGGCGGAAGAAATCGGTGTCAGCGGGCAGATATTCATCGCCTTCAACCTCTTTGCCGAGATGAATGGCCGCAAACTGGGTAAGCGTGTCTTCCAGGGAAACGTTGCCGATTTCCATCTGATAAAGCGCCTGCACGGCGGCCAGCCGCGCGGCACCCCGCTTGTTGGCAGGACGGATCGACGGCGTAGCCGTGGGAGTATCTTTCGCCATGATTTCTTCTGCCTTGCCTATACGTCGTCTTCGGACGCGCTGATTTCCTCTGCTTCACCCAATTCCGTCAAAAACGACCGGAAATCATTGGCTGCAGAGAAGTTTTTGTAAACTGAAGCGAACCGAACGAACGCCACATCATCAAGCCCTTTAAGGCCTTCCATGACGAATTCGCCGATCTGCTCAGAGGTGATTTCGACATCGCCCAGGCTTTCCAGCTGGCGCACGACGCCGGAGATCATGCGTTCGGCGCGCTCGGGTTCCACGGCGCGCTTGCGCAATGCAGTGGTGACCGAGCGGGCCAGTTTTTCGCGATCGAATGGCACTTTCCGACCCGATTTCTTGACGACGATCAGATCGCGCAATTGCACACGTTCAAATGTCGTGAACCGCCCCCCGCACGCATTGCAGATACGGCGGCGCCTAATGGCCGCCGAATCTTCTGTGGGGCGACTGTCCTTGACCTGGGTATCGTCATTTCCGCAATAAGGGCAGCGCATCTGCTTTGTCGGCCTTCGTATTAGCTGTAGATCGGGAAGGATGCCGTCAGCGCTTCAACTTTCGCGCGTACCGCAGATTCTACCGCGCCATTATTGTCTTCACCGTTAGCGGCCAGACCGTCAAGCACTTCAACCATCAGCTCGCCCACCTGCTGGAACTCGGCTTCCTTGAAGCCGCGTGAGGTCGCAGCCGGTGTACCTACCCGGATGCCCGAGGTGATGGCCGGCTTTTCCGGATCAAAAGGCACAGCGTTCTTGTTGCAGGTAATGAATGCCCGCTCCAGCGCCTGCTCTGTTGCCTTGCCGGTTACGCCCTTGGGCCGCAGGTCGACAAGCATCAGGTGATTGTCGGTACCGCCGGTGACAATATCCACGCCGCCCTTGATCAGGGTTTCGGCAAGCGTGTTGGCATTGGCCACAACCTGCTTGGCATAGTCCTTGAATTCCGGCGACAGCGCTTCCTTGAACGCCACAGCCTTCGCCGCGATCACATGCATCAGCGGCCCGCCCTGAATGCCGGGGAATATCGCTGAATTGATTTTCTTGGCGATCGCTTCATCGCTGGTCAGGATCATGCCGCCGCGCGGGCCACGCAGGGTTTTATGTGTCGTGGTTGTGGCGACATGCGCGTGGGGGAACGGGCTGGGGTAAACACCACCGGCCACAAGCCCGGCCACATGAGCCATATCGACAAACAGGATGGCTCCTACTTCGTCTGCGATGGCGCGGAATTCGGCCCAGTCCATGATGCGGGAGTAGGCAGAGAAGCCCGCCACAATCATTTTAGGCTGATGTTCCTTGGCCAGCGAACGCACCTGATCCATATCGACCCGGCCGTCCTGCTTGCGGACGCCATACTGGATGGCATTGAACCACTTGCCGGACTGGTTGGGCTTCGCACCGTGGGTCAGGTGACCACCGGCATCCAGGCTCATGCCGAGAATGGTATCACCGGGTTGAATCAGTGCCTGATAGACACCCTGATTGGCCTGCGATCCGGAATTGGGCTGCACATTGGCAAAGTCGCAGCCGAACAATTGTTTGGCGCGCTCAATGGCAAGGCTTTCGGCGATATCGACATATTGGCAACCGCCATAATAGCGACGCCCGGGATAACCTTCGGCGTATTTGTTGGTCAGCACAGAGCCCTGCGCTTCAAGCACCGCCTTTGATACAATATTCTCAGAAGCAATCAGCTCAATTTCGCTCTGCTGGCGCTTGAGTTCCTTAGCGATCGAATCGGCGATTTCTGGATCGCTTTCGGCTACAGATTGCGTGAAAAAACCGGGGAAGGCAGTGGCGCTCATGGCGGTCCCTGTGCTGCTGTTGGAAATCTGGTGAATGGGCCCTTATCGCTTAGCACAAGGGGTGTGCAGATTCCAAGCTTGTATCAGCCCTGGCTTTCACGTTCCATGCGGCGTTTCAGCTTGGCCAAAGCGACCTGCTGCATTTGCAGACGGGGAGAATTGGCGGGGGTTATGATAATGACTTCGGTGCCCGTGGCCGCATGGATGGCAGCGACCCGCATTTGCGGGCCGACGCGTGTGAATTCAAACAGGACTTCGCCCGGCACAATGTTCTGGCTACCGCTCAACATGCCCCCTATCAGGCGTCGTCGAAGGTGACCTTGCCTGCCTTGTCGTACTCATAAACGTCTTCACGGAAGCTTACGGTACCCTGACGGTTTGCCCAAGCCGAAATGTAAGTGGTGTGGATTGGCACAGGGTTCTTGATGGCAACATCAACGCGTTCGCCCGAATTGAACATGGCTTCAACGCCCGTCACATCCCAATCGCCATTATCACGCAACAACCAGGCGACCAGCGCGTCCACATCCTCAACGCGCACGCAACCCGAGGAGTGGAAGCGACGGTTTTCACCAAACAGGCTCTTGGTGGGCGTGTCATGCAGGTAAACATTGTGCTTGTTGTAGAAGTTGATCTTGACGTGACCCATCGAGTTCTCGCCACCAGGATCCTGACGGAACGCGTAGTTCACCGCGTCGTCGGTCGACCAATCGATATCGGTCGGGCTCAATTCATTGCCGCCGCCGTCAAAAATGCGGATGCGATAATTGGCGAGATAATTGGGATCCTCATTCATATACTTGATGAGATCGCGACGGATGATGCTCTTTGGCACATGCCAATAGGGATTAAAATTGATCTCGTGGACCTTGGAATGCAGGATCGGCGTCTGCCGGTCGATACGCCCGACGACAGCAGTGTGCCGACGCGCAACGAGACCTGCATCGATAGCCTCAATTGTGGCGGCGGGAATGTTGACCACCACATAGCGGTCCGACAGTTCGGCGGAAATCGCTTCAACCCGCATCGCATTGAGGCGCAGCTGCTGCAAACGGTAATCGGCGGGCACATTGAGCGCGAAGAAGGTTTCTGCATCGACCTTGCCCGAAACCAGCAGGCCGTGACGGGCCTGGAACTGACGCAAGCCGGCATCGAGATATTCGTCAAAGATATCTTTCTTGCTTTGCTGCTCGGCGGGCACATCGCCGCTCATGATCAGTCGATCACGCAAACGGCTGACCGAACGGCGGTCGACACCGGCCACAAGGCCGAAAATGTCGCGCGGCATCTGTTCCCAGCCGCCTGCAGCCATAATCTGCTCATACTGCATGATGGCCAGCTGGAGATTGTGCGCGGTATCCACCGAAAGGATCGGTTCCACGGTGTCGATTGCGTCCAGCGCTGCAACTGTATTGCCCTCGCGGTCCGTATTTCGCAGCACCCTGTTGCGGGCAAATGTATCAAAAATGGAGTCCTGCGCCCGTGCGGCAGCCGGAACGGCAAGGGTCGCGCCCAACATCGTCATGCCCTGAATCACTTGACGCCGTGAGGGGTGAATAGACCGTTTTTGCCGCATGTAAGTCACCTATTCTCCATGGTGATAGACCAGATTTCGCTGTTGTTTATCATCATGCAAGTCCCACCACAACGCCAGTAAAGTCGCTGTGAGGGCAGGCAATACCGAAGCTTTGCTTGCCAGAGCCAGAATCGACAACATCACGCATAACTGACGGCGCTAGAAGTGATTTGCGGCACAAATAAGAAACGCCGGCACTGAGGCCGGCGTCTTATTTCTACTGTGATCAAAAGATCACAGTTACGTGCAAGCCAAAATCAGAGCTTGTAGAGAATCTGATCGACCCAGAAGCGCTCGAGACGGGCCAGAGCGGTGTTCAGCCCGGCAAATTCCTCATCACCCAGACCACCGACCTTGTCGATCGATTTCAGGTGACGGTCATAGAGTTCGTCGATGACTTCAGCCACTTCCTCGCCCTTGGGGGTGAGACGGATACGGACCGAGCGCCGGTCAGCGCGGGAGCGTTCCTGAAAAATGTAGCCGGTATCGACAAGCTTCTTCAAATTATAGGATACATTTGAACCGAGATAGTAACCACGGGACCGCAATTCGCCCGCTGTCAATTCGCTGTCGCCGATGTTGAACATCATCAGCGCCTGAACCGGGTTAATATCGTCCCAGCCCATGCGATCAAACTCGTCCTTGATCAGGTCCAAAAGTCGACGATGAAGGCGCTCAACGCGCGACACCGCTTCTAGATATAGCGGCTTGAGACCCTGCGGCCTCTCGCCTGCAACTGCCACCGCAGCGTTGGATTTGCTATTCATGTCTGCCTCACTGTGAACGCACGATTTTCTTCGTGTCTGGTGAGGGTAAATTACAGCTGGCCCGATAAGATCGCCTTAAGCGGTAGGCTTAAAACTATGTTACTGAGAAACTTCGATATTTTGGCTTTCTGAAACGTTACACATGACAAGGATTGCGTAACCTAAATCAGTCGTGAACGTGCGCCCGGTTGTGGCGATAGCGTAAAATCAACAGGCCAAGAATGCCGACAAACACCACGGTGCGGACGAGCAGGCCAAGGGTCGATATATGAATATGCGGGCTGTGAACGAGCAGCAGGATATATTCCAGAAGCGTGGCACCGATCACCAGCACCCCGCCCCAGCTGGAACTGATCCACAAGCCCACGGCCGCAAACAAACGCGTGAGCGCCAGAATGGCGAGCAGAACGAAACCCGTAACGCCCAGCGCCTGCATCGGGTCCTGCTGCCCGCCCGACACGCCAAGCAGGCGTGCGGCATCGCCAAGTCCGATAACGAGGCTGATCAGCGCCAGAATGCGGACGAAATTCTCGCGTGCGATAGTTTTAATGTCCATTATGAGCCTCCACAGGTTTCCTAGCCTGATTGCGGTCGCGGCGACAAGTGCGGCATGACGCACCTTTGCGAGAGGGAACTTTGCCTGATAGACAGCAGATGAATGAAGCGAGAGGCGCGACGATGTCTGGCACTTGGACAAAACACGATATGGACTTTCTGGGCGGCCACCGGCAGCGGCGGACGCGTCAGGCAGCATGGAGCCGCGCCATGGTGCGCCAGACCGTGCTGACACCGGCGGATCTGATCTGGCCCCTGTTTGTCATTGAAGGCCAGAACGAGCGCAGTGCCATCAACACAATGCCGGGTGTCGAGCGACTCTCGATTGATCTGGCGGTTGAAGCGGCCAAACAAGCAGCATCAGAGGGTATTCCGGCACTGGCGCTGTTTCCGAACACACCGGGGCATTTGCGCAGCGAGAACGGCGAAGAAGCCTATAATCCGGACAATCTGATGTGCCGCGCGCTGAGCGCAATCAAGCAAGCCGTGCCTGATATCGGCCTGATCGCCGATGTCGCGCTGGACGAATATTCCGCCAACGGGCAGGACGGGCTGGTGCGCAACGGCGAAATTCTCAATGACGAGACAATTGAGGTCATGGTGAAGTCGGCCATTGTGCAGGCCCGTGCCGGGGCCGACATCATTGCCCCCTCGGACATGATGGATGGCCGGGTTGGCGCCATTCGCATGGCGCTTGATGCTGAAGGGCATGACAAGACCGCGATCATGTCCTATTCGGCGAAATATGCGTCCGTCTATTACGGGCCGTTCCGCGAGGCTGTTGGTTCAGGTGAGCGATTGCAGGGTGACAAGCGCACCTATCAGATGGATTACGCCAATTCGGACGAAGCCCTGCGGGAAGTGGCGCAGGACATTGATGAAGGCGCGGACATGGTCATGGTCAAGCCGGGCATGCCCTATCTCGATATCGTGCGCCGGGTGCGTGACGATTTCAACATCCCGGTTTTCGCCTATCAGGTCTCTGGCGAATACGCGATGATCGAGTTCGCGGCCAAGGCTGGGGCGTTTGACCGGACCGCCGCCATGATGGAAGCGCTCTATGCGTTCAAGCGCGCGGGCTGTGATGGTGTACTGACCTATCATGCGCTGGAGGCGGCACGCATACTGAACGGCGAACGCGTATAGCAGCCCGTTTCAGGATTACCCCTTGTGCAAAGCCCCCTCACTATCAATATGGTGATGGTATTGCATGAGGGACCAAGACATGAGCGCTAATTTACCCGACCCCAGAACTTCGCCCGAACTGTTTGACGGTTTGCTGACGCGGCGGGTAATGGCCTATCTTGTCGATCTGGTGATTATTTCGGCGATTTCGCTGATATTCTTGATGCTGACCCTTGTCGCGGGCTTTTTGACCCTGGGGCTGGCCTGGATTTCGCTGCCCTTTATCGTGCCTGTTGCCGTGTTCCTATATTATGTGGTGACGCTCGGTTCATCGCGCCGGGCGACCTACGGCATGCAGATTTGCGATCTGGTGCTCACGCCGGTTTCCGGGCCTCCCCTTGAGGGCTGGAAGGCGCTGCTGCATCCGTTCGTATTCTGGGTTACCATCTGGATTTTCTGGCCGCTACTGCTGGTGGGCCTGTTCACCCAGCGCCGGCAGCTGGTTCATGACATGATCACCAGCACACTGATGTTGCGCCGTTCGCCGATGGAGAGGCACTGGGCCAGCCGGGGCGGGTTTCAGGGTTTCGACGCCTGAGACAACCATTTGGGATTACAATCAGGCGGGGCTTTGCATAAACTTTGCAATCGCGCAGCATGAATTTCGTGCCGGGCGTTGAAAATTTCGCTTGGGTTCAGCCCCTGAGATCAGCATGATGGCGCGATGTTTGACCTAGGTCTTGATGCACATTTTGTCGCCATGTGGTTCACCTTCGCGGTGATCGCCATTTCCATGGTATTCTATGCAACGGAATGGGCTTCGATCGAGCTGGTTTCGCTTGGCGTTCTTGTTGCGCTGCTGGTTATGGCCAGCCTGATGCCTGGTGCCGGCCTGACGCCCGACCGGTTGCTTTCCGGCTTCGCCAACCCCGCCCTGATCACCATTCTGGCCCTTCTTGCGGTCGGACAGGGTCTGATCCAGACCGAGGCTTTGGGGCGATTGGCCGAGCAATTGGCGGAGATGTGGCCCAAGCACCCGACACGTGTGGTGTTGCTGGCGCTGGTGATTGCCGGACTAGCAAGCGCAGTGGTCAACAACACGCCGGTGGTGGTGGTGTTCATGCCGGTTCTGGCGTCGGTCATTTCGCGCCGGGGCCTGCCCGCCTCGAAATTCATGATGTCGTTGAGCTATGTGACCATTCTTGGCGGCATGATTACCGTGCTGGGGTCATCCACCAACCTGCTGGCGGCGGGTGTGGCTCAGCAATACGGCATTGAATCGGTCACGTTCTTTTCATTCGCCGTGCCGGGCCTGGCCATGGCCTTTGTCGGCGGGCTTTATGTCTTGTTCATTGCCCCGCGTATTGTGCCGGACAATGCAGGCGAAAGCACAGGCGCACGCAACCGCAATACCCAGTTCCTGACCGAGATAAGACTGACACACGGCCATCCGCTGATTGGCGACCATACCGTGGCCGGCATGTTCCCCAAGCTGACCACCATGACGGTGCGCGCGGTGAAGCGGGGGCGTGATACCTTTTTGCCGCCCTTTGATGACCTGACTTTGCAAAGCGGCGACACGCTGATCATTGCCGCAACGCGGGATGCACTGACTGACGCGCTACGCAACTGGCGCGCGTTTGATGACGCGGGTTCGATCAGCGGCAGTGGCGAGGGCGAAAGCGTGGTGCTTTGCGAGGCACTGGTTCCCCCCGGTTCCCGCCTGGTCAATAATGGTGTTGATCAGGCCGGTTTCATGGCCCAACACGACGTGCTGATCCTCGGGCTTGAGCGGCGCAGCCGCATGCCGCGCCAGCAATTGAGCGAAATCCGACTGGAAGCCGGCGACATTCTGCTGATTGCAGGCCAGCCGAAATCCCTTGAGCGGATGCGGGGTCTTCAGGACCTGATCGTGATCGAGTGGAGCGCCTCGGAGGTCAAGCCGCATGGCATGGCCCTGCGCGCGCAATTGCTGTTTTTGTGCACCGTTGCGCTGATTGCCTCGGGCGTCATGCCCGCCGTGGTTGCCTCGGTGCTCGGCGCGTTCGCGATGGTTGCAACGGGTTGTCTCAATATCCGTCAGGCAGCGCGGGCGATTGACCGCAAGATCATCATGCTGGTCGGCTCTTCCATCGCCATGGCAACCGCGATGGATGTCAGCGGTGGTGCCCAGCTGATTGCTGATAGCGCCATTGGCATTCTGGGCACAAGTTCGCCCCGTGTATTGATGGGCGGCATGTTCCTTGTCGTCGCGGTGATTACCAATTTTCTGTCCAACAATGCCACGGCAGTGCTATTCACCCCGATCGCCATTGCGGCCGCCAATTCGATGGGTATCGACCCCCTGCCCCTGATCGCGACGGTCATTCTCGGGGCCAATGCGTCCTTTGCCTCGCCGATCGGCTATCAGACCAATCTGCTGGTTATGGGTGCGGGGCATTACCGGTTCCGTGACTTCATCATTGTGGGATCGCCACTGGTGATTATAGTCTGGATCGTATTCTGTATTGTGGCCCCCTGGTATTATGGGGTTTAGATCCTTTTGAGTTTTTGCGAGGCAGTTCATGACGGACCAATCGCCTGAGAATTCCCAGTTCTTCCTCACGGCTGCGATGCCGTGCCCCTATCTGGAAGGACGTGAGGAGCGCAAACTATTTACCCATCTCAGCGGGCGCCGCGCGTCCATGCTGCATCATGTGCTGAACGAACATGGCTTTCGGCGCAGCCAGAACCTGATCTACAGGCCCGCATGCGATGGCTGTTCCGCCTGCCGGTCCGTGCGTATTCCGGCCCATGATTTTACGGCTGGGGGGCGTCATCGCCGCATTCTGCGCCGGAACCAGGACATCATCGGCACGCAGCTGTCGCCCCGGGTAAGCGCCGAACAGTATGATCTGTTCAAACTCTACCTTGAGACGCGGCACGAAGGCGGCGGCATGACGCAGATGTCCTATATGGATTATGAATACATGGTGGAGGATACGCCGGTAAATTCGGTTCTGATCGAATACCGGCTGGCGCAAAGCGATGGCACAACCGGCCCGCTGGTCGCCGTAGCCCTGAGCGATCTCATGGATGAAGGCCTGTCGATGGTCTACAGCTTTTTCGATCCCTCACACGCCGCGCGCGGATTGGGCAATTTCATGATCCTCGATCATATCCGACGGGTGATCGATAGCGGGCTTAAATATGTGTATCTAGGCTATTGGGTCCCAAATTCGCCTAAAATGGCGTACAAAGCCAGCTTTCAACCGCTGGAAGTGCAGTCCGGGACGGCGGGCTGGCAAAGGCTAGATATTGTTCAGGCCGACTAAGCGCGGCTGGAGTTGCGTTATATTATGAAGTTTATCAAGTGGGCAGCCGGGCTGTCGTTCGCGCTCGGCGCTACAGGTCTGATGCTGATTGCCTTGGCGGCAGCATTTGGCTTTGCCCATCCGGCGCTGGATTTTTTCAACCATTTGCAGGCCGTTATTTTTCCCGGCACGTTGTTTTGCCTGCTTGCCTCACCCTTTTTTGTCGACATGCCGCGCTGGCGCGCCCTGGCCATGACAGTTTCGGCGACGGGGTTCATGGCTTCGTCGCTGATTGTGGTTCCCGAGCTGACGCCATTGCTCAACGCACGTGATGCCATGCCGCAAGATGGCCGGCCTGTTTACAAACTGCTGACCCATAACCTTTTTGGGCGCAACCGTGAGGCCGCAACACTTTGGGACAGCATTCGCGCCGAAGACCCTGATATTCTGACATTTCAGGAATATTTCCCCGAGCAACGCAACGGGTTGCATGCGCTGATGGAAGACACCTATCCCTATCATTCCATCTGCAGGGGCGGCAAACGGGCCAATGTGGCCATTTACGCGAAAATACCTTTTGAGGCCGAGACCGAGGGAGCCTGTGCCACGGGCGGCACGGACCGGATTTCCCGGATAGTCGCCCGATTTGCCGGGGAAGATGCCCAGCCGTTTACTGTTGTAACCACCCATTTTGACTGGCCCGGACAAATCAGTCAGCTGGACAAGGGTGACAACATCGCCGAAGGTATTGACTTGGCGTTTGCCCGTCAACGTGGCCAGTTTGCCGATCTTGGTGCAGCCTTGCAGAAATTGCCCGGGCCATTGGTGCTATCAGGTGATTTCAACTCCACCTCGTGGTCCTACGCCGTGCGCGGGTTTGCAACACGCGCCGGACTGGAGCGGCAGGACCACTCGCTCATGACCTATCCGACACGCTTTTATGTGGCGGGCTGGCGCGAAACGTGGCCATTCCTGCCAATTGACCACGTGATGACCCGGGGCGGCATCAAGGTGCATGAGCTATATGCGGGAGACCCTGCAGGCAGCGATCATAAACCGATCATCACCCGGTTTTCGGTCAACCCCTGAACCGGTTATTGCGGGGGAACCCGGTCGGCGGCTGACGGCCCGCTGCGGCGCGATCGCCCAGCCAGTCCTTGAGATCATCCATGGATTTGACAAAGGTACGTCCGGAACTGTCTTCCCAGCTCAAACCGTCTTCAGCACTGAAAACCTTCAGGTCGGAAATGCCGCCATCCTTGTATTTTTGCAGGCGCACGCCCTTGCCACGGCTCATCGCTGGCAATTGCGCTGCCGGGAAAACCAGCAGTTTGCGGTTCTGGCCAATGACCGCCACCATGTCGCCGGACATGGGCACGCACAGCTTGGCTTCGCTGGCACCGGATACATTGAGCGCCTGTTTCCCTTTACGGGTATTGGCGATCATATCGTCTTCGGCGATCACAAAACCATTGCCGACATTTGAGGCGATGACGCGTTTGGCGCCGGCTTTGTAGATGAACAGGTCCACGATATCGTGGCCTTCCTCAATGTCGACCATGATGCGCACCGGCTCACCATGCCCACGCCCGCCCGGCAGTTTGTCGGCACCGAGCGTATAGATTTTGCCGCCTGTAGTGAGCAGGAGCAACTTGTCCGTCGTCTCGCATTTGAGCGCGAGCTTGAGTTCATCACCGGCCTTGAAGGCCTGACCGTCGACATCGGCATTATGACCTTTCATCGCCCGGATCCATCCTTTTTCGGACAGAATGACGGTGATCGGCTCACGCTCGATCATCATGGTCTCGATGTCGAAATCGCCTGCGTCGGGTATTGTATCAAAGGTGGTGCGCCGTGGGCCCAGCGGATGGTCGGGGCCGTAAATCTTGCGGATCTCGCCCACTTCCGTGGCGATCACACCCCATTGTTTCTTGTCTGAGGCGAGAAGTGCCTCGAGATGGCCCTGCTCTTCAGTGAGCTTTTCGTGCTCCTTGCGCAGTTCCATCTCTTCGAGCTTGCGCAGGGAGCGCAGGCGCATGTTGAGAATGGCTTCAGCCTGCACATCCGTCAGCTCAAAGGTGCGGATCAACTCGGCCTTCGGCTCGTCTTCCTCGCGGATGATGCGGATCACCTCGTCGAGATTGAGGAAGGCGATGATATAGCCGCCGAGCACTTCAAGCCGATGGGCAATCTGGCCGAGCCGGTATTCGGACCGGCGCACCAGAACGACCTTGCGGTGCTGCAGCCAGGCGCTGAGTGCCTCGGCAAGGCTCATGACCTTGGGGACCGTGCCCATATCGAGCACATTCAGATTGAGCGAAAACCGGTTTTCCAGCTCGGTGAGCTTGAACATGCTCTCCATGAGGATCACCGGATCGACGGTGCGGCTTTTGGGTTCAAGCACCAGACGGATGTCTTCGGCACTTTCGTCGCGCACATCCTTCAACAAAGGCAGGCGGCGGGCGAGCATCATTTCCGCGATCTTTTCGACCAGCCGGGACTTCTGTACGCCGTAAGGAATTTCGGTGACGATGATCTGATAACCACCGCGGCCGGTATCCTCGCTGAACCAGCGTGCACGCACACGGAATCCACCACGGCCGGTAGTATAGGCCTGTTCAATGCTGGCCCTGTCTTCGACCAGAATGCCGCCTGTGGGGAAATCGGGGCCGGGCACATATTTCATCAAATCGGCCGTTTGCGCGCCGGGATTATGAATAAGGTGCAGCGCCGCGTCACAGAGTTCAGCAACATTATGGGGCGGCACAGAGGTCGCCATGCCCACCGCGATACCGCTGGAACCATTGGCCAGCAGGTTGGGGAAGTTGGACGGCAGAACGACCGGTTCCTCGTCGGAGCCATCATAGTTCGGCCGGAAATCGACGGCGTTCTCCCCAATGCCTTCCATCAGGCGCTGGGCAACATCGGTCATGCGGCTTTCAGTGTAACGCATGGCGGCGGCGCTATCGCCATCGATATTGCCGAAATTGCCCTGCCCGTCGACCAGCGGATAGCGCAGCGCAAAATTCTGCGCCAGGCGCACCAGCGCGTCATAGATCGACTGATCGCCATGGGGGTGGAACGAACCCATGACATCGCCAACGATCTTGGCGGATTTCTTGTACGCGCCTTCAGGATCAAGGCGCAGCAGGCGCATGCCGTGCAGAATGCGTCTATGCACCGGCTTCAGGCCATCGCGGGCGTCGGGCAAGGCGCGCTGGGTGATGGTGGAGAGCGCATAGGAGAGGTAGCGCTCTTCCAGCGCCTTCCTCAAATCAACAATGCGGTGCTCATCGCCCTCGGGGGGCAGGATATCGGAATCGGACATTGGGTCTTCCACAAACGGAACGAATCAGTAGTGCGACTATAGCGGCTTTGTTAGCATCCCTATCAGCCGGTCGCGCGTTGTAGGGGGTGCAATTTGCCGGGCTGTCCACACATGCATTGCCAAAAAATGCCCGGTCAGCCGGAAGGCATTGCTTATGTCACCAAGACCGGGCGTCACATCCCCTTGCAGGAAGGTCGGCAGGGGCAGAAGTTTCTCGATATAGGGCTCGGCGGCAGTGCGGGTGACCGCCCGTCCGGTCTTGGGTGAGACATGGGTCAGGTTTGTTGTTTCCCCCGTCAAGGCGCACGAAAAGATATCAAGACCGAAGCCGAGTTCATCGAGCAGGAAAAACTCAAAACGGGCCAGCGCCGCGCCGAGGACCAAACTGTCCCCCTCCCCGTCGAGAATATCGATCGCGGCGCCCATCAACCGGTCATGCGGGTCGCGCTCGGGCAGCAGACGCAGGTGATCGCAGAGCAGTTGGCAGGCATAGAGACGGATCTGGTCGGCAATCAATTCCGCAGCCCGGGGATGTACAAGCTCGACACTGAAATTACCGAGATGGTTTTCCAGCCGGGCCCGCCAGGTCAATTGCACATCATTGCCGGGCTGTAGCGTGGCCGCATGGCGCGTTGAGCGCCCGCCGCGCACCAGCCCCATATAGCGCCCCCGCCGCGCCACCATGGCCTCGACGATGACGCTGCTCTCGCCATGACGGCGGACCCCGATGATTAAGCCGTGGCCTGTCCATTCCATTATTGTGTCGCTTCGATCATCACCGGCTCAGCCTCGAAAGCCCGGCACTCACTCCTTGGGCATTTCGAGGCCCATTTCGCGGTAACGGCCGGGGTCGTTCGCCCAGTTCTCCCGCACTTTGACGAACAGGAACAGGTGCACCTTGGTCTCAAAAATCTCCATCAGCTCGGCCCGCGCTTCCGCCCCGATCGCCTTGATGGTCTGGCCACCCTTGCCGAGGACGATTTTCTTGTGGGTGTCGCGGGTGACATAGACGATCTGGTCGATCTTGAACGAGCCGTCCTTTTGCACCTTGAAGGCCTCTGTCTCCACGGTGACATTATAGGGAATTTCGTCGTGAATGCGCAGGAACAGCTTTTCGCGCGTCACTTCGGCGGCCGTCAGGGCCTGGGTCAGGTCCGTGAGGTGATCTTCGGGGAAGTGCCAGGGGCCAAGCGGGATATTCTTGCCGCACCAATTGAGAAAATCGGTAACACCATCGCCCTTGAGCGCTGAAATCATGAAGGTTTCTTCGAACTTGATGCGCTCGTTGAGCTTTTGAGACAGCTCCAGGAGCATCTCAGGACGCACGGTGTCGATCTTGTTCAGCACCAGCACCTTGCGATGCGGCACGGCGACAAGGCCTTCAATCAAGGCTTCCACGTCGGGCGCCATGCCCTTTTGCACATCAACGATGAACGCGACCAGATCGGCGTCACCGGCCCCGGCCCAGGCCGATTGCACCATGGCCCGGTCAAGCCGGCGCTTGGGGGCGAAAATGCCCGGCGTATCGACAAAAATAATCTGGGCGTCGCCTTCCGTCACCACACCGCGAATCTGGGTGCGGGTGGTCTGCGCCTTGTGGGTGACAATGGAAACCTTGGTGCCAACGAGCGAATTGAGCAGGGTCGACTTGCCCGCATTGGGCGCACCGACGAGGGCGACAAAGCCGCAGCGGGGATTTTCAGGAGCGGCGATTACATCTGTCACGAAGTGGGTTTCCATACATTTTCACGGATCAGGAATTGTTCAGCCGATTTGTGTTCAGCAATCTTTTTGGATGGGCCGGAAGCGTTCTCGGCCGCGAAACCCTGCACCTTGACCGCAATGGTGAAGACCGGCGCATGGTCGGGGCCACTGCGTTCCACCTCTGTGTAATCAGGCGGTTCGAGCCCCCTGCCCTGCGCCCATTCCTGCAAGGCCGTTTTGGCGTCAGCACGTTTCGCATTGGCTGCACCAATCATGCCACCAAACAGGCGTTCAACCAGTTCGAAGGCGCAATCGAAACCGCCATCGCAGTATACGGCACCGATTACGGCTTCGCATACGTCGGCGAGAATGGCTTCTTTTTCCGCGCCGCCGGTGCGCGCTTCGCTTTCGCCCAGACGCAGCGCCGGACCAAGATTCAAGGTACGCGCCACATCGGCACAGGTTTCCTTGCGCACCAAGGTGTTGAGCGTACGCGACAACTCGCCCTCGTTGGCCTTGGGCAAGCGCCGGTGCAGCAAATCAGCCACAACAAGGCCAAGCACACGGTCACCGAGAAACTCAAGCCGTTGATAGGAGCGTTCTGTGCGCCGTCCGGGTGACACCGCACTTGAATGGGTCAAGGCCTTTTCGAGCAGGTCCGGATTGGCGAACTGATAGCCAATCCGCTGCTGAATACCGGTTATGCCCTGTTCTTTTGCGATCATTGATAGACAGACTGGAACATACGATCGAGACGCACATTTGCCGGCCACTGCCAGACCTGCCAGGGCGGAATATTGTCCTTGATCGAGAAGAAGCGCACTTCGGCCTTGCCGATCAGATTGCCGGCAGGGACATAGCCGACAGCGCTCAAGACCCGGCTATCCTGCGAGCGGTCACGATTGTCGCCCATCATGAAATAATGCCCGGCAGGCACCACATATTCAGCCGTGTTGTCAAGCTGCATGGTGTCGGAAATTTCCTGAATGGTATGCTCGACACCATTGGGCAGGGTTTCACGATAGACGGTGACCGGCACGGTGACGCCGGTGCTGTCTGTATCGTTGATTTTACCAATTTCGACGCGCTTTACCGCCTCACCATTGATGTTGAGAATACCGTTGATCATCTGTATGCGGTCGCCGGGCATGCCGATGACCCGCTTGATATAGGCATCGCTTTGCGGCACGGGGCGGAACACGGCAATGTCGCCACGGTTCGGCTCGCGACCAAAAATACGGCCATTGAACGGTATCAACCCCAGCGGGAACGAATACCGGCCATAACCCCAGGTGTATTTCGATGTCAGCAGATAATCACCGATCATCAGTGTCGACTGCATCGAGGCGGTGGGAATGGAGAAGGGCTGATAAAGGAAGGTGCGAAAGACCAGCGCAATCAGCAGGGCCTGAATGACAACGACAATAGTTTCGCGCAGTTCCGAAGGCTTGGCTTTGGCATCCGCTTTGGGCTGGCTCATGATTTTTCCCGGTTTTCCTGTAACGTCTGGTTAGAAGAGCGCAGGGTTTTGGTCAACCGGCAGCGCTTCGATGATGACAAAGGCCTGGGCCATGCCGGCATCATCGGTGATGCTGACATGGATATGGGGCAGAAATCCTTTGGGTACAAGCTGTGTCAGAATGAGGGCCGCCCCGCCGGTCAGCGCCATTGTTGGTTTGCCGGACCTCATGTTGACCACGCCCATATCGCGCCAGTAGACCCCGCGTGACAGGCCCGTGCCCAGCGCCTTGGCACACGCCTCCTTGGCCGCGAAGCGTTTGGCATAGGAGGCGGCGCGCGCGGCGCGGCGGTCCGACTTGGTGCGTTCAATTTCCGTGAAGCAGCGCAACGTGAAGCGTTCGCCGAAACGCGCCAGCGTGTTTTCCACGCGGCTGATTTCACACAAGTCGTTCCCGAGCCCGATAATCATGACTATTGCAGACCGCGGCTGCCCGGCTTGACCGCCGGAATGGCTGCCAGTTCGGGCGGCAATGCATCCGCGGGATAAGCCGGCACCCGCAACTCAGCCAGTGAGACCAGCGGCACACCGATATCGGCAGTCCCGTCGGAACGGTCGATCAGGCAGGCAGCCGCGACCACATCGGCCCCCAGCGCCTTGATGCAATCCACACATTCCCGGATGGAGAGGCCCGTGGACACAATGTCCTCAACGACGATGACCTTTTCACCTTTGGCAACTTCAAAATTGCGGCGCAGCGCGAATTTTCCATCAACCCGCTCGGTATAGATGGCGGGTTTTTTCAACCAGCGCGCGGTTTCATAACCAGGAATGATGCCGCCCACTGCGGGCGAGACAACCTGCGACACATCGCCAAAACCGGCCTCGACGATCTTTTCCGCCAGAGCCTTGCACAATATGGCCGTTTTCTCCGGCTGGCGAAAAACCAGCGTCTTTTGCAGGAATACCGGTGACCGCAGGCCGGAGGAGAGGATGAAATGCCCTTCAAGCAAGGCACCGCATTCCCGGAAAACATCAAATATTTCTTGCTGGTTCATGTGGTCGCCTTTTCGGTATCTTTTTCAATCCAGTCGATTTTCGAGATGGCACGTGCATCTGAAATAGGTGCGCGCTGCACTTGCGACAGGTTGCTGGTTTGCTTGAGGGTCACCAGCACATCAGTCAGTTGCGCTAAATCCCGCAATTCGATCTGAAAAACAAGCTTGTGGAAGTCGGGGGACGCCATAAGCATGAACAGGTTGTGGATGTTGGCATCACACGCGGCAATAGCCGAAGATATCTGCGCGAGCGAGCCCGGCTTGTTAAGGGCGAGCATGGAGATTGCGACCTTGTAGGTCTGATCCTCATGTCCGGCCGCATCCCAGCGCACATCGATCCAGGCAACGTCGGCATCATATTTGTCGACCAATGCCTCGGAATGGATTGGATAGACCGTAATAACGCCATCCGGCGTCAAGATACCGATGATCCGGTCTCCGGGCACCACACCTTCAGGTGACACACCGACGCCGGTTTCCAGATCGAGCCGCGCCAGTGCCGCCTTTCCCTTTTTGCCAAGCGTCTGGCCTCCGGGCACCCTGAATTTAAACCCGGTTGAGGCCCGCAGGGAGAACCATCCGTCGGCCTGATCGGCGACCGGCATCTGAATTTTTCGCCGCTTGCGCCGGCGCAAGCCTTTGACGGCTGCCGCCTCGTTCAGAAGCGCGTCGGATTCGACACGCCCTTCTCCCAGAGCGACCAACATTTCCTGCCGGGAAGTCAGGCCCAGTTTTTCGGCGAGTTGCGCGCCCTCATCAGGGTTCAATCCCAGCCCCTCACGGGTCAGTACCGATTCAAAGATCTGGCCGCCGAGGGTTGCCGCGCGTTGCTGACTGGAGGAGCGCACGGCGCGGCGAATGGCAGCACGGGCTTTACCCGTGGCGGCGATGCTCTCCCAATTGGCGGGGGGCGAATGGTCCCGGTCGACGGTGATTTCCACCTCATCGCCACTTTTCAGCGGGGTGACCAGCGGCACGACGGCACCATTGATTTTGGCCCCCACGCAGGTGTCACCCAATTCCGTGTGGACGGCATAGGCGAAATCAATGGGGGTTGCGCCGCGCGGCAGCGCAATCAGCCGTCCGCGCGGGGTGAAGCAAAACACCTGATCCTGGAACAGTTCCAGCTTGGTATATTCGACAAACTCTTCGGTGGAATTGCCGTCTGTCAGGTGGGAAATTGTGGACCGCAGCCAGCTATAGGCGCGACTTTCCTTTTCCAGACGTTGCAGGTTTTCAGTGACATCGTCCTTATAGAGCGCATGGGCTGCAATGCCGTATTCGGCGATCACATGCATCTCGTGCGTGCGGATTTGCAGCTCAACGCGCTGGCGACCCGGCCCCACCACCGTGGTGTGGATCGAGCGGTAATCATTATGCTTGGGGACCGAGATATAATCCTTGAAGCGCCCCGGCACCACTTTCCAGCTGGTGTGAACGACGCCGAGGGTGCTGTAGCAATCCTCGATGGTGTCGACAATTACCCGGAAGCCGATAATGTCGGAAAGCTGCTCCAGCGCGATCGATTTGCGCTCAATCTTGGAGAAGATCGACCAGGGCGATTTCAGCCGGCCCGTCACTTCTGCATGAATGTCTTCAGCTGCGAAGCGCTGTGTCAGCTCGCTGGAAATCGCCTCGATGGTTCTGGCGTTTTTCTCTTCCATCGCAGCAAGGCGCTCGATGATTGCCTTATAGTGATCGGGCTGGAGGGTGCGGAAGGCGATGTCTTCCAGTTCCGAGCGCATATCCTGCATACCCATGCGCCCAGCCAGGGGAGCATAGATATCCATGGTTTCCTGGGCGATGCGCTTGCGCTTTTCCGGCGGCACGAATTCCAGCGTCCGCATATTGTGCAAGCGGTCGGCCAGTTTGACCAGCAGGACGCGCACATCCTGGGAAATGGCGAGCAGCAGCTTGCGCAAATTCTCGGCCTGAGCTTCCTCGCGGGTGACCAGGTTAAGCCGTTCGATCTTGGTCAGGCCATCAACGATAGCCCCGATTTCGGCCCCGAACATCTGATCGATCTCGGCGCGGGTGGCATCTGTGTCCTCGATTGTGTCGTGCAACAGCGCAACGGCAATCGTGGCGTCATCCAGCTTGAGATCCGTCAGGATGGCGGCGACTTCCAGCGGGTGGGCAAAATAGGGATCTCCCGACGCGCGTTTCTGCGAGCCGTGCTTTTGCATCCCGTAAACATAGGCCTTGTTGAGAAGAGCTTCGTCGGCATTCGGGTTGTAGGCTAGAACCCGCTCCACCAGCTCAAATTGCCGCATCATTTGCCGCGTGATACTCCCCGTCGGCACCCTGGCCGCAATAAAAAAGGCGCCGGATTTACTCCGACACCTTCATAGTACAAGCCAAACGCGCGTTCGATCAATCGTCGCGTCGTTCCGGCGGCGCGAGGCTTTCAATGCCGCGCAGCAATTCGTCTTCGCTCATGGTATCGAAAGTGTCGCTATCGTCTTCAGGCGCACCTTCAATGACCGGTGCAGCGTGCGCTTCAGGCTCATCGACCTCAACATATTTCTGCAGCGAATGAATGAGATCTTCATGCAGATCTTCAGGTGAAATGGCAGCATCACCGATCTCGCGCAGGGCGACGACCGGATTTTTGTCATTATCACGGCTTACAGTGATCGCCGCGCCGGATGAGATCATCCGTGCGCGATGGGCTGCCATGAGGACGAGGTCGAAGCGGTTTTCGACTTTTTCAATGCAATCTTCAACGGTGACGCGGGCCACACTCGTCTCCACTCTTGTTTGGAAAGTTCCGCTTCATACACGAGTGGCGCACCGATGACAAGTTTCGCGATTTGGCGATGAAAGCGCACGTGTACAATTTATATCAATTTCATGGATATATTGTCGTTAAATTTGCTGCTATAGCGGCATTGATGGGTTCGCGAGGTGCCTTTTTCAAGGGTAGCGTGCTCTCAAGTCGAAGTATTTAACTGTCAAATAACGGGGAAGACGTTGGACCACTCCATCGTTAAGTGCAGTTTTCCGCCTCAATGCTGTGCGATCCAGTTGTTGGATAAAAATAAACTGGTGCCACCTGCCTCTCGCTCGAAAGTCCTAAGGACGGGGATTTTCAAGGCACCTAAATTTCTGGAGTGAATTTGAAATGATGCTCGACCCGCGTGAAAAGGTTGCCCTTTTCATCGATGGCGCCAACCTTTACGCCACGTCGAAAGCCATCGGAATGGATATTGATTATCGCCGTTTGCTTTCGGAGTTTCAGCGTAAAGCCTATCTTGTCCGTGCTTATTATTACACAGCTCTAGTTGAAGATCAGGAATACTCGTCCATTCGTCCTCTGATCGACTGGCTAGACTATAATGGTTATCGCGTGGTGACCAAGCCAGCCAAGGAATTCACTGATTCGTCAGGCCGCCGCAAAGTGAAAGGCAACATGGATATCGAGTTGACAGTGGAGGCGCTTGAGATGGCGCCGCACTATGATCACATGTTTCTGTTTTCCGGCGATGGCGATTTTACAGCGCTCGTTTCCGCGCTACAGCGCCGGGGCAAAAAGGTCACTGTGGTCTCGACACTGACCACCCAGACGCCGATGATTGCCGACGACCTGCGCCGCCAGGCGGATTATTTCGTCGATGTGGTTGATCTGGTCAAAAGCGTCGGCCGGCCTCAGACCGAACGGCCCGTGGTTGAAGAAGACGCGGACTAGTGAATTGCGGAAAGCGCGAACCGCTTTTCGCAATTTCGTTGCCAGTCCCTTATAATAATGATCAAGCGTTTTGGGTTCGCTCAAAACGCTTTTTCTTTGTGCCATGATGGATCAGATGCAAAATATTCCTGTCGACCCTCCCCAAGATTGTCCCCTTTGCCCGCGCTTGGTGGCGTTTCGCGCGGAGAACAAGCTGAAACTGCCGGACGGGTTTAACGCTCCGGTGCCGGGCTGGGGTGATCCCGCTGCAAAACTGATCATTGTGGGCCTCGCGCCTGGCTTGCAGGGCGCGAACCGCACAGGCCGCCCGTTCACGGGTGACTATGCCGGCGACCTGCTATTTCAGACATTGGGGCGCGCCGGCCTTGCTTCGGGCACTTATCAGGCGCGGGCAGATGACGGGCTGGAGCTGCATGACACGCTGATCGTCAACGCGGTGCGCTGCGTCCCGCCGCAGAACAAGCCGATCGGGGCGGAGATCAACACGTGCCGGCCGTTTCTGGTAGCGACGTTCGAGGCGCATGAGAACGCGCGGGTGTTCCTGGCGCTCGGCCGAATCGCGCATGACAGCTTTCTGACCACGATCGGGGCACGCAAGGCCGCCTACCCGTTCGGGCATGGCGCCCGGCACGTATTCGACAATGGCTATGTGCTCTACGACAGCTATCACTGCTCGCGCTACAACACCAATACCGGCAGGCTGACCACCGAGATGTTTGAAAGCGTGGTCTTTGCGGCGGCGGCGGAAATCCGGGACGGTTCGGCTCAGGAGTAGTTTTTCATGAGCCGCGATTTCTCACGGTTCCAGTCGCGCTCTTTTTGCGCGTCGCGCTTATCATGCGACTTGCGGCCCTTGGCCAGCCCGATCAGCAGTTTGGCCATGCCCCGGTCGTTGAAATAGAGCTTCAGCGGCACGATGGTATTGCCGCCGCGCTCCACTTCTTGCGACAGCCGCGCCAGTTCCCGCTTCGACACGAGCAATTTGCGGCGGCGGCGTTCGTGATGGTTGAACTGGTTGGCCTGCAGGTACTCGGGAATATGGGCGTTGATCAGCCACAATTCCCCGCCCTCGGGTGAGGCATAGGATTCCGTGATCTGGGCTTTGCCCGTCCGCAGGGATTTCACCTCGGTGCCGGTCAGCATGATACCCGCCTCGAGCGTATCGAGAATTTCATAGTCAAAGCGGGCCCGGCGGTTTTCCGCAACGAGCCCGGTATTGATTTCATCTTTGGTCTTCTTTTTGGCGGCCATATGCCGGTTCTCACGCGAGGCCCGCGTGCTCCATTGCCGCATCGATGGCCTTTGCCGTTTCCGGCGCAACCTGCACCAGCGGCAGCCGGACATCGGCTTTGCAGATCCCGAGGCGCTGGGCGGCATATTTCACGCCAGTCGGATTGGGCTCGATAAACAATGCCTTGTGCAGGGGTGTCAGCCGGTCCTGAATTTTCAGGGCCATGGCGAAATCACCATCCTGGCAGGCAGCCTGGAATTCTGCACACAAAGCGGGCGCAATGTTGGCGGTCACCGAAATGCAGCCCGTGCCGCCATGGGCGTTGAAGCCGAGCGCGGTGATGTCCTCGCCGGACAACTGGATGAAATCAGCCCCCAGCTTGAGGCGCTGCAGGCTGACACGGCTCATGTCCGCGGTGGCATCCTTGACCCCGACAATATTGGAGCATGCATCGCGCAAGCGGCGCATGGTATCGACCGAAATATCGACGATAGAGCGGCCCGGAATATTATAAAGGATGACCGGCAATGCCGTCGCGCCGGCAACCGACGCAAAATGCTGGAACAGACCTTCCTGATTGGGCTTGTTGTAATAGGGCGATACGCAGAGCACGCCGTCTGCGCCGCTCTCCTCGGCAAACTTTGCCAGCCCGACAGCCTCTGCAGTGGAGTTGGAGCCCGCGCCGGCAATCACCGGTACGCGCTTATCCGTGACCTCAATGCAGATCTCGACAACACGGCGGTGCTCTTCGTGGGTAAGTGTGGGGGATTCCCCAGTCGTGCCCATGGGCACCAGGCCCGAGCTGCCTTCCTTGATCTGCCAGTCAACAAACCGGGAAAAGGCTTTTTCGTCCACTCGCCCATCAAGAAAGGGAGTGAAAAGCGCCGGAATGGACCCGCTGAACATCGTATTTTCCTCAATTTTCGCCCGTTGCGCCGGGCTTTTAGAATTAAAGCAGATACTGGTGCATTTTTGGTTTCCAATGGATCAAAACCATTGCCCCAGGCAGTTAAGTTTCGCGGGCATGGACCTGCCATGTTCCGAACAGAGTTGCGCACCATACTTTTTGTTATGCGGTACGACAAGGTGGCGGATTGCTCAAGAAATTTACCTCTTGGCAACCTTATCTTCACGTCATCCCGCTAGTATTTCATCGTGACGCGGATTGAAACCAAATTCTGGTTCAAAGGAGAGGCCTAGATCGTGATGTTGCTTGATCACACCAACCGGCGACGGCTGGCGAAGGGCTTGAGTGTACTGGCCGTATTGAGCGCTACCGGATGGGGTGGCGCAGGTATTGCTGTTGCGCAAAGCATTGATCCGGTAACCACAGCCTCCGTCACGCCGCGCCCGCCCTTGCAATCACGCCCTCAGGTCACCGGTTTCAGCCGAGCCCTCAACCTTGTCGACACGGATCCGGCCGCCGCTTATCAGCTTGCGGCCACGCTGACCGATCCCATCGAGCGGCGGGTGGTGCAATGGGCGGCCGTTTATTACGGCGGCGGCGCCATCGATTACCAGTCTGTGGCCCGGCTCGCTGCCGATGCGCCCGCCTATTCCAGCGCCAGTTTTTACAAGACCCGCATGGAGCAGGCGCTGACCAGGGCCAATGCATCCGCCCGTGACGTAATCGCCATGCTGGGCGGACAGATGCCCAATACAATTGACGGCCAGATTGCTTTGGCCCGCGCTTATGTCGTGGATGGACAGCGCGAGCGTGCAGGCAGGATCATCAGGGAAGTCTGGATCAACGAATTCCTCAACCGGGATCAGGAAGCGGCTGTTGTGCGCGATTTCAGCAGCCTGCTCTCCCGCGAGGATCACTGGCGGCGTGCCGTGCATTTGCTCATGCATGATCGTGCCAGCGGCACCGAGCGGATCATGAACCAACTCTCGCCCGCCCAGCAATCACTGGCGCTGGCGCGCATTGCCGTGGCCCGCAAAGCCGGCAATGCCCAGGCCCTGATCGACAAGGTAGATCCCGCCTACCGCAATGACCCGCTATTCCACTTCACGCGCGCCCAGGATGCGCGGCGGAAAGGGCAATTGGCGACGGCGGTCAAATTTCTGGACCTCGTAAAGGGCGATGCGCCGGATTCAGCGGAATTCTGGTATGAACGCCGGCTGATTGTGCGGCAGGCCCTGGCAGCGGGCGATCCCAAAACCGCCTATGCCGCCGCCGCTGGCTATACCGTTGGGCCAGAGGGCCGTGTTGTTGACGCCAATTTCCATGCCGGGTGGATTGCGCTGAAATTTCTGAACAACCCGCAAGCCGCCATCCCGCATTTCCAGCGCATGAAGGCATTGTCCACCCTTGCCGACACCATTACCCAATCGAATTACTGGCTGGGGCTGGCGCAAAAATCGGCAGGGATGGCAGCCGAGGCCAAGGCCTCATTCACGGTCGCTGCCGCCTATCACACAGTTTATTACGGCCAGCTGGCCGGGCTTGAGCTTGGCATTAAACGCGTGGACATTCGGGATTTGCCGGCATGGCAGGCCAGTGTGCCGGCATTTGACCAGCTTGAACTGGTCAAGGCGGTGCGGTTGCTGGCGGCCCATGGCCAGAAGCGCAAGGCCGAACCTCTGGTCAGCCGCCTGGCCCATGCAATTTCCGATCCCGGCCAGCTGTTGCTGACGGCGCGGCTGGCGCAGTCAATCGATGCGCATAACATGGCGATCCTGACTGCCGATGTGGCCGACCGGCGTGGTGTGGCACTGGATTTGTTCAATTTCCCGAAAGATGGCGTGCCCGACAATGCGCCATTGGCTGCGATCGATAAAGCCGCCGTTTATGCCGTCGCGCGGCAAGAGAGCAAGTTTGACGCCGGTGCCATTTCCCGGGTTGGTGCGCGTGGGCTGATGCAGCTTATGCCATCCACGGCCAAGGAAGTTGCGCAAAAAACTGGCGAAACCTATTCCCCTTCCCGGCTTAACGATCCCGCGTTCAACGCCTATCTCGGCTCCACCTATCTCGCCTCGCAACTTGACCGCTATGACGGATCACTCGTGCTTGCCGCCGCTGCCTATAACGCGGGGGCCGGCAATGTGAACAAGTGGCTGAAATCCTATGGCGACCCCCGCGACAAGAATGTGGACCCGGTCAGCTGGATCGAGGCGATACCGTTTGTCGAAACGCGAAAATATACGCAGCGCGTATTGGGCAATTACATGGTCTACAGGGCGCGCATGGGCAAAGATGACCTGACCATTGCCGACGCGCTGCGCCGGATTCCCCACTAGGTTATTGCTTTCGCGTTTGATGGATCTGCTCTGGGCGGCACCATAAACCATTGCAACAATAGCTGCTTAAGGCTGGCGCTCTGATGGAGTAATGTGTCAGCATTCCCATTGTATCTGGTTTTTTCTTTGATGTTTCAGCGTGCTGCGCCCCCCGCCGACTATCCGCCTTTTGCCACTCTGCCGGTGCGCTATATCAGTGGTGGTAACGCTGCGCGGCGGCTGGCAGTTTATGTGTCGGGCCGTTTCACTGTTAATCAGCCCCCTTTGATTTGTGTGCCCGGCTTCAGCCGCAACATGACTGATTTTACCGACTTTATCCGGCATTACCGCACGACCGCATCGGTGGACTGGCCGATTGTGCTGGTAGACCTGATTGGCCGGGGGCGCTCCAGCTATCTGCGCTCGCCCGACGCTTATTCTGCCGTTACCGATGCACATGATTTGTCGAATGTCGCCCGGGCGCTTGGCATTTCCAGCGCGGTTTTTGTCGGCCAGGGGCATGGCGGCCAGGTCGTCATGGCGCTTGCGGCGCAACATCCCGGCCTGATTGCCGGGGCCGTGCTAATCAATTCAGGGCCGAACGCCAATCCACGCGGCCTGATGCGTCTGCGCTCAAATCTTGAACATGTCGAGGGTATGCGCGCCAATGAATCTGCTCGTCAGGTTCTGCGCCAAATCCTGGCGACTGATTACCCGGGATTGCCGGAAGCAACGCTGGATGCCCTGGCCGCGCGCAGCCATTTCACCGACAAGGGCGGGCGGTTGCGCGGGCTTTTTGACCCGGCATTGCTGAAATTTCTTGAAGGCTTTGCGCATGATGACGAGTTTGTGCCGCAATGGCATTTGTTCGATGCACTCGCGTCTGTGCCGCTGATGCTGGTGCGCTCTCAACTGACAGATCGTTTGCAGCTTGAGACATTCAACTCAATGGTCGACCGGCGTCCCGACGCCATGGTCGACAGATTTGTCGGCGAAGGCTCCCCTGCCCTTTTGAACAATGAGGGCGAAGTGGGGAGCATAGCTGACTTTGTGATGCAGGTAGGTGGTTCGCGGCGGCGCTGGCCGTTCGCCGCCTGACCGTTAGCCTTTCGCCAGAACCTTGGCCTGCTTGACCCATTCCTCGCGGTCGATACGTCCCTTGAACGACAGGTAGTTGTCGACCCAGTTCACGGTCTTGCGGTTCCAGCCAGCCACCTGATCGAAGTGGTAGATACCCAGTTCGTTCAGTGTGCCCTCAATTTTTGGGCCGATACCTTTTATCCGCTTCAAATCGTCCTTCACCCCTTCACGCGGCGCTTCAAGGGTTTCCGGCTTGCCATCTGCTGCGGCAGCGGCAGGCTTCGCCTTGGTGGCGGCTTTCGCAGCTGGCTTGGCTGCGGGTTTCGCAGCGGGCGCCTTGGCGGGGGCCGCCTTGCCCGTTCTGGTCTTTTGCGCCGCGGTTTTAGGGGCAGCAGCTTTTGCAGCAGGTTTCGCGTCCGGCTTTGCGGCGGATGACACGACCGGTTGTGCCGCCGGGGCAGCGGCCGGTTTCACGTCAGGTGAAACCGCCGCACCCGAGGCGTCGGTCTTTGTGGGCTTGCCGAATATATATGCGCGCAGAAGATAACCAATCACGCAGCCCATCAGAAAAACGATGAGCAAAAGCAATGCAGTTTCAATAAGATGTGGCATGTTGGTCATTTTTCAGCTTCGCTTTCCCGTTATTCCGCCGACGCGCTGAACCAGCCTGTGGCAACACCGATAAGCGCGGCTGCCAACAGAAACATCCAGTAATTTTCTATGAGATAGAGCACAGAATCAAGCATTCGCAATTTCCCTGATTAGTCGCGTTTTTCAAGAACCTTGAAAACGATTCGTCTATTACGGCGTTTACCGTCATTGGTGTCATTACTCGCGATCGGCAGGCTTTCGCCATAGCCCACCGCATAGAGCCGCCCGGCACTTACACCACGCGCAATCAACTCTCTGATTACCGCTTCCGCACGGTCCACCGAAAGCGCCAGATTGGCGGCCTCGGCACCATCGGAATCTGTGTGTCCCTCGACATGTACAATCGTCTCCGGGCATTCCGCAAGGAATGTTGCCAGTTGATCGATGGAACTGGTGGAGCTTTCCGTCAGCCGTGCACTGCCGGCGTTGAACAGGATTGTATTCCCGTCCGCCAGGGTTTCTATGTGCTCGCGGCATATGGCAAGCGGGGGAAGCAGTGCGATATCGGTCTGCCAATCCGCTGTGTTACCCAGCGATGCAAGGGCTGCTTCGCGCGCCGTCTCGTTATAAGCGGTGCCAGAGAGGGACCAGTTGCCGCTTTCGTGCAGCAATTGGCCATCCTCGAGAGAACCGAGCGCCCGCAGACCGACAATGGCCGCGTCAGTGAACCCCTCGGGAGCCGCCTCGCGCAGATAAAGCGTGTCCGTTGGCACCTTCCCGGCGATTACGCCGAGATAGCGTTTTGTGGCATCCGTGGGCACGACACCGAAGAGATGGATTTCTGCATCCTTCTCCTTGCTGGCGGCGAAGCGGTAAAGCGCTGGCTTTTCCGCAGGTTCGGTTGCCTCGGTGACAGGTGCCGGGTCAGCAACAGGCGTGATCGCTGCCGGCTCTGCTGCTACCTCTTCCGGTTTATTCTCATCAGCCCCCGGGGCCTCAACCGGCTCTGCAACAGCCGCGTCTGTCTCTGCCTCCTGCTCTATGGCTTCGGCATCCCCCATATCCTCGCTTCCCGCTGGCGCTGTGTCGTTGGCCTCGCTGGCGGTTTCGGGTTCCGTCACGTCTGCTGCTGCCGGTTCAGACACTTCTGCGGCTTCTGCAGCCTGAACCTCGATGTTTATCTGCCAGTCAGCTGTATCAGCCTGACCATCCAGCACATCCAATACCTGTTGTTGTTGTTCCGCTGTGCTTACGCGGGCCAGCAAGGACCATTCCGACCCGGTATAGGCGACCCGCCCCTCGTCTGCCGCGGCAAGGGCATCGACGCCCAGCATGGCATTTTCAACAAAGCCTTCAGGGGCACCCGAGGCAATCCGGCTCGTGTCACCGGACAGGTCAGAAACGTGAACTGCAAGAAATTTCTGCAATTCTTCCGTCGGTACAAAGCCGGAGAAACTGAAACCACCATTGACGCCGCGCTGTGCGGCCCAAACATAGGGAAGTGCGACGAAGCTGTTGAGCTTTTCCAAATCCAGCGCAACACCCTCCGGTGCGGCCTGGGCGACCAGTAGTTTTACGGCGGTTTGGTCTTCGGGGCTTTTCGGCTCACCTGACAGACGCATACCTGCGTTATGCAGCTCGAATTTTCCACTCTCGAGGTGCTCGAGCGCCGCCAGCCCGAATTGCACTGAATTCGCAAATTCGTCCGGCGCACCACGCCCTAAAGACAGTGCTGATCCGTCTGCCCCGCTTTTAAGCAGAGTCTCTTTAAATGTCTCATCTGGCACAAAGCCGGAAAGGCTTGTTTTTCCGAGGATTTTGTCAGCGACAAATAGATATTCATCTATACGTGGTGGCGCCAGATCGAGCGTGACACCGGTTTTCCCAAGCGTATTGTTAAGCGCATCCAGTGCCGCCACACTGCGGGGTGCACCGGAAAATAACACTTTATCATCAACAACTTGCGCTTCGCCATTTTCCACATGACCAAACGCTTCAAGCAGGGCCGCAGCCGTTACATCAAAACGTTCCGGCGCGCCCGAAGCCAGTTGCACCGATGGCTCAAAATCCGCGCCACCCGGCACTTTCGCATTGAATTCATTGATCAATTCATCGTCCGGCACAAAGCCGGCAACAGTGACCGTCCCACCGTCATAAGCCGCCCGCCACTCATAGGGCGACTGCAATGGCGGCGTAACTTCCACCGCATCTACTGTCATCCCATTCGGCAAACCCGCATTGAAAATCACGTCGATCGCTGCGTAAGATTCAGAAGATTTTGCGCGCCCTGACATCGAAAATTTCAGGTCATTCAGACGCACTTCTCCTTGATCAAGCTGACGCAATTGGCGTAATGCAAAGTCCGTCGCTGCCAGCCACGCTGTCCGGTCATCAAGTCCAGCGAGGAGTTCCAGGCTATCGCTATTGGCGCGCGCCTTTGTGATCAGCGCATCCCTAACGGCGATGTTAGGCACGCCGCCCTCCAGATGCACATGCCCATTTTCCATAGTCGCAACAAAGGGATAAGGTGATTTGGCAGGCGCCATATCCATGACCGAGGTCACCGACCGTACACCATGCAAGGACTCGATGACAGCGAGCGCACGGCGTTGATCCCCCGCATTGGTGACCATACCGCCAACCCTGGCGTCACGAACATCGAACTCAACTTCCGCCCAATTCAGCATCGCCGCATCCAGAGCCGAGGCGGAACGGGTGGAAAGATCACGCTCCATACTCGCCTGGGTTGTTTGAACGGTGACGGCGGTGCCGACCAGCACGGTCAGGATTCCGGGAATAATCCACTTCGCTGGATTTGAACGCATGCCCACCTCTGTTGTGCAACTTGCAGTGCCAGGCTTGAAAAGCCGGAGACACTTCTCTCAAAGCCGCATCGCCGATGACGGAGAACCGGCCCATTCTCCGAGGGATACATAAAGCGTTTTCGGCAAAGGTGGCCTCCTCTGCAGCTCGAAAATGCACCAAACAATACCTACCCGGCCAACTACCGCACCTGAAAAGGGTCAACCGGAATTTATCTCAATGAGGCCGCCGCACTTGCAGGTAAGGCGCTTGCAGGTAGCCCTAAATTACACGGCACGTAGCGGCACCAGACGCCTCATCGAGGAAAGCTTGTCCGATCGCCTCGCTAAATTCCAGTGATTCTTGAAGTTGTTAGGTGGATTTACCCACCCTTTCACAAAAAGAAAGGCCCGGCAGAGCCGGGCCTTTCCAAAGTCAGATAGGCAATAAAGCTTACTTGAAGGACTTTGCAGCCTTGTAGGTAACTTTGTATGCGCCAACCGAGTTGATTTCACCCTTGACGGAAGAAGTGAAGTCGCCACCGGGGACCCAAGCCAGTTCAACCGAACCGTAAGGAACGGTCTGAACAGGAACTGCCTTGTTGGTGCCGTGGACACCCAGTTCGCCAGTGATGGTAACCGTTTCGGTTACAGCAGCAACGAGTGCTGCGGCAGCCTGCCACGATTCCGTGTTGGCAACTGAGGAGTCTTCGTCGAACCAACGGAAGCCAGCATTGATGGTGATGCCATCAACAACTTCAGCCGAACCGGAGACGCTTGCGCCCCACTGGTTGACAGCAGCAGCGGTACGAACAGCTTCAACGCCAGCAGCAAGTGTGAACATGTCGAAGGTGTACGAAGCCGAAGCCAGTGCGTTCCAGTAGCCATTGTCGTCAGCTGCGAATGCCGCAACGAACTTAACAGCGTCGAACTCACCGGTGATACCGGCGTGCATGCCCCAGTCTTCGATGGTGCCGTCGAGGAAACCGCCGCCAGCAACGCTAACATGCGCGCTGATGCCGTCGCCTGCATAAGCAACATAACCTACGAACACACCGTCATCTGTGGTTGTGCCAGGATTTGCTACGTTGACCAGCGCACCGTTCAGGTTCTCAAGACCAGCACCGACGGAAACGCCGTTGCCGAGATCGGAAACAACCTGAAGCGAAGCGGACGGGCCGCCGTCGAGCAGATCGGTAACCGGAGTGTCAACACCATGGTCAACGCCTTCGGAATTGTACAGCTCAAGCCATGTCAGACCGACGTCATCGCCGTTCTTGAAGATGGAACCCTTCTGACCGGCCATGATGACAGTGGAGTCACCAACCGATACGTAAGCTTCTTCAAGACGGAGCTTGTCTGTGGCCTGCTTGGTCTGAACTTCGTTTACGACTGTGTAGTCATTGTCGTAATCGAACTTGAGGGTGGCGGAAGCCGGGCCGAAGTCGGAATCGGCGGTGCCGACGAACTTCAGATAGGCGTCAACTTCGCTGAGCCAATCCATGTTCTGATCAACAGTACCAGCCCAGTTAGCCGAGTTCACTTTAACCGAGTCATGGCCAGCGGCGATGTTGTTCATGACACCGTCGTTGTTGCCATATTCGAACTTCCACTTAACTTCACCAGTGATCTGCAAGCAGTTGGTGTCGGAAGAAATCGTCAGGCCCGAGATGCCGAGCGCGTCACAAACGTCAAGCGACGTAAGGACATTAAGGTCTGCAGCGTATGCACCGGTCGAAAGACCAGCTGCTGCGATAGAACCCAGAAGAAGGCTCTTGATTTTCATTGGTGACCTCCAAAGTCAGTCATTTGAATACTGGCGTTAGCCAGAGGTTTGTCGAAGCGCGACCACACTTGTCAGTGTCGTGTTTTGTCGTCGCGCTGCGACCGACAAACGATCCCATGCATGGATTCGCAATACGCACTTTATTCATCCCCGCACCCTGTGCAACCGCAACGGTGTGGAATCCGGTGGCTGTCCGTTTGTTGCCATGTGAATGTTGCAAATTGAGCACACAATTGGTCATGATCTGTTAATCTCTATGAATTTCGCTTAAGAATCCGGCGGTTTCCGGGGTGTTTGACCTGCCTTATTATACACATTGGTGCCGTATTTGCGGCGGGGCGTTGTGCACGTAAAGCTGACCTAAGTGAATATGTAAGCCTTACTGATGGGCGAATCCGTGCGCGGCCTTTTGCGATTCTATCGACGTTTTCATGCCACCTGACGCGCTTGCCTTATGCAGCGCAGTTGCAGATATTGCCGCGACCCATAAGGAGAAACCGTTCATGTCTGAAAGCAAAATCGCGATCGTTACCGGCGCCACATCGGGAATCGGACGGGCGACAGCTTTGGGGTTTGTCCGCGCCGGATACCGCCTCGCCATTTGCGGCCGGCGGCAACACTTGCTGGACGAGGTTGTCCGGGAGGCGGGACCGGAAGCGGATATGTTTGCGGGAACATGTGATGTCAGCGATGCAGAATCGGTCGCCTCGTTCTTTGCGGCCGTGCTGGAACGCTTCGGACGGGTGGACGTGCTTTTCAACAATGCAGGCCGCACGGCCCCGGCGGCGAATGTCGGCGACACGGACCTCGATACGTGGCGCGCAATGGTCGATACCAATCTGAACGGTGCGTTTTATATTGCGCGCGAGGCCTTTCGCGCGATGCGCGATCAGTCGCCCCAGGGCGGGCGCATTATCAATAATGGCTCGATTTCGGCGCACACCCCTCGCCCGCATGCTGTGGCCTATAATGCGACCAAACACGCCATCGAAGGGCTGACCAAATCAATTTCACTGGATGGACGCCCGTACAATATCGCCTGCGGGCAGATTGATATCGGCAATACCGCGACGGATATGACCGCCAGCATGAACAGGGGCATGCTGCAGGCGGACGGCTCGATGAAACCCGAGCCGACCTTTGATGTGCGCCATGTGGTGGACGCCGTGCTTTATATGGCCGGGTTGCCGCTGGACGCGAATGTGCAGACCATGACCGTCATGGCAACCAACATGCCCTATACGGGACGCGGCTAGACCTAGGCGACCTTCTCGGTCAGTTCGGCAGCCTTTTTGGCCTGCAGCATGGCAAGGGTCTTCACCGCATCTGCGGCGTCAAGATTGCCGTAACGCTCGACCTGGGTGAGCAATTCATTCTGGGGCATGTCCAATTGCTCATTGCGCAAATGGGTGACTGCCTCGAACGCATCCTGCGACAGATCAAGACCCCGGCACATGATGGCAATGGGCATTCCGTTCAGATTGAGAAGCGCCCCCTTGACGGTTTTCTCAGGCAGGCTGCCAATGGCACCAATGACCGCACAGACACCCGACAAACGCCCCTGGTCTGCCAGACCGGTGACGGTCTGACTGAGATTGGCCTTGCCAGAACGGATATCGGCAATCGCGGCCTGAACACTATCCATATCGGGATCCGCGTTGAAACCGTCCCTGGTTTTTTCCTCCTTGGTCAACTCGGACAGACTGTCGAGCAAACCTTTGGATTCTGCCGGGCGATTTTCCTTGAGCCGGTTCTTCAATTCATCAGACAGGAATGGATTAAGCTGAATGGCAATCGCCTGGGAAAGATCGGCACGATCAACCAGACGCTCTTGCAAAACCGAATCCTGCTTGGCCCGTTCGGCAACCATGCGGTAGGTCGAAGCGGAGAACTTGGCACCGGGATTGCCAGCCATTTCGCGAATGACTTCCTGATCATTACAGCGGGCAAGCGCATCGGTAAGCCGGGGACCAAGCGCCTTACGGCGGCTGATGGCCAGCCAATGATCCTGCATGACAATGCCTGCAATCGCGATCAAGTCAGAATCAGAGAGAACCGGGGAAAGCTCCAGCACCGGGCCTGCGACTGGCAATTCGTCATTGGCGAGCTGTTTGACAATGCGATTGGGGAACAGTTCAAGCGGGGCAACCCGGTTGGACAGTTCCGCACGCGCTTCAATCGTGACGCCTTCGAGAATGCGGCATATGATGTCGCTAAACGCCTCGCCGTACTGCTCTGCGTATTCTTCTGCATGTTCTAGGAAATAATCCGTCAAACCACGCAACAGAAAATGCCAGTTCTCACTCGAGGGTTGACGTGCCAACTGCTCGAGTTCGCCCAGCGAAGGCATATGCTCCTTGGCTAATGCACCCACTTCAGGTTCCTCTCACTTCAGCGTCCGTTACAATTAATCATCACGTTCAAACTACTTTGAACTTGTTAATAAGGAATTGTGCAGACTGCAGAACCGACTGCGAACACAGCATGTAAAAAGTGATTTAAATTTAATCTATTAGCGCAGGATTCAGGTGACCTGGTGCAAAGAGCCAGTGTTTCCTGATGCCTCAGGCAGCGTTCTCGCTAAGGGATTTGCGCACCCGGAGAAACCTCAGGGTGCGTTCGGCATCGCCCTGATCGAGGCTTGAGTATTGCTCGGCAAGGCGTTCGCCGGCACTGCCGGGCAAACGCAGCACGCGGCAGCGCATCTGGGTAATCGCCGCGAAGGTTTCCGCCTCGACCTTCAAGGCCCGGCAGGTAATGGCGATCGGCATGCCATTGACCTTGAGCATGGCGTTGGAAATCATCTTCTCGGGCAGTTCGGCGACTGTGGCAATGAGCACTGACAGCGGCAATGGCCGGTCTTCAGCGGCAAGACTGCGCGCAGCGTCGTCCAGTGTGACCGTGCCCTCAGCAACCTCAGCGACCAGTTTTTCGACATCGACCCGATCGCGCTTTTTGCCAGCCATTGCCTGTTCCACACGCTCCCGGGCGCGGGCGACAAGATTGGCAACATCGTTATTGGTTTCATCGAGCGCTTCGGCGAGCCGCTTTTTCAGCTCGGCGCTGAGCGACGGCTCAAGCCGCGCCGCCACGTCGGCGGTGACATCGCGCCGTTCAACAATGGCGCGCTGCAAAGCTTCATCGCCTTTGGCCTTGCTGGCGAGCGTACCATAGCCCTTTGGTGAGAATTGCGCGCCGTGATTGGTGGCGACAGAATGGATAACATCCTCTTCGCCGCGCTCAATCAGTACATCAGTGACTTTTTCATGCAGTTCGGGACGGCGGGAAATGGCCATCAGGTGATCGTTTGATTTTTCGTGAGCGACTTCAACCAGATCACTGTCGCTAAGGACTGTTGAATGTTCCAATATCGGTGCGGCCACCTCAAACGCATCCCAGGCAAGACGTTTGACAACATCTTTGGGGAACATGTCGGCGGTTGCGATACGGGTCGAAAATTCCTCACGGGCTTCTTCAACCACATCATCGAGGACACGATTGACGATGTCGCCAAAAGCCTCTCCCTGCGCGCCGGTAGTCTGATCGAGATTTTCGAGGAACAGGTCAGTCAGGAGGCGCAGCAGCTGGCGCCGGCTTTCGGTAGAGCCATCCTTGGCAAGTTCTTCCATGTCTTCGAAAGTGGGCATTTTTTCTCGCCAGAGGTTTGTCAAAATTCTTCCCAACTCTAGGCGAGAGCACCTAAACAAGCGTTAATGGAACGTAGACAGGCTGCATGACGCGGACGACCATAACAGGGCTGGCCGGGGCGTTGTGCCTTGTCAGCCAAATGACACAATCCCTGTGCTAGAGGGGTGTGTTTCATCAAGAGAGTTGTTCATGCCCGCACGTTACGCCCTTTATTATGCCCCCCCTCAGGACAGCACTTTTTGGCAAAAGGCGTCGCAATGGATTGGCCGGGATTCGGCGACAGGCGAAGATCTTGCAATGCCCGAGGCGATTGACGTGCCGCCATCACGCCTTTGGGCCATGACCCAATCGCCGCGCCGCTATGGCTTTCACGCCACGCTGAAGGCGCCAATGTGGCTGACGCCGGGGCATGATCAGGACGACCTTTTCACCGCGTTACAGCGGTTTTGCGGCCGCACCGCCCCGGTGCCTGTGGGGCGGCTGGTGCCGCGCATGCTTGGCGGGTTTCTGGCGCTGATGCCGGAGACGCAAGGCGAGGCGCTGGCTGACTTCGCAGCCAATTGCGTGGCCGATTTTGACGCCTTGCGCGCGCCCATGACGGCTGCAGAAAGAGAGAGGCGGCTGCAATCGGACCTGACACCACGGCAAACGGCTTTGCTCGACCAATATGGCTATCCCTATGTCATGGATGAATTTCGCATGCACATGACATTGAGCGACCAACTGCCGATGGCCGAACATGCGGCCATGCTGGCTGCGGCTGAGGGCTGGTTCGGGCCCGTGCTGGCTGACCCGGTGACCATTGACCAGATCAGCGTGTTTGCTGAAGCCGAACCCGGCGCGCCATTTGCCCGGATAGCCGACTTTCCGCTGCAGGGTCCGGCATAGAGCCTGTTGGGCTTTGACATCTGGCCTTGCCGGAATCGCTGACCCGGCGCTGCGCGCCTTGCAATTGCGGGTGGGGATTGCCGAGGATGGGTATTCAGGTCAGGCCTGACGGGAAAATCGTTACCGGGTCGCCCTCTTGCCATTGGGGGTATTTGGTCATGATGTTTTCAAACGCATCTGACGCCAGAAAACGTTCAAGCCATTGATGCAGATTGGACCAGGGTTGCGCGTCGAACCAGTCTTTGTCGATAAAGGCGAACTGGCGGACAAAGGGCAGGATGGCGAAGTCGGCAATGCCTGGCGCCTCAAAAATCCAGGTTTCGATTTGCGCATCTAAATCCGTGAGGAACCGGGCGGCAATATCGCGATGCTCGGCAGGATCAGCATCTGGATAGCGCGCTGCGTATTTGGTGCGATCAAGTGCCTGTTTGAAGGGGCCATCTGCGCGGGCAATCCATTTGTGCGGGCTGCTCTCGCTCACGGCAAGTTCGCCTGGTGCATCAAGCCAATGGTTGGGATCATTGATGGCCAAGGCCCATTTCATAATGTCGAGGCTCTCATCGATGACCGTATCATCAGTGACAAGGCAGGGCACGGTGGCGGAGGGGCTGGCCTCAAGAAACGCTTTCGGCTTGTCGCGCAGGACCACTTCGCGCAGTTCAACCTGAATTCCGGCGCTGGCAATGGCGAGGCGCGCACGCATGGCGTAGGGGCAACGACGGAAGGAATAAAGGATTGGCGTCATGGGACGCGTTTTAGCAACTACATGTACGCAGTTCGAGCGGTTTATGTGTTGCTGATATTTTGCAGGCCCCTCGTCCTTCGACAAGCTCAGGACGAGGGTTTCGGGGACCTTGCCCCCTTATTGCCCGGACCTGACCGGCGCTAGAGGATGAGAATGGCCCGGAAATCATTGACATTGGTCGCCGTGGGACCGGTGACAATGAGATCATTTGCAGCCTCAAAGGCGGTGTAGGCATCGTTCCGGTCGAGCGCCAATAGCGGATCGACCCCGGCTGTGCGCATGCGCGTCAGCGAGGTGCCATCAGCGAAAGCACCGGCGTTGTTTTCCGACCCGTCAATGCCATCGGTATCGGCGGCGAGTGCCGCGATATTGGCAACCCCTTCAATATGGCGGGCAAAAGAGAGCAGAAATTCGCTATTGCGCCCACCCTTGCCCTTGTGACGAAGGGTGACAGTGGTTTCGCCCCCAGACAGCAGGAGACATGGACGGGAAAACGGCTGGTTCCGCCCGGCAACCTGGCGGGCCATGGCTGCGTGAATTTGCCCAACGAGACGCGCTTCGCCCTCGAAGGCATCAGAGAGAATATGCGCATCAATGCCTGCCGCGGCGGCAGCGTCGGCGGCTGCCTGCAGGGATTTCTGGGCCGCCGCAATCAAGCGCACCTCATTGCGGGCAAAGGCGGGATCTGCGGGGTCTGGCGCCGCACATTCCGGATTATCGAGCCATTTATGCGCGGCCTCCGGCAATTTCAGCCCATAGCGCTCGACAATGGCCAGCGCATCCTCACGGGTGGTGACATCGGGGATTGTGGGGCCGGAAGAGACCAGGGCCGGATCGTCACCGGGAATGTCGGACAGTACCAGCGAAATCACCTTTGCGGGGAAAGCGGCGGCGGCCAGACGCCCGCCCTTGATAACGCTCAAATGCTTGCGCACGCAGTTCATCTCGCCAATTGGCACGCCGCCTTCGAGCAATGCACGGTTGACGCCGCGTTTGTCCTCATCGGTCAGTGGACCGGCGGGCAGCGAGAGAAGCGAAGAACCGCCGCCCGAAATCAGCGCGACGACAATGTCATCCTCAGAGAGACCGGACACCAGATCCAGCAATCGGCGGGCCGCCGTTTCACTGCCCGCATCGGGAACGGGATGGGAGGATTCGATGATTTCAATTGGCCCGGCGGTTCTTTTGTTGCCATGGGCGGTGACCACCAGACCTTCCAGCTTGCCCCTGCCCGCTTCCGCCCAGGCCTTGGCGAACGACTCGGCCATGGCACCCGATGCCTTGCCAGCGCCGATGACGATGGTGCGCCCGGTTGTCTTCGGGGGCAGGTTGGCGCGCATCAGCGGGCCAGGATCTGCTGCATCGACGGCTGTGTGGAAAAGGTCGGCCAGAAAGGCCTTCGGGTCCTGGATGGTCATGGAGAACTACTCGGAATTTTCAGATACGGGAGAGATAGGTGCGGTATTCGACGTCGGTTACCAATTCGGCCATTTCGCGGATTTCGGCGCGCCGGCAGGCGGCATAAACCCGGCGATAATCCTTGCCGAACACATTGGCGGCGACGCTTGAACGGGCAAAGGCTTCGACCGCGCGGCTCCAGTTGCGATAGAGGCGCTGGGAAGCCTCGCCACCTTCGTCCTGGGATTTTCCGGGGTCAATCTTGCGTTCCAGACCCATCAATATGCCGCCGAGAATGGCGGTGATGGCGAGGTAGGGATTGACGTCGGAGCCGGAAATGCGGTGTTCGAGCCGGGCCGCTGGGCCTTCGAAGGCTGGGATACGCACGCTGGTGGACCGGTTATCGACGCCCCAATTGGCGGACGTGGGCGCATAGCCGCCGGGCTGAAAGCGGCGATATGAATTATAATGCGGGGCGAAGATCGCCTGGAAATCCTGCATCGTGTCGAGCGCGCCGCCGATGGCATGCCGCAAATGCTGGTTCACTTCGCCATCGCCGGAAAAGATGTTGTTGCCTTCGATATCCAGCACGCTGATATGCACATGCATGCCCGACCCCGCTTCCGAGCCATAGGGCTTGGCCATGAACGTGGCCTCCAGATCATGCTTTAAAGCGCAGCCCCAAACGACCCGGCGGAACAGCATGGCGTGATCGGCGGCCTGCAAGGCATCGGGCACGTGGTGGAAATTGATCTCGAACTGGCCGGGGCCGTTTTCGGCGGTCACCGTGTCGGCGGGAATGCCCAGCTCATCGCAGGCATTGCGGATTTCGCGCAGCACTTCCTCGAGCTCGTTCATCGCATCAAGATCGTAAAGCTGGGACCCGGCGGAATGGCCGGCGGGCGGCTCGGGAGCCTCGTCCAGTTCCTTGCGGGTCTTGAACAGGTAGAATTCCAGCTCGGCGGCGATGACCGGGGTCAGGCCCAGTTCGCTGAAGCGCTTGACCATGGCGACCAATTGCTGGCGCGGGTCATACATGCACGGTTCGCCCTCGGAGGTCTCAAGCGTCATGAGCACCTGGGCGGTGGGATATTCCGACCAGGGCATGCGCCGCAGGGTATCGGCGACGGGGACGCCGACGCCATCGGGATCGCCGCTTTCAATGGCCAGACGCGTTTCGTCCACATCATTGCCCCAGATATCCAGCGCATAGGAGGAGATCGGCAAGCGGACGCCGCCCATATCGAGCTTGTTCAGACTGTCGGGCGACAGCCATTTGCCGCGGAAGACGCCGTTCATATCGGGAAAAAGCAATTCTACACGCTCGATGTCGCTGTTCTCAGCGAGGAATTTGCGAAAAATCTCCCGCGATTCTTCTTGCCGGGTTAAGGGTTTTTGCATTCGCTCCATCGGGGTTGCCTGAACGCTTTGCCGTGCGCCAGCGCAGAATAGAGCGCAATTCGCGCAAAATAGCCAGACGGCTACGCCTCTGAAATGCCGATTTGGCTTGCCAGAACCTTTGATCCGCATATGCTCGGATCCTGTGGAAGGGCATCTGGATGCTGGTGAACCGGCGTCAGACCATGTGTCTTTGCGGGGGCCTTCCCCATATATCTATAACAAACCCCAGGTGCTCCTGTGAGCCACGAAGAAATGTTGAAACTGGTCGGAAAACTGCCGCAGGCGCTGCAGCTCTGGCTGAATGGACGCGACCCCGAAGAAGTTGAATGTGTGGTACCAGACATGGTGGGGATTGGCCGCGGCAAGGCGATGCCGGGGCGCAAGTTCCTCTCGCAACAGCGCATGTTTTTGCCGACCTCGATTTTTTTCCAGACGATTACCGGCGGCTATGCAGAGGTGAATATTCCCAATGCCTGGGCCGAATCGGATTTGATTTTTGAGCCTGACCTGAACACCGCGCGGGCTGTGCCCTGGACGTCGGATGTGACCATGCAGGTGATCTGCGATGTGCTCAAGCAGGACGGGACGCCGAGCGAGCTGGCACCGCGCAATGTGCTCAAGCGGGTGTTGAAGCTTTATGCCGATGAGGGCTGGCAGCCGATGGTGGCCCCGGAGATGGAATTTTACCTGACCAAGCCGAATATCGATCCAGATGTGCCGGTGGTGCCGCCTGTGGGGCGCACGGGACGGCAGGGCGTCGGAAGGCAGGCCTATTCGATCAGCGGGGTGGATGAATATTCCGCCGTGGTCGACGATATCTATGATTTCGCCGAGGCGCAGGGGCTTGAGATCGATACGGTGATGCAGGAAGGCGGGGCCGGTCAGCTCGAGATCAACCTTAATCACGGTAATCCGGTGGATCTGGCTGATCAGGTGTTCATGTTCAAGCGCACGATCCGCGAGGCGGCCTTGCGGCATGACTGCTATGCGACCTTCATGGCCAAGCCCATGGAAGCGGAACCGGGCAGCGCCATGCATATCCATCAAAGCATTACCGATGTGAAAACCGGCAAGAACCTGTTCAATGACGACAATGACGAGGCGACAGACAAGTTTTACGGGTTTCTGGCCGGGCAGCAGACCTATCTCAATTCGGTCGTTTGTATGCTCGCCCCTTATGTGAATTCGTATCGCCGGCTGGTGCCGGGGGCGGCAGCGCCGATTAATCTGGAATGGGGCATTGATAACCGCTCCACCGGTTTGCGGGTGCCGATTTCAAAGCCGTCGGCACGCCGGGTTGAATGCCGGGTTGTGGGCATGGATTCCAATCCCTATCTGGCAATTGCGGCCTGCCTTGCCTGTGGCTATCTCGGGATGAAGGAAGGCTTGAAGCCACGCGAACCAGTGCGCAGTGATGCAGGCGAGTTGCCGCATGAACTGCCCCATGACGTGCTGGAAGCGCTGGGATTGTTTGAAGAAGCCCCGAAAATTCACGAGATTCTCGGGCCTGAATTCTGCCAGCTCTATATGGCAATCAAGCGTGCCGAACATGACGAGTTCCTCAGCGTGATCAGCCCTTGGGAACGCGAACATCTAATGCTGAACGTATAAAGGCGCATCATGGCCAGTATCGACAACCATCTCTCGACTGCTGAATTGCAGGCGCTCGACGCTGCACATCACCTGCACCCGTTTACCGACAGTGCCGCGCTGAACAAAAAAGGCGCGCGCGTGATCACCCGGGCTGAAGGCGTTTATCTGACCGATAGCGAGGGCTTGCGCCTGCTTGATGGCATGGCGGGGCTGTGGTGCGTCAATATCGGCTATGGCCGCGCCGAACTTGGGGAAGTGGCGCAGCGCCAGATGAACCAGCTGCCCTATTACAATACGTTTTTCCAGACCTCGCACCCGCCCGCGATTACTCTCGCCGCCAAGTTGGCGGAACTAGCCCCCGGCGATCTCAACCATGTGTTTTATGCCGGCTCCGGTTCGGAGGCGAATGACACTAATCTGCGCATGGTGCGGCACTATTGGGCCAGCCAGGGCAAGCCGGAAAAATCAATCATCATTTCGCGCAAGAATGCCTATCACGGCTCCAGCGTTGGCAGCGGCAGCCTTGGCGGCATGACCGGGATACATGCACAAGGCGGCATGCCGATCCCCGGGATTGTGCATATCGACCAGCCCTACTGGTATCGTGAAGGCGGTGATTTGAGCCCGGAAGAATTCGGCCTTGAGCGCGCCCGCCAGCTGGAGCTGGAAATCGAGCGGCTGGGCGAAGAGAATGTGGCCGCTTTCATTGCCGAACCCATTCAGGGTGCCGGCGGCGTGATCATTCCGCCCGCAACCTATTGGCCGGAAATCCAGCGCATTTGCGATGCGCATGAAATCCTTTTGATCGTTGACGAGGTGATCACCGGGTTCGGGCGGACCGGCAAATGGTTCGGTACCGAATTTTATGATCTCAAGCCCGATATCGTGACTATCGCCAAGGGTTTGAGCTCCGGCTATCTGCCGATTGGGGGCAGCCTTGTGTCCGACCGGATGATTGCCGGGCTGGAAGCGGCGGGCGAATTTGCCCATGGCTACACTTTTTCCGGACATCCGGTGACCTGTGCCGTGGCGCTGGAAAATCTGCGCATTCTCGAAGACGAGAAGATCGTTGAGCGGGTCGAGACTGATACCGCGCCCTATTTGCAAAAACGCTGGGCGGAACTGGGCGATCATCCGCTGGTCGGGGAAGCCCGCATGGTGGGGCTGATGGGGGCGCTGGAACTGACGCCGGACAAATCGGCCCGGGCGAAATTTGCCGCCGATGAAGGCACGGTGGGGCTGATTGGCCGCGAGACCTGTTTTGGTAATGGGCTGGTGATGCGGCATGTGGGGGACAAGATGATCCTGTCGCCGCCACTGGTGATCAATCACGAAGAAATCGACGCGTTGATTGAACTGGCGGTAAAAAGCCTTGATGAAACCCATGCAGCGGCCAAAGCTCAGGGCCTGATGGTTGCAGGGTAACCCGATGAATCTGCTCTATAGCGAGGGCCAGAAAGGCGCCTACCCCGCCTCCTATTACGCCGCGAGCGCCAACCAGACGCTTGATCTGGGGCCGATGGAAGGCGACAGCGTTTGCGATGTCGCCATTGTCGGGGCCGGATTTACCGGCCTTTCGGCCGCATATCACCTGGCGGAACTGGGCTATAGCGTGATGGTGCTGGAAGCGCAGCGGGTTGGCTGGGGCGCGTCCGGGCGCAATGGCGGGCAATTGGGCACCGGGCAGCGCGTGGACCAGATGACGCTGGAGAAAATGCTCGGGGACGAGCATGCCATGCGCCTTTGGGAATTGGCGGAAGCCTCCAAGGATCTGGTCAAGAATCTGGTGCATGCGCACAAGATCGATTGCGGCCTGAAGCCGGGCATTATCTATGCCGATCACCAAAAGCGGTTTGCGAGCGAAACCGAAGCCTATGTGCGCCATCTCAACAAGCGCTATGGCTATGACCAGATCGGATATGTCGACAGTGTCGATCTGCATGAATATATCGGCACCGAGGCCTATCATGGCGGTTCGCTGGACTGGGGCGCGGCGCATCTGCATCCGCTCAATTTTGCCCTGGGGCTGGCCGAGGCGGCGCTGCATGAAGGGGCGCAAATTTTTGAACAGACCGAGGTGACCAAAATCACCCATGGTGCCCGCGTCACCCTTGAGACCAATCGCGGCCGGGTCAGCGCAGAGCATGTGCTTTTGGCCTGCAACGGGTATCTCGGCGAACTTGAGGGCCATGTCGGCGCAAAAGTGATGCCGATCAATTCCTATATCGTTGCGACGGAGCCGCTTTCCGAAGCGCTGGCGCGCGATGTGATCCGCGATGATGTGGCGGTGGCGGATTCGCGCTTTGTGGTGAATTACTATCGATTGTCGGAAGACCGGCGCATGCTGTTTGGCGGGCGCGAAAGCTATGGCTATCGCTATCCCGACGATATCGCCGCCTCGGTGAAAAAACGGATGGTCGGGATCTATCCGCAGCTTGCCGATGCCAGGATTGACTATTACTGGGGCGGCACGCTGGGGATCACCATGAACCGCATGCCGCATGTGGCGCGGCTGGCACCGAATATCCTTTCCGCCTCGGGTTATTCCGGGCATGGATTGGGCATGTCGACCCTTTGCGGGCAATTGATGGCCGAGGCCATTCACGGCAATGCCAGCCGGTTTGACACCATGGCCTCAGTGCCGGTGCCGCAATTTCCCGGCGGCATGGTGTTGCGGCGGCCCTTGCTGGTGCTGGCCATGTTGTATTTTGCCATGCGGGACCGATTCTGATGACAAAAAGACCGATTATCGGCGTTATCGGCTGCAACAAGATGCTGGAGGGTGAACCCGCCCAAACGGTCAAATCACGCTATATTGCCGGGATTGCCGAATTTGCCGACGGGATTCCGCTGATCATTCCCAGCCTTGGCCGACCCGAAGACGCGCCGGCCATTATTGCACAACTGGACGGGTTGCTGCTGACCGGGGCGACATCGAATATCGAGCCGCAGCATTTTGGCGGCGTGGGCGGGCGTGGTCCGCGCGATCCGCATCGCGACACCACGTCCCTATCGCTGATCATGGCGGCGCAGGCGGCAGGCGTGCCGGTGATCGGGATTTGCCGGGGCTTGCAGGAAATCAATGTGGCGCTTGGCGGCACGATTATCGACCAGCGCGACGCCGAAACGCGCGCGATGGACCATCATGCCGCTGATGACGCCGACCTTGAAGGAATGTTTGGCCATACCCACAGCGTGGACGTGGCCCCCGGCTCGCTATTGGGCGAGATCACCGGGGAACGTACGCTTGCGGTCAATTCGGTGCATTACCAGCATATCGGCCAACTGGGTGACGGATTGCGGGTGGAGGCGACGGCTGAGGACGGGGTTGTGGAAGCCATTTCATCGCGCGACGGGCGATCTATCTTTGCGGTGCAATGGCATCCGGAATGGCGCCCGGCAGAACGCCCGCATGATCTGGCCTTCTGGCGTTATGTGGGGGCATTGACGCGCCAGCCCCAGGGCTGACACGTCAGAATTTTAGCTAGGCGCGATAGCCCACATCAATGGTGGCTTCGCCGCTGGCGAGGCGTGAAACGCAGGCGCACATGCGATGGTTTTCGGTCTTTTCCGCTTCTGAAAAGAACACATCGCGATGATCGACTTCACCCTTGAGATCGACAATGCCGACAGCGCAAAGGCCGCATTCGCCACGCTGGCAATCATAAATCATGTCGACACCAGCTTCCATCAGCGCATCCAGCATGGACTGATCGGGCCGGACCTCGACGGTGATATTTTTTTGCGCCACATGCACCTTGAAGCGATGCTCGGCGAACTTGCCATTATCGCCGAACACTTCGCAGCGGAAACGGCTGACAGGACGGCCAGCACGGGCCCAGGCCGCCTTGGCGGCATTGAGCATGCCCAACGGCCCGCAAATATAGAGTTCCCCATCTTCGGGCAATGCCGCTATTTCCGCGTCCAGATCGATCATTTGTTTCTTGTCGGCCTCATAGATCGACAATTGGTCGCCAAGCAGCGCCTGAAGTTCATCGATAAAGGGCATGACGGTTCTATTGGCCCCGCCATAAACCATGCGCGGGACGATGCCCCGCTCTGCAAGGATTTTGGCCATGCCATAGATGGGGGTGACGCCAATGCCGCCCGCAAGCAGCAGATAATGCCCGGCGCGCCAGGAAAGGGGAAAACGGTTTTCCGGCACACTCATATGTAAAGCATCGCCGGGCTTCAAATCCCAGACAAAGCGCGAGCCGCCCCGGCTTTGCGGGTGCAGTTTGACGCCTATGCGCAACGTGCCGGCCGGAGAGGGCAGACATGTATAGGTGCGGATGGCCGGTTCGCCATTGATTTCGACCTTGATATTGGTGTGCGAGCCCGGATCGAAACGCGGCAGTGCGCCATCGACATCGAAGGTGACCTGACGCACATCATCGGCAATTTTGACGCATTCGCGGACTTTTGCCCGGCGCCAATCGGTGTTTTTAAGCATGATCCCTACCCCGCAACCAAAGCGAGCGCCGGGACACGGCGCATCAAACTGCGGTCTTCGTCGATGACGAATTCCAGATTTTGCCGCGCCAGACGGGCATGTTCGCGGGCCAGGGCCTCGGCCCGTGCCCCTTCGCGCATTTCAATGGCGCTGACGATGAGCTTGTGCTGCAACTGGCCGCCCACCAGCGAACGGCGAAAGGCGGGCACATCTTCCTGCTTTTCCAGAAAGGCACTGGGCGAGGCGAAGGGCAACTGGGTGGCCCGCTCGACTTCGCGCCGGATGGTTTCTGAGCCGGAGAGCCCGGCAAGGGCTGCATGAAACTCTGCATTGCGATCGACATAGCGATCGAAATCCATGGTTTCGGCCCCCTCACCTATCGCCATGTCGAGTTCCTCGACCAGTGTTTTGATGGCGCGCAGTTTGGCTGGCTGCACCCCCCGTTCGGCGGCAACGCGCGCTGCCGTGCCTTCAAGGACGCCGCGCAACTCGATAGCGTCGAACACTTCTTCAAGGGTGAAGCTTCGAACCGCATAGCCGCCCGAGGGGATTAGTTCGAGCAGGCCTTCCTGCTCCAGCCGTGCCAAAGCGGCGCGCAAGGGCGTGCGGGACAGGCCGAGCCGCTCGGCCACGGCGATTTCCGACAGGCGTTCGCCGGGGTGAAATTCGCCCTCAAGCACCAGATCGCGCACACCGCGCAAGGCTTTCAAAGATTGTGAATTGGCCCGTTCAGCCATTATGCCCCCCTATTCCGCTGCGAGCTTTTGTGTCTGCTCTTCGTCGATCATACGATCAATCAGCTTACGCGCCCACATTGAACCTGCATCAATGTTGAGGTTGTAGAACACGTGATCCGGATTTTTGTCGATCGCTTCCTGCTGCGCTTCGAGGATGATTTCATCTTCACGGAACACACCGGCCACGCCCTCGCGCAGCTCATGGGTGCGGGCTTGTTCGGTGAGTTTGTAATTACGGGCAAAGGCCCAGAAATAATGGCAGGTCTTGTCGGTTTCGGGGGTGATGGTGTTGAGCACGAACCCGTTGACGCCCTGCGACCGGTCGCCTTCTGGCGCGCCGGTGCCCGTGGGGGCGATACCGACATCGATGGCGACCGTTGAAGGCGCTTCAAAATTGATGATCTGCCAGCGATCCACATGTTCGGCCTGGCCAAGCTGGGCAGCCCAGAACGGGGGCGCGGTGATATCCTTCATCCAGCGGGTGATGGTGGCTGTTGTATCCGTATGGGTGGCTTCGAATGGGGCTTCGGCCACGGCGCGATTGCCGATCGAGGAGCCATGCACGAAGGTTTCGTGGGTGAGATCCATGAGATTGTCGACCACGAGGCGATAATCGCATTTGGCATAAATGGTCTTGCCGTCCGAGGCCCAGTCCGGATCGTCATTCCAGTGCAGATCGGGGACTTTGGCGGGATCGGCCAGGGCCGGATCGCCCATCCACAGCCAGATGAAGCGGTGCTTTTCCACCAGCGGATAGGAGGTGACGCAGGCGGAGGGGTTTATGGTGTCCTGTGAGGGCATGTATACACAGCGGCCTGTGTCATCGAATTCAAGACCGTGATAACCGCAAATGACATTGTCCTCATGCAGCTCGCCCATGGAGAGCGGGAGCAGACGATGCCAGCAGGCATCGGCCAGGGCAACCGCCGAACCGTCGCGCTTTCGATACATAACAACCGGTTTTCCGCAGATTTTACGGGGAAGTAGCGCGCGCTTGAGCTCCACATCCCATGCGGCGGCATACCATGCGTTCATCGGAAAAGTCTGCTCGGTCATCTGTCTCTCCTCCTTGAGGGCCATTTGGGCTTTCATCGTTAAGTACACCTTGTATACAATTTTTGTCAAGGCGGGGCGGCTGCCCTGCCGGGGGGATAAACACCAAGCGGCGGTGGGCGGGCGGCAGTCTGGCAGGGCGGGCCGGGCGGCGCGGACGGCGGGGCGGTAGCGCGGGTGGTCGGGCGGCCCGGCGGCGGGGCATATCGTATGGTCAGGTTCTGGGGCTGCGGGGTTGTCAGGTGGCGTGCGGGCTGCACATTCGCAGCCCTGAATGGGGGCAAAAAAAGAGGCGCCGGTTTTCACCGGCGCCTCGGATATCCGATCCTTTTAAGGGATGGATTACATGGATGATTCCTCGTCCACCAATGCCTTTGCTGCGTCGAACAGCATCTGGCCATCGGGTGTACCGGCAATCCAGTTGTCGATGATCGGCTGGCTGACCTCGACCCAGCGGGCGGTTTCATCAGCATCAAGGGTGATGATGTTATTGCCCAGATCCTGCGCAACCTTGAGACCGCCTTCGTCGCCCATATCCATGGCACGGCCGAATTCGGCTGCCACTTCAACACCGGAATTGGCGTCGACGATGGCTTTGAGATCGTCAGGCAGGTTGTTGTAGCTATCCTTGTTCATCACCACGGCGAAGGTCTGGGTGTAAAGACCATGATCGCCGGTAAAGCCGGTGTGATTATGTACCAGTTCGCTGGACTTCAGCGCGGTGGTGACTTCCCAGGGAATGGTTGTGCCGTCGATCACGCCCTTGGAGAGCGCTTCAGGCACAGCCGGGACCGGCATGCCGACAGGCTCAGCGCCGAGGCTGATCAGCAGCTCGTTGATAATGCGCGAACCGCCACGGACCTTCTTGCCCTTGATATCTTCGAGCTTTTCGATCGGGTCCTTCATGTGGAAGAGGCCGGGGCCGTGGGTATGCACGGCGATGAGGTGCACGTCGGCAAACTCATCCATGGCATATTCTTCGACGTATTTCTGGAAGGCACGCGAGGTGGCTTCGCCCGTGGTCACCATGAACGGCGTTTCGAAAACTTCGGACTTGGGGAAACGGCCGGGTGTGTAGCCCAAAACGGTCCAGATCACGTCCACCACGCCATCCTTGGCCTGGTCGAACAGCTGCGGGGGCGCGCCGCCGAGCTGCATGGTCGGATAAAGTTCGATCTTGATCCGGCCTTCAGACTGTTCCTCGATACGCTCGGCCCAGGGCGTGATGGCCTTGGCAGGAATGGTTGCCTGTGGCGGCAGCATCTGATGCAGACGTAGCGTGACGTCCTGCGCCAGCGCGGTTCCAGAAAGCACAGCTGCCGTGGCAACTGCACCAATCAATGTTGCAAAATGTTTCATACGGTATCCTCCCGTGGATGTATGATCTTCTCTAGCTTAAAGGCGATCGTAAAATGAATTCCGTGGCATGACCTATAAACATACCGTTATAATTTAACCGCATTTTTTGCAAACTCATAGAGGTTTGGAAAGGTTTTGGATTTCCCCGTCAATAAGGCAGGCCCACATAATTTTCAGCGAGCGATGCCGAGGCATTTTTTGAGTGGACCAGGTAATCCAGTTCAGCTTCCTGGATTTTCTGATTGAAATCACCGTCTGCCGGGAAGCGGTGCAGGATGGAGGTCATCCACCAGGAGAACCGTTCAGCCTTCCAGATGCGCTTGAGGGCGCGGGTGGAATAGTGCTTGAGGCTTTTTTCATTGCCGTCGTCAAGAAAGTCACGGATGGCTTCGCTGGCATAGAAAACATCGCTGGCAGCGAGGTTGAGCCCCTTGGCACCGGTGGGCGGCACGATATGGCCGGCATCGCCGCACAGCAGCATGCGCCCGAAGGTCAGGGGTTCGGCAACGAAGGAACGCAAAGGGGCAATGGATTTTTCGATTGATGGCCCGGTATTGACCGCCTCGGCCAGCTTCGGGGGGAGACGCCGGCGCAATTCATCCCAAAAGGCATCATCGCTCCAGTTCTCGACCTTGTCGGAGAGATCGCACTGCACGTAATAGCGGCTGCGGGTGAGCGAGCGCATGGAACACAGGGCAAAACCACGGCTGTGATTGGCATAAACCAGCTCGTCAGCGACGGGCTTCACATCGGCCAAGACCCCAAGCCAACCGAAGGGATAGACCTTTTCGAATTCCGTGATGCTGCCCTCGGGCACGGATTTGCGGCAAACGCCGTGAAAACCATCGCAGCCGACAATGACATCGCAGTCAACGCGCTGACTTACGCCGTCCTTGTCATAGGTGACATAGGGCCTGGCGCTGTCGAAATCGTGAGGGGTGACATTCTCCGCCTCGTAAACGATCGCATGGCCCGCCGCATCACGCCCATCCATGAGGTCACGGGTGACTTCCGTCTGGCCATAGACCATCACCGTTTTCCCGCCGGTCAATTCGGACAGGTCGATACGATGGCGACGCCCATCAAAGGTCAGATCGAACCCGTCATGGATTAGCCCCTCCTCACGCATGCGCGCACCACAGCCCACTGCATCCAGCATTTCCATCGTGCCCTGTTCAAGCACACCGGCACGGATGCGGCCCAGCACGTAGTCCTGCGAACGCCGCTCAAGGATTATGGTGTCGATGCCTGACTTTTCGAGCAAAGCCCCCAGAAACAAACCGGCAGGACCGGAACCTATGATCGCAACCTGTTTGCGCATTATTCGATATTCCTCATCAATACAGCCAACGGACAACAAAGAGCGAGATGACCGGGAACGCGGTCAGAATGATTACGCGGATCACATCGGAAATGACGAAGGGCAAGACACCCTTATAAGTGTCGAGCATGGAGGTATCCTTGGCCATGCTGTTGATGATGAACAGATTCATGCCCACCGGTGGCGTGATCAGCCCCACCTCAACCACGATGAGCACCAGAATGCCGAACCACAGCCCGAATTCTCCCGGCGGCAAACCGAAATCCAAGACGGAGACGATGGGAAAGAAAATGGGAATGGTCAAAAGGATCATGGAAAGTGAATCCATGACGCAGCCAAACACCATGTAGAGCAACAGAATGATGGCCAGCACCAGCCACGGGTTGAACCCCTGGGCGGTGACAAAAGCCGCCGCTTCCTGTGGCAATTGCGACAGGGCGAGGAAGGCATTGTAGACATTGGCACCGAAGACGATGAGGAAGATCATCGCGGTGGCGGACGCCGTGACCAGAATGGCCTCGATAAAGGTCTTGCGCGTCAACCCGCCGTTGAGCAGGGCAATTACGCCGGTGCCGACCGCACCAATACCTGCAGCCTCGGTTGGCGTGAACCAGCCAAAATAGATGCCGCCGACCACCAGAAAGAAAACAATCAGCACAGGCCAGACACCCATCAGAGCGGCAAAACGCTCGCGGTAAGGGGCACGGGCCCTGCTGCCGGCGGAATCCGGCTTGAGGCGGACATAGATGGAAATGGCGATCATATAACCAATCGCTGCCAGAATGCCCGGAACGAACGCGGCGACAAAGAGCTTGGCGATATTCTGTTCAGTCAGGATGGCATAGATCACCAGAATAACTGATGGCGGGATGAGAATGCCCAAGGTTCCACCCGCTGCGAGTGCGCCCGTGGAGAGCGCACCTGAATATCCGTAACGTTTTAGTTCCGGCAGGGCGACCTGCCCCATCGTGGCCGCAGTTGCCAAAGAGGAGCCGCAAATGGCACCGAAACCGGCACATGCCCCCACCGCTGCCATGGCAACCCCGCCCCGACGGTGGCCGAGCCATGTCGCTGCGGCCTTGAACAGGGATTGCGACATACCGCCCAATGCTGCGAACTGCCCCATGAGCAAAAACAGCGGAATGATGGAAAGGGAGTATGCGGAAAAGGTTGAGAAGCTCAGGTCCTTCATCTGGGCCAGGATAGGCGTGAAGGAGCCGCGCACGAAATAATTGCCGAGCACGCCGACAATCAACATCGCCAGACCGATTGGAATGCGGATGAAGATCAGCAACAGCAAAAAGGGAAATGACCAGAGGCCGATTTCTAGACTGGTCAATGTATCGCTCCTGCATCTTCAACGCGCCGTTGGTTGCGCATAAGTGCTCTGATGTCACCCACAACAGCCCAAAGCCCGGCGATTACCCAGGTAACAAGGCCGATGACGCACAAGGCGTAGGCCCACCAAAGCGGGAATTGCAGAATGAAGGTGGTTTCGCCATAGGCCTGCTTGTCGAGCATGCCGTAAATGTGACGCCAGGTCATGATGACTGCCGCAAAAAGCAATAGCGCGTCGGCAATCAAATCGATGACCAAATTGGCACGCATGCCCAACAAATCAGTGAGGATGGACACGCTGGCATGGCCGCGCCGCAACTGACACCATGGGAAAAAGGCCGTGACAACAAATGCCGTGCCTGCCTCAACCAGTTCAAAATCGCCCGGCACCGGCCGCAAACCGAGAGGCAAGAGCGCCCGGCCGATAATACTCACGGCCGTCATAATGGCTATTGCAGCCAAAACAATGCCCCCAAGGATGGCGACGGTCTTGACCAGTCCCTCCACCCATTTTTCCAAAGTCGCCAGCATTATACCTCCACTACCCGTTGCGCCCGATTTTTCATCATAGCGCACCGGCACGGTCTGTCTGCCTCAAGCTGCCCCAGGCCAAAGCAATTTTAAGTTTGGCGATTATTCTAGCATTTTTTGGTTAGGTAAATTGATGTTTTCGCCCTATCCTATAACGAGGTGGTTATTTGGAGGGTGCTGATGTCGCAATTACGGGTTCGATTCCGGCATTTGCAGACATTTTTGGAAGTTGCGCGGCAAAAAAGCGTGAGCACAGCCGCGGAAATGCTTCATGTCAGCCAGCCGGCGGTGACCAAGACCATTCGCGAGCTGGAGGCCGTTCTGGGCACCAAGCTGGTGGAAAAAGACGGGCGCGGCATACGCATCACGCGGCAGGGTGAGGTATTTCTGCGTCATGCCGGCACCAGCGTTGCCGCCATCCAGCAAGGCATCGATTCCGTCAAGCGTGAGCTGGGCGGGCGTGGGCCTACGGTTCGGGTGGGGGCATTGCCGACTGTTTCGGCCCGGGTAATGCCCAAGGCGGTCGAATTATTTCTCAAAGAGGAAAGCGGGACGGGCATCCGGGTGGTCACCGGCGAAAACACGGTGATGCTCAACCAGTTGCGCGTGGGCGACCTTGATATGGTGGTGGGACGGCTTGCCGCGCCCGAGCTCATGCAGGGACTGGCCTTTGAACATCTTTATTCCGAACAGATTGCCTTTGTGGTGCGCAAGGGGCATCCGCTTCTGGCCAGTGACAAGCTGGCCTTTGACCGGATTGGCGAATTTCCCGTGCTGATGCCCCCGCCCGGCTCGGTGATCCGTCCGTTTGTCGACCGGTTTTTGATCACCCATGGCCTTGTGGACCTGCCGACACTGATCGAAACGGTCTCAGACAGTTTTGGCCGCGCCTTTGTACGCAGCAATGATGCGGTGTGGATTATTTCGTTCGGGGTGGTCGCCAATGAGGTGGCGCAGGGCAGTTTTGCCACGCTGCCGGTCGATACCAGCGAAACCCGCGGCTCAGTGGGGCTGACCACGAGAGGCGACGCCACCCTTTCACCGCAAATGATCATGCTGATGCAGACCATTCGTGATGTCACAGCGCAGGAAAACTAGAGCCGTTCAGGTTTTGCTGGAAACAGCTTTTGTCATCGCGAGCGGTGCTTAAGCAATGACGCCGGAGAGATTGGAAAAGGATTGCGTGCGGGCCCTTCTTCTCCCTCCCCCTCGTCGGGAGGGATCAAGGGTTGGGGGCGGCCCGACAGGGCCAAACAGGGGCTCTGCAATCTCTCCGCCAATACCGAACTTGTGGCTCCACCCCACCCGACCCGGCTTTGCCGGGCCACCCTCCCCATCAAGGGGAGGGAGATGACACAAGTCCGCTCCTCGTCATTCCCGCCTGCGCGGGAATGACGCTGTGGCCCCAAGCCCTCCAGTACCCAGCCCACAAACAAGCCACCCGTTTCACCTATTCGTCACCCTCGAGCTCGACGCGCGTGGCCATAACCCGTCATCCACACCGGCAGAAAGCGATCAGGGGATAGGATAGTTTGTAAATTGCACACGCCGCTGCCGGATTGCCGCGCGCCTTTGGCGCTCCAAATGACGGCAGAGCGGTTTCGGCAAGGCCGGAACCGCTCTGGATATCATCTCAATTATCGTGTCATCCCCCTGAAACGGGAATGACGCGGGGGGCTAGACTTCGCCCCAAACATCCATCGCCACTTCAACGCAACGTTCGAGCTTGTCCCATTGATCCTTTTCCACCAGATCATTGCCATGAGCGGTGGAGGAGAAACCGCATTGATGTGACAGCGCGCACTGATCGAGCGGCACATATTTCGACGCTTCATCGATGCGGGTCTTGATGGCATCGGCGCTTTCAACATCAACCTTTTTCGAACTCATCAGCCCGAGCACCACGGTTTTACCCTTGGGCATGTGGCGCAGCGGGGCAAAATCGCCGGAACGCTCATCATCATATTCAAGGAAGAAGCCATCAATGGCCATTTCGTTGAACAGGATTTCAGCAACGGGTTCGTAACCGCCCTGCGCGACCCAGGCGCTTTTGAAATTGCCACGGCACAGGTGAATGGAGATCACCATATCGTCGGGCTTGTCCTTGATGGAATCATTGACCAGGCGGCAATAGAGCTTGGTGAGCGCATCGGGATCATCGCCACGGGCGGCTGTGCGCGCCCGGATCTCTGGATCGCAGAGATAGGCCAGATTGGTGTCGTCCATCTGCAGATAACGGCAACCACGGTCTGCCAGATCCTTGACTTCAGCACGATAGGCCGCGGTCAAATCTTCATAAAAGGCTTCAAGATCTGGATAAACCGCTTCTGAGATGGCATCACGCCCGCCGCGGAAGTGCAGCATAGAGGGCGCCGGTATACAAACTTTTGGCGTGTGGTCCGGCCCGACGGATTTTTTGAGGAAATCGAAATCCGCACCCTGAATCGGCTTGACGTGCTTGAGCTTGCCATTGACGTGCATGGTGGGCGGACGGAAGCCAACTTCTGTGCCGTCATCCTTGCGGAAACCGGTTTTGAACTCGCCATAGGTAACGTCGACGCCATCAAGGTGCTCAAGAAAATCGACGTGGAAAAAGGTGCGGCGCAATTCGCCATCGGTGATGCCCTTTAGCCCCACATCCTTTTGTTTTTGCACAAGTTCATTGATGCATTCGTCTTCAAGCGCGCGCAATTCGGCGGCGGGCAGCGCGTCGCGGAAGAATTTTTCGCGCGCTTCGGCAAGCCGATGCGGGCGCAAGAAGCTGCCGACGTGATCGGCGCGAAAGGGGGGCTTTCCGTTAGGCATCATATCTCCTCTCATGTGCGCTCGCGGGAACCGGGGCACATGCTGCTTTTGTTGCGTGCCCCTTTTCTAGCGTGATGGCAGGCGACGTGACAATCCCGTTGTATACAGAATTGCCGATAATGCATTTGGGGCGGGGATTGGCGCCCCGGATGACGGCGGAGACCTTGGCGGTGGGCGCCCAGCCTCATCCTGAGCCCGACGGATGAGGGTTTGGATGTGGCCGCCCCTGCCCTCAACCAAGCCATTTCGGATAATCGCTGACCAGGAGGTGCAGCGGCTCTTCGTCTTCCTCGATGCCGGAAAAGCGGGAGATGCGCGGGTCCTCGAACACATTGTCGGTATTGTCGTCGTTGACGGTGGACACCTCGCCGATGAACACATCACCCCCCTCACCCCAGAAGGCATGCCAGTGTTCGTTGGGCATCAGGGTGACACTTTCGCCGGGAGCCAAACGCAGTTTGTGGCCGGGTTCGAGTTCGCGGCGGATGCCGTCCGTATGAACGACCGTGCCCTTTGAGCGATCGCATTTGCCGTCGGTGTCGCCGAACAGTTCGATGACTAGAGTGCCACCGCCACGATTGATAATGTCTTCAGCCTTCAGATTATGGCGGTGCATGGGGGAATACTGATTCTCGCGGCTGATCATCGCCTTTTCGGCGTAGAGCATGCCGGTGCCTTTTTTCAGATCATCGACATTGCCGTTGCGCACCGTGAACAGGAACAGGCCTGTTTCGGCAAAATTTCCAAGGCCATAATCGGAAATATCCCAGCCGAGGCCCGCATCGATGATATTGGCAATCTCAGCCTTGCGCGCCTGCATTTCGGCCGGCGACCAATAGGCGAAAGGCGGCATGATGTAGCCGAAGGAACGGATGAATTCGTCGCTTTCGCGCATGATCTGGTTGACCTGGCTGCGCTTGATGGAGGCCTGTGACACTTAAAACTCCGAGTAGTTTTATAAAATTGCGGATTTTGGGCGGACTATAAGCCCGTCAAAGGGTTTGGGTAAGGTGCGATCAATAGGTTTCGCGCAAGTGCTGAAGTTTTAATCCCTTGGCCAAAGCTGCCTGGCTTGGGTTGGCACCTTTTCGGGGGGTGAAGCTCAGCGAGGTTTCGCGGCCGGGCAGAAGCGTGACCGCATTGTCGGAGAAATAGCCCGGTATATCGGTGGTAGCGGTGACGAAAAAGGCTGGCTTGTCGGTGGTCAGGGTCAGGACCGGTTTGCCGTCCGGGCTGGACCATGTTGCTTTGATCCGCGCGGCTTCAATCTCGTAATATTTATAGGCGCGGGGGAAGAAGTCGTTTTCGCCCAGCAGCACACCGTCCTTGTCGGACCATTCAAAGAACAGGAATTCGCCCGCCGCCAGATCGGCAAGGGGGAGACGGAGGAGATCGATGGCCTTGTCCGGGTTAAGGCTGTGCTGGCCTTGGTGCAGCGGGCGGATATTGCCATTGGTATGGACGGCACTGACCGTGAGATTGATCTCTGCCTTACCGGCGCTGTCGTTGATGCCTCTCAGCACGATGGCATTTTTGGCCGTATCGGGGATAGCGACAACGTTTTGGGCCAGGAAGAAGCGGCGGGCCATGTAGTGCAGCAATTTCCACTGCCCGCCATAATCGAGCGACGCCCAGCTGGCGACCGGCCAGCAATCGTTGATCTGCCAGAACAGCGTGCCCATGCAGCGCGGCTTGGTGGAGCGCCAGTATTCAATCGCCGTCTTGATGGCGAGGCCCTGTTGCACCTGGCTGAGAAACACCATTTCCGCGAACCCCTTTGGGAAACGAAAATAGCGGCACATTGTCTCCAGAATACGGGCATTGCCGCCATCATTGCGCTGATGGGTTTCCATCACAGGAGATGAGGGATTGCGGTCTTCGGGCGTCGTAAAGCTTTCGATGACATTCATCGAGGTGAAAGACTGGAAGCCGAATTCGGAAGCGAAGCGCGGGTTGACCGTGCGATAGGCCTCAAACGGTTTGGCCGAGTGCCAGACATCCCAGTAATGCATGTCACCGCGGGTATCGATGTGCCAGCCATCGGCGAAATCCATATAGCCGAGCGAGGGCGAGGACGGCCAGAAGCGGCGGCCGGGATCTTCCTCGGCGACAATGCCGGCCAGCAAGTTGGAGAGCCGGTCGTAATTGGCGACGAAACGGTCCCGGTTGTTGCGCGTTTCCTCGTACCAGTTGATCGAACCGATGACTTCATTGTCGCCACACCACAGCGCAATGCAGGCGTGATGGCTGAGGCGGCGCACTTGCTGGGTGATTTCGGTGCGAATGCTGTCGAGCATTTCGGGATTGGTGGGATAGGACATGCACGAGAACATGAAATCGTGCCAGACGAGAATACCTAGCTCGTCGCAAATCTCGTAAAAATAATCCGGCTCATACTGCCCGCCGCCCCAGACGCGGATCATGTTCATATTGGCAGCGACTGCACTTTCAAGCAGGTCGCGCACCACCTCTTTGGTGATGCGCGAGGGAATTGCATCGGCAGGGATCCAGTTGGCGCCGAGCATGGTGATGTCGCGGCCATTGACCCGGCATTTGAATGCATGATCGATAGCGTCTTTTTCGACGATCCACTCAAGATTCCGAAGGCCAATTTCACGCTTCGTGAATTCACCATCCAGATTCGTGGTGAGGGGATAAAGAGGCTGCTTGCCCTGCCCAAAAGGCCACCAAATCTGCGGATTAGTGATTCGCACCCTCTCAATGAGGATATTTTCACCCGCGACCACCCGCTTTTTGCCCCCGACCTGCTGACCATCGATGGTGTGTGAAAGCGCAACCTCGCCATCGGCAAAGGCATGGACGCGGGTGGTGATTATCAGGTCGCAGCTGTCCTTGCCGTGTTGCTGGGTGACCTGCACGCTTTCAATGCGCGCCCGCCTTGATCGACGCAGTTTCATGGTGCCATAGACACCAATGGGCATCAGGCAAATCCCCCAGTCCCAGCCACCATGACAGGCAGCTTTTCGGAGGAAATTTATGTGCGCCATATAGGGCTGATTCATCTGCGCATACGGAATGGGAAACGGGTGCGCGTCGTAACGTTTTTTGGCGATTTCACGCGCGACGCCAAACTCTATTCTTAACGTATTTTCGCCAGGATGAATTTTGCCGGTGACGTTAAAATCGTTACGAATGAACTGGTTATCAACGCGTGCCAGCAATTTTCCGTTCAGTTTGACGGCCGCGATGCAATCGATTTCACCCAAGGTCAAAGTTAAATGGCCCTCGGCCATTTCGGCGCTGACATCGAAGTGCCGCTCGACTGTCCAGGGCACTTCGCTGACCCACATCACAGCCTGCTCGTTGTCGCCGAAATAGGGATCCGGAATTTCGCCTGAACCAATCAATGCAGCGTGCACATCGCCAGGCAATGTAATGGTCGCGTCGAGCGATGGCCGAGCAGATGTGTGAAGGGAAAATGTGCCGCCGAGATCTATCTCGGCATATTCAAAATTTGCGGATGAATTTTCGCGCGCAGTCATCTGCCCCTCCCCCGAAATACAACATGCCCCAAGCTTAAACCACACCCGCTACAATTCCGAAAGCGCCGGGGAAAATGAATAGCGTGCGCCCGTCAATCCTGCCTGCGGATTGCCGGAATTGGTGGAAATCGAGGCACAAACAAAGGCGACCGAACACAGATTCAGGTTATTCACAAGTTTTGTGTCTGGTTACCAAAGCCTCAACAGCTGCCGCCGCATCATTGTTAAATCTGTAACGGGAAAGTCTGATTTTCCCAATAAAAGCTGACGCCAACCGTCATCATTACTCTTTCGACCGCTTCGCCGTCGCGAGAATAACGAACTCAAAATCGGGTTAGACGGGAAGCAAGCGGTCTGAAATAGCAGATAAATACAAGACCGGAAGTTATTGCGGTGATAGATTCAGCATGACTGATATCAAGAGCAATGGGAATGGTTCTTGGTGCCAGCCGCAGGTGTACGGCAACCTGCAATACTTAAGACGTCACCTAGCACTCTAAAAATGATTGAAAATGGACGCAATCCACATACAAGAACACGCTGAGGAAATGACCCAGCTGCTCGCCGCGATGGCCAATCAGAAACGGCTGATGATCCTTTGTCATCTGCTGGATTCGGAGAAGAGTGTAAGCGAGATCGCCGATCTCGTTGAGCTACGCCAATCGCCCCTTTCACAACATCTCGCCAAGCTCAGAGCGCTTGGCATTGTGGCTACCAGACGCGCGGGCCAGTCAATTATGTACAGACTGTCCTCCTATGAGGTGGAAGCAATGCTGGACACGCTTTATCGCCTATATTGCAATGGCGATGAGCGCGGTGCAGAAATCACAACAACCGGAGCTTTGAAACAGCATTCATAAATTCATATACCGTGTGAATACAGGCAATGACGTTATACGACGCCTGTTGAACAAAAGAGACTAAAGCAAACGTTCTGGCTTATCAGAACGTTTGCTTTTTTTTGCGCTATTCGGTCTGGTCCAAATCCAGAAACCCGCCTGACTGCCGTGCCCATAGCTGGGCATAATGCCCCCCTTTGGCCAGCAATTCGTCGTGGGTTCCCTGCTCAATCACATGCCCCTCATCAAGAATAATCAGCCGGTCCATAGCCGCGATGGTGGACAAGCGATGCGCGATAGCAATGACGGTCTTGTTTTGCATCAGCCGGTCGAGCTGGCTTTGAATGGCCGCTTCCACTTCTGAATCCAGCGCTGCTGTTGCCTCATCCAGCACAAGGATCGGCGCGTTCTTGAGCAGAACCCGGGCAATCGCCACCCGCTGACGCTGACCGCCAGACAGTTTCACACCCCGCTCACCCACTTCGGCGTCATAACCGGTGCGACCACGCTGATCTGCGAGTTTGAGAATGAACTCGTGCGCCTCGGCGCTTTTGGCGGCGGCGATCATGGCCGCATCGTCCGCCATTGGGTTGCCCGCCTTGATATTATTCCGGATTGAACGGTGCAGCAGCGAGGTATCCTGGGTCACAACGCCAATACTGGCTCTTAGCGAATCCTGGGTAACCTTTGAAATATTCTGACCATCAATCAGCACAGCACCTGCATCCACGTCGTAAAAACGCAGTAAAAGATTGACGATCGTCGATTTGCCGGCCCCTGAGCGCCCAACAAGGCCGATCCGCTCGCCAGCCCGGATTTCGAGATTGAGGTTATGCACCACACCCCGATCGCCCAGATAACCAAAGCTGACATTGTCGAAATGGATACTGCCACCTTCAGTTTTAAGGATCGTCGCATCAGGCGCATCCATGAGATGCAGCGGTTGGGCAATGGTTTCCATGGCGTTCTGGACAACGCCGAAACTGCGCATCAACCCGTTGAGCTGACCCATTAATCGCCCCAGCATCATGTTAAGTCGTAGAACAAGGCTGAGCGAGAAGGCAACCGCGCCGACGGTGATCTTGCCATCGGCCCAAAGCTGGATGGCGAGCGCCCCGAATGCCAGCAACATCAGCGTTGACTGCAGGCCGAGCGCGGCGCGCATGCCCGTGATCTGACGGGTCAGAATGGTCGCGGCTTCGAGCTGACGGGTAAAACCTTGCCGGACATAATTGTCGCCATCATCCTCGCTGGAGAACAATTTAAGGGTCTGGATATTGGAAAAAGTATCAACGACACGCCCGCTCAATACTGAATTGGCCTCGGCATTGGCGGCGGCGCGGGCGCGCATGCGGGGCACAAAATACCATGCCATCAGGGCAAATGTAACCAACCAGACGACAATCAGCGCGAGCATGCGCCAATCGAGCTGAAAGAACAGCACCATGGTGGTGATGGCGAAAATGGCAAAAGCCCAGGCGATCTGGATGAAAGCACTGGTGAAATCACTCATGGCACTGGCGGCCTGTGAAACCTTGGTCACCAGACGCCCGGCAAAATCATCGTTGAAGAAGGACATGCTCTGGCGCGACACGTGGGTATAGGCCTGCCACATGACCAGAGAATTGAAACTGCGTCCTATGGTTTGCCCCTCCAGGAGGGCCAGCAAGGTTGGCGCCATAAAGCGCCCCACGACGATGACAGCCACCATGATGAGCAATTCAGAACCGTAAAGGCCGATAAAATCGTTCCAGTTGCCATTGGCAATGCTGCCATCCAGCATATCGACCAGACGGCCCATATAATAAAAGAACACGGCATCAAACAATGTGACCAGGCCGGTGAGCACCAGCAGGGAAAGATGGGCGAGCTTGGCCTGGCTGAGATAATGCCAGAAAAACCGCCAGACATTATCTGGCGGCTGTGACAAAGCGGGGCGCCGAAAGGGGTCAATCCATTTTTCGAACAGGTGGCTGACCCAGAGAATAAAAGGCATTCGACGCCCCCTTCAAGGCAAGAACGCAACGATCAAGCCGTTACATCCTGTTTGTCGAGATCAAGGAACCCGCCAGACTGACGGGCCCAGAGCTGGGCATAATGTCCGCCGGTCTTCAGCAGTTCTGCGTGGGTACCCTGCTCAACAACCTGGCCCTTGTCCATCACCACCAACCTGTCCATCGCAGCGATCGTGGAGAGGCGGTGGGCAATGGCGATGACCGTTTTGTCACGCATGAGCTCCTGCAATTGTTCCTGAATTGCAGCTTCCACCTCGGAGTCGAGAGCAGAGGTTGCTTCATCCAGAAGCAGGATCGGCGCATTCTTGAGCAAGACGCGCGCAATGGCAACACGCTGCCGCTGTCCGCCAGACAGTTTGACACCGCGTTCGCCGACCTGAGCATCGTAACCGGAACGCCCGTCGCGATCACTCAGTTCCTCGACCACATCGTGTACGTGCGCCTGTTTTGCGGCAGCGATCATTTCCGCGTCGCTGGCGTCAGGTTTGCCATACTTGATGTTTTCACGGATTGAGCGGTGCAGCAGCGAGGTATCCTGACTGACCAGACCGATGACGTGACGCAGGCTGTCCTGGCTCACATCGCGCACATCCTGACCATCAATCAACACCCGGCCCTTCTCCACGTCGAACAGGCGGAGCAACAGGCTGACCAGGGTGGATTTGCCCGCCCCGGAGCGGCCGATCAGCCCGACCTTTTCGCCCGGTTTGATGGTGAGATTGAAATCACCGATAACCTGGCCTTTTTCGCCCTTCCAATAGTTGAAGCTGACATTTTCATAAACGATCTCGCCTTTGGAGACCTTGATGGTCTCTGCGTCGGGCTTGTCGTTCATGGTCAAAGGTTTGGCGATGGTTTCCATGCTGTCGCGAACATTGCCAATATTGCGGAAGATGTTCGAGGCTACATCCAGAATCCAGCCGGAGATATTCACGATCTGCCAGATGAACGGGATGATGGTGATGACCTCGCCATTGGAGAGTGCACCCCGGTTCCAGCCATCAAGCACGATCCATGCGGTACCGACCATCAACAGCGCGTTGATGACGAACAGGGTGATCCACATGCGCGAGAAAATCCGCATCAACTGGCGGAATTCATGCGCATGCCCCTCCAGCGCGTCGGAAACGTAAGCATCTTCCCGGGCACTGCTGGCGAAAGTCTTCAGGGTCTGAACGTTGGTGTAGCAATCCACCACCCGCCCCGTGACAATCGATTTTTCCTCGGAGAGGCGTGCGGACTGCCGGGAGATAAGCGGCATGAACCAGGCCATCAAGACCACATAAAGCAGCAGCCATGTCACCAATGGCAATGCATAAACGGGGCTTTGCCCTGCCAGCACGAACATGGCGACAATGATGAAGACCAGCGCATACCAGACCGCATCAACCAGTTGCATGAAGCTCATTTCAAGTGCTTCACCCGATTGCATTACCTTGTTGGCGACGCGTCCGGCGAAGTCGTTTTGAAAAAAGGTCCAACTCTGGCGCATGACATGCCAGTGGGATTGCCAGCGGATCCTGTCGACAAAGCTTGGCGTGACCGCATGGAAGTGGGTGAGGATATCGAGCGTCCATACCAGAGGCCGCACCAGAATGAGTGCAGCCATGATCAGCAGCAGTGGCCCATGGGTTGTGAACATCTCACCGCGGGTGGTTTCTGTCACAAGGTTGACCACCAGCCCCAAAAAGATGGGGAGCAGCGAATCCAGACCGGCCCCGATGGCTGTGGTTGCCATCTTGGCGGCAATGCCAACACGGAACTGTTTGATGAAATAGGTATAAAACCGCAAAAGGCCGCTGGGCGGATGCGGATTTGTGGCCAGAACGGTTGCCGGATAACGGGCATCGAACCAGTCAAAAAGTGAATTGAACATTTAAGGCTCTCACAATTGGAGCCCCGGCGTGTTTCCTATCTTTGAACGAGCCAGGACTTGTAAAGGGATTTTCGTTTGACGCGGTGATGGCTGAAAGCGTGATGGGCCATTTTCGGGATGTTGATTTCGACGTTACTCATGGAAGTTCTCCTTGGTGTGATGGTTGATATGAAAGGTAAGACGGCCTATTCAGCGGCCGCCTCGTCGGTATCGAGATCAAGAAACCCGCCGGACTGACGGGCCCAAAGCCGGGCATAATGCCCGCCCTTGTCCAGCAATTCGGCATGGGTTCCCTGCTCGACGATCTTGCCGGCATCAAGAACAATGAGCCGGTCCATTGCCGCGATTGTGGAAAGGCGATGTGCAATGGCAATGACAGTCTTTTTCTGCATCAGGCTGTCGAGCTGGCTTTGAATGGCCGCTTCCGCCTCTGAATCGAGGGCGGATGTGGCTTCGTCCAGCACGAGGATCGGTGCATTTTTGAGCAGAACGCGGGCGATGGCAATGCGCTGCCGCTGACCGCCGGAGAGGCGCACACCGCGCTCACCCACATGGGCGTCATAACCGGTGCGGCCGCGCGCATCGGACAGGTCAGGGATGAAATCGGCCGCCTCTGCCTTTTGAGCGGCGGCAAGGACTTCCGCCTCGCTGGCATCGGGCCGGCCATAGGCGATATTATCGCGCACGGAGCGATGCAGCAGCGATGTATCCTGGCTGACCACGCCGATATTGGCCCGCAGGCTTTCCTGGGTGACTTTGGCAATATCGGTGCCGTCGATGGTCACACTGCCGCCTTCAACGTCATAGAAGCGCAACAGCAGGTTGACCAGAGTGGATTTTCCCGCGCCGGAGCGCCCGACCAGACCGACTTTTTCGCCCGCCTTGATGCTGAGGGAAAGCCCTTCGATGATCCCGCCATCGCGGCCATAATGGAAATGGACATCGTTGAAAGCGATGGCACCCTTCACATTGGTCAGCGGCTTTGCATCAGGTGCGTCTGCCACCGCGCGCGGCAGAGTGAAGGAATTTATGCCGTCCTGCACCGTGCCGATATTTTCGAACAAGGCTGACATCTCCCACATGATCCATTGCGACATGCCGTTGAAACGCAGCGCCAGGCCCGCCGCAATTGCGACGGCGCCGACCGAGGCAAAATCCTGCAACCAGAGGGCGATGCCAACGGCGGTGACCGAGAACAGCAGCAATGAATTGAGCACATAGAGCGATGAAGAGAGCTTGGTGACAATCCGCATTTGCCCGTGCACCGTGCCGAGGAACTCATCCATGCCCTCACGGGCAAAGGCTTCCTCGCGCCGGGAGTGGGAGAAGAGTTTGACCGTGGCGATATTGGTGTAACTGTCGACGACGCGGCCGGTCATCAATGAGCGTGCATCGGCCTGGGCTGCGGAGATTGTCTGCAAGCGGGGCACGTAATAGCGCAAAAGCATGGCGTAGGCGGCCACCCAGACCAGAAACGGCAAAGCCAGCCGCCAGTCATTGGCGGCAGCCAGAATGACCGCACCGATGAAATAAACAATGACGTAATTGAGCACGTCGAGCAGTTTCATCACCACTTCGCGCACGGCCAGTGATGTCTGCATCAGCTTGGCAGCGACACGGCCGGCGAACTCGTCCTGAAAATAGCCCATGGACTGGCGGAGCAAATAGCGATGCAGCATCCAGCGCACGCGCTGGGGGAAATTGCCCAGCAGCGTTTGATGGATGACCTGGTTTTGCAGAAATACAATCAGTGGCAGCACAACCACGACCAGCACGCCCATTGCGAAAAGGTGCCCGCCCTCATTATCGAGGAAGCTGGTCTTGTCGGCCTCGCCAAGCCAATCGACGATATTGCCGAGGAAGCCGAACAGCGAAACCTCGGCAATGGCAATGAGTGCGGTGAGGACCGCCATTAATGCCAGCCAACGTTTCAGCCCATGCATATAATGCATACAAAAGCCGAACAGCCCCTTCGGTGGCACTGAAAGGTCGTCGGTTGGATAGGGGTTGAGGCGGCGTTCAAACCAGCTCAGCATAAGGCACCTGATCGTTATGTGGATTTTGCGCGCTCGATACGTTTCGTGATCGCAGAGGAGCGACGCGTAGACCGCCACCCGATGGCCCATCAGCAAAATTGACGGGGGGCATCCAAGCAAGGTAGTTGCCAGCCGAGCAGATTACACCAAAGCTGAGAATCGGCTGTCACCCAATGGCCACAGTTTACAAGTTTGGTTGTTTCTAGATGGGAGCTTTGGCGATGCGCACTGAAAACGAGCAAACGACATATCTCAAGGACTACAAGCCCAGCGCTTATCTTATTCCCAAGGTAGAGCTGCGGGTGGAGATTGAGCCCAAGCTCACAAAAGTCACGGCATTGCTGACGATTGAGCCCGCGGAAGGCACGACGCCGGATACGCCGCTGGTGCTGGACGGCAAGGCGCTGGAGCTGACATCGATCGCGCTCGATGGCGCGCCATTGGGGCTGGACCTGTTTGAAGCTGGGCCAGATGGGCTGACCGTGTTTTCCCCACCTTCCCGCCGGTTTGTGCTTGAGACGGAAGTGATGCTGAGCCCGGAAGACAATACCGAGCTGATGGGGCTTTATCGTTCAAATGGCGTGTGGTGCACGCAGTGCGAACCCGAAGGCTTTCGCCGCATCACCTATTTTCTCGACCGGCCCGACGTTCTCTCGACCTATACGGTGCGGGTAAGCGCGGACAAGACGCTGGCGCCCGTGCTGCTGGCCAATGGCAATCTTGTGGAAAGTGGCGATGACGGGGACAAGCGGCATTTTGCGCTTTGGCACGATCCGCATCCCAAGCCCTCCTATTTGTTTGCGCTGGTCGCGGGCGATCTGGGTGCGTATCGGGATGCATTCACCACCGCATCCGGACGCCATGTGGCACTTGCAATCTATTGCGAGCATGGCAAGGAAGACCAATGCGCCTATGCAATGGACGCGCTAAAGCGCTCTATGGCCTGGGACGAGAAGCGGTTCGGGCGGGAATATGATCTCGATGTTTTCAACATCGTTGCCGTGAGCGATTTCAATTTCGGCGCGATGGAAAACAAGGGGCTGAATATCTTCAATGACCGTTATGTGCTGGCTCGGCCCGAGACGGCGACGGATGCCGACTATGCGCATATCGAGAGCATTATCGCGCATGAGTATTTCCACAATTGGACCGGCAACAGAATCACTTGCCGGGACTGGTTCCAGCTTTGCCTTAAGGAAGGACTGACTGTTTTCCGCGACCAGGAATTCACCTCGGACGAGCGGTCGCGCGCGGTCAAGCGGATTGAGGATGTGCGCGGTTTGCGCATGGCGCAATTCCCCGAAGATGGCGGCCCCCTCGCCCATCCGGCGCGTCCCGCGCAGTTCCGGGAGATCAATAATTTCTATACAGCCACAGTCTATGAAAAAGGCGCTGAGATTGTTCGGATGCTGGCAACATTTCTTGGCGAGACAGAATTCCGCAAAGGGACCGATCTTTATTTTGAACGCCATGACGGCGACGCGACAACGATCGAGGCCTGGCTGAAAGTGTTTGAGGATTCGAGCGGGCGCGATCTCAGTCAGTTTGGCAAATGGTATTTGCAGGCGGGCACACCGACCGTCACCGTGGAAGAGGACTGGGACCAAGAAAGCCAGACCTACCGGTTGAGCCTGAGCCAGCACACGGCCCCCACACCGGGCCAGCCGGACAAGCAGGCGATGGCCATGCCGGTAAAATTCGGGCTGATCGGACCGAACGGCAATGCAACCGAATGGTCCTCTGTCAGCGGCGGCACAGTGACCAACGACATGATTGTGCTGGACAAGGACCGGTTGGACTTGACCTTTGAAGGCGTGAGCAGCCGGCCCGTAGCGTCCCTGTTTCGCGGTTTTTCGGCACCGGTGCGGGTGGTTTCCAAGGCCAGTCAGGCAGACCGGCTTTTTCTGGCCCGGCACGACAGCGATCCATTCAACCGCTGGCAGGCGCTGCAGGATGCGGCCATGACCCTGATGTTGGACGCAGTGCGCAATGGCGGGCAATTGGCTGACAAGGAAGCGACAAGCGCGCTGGCGACGGCACTGGGCGATACACTGGAAAACGACAATCTGGACTCTGCCTTCAAGGCGCACGCCATGGCGCTGCCGAGCGAAGTGAATATAGCCCAGGCGCTGGCAAAAGATGTCGACCCGAGCGTGATCCATAGTGTGCGCCGCGACCTGCTGAAAGAGATCAGTACGCAACTGTCGCACAAGCTGCAGGATGCCTATGACGCGCTGGGCAAGATCAGCAACCCTTATTCCATTGCCGCTGAAGCAACGCGCGCGCGGGCCTTGCGCACTCAATGTCTGGCATTGCTGGTTGCAGGTGGAGAAGCGCAAAGCGCTGACCTGGCGCGGGCGCATTATGCCGATACTGATAACATGACCGACCGGATGGCGGCACTGGGCGCGATCGTTGCCGCATGGACGCCGGATGCGCAGGCTTTGCTCGACGACTTCCGGGCACGCTTTGGCAGCGACATGCTGGTTTACGACAAATGGCTGGCCCTTAACGCCTCGGCGCCGGACGACAAATGCCTTGAACGTGTCGCCGCCATTTATGCCAGCCCGGAGTTTCCGAAGAGCAACCCGAACCGGCTGCGTTCGCTGGTGGGCACATTCGGCATGACCAATGTGGCGCAGTTTGCGCGGATCGATGGGGCGGGGTTCCGCTTTGTCACCAGCTTCTGCCGCGATGTGGACGGGCGCAACCCGCAAGTGGCCGCGCGGGTACTGACGGCGTTCCGCAGCTGGGCCAATTATGAGCCAAACCGGAAGGCTGCGGCCAAATCAGCACTGACGCTGATGGCGACCGCGGGGGGACTTTCACGCAATGTTTCGGATATTCTGACGCGCACGCTGGAGGGCTGACAAGTTTTTTTGGGGCTTAAGTGATTCATCCGATTCATGAATCTCGGCCATGAAAAAATTTGATAAAAATTGCCTCTGGACAAGAGTCTGTTAACTGATTCAATCTCTTACCGAGGCAAATCAAACAGGCGAGCAGTCTTGCAACAGCAGGCGACAACACCCCAGCGGCCGGATGTATCCGGAACCGCCACACAGGGATTCGAAACCCCTGTTTCGGCCCCGCCGGGCCCGGATGATCGCCGCTCGCCCTTCACACAGATTTCGTTGCAATGGCTTTTGGTTTCGGCATGCGTTGTGGTGGCAACCACCCTGTTTGTCAGCCACGAACATTCCCGCACCATCGAACAGACCCATGCGCAGCTCGACCTGACGGCGCGCTTTCTGGCCGCTGAACTGTCCGAGGTGGACGCGACAAGTGCGCCGGCACTTCTGGGCTTTCTGGTGCAACAGGTTCCGCAGGGTTTTGACATCTACCTGACCGGGGACGATGGCCGGCTGATCGCAGCGACGGGTGAAGCCGAAGCCGGGGGAGAATTTTCGCCTCAGCAAGCACTGAGCAATCGTTTCAGCGCCAGCGCACCCCTTGGCAATCTCGCCGGCAAGGTGATCACCGCGATCCGGCAGGAAGTTGCTCTGGCACCCGTGTGGCGGGACGCGACCCTTGCCGGCGGTCTTGCAGTGTTTGTGATGATGCTGGCCTGGCGACGCCGCCAAACCCAAGGCCCCCAGACAGTGCTAAACCTGCCCGACAGCTGGCCGAAAGAGGCGATGGAGGCCCTGCCCTTTGGCATGGCGCAATGGTCTGCGGCGGGCGAACTGATTACCTGCAACCAACTCTACCGCGACTATCTGGCACTTGATGCGGCGGACACAAAGGTGGGCAGCGCCTATGTGAAAACCATGAAAAAGGTGACAGGCGATAATGGCTGTCTGTTATTAAGCGAAGCGCCCGCCTGTCGCCTGTCTGAAATCACCCGGCCTGACGACACCGTTTTTCTGCTCGACGAGCGCCCGCTGCAAACCGAGGGCTTTGTGACCCTTGTTTGCGATATTTCAGAACAGAAGCAAGCACAGGCCGCGCTTGACCATGCACGGGAAGAGCAGCGCGTGCTGACCCAGCAATTGCGCGAAGAGACCTTCAAGGCGGAAGCGGCGAGCCGCGCCAAGACATCGTTTCTGGCCCATCTCAGCCATGATGTACGCACACCGCTCAACCATATTATCGGCTTTGCCGACCTGATTGTGCACCAGACATACGGCCCGGTTGGTGACAAGCGTTATATCAATTATATCAATGATATAAAGAATTCCGGCGAGAAGCTTCTTACCTCATTCTCCGAAATTCTGGAGCTGGCGCAGCTTGAGGGCGGGCATTTGATCCTCCGCCGGGAAACCTTCAATGTCGCTGAGTTGATCAAGTCAACTGCGAGCCGTTTCCAAAGCCATGCGGAACGGGCCGGACTGACCCTCATCATCGATCCTCCCGAGGATACCGATCTTTATGCCGACCGGCTGTGCACGGAGCGGATGCTGGGCAATATCATCGAGAATGCCATTCAGTTCACCCCATCGGGCGGGCGGATCAAACTGGCGGCATGGGTTGCGGAAGATGGTGTGGTGCTGGAAGTATCCGACAGCGGGATCGGGATTTCCGAAGACCGGCTGAAAGACCTGTCGCAGCCTTTTGTTCTGGGTGATGCCGCGTTCACCCGCGAGGGCAATGGCGTTGGGCTGGGGATTGCCATTTCCCGCGCCATCGCTGAATTGAGCGGTGGTGAGCTGGCCATTGACAGCAGCCCCGCCGTGGGCACGACGGTTGCCATCTCGCTGCCCTTGCGGGTGCGCAAGGCAAGCCGCGCTGCGCAGGCGGCCTAGAGGCCTCGCGCCCTTTCATACCAGCTTGCTGCCGCCTTGGTGACGGTTTCAGCCATTTCCGGCAGATCGGCTTCGAGCCGCTCGAAATTCGGATAATTGGTGAGTTCCGCCAAAAGCTCGCGGAAGGCATTGGTCCAGCCCTCATCCTTGAACGGGCTGGCCAGACAAATGCTCATTGCCTGCAAAATGGTTGAATAGGTTTTGTGGATTTCAATCAGCCGATCCGCCTCGGGCAGCATGCCGAGCGCACCCATGCGAGCGAGAACGGCGGTGGTTGTCACTTGGGGAAGATCGATTTTGGCGCTGTCGAGCAATTGTGCCGATTGTGCCATGAACTCGATATCCACAAGGCCGCCATTGGCCAGTTTCAGATCGAAGGGATGCCGGGGCTTGCGCTCCCGCGCCATCAGCTCGCGCATGGCGACGACATCATCAACGACTTTTTCCCGGTCCGCGGGCAAGGCCAGGATTTCGGCAATCGCTGCATTGATCCGCTCGGTTACCGGCTTGGCGCCTGTCACCACACGGGCACGGGTGAGCGCCAGATGCTCCCAGGTCCATGCATGATCCTTTTGGTAGGCCATAAAGCTGGAAAGACTGGTGGCCAAGGGCCCCGCATTACCGGAGGGGCGCAGGCGCATATCGGCTTCATAAAGCACGCCTTCGGCGGTGGGGGCCGAGAGGGCGGCGACGAGGCGCTGGGTGAGACGCGCGAAATAATGCGAAGGGGCCAGCGGCTTTTCACCGTCAGATTCCACGCCATCGCCGGGCGCATCATAAAGCAGGATGAAATCGAGATCGGAGGCCTGGGTCATTTCCCGGCTGGCGACCTTGCCGAAAGCCAAAAGGGCGACACCGGCACCGGGGATTTCGCCATGGCGGACGGCAAATTCGCGCCGGACCGAGGCAAACAGGCGCTCAAGCAGGGTTTGGGCCAGGGCGGTGAACTGCTCCCCTGCCCGTGCCGCATCGACAGTGCCGGAAATGAACCCGGCGGAGATGAGGAATTTCTGCTCCTGCCCGATGATACGGGCACGATCGATGAGATCTTCATAGGACAGGGCCTGTCCCAGAAAATCATCGACCTTGGCGACGAGCACATCTGTGCGCGTGACGCCATCGGCGAAGGCGGGATCGATCAGGCCATCCATGACATGGGCGCGGTGAATGACCGCTTCAGCCATGCGCGGGGCCGAGGCCATGAAGGCGATCAGCATCTGGCAGAGCGCGGTCTGGCTGCGCAATAGCGAGAACAGCTGCACGCCGGCGGGGAACCGCGACAGGAAATGATCGAATTTGGCCAGCGTCTCATCGGCATTGCCGCCCATGGCGATGGTTTTGAGCAATGTGGGCAGCAATTCGGTGAGGTGGGCGCGTGATGCCGAAGCCCTTGTGGCCGGATAGCTGCCATAATGCCATTTGCGCACGGTCGCCGAGGCTTTGGCCGGATCGGTGAAGCCGAGATTGCGCAGGGTTTCAAGCGTGCCCGGGTCATCATCAGTGCCGGTGAAGACCAGATCGCCGATATCAGTGGCGAGGGTTTCGCCCTCGGTGAACAATTCGGCATAATAATGCATGGTGGTGGAAAGCGCGGCGCGATAGGTGGTTTTAAACGCCTCGATATCAGCCTCGCCCATCAGCTGTGCGATGACCGCGACCTCTGCTGTGGTTTCAGGCAGGGTGTGGGTCTGTTCGTCGCGAATCATTTGCAGCCGGTTCTCCACCGCGCGGAGATACCAATAGGTTCGGGTCAGCTCTTCGGCGGTTTCGGGCGCAATCCATTTGGCGGTCGCCAGCGCGGCGAGCGCTTCGACCGTCGGTTTGACGCGCAGCTCGGGGTCGCGGCCGCCGGCGATCAATTGCTGGGTCTGGGTGAAGAACTCGATCTCGCGAATGCCGCCGCGGCCGAGTTTGACATTATGACCCTCGACGCGGGCCGCGCCGACATTGCGGGCGATATTGATCTGGCGCTTCATGGCCTGAATATCGGCAATGGTGGCGAAGTCGAGATGTTTGCGCCAGATGAAGGGGACCAGTTCTTTCAGGAAGGCATTGGCGACGGTGATATCGCCGGCGCAAGGGCGCGCCTTGATCCAGGCGGCGCGTTCCCAGTTCTGGCCACGTGCTTCGTAATAGACCAGCGCTGAATCAGTTGAGATCGCGACGGGGGTGGAGCCGGGGTCCGGGCGCAGGCGCAAATCGGTGCGGAACACATAGCCCAGTTCCGTGCGTTCCTCCATCAAGGCGACGAGGTGGCGGATGATGCGCGTGTAGAATTTATTCGCTTCGAGCGGATCAACCAGAATACCCGCTTCGGCATCGTAGAAAGCCACGATATCGATGTCGGAGGAATAGTTCAGTTCGCGGCCGCCATGCTTGCCGAGGGCAAAAATGGCGAGGCCCGAATTGGCGGCCCTCGCCTCTTCTGACGGGATGGTGAGGAGGCCTTTGGTGGCGGCCTCGTGCATGAGGAAATCCAGACAGGCTTCGAGCGCTGAATCGGCGAGATCGGCGAGCGCCGAGGTGGATTGCGCCGGGGTCCAGACGCCACCTGTTTCGGCGATGGCGGCCAGCAATGCCGTGCGCGCCTTGGCCGTGCGCAACACACCGCTGAGCGCTGGCTCATCCTCTACTTCAAGTGCGCTCTTTGCAATTTCGGCGCGGACATCAGCAAAGGCCTGGTCAGGATTTTGAGATAAAGCTTTGGTTAACCATGTTGAATTTTTCTCAGCCAGATCAGTGAGATAGGGCGCGGCATTCAGCAAGGGATTCAACAGGTTTTCTGCCGAAAGAATGGCGGATTTTTCCGCCGCGGGCAATGTGGTGACCCAATCAGAAAAACGGGTGCCGGCGATCTCAGGCAATGCTTGAAGCGTGGTGGCGAGGGTCATGCGCACCTGCCCGCACGTATATCAGACCGATTTGGAAAGTTCGATAATGGCGCGGACGCCAGGCTCGTTGTCCTCAATGCGGAACGCACCTTTATGGAGTTGGGCAACAGCGGAAACCAGCGAAAGGCCGAGACCGGAACCGGGTTCGGTACGGCTTTTCTCGAGACGGACAAAACGCTCGACCACATGCTTTCGATCAGGCTCTGGAATGCCCGGCCCACTATCCGCAACTTCGATGATAACCCGCTCATCCGTTTCCCTTAGCCCGAGTGTTATGCGTTTGGTCTCCTCATCGGAATCCGCTGCATATTTTATGGCGTTCTCGACGAGGTTCACAAGCGCCTGACCGATGAGTTCCCGGTTGGCGCGCAGCATGATCCCCTCAGGCACGCTGGCTTCCAGTAGCATGCCCGCATCTTCTGCAACAGGGGCGTAAAGCTCGGCGACATCGGCGACAACTTCCGAGATATCGATATTTGAAAGTGCCCCGGACGGGGTGCCGGCTTCGACCCGTGCAATCATCAAGAGGGCATTGAATGTGCGGATAAGCTGGTCGCTTTCCTCAATGGTCGTTTCGAGCGCCTTTTGCCGGTCCTCGGCGTTCACCCCCTCACGCGCCGCTGCCTCTGCCTTGTTCCGCAGGCGGGTCAGCGGCGTCTTCAGGTCATGGGCAATATTGTCGGTAACTTCCTTCAACCCCTGCATCAACTGCTCGATACGGTCGAGCATGGCATTGAGGCTGGTGGCCAACCGGTCGAACTCATCATTGCGGCGGGTCACGGACACGCGCTCGGACATGTTGCCGGACATGATCTTGGTTGAGGTGGCAGTGATGCCATCAATGCGCTTGAGGACGCGCATGGCCGTCAGGCCCCCTGCGAGGGTGGACAAAACCACAATGCCGATCACACCAAAGAAAAAGCCCTGGAAAATGATGGCGGTGAAACTGCGCCGCTCGACGATATCGCGCCCGACGACAAGGCGCAGACCGCTTTGAAGCACAACAGATTCAACTAGGGCGTAACCGGAGCGCCCTTCTCGCGTGGTATCTGTGTCCTCGCCATTAAAGGCATTCGCACGCTCATAGTCGAAGGTGTGCACACCTTCGCTACCAAGAACACTGGAAGGAAAGTCGGCAACATTGCCGACCAGCATGCGCCCCACATCGTCACCGAGGTAATAGATCCCCGGCCCCGGCCGGTTGGAAAGCGCTTCAACGGCGATTGCGACTGCGCGGATGCCGCGCCGGCTTTCCGTGCGCTGCAATTGCCGGATTTCCCGCTCGATATCCCGGATCTGGTTTTGCTGGATAACGATGGAGGACTGGTAGGCGATGAACGCCAGAAGCCCCACTGACGCAACAACGAAAATCAGGATGAACAGAGCTGTCAGGCGGACAGTCGTCGTCTGCCACAAGCGCAGAATGCTATTCACGGATCATATATCCCGCGCCACGGATCGTGTGCAAAAGCGGCTGGGCGAAGCCTTTGTCAATCTTGGCGCGCAGACGCGACATATGCACATCGATGACATTGGTCTGAGGGTCGAAATGATAGTCCCAGACATTTTCCAGCAGCATGGTGCGGGTGACCACCTGCCCGGCATGCTTCATCAGATACTCGAGCAGACGGAATTCGCGCGGCTGCAATAAAATACTCTCGCCTTCGCGCTCCACCTTGCGGGACAGGCGATCCAGCGTCAGCCCGCCAACCTGGAAACTAGTTTCCGCTTCAGAGGGGCTTGTACGGCGGGCCAGCACTTCGATGCGCGCCAGCAATTCGGTAAAGGCATAGGGCTTGGTCAGATAGTCGTCACCCCCGGCACGCAGACCGGTAACCCGGTCATCGACCTCGCCGAGCGCGGACAATATTAGCACGGGAGTTTTGTCGTTTTCGGCACGCAGGGATTCGACGATAGAGAGCCCGTCGCGGCGTGGCAGCATACGATCGACGATGAGAACATCATATTCCATGCCGCTGGCCATGGCGTAACCGGTTTCACCATCAGCAGCGTGATGGGTGACGTGCCCGGCCTCATCAAGCGCCTGGATCAGATAATTGGCCGCTTCGCGATCATCTTCGATAAGCAAAATCTTCATGACGCCAAACCATAAACCGTTACGCGGGAAAAAGGATACGGGGGTTTTGCAGACAAGTGTCGGCAATAGACCGGCCCCGGAGATTTTTTGGGGGGATTCTCCGGGGCCGTTATGGAACTCATCAGATGCACTTGAATGTCACCGAATGCGATCCATTGTTTATGTCAGCTATTTCTCTTCAAGCGGCAGACCGATGAAGCGAATATTGCCGTTGCGGCTGGCCTTGATCAGGATCGTGGAGCGGCCACTGTCCCTGACCTGAGCGATAGCCTTCTCAAAATCCTCAGTCGAGCTGAGGATCATGTTATCGGCTTCAAGAATGGTATCGCCAACGTTGAAGCCTTTACCGGCTGCAATGCTGTCGGATTCCACACCCTTGATCAGCAGGCCCTCACCGTCAGCATTCGGCACAAGAACGATGCCAACCGACGAGGTGATTACCGTTTCTTCTTCCTCGGGCAGTTGCTGCTCTGGTTCAGCGCTGGCAACTTCAGCCTCTTCCAGTGTGTCGAGAACGACATCAAAGGACTGCCGCTTGCCTTCACGCCACACGACAACCTCAACAGTGTCGCCGGGGGCCTTGCTGGCAATCGTACGGGAGAGATCGAGCGCGTTGTCGATGGTATCACCGTCCACCTCGACGATCACATCGCCGGAGCGGATGCCCGCACGGGAGGCCGGTGCATCGTCAGCAGGCTGGGTCACAAGGGCACCGCGAGCAGTTGGCAAACCGACGCTATCGGCGATATCCTTGCTGACATCCTGAATGGAAACACCAAGGAAGCCACGGGTCACGCTGCCATCGTCTTTCAGATCATCAACGATCTGTTTGACGGTGCCGGCGGGAATGGCGAAGGCAATACCGACATTGCCGCCATTGGGCGAAAAGATTGCCGTGTTGACGCCGACCACTTCGCCGGAAAGATTAAATGCAGGCCCACCGGAATTACCGCGATTGACGGCGGCGTCAATCTGCAGGAAATCGCCGTAAGTGCTACCGGAGATATCGCGGCCACGTGCCGAGATGATACCAGCGGTCACAGTGCCACCAAGGCCGAAGGGATTGCCGACAGCCACGACCCAGTCACCGATGCGGGCTTCATCATCAGCAAAGCTGACATGGGGCAGATCGCTGGCATCCTGGATTTTCAGGAGCGCCAGATCGGTGCGCGGATCCGTGCCGACGATTTCGGCTTTCAACTCATCGCCATCATCCAGAATGACGGTCACATTTTCAGCGTTCTCGACCACGTGGTTATTGGTCACCACATAGCCGTCGGCCGAAATGATGAAGCCTGAACCGGCTGCCTCAAAATGGCGCGGCTTGCGTTTGCCATTGTCCTGGGGGCCGAACTCATCGCCGAACTGCTCGAAGAAGCGGCGGAACGGATGATCATCCGGCAAATCCGGGAAGCTGAAATTGGGACCACCGTTAAAACGCGACACTTCCTGCTCGGTGCCATCCACGGTGATGGAAACAACAGCGGGTTTTACCGCTTCTACAAGGTCGGCAAAGCTGGAGGGCGCACCGGGTTGCACCGCAACCTGCGCCGCAGCCTGATGGGTCGTCAGCGCAACGCCAGCACCGCCCCCCAGGGCGATGATCATGGCAAGAGCGGATGCCCCGGCCCAGCGGCGTGAATTCGAAAGCAATTTGGAGCTCATTGGTTTATTTCCTTCCAATACCTGCCTCAACAGTTGTCGAAGCTTATGCCAGAGCGCACCTTTCCGCGCTGTGACGCAGACATTACAAGTTCGTAATGCTCGGGGCAGAATTAGGGCGGATCAGAACGAGAGGATAGCCCGGCGCACCAGATCAAGGGCAATAATGGTGATTATGATCTTGAAGCCGTAGCGAAAACTCTTCTCGGGCAGCCTCAGCAGCAGCCTGGAGCCGATCCATGTGCCGATAAACCCCGCCGCAACCATGGCCAGAATCAACGGCAGAAATTCGGCAAAAGCAAAGCCGTAGGCGATGAAAGCGAGAATTTTGGCGGTATTCTGGAAGGTCATGAGGGTTGCATGGGTCGCCACAAGCTGACGCCGGTCGTCGATGCCGCGAATAAATGACAGCACCAGCGGACCGGTGACGCCAACAATCATGCCGAGAAACGAAATCACCGTGCCGCCCACAAAGCTTTCCGCGGGCCCCTTGGTACGAATGTCGGGACGTGGTGCCCAGATCGAGAACAGAATGAACAGGCCGATGGCCAGCTTGAACAGGTTTTCGGGCAATTGAGCCGCGAAGTGCCCGCCAATGGCCGAGCCAAGCAAACCGCCCAGAGAAATCCACAGAACGAGGCGCCATTGAATATGCGGCCGCATGACAAAGGCGCGTCCGCTATTGGAACCAAGCTGTACCGCACCGTGGATGGGCACAACCACGGCAGCGGGAAACACGAGGGCCAGCACCGAGAGCATCAACGTGCCGCCGCCCAGGCTCAGCGCTGCGGTTATCAGCGATCCGGCGAGGCTGACGGCCAGCAGACCGAAGGCCAGAAGCGGTGAAATGCCGGCGGGCAGCCAGGCTAGGATATCGAAGCTCATGCTTTCCTGTCGTCGGATTCGGAGAGCCCGGCAAGCGCCGCCGCCTCCTCATCCGTCAGTTTTGCGCGGCCCGCCTCTGGTGGTTTGCTCCGGCGGCGCAAAAGGACAATGCCAAAGGAGACAAGGCCGCCCAACAGCATAGCGGGGGCTGCCAGCCATAAAAGAATGGTATGCGGGGCGACGACAGGATTGAGCAGCACATATTCGCCATAGCGGTCCACGACATAGCGCATGACTTCTTCATTGCTGTCGCCCTCTGTCAGCCGTTCACGCACCAGAACCCGCAAGTCGCCGGCCAGTTCGGCATCGCTGTCATCGATCGACTGGTTCTGGCAAACGAGACAGCGCAAGTTTGCCGAGATCTCGCGTGCCCGCGCCTCCAGTGCCGGGTCGGCCAGAACCTCATCAGGATTGACCGCAAGGGCGGCTCCACCCATGCCGGCCAGAAACAGTAAAATGGCAAGCAGCTGTTTCATTCTGCCGCCTTTAGCTGGGGTTTGACCTTGCGTGGCGCACCGACCCGCAGGCGGCGGTCGCTCAGGGACCAGAAGCCGGCAATGGCCATAATGACAGCGCCCCACCAGATCAGGGTGATGTAGGGCTTGTGCCAGATGCGCACCACATGCCCGCCTTCGTTGTCGGCATCGCCTACAGCAATATAAAGCTGGGAGAGGCCATAGGTAAGAATAGCAGCCTCGGTGGTGGGCATGCGGCTGGCGATATAAACACGGCGTTCCGAGATGCGTTGCCGCGTGTTGCCAAACGGATCGTTGACGCTAAACACCAGTTCTTCGGTGACGAAATTTGGCCCGCGAAGCTCCTCGAGTGAAGCCAAGGTGACTTCATATCCGGCAAGTTCTGCGGTTTCGCCTTGCTTCAACACCGTTATATTTTCGGTTTCCCAGGTGCTGACGGCCACGACGCCCAGCACCGTAATGCCCATGCCGAAATGCGCAATCGCTGTGGACCAGGCGCCCTTGGGCAGGCCGATGAGACGGCGCCAGCTTTGGGCCAATGGCACACGCCCCACCTTGCCCCGGTCCGCCAGATCCGCAATAGCCCCGAAAGCCACCCAGAACCCGGCCAGAAAGCCGAGGGGAGCGAGAGAAACCTGCGCCCCTGAGAATATGAACACAAGCATGGTGGCGAAAACCGCCAATCCGGCCGCGGCCACAAGACGCTGGGTAACCGCCACCAGATCACCGCGTTTCCAGGCGAGAAACGGGCCAAAAGGCAGCACCACCAGCAAAGGCAGCATCAACGCACCGAAGGTCATGTTGAAAAAGGGCGGCCCAACCGAAATGCGGGCGCCGGTAACCGCGTCAAGAATGAGTGGATAGAGCGTGCCGACCAGGACCGCCACCGTCGCTGTGGCCAGGAACAGGTTGTTGAGGATCAGGGCACCCTCGCGGCTGATGGGGGCAAACAGCCCCCCAGCCCTGAGGCTGGCGGCGCGGAAGGCGAAAAGGGTGAATGCCCCGCCGATGAAAAAGGCGAGCAGGCCCAGAATAACCAGACCGCGAGTTGGGTCACTGGCGAAGGAATGGACCGAGGTCAAAACACCCGAGCGGACAAGGAATGTGCCGAGCAGGCTGAGCGAGAAGGTGATGATGGCGAGGAAAATCGTCCAGATCTTGAGCGCATTGCGCTTTTCCATCACCAACGCGGAATGCAGCAACGCCGTGCCGGCAAGCCAGGGCATGAAGCTGGCATTTTCCACCGGATCCCAGAACCACCAGCCGCCCCAGCCGAGCTCGTAATAAGCCCAGTAAGACCCCATGGCGATGCCAAGGGTCAGGAACGTCCATGAGGCAAGGGTCCAGGGGCGCACCCAGCGCGCCCAGGCCGCATCCACCCGGCCCGAAATCAACGCGGCAACGGCGAAGGAAAAACACACCGAGAAGCCGACATAGCCGATGTACAAAAGCGGGGGGTGAATTGCGAGACCGATATCCTGCAGGATCGGGTTGAGGTCGCGCCCCTCAAACGGGGCGGGGTCGAGCCGGGCGAACGGGTTGGAGGTGAACAGTGCAAAGCCCATGAAGGCTGCGCCTAGCAGGCCCTGCACGGCCAGCACCAGCGTGCGCAATTCACCAGGCAGATTGCGGCCAAAGGCTGCAACAGCTGCACCGAAGGCCACGAGGATCAAAACCCAAAGCAGGATGGAGCCTTCGTGATTGCCCCAGACCGAGGTGATTTTATAAAGCAGCGGCTGTTGCGAGAACGAGTGCTGAAACGCCAGCGACACCGAGAAATCAGAGGTTACAAAAGCGTGCACCAGCGTTGCGAAGGCGATGGCCACCAGAGCGCATTGCCAAATGGCGGCTTGCCGCGCAAACCGGGCAACACCCAAATTGCCGCGCCAGAATGTCAGGCCCAAACCGGCCTGAGCCAGTGAAATCACAAAGGCCAGCACCAGCGCGAAATGGCCAAGTTCAATCCACATTATTGGTCCGCCGTATTCGTCTCGGGTCGCCATTCACCGCGATCGCGCAGTGTATCGGCAATTTCCTTTGGAATGTAATTCTCATCATGCTTGGCCAGCACTGTGGTGGCGGCGAAGGTGGTGGTATCGACAAGGCTGCCTTCGGCAATAACGCCCTGCCCTTCGCGGAACAGGTCGGGGAGAATGCCGGTATAGGTGACAAGGGTCGCAGTTTCGCCGTCACTGACCATGAACTTATTGTCCTGACCGGTCTTGACCCAACTGCCCTCTTCAACCAGCCCGCCAATACGTACCGGTTGGCCAATCGCCACTTCTTTTTCACGCAGCTCACTGGGCGAATAAAAAAAGACGATCTGATCGCGGAGCGCCGTAAAAATCAGTCCTGCGGCGATGACAAGAACCACACCCAGTCCGCCGATTACCGCCAAACGCTTCTGTTTTCTGGTCATTGCCATCTCATTCACTCCAATCCAGCATTCTGGGCCATCGCATCCAGTTCGGTGCGCAAGGCGGCATCGGGATAGGCCAGCCTGGCCGCATCATAGGCCGCCTGGGCGGCGGGTATATCGCCCAGCACCAGCCGCGAGCGGACCAAGCGTGTCCATTCCTCAATCGATCCGCCCTCTGCTTCCAGGCGGGCGGACAATCCCTCTACCATTCCCTCAATCATTTGTTGTTGATCCGTATCAGGTGCGGTCACCACCGGTGCTTCAGGCGGGGCTTCACCCGTCAGACCCGCTTCTGCGACAGCAATGCCGCGCCGGGCCGTTTCGACCCAGGGTTCGCTGCCTGTGCCCAAAGCAAGAAGCGCCTGCCATTGGGCAATAGCATCCTCATAGTCCCCGGCACGGGTGGCCTCGCCTGCCAGATAAAAACGCGAGCGGATATGTTGCGGATCACGGGCAGCAGCGCTTTGCAGCAATTGCATGGGTTCGCCAGTGGCAGCGCCGTTATTGGCCATCATCAGCGCCTCCGCCAGATCCGTTTCAGCATCGGCAGTGACCGGCAAAAGCTCAAGCACACGCCGGAAGGCCGTGACGGCATCAGCATAGCGCTCCGATTGCATATAGATGGGGCCGAGCACCGACCAGCCGCGGGCATCATCGGGATTCGCTGCCAATTGCGCTTCGACGGCAGCAATAGCTTGCGGCACATCAACACTGGGGGCTGCAGTGGGTATTGCGCGCGCCTCAAGGGGCTGCGCGGGCAATCCGGGCGCACCAATGGTGGTGTATACGGCAAAGGTTCCGCCCCCGACGACGAGTAGAACCAGAACGAGCAGGCTTTTCGGTTGCTTGAGCGGGCGCACGGGCTTGCCTCCCGCCTCGGCCTGCAAACGCAGCACTTCGCGCGCCAGTTCGCCTTTGGCCGCCGCCGCTTCGCTCTCGGTCATGCGGCCGTTTGCGGTATCACTTTCAATCTCTGCCAATTGCGCCTTGAAGTGTTCGCGCGTCGCATCGGAATTGCCGAGCGCGTTGACCCCATCGCCCCGCCCCGCATAATAGAGGGTGAAGAGGGCAATCAACATGACAGTCGTGGCGAGTATCCAAAAAATCATCGGTCGTGTGCACCGCAGCCCGTCTGTGAATATTAATGCTGCCTCTATAGAGCGAATCCGGCAAAAAGTGCAGCAAGGACACTGTAGTGTGATCGGGCGCATTGACGCAGTGCGCAAGTCAGTTGGTGCAAAATAGCTGTTATGAGTGAGCATTTCGACTTTGCCATTGCCGGTTCCACGCCGCTTTCCGCCTTGCTGGCCGGGGTTTTGGCGCGGGATCATGGTGCCAGAGTGTGCTGGATTGGCAGTTTTCGGCATGGCCTGCGCCCGCAAGGCGGGTTTGATATCTCGGCTGCCCCCCTCACCCGCCCGGAATCCTGGCGGCTACTGCAGACGCTGATTCCGCAAACCCTGAAGATTTTGGGGGAAATCGGGGACGGGCGGGTATTTGAGCGCGTCGACCCGCTCATGGTGGCGACCACACAATCCGGTGCAGATGCCCTCGCCCATATGCGCAATGTCGCGCAGGAATACGGGTTTCAGATCGAACGGCAGGCAATTTCCACCGTTTTCAGCGCCAGCTATCAATTTCGTGATGCGGTGCGTGTGCTGCGACGCCCGTTGATGGCGGCGATACCTGAATGGCTAGACACGTGCGGCGTGGTTTCTCTTCCCGCCGAAAACGTTGCCCTCAGGCCTTATAAACATGGTGATGTGCGGCTGGAATGGGACTGGCAGAAAGCCACAGCTGAGCGCCTGATACTTGCAGGCGACCGGGCCGTTCTGCGTCATGGGCAACCAGATGAGGTGGCGCGCCATTTTGAACAGGTCCCGATTACCGCCCTGTTGACCGCGCCGACCGGACCACTCGAGACGTCCGTCGTGCAGATGATCGATAGTGGACTGACACTTTATCAGCGCAATACAGGTGCGCTCGATTGCGTCGGCGCAGGCCGCGCCGAGGACATTGCGCAGGCTGCGTGCCTGCACCTGAAAGACGGGGATATCAGCCTTGCGGGCAAAGCCCGTTACACCACCTTGCGCGCCCATGATGGCGGTGCGGTTCTTGGCGGGACCCGGGATAACGGCATTATATATCTGGCGGGGTTTGGGGTGACCGGCCTGTTTCAACTTCCCGCCATAGCCCGGCTGCTGACCCAAAGCGCCACATCGATGGAAAATGCCTATTTCGCCGCACGTGCGCCATCGCGCAGCGGCTTGCGTCCAGCAATTGCCGAATTCATACCCGGCGGACAAAAGGCCGTTGCGTCATGAGCAGCTTTCGCATCCCCACGGCAAAGAACCATCTATTTAGCGGTCACCAGATCGACCGGGACCGGCCAGTCCAGTTCCGGTTGAATGGTCGCCGGATTTCCGCGTTTTCAGGCGACACTGTACTGTCGGCCCTGCTGGCGGCCGGCATTGACACTGCGGGCACCCATCAGGGCGCGCCGATTGCCCTTGATGCCTGCTTGGGGCTTGCCATCCAATGCCTTGACCCTGCCGGGAACCCGGGTGTCCCCTTGCCGATGGCGCGCACACCTGTTGCCGAAGGTGCGCGTTTCCAAACGTTGGGCACTGATGCCCATGCAGGGCTTTTTCAAAAACTCAAACGGCTGACCCGGAATGATAGCCGGTCCCTCGGCCTCGACCTCGATCAATCGCTTTTACCGCCGTTGCCGGATACAGCGCCGGTCGAGCCCTATGCAAATGCCGATATTGTTGTGGTTGGCGGCGGCCTCGCCGGCCTCTCCGCTGCCGTTGAGGCTTCAGAGGCGGGCAGGACTGTCATTCTCATCGAGCAACGGGCCTATCTCGGCGGCGATGCGGTTCTGTTCGGACATGCCGCTGGCGAGGAAGCACCAGAAAGCGCTTTTGCGCGGCTCTCTGCCAAGGTCGATGCCGCAGAGAACATAACCGTTCTGACACTTGCCGAAGCGGTTGAGGCAGCAACAGGTCAGATTGTGGTACATCAGGTCGTCTCCGGCGACGAAGGCGGGCCGACCGCACGACGTCTGCAATTGGCTGCCCGTCACATTGTGCTGGCAACCGGCATGCAGGACCGGTTACCCCTGTTCCCCGGCAATCGCCTGCCCGGTGTCACCAGTTTGTCGCAAACCTTCCACCTTGCCACTGCCTATGGGGTGTGGCCGGGCAAGCGTGCGGCAGTGACGACCAATACCAATGCCGGCTATCGCCTGGCGCTTTTGGCGCAGGATGCTGAATTGGAAATCGAAAAAGTCATGGATGCCCGGCTGGAGCCGCAGTCACGTTTTGCCGAGTTCACAAAGGCCTACGGCATCAAGTCGGAATCGGGCGTGCATCCGCAATCTGCCAGTTTTGTCGCCAATGCTGCCGAGCTGTTCGTGAAAATGGAATTGTCGTGGGCGGATGGGCGCGATGCATTCGAGACGCTGACCACCGGCGCGCTGATTGTATCTGGGGGATGGTTGCCGCGGCTCACCCTGTGGCAACGGGCCGGCGGCGCACTCGAAGTGGATTCTGATGGAAAAATATGCGCTGCAGGCCATCTGGAGGGCATCGCGCTGGCGGGAAGCTGTGCGGGATATGTCAGCAACAGCGCGGTAATGCGCAGCGGCGCGCAGGCCGTCGATGGCTTTTTGGGGCGCTCTGTTTCCACGATCGAGGACACGCTTATCGACCCGGCTTTCGAAAGCCCGGATGGACGTTTGCCTGTCAGCCAGGCCCCCGAAACCGAAGTGGTAGCCCCACGCTATTTCGATCTGGGGTCATCGCTGGTTTCAGCACCCAGGCCGATACAGGGTAGTTTTTTCAAACCCGCGCGGCGGCGTATGGCGAATGCCCCAACCGCAATCGCCGACAGGGCCTTGAGCCTTGGCGATATTGCCGCGCTCACAGCCATTGGCCAGGTAAAGCCTGATGCCTTTGCCACCATTGCGGAAGAACGCGCGGTGCCGCCCATCTGCTTCGCCCGTTCGGCCACGTCCAGCCCACCTGGGCCAAGCGCGTCAGAAACAACCGACATCCCGGCCTATCTTGCGCACCGCTTTGGCAACAACGCGCAGCTTTGGGAGGTCGAGGCGCAAGATGGCCGGCGGTTTGAGACCGGTAATCTGCTTTATGCCAATTCCGATACGCATGACCCGACGGATGCTCTTGGGGTGATAACCAGCGTGAATAGCGGCAATGACCGGAACGCCGTCGCCCTGATCTCAGCATCGGCCGCGCAGGTGGGCCTGCAGATCATGGTCCGCAGCCAGCGCGGCCACACGAATGCGCGGATCATCAAGGTTTTGAAACCGAATTAAGCGGGGCGTTCCAGCCGCCGGTTGAGGGCGGTGTCGCGGGCACGACGCAGAATGTCAGCATATTCGGCATTGAAGCGAATCTCGGCCATCTTAATGCCCATTTCCAGGCGGTGCGCGGTGTTCTCATCGTCCGGATTTTGCTTGAACACTTCGAGATTACGCGTCAGCAAAACTTCAAGGCTTTGGCCGGTTTCGTTCCAGACCGTGTCAAACAGGGCATTGAGCGCCAGCGATTCACGGGCGTCCCGCAAGGTGGCAAGTAAATATATGCCGTTCAGGGCAGCCAGAAGCCGATCAGGATCGACCCGGTCCGCACCTTCGCGCGGACGGCGCAGGGACTGGCTGAGGTCGGGGCTGATTTCACGCAAGCGCGGTTCAATGCGTTGCGCCATTTGCTTGGTAATTTCAGTCAGCATCATGGACCAGCGCGAGCCGCGCTCAAATTCCACATAACCGCTGATGGAGCGCACCAGTTTATGGAAACGGCTGACGGCCTTGCACATCAAATCGGCGTCGACAAACAGGCCATTCTGATTGGCGATGCGGGACAGTTGCGCTTGGGAATGGGACAGGACAGCTTCGATCAATGGGCCAAATCCGGCGCCCTTGATAATGGCTTCAGATGCGCCACCGGCGAGGGGGATCATCGAGGAGACCAGGCGGCTGGGATTGGCGGACTGTCCCACCACCGCGTGCAAAAGCAAAGCCGCGATACCAGCGTCTTTCCAGGGCATGGACTGCAATGCAGCGCCGAGGGCCGCATCATCCTGCAAATTATTGCTGGCGCGCCCGAATGCGGTTGCCTTTGCCAATAGCGACCGGCACCGAAAGGCGTTGATGAAGACCGGCAGACGTTCACGCACGTCATCACCGCCCAATTGCACTTTCAGGCGGCGCTCCACCTCGGCAGAGGTCTGCGCTTCAGTGACGATCTTGCGGATTTTGGTGAGAATATCGGGCACCATGCCGTCGATGACAGCTTCCACCGGCTCGTCGGAGATAACAGCGGTTTCGATCTCTTGCGGCAAGTCGGGCACAACATCGCGGGTCAGCCAGTTCCAGACCGCGCGCATGTGTTTTCTGTTGATCGCACCGTTGAAGTCAAAATGCGTCGGATCATCCACCAGAACATTGTCAAAAGCGGCCAGAAAACTGGCCTCAGCCACGCCAATGGATTCCATCGCCGCAGCGCGCGCCGTCGCTTCGGGCTTTTGCGGGCGGTTCTTGTCACGAGCGGGGGCAGGCTTTGGCAAAGACATTGGTCAATCTGGCTGAGTTGAAAATCCGGAAATTCATTCCGCTGTCATCCTAGCCAAGCTTCGTAAACAAAGGGCTTTTTTTTGGCGTGAACTTGTTCAAATGATAGGCGGATTTATATCAAGGTCTAGCTATCGACGGCGTCCCATGTGCCATCCATTTCACGGCAAGCCGTTCCTTTGCGTTCATATTCGGTGCCAGCCACGGTCACCACATGCGAGAAGTCGCGGCAATCAAGGCTGTTGACGCGCACATAGGGGCCAACGGAGATCCGGCCGGAAGCGCCGGTATCACCCTGCCAGGAACGCGGCGCACCGGGACGCCCGAACTGCAGCGCATAATATTGCGCGCTTGAGGCTTCCGCCTGTTCTTTCTGGCTGAGTTTTGCGGCCGCCGAGGGGTTGATGAAGGTGCGGATATCACTGGCCGAAATGGCAGTGGCGGGAGAGACCACGGCCTGTGCCGGGTCGTTGGACGCCAGTTGCGGGCCCGCATTGGTGCGCGGGACGTCGAGACGGGCACAGCCGGACAATGCCAATACAGAGATCATTGCCAATACGATATATTTCTTGCCCATAATTTCCTCATACCCGGCTCAATCAGGTTTTGATGTGGAGCCAATGCGGCCAAATTAGGTCAGCTTGCCACGCCGCGCGCCGCGGGCAGCACCAATTCGGCCTTCAACCCGCCCAGATCCGACCGACCCAGACTCAGTGTCCCGCCATATACATCAACCAGCTCCTTGACGATATCGAGACCAAGCCCACTCCCCGGTGTTTTTTCATCAAGGCGCACACCCCGGCGCAGGGCCTTTTCGGCTTCGGCGTCGCTCAGCCCGGGCCCGTCATCCTCAATAATAACCTTCAATATGCGGGTTGGCGCGTTGGCCGGTGCCACCAGGGTCACCTCTACCGCCGATTTCGCCCATTTGCTGGCATTGTCCAGCAGATTGCCCGCCATTTCCTCCAGATCGCTTTCTTCGCCACGAAACCAGATCTCGTCGGCAGTACCAGAATTGAGGCTTATGGTCCGGTCCCGGTGCAGCTTGCCCATGACCCGCACCAGCCTGTCCATGGTGGATGTCACATTGGCACGACGCCCCACCACGGCGGTGCGTGCGGCCAGCCGGGCCCGGTCGAGATAGCTGGAGACAAGGCCGGCCATCTTGTCGGTTTCCGACAGCACGATATCGCCAAGCCCGGCGCTGCCGCCGGCGGCTTCGTTGCGCAACACTGCCAAAGGCGTTTTCAGGCCATGCGCAAGATTGCCCACCTGCGAGCGGGCGCGCTCGATGATCTGGGTGTTGGAGCGCAGCAATTCGTTGACCTCTTCGGCCAGCGGGGCAATTTCCTGCGGATAAATGCCCTCCACCTGTTCGCTTTCGCCCTCGCGCACCTGTTCCACCGCCCGGCGCAAGCGCCCGATCGGGCGCAAGGCAAAGCGGGCAACAAGACCACTCATCACCGCAAGCATGACCCCGACGGCCCCTAGAACGATCAGCGTCTGCCCCCTGAAATTATCAACCAGATCAAACATTTCGTCGAGATTGCCGGTCACCGAAATCAGGATCGTCCTGTCCGCCAGCGTGATTTTGCGCTCAAGCATGCGGATCTGGGTGCCGAACCCGTCCTGTTGCACGTCGGTGCGCACATTATCCGCGTCAAAGACGCTCTGCATTTCAGGGAGAATCGTGCCGATCAGTGATGGGGAGAAGCCCGTGATATTGCCCTCGGCATCGCGGATTTCCCAATACCAGCCGGAGGCCGGGCGCTGGAAACGCGGATCGGCAAGGCTGGAGGCTGGAAAGGCATCGTCTTCACCCGACAGGGAAACACCAACCAGCGTTTCAAGATGAAACTCCAGCGTTTCCTGTAGCGTATTGTCGAGCGCGCGCGAATAGAGATTGGTCAGCAAAAATGCTGTGAAAGCCAAAGCGACAATCAGCCAGCACAGCGAGAACCAGAACAGCCGAAGTGCAATCGAGCCCTGACGCATCAATCCTCGTCGATCTGGTATCCCAGCCCGCGCACGGTCTGAATGCATTCGCCGGGCAATTTCTTGCGCAGCCTGCCGACAAACACTTCAATCGTATTGGAATCCCGGTCAAAATCCTGATCGTATAAATGCTCGGTCAGCTCGGTGCGCGAGATCACCTTGCCCTTGTGGTGCATGAGATAGGACAGCAATCTGAACTCATGGGAGGTCATCTTGATTGCCTTGCCATCCACCGTCACCTTGCCGGCCCGCACATCGAGCCGCACCGGCCCAGCAGTGATTTCGTTGGAGGCATGGCCGGCGGCGCGACGCACCAGAGCGCGCAGGCGCGCCAGAATTTCTTCCATATGGAAGGGCTTGGCGACATAGTCGTCAGCACCGGCATCAATGCCCTGCACCTTGTCGCTCCAGCGGTCGCGCGCGGTGAGCAACAATACCGGCATGGTGCGGCCTTCGCGCCGCCAGGCTTCAAGCACGCTCAAACCGTCCATCTGCGGCAGGCCGATATCCAGCACAACCGCATCATAGGGTTCAGTATCGCCCAGAAAATGCCCCTCCTCACCGTCAAAAGCCACATCGACGGCATAACCGGCTTCGGTCAGGGCTTCCTGCAATTGGCGATTGAGATTGGCATCGTCTTCAACGACAAGAATGCGCATGTAAGTCTCCCGGAGAATTCAGCCGATCTTATGAAGCGCCGGTCAAGGCGTGCAAGACCAGTTTTCGGGCATTACCATCCTTGTCGAGCACCGAGAGCTGGTAATAGAGCTGCCCACCTTTGTCGCAAACCTCAACCGGCTGCAAAACCTTTGATCCACCGCCGATGCCGGCGCGGGACAATATTTCAGGCAACGGCAGGATCTGGCCGCTGGACACAGCCGCCTGAATTTCGCCACCACTGAGGCACGCAGCTTGTGCGGCAACCGGCAGACCGCCAAGGAGAGCCAGGGCGGTGGCGGGCGCAATCAACCATTTGGATATCTGTTTCATGTCCGCCAACATAAGGTTCCGATTGTGAACCGTAAATGAACGATTCAGCCGTGCTCAGGCATTGCCGATATCGTTTTTCAGGCCCTTGCGCAAAAAGACGATGGCAAAGCCTTCCATGATCAGCTGACTGGTCGAATGACCATCAAAACCGGGTATATCGATACCCAGCGCTTGGCCAATGCCCGCGAGCAGCATCAAACCGCCGATAATATAGGTACGATAGCCGGATAGAATATCCATGAGGTTTCTCCTTGGTTTGGGTGTGATTGCCGGGTTTCCGGCCAATGCCAGCGCCGCCGTTTCAATTTCGGCGACGCGGCGCTTCCAGCCACGGCCAAAAACCGTGAATGTGCTGAGACGCATGAGGAAGGACAGGCGGCGGGCGCAAAGCGCCTGAATCAGACCGCCGCTGCCCGAGGCAGCAATACGGGCGCGGATCGCCCCCAGTGTGATCGGGCCAAGGGCGCCATCGACGCGCACTTTCAACTCTTGCTGCACCGTTTTCACCGCGCGGGCCGGGCCGCTGTTCACGCCAAAATCAAACAGCGCCAGATCGACACCATCGGGCAGCACGTCCCCGGCCACGCGGTCCCAGTAAAGCGCCTTGTAGATCGCCGTCACTTCGTTCTGGTTGAGTGCCTTGACCTCGGCTTTGGGCAATTGCCACCACGGATTGATCTTGCGCCAGCGCGCCAGGGTCTTGCGGGTAATGCCCATATTGGTCGCCCCACCCGGATCGGCAGGGTGATCAACATAACCGCCTTCATGGCGGAGAATTTCTGCAAGACAGCGATTGAGGTTTTCGGTCGCCATAAGGTTTCCTCGCAATAAAAAACCCGCCTCGGGGGGCGGGTTGGGGAAAAGAGAGATGCCGGGGAGCGGCTCAGCCGTTATTGGCAAAAGCCAGTGCAATCCAGTCGCTGCCGCGTTTGACCAGCATCAGGCTGTCCTCAAAATTATTCAGCACCCGCGCCGCGCCCAGTTTCAGATTGCCGGTGCCATCGGCAAAGGTCAGCGTATTGCCAAAGGTACCAGTCAGAATCAGAACCGCCCCGTCAAAGCCGCCGGTAATGGTATCGATTGTGTCCGCCGTGCCGCTTTCCGGCGCGGGAATGGCGTAGCTGGTGGCTACATGCAGCACCCCTGCAGCAACGGTCGGGTGGGAAGGCGCCGAACCAAACAGCTGGTTGAAGGTGACAAAGCCGTTTTCCTTGTCGATGGTCATGCCTTGATGAAAAACCGTTCCATCCGGGCTGACCTTGAAGGTAAAATCATCATTGCCCGCCAGCCCGATCTCCGCCCGTCCCGAAAACCCCGACTGGAAGACGAAACTCGCGGTATCGGCCCCCGTCTCGCGGTTCAGCACCAGGCGCACATCGCCGGTCCCACCCGCATCGCTTTCAAGAGCGGTCATCAGCACCGCATTGGAGCGCACGGCGAGCCTGTTATTGGCGTCGGCACTGGTATTGACCCCAAGCGGGGCCAGGTTTTGCAGCGCGCCCAATGTTGCCGACAATGCCGCCCACGTCCCCTCGTAAAAGACAAAAAATCCACCACTGGCCCGGTCCCAGAGCCGCCAGCCCTCAGCCGGCGTCGCATAGCGCCAACCCGCTTCGGTCCAGTTCGCCAATTGCCCGTCCCGGCCCGTCCAGTCGCCGCTCGCCGGGTTGCCAATGATAAAACTCTGCCCGGCAACCGGTTCTGCGGGCGGCGCGGTCAGATCGCGCGCCTCCACCACCAATTGCACCAGCGCATCGAGCGCTGTGATGGCCTCATTATGGGTGATGTGCTTTTGCGCCTGTTCGGGCGCGATCAGTGGCAGGTTCAGCCGGGCCGTATCAGCCATTGAAGATTCCTCTTGCCTTGTGCCCGACCCCATAGGTCGGGCTGATCTGGGTGATGGTGAAGCTAAAACCGTCCGGCAAGCCGCCGAAATCGGCGATCTGGTCGGCAGCCGCATAGGTGGCAGCAACGCTGCCGGTGTCGAAAGAGCGCAGCAGCATGTCGCCTTCGAAAATCTCGATCCGATAGCGTTCCGGGTTCAGATCAAGTGGCACTTCCGACAGCACCCAGCTATTGCCATCGCGCCGGGCGCGGCGGACCCAGGCCAGATGCACATCGCCACTTGCCGCCGCCCGCACCGCCCGCAAATGCACCGGCGCCAGCGGCAAGAGCGGATCGATCCCCAATTGCGCTTCAAAGCCGGTGCCGGTGGCGTCATTGCGCCCAGCATAGGCGGTCAGGGCAAAACCCGCGCCGATAAATTCGGGATCAACCGCAATATCCGCCAACCGCCCGTCAAGCAACATGAAGCGATTGCCCGCCGAAATACTTTCCAGCGGATCGCCTGTCCCCTCCAGCCCGCGCAATAATTGCGACAAATGATAATCCGCTTCCCCGATCAGTTCGGCCTCGGCAAAGCCGATCACTTCCCAACTGCCGTCATCGCGTTCCAGCGCCGCGCGATTGCTGCCCGCCAGCACCGCCCCGGGCAACGCTGCTGCCAGATGGCCATTGTGCAAATGCACTGAGAGCACCGATTGCCGATCCCAAAGCGCTGGGTTCGATGGTGGCACCGCCGCACTCAACGTGCCGAGAATGGCCGATTGGTGCAATTGGGTCAGTTCGGCTCCGGTCTGGTCCTCGGCAATCAGCACCTCCCCCGGCCAGGGCAGTGCAATCGCACCGAGCACCAGCCTCGATCCGCCTTCGCCATCGGGCAGATGCGCGGCCGTCACGTAAGGATCGCCAGTCGCCAGCGCCACGCTGCCATTCTCCGTCCGGGCGTCGCCCGCAACCGCGTAAACATTCTGGCTGAAGGCTGCCCGCGCCGTCACCTTGCGATAGGGCCCGTCGCGCAATTCGGTGATGACGAACGGCCCGTCGCGCTGGCCTTTGATGTCGATCAGGTCTCCCACCTCCAGCGCGGTCATGGAGGGCGGCACCGCGAATTCGAGCGTATCTTCCGCCACAATGGCGCGCGCCAGCACCCGTTCTGCTGCCTGCCGGGCCTCGGCGGCTTCGATCACAAGGCCAGAATTGACGCTGGCCCCGCCTACACCCGCAACCGCAATCGCTGTCACGGTGCCCGCCAGATAGGCATGCTGGCGATCGAGATAGGAAAATCCTAAGTGCCCGATCGCCGTCGAGGCGTCCGGGCGACGACGGGAGAGCACAGGATCAGCGCCCGCGATACAATTGTCCGTCGCAATTTCCGCCACCGCACCGCCGCCAATCCTGTTGGCACTCAGCCCTGAGGGACGGTCGATAATCGAGAGGTCCGCCGCTTCCAGAAGCGGCGCAATCGCGTCGCGCATGGGCATGACATTCTCGATCTGAAACCCCTGCACATTCAGCCCGCCGGAAAAGCCCGCCCCGACTTCGGTGCCATAATCGTCGGCCACCGCCGCGATCATCTCGGCCACTCCCATCGTGCCCAGCCGGCCCGTCAGCCAATGGCCGGTCATGTAATTGACGCCATCGGACCAGACATTTTGCAGATTGGGGAAAGCTGGAAAGGGCCGCGCGTCCCAGGTCCATAAATAGAGCCGGCCCGGATCGACCATGCGCCCGCCATAAACCGGCGATACCGGATTATGCGCGCCGCCAGGCCGCCAATATTGATGATGCGCACGCAAGAACTGCCGCTGGATCAGCGTATCGGGCGCACCCGAGGAGAAATGCGGCAGTGCGTTCTCGGCGCTTTTCGGGTCGCCAAAGGCGCTGGGCAGGTTGGTGCCCTTGTCCACCGCGCCACACCCCAGTTCGGTGAACCAGATCGGCTTTGCGCCCGGCACCCAACCGGTCGGGCTCGCCGCCCTTATCCCGCCAATCCGGTTATGATGGGCCTTTCCCCACCAGTTCACCAGATCCTTGTAGCGCCAGATCCAGGGTTCATCATGGCTCCCGTCAGTAATAGGGGTGCGATTGCCCGCCTGCCGGTCAGCCTCAGAGGCGTAAAACCAGTCATAGCCCTCGCCCCCGGCAATATTGGCATGCAAATAGCTGAGATCATGCGGGCTCGTTGCCAGCGCCGCATCGGCATGGCCGGTGCCGTCGCGCCAGTCCGACAGCGGCATGTAATTGTCGATCCCCACGGCATCGATTGCCGGGCTGGCCCAAAGCGGATCGAGGTGAAACAGCTTGTCCCCCGGCGCGTCGGGCGGCTGAAAACCTGAATATTCCGACCAGTCGGCGGCATAGGATATTTTCGTGCCCGCCCCGGCAATAGCGCGCACATCCGCCGCCAGCTCCGCCAACGCCTCGACAAAGGGAAAGCTGTCCACTGTCCGCCGCAGCCGGGTCAGCCCGCGCATTTCCGAGCCGATCAGAAGCGTTTCCACCCCGCCTGCCAATTGCACCAGATGCGCATAATGCAGGATCATGCGGCGATAGCCCCAGTCCACCGGCCCGGAATAGGCAATGGTCTGGCCGCTGGCGTTGAAATCGCCCGGAGCCGCCGCGCCAACAAAGGCCGAAATCCCAGCCTCAATCGCCGCACTCATATCCGGCGTTCCTGCCAGTCCCGGTGCGGGGTCGCATGTTATACGCCCCCGCCACGGATAGGCCGGCTGGCCCGAATTCTGGGTATAGGGATCAGTCAGGCCATTGTCCCCAGGCACGTCCATCAGCAGCAGCGGATAAAGCGTCACCTTCAGCCCGCGCGCTTTCAGATCGGCAATCGCTGCCAGCACCGCACTGTCCGAAGGGGTGCCGCCATAGGCGGGGCCGCCGCCATGCCGGCTCATCACCGGCACATCATTGCGCCCCAAGCCGCTCACCACCCAGTCCGTGCCCTTCACCTGCCGGTCATGGGCCTCAACCCTTGGCTGCACCTTGCAGGAGCCGCAGCGGAGATCATCGCCAAACCAGGCCACCACCAGCGCCACATGTTCAAGCTTCGGGCACATGCCCTGCAAGGCATCGATGGAGAGCGTCCAGTCCGAAACCTGCCCGGCAACATGGGTATTCTCCCCGGCAACCGCACCGGGGCCGACAATGCGCACGCGCGGTTGCGGGTCATAACCGAATTCGGTCGCGCCAGGGATCACGGTGACCGCCCGCACATCATTTTCCAGATCGCCAGCACTGCGGCACAGCTCGGCCGAAATATTGGGAATGCGATTACCGAACGGGGTCAGCGGCAGGCGTTCAAATACGATATAGCAAAGGCCGCGATAGGCCGGGGCCGTGCCCTGTTTGGCGGTGATGAGACTATCGGGCAACTGGCTTTCGCTGCCCCGGTAAAAGCGGATGTTCAATCCTTCGGTTTCCAGCACTTCGCCATCGGCCCAGATCCGCCCGATATGGGTCACCTCCCCTTCGCAAAAACCGACTGCAAAATTGGCGGTGATCGTCTCCTCGGTGGTCTGGGTATTGTTATTGCTGCCCTTGGCGCCCGAGGCGTGGCCAGCAATCCGCTCCAGCTCGGTCGCCCAGATGATATTGCCGCTGACCCGGTTCCAGCCATAAATGCGGGCAATTGCGCCACCTTCCGTGGCGCTTTGCAGACGCACGTCATAGCCCTTGGCCGGGGTTTGCGCCGGGCTTTCGGCAAAAATGGCATTGTCGATGACACTGCCCGCCAATGCGCCCAAGGCCCGGCCAATGGTCGCGCCCACAGGGCCACCAATGGCGCCACCTATGGCCTGCCCGACATTGGAGAGGGTAATCGTGGCCATCAGGATTTATCCATTCTCGGGAATTGAAGAACGCCGGCCAGCCGCCGCCGCCAGGCTTCTGTCAGATTGGCTTCCACCACCCCCATTTGCTCCTGGGCATGGATAAAACTGGTCCGGCTCACCATGATGCCGCAATGTTTGGGCGGCATTGCCCGATGCAGCCGGAACAGGATCACGTCCCCCGCCTGCGGCTCGCCTTCGACAGGCTGCAAAAATGTCTCCGCCGCCGCCAACAGCGATCCGGCATGGGCGGGGTCGCGCCAGTCGGCCCGATAGGGTGGTATGCGCACCGGCTCCGCCCCGTTGATTTGCCGCCACACGCCGCGCAACAGCCCAAGGCAATCACAGCCGGCCCCCAGCGTACTGGCCTGATGGCGATAAGGTGTGCCAAGCCAGGCGCGCGCCGCGCCGACGATCTCGTCTGGATCAGCGTTCATTTGACCAGCGGCCTGCCGTGAAAATCAGCGCCGGGGCGCGGATAGCGCAAAATGAAATCATTGCCGGGAATATGCGGGAAGCCACGAAAATTGACGCTGTTGGCAAACTTCTGGCGACAGGTGACAAAGCGCCGGTCGCACCCGGCATGAAGGGTCAGTGTGTCCCCTGCCTCAACCCAGTCACCTACCGGTTGATTGAACGCGAGCACGGTTTCGCCCGCATGCTGTATCTGGGTTACCAGCCGGTCGGTCTTTCCCTGTCTTGCGCCCGCAGTCCATGTGGCCCGGCCAAAATCAAACCAGCCGCTTTTAAACCCGCTCAACAGGGTGACGGCAACGCTCTGTCGGCCCCTTACATCTGTCACCACCGTTTCAGCCTTGAAGGCTGCCGCCTCGAGATTGATGCCGCAACGGTTGTCACCCAGTTCGGCGCTGCACAGGTTTTGATAGATCCGGCCCCGCGCCACGTTCAACGCATGTTGTGCCGAGCGCAGTTCGAGCCGGAACACACCATCCTCGCGGGTGATCTCGCCAATGGTGTCGCGCCGCAGCAAATGGCGCACGGCGGGATTGCGCCAGTTCACCCGCCAGGTCTCCACCTCCGCCCCGTCATACCGGCCGAGCAGAATGTCATTTTCGGTCACCGCATCCACATGCAAAAAGCCGCTGACTTCGCTATTGTCCACTTGGGCCCCAAGCTTTGCAGCGGTCGCTCCACCGTCCAGCCCGAGGGCTGAGTCGAAGCGTGTCCCCTCGAATTCCAGCGCCACATCATGATCGGTAAAGCCGAGCACCAGTCCATCGCGCCGGGTCAGCCGCCAGCAGGTTGCTAAAGTTGTAGCTCCACTTGCGATATGGTCGCTAAAGCCTTGTTGCAGAATCCTCATTCGCGCACCTCGATCAGCGGAATACTGGGTGCTTCCGCCGCGTCAAAACTCGATAATTCAATATCCAGCCGGTCGATATCGAAGCGGACTGGCACATCGAATTCAAAGCCCGCCGTCACCAGGTCACCAATCGGCGGTGCCAGATCAAGCGTCACCAGACCGGTCAAATCATCGACTTCAAAATCCGCCGCACCCAGTTCCACCCCGGCCACCGCCACGCGTACGCTTGCCGCCAAAGGCTTGGTGATCGGGCGGTCATAATGGTCAAAATCCGCGCCATAACGCTTGATCAATTGAAAGGTTTTTTGCGCCGCATCACCAATGCCAATCTGCTGGTCAAACGGGGTCGGCGCAGCAAAGCCGTTGGAGCCATGGTCCAGCGCATCGCGCCATAAAAAGCTATGAAAGCGCCCGCGTCGCTCCTCGAAAAACGCCAGAACCGCCTGCATGTCGGCGCGCGACTTAATGCCATAACCGGCATTGTAGCGCCGCCGCGCATGGGCCCAACGGCTGTTGCGTTCCTCCGCGCCCGAGGCGAGCGTTACCACATCGGTGGCCCGTTCCGGCCCGCCGCGCGCGCCCAGCGCCACATCGAGCGGAAAGCGGATTTTGTGGAACGCCATCAGCTCGCCCTCCGCCCGCGCTTGACCGCCCGCAACAGCATGGCGCTCATTTCCGCCTCCGCGCCGATAAAGCTTTGCGCATTGCTCGCCTGCACATTGACCGAAATCGAGATCGGCGCGCTGGCCGCACTGGCCACCCCCAGCCGCCCATCGCTGCCCCGCGCCAATGGCAAAATAGCTTCCGGCCCGGCCTCTCCGGCCAGCCCCGTGCCGCCCCGCATCGGGAAATAGCTCGGGGCGGCAATCACCCCGCCCTTGGCAAAAGCCTGCACCCCGCCCAGCGCCGGATTGGTCGCGGTGAACAGGTTCTCGACCAGATTTCCCGCCAGATTGGTCACCGGCTTTAGCGCCGCCTTCAAGGCGATATCGGCAAAGGACTTGCCGATATCCCCCAGCAGCGACCGCAAATCCTTGCCGTCCAATATCGCGCCGTGAAAGGCTTTCGAGAGGCTCCGCGACACCCCATCGGCCAGATCGTCGATCCGCTCCAGTTCCAGCGATACATCGCTCAATTCACCGCGAAAATCCGCGGTAAAAAGGTCATCAGCACCGGCCATTTTTGGCCTCCTTGTCGGGAAAATTTTGCATCAGGTCATCAAGGCGCTGCCGGTTAAGCGGCGCGGCGTCACCATAAAACGCCCGATAGGCCGCCCCCAGTTCGCGCGGGGTCATGGCCCAGAATGCCTTTGGCGACAGCCGCAAAATGCCAAAGCCAAAGCGCGTGGCGGTTTCCCAGGGAAACGGCGTCATGCCGGGGTGCCAAAGGTTGCCTGCAACAGGTTGAGCGCGATTTGCGCCGCCCCGGCCAGCCCGCCTTCAACGCTCATGCGCGCCAGATCATCATCGGTCACATCATGGCCGCCCCCGCGCAGGCCCGCCCCAAGGATCGCCACCAGATCCCGGGCCGAAATCCGCCCTTCGGCAAAGCGTTCGCTCAATCCCATCAGGTCCCCGGTCTGCAACCGGGTTTCCAGTTCCGCCAGCGCCCCAAGGGTCAGGCAGAGCGTGTGCTTTTCGCCATCAATCATGGCCTCGATTTCACCGCGCAGCGCATTGGCCATGATCAGGCTCCCGTAAAGCTCAATTGACCGGCGCTTTCGAGCGCCATGTCGAAGGTCACTTCCCCGGCGTGATCGGCGGCAAATTCCAGCGCCACGATCTGGAACGGGCCTTCAACCGTGCCGAAATCGGGAATGACCAATTGCCAGCTGCGGATGGTCCCGGCGAAAAACAGCGCCCGGATTTCGGCATCCGAGGTGCGATCCTTGAAAATTCCCGCCCCGGACAGTGCCGCCCGCTTGATCCCACCGCCGGCCAACAACTCGCGCCAGCGCCCGGCGCTTTCCGCGTCGGTAATATCGATACTGGCCGCGTTGAACGCCAGGGTCCGGCTGCGCAATCCGGCCACGGTCAAAAAACTGCCCGCCCCGGTCTGGTCGAGCTTTAACAACATGTCTCTGCCGCTTTGGGCGCTCATGGTCGTCTCCTCAATTCTCAAGGGGTTCAGTGAAAAACCGCAAGGCAATCGCCGCCCGGGCCTGCCCGGTCTGGCTATCAATGCTGGTGTCGGTGCGGTCATGCTGGGCAAAAGTGACGCGCAAATCCGGGCCGGAGAGATCGCTCTCCAGCGCCAGTGCCACCACCCGTTCGGCAATCGCCAGCACCGCCTTGCGGCTCGGGTGCCGGTGCCAGCAATGCAGCAATATCCGGTGGTCATTTCCCGGCGCGTCGTCGCCGTCGCGTGGCAGGATGTCGTGGCGCATGATCGCCACATAGGGCGTGCGCTGCCCCTTGGGCGGCGCATCGAAAACCGCCGGACCACCCAACGCTGCCGTCAGTGCACTATCGGCCAAAAGCGCCGCCACAAGGCTGGTCTGCAAGGCAAGGATCGGATGGGTCATCAGCCAGTCACCTGCATTTCGCTGCAAGCGCAACTGAGATAGGCCCGGCGGCCATTGAGATCATCGGCGCTCAGCACTTCCAGCCCCCGCCCGCGATAGATAATCCGGTCCCCCGGATTAAGATCGGTGCGAAACCTTGTCACCACCATATGCGAGGCGCGGACAGCGCGGGCATCCGCCTCCGTCCGCACGTGCCCCGCGAGCGGTGCCACCCGGGCCCAGACGGTTGCCAGCGGCACATAAAGCGCCTGATGCCCGCCTTCGCCTTCGGCCAACATGGTCTTTTGCTGCAATTGCACGCGGTCGCGCAGGCTGCCAATCGGCGGGGTGCGCCCGGTCATAGCCGCGCCACCCGGTAATGGGCGACCAATCGGTCAAACCCGCCCGGCACCACCGCCCCGCTCCCCGCAATCACCACCGCATCGCGATGTTCAAACCAGTAGCCGATCAGGCTCAGCACCGCCTGGCGGATATCCGCCGGCACATCTTCCGGCTCGGTGCCGAAACCGGCGACATAATCAATCTCGATCCCGTTGCGCGCCCGCAAATCGGGCATCCCGGCAATCGTTTGCGGCAAAAACAGCCGCGCCGGGGCAGTTGCTGTTTCCGGCTGAAACTGGGCCAGAGCGATCTCGTACCCCGTCCCTTCGTCGTCATAGGCCGTGATCGCCGTCAGCGCCAATAGCGGCGCGACCGGCAAATGGACCATCCGGTCCAAAGGCCAGTCATCGCGTAACGCGCGCCAGCTCTGGGCAATCAACGCCCGCCCGGTCACGCCTTCTACATGCAGCCGCGCGGCGGTGATCAATGTGGTGATAAAGGCATCTTCGGCGCTGTCATCCACGCGCAAAAACGCTCTTGCCTCGGCAAGCCCCACCGGCTCCACCACCGGCCCTGCAAGCAGATAGGAGGTCATGATTGTTCTCTTTTGATTTGTTGGTTTTTCAGGCCTTGAGGGTCAGGGCGAGCTCGGACACCGCGCCCATCCTCAACGTCATTCCCGACCCGATCGGGAATCCAGCGCGCCGCGTCGGCGGCGCAAGGTATCTCTTTTGCGGGCAAGACTGCCCGCACTGGATTCCCGCCTGCGCGGGAATGACGGTGAACGAGCCGCTCCCTCCTTCCCCCGTCCCGGGAGAGAGAAGGAGAAACCAAACCCCTCTTCCTTCTCCCTCGGGCTTGACCCGAGGGTCCATGCGATACCCGCCACACCGAATGGATGCCCGGATCAAGTCCGGGCAAAAAGGGGGTGGGTCTGGATTGGCAAGGACCCCCGAAGCCCTCATCCTGAGCCTGTCGAAGGACGAGGGTGAGGCGGGACAAACCCATCCCGCCCCGTCATTGCGAGCGGGCGCAGACCGCGCGGCAATCCAGAGCGGCAGGCACGGTGAGAATAGCTCTGGATTGCTTCTGCGGCGTTGCCGCCTCGCAATGACGGGGACCTGCGGATAGCCCGCCCCTACGACACCGCAAATTTCAACAGCTTGATCGCGTCATAATCCGCCACGCCGCCGCCCACACGCTTGGTGGTGTAAAACAGCACATAGGGCTTGGAGGAGAACGGGTCGCGCAGCACGTTCACGCCCTGCCGGTCCACAATCAGATACCCCCGGCGGAAATCGCCAAAGGCAATCGCGGTTGCATTGGCGGCGATGTCGGGCATGTCTTCGGCCTCAACCAGGTCAAAGCCCATCAGGCTGGCGCGCCCACCGGCCTGTGCCGAGGGCTGCCAGATATAATTGCCGTCATTGTCCTTGAGCTTGCGGATCGCGGCCTGGGTGCGCCGGTTCATCACCCAGCTGGCGTTTTGCCGGTAACCGGCCTTGAGCGCATAGACCAGATCGATCAGTACATCGCTTTCCATCCCGTCGGGAAAACTGTCCGCTTCGCCCGTCGCGATATAGCCAAGCTTGCCCCAGCTCCAGGCGCTTTCGGCGGCCATGGTCTCGTCGAGAAAACCGCGCGGCTTGTTGGTGCCATTGCCCGTCACAAAAGCGGTGGTTTCCTGCTCGGCAAACGCCGCGTTCACCTCCTCGGCAATCCACTGGCCAACATCAACCGCCGCATCATCGAGAAACGAGGAAGTCGCCGCCGGCATGGCATAGAGTTCCATGGTCGGATAGGCGATTTCCGCCAGCGTCTGGCTCGCCGTTTGGGGCCGCGCCGCCGTCTCCCCGACCCAGCCCACAGCGGGCCCGGCAATCGAGACCGGCTTTTTATAAACCGAGGACGATACCTGCCGCACACCGGCAATGACGCGGATCGGCGAGACATCGCGCAGCAGCCGCGCAATCTCGGTTTCCGTCTCGTCCGGCACCAGATAGCCGCCATCGGGGTTGGACCCAACGGACAGTGCCTTCTCCTCGCCGCGTTTCACATAGGCGGAAAAGGCGTCCTTATATTCGTCGCCCCCACCCCGGTTCGCGCCACCTTCCAGCGCCGGGCGCGCCTGCGACATCGCCTTGCGGTCAATCGCCGCCTTTTGCCCATCGAGAAACGCATTGATGCGGTTGAGCTTTTCTTCGCTCAACACATCCACATTGCCGCGCTTTTCCAAAACGGCCAGCCGGTCGTCATTTTCTTGCTTGAAGCTTTCAAAAGCCGTCATCAGGTCGTGCATCATGCCCGTGGCGTCGCTGGCAGGCACACTGGCGCCCGCCTTGGTCTCAAGGCGTTCGGTCGCTTTTTCCATTACGATTTTCCTTTAGTTACGGAGGAGGTGAATGGCCGCGGAGATGGTTGCTTCCAAAGGCCGTGTCTGCCGGGCCGAAGCCACAGGCGCTGAGGCGCGCGCAATCCGCGCCCCGTCCATCATCGGAAAGGTGACGATGGAAATTTCCCATAAATCGATCTGCCACAGCCGCCGGTGCCCGGTGGCCGCTTCGCGCGTGGCCCGCTGGGTGCGAAAACCAATCGACAGCCCGTCAATCGCCCCGCCCTCGATCAGCCGCCTGAGCGCATCGCCGCGCTCCACCCCGGGCAAAAGCCGCCCCTCGGCCCAAAGCCCGGTCCGGTCCTCTGCGATATGCTCCCAGATCCCGATGGGCTCCTTGGGGTCATGCTGAAACAACAGGCGCACACCGCCCTGCCCCTTGGCCTTCAGGCTTTTGGCAAACGCCCCCGGCATGACGATATCGCCGCCCTGGTCCACCTGCCCGAAAAGGCTCGCATAACCGGCAAAGCGCCCGGTTTCATCAATGGCAATGGTGGCGCTCACTTGCCCGCCTTCCCCTGCCGCCCGCTGGCCGTGCCCGGCCGGGCCTTCACCAGCGTGCCGGCAAGGTTCCAGGCAAATTGCCGGAACACCTGTTGCGCGGCATCCGCCGCCGCGCCTGCATTACGTCGTGTCATCAATGGAAGCCTCATTTGTCCTGCTCCCGGCGAAACAACCGGTTGAGATTGGCAATTTCGGTGACGAAATCATTGAAGCGCCGATTGGCCGAAGCCAGTTCCTTCAGCGTCCAGACCAGCAGCCCGCTGGCCCCCGAAGCCCAAAGAAACAGCGCCAAATGCGCCAGATCGCCCCGTGTGGCGATGGTCTTGGTCAGCTCATCCATCAGGCGATCTCCGATTTTTTGGTCAATAAAAAACCCGCCATCAGGCGGGCATGCATTTCTCTTTCCCCACCACACCGTCATTCCCGACCCGATCGGGAATCCAGCGCGCCGCGTCGGCGGCGCAGGGGATCACTTTCGCGGGCAAGACTGCCCGCACTGGATTCCCGCCTGCGCGGGAATGACGTTGTGAGTGGCGCGCCACCCTCCCTCCCTCCCCCTCGTGGGGAGGGAGGCCCGGCTTGCCGGGTCGGGTGGGGGGGAGCCACAAGCGCGGTGTTTGCGGGTGGCCCCCAAAGACTCCTTGTTTGGCCCTTACGGGCCGACCCCCACCCTTGATCCCTCCCCACAAGGGGGAGGGAGAAGAAAGCGGCACCCTCCCCCTTCCTTCTCCCTCGGGCTTGACCCGAGGGTCCATGCGATGCCGCCACACCGTATGGATGCCCGGATCAAGTCCGGGCAAGAAGGTGGTGGGTTTGGATTGGCACGGATCCCGAAACCCTCATCCTGAGCCTGTCGAAGGACGAGGGTTGAAACACCGAACCTGCCGCCCATCCTTCGACAGGCTCAGGATGAGGATCGGGGCAGGATAAACCCACCCCCGTCATTGCGAGGCGGCGAAGCCAACGAAGCAATCCAGAGCCACAAGCACCATGCCCGCCGCTCTGGATTGCCACGCATCCTGCGGGTGCTCGCAATGACGGCAGAAAGGCCGGCGCCCCCCCTATTCCCCCAACCCCACCAGCGCCCGCTTCTCCGCATCATCCAAAAAAGTCGCCGCGTTCACCCGTTGCCACAGCGCCGTGCGGTCCTCGGCCAGCGCCTCGATCTGGCCGATATCGGGAATAATCTCGAAATCCCCCTCAAACCCCGGATTGAGCCAATGGCCAAGGCTGGCCGCCACCCGGCGCACCAGCGGCACAATGGTTTGCCGCCAGAAGGTGCGGTTGGCCTCGGCATAATTGGCATAGGTATTGTCGCCGGGAATCCCCAGCAGCATCGGCGGCACCCCAAAGGCCAGGGCAATCTCGCGCGCCGCCGCATTCTTGACCGCGATGAAATCCATGTCGCGCGGGCTCAGCGCCAGCGTCTTCCAGTCCAGCCCGCCTTCCAGCACCATGGGCCGCCCGGCATTGGCCGCCCCCTGAAACCCCTGTTCCAGCTCCGCTTTCAACCGTTCAAACTGATCGGCACTCAAATTCCCCGAAGCCGCCGAATAGACCAGCGCCCCCGAAGGCCGCGCCGCGTTGTCCAGCAGCGACTTGTTCCAGTTGGCCGCGCTGTTATGGGTATCAAGGCTCACCTGCGCCGCCTCCAGCGGGGCCAGGCCATAATGGTCGTCGAGCGGATGAAACAAGGTCAAATGCAGCACCCGCGCCACCGGGTCCGCGCTCTGGCTCAGCCGCATTGTCTTGCCCCCGGCGGTATAATCATAGGCCTCCGGCCAACCATCCTTACCGGCCACCACCTTCATCCGGTCGGGCCGCAAGCCATAAAGCGCCCGCACCTCCCCTTCAACAATCGCCGCTTCCAGATAGGCGTTCCCTGCCGTCTGCAAATAGGCATAAAGGCTTTCCAAAAGCTCAGGGCCGGACTGGTGCGGGTTGGGCCGGTTGATCAAATCGAGCACCGGATGCACGCTCATCTCGCGCCCGTCCTCACGCACCGTCAGCGGCACCCGGTTGGCCGCCTCGGCAATCATGCGCACACAGCGATAGACCACGGGGTTTTTGGCAAAGCCCTCATTGGCCAGCGCCACAAACCCGCGCCGGCTCCATTGGGCCGCGCCCAGATCGGTCAGGGCAAAATAGGTCTGCGATTTCTGTTCCGCAGGCGCATTTGAGCGCCCGCCGATCAGGCGGTCGAGGAAAGAGGGCATGTTGGGTGATCCTTGGATAGACTAAATCGACAGGGTCAAAACGCCTTGGGCAGACCCGCCTGTTTCAACGTTTCATTGGCCGTATGGCGGGATTTGGTGCCATGATCGAGCGTAAAATAGCGCTTGGTGATGGGGCTATACCAGATCTCGTGATCGCCGCGCCCCTCGCGATGAAAGGTGCAGCCCGCTTCGTTCAACAGTTTCTTGAGTTCCTTGATGAACCCGGCCATGCGTTGCTACACGCCGGGATTGAGCACCCGTGCCACCTGATCGGCATGGATGTGTACGGGAATGTCACCAATCGCGTAATCCGAGCCGTTCAGCTCAAGCAAGTCCTGCAGCGCAGCGGTCACCTTGGGGCCGAGGCTTTCGAGGGTATCGGATTCAATGGATAGGCCATCCACGTCCTGGCTTGTCGCCACCCAGACCTGAGCCTCGTCGTCCCACTCCGCGCGAACATGAATAGATGTCAGCTTCATAAGCTGCCTGTCCTCTAATATGTACTCACTTCACAGGGTATATGGGTGTATGTCGCATATTTCGCAATATTTTGCCATCTGGATTTGAGAAAGGCGGTGGCCAGTATTTCTAAAGTATTATCGGCCCAAACTCATTGAGCATGGGCCGACACTTAAAAATCAAAGCTGGAGGGTCCGAAGCTACGCCGCTTCTCGGCGTTCAATCTCGCACTTGTGCGAGGACATGAAAAACGACGTCTTCTTAAATTCGTCGATGCCCATATTTTCTATGACATCATAAATCGCCCTGTGGAGAACGTTCTCAAGGGTTGTCATATCCATAATTGCACTCCAAGCGGCACACATACCGCGCTTACTGTCGGGTTATATATAGCCATGCGCCCCTGTGTTGTACAGAAGCAAACAAGTCCGAACCATCCAAAGTCTGACCAACTGCTGCGAAAAACTGCATATCGGCTGGGCTTCGAGTGTGAAATTTTATGTGATTTGCCTTTAGTTTTTCATGACTTATCGAAATAATTATCACATTTGAAAGAATACTAACCAAAACGCGAGAATAGTCCGCAATTGTAGTATCTCCGAGATCATATTGGGGCGAAAGTAAGATATGGCGCACCCGTAACACCGGCCCGTCGTAGCCGGGTAGATATGTATGGTTCAACATACAGACGGCGTGATACCTGTCGCCCTCAACAAGTGCAAAAAGTCCAGTTCCTTCCTTATCCTTCGCGATAATCTCATCAAAAACAGCAAAAGGAATTTGTGAGTAGGTCTCAAAATCCTCATCTAAATCATCGCACTGCTTTTTCCAGTCTTTCTTTAATAAATCGTAGGATGTCCCCTCGGAACCTAACTTTATAAAATTCAATTTGCTCACGGCCAAATCTCCGCAGTTATACATACTATCATTTATGGCCAGCAAATACTGATTTGGGAAGATTTTCTAGCTGTAACCAAGAAAGTTCACACCCCCCTCACCCGCGGCACCGCCCGCCCCAACATCAACTCCGTCAGTGCCCACACCAGCGCGTCCACTCTGTCTGGCGAATGCCCGCCGCTCAGCCCATCCGGGCCAAAGGCGCACATTTCGTCTTCGAGTTCAGCCAATCCCGCGGCGTGCCGCACCAGCCCTCGGGCATAAAGAGCGGCCACCGGTTCGGCGCGCACCCATTTGCCGCGCGTCGCATGGACGGAACGCACCGGGAGATGCGGGGCCATTTGGCGCAGCATTTCCACCACCAGCTCGCCGCCCTGGTTAACCTCGGCCACCACGGCATCAGCCTCGAATTCCTCGAACGCCGATACCACCCGCCGTGCCCAGGCCAGCGGCCGCGCCGGTTTCAGCGACCGGTCGGCCAGCACCACCCCTGTCTCACCGGCCAGCCCCGCAACGATAATGCCGCAGGCATCCGATTTGGCATGGCCGGTCACCGGTGGGTCAACGCCGACAATGATCCGGGACAGTTCCGGGATGGTTCCCAGCCGCCCCGCCTCCAGCGCCGCTCTTTGCCATAAGGCATCGGGCAGATCCTCGATCAGTTCACCATCCAGTTCCTGCCTTCCCAAAACCGTGCCGCGATAGCGCCCCACCACCGTCTCCAGAAAACCCGGAGCCAGATTGGCGGCGTTCTCGGCGGTGCGCATCCGCGTCACATGGGTGCGCGGATCGGCCAATAGTCTTTTCAGCAATCTTGTCGGCCGGGGCGTTGTCGTCACCAATTGGCGGGGATTTTCCCCCAGCCGCAGGGCGAATTGCAGCATGTCCCATGCCGCCTCGGCATTGGGCCATTTGCCAAGTTCGTCGCACCAGGCAGCGGCAAATTGCGGCCCGCGAAACCGTTCCGGCTCCGAGCCGGACATCAGTTCGGCCATCGCCCCATTGGGCCAGAGCAGCCGGTTGGCCGACCGTTCGAATTTTGGCCGCGTGGCCGCCGGGCCAATGCGCAACAGCCCGCTTTCGCCCTCCACCATGATGGCGCGGGCCTGGGCAATCGTTTCGCCCACCAGCGCAATCGGGGAAACGGGGATGGTTTCATTCACCAGCCCCCGCACCCATTCGCTGCCGGCCCGGGTTTTCCCCGCGCCGCGCCCGCCCATCAGCAACCATGTGGTCCAATCGCCTTTGGGCGGCAATTGTTCGGGCCGGGCCCAGTGCACCCAGTCACCGGCGACCTCTTCCACCCCATCGGCGTCGAGCCGCTTGAGCAATTCAAGGCTGGTTATCGCGAAGTTGCTCAATGCGGTCCGCCAGTTTTTGCCGCAGCAGATCAATATCGCGGCGGCGTTTGTCATCGGGCTTGGGCGTTTCCTCCTTGTTATCGAGGGCGACCAGTTTTTCCAGCGTGCGGGCCAAATGGCCCAACAGCGCCACCTCATTGTCGTCACTGCCCGTCATGCGCGCTTCCAGATGGGCCACCTGCCGTTCCAGCATGGCCATCAGCCGCTTGACCAGCACCTTCCGCCCCATCAGCCTTGCGGGGTGCCGCAATGTCCAGTTTTCGCGTTCGGCATGGTCATAAAGGGTGGGTCCCGAGACATGGTATTTGTCCGTGATCTCGGTAACCGTCAAAATATCCGCTTCATAGTCGGCCCTGATGGCCGCCCAATCGGCTTTGGGGCGTGCTGGCATGTTCAAATTCCGTAGGTCGCAAAGCGCGGCTGGCTGCAATGGCAAAACCATCGCGGCTGAGGCCGTCGCCACTTCTGGGGGGAGGGCAGCCCGGGTGGGGACCGCCGTCAGCCGCAACTCTGCGACCATGGCATAAATATACTCCAGCCCCGTGACGCGTCGATAAGTTTGCGTTTTTCCCGGAAAACCGGCGGCTGACGATGTGGCAAAAATCGGCTATCATCGCCAAAATCAGGTTGAGGGACCGCATGATACGAATCCCGAGCGATATTCAGGTGCCTGTCACAACGCCCCGCTCCGGGGTGCTGGAGGCGCTTGGGCTCAGGGTCGGTCAGGTCTTTACCGGCGAGGTGGTCGGGCAGACGCTCAACGGCACCACGCAATTGCAGATCGGCGGCCAGCAGATCACCCTCACCCTGCCCGGCCAGCCGCAGCTCGGGCAATTGCTGCAATTCCAGATCAAGAGCGCCGGGGCAAAACCCGAACTGGTGTTGCTCACCAATAATCCCGCCACCCCGGCCCCGACGGCGCAAACCGCAACCGCACAAGCCAATACAGCTTCTGTATCCACGGCCACACCTTTGCCCAACACCCAAGCCGCGCCCCTGCCGCCCGCCACCAACTCACAACCACAACCCGCCGCAGCCCCGCCGCTTGCCGCCGAACCTGCCCCGGCCCCTGTTTCCTCACAGCCAAGCAGCGCTGCGCCGGCGCCGGCGGGCAATGCGGCCTTGCCGCCCACCAGCCTGCCCCTCCCGGCGGGCGTGCGGGCGGAGCTTAATTTGCAGCCGGGTCAGGTGGTCACCGCGCAAGTCGCGCCGCCTTCGGCCAGCGGGCAGGCGCAAATCGCCATCGGCACGCAACAGGTCGCCGCCACCCTGCCCGGCAATCCAGCCCCCGGCACGACCGTGCAGTTTCAGGTGCAAATGCTCGGAGCCGAGCCGCGTCTGGTGCCGCTCACACCGGGGCAAACGGTCACCCCGCGTTATCCCGCCAGCACCAGTCCGGGCACACAGGTGCCAACACCGCCGCCTGTCACAACTCCAGCACCCAGCGCCGTGCCCATCACCCCGGCCAGCATGGCGCAAGTCATCAGCCAGACCGCCGCCAGCGCCGCCGTCAAACAGGATTCGGTGGGCACGCTGCTCGCCAGCCTCACCGGTTTGCAAAAGCAGGGCACAAGCCTGCCCAATCCCGTCGCCGAAACAGCCGCACGCCTGCTCGCCAGCCAGATCGATCTCACCAAGGGCCCGCCCCCCGCCGCAGCCTTGCGCGCCGCGATTGCCGGGTCCGGGGTATTTCTTGAATCCATGATGGCGGGTGGTCAGGCCAATCCGGTGCAGCAGGGCGATATCAAGGGCCTGTTGCTTTTGATGCGCAATGTGCTGGGCAATTGGCTCGGGGCTGACGAAGCCCTGCCGCCCCCGCCCGACCGGCGTCCGCCGCCGCCCTTGCGTGGCTCCACCCCCAAGGCGCATGCCCAAAACCCCGCGCCCCTGCCGCAAGGTGCCGAGGGGCGGGAGGCGGGCAAACATCTGCTCTCTCAAACAGATTCGGCGCTGGCACGCATCCGCCTGTTCCAGCTCTCCTCCCTGCCCGATGCAGCGGGCCGGCCGGCCCTGCCCGGCGCGGCGCAGGATCTGCATTTCGAATTGCCCTTCGTGCTTGGCCAGCAGGCCGGCATGGCGCAATTCCAGATCTCGCGCGATGCGGAGCAGGACGGCAATCCGGCCGAACGCGGCTGGCAGATGATCTTTTCGATCAATTTCGCCCCGGTCGGCCCGGTCGGGGCCAAGGTCACGTTCCGCTCGCGCAAGACCGGCGTCATGCTCTGGGCCGAAAACGAGGCGACCGCCGAAGTGCTCGAGGAAATGCTGCCCGAACTGGTCGAAGGGCTGGAGGCGCAGGGGCTGGAGCCGGGGGCCATTCGCGTCCGCCGCGCCCCGCCCGAAGCCTCACCGCCCCCACCCTCCGGCGGGTTTGTGGATAGCGTCTCATGAGCACGCCCGAAAACCCGCCACCCAAACGCGATGTCGCCATCGCCCTGCAATATGACAAGGAAGCGGGCGAAGCCCCGCGCGTCACCGCCAAGGGCTATGGCGAGGTCGCGCGCAAGATCATCGCCGTGGCCGAGGAAAATGGCGTCATTATCGAGGCCAATGCCCATCTTGCCGAAGCCTTGGGCGGGGTCGAGCTGGATGACACTATCCCCGTCGAGCTTTATCAGGCAGTGGCCGAAGTGATCGGCTTCGTGCTCCGGGCCAATGACAAGCTGAAATGAGCGAAAACCCGTGGGTGTTCAACACCATGTCCTTGGTTTTGCCCCGCCCTCCCGCTACCATCGCTCCCAATCCGCCAAGTCATGGGAGCGCACGTGCAAGAGGTTGCAGTTCTAACCGGTGATATCGTCAAATCCTCGGCCTTGCCGGCGGATGCGCTGACCCGTCTGTTCGATGCGCTTGAGGCAGGTGTGGCCGAGATCGCCACCTGGCCCGATGCCCCCACCCTTCTCACCTTTTCGCGCCATCGCGGCGATGGCTGGCAGCTGGTGCTGGGCAAGCCCGCATGGGCCTTGCGCGCGTCCCTGTTCCTCCGCGCCGCCATCCGCGCCGCCGGTGCCGATTTCGAAACCCGTATCGGCCTCGGCCTCGGCCCTGCCGACAAAATCGACACCAGCCATCCCGGTGCCGCCTCCGGCCCGGCATTCGACCGTTCCGGCCGCTGTCTCGATAGTTTACGCAAAAGCATCCTGTTCGGCATTGATAGCGGCGCCAAAACCGATGCGGCCCGCCTGCTCAACAGCGTCTTCGTCATGGCCGATGCGCTGTCGACCGGCTGGACGCAACGGCAAGCCGAAGTTTTCAGCTTCGTTTTGCACCCGGATAGCCCCAGCCAGGCCGAGATTGGAAACAGACTTGCCCCGCCAATCTCGCAACCTAGCGTCACCGCTCATTTTCTGGCAGGAAATGGCCCCGCCCTTTTGGAAGCGCTTGCAGCGGTGGAGGCCCGTGACGACTGATATTTCCGTTTATAAGTCAATCAGCTTATATTTCGAATTATAGCCTAAATAACCTATTTTTCAAATTATAGATCAAAAAGGCTATATTTAAGATTATCGACCAAACAGGCGATATCCCTAGATATCGACAAAAATAGCCAACACCGGATAGCAGAGGGACCAGCGCATGTTCGAAACGGCAATTGCTCTTTACGCGGCGCATCTGCTGGCCGATTTCGTGCTGCAAACCGATCGCATGGTCGCCAACAAGCACCGCCCGCTGGTTCTGGCGTTACACATCATCATCGTTGTTGCCACCACAGCCCTCGTCACCGGCACGCTTGATCCGCTCCCGCTCCTGCTGATCGGTGGTCTGCATCTGCTCATTGACGGCTGGAAACTGATCTGGGGCAAGGCGCTATCAGGATTTCTGCTCGATCAGGCGGCGCATTTCCTCTCGGTCATTGCCATTGCCGGGCTGTTCCCGCTCCTGTTTGCCGGCGGCTTCTGGAGCGCGCTTCCCGGCTGGCTCAGCGTTAGTGGCCTGACCCCGCTGCATTACCTGCAGTTTCTCACCCTCATCTCAGGCCTCATTGTCACCCTGCGCATGGGCGGCTTTGCCATCGACCTGTTCATTGCCCGCTTCAACTACACGCCCACAGCGGAAGATCCGGGGCTCGACAAGGGCGGGTTCTATATCGGGCTTCTGGAACGGGGGATGATCTTTTTGCTGGTCATCGTCAATCAGGTTGCCGGCATCGGCTTTTTGGTCGCGGCGAAGTCAATCCTGCGCTTTGGGGCCAGTCAGGACCGCAAGACCGGCGAATATGTCATCATCGGCACGCTGGCCAGTTTCACCTGGGCGCTGGTCGCGGCCTTCCTCACCCAGGCCGTTCTGGCCCGGCTCGGCGCCTAATCCTCCGGCGGCTCCCATTCGGGCCAGCTTACGATATGGTTTTCCCATTCGCCGGGTTTCACCGTGTCTTCATCCACAGTGCGCCCGCGCACCGAAACCCCCACCGCCACCACCGTGTCGGGATCGCCCGAAACCAGCGGGTGCCACCAGGCCAGTCCCTTGCCCTCGGCCAGCCGCCGATAGGCGCAGGTCGTGGGTATCCAGGGGATCGTCGTCACGTTCTCCGGCGTCAGCTTGATGCAGTCAGGCACCTTCTTCTTGCGGTTGGGATAATCGGTGCACTGGCAGGTTTCGCCATCAAGCAGGCGGCAATGCACATCCGAGGTGATGATTTCGCCGCTGTCCTCGTCCTCAAGCTTGAGCAGGCAGCACCGCCCGCACCCGTCGCATAGCGATTCCCATTCCACCGCGCTCATTTCACTGAGCGGCTTTTCTTCCCAGAATGCCATTAGGGCTAACCTTAACCTGCCACGAACCTAACGATAAAATCGATTGCGTCTTGCTTTTACGCCCTGAGTTATGAAGAGTCTCGTCTTGCTGACACTCGGCGCCAGAGGATACGTTGCAAGACCCGTTCTACGTCAAAAAAAAGCGGCCTAAAAAGACACGTTTGCTCGAGGCAGATGCGTGGCTTGATTCCGCCCTTTATGATTTTTTTCAGTCACTTGGCCGGGGTTATACCCGGTTCGAGGACATCATGTCGGTATTTCATATCTCCGGCATGCGCCGCTTTGTCGCCGAGGTTCTCTCCGACGGGCTCACCTTCGGGGCCATTGGCGCGGTGTTGATGCTGGCGCTGGCCCTCCCCGCCTTCGATGCCACCGCTTCGGGTGAGTTCAACAAAGCTGAAGACTATTCGGTCATTTTTCAAGACCGGTATGGCAATGAAGTGGGGCGGCGCGGCATCCGTTCTGACGATTCAGTCGAACTCAACAAACTGCCCGACAATCTGATCAAGGCGACGCTTGCCACCGAGGACCGGCGGTTCTACGAGCATTTCGGCATTGATCTTTTCGGCACCCTGCGGGCCGTTGTTTCCAATATGCAGGCCAATTCCGTGGTCGAGGGCGGTTCATCGCTCACCCAGCAGCTGGCCAAAAACCTGTTCCTTTCGTCCGAACGCACTTTCGAGCGCAAGATCAAGGAGGCTTTCCTCTCCCTCTGGCTTGAAACCCATTACACCAAGGATGAAATCCTCAAACTCTATTTCGACCGCGCCTATATGGGCGGCGGCAATTTCGGCGTCACCGCTGCGGCCGAATACTATTTCGGCAAAAAGGTGCAGGACATCAATCTGGCCGAATCCGCCATGCTGGCCGGCCTGTTCAAGGCCCCCACCAAATACGCGCCGCATGTGGATCTGGCCGCCGCCCGCGGCCGGGCCAATGTAGTCCTTAGCAATCTGGTAGAGGCCGGTTATCTGACCGAGGGTCAGGTCACTGCCGCCCGCCGGGCACCGGCCACCCCGATTGACCGCTCCGGGGATATCAACTCCCCCAATTATTTCCTCGACTGGGCTTTCGAGCGCGTCAAGGAGATCGTCGCCGGGCGCGAGGATATCGGTTTTGTCGTGCGCACCACGATTGATCCCAATCTCCAGTCCTACGCCGAAGAGGCCACGGCCTCGGTCATCCGCGAGAGCGGCGAGCAATATGGCGTCACCCAGGCCGCAATGGTGGTCACCGATCTTGATGGGGCCGTGCGCGCCATGGTTGGCGGCATGGATTACGGCAAAAGCCAGTACAATCGCGCCACAGCCTCTGCCCGCCAGCCCGGCTCTTCCTTCAAGCCGTTCGTTTATTCCACTGCCTTTGAAATGCTGGGCAATACGCCGAATACCGTTATCTCGGACCGGCCAACCTGCATTGGCAACTGGTGCCCGCAGAATTATGGCCGTTCCTATAGCGGGCAGGTCACCCTGCTGAATGCTTTTACCCGTTCGATCAACACCGTGCCGGTCACCTTGTCAGTTGCCACCGGCCGCCAGCCGATCGCCGACATGGCGCACCGCATGGGCATTACCAATGATTTTCCGGTCACCCGTTCACTGGCGCTGGGCGTTGCCTCGGTCAGCGTGCTTGATATGGCCTCGGCCTATGCCGTCTTCCCTGCTGGCGGGGTCAAGACACCGGCTTTCGGCATTTCGCGCATTTCCACCCTGCGCGGTGAAAAGGTCTATCAGGCCAACCCCGATGCCCCGCGTGAGCGGGTCTTGACCGACGAAACCGTGCGCAACATGAACATGATGATGCGCAACGTGGTCACCAGCGGCACCGGGCGTCGCGCCGATGTCGAGGGGGTTCCCGCTTCCGGTAAAACCGGCACAACCTCATCCTATCGCGATGCGTGGTTCTGTGGCTTCACCGGCAATTATGTTGCCGCCGTGTGGATGGGCAATGATGACTACCGCCCCACCCACCGCCTCACGGGCGGCTCCCTGCCGGCCACGATCTGGCAGAAATTCATGGAATATGCCCACACCAATATCGAGGTTCTGCCCGTCTATGGGGTCGATTTCGAACCCAAGCCTTATGTCCGCCCGGAGAACCCGGATGATGATGCCTTGCTGCTGGCCGAACGTCCGCCCAGCATGCAGCCGCAGGCCGCAACCAAGCTGGTCGATGTCGCCGACAAGCTGCGCGCCGCAATCCGGCGCAGCCGGCTCGCCGGGGCGCGGGCCGATGCGGGCACCGCAACACGCAGCGAGGGGATCTAGCGCTTGCGTCTGATTATTCATTTTGCGGCAATGCTGGCCATTGCCCTGGTGGTTGGCTTTGGCCTCAGCTATTTCTCTCTTGTCGATGGCCGTTTTTTCGGTGCCTATCGCTGGGGGGCATGGGTTGCCCGGCCGGAAGTCGGCTCGCCTGCACCCGATCCCTATACCCGCGCCTATCTCGCCCGCACCGGCACGTTGCAGCTGGGCCGGGGTGAAGGCGTCCAGTTCATCGCCGTTCAGGACAGCGAGGGGCAGCCCCTCATGCGCAATTGTGCCTATCGGGTCAGCGGCGATACACCTGTCGCCGCGTTCTGGACCTTGCGCGCCACCACGCCCGAGGGCATCAACATCGCGCAGGAGGGCATGCCGCTTTCCATGCACAGCACCCGGCTGGCCCGCAGCAATACCGGGGTTGCCAGCATTCATGTCAGCAGTGGCGTGTCGTCAGGCAACTGGCTTCAACTGGCGCCGGGCACCGGCGAATTCCAGCTGGTACTGACCTTTTACGACGCCTCCTTCCTTGCCGGGTTCGGCGCGAATGTCACCGCACTACCGGCCGTTATCAAGGAGGGTTGCGCATGATCCGCCCTCTGCTCTGGGGCATTGCCGGGCTGTTGCTTGGTCTTGTCATCCATCTCGTTATCATTCTCATCCTGCCCTACTTTGCCTCCGACAATGTCTGGGGACAGGTGCAAAAGCTGGAAGCGCTGGGAGAAGCGGTTGTCATCCAACAGCCTCAGCCGGGCGCGCCCAACCCGCTCGGGCTGGATCCGGAAATGGCTTATGCCGTTTGCCAGTTCGATCTGTCGCGTGGCCCCGGGGCGTTTTCGGGCGAGTTGCCTGCTGATTTCTGGTCGGTTGGCATATTCGACCGCAATGGCATTTCCGTTTACAGCACCACCAACCGCTCCGGCGTCGGACAATCGCTGGAACTGGGCATTTTCAACGAAGAGCAGACCCAGCTGCTTCGCGAACAGCAATTCGAGATTGATGAGGGCTTGCTGATCATCGCCGCCCCGCAGAACGATGTGTTTGCCGTGGTCAGGCTTGCCCTGCCCTTCCCCGAGATGCGCGCCCGCTATGAGGCAGCCCTTGCAGAACTCTCATGCGGGCACATCGATACGCTTGAGGTTACTTCCGATAGGTAGGTTCGGGGGTAAACGGCCTTGTCGCCATGCGGGACTGCAGCGTTATTTGCTCAGGCCGCCCGTAATCCCCGCCGCCCCCGGCGCAGAAATCGTGCCGTTCAGCCTGTTCAACCAGTATGGCAAGATCACTCAAGCGCCCATCCACCTGCCGGGCTTCTTCGTGCGGGGTTTCAATCAGCAGGCTTTCAAGCGCGTAGGAATATGAGTTGTAGCGGTAACGCGCCGCGCTGACGAACCAGGCGATATAAGCGCGGTTCTCACGCTGGCGGTAATAGACCTCGGCACGGGCCGGATCGTTTGCCCCGCGCAATGATGTTGCCGCCTCGCCCCGGCGCCGGTCGATTTCCTCAACCGCGCAAATCGCCCGGAACACACCCGGCATGGTGGCAATATCCGCGCCGATATCATCATCCAGCCGGTTATAGCGCACCCGCGATGAGCGATAGCGGTCGGACCGCAGAATGGCGTAATAGCGATCATAGCTGCCGCGTGTATCGATGGGGGGCGTCAGCCGTGTGCGTTGCCACTCCACCAGCACGTTGAAAAACCAGTCCTGGCTGTGCGGGGCCACAATAAACCGCCAGGCCCTGTCGTGCATTTCCACTTCTTCATCTGTCTGGTTGAGCAGCGACACGTCTTCGCCAAACATCAGCGCGCGCAGCTTGCCCACGGTCGGCATGATCTCGTCATGCAGCACGCCGGGCTTGGCGCGGCCGAAATCGCCGGTTGGGCGGGCACAGGCTGCCAGCATGCAGGCAAATACGATCAGGACAACAAGACGCACGATTATTCAGCCACGCTTTTGAGTTGGTTTGGAACCGGAATCATCGTCGCCTGATTCCGTCGGCGCAGCCCGTTCATAGCGAATACCTGTGAACATCAGGACCTGACCTTTACGTTTTTGACCGGTTTGTTCCGGAATGATACGCCCGCGTTTGTCGAATCGCACAAGCTCTCCCATAGTTCTCTCCATAGGCAACATTCTGTTTTATATATTAAAATTGCAATCAGGGCAGGTCAGAACGAACTGACAAGTTTCTGCTAATATGGCCATTAAGAATTCAGCAAGGTTAACAGTCTGCTAACGAATTGGCTGAGATAAGGGATGCAGATAACCTATTGCGAGATTCTGTGAGTCGGTCATGATCGGGTTCCAACCCTACGAGACATTTCAGCTTTTGATTGAAACGGGCGGTGTTGACCGCGCGAACACGCTGCTGGTGGCAGCCTGCGATGCTTTTTCCCGCCGCCGCATGCCCCCCCAGGCCGAGATCGCCCAGTTCGAGGCGCTGGCCAATCGGCTGTTCCCCACCGCCGCCCCGTCCGCGCGCACCAAAGCCGCCGCAACCCTGGGCCGGGCCGAACATCTGACCCCGGCACTGGAGCAATTAGTCATCGACAATATCGGCGACGATATCGGTGATTACCTGATCTCCGCCCGGCACCTGTCAGATGAGGCGCTGCTTGGTGTTGTGAGCAAGGGCGACATTGAAACCTGCGCTGCTGCTGCCCGCCGCGGTGACCTGTCCAACCCGGTTCTGACCAAACTGTTCCAGATGAACAGCCGCAAGGTTTACCGGGCGCTTGCCTCCAATACAGCCATCACCCCAACCGGCCCGTTCCTTAACGCCCTCGCCCGTTCAGCCCAGATGGATCATCAGGTTGCCTGGTCTCTGGCCGCCCGGCCCGATTTCGATGCCGCCCTGCTGGCACCTGCCTTTTTCGACTTGCGTGAAGCGGACAGGGTCAATGTCATTCAGGCCTTTGCCGAGCGCAACACGCCGGAAGCCCCGATCAAAAAGACCCTTGAGCAACTATCCGTGGCTAATCACGAATTGACCCGGGCGCTGATGAAACTGTTCACCCAGAACCGGCGCGCCGAAGTGACCCGCCTGCTCAGCCAGGTGACCGGTCTTGATGAGGTGCGTTGCGGCCAGATTGCCCATGATGTCAGCGGCGCGGCGCTGTTTGTCGTTCTGCGCGCCTTCGGATGCACAGCCTATGACGGGCTGAAGGTGCTGATCCATGCCACCAGCCATGATGAAGACCGGTCGAAAACCCTGTCTGATTTCGCCAAGCTTTTCCAAAGCGTCGATGTGGATGCGATGACATTCCTGATGAGCGCCTGGCGTGGTGACGTAAACCTGCTCGATCTTGCCAAACCGGAATATCGTCCTGCCAGCACGCGCCGTCAGCCGCAACAAGCTCCCGCCACGTCGGACCGCGAATTGCCGGCTCGGCAGGATTCGGTTGTCACCCAGGCAATTGATGCTCTCGAACGTATCGGTGTACGCCGGGCAAGCTAGCGCTTGGCGGAATCCGCATTGACGATGGTGATACCAGGATCGTCGTTGCGTGATTCAAGGCTGACAATCCAGACATCGGGATCAAACTCGATCTCACGCGCCAACCGTTCCCGGGCACGTTCCGGGGCGGCCTTGTCGAAACGCCGTTCGAACTGACGATCAAGGCTTTGTTCCTGCAACCCGAGACCGGGCGCCGGCGCGAACAGGGATACGGTGCCGTTGAGATGATCGACTTCTATCCAGATCTGGCCGGCAACCGGGTCTCCCTTGCGGGCGACCACGCACATTTGGCCCAAATCATTGTGGCGGCGGATGAACGCCGCACACCAGAGGTCTGATCTTATGCGGGACATAAACTAGTATTTGGCCCCGGCATCCGCCAGCAGGTCCACCAGTTCAGGGGTGACCGCGCCGGTCACCTTGTAATTGTAATAGACTTCGAAATTGCGGATTGCCTTGGCGGTTGTTTCGCCGGCAACGCCGTCGATCTTGCCGCGCAAAAATCCAAGACTGGCGAGGCCCCGCTGAACGTTTTCCACCAGCTCACGGTTTTCGACCGGCGTTGATACGCTGTTCTGGGCGGCGGAAGCCACACGTTGCACAATCTGCACCAGGGGATCACCAGCGGTTCCGCCAGTATTCCGGGCGGCTGTTTCCGCCACGGCAGGCGTCGTGGCCACAGCTTGCGGTTTCGGGTCTGCGACAGGCGCCGGCTTCGGTGTTGCCGCCGTGGTTGACGCCGTTGGCAGTGCTGCCCGGCTCACGGCATTCAGCACATCGGGGGTCAGGGCACCAACAGGCGTCCGCCCCACGCTGAGTTCAAAAGCACGGATGGCATCTGCCGTCTGCGGCCCATAAAACCCGTCTGCCTCGCCCTGATAGAAATCAAGCGCTGCCAGTTTCTGCTGCAGCGCGGCAACATCACTATTGTCGATCTTTGCCACTGCATCCGACATCACGGGCACAGGTGCCGGCTCCGGTGTCGCGATTTTGACTGGTGCGGGTGCCTGTACCGGAATTTCCTTGATGACCGGCGCCACGCGCGTTGGCGCTTCTACAGGCGAGACCGACGCGGTGGTCAGCTGCTCTTCAGCAAATAGCGGTGCCGGGTGCGTGCCCGTCTGCATATAAAGAGCATTGGTCATCGCCAGACCAGTGCCAAAAGTCATCGCCACCAGAACAAGCGAACTCACCGGCGCGCGCACGGCATGGGCAATCACCCAAAGCGCGCCGCGTCCCAGCCCTGTGAAAACAGCTTCGCCCGCTGCCATCGGAAAACTGGAAGTTGCCGTTGCTGTCATTTTGCCATTCTTTTTGGTTCTGACCATTGCTCTGAATGCGCCGTATTCGTTTCTGGATGTAATTTGGTGATGCCGCCATCATCATCGATTCGGGTTTCCGGACCGTTGACCGGCAGCACAATTGTGACACTGGTGCCGCGCCCCGGTTCCGAGCTGACCTTCAACGTGCCGTCATGCAGGTCGACCAGCCCCTTGACGATCGACATGCCAAGCCCTGTTCCCTCATAACGGCGCTGCGCGGTACTCTGCGCCTGAAAAAAGGGCTCACCAAGGCGTGCCAGCACATCTGCATTCATGCCAATGCCCTGATCGGCAATTGTAATGCTCAGCGACTGCCCCAGCCGCTTCATGCTCCATGTCACGCGGCCACCAGATTCAGAGAACTTGATGGCGTTGGACAGGAGGTTGATCAATATCTGCCGGCAAGCCCGCTCGTCGCCGATAATCTCGGGCAGATTCTTGCCAAGTTCAACTTCAACCTCGACATTTTTTTCCTGCGCCGCCTTCGAGACAATGCGAATGCATGGCCCCACAAGCGCTTCAGGCTCAAATTTCGCGGCGTGGAGTTCAAATTTCCCCGCTTCGATCCGTGACATGTCGAGAAGCATGTTCACGACATCAAGCAGGTGATGACCGCTTTGCGAAATAAGTCCTGCATATTCACTATGTGTTTCGGTCAGCGTTCCGCCAATGCCACTGCTCATCATGTCCGAAAACCCGACAATGGCGTTGAGCGGTGTCCGCAATTCATGGCCGATCACCGCCAGAAACTGCGATTTGGCAAGAGAAGCCTCTTCCGCAGCCTTTTGCGCGTCGACGATGCGTTTCTCGGTCTGCTTGCGGGTTGAAATATCCCGCATCAGGGCAATTACACCGAAGGGGCCGCGTTCTTCAGCGGCATGCCGTATCGGCGAGAAATTCACCTCGACCCATACGAATTCAGGCGCGACCTGCCCCGGCTCATCCCGGTCCCGGCGCATGCGCACCTCAATCAGGCGTTCATTGCCGTGATGGCGCGCATCTGCGAAGGCGGTCATATAGAGCGGACGGTCAAGAACGTGGGTACGCTCAGAAAGACCGGCACCAGCCAATTCATATTTCTGGCAACCGAACAAATCGCCCGACGAGCGCGAGGCCAGCGTCAGTTCTCCGGCAGCGTTGAACTGAAAAACCGCATCGCGCATGTGTTCAACCAGATGCCCGAAAGCATCGGCCTGCAGCGCTGTTTCAGCTTGATTGCCACGCATATGCGCCAGTGTCGCAAAAGCATAAGCGCTAACAGATGCGGCCGCAGCCAGTGCCGAAACAGATACCATAAGCGCATTGCCGTTCACCCATGCAGCAACCGTCGCGGGCAAAGCCGCAGCGCCGGCGGCCAGGGCTATACCCCGTACAGCCTGCCAGGGTGTGGCAGCGGTATTTTGGGTTTCGGGCGTTTTTTGACGCTCGGCGGCAGAGCTACTCATATACACAAACTCATTTTCCCGGACCAGCCGTGATCCGTGGCCTCAACCTTCCACCTAAGCCCTAAGACACCCTTAAGTGGGAGCCGCCTGCGTAGCGAAAGCGCGCATTTTGACCGTCAGAAAGGGAGGATTTTATGCATAGCGTAAACAATCTCTTGACGGTGCTCCCAGAATGACGCCGATCCAGATCGATAAAATTTTATCGAATTCTGGCATTTGGTTTTAATTCGCGTTCGCTAAGGTCTTGTTACAGCGGGTGGAAAGCGTGCCCGCAACGTAACTGGGGCAAGTGTTATGTTTTTGATCCGATCTGCATTCTGGCTGGGTTTGGCCATGATTGTGATACAACCGCAAGGCTGGAACCTTGGTGCCAAGGCTGACGCGCTGAGCACGGCGGCAGTCGATGCTGGCAAGCAGGTCGTGGTTCAACAGGTCATGAACACCCAGTGCGATTCCATTGAATGCGTCGGCGGCAAAGCCGTGTTGCTTGCCTCCGGCATTAGCCATAACCCGTCACAGGCTTCCACCATGCAGGATTCGCTGGGCCTGAAACTGGCACCGGTCCCCCGGCCGCGGCCAGCGTGGGCGGGTTAAACACAGGGACTGCGTCACTTCCCCCCGACGCTACTCCAACCAGCGGTCCCTGATCAGAGCCGCAAGCACGCTGCCCCGTGCTTGCGGTTCGCCTTTTAAATTTTGTGCCAGACCCCATATCTGACCTGTTGGCCTTACGGCCAAGCTGGGCTAGAGACTGTTGTATGAGCACTTTACCTGCATTCGACGAAATATCCGACAATCTGGGCTTCCTTGACGATTGGGAAGACCGTTACCGCTACCTCATTGAACTCGGCCAGATGCTGCCGCCGCTTGATGATGCGGAGAAAAATTCAGATACCAAGGTCACCGGGTGTATGTCCCAGGTCTGGCTTGTGGTCGATGAGGCTGAGGCGAACGGGCAAATGGTGCTCAGTCTGCGTGGCGATTCCGATGCGATGATTGTCAAAGGTCTCGTAGCCGTATTGATCGCGCTATACGCCAACCGACCACCCGCCGACATCGCCCGGACCGACGCGATTAAAATCCTTGATGATCTGGGCCTGCGCGAGCATCTGACCTCGCAACGCACCAACGGATTGATCTCCATGGTCAACCGGATTCGCGGTGAAGCTGAGGCCCGGGCCTGACATCAGCCCAAGACATCCGGTCGCGCGCCCGGCTCCAGCCAGGCTTCGATATCGCCGCCAGCCCGGCCCGTTGCGCGCTCGGCAAGCCCAAAATGCTGGGCCAACTGGTCCAGGCTAATCCGCAGTACCAGTTTGGCACTGCGGCGCGGCCAACGCCGCTCGGTTTCGACCTGCTGTAATCCCTTTTCATAACCGCATACATCAAACAATATGCCGGCACAGTCCGCTGGCAGTGCTGCATATATCCTCTGCAGCGCCACCCGTGCATCGACCGCCATATCCGGGATATCGGTACCACCGAATGACCGCCCGCGCTTGCTGGAGACAGGATCCGGGTTGTAGGTCATGACAATTCTGGGCCTCAATCCAGCCCGCTCGACCAGTTTACGAAACCGTTCTCCGGCCAGAACATGATGCGGCTGCAGATAATTAATGCTCGCTAGCCGCGCCAGCGGGCTTTCGTTGAGGTTGATATGTCTTCCGGCAGTGTCCCGGCCCGCGACCCTGTGCTGGGAGGCAAAGGCATCCTGTCCTATCGACAACTGACGTTTCAACCAGATCCGCGTTGTATCGGTGGGGGTAATGCGTGTATCCGCACGCATGATCACCCCTTCGCTGACCAGATGCGCAACTGCCGCCGACGACAGCCGACGGTGCGTTGCGCCCAGTTTTAGCGCGTACATGCCGTCCTCTGCGCGGTCGGCAAAGCCTGTTTTAAGCAGCGCACGGACAAACTGAATGTCCTTGCGGTCAATGGCGCTCATCTCTTGCCCCTTCGTCTACCGAGGCGCCGGATTTATCGGCCAGAAGCCCCACGACGATTTCCAGGCGGGACACGAGCATTTCGAATTGGGGGTCATCCCGACGATCCTCAACCCGGCCACAGGCAAAAGAGACCGTGGCACGACTACGTCCAAAGACATTTGCCACCGCCTCCATATTCCAACCAGCTGCGACGTGCAGCAGGTACATTGCCAATTGGCGGGCATGGGCAACTGGTGCGCGGCACCGGCGCGGCACGGTCAACAAGCCGGGGGCCACAGCCAGTTGCTGCGCCACCAGATGGATTACCGAGGTTTCCAGTGATCCTGAAAGATTGTCATTCTGCGCAGCATCCGGCGCGCACAATGCTACGCAAGGATACCCTCCCGACGGTAGTGTGCTTGCGTTCGACAAAGAAGACTTCAACATTTCGCAACTCCAAATTATAGGATATAATTCCTATAACGTGGCGAAATGGTAGCGTAGATAACTTGGTTATCGCTTTGGGCCGGCCTGCCCGGTTTCACCCTCGGGTGCGTAGCATGTTGCAGATGTCAAAATAAAACGGCCGCCCAAGGGCGACCGTCTGAACTGCCTAGATGGCGAAATGTTATTTGCCGGCTTTGCGGCCAAGACCGTTGGCCTTTGCAAGGCGCGAGCGGGTCTCTGAATAGCTGGGCGCGACCATCGGATAGTCGGCGGGCAGCCCCCACTTTTCACGGTATTCTTCGGGCGAAAGATTGTAATGCGTCCGCAAATGGCGTTTGAGCGATTTGAATTTCTTGCCGTCTTCGAGGCAGATAATATATTCGGGCGCAACTGATTTGCGAACAGGGACAGCGGGCTTACGCTCTTCTTGCTGCTCCGCAGCTTCACCGGTCTCAAGCGACTTCAACGCGCCATGAATATCGGCAATAAGTTTCGGCAAATCGGTGGGGCTTAAGGCATTGTGGCTTACATATGCGCACACGATCTCGGTGCTGAGTTCGACGAGATCGACGTCAGTCGTCACGGGGACGTCAGACATGTCGTTCATATCGGATCCTTTTCTTTTCTTTTTTTGTTTTTTTGCAGAATTTATATTCTGCTTTCAGTATCCGGCTTCTAAAACCCTTTAGCTCCCAATGCAACAACAAGCGTACATAATGTATATTTAATCATAGGCAACTATTAGATGCCTATTTTTTTGTCTTGTTTATGCTCGTTTCCAAATCGTTGATTTTGGTGAGCTCTGAGGGTGAATAGCCTGCCAGATAAGCTGCCCGGGCCAGCAAATGCGCCGAAACCGGCGCGGTGAGCAACAGGAATGCAAACCCTGCAATCGCCCGCAGCAGCACCGACCCGTCCAACGCAACCACCGCAATAGCCGCGAACAGCAGCCCAGCACCCATGGTACCTGCCTTAGAGGCTGCGTGCATGCGGGTATAAAGATCCGGCAAACGCAGGATGCCGACGGCTGCGAGCAGGCTGAAAACCGATCCGCAGATCATCAATATCGCTGCCACGTATTGCAGAATTGTGATGGTCATAACGGCGTTCCTTCCGTGTCGGCTCGCCCGTCGCTGCCCTGGTTATGCTCCAGTATGAAGCGGGCAAAGGCGACTGTTGCCAGGAACCCCACAATGCCAAGCGCAATGGCGATATCAAGATAAAGCGAAAATCCGGTCTTGATCGCGATCACCGCGATATAGCCAATCCCGATAGACACCAGCATATCCAGAGCAAGCACCCGGTCAGGCAGGCTCGGTCCAATGACGATTCGAACGACCGTCAGAAAGAAGGCAATGGTCAAAACCCCGAGGGAGATGGTGGTCGCCAATTGCAGAAACTCGGCTCCGCTCATTCGAATACCTCAATGATTTTCGCTTCAAACCCGGTGGCAATACTCTCGATCAGTTCCTTTTTATCCGGCACCGACAGCGCATGGACAAAGATAAACTTGCGATCCTCCGACACATCGACGCTCAAGGTACCGGGCGTCAGCGTGATGAGATTGGCCAGCAGGGTAATTTCAGGGTCAGACTTCGCCGTCAGTGGATAGGCAATAATGCCCGGCCGCAGTTTGGATTTGATATTTGGTTGCACCACCAGCCAGGCGACGCGCACCGCGCTGAGTGCCAATTCGTAAAAGAACAGGAACGTCAACGAAATGATGCGCCGCGCCCGGATCAAATGTTTCGGACGGGCTGTGCGTTCGCGCACGATCCACAAGGCCACGACACCGATCAATGCGCCCAATGCGAGGTTAAGGGCTGCAAAATTGCCAGTGATTGCGGCCCAGATTACCGCCAGAACAACGGCTGTCATTGCAAAGTTCATGGCTGCACCTCAATGCCGGTGGAGGCAACATAACGCTCCGTATGCAACAGGTCGGCCGCAGCGGTCCGCCCCGCCTCGATGACCGGGTTCGGCATCAGACCAAACCAGACAATCACCGCTACCAGCAGGGCTGTGGGGGCCATGGCCCACCATTTGTCAGCGCGGCTGAGCGGTTTGATGCGGTCATTGGGTTGTTCGGAATGCTCTCCCTCCCGGCCCGCACGCCAGAAAATATGCGCCCATAGCCGCGATCCGGCAACGGTGGTAAGGAATGAATTAAGCACAATCGCTATCACAAGAATGATGCTGCCATCGCCCAACCCCGCCTCAATCAGGAGCACTTTGGGCCAGAACCCAAGGAAAGGCGGCAGTCCGGCCATAGCAAAAACGAGAATAAGAAAGAGGATCGATAGGGGCGAGCTGGCCGTGTAGACGCCGCCCATCAGCCGGCTGTCCTCTTCACCGGTCATGCGTTCAATCAATCCGGCGACAAAATAGAGTGCAGCAATCGTGAGAATTGAGGAAAAGGCATAGATACTGGCCCCGGCAATCCCGCGCAGCGAGGGCATGGCAAGGCCTGCGAGCACCGCACCAATGCCGCCAATCAGCATGAAGCCGATCGCCCGGCGCAGATTGGTCTGCGACAAAGCACCGAGCGGGGCCATAATCAGGGTCGCCACGGCCAAACCGGTGATGACCGGATCCATGATATCCCGGCTAGCCGGCATCAGGCCGACCAGCGCGCGCAAAAGAGCATAAGCGCCGACCTTCGTCAGCAAACCGCCAAACAACGCCGAAACCACAGCATCAGGCGCATGATAAGAGGCCGGAAGCCACGCATTGGCAGGAAAGGCGGCAGCTTTCGTGCCGAAAGCCAGCAGAAGCAAGGCCGCGATTGCCGTCATCGGTCCCACTGGTGCATCGGGGGCGACGCGAATGATATCGGCCATGTTGAGCGTGCCCAACAGGCCATAGAGATAACCCAGAGCGACCAGAAAAAATGTGGTGGCGAGGAAGTTGATGAACCCGTATTTCAGCGCAGCATCAAGCTGCACCTTGCGCCCCCCCATGATCATCAGGCCGAACGAGGCGATCAGCATGACCTCGAACCAGACATAAAGGTTGAACAGGTCGCCGGTGAGGAACGCGCCTGTGACGCCAGCCAGCAACAACAAGACCAGCGAGTAGAAACCGTATTTGATTTCACGCTCGGCAATATCGGCCTGCGCATAAAGCAAGGCTACAAAGGCCACAAGCGCTGACGCCAGTGCAAACCCCGCACTCATGACATCCGCTGTAAAACTGATGCCGAAAGGCGGCAGCCACTTGCCCATAGTCATGGTCTGCGGCCCGAGCTCCATGGTCCGGCGCAGCAGCTCCACCTCGCAGCCGATAATGGCGACGACGGTCAACAGGGCAAATCCGGCCTGCCAGCCCCTTCCATTGCGCAGCATCAGCAAAAGGGCAGCGCCCATCAGCGCCAGTACCACCGGCAGAATCAATACCCAGTCTGAAGCCGCTGTGGCGACCTCGATCATGGCGGGGGGCAGTTCCAGTTGTGTGGTGGGTGCGGCCATCTGTTCAATCTGCCTCAGTAACTCAATGGTGGTCGCGGCGCATGCTCGGGCTCGGCGATGCGCATGGTGTCGGTATTGTCAGCATCCAGTTCCTGATAAGCGCGATAACCGAGAACCAGGAGAAATGTAAACAACGCAAAACCAATAACGATTGCCGTCAGGATCAGCGCCTGCGGCAAAGGGTTGGCGAAAGGTTCAACCAGTTGCACACCGCCCTCGGGTACAATCGGGGGCACCTCACGGGTCAGCCGTCCGGCGGTAAAAATCAGCAGGTTGACCGCATTGCCCAGAATGCCGACACCCAGCAACATGCGGATAACCGATTTGGACAGCAGCAGATAAACGGCTGTAGCAAAGAACATGCCGACAAGGGCTGCGAGCGCAAATTCCATCAGTGCTCTCCCTCGTCTTCTTCAAGTGCCAGCGCGACCGCAGAAATTGTGCCGAGCACCACAAAATATACGCCGATATCGAAAACCATCGGGGTCGATATCGCCACTTCGGTGTCGACGATTTCGAAGAACGTCCAAATTCCAGTCAGGAATGGCACCTGATACCCAAGGGAGACCAAACCGGCGCACCCAGCAATAAAAACCCCGAAACCGGCAATAGAGACCGGATCAACTTTCAGGGCTGCCCGCACTTCCGTGACACCAGCAGCGATGCCATAAATGGCGACAGCGGAGGCAGCGATCAGGCCGCCAATAAAGCCGCCACCCGGCTCGTTGTGGCCGCGCAGCAGCACAAATACCGAAAACACCAGCATGATTGCCGTCAGCACCGGCGCAATCGTGCGAAAAATCACCGTGTTCATGCGCGCGCCTCCTTCTTGGTGGTTCGGCTTGTCTTTTGCGCCGCCCCTGCCCGCTTGCGGGCAGTCGTGACGCGACGCTTGGGACCGCCAGCGCGGATGCGGATCAGGGCAAGAATGGCGATGCCGGTGGTCATGACCACAGCAATCTCACCGAGAGTATCAAGACCACGATAGTCGACCAGAATAACGTTGACGATGTTATGACCGTGGGCAATCGCGACACTCGTCTGGGCAAAGAAATCGGTCAGGCGAAGATCAAGGTCATGCTGCAGAACGGACATCAGCAAGAGCATGACACCGGCACCGCAAATAATCGCCAGCGACCCATCCCGGAGCACTTCTTCCAGCACACGGCTGTCGCGCTGCTCGAGATGCAGCCGGGTCATCACAAGGGTCAGAATAACCACCGACAGGGTCTCAACCATGAACTGGGTAAAGCTGAGGTCAGGTGCCCCGAACAGCATGAAAATCAAGGCTACGGCGAAGCCCTGAATGCCCAGCGAGACGATCGCTATCAATCGCGTGCGGGCAATCAGCACAGCCACAAGGCCCGACATCGCGATCAGGCCCACGCCCCATTCATAGAAGGTCAACTGCGGGAACTGAGGTACGGACGGCACACCATTGAGCACCAGCATGGGCACAAACAGCGCCAGCGCCAGCGCGGCAAAAACCACAATCAGATAAAGCTCAAGCCGCCCATGATGCCAGATACGCGTCACGGCGTCGGCAAACCGGATCAGGCCAAACATCACGCTGTCGAAACCGGCATCGAAATTCCAGCGCACGGCGCTCTCGATGCGGCGCAATATCTTGCGGATATCGTCAAGCCGCCAGAACATCAATGCACCCAACACCCAGGTTGCAACCGAGAGCAGGATCATTGGATTGAGGAAGATTTCCAGCCCCATCTTCAGATGGCTTTCGACTTCAATATTATAGATGGTCGAGGCTGTGGGCACGAGGAAATAGTGCCCCAGAACATCCGGCAGCAAGCCTGCAGCAAGCGCCAGCAAACCAAACATCACCGGCCCTATCAGCAAGGCCAGCGAGCCTTCATGCGGCTTGAGCGGCGTGGGCTTCAGTCCGCCAAAGAAGGGCTTGATGGCAATGGCTGCACCAACGACCAGCATCAGCGCATTGCCCACGATCAAAACCACCAGCACCGCAATGCTCCAGGCATTCGGATTCATCAGCGCGAGGTACATTTCCTCTTTGGCCAGAAAGCCGATTGCCGGCGGCAGACCCGCCATGGAAACCGCCGCAAGGATGGCGACAAAAAACGTTACCGGCATCAAGCCACGCAAGCCGCCCAGCTCGGTGATTTCGCGGGTGCCGGTGCCATGGTCGATAATACCCGCGATGAGGAACAGCGCGGCTTTATAGAGCGCGTGCGCAATCAGATAGACGACCATTGCTGCGATTGCGGTTTCGGTACCAATACCAATCAGCAGCACCAAAAGACCCAGCGAAGCCACGGTGGTTTGTGCCAGCATCTGCTTCATGTCGGTTTGGCGTAGCGCCAGCGTGGCGCCGTAAAGCAGCGTGACGCCGCCAAACAGCACCAAGACGACCGTCCATTCGTAAGTGCCGCCGAGTGTCGGGTTCATCCGCGCCAGCAGATAAACACCGGCCTTGACCATGGTTGCCGAATGCAGGAAGGCAGAAACCGGCGTCGGCGCTTCCATGGCGTTGGGTAGCCAGAAATGGAACGGGAACTGCGCCGATTTGGTGAAGGCGGCGAGGCAGAACAGCGCGAGGATAGCGGGATAAAAACCAGCTTCCTGCAGCGCGGGACCATAGCCGCGCATCATGCTCATCTCCCACACACCTGTGACTTTTTGCAACAGGATCGCACCCACCAGCAAAGCCAGACCGCCAGCATTGGTAATCACCAGCGCCTGAATGGCCGCGCGCCGCGAGGCTTGTCTTGTGTGGTCAAAACCGATCAGCAGGAACGAGGTGATCGAGGTCAGTTCCCAGAAAATGAACATGACCAGCAGGCTGTCCGCCAGAACGAGGCCCAGCATCGACCCCATAAACATCAGAATAAACGCAAAGAAGCGCCCCTGATGGTGATGCCCTTTGAGATAGGCACCCGAATAGATGACGATAATTGTGCCGATGCCCGAAATCAGCAGGCCGAAAGTAAGGCTCAGCCCATCGATGAAGAATGAAAGGTTCAGGTTATATGCGGGAACCCATTCTATAACCGCCTGCACAAATCCATGATTGGAAATCGGCTCAACGAAGCCAAGCAGAAACACAAAAATGCTGGCGGGCACAATGGCCAGTATCCAACCGGCAGAATATCCAGCAAATCGATGGATAAAGGGTGCCATGAATGCTGCCAGAAACGGCGCAATCGGGATTAGCGCGATGGTAAAATCGAGACTAGGGGGCAAATCGGCCTCGCAAAACCTTTGTAAATCGGATTTCCGCCCGATTGAACCAGTCGAATCATCACAGCAAACTTAACCGTTCACTCAAACAGGACAAGGTAATTGCCCCAAAGGCGCCGTACAAAAATTTGTTATACTCAGATTTTGAGTGGAAATTGCTGCCGGGGACACCTACATCCGTCGAGAAGAAGGAGTGATGAGCATGATCAATAAAGTTCAGAAATCCAAAGAAGAATGGCGGGAACAGCTGACACCGGATCAGTTTCGCATTACCCGCGAAAGTGGCACTGAACGTGCGTTCACCAGCCCGCTCAACCTCGAAAAGCGCGACGGTGTTTTCCATTGCGTATCGTGCAATGCGCCCTTGTTTGAAAGCGCGACCAAATTTGATTCCGGTACCGGCTGGCCCAGCTTTTACCAACCCGTCAGCCCTGAAGCCGTTACCGAACATGAGGACCGGGGCCTGTTTACCCGCCGAACAGAAATCCGCTGCGCCACCTGCGATGCGCATCTGGGCCACGTGTTTCCGGACGGGCCTGCACCAACAGGTCAGCGCTATTGCATGAATGGTGTCGCGCTGGACTTCGAGCCGAAGTCCTGACCCGGACCAATACCCGGCCCGCTTAACTGCCTGCCTCTTTATCCGAACGGAAAAACCATGAGTAAACCGCTCCCACCCACGGCCGCCGTCAAGCCGCATTCTGATACTCGGCACGGCATTGCCCGCCAGGATCCCTATAACTGGCTGCGGGCGCATAACTGGCAGGAGGTGATGCGCAACCCTGACGTGCTCGATGCGGAAATCCGCAACTATCTTGAAGCGGAAAACAACTATTTCGAGGCAGAGTTCGGCGCGCCGCATGCTGGGCTGCAGGAGGAAATCTACAAAGAGATTCGTGGCCGCATCAAAGAAGACGACAGCGGCATTCCAACCCCTGATGGCGATTATGCCTATTTCTCGAAAATGCTCGAGGGCAAGCAGTATCCGCAACTGATCCGCACACCACGCGGCGGCGGCGCAGAGACGGTACTGCTCGATTGCAATGTCGAGGCGGGGGACGGTTATTTCGGCTTTGGCGGCGCGGCCCATGACCCGCAGCACCGTTATTTGTTGTGGTCCTGCGACCGTAAGGGATCGGAATATTATACGATTTTCGTGCGCGACCTTAAAACCGGCAAAGAACTGGATGACCAGATTGAGCGCGCTAATGGCGGCGGCGTCTGGGCTTCAGACAGCAAGAGCTTTTATTACACCGAGCTTGATGACAACCACCGCCCCTATCGCGTTTTGCGCCATGTGATTGGTACGCCGCAGAGCGAAGACAGCGTCGTTTACGAAGAAAAGGATTCCGGTTTTTTCGTCGGGGTCGGCAAGACACTTTCGGACAACTACATCACCATCAACGCCCATGATCACCAGACATCGGAAGTCTGGCTGATTGACGCCAAAACCAACGGCGCGCCGTTTGTGGTCGCACCGCGCGAGACGGGCCATGAATATGACGTGGACGAACGTCAGGGCGAATTGTTCATCCGCACAAATCATGGTGGTGCGGAGGATTTCAAGATTGTTACCGCGCCAGTGACCGCGCCTGGCATTACCAATTGGACAGAGCTGGTGCCGCATCGCGACGGCACACTTGTTCTCGATGTCGTTGTCATCATCAATCACATGATCCGGCTGGAACGCTTCGAGGGTTTGCCGCGACTTATCGTGCGGCATCTGGGCACCGGACACGAAGAGACCATCCGCTTCGACGAGGAAGCCTATGCGCTTGGCATGTCGGTTGGCTATGAATTCGACACGAACACCATCCGCCTGTCCTATTCCTCGCCGACCACGCCATCGCGGGTTTATGATCTCAATCTTGAAACCGGCGCGCGCGTTCTGTTGAAAGAGCAGCAGGTTCCCTCAGGCCATAACCCTGACGATTATGAAACCAAACGCCTGTTTGCCACTGCACCCGATGGTGAGCGGGTTCCGGTTACCCTTTTGTATCGCAAGGGCTTTGAGACTGACGGCAAGGCGCCCTGCCTGCTCTACGGCTATGGTGCCTATGGCATGTCGATGCCGGCCGGCTTTTCCATTGCCGCCCTGTCGCTTGTTGATCGCGGCTTTGTCTATGCCACTGCCCATATTCGCGGCGGCATGGAAAAGGGCTATCGCTGGTACAAGCAGGGACGGCATCAGCACAAGGCGAACACGTTCACCGATTTCATCGCCGCCGGCGAAATGCTGATCGCCGAGAAATACACCGCCGAGAAGCGCATCGTTGCGCTTGGCGGTTCAGCGGGCGGCATGTTGATGGGCGCCATCGCCAATCTGCGGCCGGACATGTTTGCCGGCATTATCGCACAGGTACCGTTTGTCGACGTGCTCAACACCATGCTCGACGACACGCTGCCCCTCACTCCGCCGGAATGGCCGGAATGGGGCAACCCGCTGGCCTCGCCCGAGGATTACGCCCTCATCGCCTCCTATTCCCCTTATGACAATGTCACCGCACAGGACTATCCGCCGATCTTTGCGCTCGCCGGACTGACCGATCCGCGCGTAACCTATTGGGAGCCGGCCAAATGGGTTGCAAAACTGCGCGCAACCAAAACCGGTGACGCCGCGTTGTTCCTCAAGACCAATATGGGTGCCGGACATGGCGGCGCTTCGGGACGGTTCGACCGCTTGAAGGAAACCGCCCTCACCTATTCATTCGCTTTATGGGCAGTGGGGTTGGCCAAAACAAAACCCGACCAGTGATTGTTGCGTCACATTTCATTGCTTATAAAGAGACTACGGCCCACGCGCCAAGGCGCGATAAATCCAACACTATCAGGAGGCTAATATGGCTTTTGAACTGCCCGATCTTCCCTATGCATATGACGCACTGGCGCCCTACATGTCGGCTGAAACGCTTGAGTTTCATCACGACAAGCATCACCAGGCCTATGTGACGAATGGCAACAAACTGCTCGAGGGTTCAGGCCTTGAAGGCAAGGGCCTTGAAGACATTGTCCGCGAGAGCCACGGCAAGAATGCCGGCCTGTTCAACAATGCCGGCCAGCATTACAACCATATCCATTTCTGGAAATGGATGAAGCCGAATGGCGGCGGCAACATGCCCGGCGAACTCGAAGCCAAGGTCAAATCGGATCTCGGCGGCGTGGACAAATTCCGCGAGGATTTCCTCGCAGCTGGCGCAACCCAGTTCGGCTCCGGCTGGGCCTGGCTGGCGCTTAAGGACGGCAAGCTGGAAGTGATGAAAACACCAAACGGCGAAAACCCGCTCGTGCACGGCGCGACCCCGCTGCTTGGCGTCGATGTTTGGGAGCATTCCTATTATATCGATTACCGGAATGCGCGGCCCAAGTATCTTGAGGCGTTTTTCGACAATATGGTGAATTGGGAATATGTTAGCGAGCTACTGGCTAACGCCAGCTAGTTTCTGGCTTTTTTTCCAGGATTGCGGACCGCCGGTGCAAGCTGGCGGTCTTTTTTTATGTGGGGTGTCGCGCGCGATCCTTTCCCTGATGTCAGTAGTAATGTTAACCTGATGTTAACTTTACACCTGAGTGCCCACATCATGTCGTCTGATCCCAAAGTCGTTGCCATTCTTGCCGCCAATGCTGCGTTTTCTTCCATTTTGCATATGGTCTTGAGTGAGCATCGCGAGCTGCGTGTCCGGGTGTTCGAGAGTGAAGAAATGCTCAGCCTTTACATGCATATAGCGCCGGTCGACCTTTTGGTCTGCGATCATGATGATGCTGACGAATCAGTGACCAGTGTCGTGCCGCGGCTTCGAGCCAAGGCGGCTCTGGTGCGGCCCGAGTTCCAGGTGATTGCCCTGACCCGCAAGGTGTCGCCAACCCTTAAGGCCAGTTGCGTTGCGGCGGGTATTGATGAGGTTATCCTCAAGCCGATGTCGCCGAAATATCTTGAGGACCGTGTGCTGTCGCGGTTGCGCGAAGGCCCGCGTCATATCGTGACCAATGCCTATGCCGGTCCCGACCGCCGCAACCGGCTGACGCCGCGTTCTGCCCCATCGGAGCGATTCGACCGGCGCGACAGCAATGTTGTGCCCCTGTTCGGTGCCCGCACCAGTTTTGGCGAGCCGCTGCGCTGAGAGCTAGCCGGTCGCCAGAACCTTTGTCAGCTTGCTCCAGAGTTCATCGATATTCTCGCTGATTTGCAGCCGCCGTTCCCAGTCGCTGGCGCTGTAGCCGTAAATGTCGGCGGCAAAGCCCCGCAAAACTTCATAGGCGCGGTTGCGGTTGAGCAAGGCGACCGGCTTTACGCTGCCCGTTTGCACCCATGTCTCATAGAGATTTGTCACTGAATCGAGAGAGCCCGGCAGGCCAAGCAGAGCATTGCTGACCTCCCCCACCCGCTGTCGCCGTTCGGCAGGTGTTGCGAACCGTTCGACTTCAATGCCTGAAATCGCCGATGGCATGGCAAAATTCTCGTCCGCGACTACCAATACGTCGCCGCCGGCAGCGCGAGCGCTTTTGACCAAAGGCACGCACAACCCCGACTGGCTGACAGGACAAATGATGCGGGCACCCTTTTTGGCCAGAAAGGTTCCCGCTTCCGACATGATGCTTGAACGGCCGGCATTGCCGGGGCCCTTGTCGGAGGCAAAGACCGCGATAGACAGGGCATTCTTGGTGACAGGGGTTTCCATTAAATCTAGCGTCCCCGTTTCAGGCTGCCAAGGATACCGCGCACAATGGAATTACCCAATTGCCGCGCCATGGTGCGTGCGAATGTGTTGACTGCCGCCTCTGTAGGAGTTTGGCGGGTCGAGCGGCGCTTTGTTGTGCGGCGGGCGGGCCGGTCATCGCGATAATCATCCTGATATCCCGTGCGGGATGAACGCGCCCGGCTTTCGGCTTCGCGCTCGGCCTCTTCCCGCTGCAGCTGCAATTCTTCTTCGCGCTGCTTCTTGCTGGCCCGTGCCTCAAGAACCTCGAAGGCCGATTCACGATCAACGAGCTGGTCGTAAAGGCCTGTCACGGGGCTTTGTGCGATGATGGCGTCGCGCTCGGCCGACGAGATCGGTGCCATGCGTGAGGATGGCGGGCGCATCAGCGTACGCCCCACAATGGAGGGGACACCCTTGGCTTCGAGGGTGGAGACAAGCGCCTCCCCGACCCCGAGCTGAGTGATCACCTCGGCTGTGTCAAAGTCGGGGTTGGGGCGGAAGGTTTCCGCGGCGACACGCACCGCCTTTTGCTCGCGCGGGGTATAGGCGCGCAAGGCATGCTGCACCCTGTTACCAAGCTGGGCAAGCACCGCCTCGGGCACATCGGCCGGGTTCTGGGTGACAAAGTAAATCCCGACACCTTTCGAGCGCACCAGCTTGACCACCTGCTCGACCTTGTTGAGCAGCGCCTTGGGTGCCTCGTCAAACAGCAGGTGGGCCTCATCGAAAAAGAACACCAGTTTGGGTTTGTCCGGGTTGCCGACTTCGGGCAATTCCTCGAACAATTCAGACATCAGCCAGAGCAGAAAAGTGGCATAAAGACGCGGCGACTGCATCAGCTCATCGGCGGCAAGAACGGAGACAAATCCGCGGCCATCGCGATCCGTGCGCATCAGGTCGGCAATATCGAGCGCGCGCTCCCCAAAGAAGTTCTCGGCACCCTGTTGTTCGAGAACCAGCAATGAGCGCTGAATGGCACCAATAGAGGCTGAAGATACATTGCCGTATTTTGCAGAGAGTTCTTTGGAACGTTCATCCATATGAAGAAGAAGCGCACGCAAATCCTTGAGATCAAGAAGTAACATGCCTTCATCATCTGCCAGTTTAAAGGCAATATTCAGCACACCTTCCTGTGTCGCATTGAGATCCATCAACCGGGCAATCAACAGCGGGCCCATCTCGGAAATCGTCGTACGGATCGGGTGACCCTGCCGCCCAAACAGATCCCAGAAAATGGTTGGGAAAGCATCAAAGCTGTAATCGTCGAAACCGATTTTGCCGGCACGTTCTGCCAGAAAATCCTTTGGCTCTCCGCGCATGGAAATGCCCGACAGATCGCCCTTTACGTCGGCGCAAAACACAGGTACCCCGGCCCGCGAAAATCCCTCGGCCATGATCTGCAGGCTGACCGTCTTGCCCGTACCTGTGGCCCCGGTCACCAGACCGTGGCGGTTGGCATATTTGAGGGGCAGATATTCCGGCTGGGTGCTGGACCCCAGATAAACCTTGTCGTCGAGAAGCATGAACCTGTGGCCTTTGCGATTTGGTTGCGAAGTTATAGCGGCCCCTTCCCTCGCCAGACAAGGGCAAGCGGGCTTAACATCACAAGCACAGTTTTTGCGCGGCTATTGGCGTTGGCCGGCGCAACACCTATTTAGCCTGACACTGGACCGGCTTGTGGAGGAACCGCCTTGCTGCTTAGCACCACGGACACTTTAGCGAATTTTGAAATTACCGAATATCTTGGCATCGTCACCGGCGAGACAATCAGCGGTGCCAATATCGTGCGCGATGTCATGGCGACCGTGACCGATTATGTGGGCGGGCGTTCTGCCGCCTATGAAGAAGAGGTGGGCAAGGCGCGGGAAAGCAGCATGAACGAAATGGCTGACCGGGCACGTCTCAAGGGGGCTGATGCGGTGATCGGGATTTCACTCGATTATGAAACCATCGGCAGCCGGGGCGCGATGATCATGGTCACCACCTCGGGCACAGCGGTGCGCTTGCGCCGGCTCTAGTTCGCATTCACCAAAATCTGCATGCGTGATGGCGTGAGCGGGGAAACGCCGTTATCATTGCGCGCATGAAAATTCGGGACGCGGATAGATTTAATATTGGCCGCCGCCGGCTCCTTGCGGGCTTGGGGGCAGTTATGGTTGGCCGCCCGGTTTCGGCGCTGGCGCAAGCCGGGCTTGATGGCCGGGATCTCGCGCTGATGCCGGATTCGGGCACGGACCAGAGTGCGGCTGTGCAACTGGCGGTCAACACTGCCGCCGAACGCGGCCTGCCGCTGATGTTGCCCGGCGGCAATTATATTGCCTCGAATATTGTCTTGCCCTCCAACCTGAAGCTTTCTGGCGTCCCCGGCGCCACTGTGCTGCATGCGGTGGGGAACGCGCCCATACTGACCGGGGACGGGCAGCAGGATATCATCATCGAGGATATCTCCTTCAGGGGCACCAGTGCGGCGGCAGACCCTGCCGACTTGCTGCAGTTCCGGGCCATATCGAATTTGCACCTGAGCCGGCTCGACCTGCAAAAAGCGGGCAGCAACGGGATTTATGCCGAAATTTGTCAGGGCATGATTGTGGATTGCAGTTTATCCGGTTTCGGGCGCAGCGCCATTCACGTGCAAAACAGCATCGACATGACCCTTGCGCACAACACTATCCGGGATTGCGCCAATGGCGGCATCAGGGTGTGGCGTTATGAAAACGGCCGGGATGGCACACTGGTCACCGGCAATAATATTTCCGGCATCGGCTCCCAGTCGGGCAATGGACAAAACGGCAATGGCATCAATATTTTCCGCGCCGACGATGTGATTGTTGCAGAGAACAATATCACCGACTGCGCCTTTTCGGCGATCCGGGCCAATAGCACCAATAATGCGCTGATACAGGGCAATATCTGCACGCACAGCCAGGAAGTGGCGATCTTTTCCGAGTTTGCTTTTACCGGCTCTATTGTTTCGGGCAATCTGATCGATGAGGCGGCACAGGGTATTTCGATTACCAATTTCGATTCCGGCGGGCGGCTTGCGGTCGTATCGGACAATATCGTGCGCAATATCTGGCCATCATCGCCAACCAATCCTGACACCAGCCCGGTGGGCATTTTTGCCGAAGCGGATACAGCGATCAGCGGCAATGTGGTTGAGAATGTGCCCGGCTTTGGCATCCTTGCCGGATGGGGGCCTTATTTGCGCAATGTGCTGGTGAGCAACAATATCGTGCGCGAGACCGAGGCAGGGATTGGGGTGAGCGTTGCCGAGGGTGCGGGCACGGCGCGCATTGCCGGCAACCTGATTTCGGACGCCAAGCAGGCGGCGATTATTGGCATGGCCTGGCGCGATCCGGTAGGCACTGATTTAAGCACGAAGCCCGATCAGTTTCCCCAGGTCAGCGTTGCGGGCAATACTGTCAGCTAGATCAGCGGATAGGCCGCGTCTGTCGCGGTCACTTTGCCAACCTCAAGCTTGCGCCAGTTGAACATGCGATGCCCAGCCTGTTTTTCCAGCTCAGCGCGTTCTGCCTCGTTTGGATGGGCAATCGCCAACAGCAATGCCGACACAACAACTTCTGCCGCCTTCATATTGCCGTCGTCGATTTTGAGCGCGAAGCCGAGGCCGCTGTCCCGAACCGCGCCACAAAAGACCCCTTCGGCACCAATCTTGAGCATAAGCCGCCCCTCAAAGGCGGTCATTACGTTGGTATCGAGCGTGTCAGAGCCCCGGACCAGGAACGGGTTGTTGCTGGCGGCGGCAAAAATGCGCTGCGATGCGCTGGCGATTTCCGGGCACAGGCCCGTGCCAGCGTTCATACGGGCAAAGCCTTGCGCAAAAGCGCGTATGGGCGCGGCCCAGGTGGGGATGGAACAGCCATCCGTGCCGCAACGGTCCGTGGTCAGAGATTCGCCGATGACTTCCTCAACCCCGGCCCGCACGAGCTGCTGCACGGCGTGATCGCGGCTGGTATAGTTTTCGATCGGGACATCGAGCGCTTTGGCCACCGCCAGCATGCCGGCATGCTTGCCGGAACAATTATTGACAATGGCCGTGGGTTTTTCGCCTGAGGCGAACAGGGCCTTGCGGGCATCGGGATTGGTGGGCGCATGTGCGCCGCATTCCAGGTCTTCAATTGTGCAGCCGATTTTATCGAGCATGCGCTGAACACCGGCGACGTGGCCAGGCTCGCCATCGTGCGAGGCGCAGGCAAGCGCAATCGCCTCATCGTCGAGCCCGAATTTTTCGACTGCACCGGACTGAAACAGCGCCAAAGCCTGCATCGATTTGATGGCAGAGCGCGGGAAAATCGCGCGCTCAATATCACCGGATGAGGCAATGACTTTACCGCTGGAATCAGCGACACAATAAGCACCACGATGGATGTTTTCGATCCAGTTACCGCGCACAACTTCGGCCAGGACAGGATTGGCTTGCATTAAAAATCCCCCGCTTCTGCGGTCACATGGACCGGAAAAGCGGGGTAAAGTCAACGGAGGTCAGTGGTTAAGTTCCGGCAGATCAATCTGTGTAAGGGTTGTGGAGCGTGAGGTAACGGGCGTTTACCCAGCCCTGCTGGTGATTGCGCTCGACCTTGCACCAGTCGGAGGCGTTTTCAACCTTCACGCACCGTTCAACCCAGACCCAGGTTTTCGGCTTCAGGGCACCGGTCTTTTTGGAATAGGCGGCGGGCCATTTGCGGATATTGAGCTGGTCCCACCAGGCAACCCCTGTGACCTGGGCTTTCTGATCCACATTATACCCGGCGGCAGAAGCAGGCGTGATGGCGAAAGCGGCTGCACTGACAATGATCATGCCGGCCAATGTTGCAACAAGCAGTCTTTCGTGATGCGGTTTCATATGTCTTCTCCCCTCCGGGTTGCGTCCTGATGTTGTCCGCAATTTAGGCACGCTGCCTTGAACCGATGCTGAGACCGCCGTTCAGCCAGCGTTCATCAAAAAATCGGCAGCCGATCCGCTTGTTTTTGACCGTCCAGGTGCTAGATTAACGTTCAACCAAGCAAAAATGAGAGAAGATGAGCACATGCCAAAAGTGGTGGTGACGGGCGGATATGGCAAACTGGGGCGTGCCTGTGTGCGCGACCTGATGGCGCATGGCTATGACGTTCTCAATATCGACATTGCGGGACCTCGCGACCAGCAGAGCCCTTTTGTGCGGGTAGACCTGACGGATTATGGGCAGGTTTATGCCGCTCTCAGCGGCGGCATTGACGAGCACCCCGGCCCGGTGGATGCCGTGGTGCACCTGGCGGCCATTCCTGCGCCGGGCATGAACCCGAATGCCGCGATTTTCAAAAACAACGTTCCCTCAAGCTATAACGTGTTTGAGGCCGCCCGGCGCGCGGGCATCAAGAATGTGGTGTTCGCCTCAAGCGAAACCGTGCTCGGCCTGCCCTTTGATACACCGCCCCCTTACGTGCCGGTGGACGAGGAATATTTCCCGCGGCCCGAGAGCGCCTATTCGCTGGGCAAGCTGCTGGATGAGACAATGGCGGCGCAATATTGCCGTTGGGACCCGGCGCTGAAAATGGCCGGCTTGCGCTTCTCCAATGTCATGGACCCCGAAGACTATGCCGCCTTCCCCGATTTTGACAAAGATGCGCACTTACGGAAGTGGAATTTGTGGGCCTATATCGACGCGCGCGATGGCGCGCAGTGCATTCGACGGGCGCTGGAAACCGATTTTACCGGTTTTGAAGCCTTTATTGTTGCCAATGCCGACGGGGTGATGACCCGGCCGAATGCCGACCTTATGGCTGAAGTTTTTCCCGATGTGCCAGCGAAACGGCCGCTTGATCCGCATGAAACGCTTTTGTCGATCGACAAGGCACGCCGGATGCTTGGCTATCAGCCTGAGCACAGCTGGCGATCAGAAACTTAAATGTTTTTAATGTTTTATATGTTTTTTACCGTAAGTGGTGACATATCGACCAACTGGTCAACCATGTGAAAGACCACGAAAGGACTTGCCAAACGGGCGCGCTCCATTTCGCGAAAATGCCATGTTTACTGGGTGTTGCGCGAGGAACACGCTCGTTTAGAATGTTCATCAAAGTCGTCTTGAGGCATTGACTAGTGTTCGTCACTGGTCAATTGTGCGGCGAATATGAAAGGACTCAGCTTGCGAGCGGAGTGCCCTGATTATCGATGAGGACACATTCCGACTTATTGGCGCGGATCATTTTTAAGCCGCCTATATAGTGGGGTATGCATCGTAATCGGGTGTTCGTTGAGTGTCGGTCTTTAGTTGCCGGACGTTTATTCTGAACTAATTGATTTCTAGATTTTTATTTTCGGGGGAACTGAATTCATCATGGGCATAATTCGTCACGGTCTGGTGGGGTTGCTGATGACAACCGCACTTATGTCTCCGAGCCTTTCATACGCGCTTTCGCTGAAAGACGCTGTTGGCGTTGCCATGGAAACCAATCCGGAAATCGGCCAGGCGGTTCAGAATCGTGAGGCGACCGAATTTGAATTGAAGCAGGCGCTGGGGCTTTACATGCCGCGGGTCGACCTTGAAGCGTCCACCGGCATCCAGCGGCTCGACAACTCCTCCCGGCGCGGTGCCGGGATCGAGAACGACCCGCTGTATCCCACAGAGATCGGTGTGGTTGCGACCTATGACATTCTTGACGGCGGGTTCCGCGAGTCCGAGGCGCACCGCCAGGCGGCGCGAATTGACAGCGCTTCCTTCCGCGTTCTTGAGCGCAGTGAACTGACCGCGCTGGAAGTTGCCCGGCTTTATTTCGAGATTTTGCTGCAGGGCCAGATTGTTGAACTGGCGCGCGAGAATCTCTCGTTTCACGAATCAACGCTCGGCAATGTGAGCGATGCAATTACCAATGGTCAGTTGACCGAGGCGGATCGCCAGCAGGCGACCGAGCGGCGCGCCGCAGCCAAAGCCTCCGTATTGCAGGCCCAGGAAGCGTTGGAAGCCGCCAAGATCGGCTTTGAAAAGCAGGTTGGCGCCAAGTTCACCCGGGCGGCATTGCCGAGCCGTGTTGGCCGTTATCTGCCCCCCAGCCTGAGCCGCGCGATTGAAGTTGCCCGGCAGAATAACCCGCGCGTGCGCATTGCTTCCGCTGATCTTGACGCCGCGGCGGCAATGGTCGACCAGGCAAGTGGCGCCCGGGGCCCCAAACTTTCGCTTGAAGGCCGCGCCAAGGTTGGCAGCGATATTTCAGGCACGGCGACTTACACGACCGACCTGCAGGGTCGGCTTGTGTTGCGCTGGAACATTTTTGACGGCGGCATCAAGGATGCCAAGGTTCAGGAAAACATCCGCCGCGAGAGCGAAGCCATGTATGCCCAGAAGCAGGCTGGCCGTGAAGTTGACGAGGCCGTGCGCGTTTCCTGGGACCGTATTCACAAACAGGGTGCGCTGGCTGCTCAGTACAATGAACAGCTTTCCGCTTCCAACGGACTGGTCTCGTCCTATCGTGAGCAGTTCACCATCGGTCAGCGTTCACTTCTCGACGTGCTCGATGCGCAGAACACCCGTTACAATGTGCAGGTTCTGGCCCGGACAGCTTCCTATAGCGCCCGGTTTGCCGAGTACCGCTTGATGGCTGCCACAGGCACGCTGCTTTCCTATCTGGGATTGGCTGGACCGGAACAGGCAACTGCCTATGCCCGCGAAATGCTGCACACGCCTTCTGCAGCCGATGCGCCGCCGCGTGACGTGAAGCCGATCGATTTCAAGTCTCCGCTAGACCTGACAGCCTTCGTGAAATGATCTCTTCGCCGACGGGTATCCGTCGGTGAGAGTTCAATCTGGTCCTGACCACGTGAAGCCGTGCAATTGAACGCCCATGTCAGGGTGTGCAGTTGGTTGGCTGTCAGGTGCCGTCCAGACGGAATGTATTGACGCATGACGGTCGACAAGAGTTCAGATAACGCCCCCCGGGAACTGCAAGCCGAAGGCGTTGAAGCGCCGGTACGTGCTGCGACACCACAGGTAACGCCTGATACGCCGCCGGCACCTGAGGCCAAATCCGACCCCCTTTTTGTCACCCTTCAATATCTTGCCCGCCGTTGGGGCCGCCCGATATCGCGGGATGTGCTGGTTGCCGGGTTGCCACTGGAAGACGGCAAACTGACCATGGCCCTGCTCCCGCGCGCACTTGAGCGGATCGGGCTTCTCGCAAGGGAACAACAGGCAGTGTTGCGCGACCTGGCTGATTTTGACATGCCGGCGCTTGTTGCGAGTGAAGCCGGGCAATTGCTTGTGATCATCGGCCGGACGGGGCCGGATGCCCTCAAATGCTTCAATCCTCATACCGGCAAAGAGCAGGTCATTCAAACCGATGACGGGGAATGGCGTAACCGGCACAAGCTGATGATCATCAAACCTGCGCCCGGCGGTCGGGCCCAGGCTTTTGACGGGATTGACCGGGGGGCCGTTAAACAGCGGCACTGGCTGCGCGCGGCACTGGCCGGGCACGAGAAAAGCCTCACAATGGTGATGCTGGCGGCGACATTCATCAACGTATTCGCGGTGGCCATGCCATTGTTCACGCTGAATGTTTATGACCGCGTGCTGCCGAACAAGGCGGTCTCAACACTCTGGGTTCTGGCGATTGGCCTGTTGACCGTTTTCGTATTCGATTTTTTGCTCAAGGTCGCTCGCGGCGCGATTATCGACTATGCGGGGCGCCGCATTGATTTCCGGCTCTCGGCCACCTTGTTTGACCGGGTCATCAACAGCACGGTTTCCGCGCGGCCAAGCTCTACCGGCGCATTTGTGAACCGCATCGTCCAGTATGAAGTGCTGCGCGACTTCTTCACCTCCCACACAGTGGTCATGTTTATCGACATCCTGTTTATGGGCGTTTTTGTTTATGTCATTGCCTCGCTGATTGGATGGGTGGTTATCTTCCCGGTGCTGGGCGCATTGATCGCCATTGTCGCAACCATTCTTATCGGCATGCGCTCGGGAGCCGCGGTCAAATCGGCATTGCAGGAATCCTCAAGCCGCAATGCCATTCTGGTGGAAGCGCTTTCGGCAACGCAAACGGTCAAGGCCACGCGGTCGGAAGGCCAGTTTCAGCGGAAATGGGAGGCCACCATCCTGGCCTCGTCCGACACCCAGAGCAAGATCAAATGGTATCAATCCTTGGCCGGGCAGATCACCGGAATCGTCAGCCAGATTTCCACCGTGGGCATTATCATCGGCGGCACCTACAGCTTTTCCGAGGGCAATATCACCATGGGTGCGATTATCGCCTCAATGATGCTGTCCTCGCGGATCATTGCGCCAATCGGCCAGATTTCTGCGGCATTGCTGCGCACACGGTCGGCAATCGAGGCCTACCAGTCGCTCGATGAAATCATGCAATTGCCTGACGAACGCACCGTACGCAGCAATTTTGTAACCCGTGAGATTTCCGCTGGTAATATCGACTTCCAGAAAGTGCGGTTTGCCTATCCCGGCATCGAACATTATGTGCTCGACCAGATTTCGTTTTCGATCAAGGCGGGCGAAAAGGTCGGCATTATCGGGCGTATCGGCTCTGGAAAAACCACACTCGGCCGCCTCATGGTCAATTTCTATGAAGCCAGCGAGGGCGAAATCCTCATTGATGGCGTTGCCATCAAACAATACCACCCGGCTGAACTGCGCCGTCAGGTGGGGCTGGTTTTGCAAGATCCGGAACTGTTCAACGGCACGGTGAAAGAGAACATTCTGCTGTCCGACCCCGAGGCCGACGACGCGCGCCTGTTGGAGATTGCCCGGCGCACCGGGGTTGAGGAATTTGTATCGCGGCACCCATTGGGCTTTGACATGCCGGTCGGTGAGCGCGGGGTGCTGCTATCGGGCGGGCAACGCCAGGCCATTGCGCTTGCCCGCACCATGCTGACAAATCCAAAAATCCTGTTTCTCGATGAACCTTCCAGTTCCATGGACATGGCCACAGAACGCCAGCTCATCGGCAATCTGAGCCGCAGCCTTGCGCCCGAGCACACGGTCTTGATCGCGACACACAGGTTCAGCCTGCTTAATCTGGTCAACCGTCTGATTGTTCTCGACAATGGGCGCATTGCGGCTGACGGGCCACGCGACGCCGTGCTGGCCCAGTTGCGCGCTGCCGGCGGCGGAGACGCACAATGAGCGAGGAACAGGACAACAAGGGCACGCAATTTTCGCTGGGGCCGGACCGCCCCCCGCGCCACTGGCTTTATATCATCATTATTATCTGCGCCTTTCTGGCAGCGGCATTGCTCTGGTCATCCAACGCGCAGATCGATGAATTAAGCCGCGCTGAAGGCCGGGTGATCCCCACGACCAAGACCCAGGTCATCCAGAGCGCTGAAGCTGGCGTTGTGGCAGAAATTCTGGTGCGGACCGGACAACAGGTCAAAAAAGGCCAGCAGCTTATCCGGCTCGATGACACCACCACCACGTCGTCCGCGGGTGAGGTGGAAGCCCGTGTGCGTGCGCTTCAGGCTCAGGTCGCGCGGCTGCGTATTGAATATGAAGGCCGCTCGGCCGATGGCTATGTCTGCCCGGACGAGGTCAAGGCCGTGGCGCCAGCCGTATGTGTGAATGAGGCCAGCCTGCTTGAGGCGCGCAACCTGACCCTTGCGCAAAGCAAACTGGTTTTGCAGCAACGGGTTGAGCAAAGGCAACGCGAGCTGAACGAGGCTGAAACGAACAAGGTGCGGCTGGAAGAAGCGTTGCGTCTGTCGCAGGAAAGCCTGGCGCTGATTGAACCACTGGCTGCCAAGAAACTGGTGTCGCAGACAGAAATGATCGCCGCCCAGCGGGATTTCAGCGAGAGCATGGGGCAACGCGATGCGGTGATCCAGTCCATCGGCCGGCTGAAAGCTGCTCTTTCTGAAGCCGAATTGCAGGCACAGCAGGCCGATTTGCAGTTTCGTCAGGACGCGTTGACTGACATGACGCTGAGGCTCGCCGAACTCTCAAGCGCTGAAGAAGCATTGCGCGGCGCCAGCGACCGGGTGAGCCGCACCGATATCCGTTCGCCGGTAGATGGTATTGTGAACGAGATCGCCGTCAATACGATTGGCGGTTTTGTTACCCCCGGCGAACGCCTGATCGATATTGTGCCGGTGGAAGACACACTGCTGATAGAAGCGCGGCTGAAACCCTCGGACGTTGCCTTTGTCTTGCCGGGCCAACCCGCCCTTATCAAGTTCACAGCCTATGACTTCTCAATTTTTGGCGGGCTTGAGGGCGAAGTTGCCAATGTTTCAGCTGACAGCATTGTCGACCCCAATACGCGGGAAGCCTATTATGTGGTGCTGATCAAAACCGGCGACTCCCTGCTCCATTACAAGAACCAGGAATTGCCGATCCTGCCCGGCATGGTGGCCACCGTCGAAATCATGACGGGCCGCAAGACCATTCTCCAGTTCCTGCTCAAGCCGATAAACAAGGCGCGGAGCGAGGCCCTTCGTGAGCGCTGAGGAACCCATCGACCTGGCAACCCGGCTTCTGGCGGAAGCAGATGATGATCTGACGCCGGAATTCAAGGTTATTCTGGTGGGGCAGAAGCGCTGCGGCGTGCGGCTGGAGCGGCTTTACTGGCGGCTTCTGGAAGAGATTGCGGAACGTCAGGGACAAAAGCGCTCGCGCTTTATCGCCTCAATTATTGAAACACATGGCGCGGGTGCGGCGAATATTGCCAGTGTTTTGCGGGCCGTTGTCGTCAAGGCCCAGGATGAAGAACGGCGACGGCTGGGTGCGCTGAGCACGCCGGGCCATGTCATTGGCCTTTTGCAGCAGGCACCGATCCCCGCTTTTGCCATCAACCGGCAAAAAAAGCTGTTGCAGGTCAATCCGGAATTCATCCAGCTCTTGCGTATTCTGGGCGGCAATTTAAGCGAGAATATTTCCGCCGATGTGATACAATTGACGCTGGATACGCCGACAGAAGACCTTTTTTCAGCTTTGCAGTCGTCCAGCTCAACACTTTGTAATTATAATATTCGGCTGGACACAAAGCAGCGCCGGGGCCGCACCAAGATTGTTGCTGTGCCTCCCGCGCCCTACTCGACGCTCAACGGATATATCGTTTCTTAATCGGATCACATCTTGGCCAGCACGTTCAGTTTAAAACGACCAAAGGGATTTACCGGCATTGCAGTGGCCATGCTGTTGATGCTTGTTGCCGGCTGCACATCTGGCGGCATGTTGAGCCAGAGCGCGCGCGCACCGGGAACCGAGACGCCGGCTGCAGACCAGGTTGGCGAAGGTTTGCAGGTTATCGGCATGCTGGTTGGCGATGAAGACGGCAGCCTTTCGGACGGCGTGGCCAACAGTGCCTATCGGGCCGGCAAGCTGGCAGCGACGACGCTGACAGGCACGCCGGTGACGCTGGTGATCCGCCGTTATGAGCGCAATGCCTCCTCCGTGAAAAAGGTTGCCGCTGATCTGGTGGCTGCCGGCGCAACCATTATTATCGGCCCTGATGATGCCCAGGGTGCCGCAACACTGGCTGATCTGCTCAAGGGCAAGGAAATCCCGATATTGTCGCTTGCGCGCGGCGCTGACCCTGCGGCTGGGATTTATGCGGCCGGGCTGTCGCTGGACGAAGAAATTGCAGCAACCATTGGGGAGATGCAAAAGCGGCGCCATGGCACGATCCTGATTGTTCGCACCGGCGATAGTGCCAGCGCTGCCTATGCCAGCGCATTAAGCGCTGCTGCGGGGGCTGCCGGCATTGCGGCCTCTGAGGTGGACTTTACGGATGCCGCGGCCGGACTTGCCCAACTCCGGCAACTTGCCGCAACCGGCAAAGGCGTGCCGAACGCAGTGGTGTTTGCCACAAGCCAGGGCCGCGCCGCGCCGGTTATCACCGAATTGCGCAATGAGGCGGCTTATGCCGCCATCGATATGGTGGGAAACAGCAGCTGGGATTTGTCACAGCATCCGCTGCCCCAGACAGGGCCGGTTTGGCACCCTTCCCTTTCCGGCAACAATCTTGCCAGCTTCAGCGAGAAGTTCTTTGCCGCGAACAGCCAGCGCCCCACCCTGCGCAGCGCGATTGCCTATGATCTGGTGATCATGGCAGGTGCTTTGCCGCAACTGGCACCCGACGATCCCTACCATCCCGAAATTCTGGGGAATGAGCAGGGCTTCAAGGGCATGACCGGCGGTTTCCGGTTTGATGAAAACGGCGTTGCCCGGCGAATCTACGTCATTAATAACATTAAGTAACATCCCGCCTTACACACCCTATTGTTAATTACGGCGGCCAAATCCGGCCGCCGTTGCTATATTCTGGTATGCATCCCTGTTAGGGTTAAGGAAGTATTGCCATGTACATGCATACATAGTTATGCATTTTCTCACCTCATCCCGTTGTTTGTACGTTAAGCGGGCTATACAGAGTTAAATAATATTTAATTCTTTATATTGTGAGGATGCCATGGCTATTCAGGATGATTTTGAAACTCGCGGTGTGCCGGCTGAGTTTGGCGCTGACGAGACAATCTCCGTAGATCCCATCCAGGTTGCCCAGATCGACACCACCACGCCGACAGCGCCCGCTGGTGTCGATGCGCCCCGATTGATCGAGATCGCGCTTGAGGATGGATCGATTGCGCGGCTTCCTGCCGGCGCCGACATCTCCCGGCCACAGCTTAACGGCACCGACCTTCAGTTCGTCCAGCCGGATGGTTCTGTCATTGTGATTGCGAATGGCGCGGTACAGGGCCTGACCCTGTTCATCGGCGACATCGAAATCCCCGCACAGACCGTTGCAGCGCTGTTCGAAACCAATGGTATTGAAACCGCTGCCGGGCCTGACGGCAATTCTGGCGCCGATGGTGCCTCGGGCAGCTTCCGTGATCCCGGCCCGCAGAGCGTTGGCGACGGCATCGATTACGGCAACCTGCTCGGCAACGAGTTTTTGAGTGACGGTGGCCCGGGCGCTTTCGAATTGCAGCAGGAAAACCTTGCGCCGGTCATTATATCGGCCATTGGTGGACGTCTTTCCGAAGAAGGCCTGAGCAATGGTATTGCCGATAATGACGGGTCTGACGATGGCAGCAATAGCAGCATTTTGACCGGCCGGATCGTTGCATCCGACGAAGGCCCGCTGACCTTCAGCTTTGGTGTTCCCGCGGGCACATTCACCTCGGGCGGCGTGGCCATCACCTGGGTCGCGACCGGCGGCACGCTGGTGGGCAGCGCCGGTGGCGCGACCGTTTTGACGGCGACCATCAATTCGGCTGGCGAATACACAATCGTGCTGTCCGCACCGCTTGATCACCCGATCGCCAATGTCGAGGACGAACTGGCAATCAATCTGCCCGTGACCGTCACTGACACAGGCGGCCTCTCTGCCTCGACGACGCTTGAAATCATCGTCGAGGATGACAGCCCCGTCACCTCAACGGCCGACACGGGCACTGTTGAAGATGAATCAACGGGCTTTTATCTCACCAATGAATTTGATGGCCTGTCGGCCACGGTTTCCGACGTCTCCCTCAATATCAATTGGGGCGCCGACGATTTTGACAATGAAGCGCTGACCGGCAATGGCAACCGCTCGGTTGCGTTCACAAATGACAGTGTTGTTGTTTCGGGCGCCTTTGACACAGCGCTGACCTCTGGCGGCGAGCCCGTCTCCTACACCGTTCTCTCGACCGGCGAACTGGTTGGCTATACCGGCAGCACAGTCCCGACTGGCACCGGCGATTCCGGCGTTGTATTCTTCGCAAGCCTTTCGGACGACGCCAACGGTTCCTATTCGTTCACACTGGTGAAGCCGCTCGACCATGAAGACGACGGCAATAATGACGAAAACGACCTGTCACTGACCTTCAACTACACCGCCACGGACAGTGATGGTGACAGTGTTGGCGGGACGTTCACCGTCAATGTGCAGGACGATACGCCCATTGCAATCGGCACGATCATTGACCGTTATGTCGAGGAAGAAGAACTCTCTGGCGGCAATGAGGATGACGTACCCGGTGGTTTGGCTCCGGATGCCGATGGGAACTATCCGTTTGTAGGTCATCTCAATTTGACGACAGACAAGGCTGGTGCCTCCCTCAACATTCTCTGGGGTGGGGATAACGGCAACTCCAATGGCGACAGCGGCTTTACCGGCACACAGATTGCCGGCGACCGTTCGGTGGTTTTTGCAACCTCCAACAGTGTGGCACCCGTGGTCATCACCGCGGCAGAAGCTGCAGCCTTCCTCACCGTTACCGGTGGCAATGGCGGCATCAGCCTGGCTGACCTCACCTCTGGTGGTGAAAGCCTCGTTTATGCCCTGTCGAACAATGGCTCGGCTCTGACAGCCACGACAGCAAGCGGCGCGCCTGTGTTCACCGTCACGCTTTCCGATATCGCCAGCGGCTTCTACAGCTTCGATCTTGACGGGGTGCTCGATCACCCGGTCACAGGCAACAGCCCCAGCGACGAGGACGTGCTCTCCTTCAACTTCACCTTCACAGCACGTGATGGTGATGGCGACGCCACAACGGCAGGTTTCACTGTCAAAGTGATCGACGACAGCCCGGTGATTGACACGTCCTTGATCACGACAGGTACTGTCGAGGAAGAACAATCCCAGGTTGCCGGTCCAGGCAACGAAGACAATGACGGGGTTGGTGACGCGGATTACACGAGCTATTTTCTTGGTTTCATTCCGATCTCGCATAACAACGAGACCACGCATCTGACGGGTGGTTCCCTGGGGATCCGGTGGGGCGCGGACAATGCCAATGACGGCAATGGCCAGCCCGGCGACCGTTCGGTTGCCTTCGGTCCGGATGCGATTGACAATCTTTTGGCCCAGAACCTGACATCGGATGGCAATCCGATCAGCTACAAGCTGTTCGACACGGCCGCAGGCCAGGTTCTTGTTGCCTATACAGGTACCGAACCGGCAACCCCGGGCGATGTGAACAGCTCTGATCCGGTGTTTCTTGTCGGCCTCTCCGATGCATCGACGAACGGCTCTTATGAGTTCACGCTGATCAACACGATTGATCATCAGGGCGATGTGCAGGGTGAAGACACTCTGGCTTTGAACTTCCAGTTCACCGCCACCGACAGCGATGGCGACACAAGTGCACCGGCAACCTTCAGCGTCAATGTCATCGACGATACGCCCATTGCAATCGGCACGATTTTTGATCGTTATGTCGAGGAAGAGGCGCTTCCGGATGGCAACGAAGACACTGCACCTATCGGTGTTGAAGCCGTTGGGGCATTGTCGAACTCTGGTCCGATCACGGATGCGATCGGGGCCTCCCTCAACATTCTCTGGGGTGGCGACGACGGCAACGCCAATGGCGACAGCGGCTTTACCGGCACACAGATTGCCGGCGACCGTTCGGTGGTTTTTGCAACCTCCAACAGTGCAGCACCCGTGGTCATCACCGCGGCAGAAGCTGCAGCCTTCCTCACCGTTACCGGTGGCAATGGCGGCATCAGCCTGGCTGACCTCACCTCTGGTGGTGAAAGCCTCGTTTATGCCCTGTCGAACAATGGCTCGGCTCTGACAGCCACGACAGCAAGCGGCGCGCCTGTGTTCACCGTCACGCTTTCCGATATCGCCAGCGGCTCCTACAGCTTCGATCTTGACGGGGTGCTCGATCACCCGGTCACAGGCAACAGCCCCAGCGACGAGGACGTGCTCTCCTTCAACTTCACCTTCACAGCACGTGATGGTGATGGCGACGCCACAACGGCAGGCTTCACCGTCAAAGTGATCGACGACAGCCCGGTGATTGACACGTCCTTGATCACGACAGGTACTGTCGAGGAAGAACAATCCCAGGTTGCCGGTCCAGGCAACGAAGACAATGACGGGGTTGGTGACGCGGATTACACGAGCTATTTTCTTGGTTTCATTCCGATCTCGCATAACAACGAGACCACGCATCTGACGGGTGGTTCCCTGGGGATCCGGTGGGGCGCGGACAATGCCAATGACGGCAATGGCCAGCCCGGCGACCGTTCGGTTGCCTTCGGTCCGGATGCGATTGACAATCTTTTGGCCCAGAACCTGACATCGGATGGCAATCCGATCAGCTACAAGCTGTTCGACACGGCCGCAGGCCAGGTTCTTGTTGCCTATACAGGTACCGAACCGGCAACCCCGGGCGATGTGAACAGCTCTGATCCGGTGTTTCTTGTCGGCCTCTCCGATGCATCGACGAACGGCTCTTATGAGTTCACGCTGATCAACACGATTGATCATCAGGGCGATGTGCAGGGTGAAGACACTCTGGCTTTGAACTTCCAGTTCACCGCCACCGACAGCGATGGCGACACAAGTGCACCGGCAACCTTCAGCGTCAATGTCATCGACGATACGCCCATTGCAATCGGCACGATTTTTGATCGTTATGTCGAGGAAGAGGCGCTTCCGGATGGCAACGAAGACACTGCACCTATCGGTGTTGAAGCCGTTGGGGCATTGTCGAACTCTGGTCCGATCACGGATGCGATCGGGGCCTCCCTCAACATTCTCTGGGGTGGCGACGACGGCAACGCCAATGGCGACAGCGGCTTTACCGGCACACAGATTGCCGGCGACCGTTCGGTGGTTTTTGCAACCTCCAACAGTGCAGCACCCGTGGTCATCACCGCGGCAGAAGCTGCAGCCTTCCTCACCGTTACCGGTGGCAATGGCGGCATCAGCCTGGCTGACCTCACCTCTGGTGGTGAAAGCCTCGTTTATGCCCTGTCGAACAATGGCTCGGCTCTGACAGCCACGACAGCAAGCGGCGCGCCTGTGTTCACCGTCACGCTTTCCGATATCGCCAGCGGCTCCTACAGCTTCGATCTTGACGGGGTGCTCGATCACCCGGTCACAGGCAACAGCCCCAGCGACGAGGACGTGCTCTCCTTCAACTTCACCTTCACAGCACGTGATGGTGATGGCGACGCCACAACGGCAGGCTTCACCGTCAAAGTGATCGACGACAGCCCGGTGATTGACACGTCCTTGATCACGACAGGTACTGTCGAGGAAGAACAATCCCAGGTTGCCGGTCCAGGCAACGAAGACAATGACGGGGTTGGTGACGCGGATTACACGAGCTATTTTCTTGGTTTCATTCCGATCTCGCATAACAACGAGACCACGCATCTGACGGGTGGTTCCCTGGGGATCCGGTGGGGCGCGGACAATGCCAATGACGGCAATGGCCAGCCCGGCGACCGTTCGGTTGCCTTCGGTCCGGATGCGATTGACAATCTTTTGGCCCAGAACCTGACATCGGATGGCAATCCGATCAGCTACAAGCTGTTCGACACGGCCGCAGGCCAGGTTCTTGTTGCCTATACAGGTACCGAACCGGCAACCCCGGGCGATGTGAACAGCTCTGATCCGGTGTTTCTTGTCGGCCTCTCCGATGCATCGACGAACGGCTCTTATGAGTTCACGCTGATCAACACGATTGATCATCAGGGCGATGTGCAGGGTGAAGACACTCTGGCTTTGAACTTCCAGTTCACCGCCACCGACAGCGATGGCGACACAAGTGCACCGGCAACCTTCAGCGTCAATGTCATCGACGATACGCCCATTGCAATCGGCACGATTTTTGATCGTTATGTCGAGGAAGAGGCGCTTCCGGATGGCAACGAAGACACTGCACCTATCGGTGTTGAAGCCGTTGGGGCATTGTCGAACTCTGGTCCGATCACGGATGCGATCGGGGCCTCCCTCAACATTCTCTGGGGTGGCGACGACGGCAACGCCAATGGCGACAGCGGCTTTACCGGCACACAGATTGCCGGCGACCGTTCGGTGGTTTTTGCAACCTCCAACAGTGCAGCACCCGTGGTCATCACCGCGGCAGAAGCTGCAGCCTTCCTCACCGTTACCGGTGGCAATGGCGGCATCAGCCTGGCTGACCTCACCTCTGGTGGTGAAAGCCTCGTTTATGCCCTGTCGAACAATGGCTCGGCTCTGACAGCCACGACAGCAAGCGGCGCGCCTGTGTTCACCGTCACGCTTTCCGATATCGCCAGCGGCTCCTACAGCTTCGATCTTGACGGGGTGCTCGATCACCCGGTCACAGGCAACAGCCCCAGCGACGAGGACGTGCTCTCCTTCAACTTCACCTTCACAGCACGTGATGGTGATGGCGACGCCACAACGGCAGGCTTCACCGTCAAAGTGATCGACGACAGCCCGGTGATTGACACGTCCTTGATCACGACAGGTACTGTCGAGGAAGAACAATCCCAGGTTGCCGGTCCAGGCAACGAAGACAATGACGGGGTTGGTGACGCGGATTACACGAGCTATTTTCTTGGTTTCATTCCGATCTCGCATAACAACGAGACCACGCATCTGACGGGTGGTTCCCTGGGGATCCGGTGGGGCGCGGACAATGCCAATGACGGCAATGGCCAGCCCGGCGACCGTTCGGTTGCCTTCGGTCCGGATGCGATTGACAATCTTTTGGCCCAGAACCTGACATCGGATGGCAATCCGATCAGCTACAAGCTGTTCGACACGGCCGCAGGCCAGGTTCTTGTTGCCTATACAGGTACCGAACCGGCAACCCCGGGCGATGTGAACAGCTCTGATCCGGTGTTTCTTGTCGGCCTCTCCGATGCATCGACGAACGGCTCTTATGAGTTCACGCTGATCAACACGATTGATCATCAGGGCGATGTGCAGGGTGAAGACACTCTGGCTTTGAACTTCCAGTTCACCGCCACCGACAGCGATGGCGACACAAGTGCACCGGCAACCTTCAGCGTCAATGTCATCGACGATACGCCCATTGCAATCGGCACGATTTTTGATCGTTATGTCGAGGAAGAGGCGCTTCCGGATGGCAACGAAGACACTGCACCTATCGGTGTTGAAGCCGTTGGGGCATTGTCGAACTCTGGTCCGATCACGGATGCGATCGGGGCCTCCCTCAACATTCTCTGGGGTGGCGACGACGGCAACGCCAATGGCGACAGCGGCTTTACCGGCACACAGATTGCCGGCGACCGTTCGGTGGTTTTTGCAACCTCCAACAGTGCAGCACCCGTGGTCATCACCGCGGCAGAAGCTGCAGCCTTCCTCACCGTTACCGGTGGCAATGGCGGCATCAGCCTGGCTGACCTCACCTCTGGTGGTGAAAGCCTCGTTTATGCCCTGTCGAACAATGGCTCGGCTCTGACAGCCACGACAGCAAGCGGCGCGCCTGTGTTCACCGTCACGCTTTCCGATATCGCCAGCGGCTCCTACAGCTTCGATCTTGACGGGGTGCTCGATCACCCGGTCACAGGCAACAGCCCCAGCGACGAGGACGTGCTCTCCTTCAACTTCACCTTCACAGCACGTGATGGTGATGGCGACGCCACAACGGCAGGCTTCACCGTCAAAGTGATCGACGACAGCCCGGTTGCGAGCAATGCCGCAGCCCCTCATCCCGGCGTCTCAAACGCCATCGTTGATGAAGATGACATTGTTGCCAATGCCGTTCAGGGCGCAGGCACTGATGGCAGCCAGGCTGCTTCGGCATCCGGCACGCTCAAGGTTGATTTCGGCGCTGACGGCTTCGGGTCGACAGCCTTTACCGGTGCGTTCGAAATCCCCAATGTTGGCTCAGGCACACTTGTCGCCGGCGATCCGGGCATCGATTCAGGTCTCACATCCGACACACGGCCCGTCATGTTCCGTCTCTCGGCTGACGGCCAGACGATTGAAGCCTATACCGAGGCCACAGGTTCAGCTGCGGAAGAAATCATCTTCCATGCTGATCTCGACCTCAACTCGGCCGACTGGACTGTAACCCTGCTGGGCAATATCGATCACCGCCCCGGTAGCAGCGGTCAGTCGATCAACTTCACGGTCGAGGCACAGGATGGCGACAATGACGCCATCGAGGTGACCCTCTCCACCCGCATCCTTGATGATGCACCGGTTGCGAGCAATGCCGCAGCCCCTTACCCCGGCGTCTCGAACGCCATCGTTGATGAAGATGACATTGTTGCCAATGCCGTTCAGGGCGCAGGCACTGATGGCAGCCAGGCTGCTTCGGCATCCGGCACGCTCAAGGTTGATTTCGGCGCTGACGGCTTCGGATCAACAGCCTTTACCGGTGCGTTCGAAATCCCCAATGTTGGCTCAGGCACACTTGTCGCCGGCGATCCGGGCATCGATTCAGGTCTCACATCCGACACACGGCCCGTCATGTTCCGTCTCTCGGCTGACGGCCAGACGATTGAAGCCTATACCGAGGCCACAGGTTCAGCTGCGGAAGAAATCATCTTCCATGCTGATCTCGACCTCAACTCGGCCGACTGGACTGTAACCCTGCTGGGCAATATCGATCACCGCCCCGGTAGCAGCGGTCAGTCGATCAACTTCACGGTCGAGGCACAGGATGGCGACAATGACGCCATCGAGGTGACCCTCTCCACCCGCATCCTTGATGATGCACCGGTTGCGAGCAATGCCGCAGCCCCTTACCCCGGCGTCTCGAACGCCATCGTTGATGAAGATGACATTGTTGCCAATGCCGTTCAGGGCGCAGGCACTGATGGCAGCCAGGCTGCTTCGGCATCCGGCACGCTCAAGGTTGATTTCGGCGCTGACGGCTTCGGATCAACAGCCTTTACCGGTGCGTTCGAAATCCCCAATGTTGGCTCAGGCACACTTGTCGCCGGCGATCCGGGCATCGATTCAGGTCTTACTTCCGACACTCGGCCCGTCATGTTCCGTCTCTCGGCTGACGGTCAGACGATTGAAGCTTATACCGAGGCCACAGGTTCAGCTGCGGAAGAAATCATCTTCCATGCTGATCTCGACCTCAACTCGGCCGACTGGACTGTAACCCTGCTGGGCAATATCGATCACCGCCCGGGCAGCAATGGCCAATCGATCAACTTCACGGTCGAGGCACAGGATGGCGACAATGACGCCATCGAAGTCACCCTCTCCACCCGCATCCTTGATGATGCACCGGTTGCAGGACTGCCCGTTGCAGGTCAGGTTACCGAAGCCAATACCGAGCTGTTGATCAACAATGGCAGCTTTGAGGCCAATTCGCTGGCCACAGGCGCACCTGGCGTTATCACCAATCCGCTGGGCAATTATACCAGTGGCAGCCCTGCCGGCTGGTCTATTTCAGGCCAGGGCGGCTTGTTCGCCCCGAATGACTTTATCAGCGATGCAGACGTTCACGTTGGTGACAATGTGGTCTGGCTGCGTGGCGGTGCGACCCTGTCCCAGGATAGCGGTGAGGCGCTGGTTGCCGGTGCGGGTTATACGCTCACCCTGAATGTCGGGGACCGGACGGACCAGGCATGGCCAGGTGGTGAGGTGCGTTTGCTTGCCTCCAATGACGGTGGTGCAACCACATTCGTGGTCGCGCAGATGGCCCTGCCGACACCGGCGGATGGTGACTGGACCAATGTGCGGCTGGATACAGGCCCGATTGATCCTGCCTATGCTGGTTACGCGCTCTATATCGAAGTGCAGCAGGATGCCTCCGGTGGTGGCAACCAGATATTGATCGACGACATTCAGCTCGAGCGCTTTGATGCGGCGAGTGACACGGGTTCGCTCAATATTGCCTGGGGCGCTGACGATGACCTTTCCTTGCGCAGTGTCGCTTTCGACACCGCACTGGCTGGCACGACCACGCTGAAATCGAATGGCGAGACTGTCGAATATACGCTGAGCAATGGCGACACCCTGCTGACGGCGACCGCTGACGGACGTGCGATCTTCACCGTTGAGCTTTCGAAGAGCGGTGACGGCAGCTACACGTTTACCCTGCTCGACAGCCTTGATCATATCGGCGTTGGCAATGATACCAGCCTCGATCTGGCCTTCGGTATCGTCGTCAAGGATTCGGATGGTGACACGTCGACCTCGACGCTGACAGTCAGTGTTGATGATGACGTGCCAACAACGACCCAAGCGGACCGTTGGGTCACGCTGGACGAGGCTGACCTTTCCGGCGGGGCGGTTACGGCTGACAAGTCTTTCAACATCGACTTTGGCTCCGATGGCTATGGCTCCAGTGCATTCAGTGGTGCAATGAAGTTCGATACCGGCCCGGATAACATCTTCTTTGATGTCTCCGGTGGTGCGACGACTGTCCCAGAGCTGAAATCGGGCGGCCAGGTGGTAACGTTCGAGCTTTCCGCCGACCGCAGCACAATCATTGGTTATGTCGCGGCGAGCGATGCCCTGTTGGGCGTCCGCATCGACGTGTTGGAAATGAAGCTGAGCGACACGGACACAAGTGTTCAGGTGACATTGTTCCAGCCTCTTGATGACAAAGAAGTCTCTGGAGCGCTCACCACATCGTTGCGCATCGACGCCACGATTGAGTTTGCGGATGGCGATGGCGATATTGTTACCAGTATCCTGCGTGCCACCATTGAGGACGATGTACCGGTGGCCAATCTAGTTACCGCCACGATGGGCGAGAATGAGACCATATTTGTGCCACTGGCTGACGGGACCGACTATCAGGACGGCGCTGATGGCGCAGTTGGGTATTCCTTTGGCCCCGCTTACATGACAGGGGCACCCGCAACCGCAACTCTTGGTTCACCTTCCTTCTATCCCTCGATTGTGCCGGGCGGACTTCAGGTTTCGGTCGTACCCGGTTCAGCATTTGATGCGCTGGCCGAAGGCGATACGGTAACTTTGAATCTTCCATACAAGGTATTCGACGGTGATGGCGATACGGCCGAAAATGTCATCCAGGTAACCGTCACAGGCACCAATGATGCGCCTGAGATTGGGGTCGCATCGGTCGTGTCCGGTGCGGTCTATGAAGTTGGCAGCATTCCGGGGATCATCGAAGCGGATGCATTGGGTGGTTATGCACCCGATCCTTCTCTTTTGACCGTGGATGTTGTCGCGGCCCTTGCGTCGCTGCCGCCCACCACACCATCCGATGTTGTGGATGTGCTGGATGATGTGCATGCGCTGCTGGGCGGTGACATGGCCACAGCAATCGCTGTGGTCTGGCATTACCTTGATGTTGAATATGGCTTGGTGACCGGCGGCACGCCGGCGGTTAACGAGGCGTTCGTTTACCTCGGTGTGGCTTACGCCGAATACCTGAAGGACGGTGGACGGCCGCTGACTGATACGATTGCCAAGTTCACACCTGACAGCCCCGCCGATGCCGACAGCAATCCGGAGCGTTTGCAGTCCCTGCATGACAACCTGTTGGGCAACCTGAACTCGGTATCTCTAGGTGCCCGCTTCAGCGGCACATTGCTGGGTGATCTGACGGCGCTCGTGCAAGGTGTCGATGGTGACCTGCTTTCCCGCCCTGTTTACAGTGGCGATGAGGGGGTAACCAACAATTCGGCAGGCTGGGATGCGACCCATGGCTATACCAGCGCCACAATTTCGGGCGTTCTGAACGCAAGTGATGTTGATCATGATGCGGTTCTGACCTGGTCTATCCAGGGTTCCGGAGATGGCACCTATGGCACGATTTCCATCGATCCGACGACTGGCGAGTGGACCTACACGCTGGATGACAGCCGCCCGGCAACCCAAATCCTTGGTACCGGTGACGTGGAGACAGACAGCTTCACCGCCATTGTGACCGACGACAAGGGCGCAACTGCAAGCGTTACGGTGACCATCACTGTCAACGGCACTGACGATAACAGGTATGTGGGCACGCTTGGTGCCGACATTATCACCGGTGGTGATGGCAATGATCTTCTGGTTGGCCTTACCGGCATTGACACGCTGAATGGCGGGGCGGGTGATGATACCTTCCTCATCGGTGCCGATATCGTTGATGCTGACACTTATGGCCCTCGTGACTTTGCGCTTGGTGACGGCACCGAGATCGAAATCCCGCTTACAGGGCTGTCCGGTGAAAGCGACCGGATCACCGGTGGCACCGGCAACGACACCATCGTGCTGGAAGCTGCGGCTGGTGCGGCTGGGTTTGTGTTCGACAAATACAACGGTTCGTCCAATCCCTTGTCGGGCGTCGAAAATATCATCGGCACAGAGGGTAACGACCTCATCATGCTGGCGGCCAATTACACAACCGATGGCGGTGCGCCGACTATCGATGGCCGAGGCGGCAATGATCATATTTCGGGTACCAATACCAATGGCGACACGCTGATTGGCGGGACCGGGGATGATGTTCTGTCGGGTCTTGCTGGCAATGATCTACTGATCGGTGGCGAAGGCAATGACACGCTTTATGGCGGGACCGGGGGCGACACGTTCAAGTTTGGCGAAACCGGTGCCGGCAATGTCGATGTGATTGCAGATTATGTATTCGGCGACGATGATACGATTGATCTGTCGGATCTGCTGGATGCCGCATTCAACACCGGTGACGACGTCGCAAACTTTGTGAAGCTCGAAACCTCGGGCGGCAATACGACCGTACAGGTTGATGTTACCGGCAGTGGTTCTACTTGGGTCGATGTCACAACACTCCAGGGCGTTGACTCAGGTGATGTGACGATTGCCTTCGAGGGAAATGAATACACGCTGACGATCTAGTCAATTACGCGATAAACAAAAATGGCCCGCTTTTGCGGGCCATTTTTTTGTCTAGATGCCGGAGACTTAACGCCCCTCGCCCAGCTGAATGGCCGCAAGGCCGCCCGGGCCCAGCGTGGCAACGCTGGAGGATTTGCTGGTAAAGCCGTGAATGAAGCTCTTGTTGCCGACAAAGGACGCTATGGGCGCGTAAGAGCGAAACAGGGTGTCGTTGGCAACCACATTGCTCATATTGTCCAGAATATAGCGTTCCCCGTCCACGTGAACGGCCAAGACGGCGTGGTAGAGCTGGCGGCGTGTGTCTTTGAGAACAATGAACTGCAATTGCTCTGGGGCGAAACCTATACGGTTGAGCAGCGTCATTTTGGCAATGGCATAATCTTCACAATCACCTGTGCCCCGCAGCGCACTCTGTTCAAGACTGGCCCAATCATCGCCACGGTCTGATTTGTAACGGATTGCCTTGTTCACTTCGAGATTGATCAACCGCATGGCCTCAAGCTGGGACAGACCGGCCGCCTTCTTTGCGGCGGCGGCCATGCGCTTGCCCGCAGCCGACTTGCACAATGCGCCAGTGCATATCGTTGCATCGCCACTTGTCGCTTTGGGTGCGAAGTTTTCCCATTGGTCAAAAGCCTTTAACTGGCCAACAGGCACCACAACCGAGCGGAATACGTTATAGCTGTCCGGGGTAACCGCAGGCGCGCGCAGGAGAGGACGGGCAGGCATTGGCCGTACGGGCAAGGCCGATGTCCAGCGCCGCTCGGCACGCGTGAAATGCGACAATGGCGCTGGCGCTTCCATAGACGACACCGTGCCGCGATCGGCAGCAAAGCCATTTACATCAACGCGCGCCTGAACCTGTGCGCTGCTGAGAAAAAACGCCACCGACAATGCGGCCGCAGCTCCAATGGTTACTATATTATTCTTACGCATTTTTCTTTCCCTGTTACAGGAAAGACTAGCGCTCAACTCATAATACTAAGCAAAGCAGCATGATTTATTTGGCGTTGCTAAATTTGATAAAATTTTATGCTTCTTGCTTCCTCCGCAGCCCGATCCGTTTCGAGCTTTTGCAATATTGGCGCTGTATAGTACCAATCCATAAGTGTTAGCGCGCAAACCTCGGCCACACCCGCCAGCGCCATTTGCCGGAAACCCTCACACCGTGAAATGCCTTCATGTGGCGCTTTATGAGCATTTGTTTGCCGCCGCACTGGTGATTTCCAGTATCAAAGCCGCCAATCCTTGCAAAAACTTGTTCTTAACAAGAGGGCCCAAATCGTGCACGGTGGTGGGCACCATGCCCAATTAGAAAAGTTTATGGCAAAGACACAGCTCAAACCGCCCTTGGCACATACTACCCATTATTCGCAGCGCATGGTCGTTGCCTATCGTTATGGTTCCTTGATCTTTGCTGGCGTCGGCCTGATTTGGGCGATTGTTTTTGCCACAATTGGCTGGTGGGCGGTCGTTGCTCTGGATTTTGCGATTATCGCCACAGGGCTTTCAGTCTACTTGCTGATCCGGCGCGGCCATCTCGCCTTTGGGCTTTTGGCTGCACAAGCTGCCCTAATCGCCATAGCCATTATCATGGGGCTGGTTCTGGATGTACCAACGGCCGAAGCCCCCAGGGTCAGCCATCTCTACCTTCTGGTGATCGCAGCCCTTGGCTATCTCAACTATCAACGGGAGAAATCGCGCCCGCAGTTGGCGTTGATCGGCATCTGTCTGGTAGCCTTTATCGTGCTCGCCAGCGCACCGTTGGCAAGTCCGCTTGTTGTGACGATGCCCGATGCCCTGCGCGGCGCCGGCACCTGGGCCAATACAATTCTGGCTACAACAATGCTGGCTGCCTGCGTTCATGCAATGCAGGCCGAGTTTGTACGCAAGGACAAATCCAGCCGCGATCTGATGGCCGCCTTGTTAAAGGATGAGTTCCAACTCGTTTGTCAACCGCAGGTCGGTTTAGATCGCGCCACAATAGGCGCGGAAGCGCTTTTGCGCTGGCATAGCCCGCGACGCGGCACTGTCTCTCCAGTTGAGTTTATTCCGCAAGCAGAGAAACTTGGTCTTATGGTGGCCATTGGCGGGTGGGTGCTTGAGGAAGGGTGCCGTATACTTGCCGAATGGAGCCAGAAACCCGGGTTTCGAGATTTGACATTGTCCATCAACGTAAGCGCCAGTCAGCTCATGCATGAGGGCTTCGAAGAGCTGGTGCACAATACCCTTGTTAAAACCCACGCGAACCCGCACCGCCTGATCCTTGAGTTGACCGAAAGCGTGTTGGTGACTGAAATGGAGCTGGTCAACGCCAAGCTCCATGCGTTGCGTAATCTCGGGATCACCATATCACTCGATGATTTCGGCACCGGTTATTCCTCACTATCCTACCTGCGGCGATTGCCCATCCAGCAGATCAAGATCGATCGCAGCTTTGTGCAGGATTCGGGCAGCAGCGGACGCAGTGCCTCGCTGGCCCGAAACGTCGTCCAGATTGGGCGGGATCTCGGTTACAAGGTTCTGGCCGAAGGCGTGGAAACAGAGGAGCAACACGCATTGTTGACCCAGTTCGGCAGTGTGCAATTTCAGGGTTTTCTCTATGGCAAGCCGCTGGCCTTAGCCGATTTTGAGCGCCGTATCGAAACTGAGGCGCGAGGCCGTTCTCCACAAAATCCGTCCACAACCGATTAGCTGGCATCCAGCCGACAACGCCATCACAAGGAAGGCGTGGGCACTAACGTTTTGTGGATGAGAGCCCGTTCGGATGATCAGCATATCTGATCTTTGGGAGCTTGGCTGGGGCGGCAGGATTCGAACCTACGAATGGCGGCATCAAAAGCCGCTGCCTTACCACTTGGCGACGCCCCAAGCGGCTTGGTACCTACACGGTTTAGCTCAGCAGCGCAACAGAGCAAGAAGGTGATTTTCAACGCTTGTGCACGCGACAATCCGGCGATATAACGCGCGCAGCAATTTACTGACGGAGTATAGCGCAGCCTGGTAGCGCACCTCGTTCGGGACGAGGGGGTCGGGTGTTCGAATCACCCTACTCCGACCAATCAAGGCCGGTTCCTCTGGAACCGGCCTTTCCTTTTGCCCGCCATCAGATTTAGCAGTCATAAAAAAACCGGCTCCGAAGAGCCGGTTTCATCATTTTTGATTTGCTGCCAATCAGGCTTTGCCGCTCTTGATCAGCTGCCAGCCGCCAACAACAGACAGGGCAGCCAGCGCCATTTTCAGAACATCCCATACGATGAAGGGCTGAACGGCCTTGGCGAAGGCAGAACCGAGAATGTTGGACTGGTCAATCCAGCCAGCGCTGCCGGCCATTGCGGCAAGCCAGATAAAGCCCAGCGCGAACGAAAAGGCATTGCCGAGAATCATGGCACCGAACAGTTTCGGGAAGCTGCGCGAGGCGCCCATATCGGCCGCACGTCCGATAATATAAGCCATTGCGAGCCAGCCAATGATGAAGCCACCGGTGGGGCCAAGAATATAGGCTGCGCCAGCACCGGCGCCAGCGAATACAGGCAAGCCTGCCATGCCTTCAAGAATGTAGAGCGCGAGGGTTGCAACACCGATACGCGCGCCAAAGGCAGCGGCAAGACCGGCAACGGCGAGGCTTTGCAGGGTGACCGGCACAGGCCATGTCGGCACCTGGATTTTTGCAGCGATGGTCAACAAAACGGTGCCCAGAACGACAGTCACCAGATTGGATGCCAGGCGGGCTGTATCGCCCTTGGGCTGAAGCGTACCGAGCAGTGTGTTCGGTGTAGTCAAAGTCATGGCCATGAGGTTAAGGTCCTTCCCAACCGATTATTGTTTCTCTTGAATATCCGTCCGGCCACGCGAGTGCAATGCCTAGCTCAGCTTCTGTTTTGACCTTTGACACGGATTTTGATCCGCAAACCGGCAGACCCGTCACGATAATGCCGGGGCTGCAGCGCATTACCGCGCCCAATGCCAGCGCCTTTACGTTTACGGGCACAAACAGCTTTCTGGTGGGTGACACAGCTTTGGCGGTGATTGACCCCGGCCCGAATCATGATGACCATCTGGCAGCGCTGCTGGAAGTGATTGATGAGCGTCCGGTTGAAGCCATTATCCTTACCCATACACACAAGGATCATTCTGCGCTGGTGCCGCGCCTTGCGGCGGCAACCGGTGCGCCGGTGTGGTTTGGGGGGCAGCACCGGCTGTCGCGCCCAAAAGGGCTGTTTGAGATCAACCCCATCGCGGGTTCCTGCGACTGGGGTTCAGTGCCGGACCGCCGGTTGGTTGACGGTGATGTGCTCCATTTCGGGGCCATCGTGCTGGAAGTCATCACCACACCGGGGCATTGCGCCAATCATCTGGCTTTCGGGGTGTGCGACACGCCCTATTTGCTGAGCGGTGACCATGTGATGGGCTGGAATTCCACGCTGGTGGCGGTGCCCGATGGCTCAATGGCCGATTACTTCGCCTCGCTGGACAAGCTGCTTGACCGGGAGTGGTCGCATTACCTGCCGGCGCATGGCGGACCTATTGCTGATGCGCCTGCCTATGTGCGGCATTTAAGGGCGCACCGTGCGCATCGGAACACCCAAATTCTTGACGCGCTTTCAGCCGGCGCTCTGACAGTCGATGACTTGCGGCGACACATCTATCCGCATCTGCCTGCGGCCAATCTGGTGGCCGCCGGGATGACACTGAAGGCGCATCTGGAATATCTGGAAGAGCTGAACCAGGTTCGGTCCCGCCCGGCCCTTGGCGGGCGGCGCTATAGCCGGCTTACCTGACGCTATTGCTGAATGCGGGCACCGGCGGCGCGCCCGCGGCAGGTGCCTTGTAGGCGTCCGCCAGGATCGCCGCGTCGAGATCGCCGAGAAAGGCCTCAATACGGCGGCCATTTTGCCCCAGATCACCACCATGAGCGGCGACGGAGGCTGAGCGCATCTGCACTTGCGTGGCCGCAAAACTGCCCGCAACCGCAATCGCCACCTCGTCACGCCACCCCAGCAAGGTTGTATCGATGGCGTTGATCTGGCCATCTGCCGTCTCCAGATCGGGGGGATCGCGGCGAATGATTTGCCAGCCGCGCTGCTGCACCAGACCGTCGATCACCCGGAAGGTCTCGTTGACCCCGAGCGCATAATTTCGCGCCCGCACATCGGGAAAGGCTGCAAGAATTTCTTCCCGGCTTGCCATATTATCCGACACCTGAGGTGTGGCTTCTTCAAGTTCAATCGTTGCGGCGGCTGTGCTTACATCCACCGCCAAAGGATATCGGGTAGCCATGTAGCTGCCATAGAAGACGGGCGAAAGACACACCGCCCCCAAGAACACACCGGTGATTGCCCGGTTCCAGCCCCGATCACCGGTAATCCATAGCCGCACCAGGGCTGAAAGCCCGATCAGCAATGCAGCGCCGGCAAAGCCCATGGCAAGGGTTTCGATCAGGATGAACGTATCGCTATTGACCAACGCCGCCCGGTGCAAGGGAATGGGGATCACCGCCAGCGGCAGCGCGAAGCTGCCAAGCCTTCGGGCCCATATGGCCAAACGGGACGTTCGGATGAGAATTCGCATGGGGCCTAGGGGTTGAGCCGCTGACGTGACCAGGCATCGCCATCTGCACGAAACAGCACCCGGTCATGCAAACGGAATTCGCCGTCTTTCCAGAATTCGATTTCCACCGGCTTTATCCGGAAACCCGACCAATAGTCAGGCCGGGGCACCTCGTCGCCAAATTCGGCATCGAGAGTGCGGCTGCGCGCGACCAATTCGCTGCGACTGCCGAGCGGCCGGCTTTGTGCCGAGGCATGCGCGCCGATTTTGGAGCCGCGCGGACGGGAAGCGAAATAAGCATCTGCCTCGGCTGTGCTCACTTCTTCCACCGCACCGCGAATACGGATCTGGCGGCGCAGGGATTTCCAGTGAAACAAAAGCGCCGCTTTCGGATTGGCCAGCAATTCCCGGCCCTTGGCGCTGCCGAAATTGGTGAAAAACACGAAACCGCGCCTGTCACGGCCGTTAAGCAGGACCATGCGCACATCCGGCAAGCCATCGCTATCGACAGTTGCGAGCGCCATTGCGCCGGGATCGTTGATTTCCGAGACTTTTGCCTCTTCCAGCCAGGCTTCGAACAATTCAAAGGGATCGATATTCCCCTTGTTGTCATCGTCGAAAACCTGATCGGTGATGGTCTGGTCTGAATGGGTCATGCCGGCCTTCTACATGGATGCAGGTCCCGCGATGCTGGACAAGCGGTTAGACGGTAGCCATATATGCAGATGACAGAACAGGCTGGCAACCGAAAGAACGTGATATGGTTTGTTCAAACAATATCACGTACCCGGTTTGCAGAGATTGCGCGTTCGCCATCGCATAACCATATGCAATGGAGAATACGTCGAAGAAATTTGAAAGTGAGGCATGAGAGACCCTTATAGTGTTTTGGGCGTGGGCAAAAACGCCAGCGAAAAAGAGATCAAGACCGCTTATCGCAAACTGGCCAAAACCTACCATCCGGACCAGAACAGCGACGACCCCAAGGCCCAGGCGAAGTTCGCCGAGGCCACGAACGCCTATGACTTGCTGTCAGACAAGCAGAAACGGGCCCAGTTCGACCGCGGGGAAATCGACGCCGATGGCAATCCAAAGTTTGCCGGGTTCGATCCGCGCGCCCATGGTGGCGCTGCACGCGGCCAGGCCGGCGGTTTCAGCGCAGAAGACATTTTGAAGGAATTCATGAGCGGGTTCGGCCCCACAGGCGGTGGCCGCCGGGCCGGCCCTCAGCCCGGTGCACAGCAATGGGACCCTTTTGCCGGGGCCACAGCCGGCGCAGGCCGGGCCCAGCCACGCGCCAAGGGCGCAGACAGCGCGGCGAGCGTGCGGGTTTCGCTCGAGGAAGCCAGCAATGCCAAATCTGTTGCCGTCAAGCTTCCCGGCGGCAAGACCTTGTCGATCAAGCTGCCTGCCGAGGTCGAAGACGGCCAGCAAATTCGCCTCAAGGGCCAGGGGCAGCCCTCACCGTTCGGCGGCGAGCCGGGTGATGCCATTGTCACGGTGAAATTTGCCAAGCACAAAAGCTTCCGCCGTGATGGCAATGACCTGCGCGTAGACCTGCCGATCACGCTGTATGAGGCTGTGCTTGGGGCCAAGGTGCGGGTGCCAACGCTTGGTGGCACAGTCGAACTCAACCTGCCCCCCGGCGTTGATACCGCAAAATCCCTGCGCCTCAAGGGCAAGGGCATGTTCGGCAAGGGCGATATTTTGGTGAACCTGCGGGTTGTGCTGCCCGAGGGCGGCGATCCTGACCTTGAGAGCCTGATGCGGTTCTGGCGCGACCAGAAACCCTATACAGTACGCGACTAGGCTTTGGCGACAGGGTCGCGCGGGGCAGCTGCACGCTGCAAGCGGTCATTGATGGCCTCACCCAGCCCCTGAAACGGCACCGGCGCAACAGCGATGCCTGTGGCACCAGATGCATCCAGCTCATGCAGGCAGGTGAACAGGTTACGGGCGGCTTCACGCAGATCGCCGCTGGGCGACAGATTGCGCATCGGCCCGTCAAAAACAGGTTCGCCGCCGAAGGCCAGATAGGCCTCACCAGCTTCCGGGCTGATCACATCAAGCCGGATGTCCGTCTTTGGCGCATAATGGTTGAGCAGCATGCCCGGCGCGGTAATCGCGCTCCCCTCGCCTATTGCGGGCACGGGCATACCAAGCGTTTCGGCAATATCGTCACGCGCCAGTGCGCCTGTGCGCAATTGCACAACAGCCTCACCATCAATGGCCAAAATGGTCGATTCCAGGCCGGCATGGCAGGGACCGCCATCGAGGACGGGCACCTGCCCGTCAAAGCCGCTGATCACCTCTGAGGCCCGCGTGGGTGAGAGGCGGCCCGAAGGGTTGGCCGATGGCGCGGCCAGCGGCTTGCCGACGGCCGCAATCAGTTCGCGTGCCGCGGGATGGGCGGGAATGCGGATGGCGAGGGTTGGCAAGCCTGCCGTGACAATATCTGCAATGCCGTTATCGGGCAGCATCGGCAGCACCAGACTCATTGGTCCCGGCCAAAATGCTGCCGCCACCTTCTCCGCCAGGGGCGAGAAAACCACCAATTGTCTGGCCATAGCCAGGTCGGCACAGTGCACGATCAGCGGGTTGAAACGCGGGCGGCCCTTGGCCTGATAAACGTTGAGCACGGCATCCGCGTTGGTCGCATCCGCCCCAAGCCCGTAGACCGTCTCGGTGGGAAAGGCGCATATCTGCCCTTCCCGCAAAATCGCGGCGGCTTCCTGAATGGTGGTCGGATGGATAGTGGCGGAAATGATCAAAGCCTCAGTTTGGAAGCGTTACGACAAGCGGCCCGGTGCGGGTGGCTATAACCGTATGCTCATATTGCACTGTGAGGGCGCGGGGGGCGCTTAGCAAGGTCCAGTCGTCATTGCCCTGATCAGCCCAGGTGGCCCCGAGCGACAGGAAGGGCTCAACCGTAATGACCAGCCCTTCGGTCAGGTGGCGCTTCTCACGCTTGTCAGGCCAGGTGGCAATCTCGCCCGGTTCGTCATGCAGGGAGTTGCCAACGCCGTGGCTGGCGAGATTTTTCACCAGCGTATAGCCATTGCGGTTGGCAAATTTGCCAATGGCATTGCCAATTCCGGCGATTGCCCTGTTGGCGCTGACCTCGCGCAGCCCTGTCCACATGGCCCGGCGGCCATCGCGGCAGAGCCGGGCAATGGTGGGGCTGACCGGCGGCACGGCAAAGGACGCGCCGGTATCGGCAAAGACGCCATTCTTTTCCGCCGAAATGTCGATATTCACCAGATCGCCGGCGTCGATCCGGCGCGGGCCGGGAATGCCATGGGCAATTTCTTCATTGACGCTGATGCAGGTGGCACCGGGGAAGTCATAGGTCAGTTCGGGTGCAGACCGCGCCCCTTCCCGCTCCAGCAGCGCGCGCGCATAATCATCCAGTTCAGCAGTGGTTATGCCCGGCTCCAGGATATCGGCTACGGACTGCAACGTATTGGCGACAATCTTGCCAATTTCCTGCAATTTCCTGAGTTCTTCCTCACTCGAGACCGTCATGATGCAATCCTAGTTTTAAACAAACGGTCTATTCCGTTCGGATCTGTTCTCAGCCGTTGTTTGACAAGTGCCCGCGCCCACGTCAAGAAGATGGTCAATGCGGCAAAACGAGTATTCCTGTTTATGACAACACTACTTGTCAGCCATCCCCAAGGGCTTCAGCACCTCACACCCGAAGGCCATATGGAGCGGCCTGACCGGTTGCGGGCCATTGAGAATACGCTTTCACGCACCAAATTCGACAAGTTGATGCGCCAGGATGCGCAGACCGTGGACCTGGCGATTGCCGAACTGGTTCATGGTGACCGCTATCTCGCCCGCCTGCGCGACGCGCGGCCGATGGAGGGTATCGGCATGATCGATGGCGACACCTATATTTCGGCCGGCTCGTTCGATGCAGCAGCATCCGGCGTCGGTGCCGGATTGCAGGCGCTCGACGCCGTGATCCTTGGTGAAGCCGATAATGCTTTCTGCGCCATCCGCCCTCCCGGCCATCATGCCGAAATCGACCGCCCGATGGGGTTTTGTCTGGTCAACAATATCGCCATTGTCGCCCGCGAGGCGCAGCGCAAACATGGCGCAGAACGGATCGCCATTGTCGATTTCGACGTGCATCACGGCAATGGCACCCAGGATATCTTTTATAATGACCCAAGTGTCTTTTACGCCTCTAGCCACGAGATGCCGCTGTTTCCCGGTACCGGTGCTTTAAACGAGACCGGGGTTGGCAACATTTGCAATGCCCCGCTGAAAACGCAGTCAGATGGCGCGGCCATGCGTGAGGTCTATAAGGACCGGATTTTCCCGGCGCTGCATCATTTTGCGCCGGACATCATTCTGGTTTCCGCCGGGTTCGATGCCGAACAGCGCGACCCGCTGGCCAATCTGAACTGGGTGGCCGCTGATTTTGCCTGGCTCACAGGCAAGTTGATGGATATGGCCGACAAGCATTGCGACAACCGCCTCGTCTCGCTACTTGAAGGGGGATATGATTTAGGTGGCCTGGCGGACGGCGTTGCCGCCCATGTTGCCATGTTGCAGGATGGCGCGCTTGGCAGCGTGTGACGTTTTTAAGGAAAATCCGATGGCAGAACAAACCGATAATGATGTGAAAGCCATGAGCTTTGAACAGGCTCTGGCAGAACTCGAAACGATTGTTGGCAAACTGGAAAGCGGCCAGGCTCCCTTGCAGGAATCGATTGCCATTTATGAGCGCGGCGAGGCGCTGAAGAAGCATTGCGAGACCCTGCTCAAGACGGCCGAGGCGCGGATTGAGAAAATCACGCTGTCCCGCGAGGGCACGGCCGCCGGCACAGAACCGCTGGACAGCTGACACCATGAAAGAGACGTCCGGGCTGGCGCGCCTGCGATTTATACTATGGGGACTGGTTGTGATCGTCGGTCTTGGGGCGACCGTGCTCTATCTCGTGCGCCCGCCCGAGCGGCCGGTGGGGCTTTATGGGGGCACGTTTTCGCTGTCGGCCACAACCGGCGGCACGTTCACCCAAAACGACCTCAAGGGCGTCCCCAGCCTGATCTTTTTTGGTTATACCTATTGTCCCGATGTGTGCCCCACCACACTGGCCGAATCGACAGGCTGGCGGCAGAGGCTGAATCTGACGCCCGATGGTTTGCGGATTATCTTTGTCACCGTGGACCCCGAACGGGACACACTTGAAGCGCTGACGACCTATCTATCGGGCTTTGGCGGGCAGGTGATCGGGCTGACTGGCACAGAGGCCGAAGTGGAGGCCACCAAAAAAGCCTTTGGGGTCATCTCCGAGAAGGTGGAGAACGAATCCAGCACCGAATATCTGGTCAATCATACCGCCAGCGTCTTCATGATTGATGCTGACGGGCGGTTTGACGGCACCATCGCCTATGGCGAACCGACGGACACGGCCCTAGCCAAGGTAAGCAAGCTTACCGGCCTTTAGGTAATCCTGTCTGGTCTACCTAATACCCCACGCCCCCATCGCGCCCGGTCTGGCCGCGATGGCGCAGGAAATGGTCGGCCAATACCAGCGCCATCATCGCTTCGCCAATCGGCACGGCGCGGATGCCAACGCAGGGATCATGACGGCCCTTGGTGATGATGTCGGTGTCCTCATTGGCCGTGGTCACCGTCTCACGCGGGGTCAGGATTGAAGAGGTCGGCTTGACTGCGAAGCGCACCACAACCGGATCTCCGGTGGAGATGCCGCCCAGAATGCCGCCCGCCTTGTTGGACTTGAAATAGGGCGCGTCAGGCCCGGCGCGCATTTCGTCGGCATTGGCGTCGCCTGTCAGCTCGGCTGAATCAAAGCCCGCCCCGATTTCCACGGCCTTGACCGCGTTGATGCTCATCATGGCCGATGCCAGGTCAGCGCTCAGTTTGCCATAGACCGGCGCCCCCCAACCCGCAGGCACCCCTTCGGCGACCACTTCGATAACGGCGCCGACCGAATTGCCATCCTTGCGGATACCATCGAGATAATCAGCCCAGAGCAGAGCTGCCTTGGGGTCGGCGCAAAAGAACGGGTTCTGATCAACCTGATCCCAATCGAAATTATCGTAGTCGATCTTGTGCGGGCCCACCTGCACCAAAGAGGCGCGGATCTTGATATTGGGCAGCACCAGCCGGGCAATGGCCCCGGCGGCCACGCGAGCCGCAGTTTCGCGCGCCGAGGAGCGCCCGCCGCCGCGGTAATCGCGAATGCCGTATTTCTGGTGATAGGTGTAATCGGCGTGCCCCGGACGATATTTGTCGCGGATCTCGGAATAGTCCTTGGAGCGCTGATCGGTATTCTCGATCATCAGCGAAATTGGTGTGCCGGTGGTTTTCAGCCCGTCCGTACGCTCATCCTCGAACACGCCGGAGAGGATTTTCACCTCATCGGCTTCCCGCCGCTGGGTGGTATATTTCGACTGGCCCGGTTTGCGGCGATCGAGATCGCGCTGGATGATTTCCGCGCTGATATCGAGCATGGGCGGACAACCGTCAACGACCACGCCCAGGGCGGGGCCGTGGCTTTCACCCCAGGTGGTGAAGCGGAAAAGATGGCCAAATGAATTATCCGACATGTCGCGCCTTGCAAAAGTTTGACCTGTTCTAGAAACCGCAGGGCGCGGCGTCAATCACAAGGGTGCGGATGGTATGCGGCCTAGGCTTGCTGGACGCTGCTCATCTCGGATTCGTGCATGGTCATCTGCCCCATGCGGAAATGGGCGATCACACCCTGGGGGGGTGGCCAATTGACCACCTCACCATGGGGCGCGCCTTCCACGATATGGCGCAGAACCCGCTGAATGCCGCCATGCGCGACAATGACCGAAAGCGCCGGCAAATCGGCGGCGAAGCTTTTCAGCCTATCGGCCACATCTTCGTAATTTTCACCCTCGGGCGGCCGATGATACCAGTATTCGGCATTGCGCCGTCCGGGTGCCTGCGCCAATTCGGGCGGCAGCTCGTCATGCAAAAATCCCTCGAGCGTGCCAAAGGAAATTTCCTTCAACCGGTCATCAAATATCACCGGCGGCAAGGTCACATCGAATGCGGCCCGCATGCGATCCATGGTTTCCGAGGCGCGGCTCAGCGGGGACGCGTACCAGCCGATCGTTGCCGGATCGATTTTGTCCCGCGCCAGCAATTCGCGGAGCAACGGCCCATTGGCATCGGCCTGCTGCCGGCCAAGAGCATTGAGGGGAATATCCTTTGACCCCTGATAACGGCGTTCGCGATTCCAGTCGGTTTCACCGTGACGCGCGAAATAAAACTCCGGCCAGTTCATGGTCGTTGCACAGGTCCTTGTATTTGAAACGGCCTGAGGGAGATCAGGCCTCGTCGGCGGTATTATCCAGCACTTTCATGCCAAGAATATTATAGCCGCCATCAACATAGTGAATTTCGCCGGTTGTGCCGCTGGAGAGATCAGACAGCAGATACATGCCCGCGCTGCCCACTTCATCGGTGGTGACATTGCGGCGCAGCGGCGCATTCGATTCCTGATAGTGCAGCATGTCGCGCAGATTGCCGATGCCTGAGGCTGCAAGGGTCTTGATGGCGCCTGCAGAAATGGCGTTGACGCGGATGCCCTTGGGGCCCATGTCGGCTGCCAGATAACGCACACTGGCTTCAAGCGCGGCCTTGGCGACGCCCATCACGTTGTAGTTGGGCAGTACTTTTTCAGCACCGTAATAGGTAAGGGTCAGCAGCGAGCCGCCGTCGGTCATCAACGCTTCGGCGCGCTTGGCGACCGCCGTGAAGGAATAAACCGAGATATCCATGGTCAGCGCGAAATTATCGCGGCTGGTCTCGATATAGCGACCCTCAAGCTCTTCCTTGTTGGAAAAGCCGATGGCGTGCACCACGAAATCGAGCTTGCCCCATTTCTGTTTGATGGCCTCGAAGGTCTTGTCCATGGCGTCGCTGTCGGAGACATCGCATTCGACGACAAAATCGGAACCGAGTTCAGCGGCCAGCGGATCAACGCGGCGCTTGAGCGCTTCACCCTGGTAGGAAAAAGCCACCTCGGCGCCCTGGGCATGAACTGCCTTGGCAATGCCCCAGGCGATCGACCGATTGTTCGCAACGCCCATAATCAGGCCGCGCTTACCCGCCATCAAACCTTCAGCCATTTATCGTTCCCTTCGGCACATAATCAATGGCCCGGTTGTGCCACAAGCCCATGACAATTAGCAAGTTCTCCCTTTCCTCTCCGCGCGCGGCCAAATATGGTTTCACCATGAGTTTTTCACCCGACCAGATCGCCACCGAGCTACTGCACATTCTGCAACCGGACTCGGTTATTGCCGACCCCATTCATATGGGGGCCTATATCAATGAGCCACGCAAGCGCTTCCACCAGACAGCTGCCGCCGTGGTCTTGCCGCGCAATGTGGAACAGGTGCAGGCCATTGCCCGCTGGGCCAATGCCAATGGAGTGGCGCTGATCCCCCAGGGCGGCAATACCGGGCTTGTGGGCGCGCAGGTGCCCATTTCGGGTGCCGAGGTGATTGTCAGCCTGACCAAGCTGCATGCGGTGCGCGAGGTGAATGCCGAAGCCGGGCACATGACGGTTGAGGCGGGACTGACCTTGCAGGAAGCTCATCAAGCCGCCGATGAGGCCGGGGCATTATTGCCGCTGACCATCGCCTCGCAAGGCTCGGCGCGGATTGGCGGTGTTTTGTCCTCCAATGCGGGCGGGGTGCAGGTTCTCGCCTATGGCAATGCGCGCGAACTCTGTCTCGGGGTTGAGGCCGTGCTGGCGGATGGGCGGCTTTATCGCGGGCTTAATGCGCTGCGCAAGGACAATACCGGCTATGATCTGCGCGATCTGCTGATCGGGGCTGAAGGCACGCTGGGGATCATTACCGCCGCGACGCTGAAACTTTACCCCAAGCCCGAAGGCTATGAGACCGCGCTGGTCAGTGTCCCCTCCCCGCGCGCCGCGCTGACGCTGTTTGCGCAGATGCGCGAACGCGCCGGCAACAGCCTGACTGCTTTTGAACTAATACCGCGCATCGGCATCGACATTCAGTTGCATCACGGCATGATCGGCCACGATCCGGCGGCCGGCCCCTCCCCCTGGTATGCGTTGCTTGAAATTTCACGTCCCAAGGGTGGACGCGAAGGTGTGCTCACCGAGGGTCTCGAGGCGGCTTACGAAGCCGGGTTGATTGGTGACGCAACCACGCTGGCCGAATCCGAAGCGGACCGGACGCTGATGTGGACCATGCGTGAACAAATGAGCGAATGCCAAAGCCGGGAAGGCGCATCGATCAAGCACGATGTTTCGGTACCTGTTGCCGCCGTGCCGGATTTGATCGCGCAGGGCACAGACGCGGTTGGAAAACTGGATCCGGCCATTCGCCCGGTGCCGTTCGGGCATATGGGGGACGGCAATATCCACTTCAATTTCAGCCAGCCCGCCGGGGCCGACCCGAAAGCCTTCATGCGCGATTTCGAGGAACCGGTGCATGATGCGGTTTATGAAGTGGTGAAGCGGTTGGGCGGATCAGTTTCTGCAGAGCATGGCATTGGCCAGCTGAAGACGGATTTGCTGAAACAGGTGAAAGACCCGGTCGCGCTTGAAATGATGCATGCCGTGAAGAAAGCACTCGATCCCAACGGTATATTAAACCCGGGGAAACTACTCAGTTAAAACAAATCCATCTGTTTGCTTACTGGCTTTTTCGGCGTCTCTGGCCGCGCTTCGCTGACCACATCGAGCAGGTGCAGGTCGTCATTTTGCACGCTGTTGATCCGGGTTGAAACAGGATGCCAATCGAGCTTGCCTTCTGGCAGGGCGCGCAGCATGGCATAGGCTTCCTTTTCGTTCACGCCACGCACATTCAACCAGTCGTCAATCTGTGATTTGCCGATGAGCGCGGGCATGCGCTCGTGAATGTGCCGGATGTCCTTGTTTGCTGAAAGGGTGATGATGGCCGTGGTGTCGATTTCCTCGCCATCCGGCCCCATCCAGGTGGAATAGACCCCGGCAAAAGCCATCGGCTCGCTGTCCTTGAGGGTAATATAATAGGGCTGCTTCTTGCCGTCGGCCCCTTTGCGCCATTCATAATAGCCGCTGGCGGGTATTATGCAGCGGTGATGGCGCAAACCACCCTTGAAGGCAGGTTTCTCGGGGAGGGTTTCGGTGCGGGCATTGATGATCAGCGGGAATTCGCGCGGGTCCTTGACCCACATGGGCACCAGCCCCCAGCGCATCAGGATTGCCCGGCGCAGCTTTTCCTGATCGGCAATGACAATGACCGGCTGGGTTGGCGCGATGTTGAAGCGGGGCGGATAATCGACGCCCTCAATAATATCAAACCACTCCTGCAGTACCGCGGGGGCCAGGTTCAGCGTAAATCGTCCGCACATGAAAGGCTCCTTGATCGCTTGGGGCATTCTGGACGAGATTGGGGCATGCAATCCATCCCCAATGCCGTCAGTGTTGCTATTTTTTCCGGACCGGAAGCGCTGTTGATCCAGCGTGCCCGTGCCCCTTATCAGGGTTACTGGACGCTGCCGGGCGGGCGCATGGAGCGGGCCGAGGTGCCGGAAGACACGGCCAGGCGGGAGATCAGGGAAGAGCTCGGGCTTGATCTTGGGGCCCTGTTGCCGGTGACAATTTCCAGTGGCGGCGGCGGTTTCGTGCTGGCGGTATTTGCGGCACGGCTGAAAGCGGGCCGGCCAAAACCCTCTGACGAGATTGCCGACTGGCAGTGGACGCATCCCGATTCGCTGGTTGTGGCACCAGTGACGCCGGGTTTGGCGCGGATACTCCTGCAAGCCGCAGATGTGCTGAACGGCGGCTGAAATTATCCACTACTCATTCCACTGCTTGCGCGCCACGGCCAGCTCTGGCAGGAAAGGCGCATGCGCACCCTGCCCGCCCATCGCCGTTTTGCCCGAATCGCTTTTACTGCGGGACTGCTTGCTTTCGGCGGTTTTAGTGCGCGCGCCTATGCCATCGACCCGCCCTATCAGGCGGAAATGGAGCGGCTTATCGAGGTTCTTGGCTCCCTCTATTTCCTGCAACCCCTGTGCGAGGCCGGACAGGAAGACTGGCGGGCGGAAGCGTCAGACCTGATCGCGCTGGACCAGCCGGTCGATGAGCGGCGGCAGCGCCTTGTGGGTGCATTCAATGCCGGCTACGAGGCCTATGCCCGCACTTATCGCAGCTGCACACCCTCCGCCCATGAGGCCATGGAGCGGTTGTTGATTGAGGCCGAACACGCTGCCCGGGAACTTAACGCAGATTTCACCGAATAGGCATTGTTACAATTGGCTACAATGCGTTAACCTTTAGGTTACTTCTCATAGGCATTCGCGCCGTTCGCGTGCTACCTCACATGCAACCTAAAGTGAGCACTCCCCGCATGTTTCTATTCGCCGATACCGACGCCATGATCCAACGCGAACAAGACGAACGCCAGCTGGCGCTCGAATATATCGCAGAAGCCTGGAACAGCGCCGAGCAGGATGGCGTTGAAGGCGAAGCCTTGGCACACGCCGCGCTGTTTGCTGCCATTGCGACGCTGGTCAAAACCTTTGGCGAAGAGGCGACAGCCGAGCTGGTCGCGCGCCTGCCCGATCGTATCCGGCATGGCGAATACAGCCTTGATCGCGTTATTCAGTAAGCTGCCGGACGCTATTGGCCGGTTTTAACCGGCCAATGCCTCGAGAAAACGAATCGGCTGCCCTTGCGACGGGGTGATCAGCTCACCCTCCCACATGACCTTGTTGCCGCGCACAATCGTGCCAACCGGCCAGCCTGTGACGGAAACGCCGTCATAGGGCGTCCAGCCCGCCTTTGAGGCCACCCAGTCATTGGTGATGGTTTCGGTACGCTTCAGGTCCACAATCGTCAAATCGGCATCATAGCCCACCGCGACCCGGCCTTTCTGGGCAATCCCGAACAGGCGATTGGGGCCGTGACTGGTCATATCGACAAAGCGCTGCAAGCTCATGCGCCCGGCATTGACGTGGTCGAGCATGATCGGCACCAGCGTTTGCACCCCCGTCATGCCCGAGGGCGAGGCCGGATAGGATTGGGATTTTTCTTCCAGCGTATGCGGGGCATGGTCTGACCCCAGAATATCAGCGACGCCATTGTGCACACCGGCCCAGATACCTTCGCGATGCGCCTTGTCGCGCACGGGCGGGTTCATCTGCACCAGCGTGCCAAGATTTGTGTAACCGGTCTCATCCAGCGTCAGGTGGTGCGGGGTGACTTCGGTGCTCGCCACATCCTTGTGGTCTGCCAGATAGATCATTTCGTCGGCTGTCGAGATATGCAGCACATGAATGCGCTTGCCCGTCTTGTGGGCCAGATTGACCAGACGTTTGGTGCACATCAGCGCCGCTTCGGTATCGCGCCAGACCGGATGCGAGGATGGATCACCCTCAACCCGCAGGGGCTTACGGTCGTCGAGCCTATATTCGTCTTCGGAATGGAAAGCGGCGCGGCGTGAGATCGCGCGGAGGATATTTTCCACCCCGTCATCATCGGCGACCAGCAGCGAACCGGTGGATGAGCCCATAAACACCTTGATCCCGGCGCAACCAAGGCGCTGTTCCATTTTCGGCAATAGATCGAGATTGTCGTGGGTGCCGCCAAAGTAAAACGCGAAATCGCAATGCATGCGATTGGTCGCGGCGGCGATCTTGGCGTCAAAAGCCTCTTCAGTCACGGTCAGCGGGTTGGTATTGGGCATTTCGAACACGCCGGTGACGCCGCCCATCACGGCGGAGCGCGATCCCGATTCGAGATCTTCCTTATGGGTGAGGCCCGGTTCGCGGAAATGCACCTGGGTATCGATGACGCCGGGCAGGATATGCAGGCCGGTGCAATCGACCGTTTCGGCTGCGTCATCCGACGAAAGATTACCAATGGCGGTTATTTTGCCATTTGTTACGCCAATGTCTGTTTTGCCCTCTCCATCGTGATTGACAAGTGTACCATGCTTGAAAATCAGGTCGTAGCGGGCCATGTGCGTATCTCGCCTGTTGAATTGCTGTTCAGGCGGGTTTAGCGGATCGCTCATAGACACTGCAAGGCGAAGAGGTTGGAATGCCGGTTTTATCTCGAAATAATCGTGTGGCTTTGCGGATTTCCGGGGTCGATGCCCCGCGATTGCTCAATGATGTACTGACAGCGGATTTTCGGGCCGAGCCCGAAGCCGTTTGCTGGTGGGCGTTATTGTCGCCCCAGGGCAAGATACAGGCCGAGGGGCTGGCCGGGTGGCATGAAGAGGCATTCTGGCTCGATGTGCCAACTGTCGCCGCTGACGCGTTTTTGAAACGCATGAAGCTCTATCGTTTGCGGGCCAAGGTCGAATTTGAGGACTTGCGCGAAAGCCATGTGGTCGGCTGGAGCGCTGTGCCCCCTGCCGAGGGAATTGTTGTCCGGGATCCGCGTCATGCGCAGATGGGCTTTCGGGTGATCGCACCCACAGAATCCGCTGCCGACTGGGAGAGCGATGAAGACTTCGTCCGCACCCGCACGGCCCTGGGCATTGCTGAGATGGGCGACGATTTTGCTATCGACACCACTTTCCCGCACGATATCGGCATGGATTTTCTCTCCGGCGTCGATTTTGCCAAGGGCTGTTATGTGGGGCAGGAAGTTGTTTCCCGCATGAAACATCGTGGCACCGCGAGGCGACGCCCGGTGATCGTTTCCGGTATTGCGGCAGAAGCCGGGGCAGCAGTTGTTGCAAGCGGCAAGGAGGCCGGGGTGACCGGGCGGGTTGTTGATGGACAGGCCGTCGCCGTGCTCAGGCTCGACCGGATTGCAGACCCGCTGGCGGTGACCATTGATGACAATCCTGTGACTATTGCCCTGCCAGACTGGGCCGGTTACGGTTTTGGAGATTCGGGCAAATCGTCTGAAGACGCCTAGTTTTATTCGAGCAGGAACTCCTCATGGCGCGCGCGCAACAACGGGCATGGCAACGCATGCTGTCGGGCCGACGGCTCGACCTGCTCGACCCCTCACCCATGGATGTGGAATTAAGTGACATTGCGCACGGGCTGGCGCGCGTGGCGCGCTGGAACGGCCAAACCCGGGGCGATTATGCCTTTTCCGTCGCCCAGCATTCAGTGCTGGTGATGGAGATCTTTCGCGCCACGGCACCGGATGCAGAGCCTCAAATGCTGCTTTATGCGCTTTTGCATGACGCCTCCGAATATGTGATGGGCGACATCATCTCCCCCTTCAAGGCGGCCATGGGCGGCAATTACAAGGATGTGGAGACCCGGTTGCTTGGCGCAATCCATGTCCGGTTTTCCCTGCCCGCCGCACCGCCGGCTGCGCTGACCAAGGCGATCAAGCAGGCCGACCGGCAGGCTGCATTTTTCGAGGCAACCAACCTTGCCGGCTTCGATGTTGACGAGGCCCGGCGGTTGTTCGGCGAACCCGTTGTTGCCGGTTTTGACATTGATGGTTTTGACCGGCTGATCCGTCCCTGGCCCACCCAGGAGGCGCATGACCGGTTCACGGCTGCCTATCACGACGTGGCGCCCGAACTGATTTAACCTGATATAAATAATCCGCATTTTTTGGCGTTAAGTTTAACGCGCATTCTGCTTTGCAATCCGCCTGCATATGGTTGATGCTTCGTTAACGAAGTGTCCCATTATGGTGGAGCGACAATCATGCGTTTTTCAGTAACCGGTCTAGCCCTGGGGCTTACCTGCGTTGCCGCGCTTGCCGCGCCGGTTGTGCCCGAAGCATGGGTGCCTGATATTGCATTTGCGCCGACCGGCCGTGCCGTGCCCGAGCTTGTGGCGGAAGGCCAGCGGGCCGCTGGCAGCCTTCTTGTCTCCGTCGCAAGGGCGGATGAACCAGAGGCGCCCCCCATCGATTTTTCGAAACTGGTACGCATCAAGGGCCAGGATCACGAACTCACCATTGCCCCTTATGTGTCGACGGACGTGCTCTCGCACAGCCGGGTCCGCAAGATCGGCTATGGCCGGATTTCCGAGGTGTCGATTTCGACGACCGCGAGCGGGGTTTATTCAACCGACGGGCTGGCTTCGCCGCATGTGCTTTATCCGGGTATCGAGATCAACCCTGTGCCGACCGCTTCGCAAATGGTCGCGGGTGCGCTCGGCATGTTCTGGAAAACGGGCGCTGGCTGGGTGGCATTGCCGATCAATGCCGGCAAGAAAACCACCACCAGCTTTGGCCGCATCAACGGGCATGGACACTATATCGCGGGCCGGGGCACGACCTGTGTTCAGGGCCCAGGTTACGTCAGCTGCAGCTGACAACAACTGAAAACGGGGCTTTCCTAAATTAAGGAAAACTCCGTATATTCAGATATCTACAGAGGTTTCTAACTGTTCTTGAAACGGTAGAACCGGTGCAAACCGATTGCTGTGACGCGTGTCATGCGCGGGGCCCATCGCGGCGAAACATAGGTCGCGTGATAGTGGGTCGCATTGGCGACTTCGGTCAGATAGATCGACCCGTTTGTCACCTTCTCGGCAATATCTTCAGCCTGCGCCCATGACTTCTTGTCGTTGACGCGTTCCGGAATACCATCGCAGGCGAAGGAGAACTGGCAGGCATTGCGCCGCGACTGGTTCTGATAAACCACACCGCAAATTGTATTGGGATAGAGCTTGTGGTTGACGCGGTTCATGACCACCTGCGCCACGGCCACCTGACCGCGATAGGATTCGCCACGAGCTTCAAAATAGATCGCTGTCGCCAGACATGACAGCTGCTTGTCCGAAACCTTCCGGCTAACTGGTGTCTTGAATTCAGTCACCGGCGTGTTGGCGCGGGCATAGGCCAGACGTTCCGGAATGCTGATTGGCAATGGCTGTCCCAGGTCATCGTCGGAACCGTCCACCGCTGCAATCGCGCTCAGCGCCGCAGAGGTCAATTTCGGATCGATAGCCGCGATTGACATGCGCGGCCCTTCTTCTTCAACAGGTTCGGCTGAAGCGAAGTCCGATTGCATGCCCGGCATCGGAATGAGGGCATCATCGCGCAAAGCGGCAAGACGCAGGCGCGCTTCCTCAAAGCCGGTCGAAATTGTCAGGCCATCTTCGGCGGGACGTTTGCGCGCCGATTTTGCTGCCCGGTTGGGACCGGAGAAGGCATGGCCACCGAACAGACCAGCGACAGAACCGGTGATGATGAGATCTTCGCCGGTGCGCGTCAGGCTGGGGGCCGAAGACAAAGTCGCGATATTAACCTTGATTTCCGGGTCCGGACTTTTGGCCGCGCCGGTGGAGTTGATCAGCAAGATAGCTGCCAGCGCAATAGCGGTAACGCCCTTGCAAGCCGTGTGAACACCTCGCGGCGTTCCGGTTTTACGCTTGTATTTGCCCGCGTTTCCGGAAGGCGAACGGGTGTCCACTTCGCCGGGAGACGCCAGGGGCCGATGGGTTCGGGCCATAAGGTACGCTTTTCACTACTCAACAACACGCGCCGGCTCACACCCCGTAATCCGGCAAGTCAATTATGGGAAATTAACGTTGACGTGGGGTAAACAACTTAAATGCGACTGAAATCGGAGCCGCAAAGCGGCCATTTCCGGGCATATTTTGCCAAAAATGGCCGCTTTTATTGTGGCTAGTTTTGCTGTTGGGCCTGCGCGAGGGCCAAACGCGCCACCGGAACCCGGTAGGGTGAGCAACTGATATAGTCGACACCAAGCCCGGCAAAGAAGCGGATGGACGCCGGGTCGCCCGCATGCTCCCCGCAGATACCAATCTTGAGATTGGGGTTGGCCGTACGGCCACGTTCGATGGCGATCTTGATGAGTTCACCCACACCGCGCTGATCGATGGTTGTAAACGGATCCTCGTCGTAAAGCCCCTTGCGCTTGTAGCTGGCCAGAAACGCGGGTGCGTCATCGCGGGAGATGCCATAGGTGGTCTGTGTCAGATCATTGGTGCCGAACGAGAAGAAATCGACCATTGGCGCAATGTCGCCGGCGCGCAACGCTGCGCGGGGCAGTTCGATCATGGTGCCGAAGCGATAATCGACAGGTTGGGACATGGCCAGTTTGTCGCGCTTGGTAATGGCAGCCACTTCATTGCGCAGCCAGTTCACTTCGCGCGATGAGGTCACAAAGGGCACCATGATTTCAAGATCAACAGGTTCACCCGTATCTCCGGCAGCCGCGCGCGCGCCGGCCAGCAAGGCATGTACCTGCATTTCCAGAACCTCAGGATAAGTGATCGCCAAACGGCAACCCCTGTGGCCCAGCATGGGATTGACCTCGGCCAGGCGCTCCAGCCGTTGCCGCAAAGCCCGGACCTGCAACCCGAGGGAGGAAGCGGTTTCCTCGATATCCTCATCACTGCGCGGCAGGAACTCGTGCAAGGGGGGATCGAACAAACGGACATTGACCGGCTTGCCCTGCATGATTTTGAACAAGGCGGCATAATCACCGCTTTGGTAGTCGACGAGGCCTTTCAGGGCCGCCGCCCGGTCGTTTTCATTCTCTGACAGGATCAGGCGGCGCAGGGCCACCATGCGTTCCGGGGTAAAAAACATATGCTCGGAACGTGCAAGACCAATACCCTCGGCGCCAAAACTGAGCGCGGTCTTGGCGGAATCAACGCTTTCCACATTGGTGCGCACGGCAATGGTCCGGCTGCCGTCGGACCAGTTGAGCAGGTTGCCAATCGCACCGCCGATATGCGGCTGAGACAATGGCAAAGCCCCGGCAAATATGGTGCCGTCGGTGCCATCAATGGTGATCTGTTGCCCGGCGCGTAATTCCGTATCGCCAATGCGGCAGGTCATTTCCACCGGATCGACCTGCATGGCGCGCACACCGGCAACGCAGGCCTTGCCCGATACACGGGCGATGATGGCGGCATGCGAGTTCTGGCCACCGCGTGCGGTGAGAATCCCGGTCGCAGCCTTCATGCCATCAATATCAGCCGGGCCGGTCTCAACCGCCACCAGAATGCAGTGCTTGCCACGCGCCTTGACGCGGGAAGCATCGTCAGCGGTGAAGACAATCATGCCGCTGGCCGCTCCCGGCGACACGCCAATGCCGGTCGCCAGTGGTTGCCGGTCACCATCGGCGACAAGCCTTGGGTGCAGTAGTTGCGGCAAGCGTTCAGCCTCGACACGCATCACCGCCTCGCGTGGGGACCAGAAGCCGCGCTCGACCCGATCCACCGCAGCTTCAAGGTCGGCGGCAGCACTTGCGGCGCTGGGGCGGGCAGAAACCAGGGTGGCCTTGCCGTTATTGACCGCGACCAGACAGGTCATATGCGCGCCAGCGACCCGGTCGATGGCCAAGGCAATCTCGCTCACATTGGCGGGGAGCGCCGGCAGGCGTGCGCCTGCGACAGGCGCCGGGCCTATTGCACCCGTCTGCAGGTCGCGGCTGGAGAAATCGAGAAAGCTGCCTTCGGCCATGGCCTGGACAATAATAATCTGCTGTTCGCGGCGCACCTGCTCGCGCACATTGGTCCAAACGGGCTCATCGGAGGCATAGGAGGCGAAAGCTTCATTGATCGCACGCCCCAAAGGCCGCGCGGGATCCACCGAATCTTCCGGTCTGGTGGGCGAGACAATGCCCGTACGGGCGCGCATCAGGCCGGGGCTGTGATGCGGGGCAGATGTCCGCACGGCCAATAGCGGCATCGGCTCATCACGCCCCACCAGCTTGAAAAGTGTTGCAATCCAGGCGGTGCGCAATCGGGCATCGTCGGTTTTGCGCTCTTCCTGCAGGGCATTCCACGCTGCCCGGGTGAGACATATCGTTGGCACCACGGGCTGACCCGCCTCATTGACGGCAGAAACCCACCGGGCTTTGCCCACCAGAAGGTGCCGTTGCTCACCCGTCAGGCTGGCTTCGCCGAAAGCTGGTGCTATCGCAAACATTTGCTGGGCGGCCGTTGCCATGTCATCCCCTTGCCAAATCGCTACGGTCATCATGCATCATAGGGTAATGTGACCGCAACAAGACTTGACTTGCCGCCCCCCAGAAAGCATCTGAATAGACATGGACACATTGCCTCAGCTTGAGATCATCCTTTGCGCCCCGCGCGGCTTTTGCGCCGGGGTCGACCGCGCCATCCAGATTGTCGAGCTTGCGCTCGAGAAATATGGTGCGCCCGTTTATGTGCGTCATGAAATCGTGCACAACAAATATGTGGTGGACGGGTTGAAGGCCAAGGGTGCGGTTTTTGTCGAGGAACTCGACGAAATACCCGATACCGAGGCCCCTGTTGTATTTTCGGCCCACGGTGTTCCCAAAAGCGTGCCGCTTGATGCCAGCGCCCGCAAAATGTTCTTTCTCGATGCTACCTGCCCGCTCGTCTCCAAAGTCCATGTGGAGGCGGAGCGGCATCACGCAGCGGGGCATGAAATCGTTCTGATCGGACACAAGGGGCATCCCGAAGTGGTGGGCACGATGGGGCAATTGCCTCAAGGGGCTATCAGCCTTGTTGAAACCGTCGCCGATGCCGAAGCTTTTGAACCGCGCGACCCCGCCAATCTGGCCTTTGTCACCCAGACCACTTTGTCGGTAGATGACACGGCGGAAATCGTCGGCGTGTTGCAGCGGCGTTTCCCCCAGGTGACCGGACCGCACAAGGAAGACATCTGCTATGCAACCACCAACCGGCAAGAGGCCGTGAAGCAGGTGGCGCCCGAGGTTGATGCGATGATTGTGGTTGGGGCACCCAATTCTTCCAACTCAATGCGACTGGTGGAAGTGGCCGAGCGTTCCGGCTGCGCCAAATCGGCGCTGGTTCAGCGTGCCTCGGAGATCGACTGGTCCCTGTTCTCGGGCATCAAGCGCCTGGGCATTACCGCCGGAGCGTCGGCACCTGAAGCGCTGGTCGATGAAATTATCGACGCCTTTGCGGCACACTATAAAATCTCTGTGTCGAGCCGGGTGACCGCGCGCGAGAACATCGCCTTCAACGTGCCAAAGGCATTGCGGGTCCCGGCAAGCTGATGTCCTTTGGCCATCGGCACTAACACCACGAAATCAACGCCAAAATTTTATAAATGACGATACGGGGACTGGCATGGCTGACAGTGTAACCATTCACACAGACGGTGCCTGCTCAGGCAATCCCGGTCCCGGCGGCTGGGGGGCGGTGCTGCAATATAACGGCCATATCAAGGAGTTGAAGGGCGGCGAAGCGCTGACCACCAACAACCGGATGGAGTTGACGGCGGCTATTGAAGCCCTAACCTCACTCAAACGGGCCTGCACTGTCGAGCTGCATACCGACAGTAAATATGTGAAGGACGGATTGACCGGCTGGATCCATGGCTGGAAGAAAAACGGCTGGCGCACGGCCGCCAAGAAGCCGGTGAAAAACGCGGAACTCTGGCAGGCGCTGGACGCCGCTGTGCAGCGCCACAAGATCAACTGGCACTGGGTCAAAGGTCATGCGGGTGACGAAATGAACGAGCGCGCCGACCAATTGGCCAATGAAGGCATGGCCCCGTTCAAGAAAAACGGCAAAGCCCCCGATCCGTTGATGCCGCCTGTCTGAGCATGGCAAAAGATAGCCCCAAAGAGGTTCTGCAACCGGTCGACGATGCCGTGCGCGCTGAGGTGCGCCGCATGATTGCCGAGGCGCGGCACGCGGCATTGGCGACCCTGCAGCCAGGCAGCGGCCACCCTTTGGTCAGCCGGGTTGGTCTGGCAACACTTGAAGATGGCGCACCACTGATCTTTGTCTCGGCGCTTGCGGCCCATACTGGTGCGTTGCTGGCTGATGCACGCTGTTCGCTGCTGGTTGGCATGCCGGGCAAGGGCGATCCGCTGGCGCATCCGCGTGTCAGCATTTTATGCAAAGCCGCTATCATGGAAAACGGGCCGGATATGGCCGTTGCGCGTGCGCGCTACCTCGCCGCGCATCCAAAAGCAAAACTCTATATTGACCTGCCCGACTTCCGCTTCTTCAAGCTGATGCCGCTTGAGGCCAGCTTTAACGGCGGGTTCGGGCGTGCCTCCCGGCTTACCAGCGCAGATTTACTCAGCGATTGATGGACAAACCCCCTCGGGAGGTGGGCACGGCGGACTTTCTGCCGACCGCGCCCACCAAACCATGGATCAGGCCGTTTTCGCGAACAGGCCCCAGCGCAATTGCCGCCTGTGAGCCGCGTGACCGAGGACCATAAACGTCAATGCCAATAACAACAGTTCCGACCCGGGCCCGGCCCACCAAATGCCGGCCTCACCTACGAACCGGGGCATGACGACCATTAACGGGATCATGAAGACATAGTATTTGGCGAGACTGAGGATCGCTGCCCGCCCCGCATCGCCAATGGCCTGGAAATATCCAGCAATCATCATCATCGGTCCGGCGACGCAGTATACTGCAACCATGACAGGCATGATCCGGCCAACCTCACCGATCACCGCACCGTCTTTGACGAACAGACTGGCAATCGCCTGCGGGAACAGGATCAGTACAGCCTGCACTATTGCGCAATAGAGAAACGCCAGCAGCAGTGCCAGGCGCAGGCTGGTGTTTGACCGCTGCCAAAGCCCGGCACCGTAATTATTGCCAATGATCGATTGCATGGCCATGGAAAGTCCCAGCAAGGGCAAAAACGTAAAGGTCATGATCCGTGTGACAATGCCATAGGCGGCAACCGTATCATCGTAACCGGGGTTACCGATCAGCTGAAGCATTGTCAGGATGGTGCCCGAGACCAGAGCCAGACCGATAAAGCTGATGCTTTGCGGCGCGCCCAGGGCGAATATGCGTCGCCAGTAAGCCGTGGGGGCATGATGCCCCAGCCCCGACAGGCGAAGCACCGTTTTACCCTTCAGGCGCAACCCGACAATAATTGTGAGCGCCAAAGTCTGCGCCAGAACAGTACCATAGGCTGAGCCGGCGACACCGAGTCCGGCCCAGACGATCAATATGTAGTTGAAGGCGATATTGGCCGTTGAAACCAGAATGCTCATGACAGCCATCACCCCTATCAGGCCTTCATTGCGCAAGGCATCGGCGTGCAGTGTCAGCATGAACATGACCGGCGAGGCAAAGACAATAATTGCCAAATAGACATGCCCCATTTCGGCAATCGACACGACACCATTCGCGGCCAGCAAAGTCACCTGCCACCCTCCAAACGCGAACAGCAAGATCAACCCGAGACTGATGGTCAGTGCGAGGCCATGCGCACCGGCGAACACCGCATGCGCACCACTGACCGCCCCAGCGCCGAGGCGCCGGGCGAGAAGGCTCGACATGCCGGAGCCCACAAGCGTGGCGAGGGCTGTAATCAGTATGTAAACAGGAAAGGTAAGCGTGACTGCGGTTAGCGCCGCGGGCCCGACAAAACTGCCCAGAAACACGGCATCAACAACGGTCAAAAGCCCGTTCAAACTCATCATGAAAATGATGGGCAGAGCGGTTTTTGCGAAAATGGCACCCAAGGGGCCATGCGTAAAACGATTGGGGGTGGCGGTATCTGACGACATCCCGAACTCCTCATTTCAAGCATTCCGATTTGAAGGATGGGGCTCGCATTGCCATCCACACGAAACGCGTGGAGGTTGATCTGGATAGGGTCAAATCAGAACTTCACCAAACATAATGTCTGCGAGCGGCTGGCGTCTGAAACCTTTGAGGTGATATCTCGCGGTCAAGAACGGGTCAATTGGTTTCCAGACAAGAGCGGGACAAAACGAAATAGCCCTGTCAGGGCTACGGCAATTTCGCCCAGGTGTTTTGTGCAGGCACATTGTCTATGTCGCCTCCTCTACCCTTGCGCGTTATTCGCGCACCGAGACGTATCATGGGGCGTTCCACCACCGCATGGAGGGCCGCGGCGAAGAGCACGACGGTAATCACATAAATCGCGATTTGTACTGGTGCATAGACGACCTCTAGCCGCTTGTAGAGGTCAATGAAAATGGGATGGCAAATATAGATGCCAAATGACCATGCACCCATCAATTGAAACATGGGCAGGCGCAACAGACGCGAGACTATGCCTGCCTCGTATGCGTAGATAAAGATCAGGCCCGCGCCGTAGACGGGTGCAAGATATTGTGTCCAGCTCGCCCAACCAGAGAATACATAGGTCCAGATGATCAGCACAATCAGCCCAACCTCCAACAGGGTTGCGAACCTGAGTGACCTGATGCGCTGATAGGCCAGATAGCACAGCACGCCAGTTGAGAAGCCAATAAACCCACGCAGCACGCCGAAGGTGACAAACCCGAATGTGGCATAATGCACATTCATGAATGACGGTGAAAAGCTGACGATTATCAAACCGGGCAGTGAGATGCTGCAAATGAGCAGCGTGAGGAGCCAGCGAAGACGAAACCTGACCAGAGCGACGGCACTGAAAAACACCAAGCCAAGCCAGATCTCCACCGACAAGGTCCAGGCGATACCGATGGCCGTTTGCCCGCCCCAGCCTTGCGGCAGGCCGGGCATAATTCCCGTATTTTGTAACAGCAAGGCCACATTGGCTAACACCGCCAGTGGGACAGGCGCCCATTGAAAGCCGCGCAGAGCCAATCCCAGCATTGCGGAAATCAGGGCAACGACAAGATATCCAGGGAATATGCGAAAAACGCGCCGCACAGCAAACTGGCCGATCCATTCAGAAATGCGATTGCCGCGAAATATCGAGTTGGCGATCACGAACCCTGACAGAATAAAGAATACATCAACAGCCAAGATGAAAGAGAGGGGCAGGCTGTCGTTGTTACCCGTCCAGTAGGCGAGATGCCCAAGAGCAACAAGAAGCGCAAGCAAGCCGCGCGACGCGTCGAGTACGGCAAACCTTTTCCCCGGAGGGGATGCAACCCGGTCGGTCGGTGGCTGTTTTGCGATGACCAAAATCAAAATTTCTTTTGCTGAAAATTTTAATATTCAGGGATCTCTATTACTGCATACCTGTTTCAGTTTCCTGAACAGTGTAGTCATAATTTTTTTGCGACCAGGGGGACCGGACGTGGCCTACCAGCCACCGCCGCCACCGCCGCCGCTGCCGCCGCCCGAGCTGCCGCCGCCACTAGACCCTGAGGACGAGGATGATACCGGTTGCGCGGCAATCATGGCGGCGCTCATGCCACTGCTGATGCCTGCCAGATCGCGGCCGATACTGGCGCTGGAGAAGTTGCGGCCATGATACCAATGCGGCTGATAATCGGATTTCCGACCGGCATCTGCGTGGCGTTGCAGCTCTTTCTCGAAATGATCGGCCCAGGGTTTTTCTACACCCAGTGCAATGGCATAGGGCAGAATGGCCTCGAAGCGCGCCGGGGTGAGTTCCGGCTCACCCACCATGTTCAGGCGCTCTTTTTCGGCGGTTTCCAGATACATCCGGAAACCTTCTATCTGGTCCATAACCTTGCGGCCCTGGACGGTTGGGGCGCGCATGATGCTGGCGAAAATAATACTCATCACCACGATTACGCTTACTACGAAACCGGGGAGCAGGTCGTGGATGCTGGCGAGAAGGACCTCGATGAAATCGCCGTTTTGCAGAGCGATTACAAATAGATAACCTGCAATTGCAGCGAGGGCGACCCTGATGAGGGTGTTGGGCCAGCTGCCGGCACTGCCCAAATTCACCAGCATGGCCAGAAGCCCGCCGATGAAGACGGAAACGAGCAGCGTGAGCAGCAGCCATTCGAAGGCGATGGCGCCGGTGAGGAGCATAATTCCCAACCCTGCCAATGACATAACGATGCCAAGCGCGGTCTCGCCAACATTGTTGCGGAAGTAGGATTCGCGATTTTCCAGCTCAACGGCGCTGGTAAAGTCGCCGCGCAAGCTGGCCAGTTGCGGCCCGGTGGTCTTGTCTACGGTGACGCTGCCGCGGTGGACAATAAAGTTTAAAATGACGGTTTCGCCAGCTGATGGAAGGGCCTCTTTATGGGCAATACCAGTACTTATAAAAGTGGTTTTCTTACCCATTGTTTCGATGTTGATCAGGCCCTTGACGGCGAGGCTGACGAGCGCGGCTGTAAAAGCCTGCCAACCGCTCCAGCCCATGTTGGCGACATAATGGGTCAGGCCCGGCGAAAACCCTTCGGGCGGGTAGAAAAGTGGAATGATTGTGCCTTTGGCCGGATCGCGGCCGACGCGCAGCCATGCGCGCATGTAATAGCCGAACAGAACCAGGAAGACGGCGAGCGGCACGATAATCTCGCGATTATCGGAAATGAAGTAGAGCGCCTTTGTGCTGATGTCCGGTTCATCCAGAATGCCCTTTTGAAACCCGACGGCGACGCTCAGCCCTTCGCGCTCCGCGAGTCGGCGGGTGGCCTGAAATTCGACGATGTTGTCGGCGGTCTTGATGGTTGCAACCGCACGATCAGTGCTGCCGAATGCGCCGGTATAGCCCGCTGTTCGTGCGATGACAGCGCCTTCGGGCAAGGTGATTTTGGCTGTGGCGCGCTCGATGGGGAAGTCCCAGTAATTGCCCGTTGCATTCCAGAAGATCTCGTCCGCGTCATCATATGCGCGCCCGACACGGGTCATGGTGTAATGCAGGGTGTAGGTATGAACGCCATTGCGCAAATACACATCGGCATCGCCGATACGGATCCGGACACCGCGCTCTATTGATTCCATCTCGTAAGGCTCGGACGCGCCATTGCGGCGCACCTCGACCACCTCAAGGCTTGAGCGAATTTGCCTGCCGTCATCCAGCCGCAGCACGGTCGGGATATCGCGGAAAATGCCCCGGCGGATTTCATAACCCTCCGCATTCACCGCGATAGTTTCGACGACATCGACCGATCCATCTGTGTGCAAGGTCACATCAGAATCGAACAGCCGGATGGTTTCCGCCGCCACGGCTGGCAGCGCCAAACCGATTGCGAGAATGACAGTGAGAACAGCGGCGGCAAAAACCCGCGTCAGTTGCCTAGTTGAAACTGACATCGGGTACCGCACGGTCAGCTTCGTTCTCGAGCTCGAAATATTCCTTCTTGGTGAAGCCAAATGTATTGGCGACAATATTGGAGGGAACACTTTCGACGGCTACGTTGAGATTGCGGACCGCGCCATTGTAATAACGACGCGACATCTGGATTTCGTCTTCGACGGTCTGCAACGCGCCCTGGAATTCCAGAAATGTCGTATTTGCTTTCAGATCGGGGTAATCCTCGGCCACAGCAATCAACTTGCCGAGCGCGCCGGACAATATGCCCTCAAGGCGTCCGCGCTCCTCTGGACCGGCATTGGCTGCCCCCTGCACCGCGGCGCGGGCGTTGGTTACCGCCTCAAGCGTCTCGCGCTCATGGCTCATATAGCCTTTGACCGTCTCCAGCATGTTGGGAATCAGGTCAGCGCGGCGCTTGAGCTGAACATCGATGCCTGACCATCCCTCTTCGGCCAGCTGCCGGTGCTTGACCAGGTTATTGTAGATGACAATCGCGTAGCCAATGATGGCTATAATGATGATGAGAAAGATCAAACCGGCGTCCATAGCGTCTCGTCCTTGTTGAACCCATGCACAGGCGCCGAAGGCGATTGGCGCGTCCTTTGAATAATTTGCCACCAATGTGCGCCTTGCACAACTTAGCTTTTTGTCACGGCGCTGCGCGCCCGGTGTTATTCACCGGCTGAATTGATATTTTGAGATAACCGATATCCAGCTAATCTTTTCAGATCTGACCTTTTTAACATGATTTCGGTTAACGAAACTGCGTTCCAACTTCCCGCCGCGCTGGTTCGCCTTTCGCGCTGTCGCGGACAGCAAAAAGGGGAGCCATTTTGGTGCTCCCCTTTGCGGTGTTTGATTTTACGCGAATAGGTTTTGGCGCTTTTGACGGTGCGCTGTCTGAACACCCCGTCGCGCAGGGCCCGAGCCGCCAGATTGGGCGGTTTGGGCAATCCGGGTTTTTGTCGCATCGTGAACTCCTGTCAGATTGCTGGACAGGCTCTATATAGGGTGTTGCCGCGGTTTTTCATCCCCCCACCGCCAAGGGCTGGAACGCCAACAATTCGCCACTGCCAAGATGACACAAGGCCTATCGGCGCGGCCCCTGCCCCTTGTCATCGCCGGAACCGGGGCGGAAGACACCGTCATCGTCCTTTTTCAGGTCAATCACATCCGGGCGGGCGCGTTCCTTGAGGTCACGTTCGTGGGTTTCCTTGTCCAGATCGCGAAAGCGCGCGCGCCAGTCATTGGCGATACGGCGGATGCCGAAATAAACGATAGCGATGAGGGCAGCAAAAACAAAAATGCGAAGGAACATGACGGGCCCTGACTATAAACCGAAGCGGGACCAGAGCGCCCGGTCTTCCAAAGCGGCGATGGTCTCGGAAGCGATTGTTCCGGCGTTGAGCTGGCTCGCAAACGGCAGGCGCGGCAGCTGCAACAGGCCGCGCTTGGGCGCTATTGGCCGCAGGACGAGCTTTTTGCCGAACCGCGCGCGCAAGACCGAGTGCATATCGCCCAGCTCGTCGATCAGGCCGAGGTCAAGACCCCGCATTGCCGTCCACCACTCGCCGGTGAACAAGTCATCGTCATCGCCCTTCAAACGCTCTGCCCGGCGTGCCTTGACGTGGTCGATGAACACCTGGTGGATATCCAGTTCAAAGCCTTTCAGCCGCTCAACATCTTCTGGCTTTTCGGGGACAAAAGGATCGAGGCTGGACTTGTTGCGCCCGGCGGTATGGATGCGCCGTTTGATGCCAAGCTTGGCGATCGCTTCCTCAAAGCCGAAACCGGCATAGATGACGCCGATAGACCCAACGATTGACGAGGGGTCCGCAATGATCACATCACCGGCGACAGCGATGAAATAACCGCCCGAGGCCGCGACATCCTCGACAAAAACCAATACCTGCTTGTCGTGCTCATCGGCCATGTCACGGATCATTTTGGAGATCAGGCGTGACTGCACGGGCGAGCCGCCCGGCGAGTTGATGATAATGGCGATGGCAGGGGCGCGCTTGACGGCAAAAGCCCGTTTCAGCAACGGTTCCACGCTGGCGATATTGAGCCGGCCGGGGCGCTGCTCTGACGAAATGGTGCCCTGCAGCCGAACCACCGGGATTACCGGCTTGTCACGCCCTGTCAGGCGATTTAACCAGTTTCCGGTTCTCGCAGTGCTTTTGCCTGCTTTTTCGAACGCATTCGCCATCAGTTCACTCCCAGTTCTCGCCGCCAATTTAGGTACGCGCAGTACCTGTTACCAGTGCAGGACGTCATTGCCACGGAAAATAGCGTCGACATCGGGCAAAAATCCGTGACCTTCAGCTCCGTGAAGCACGAGCGGTGACTTCAATGTCAGCGGACCGCGAGACCCCTTGATCCCGCGCAGGAGAATACGGCTAGCCGCCGCGCCGGGGCGTGGCACGATGGGCAACAGGGTGAGACTGCCGAAACGGGCATTAAAGGCGGCCAGCAATTCAGCCAGCCCGTCTGCCCGGTAAATGAAAATCACTTCGCCGCGCGGGGCGGCGGCAGCGGCGGCGGTGCGCACCCATTTATCAAGATCGGCATCGTGCATGTGCCGGGCGGCAGCCCGGCCCTGTTCCGGGGCCTTTGTGCCCCCGGCCGCGTCAAAGAAGGGCGGGTTGGCGATAACTGTCGAGAAATAATCTGATCGCAGCCCGGCGGCTGTGCGCGCATTCCCTGCGGCGGTGACATCGAGCGCCAGAGTTGCGGCGCGGCCTGCCATGTCGTTGGCGGCGATATTGTCATTAGCGAGCGCCAGCATATCCGGGTTTTGCTCGGCCAGCCGGGCCTCAAGCGCCGGATTATGGGCCAAAGCGCTCAAAGCGGCGGTGCCGACGCCGCTGCCCAAATCGAGCAGGGTCCGGCTTTGGGCTGCGACACTTGCACCCAGCAATATTGAATCCAAACCCGCTCTAAAACCTGTTTTTGGTTGTAGAATAGCCAGACGCCCCCCAAGAAACGCGTCCAGGGTTGTCGTTTGCGATTTTACAAATCCTGCGCCGTGGTCTAGGGACATTTCATTCACGCTATGAGATTTAGGGCAAGCATAGTGGGTGATAGAACAAATGCCCAACCAGATTAATAGCGTTTATCGACCGGGCTATGGAGCCAATGGTACTCACCGCGACAAAAACAGCGCCAGCTGACAACAGCCAAGGCGCACTCGACAAGCTGGTTTCAGCCACAAACGACAGCATGCAAAAGGTCAATGACTTGATCATTTCGCGTGCGGACTCGCATGTGGAGATTGTGCCTGAACTGGCCCGTTATCTGATTGATGCCGGGGGCAAGCGATTGCGCCCTATGCTGACCCTTGCCGCCGCGGCCATGTTTGGCGGCGCCAATGGCAATGAAATCCGGTTCGCGGGCGCTGTCGAATTCATGCACAATGCAACCCTGTTGCATGACGACGTGGTGGACGAAAGCGACATGCGGCGCGGCAAGCCGGCGGCGCGCAAGGTCTGGGGTAACCAGGCCAGTGTGCTGGTTGGTGACTTCCTGCTCGGCCAGGCGTTTTTGATGATGGTGGAAGCCAATGACATCGAGGCGCTTGGTGTGTTGTCGCGCGCGGCGGCGGTGATTGCCGAGGGCGAAGTGTTCCAGCTGTCGAAGGCCAAGGACCTCAATACCAGCGCTGACGATTATTTTCAGGTGATACGCGCCAAGACCGCGACACTGTTTGAGGCGGCGACCGAAGTGGGTGCCATGGCCGGTGGCGCCAATGCCGCTGAGCGGCGCACGCTGGGCGATTACGGGCTGGCGCTGGGCCGGGCCTTTCAGCTGATCGATGATGTGCTCGACTATGGCGGCGTTGCGGGCACGCTGGGCAAAAATACCGGAGATGACCTGCGCGAGGGCAAGATGACCTTGCCGGTGATCCTGGCCCTGCAATCGGCTGATGACGACGAACGGGCGCTGATTGCGCAAGGGCTTGGCAATGCCGACGCGGATGCGGACATGCTGGCTGGCATTATCGCCATTATGGAAAAATACGGTGCCTTGCAGCAATCGCTGGAAGAGGCGGAGCGGGCTGTTGCATCGGCCCATGCCTCGCTTGAGCAATTGCCCGAGAGCGAAATGCGGGCACTTTTGGCCGGTGTTGCGGATTTCTGTCTGGCGCGCGCCTATTGAACGGGTGCGGCCGCGACCCAGAAGTCCGGCCATATTTCCCTGATGTCATGGGCGGCCTGATGCGCCTCGGCGCTTGAGCCATAAAGCCCGAACACGGTGGCGCCCGAACCGGACATGCGGGCGGCAACGCAGCCGCGTGTGCTGCCAAGTTTTCCGATAATTTCGCCGATCACGGGCGCTGTCTCTATGGCCGCTTCCTCAAGATCATTGCGGGTCTGTTCGAGCCAGAGCGCCAAAAGGGAAATGTGTTCCGGCGGCGCATCGAAGGCTGGCAGGGCTGCGTTATTACGCTGCCGCAGACGGCGGAATATGTCGGCCGTCGCTATCGGGACAAGCGGGTTCACCAAGACGACGTGACAGGCGGGGAAGCGCGGCAGCGGCCTGACCACTTCGCCGACGCCTGCGGCAATGCAGGCGCTCGACAACAGGCATACGGGCACATCAGCGCCAAGGGAGGCCGCGATGGCGGAGAGCGCCGCCGGATCGATCTCGTGAACGCTCAGGCTGGCCAGCAGCCGCAACGCCGCTGCCGCATCCGCCGACCCACCACCAATGCCGGCGGCAACCGGCAGGTTCTTGGTCAGTTCGATGGCAATGCCATGGGAAATGGCGTCCGGCCAGCGCGCCCTGAAGGCGGTTATTGCCTTGAAAACCAGATTGGACTGCCCGGTGGTCAGCGCCTCGGCAAACGGGCCGTTTAGCGTGAGACTGTCATCGCCGGAAACCGCACGGGCCTGAAGTTCGTCGGCGACGCCGGCGAAAACCACCAGACTTTCCAGATCGTGATAGCCATCGGCGCGCCTGCCGGTGACGTGCAAAGCCAGATTGATCTTGGCAGGGGCCGTTTCGAAAAAGCTATCGCGCATGGGCTGGCCCGGGCTGGAAGGGGTTGGGCGACATCGCGCCTAATCGACTGACGCTTCGAGCCCGTTGGCGAGTTTGAGTGTGGCCCGTTCGGTTACCTCCGGCCGATCGCCGAGTGTTGCGGCGATCTTCCACTGGAAACGCGCCTCCAGCTTGCGCCCGGCGGCCCAGTAGGCATCCCCGAGATGATCGTTGATTTCCGGATCATTGGGGCGCAGCTGCACGGCCTGCTCGAGGGTGACCACGGCTTCTTCAGCACGCCCCAGCTTGTAATAGGCCCAGCCCAGACTATCGACGATATAGCCATCGGTGGGGCTTGAATTGACGGCTTCGCGGATCATTTCCAGCGCGCGCTTCAGATTGATGCCCTTGTCGACCCAGACATAGCCCAGATAGTTGAGCACGGAGGGGTGACCGGGGTTCAGCTTCAGCGCCTTGAGAAAGTCAGCCTCGGCCGCATCCCATTCGCCAGCGCGCTCACCGGCAATGCCGCGCACGTAATAGAAACGCCAGTCCCGCGGGCGTTCACCGCCGGTAATTTCGAGCGCCCGGGTGTAGGCCTCGATCGCTTCCATATAGCGCTCGTCATAGCGGTACATATCACCCAGAACAGAGACGGCATCGAGATTATCGGGCTGGGCGGCGGCGATGTTCTTGAGGCGGCGAATGGCTTCGGAACGATCCCCCAGCGCATCGATATTCTCGGCTATGCGCACGCCGGCTGCGACCTTCATGGGCGAACCGGACAGAAGTCTTTCGTAAATCTTATTGGCCATCGCATGGCGGCCGGCATCATCCAGCAACTGGCCAAGTGCCATGGCCAGCACGTCGGAATCGGGGTCCAGATAAAGACCGAGCCGCAAGAAGACGACGGCGATATCACCCGACCCGTCCCGCGACAGTGCCGAGCCGATGCCGTGGAACATTTCGGCCGCACCCGCCTGGGCGCTGGCCGCGAGCTTGCCGGGCCGGAAATCGCGGGCAACAGCCTCGCGCACCTGGTCGATTACCGGATGGGTCAGGCCTTCATCGTCATAGGCGGCGAGAATTTTGCGGGCATCGTCAAAGCGCCCGGCATTGCCCAGCATGCGCGCGTAAGCCTCAACAATACGGGCGACATAGGGGTCGGCTTCATAGGCCATATCGGCATAGCCGATTGCGGCCTCACGCTCTCCGGCGACATCGGCCATCAGGGCGCGGTGAAACACGAGGAACTCGTCGAGACCGCCACGGCCCAGATCATCAAGCAGGTCCTGGGAGGCGACATACTCGCCTTTCGCCACCAGCGCCCAGGCGTGCAGAATGCCGGCGGTGATGCCCACAAAGCTTGAGGTATTGACGCTTTTCAGCTCGGTGACGGCGGAGGTATAGCGGCGCTCCTTGAGGGCGGCGGTGCCCATGAGCAAATGCGCAAGTTCGTTGCCGGGGGCCAGTTCTAGCAAGTGCTGGCCAATCGCTGCGGCATCATCAATGCGGCCATCGGCGGCCAGGGCCACGAAGGCGCGTTCGACAATCGCGGGGTTTTCCCAATCGGCCTGGGCGGCGTCGAGGAAATAGCGCGAGGCGTCTTCTGTGCGCAAATCCCGGAAGGCTTCCTGCCCTGCAAGAAAACTGCCCGAGATGCTGGGCGAGCGGAGCGGCATGGCAGACTGCGCAAAAGCGGCCTGTCCCGACAGCAGGACAACCAGCGTGAACAGGCAGGACCGAAGGCGCATAAAATTTGTCACAGGTTTTGGGTCTCCACAGGAGCAAATGGTGTCGCGGCAAAGATTGGCCATTTTACGGCCAACCGCAAGAGACGAAGGCTTACATTCCCGCGTAGTTTGGCCCGCTGCCCCCCTCGGGCGGCACCCAATTGATGTTTTGCGCGGGATCCTTGATGTCGCAGGTCTTGCAATGCACGCAATTGGCCGCGTTTATCCGGAAGACGGGCTTGCCGCCCTCCTCTGCCAGTTCATAAACCCCGGCAGGGCAATAAAGCGGCGCGGGCTCGCCGAAAATCGGCAGGTTATCGCGGATGGGCACTTCGGGATCGGCAAGGCGCAAATGCACCGGCTGATCCTCGTCATGGGCAAGGTTGGCGAGAAAAACCGAGGCGGGTTTGTCGAATGTGGTCACCCCATCGGGGCGGGGATAGTCGAGATGCGGCTGCAAACCCTTGGGCTCGGTTGTCTCGAAATCCGCCCGGCGATGCCTGAGGGTGCCGAACATGGTCACGCTGAGCAGCGCGCCCAGCCACATTTCGACGCCGCCAAGGAAAACGCCGAGCAAGGTGCCATAGCGCCCCCAGAGAGGTTTCACGTTGCGTACAGGGCGCAATTCACGCGCAATGCCGGAGGCCATTGTGGCCTGCTGCAGGGTCTCCAGCCGGTCATTGGCACGTCCGGCGGCCAGTGCGGCGGCAACCGCTTCGGCAGCGGCCATGCCCGAGCGCATGGCGGAATGAATGCCCTTGAGGCGCGGCACATTCATGAAACCTGCGGAACAGCCGATCAGCGCGCCGCCGGGAAAGGCGAGGTCGGGGATGGATTGCCAGCCGCCAGAGGTCAGCGCGCGGGCACCATAGGACACGCGCGTGCCATTGCTGATGGTTTTGGCCACTGCCGGATGGGTCTTGAAGCGCTGGAACTCACCAAAGGGCGAGAGTGTGGGGTTGGCGTAGTCGAGATAGGTGACGAAGCCGAGATAAACCTTGTTGTCCGCAGCATGATAAAGAAAGCCGCCGCCGCTGGTCTTGTTGTCGAGCGGCCAGCCCATGAAATGCTCGATCTTGCCTTCGTGGTGCTGATCGGCCGGGATTTCCCAGATTTCCTTGATGCCAAGGCTGTATTTTTGCGGGGATTTGCCCTTGTCCAGTTCAAACCGCCCAATCAGCTTTTTGGCGAGTGAGCCACGGGCCCCCTCCCCGATCAGGGTATATTTGGCCTTGAGCGCAATACCCTGCGCATAGCCGTCTTTTGGCGTGCCATCGGCCGCGACACCAAGATCGCCGGTAATAATGCCCTCAACCGCCCCCTCGGCATTGGTGATCACGTCCACCGCCGGGGTCATGGGATAGATTTCAACGCCCAGGGCCTCGGCTTCGCCCGCCAGCCATTTGCACAATTCACCCAGGCTGATGATCACCCCGTTCCGGGTTTTCATTTGCGGCGGCAGCAGAAAATTGGGGAAAGTGAATGCGCCCTTTTCGGTCAGGAAACGGAAATGGTCATCCTTGACTTGCGGACCGACCGGCGCGCCCTTTGTCCGCCAGTCCGGGATCAGCTCATCCAGCCCCACAGGGTCAAGCACCGCACCGGAAAGGATGTGCCCCCCCACTTCGGCGGATTTTTCCACCACGGTGACCGCGATTTCGCTGCCTTGCAGCGCGGCCTGCTGTTTCAGACGAATCGCTGCAGCAAGGCCGGCAGGACCGGCACCCACGATCAGAACATCGGTCGACATGGTCTCGCGTGCGGGCTCTTCTGCAAGCATTTGGTCGGGCTCCTGGCTCATATTTCCCCGTTTTTCTTTTTAGCAGCAGATTGCCGCTGCCGCATGCTGGCGGCCAGATCAGGGCTGTGACATAACAGACATCATGATGGCAAATCGACCCTCAAGTGATGCAAATCCGTTCGCGCTGCTCGACTGGTATCGGGCGGCGGGTGTGGATTTGGCTGTCGGCGAACTGCCTCAGGACCGGTTTAAAAGTTCGATCAAACCTGCCAAGGCGCAGGCGGACAAGCCCGACGCGGCCGTTCGCAACCCGGTGCCGCCCCCTGCCAGCATGCAGGCCGCACCGCCCGAAGCCCCGACAGCGCCGCTGAATGCCGACCCTGAAGCTGCCCGTGAGCTGGCGGCAAAAGCTCAGACACTTGAAGCACTTGAGGAAAGCCTGCGCAATTACGATGGTTGCGCCCTCAAACTGCGCGCCACGCAACTGGTATTTGCCGACGGCAATCCCGAAGCGGATGTGATGGTGATTGGCGAAGCGCCGGGCCGGGACGAGGATTTGCAGGGCAAGCCGTTTGTGGGGCGGTCCGGCCAATTGCTCGATCGGATGCTGGCGGCCATCGGCCTCGACCGGAACACGGTTTACATCGCCAATACCGTGCCTTGGCGCCCGCCCGGCAACCGCACCCCCACCCCGGCGGAAATCGCGACCTGCCTGCCGTTTTTGCACAGGCAAATTGCTTTGGTGGCACCAAAATTCATTATCACGGTCGGGGCACCGGCCGCACAGACCCTGTTTGACACCAAAACGGCCATTTCGCGCTTGCGCGGGCAATGGCAGGTGCTCGAAATAGCAGGGCTTTCGGTCAGGGCGATGCCGACCCTGCATCCGGCATTTCTGCTGCGCCAGCCGGCGCAGAAACAATTGGCATGGCGGGATTTGCTGGCATTGCGGCAGGCCATGGACGCCGAAAACACGTCACAATAACGCCATTGGTGCATCGCACCCTTGAATTTTACGGCTCAAAGTGAACAGGCTTTAGCTTGTGTGAATGTACGTCCCGCCGCGGGACGTCTTCTGATTGGTCATCTATGCCGTCCGATTGAGGGGAACACCTCCGGGCCCGGCGGAAATACGAAAGCGCTCATGTCTGATATTGTGAAAGTCTCCGCGCTATTGCTCGGCTCCGCCCTATTGATGTTTGCCGGGGGCCTGCAGGGACTGCTCATTTCCATTCGCGGCGGCGAGGAAGGCTTTTCGCTGCTCGCGCTCGGCCTGATCGGCACCAGCTGGTCTGTGGGCTATATTGCGGGCACGTTTGTTGTGCCGGGCATGGTGAGCCGTGTCGGCCATATCCGTTCGTTTTCCGTCATGGCGGCGCTGGCCTCCATGGTCATCCTGTTCAACCTGCTGTTTATCGAACAGACCTCGTGGATCGTGCTCAGGGCCTTTTCCGGGTTCTGCTTTGCCGGTGCGGCGATGATCGTTGAAAGCTGGCTGAATGAAGTGACCACCAGCGAACGGCGCGGCACGGTGTTTGCCTCCTATATGATGGCCAATTTCACCTTCTCGACGGCCGGACAGATGATTATCGCGGCTACCGGTGTGCAGGGCTATTTGCCATTTGTCATCGGCGCTTTGGGCTTTGCCCTTGCTGTATTGCCAACGGCGCTGACCGTCAGCGCGCAGCCACGGCCCCTGGCGCGCGCCAAGCTGGATATCGGGCTTTTGTTTCGCACCTCGCCCATTGCGGTGATCGCGACCCTTGGGGCGGGCATGGCGGGGGGTGCGTTTGGCACGCTGGCCCCGGTTTATGGCATTCAGATCGGGCTGGACAGCGCCACCATCGCCTATTTGATGAGCCTTTCGGTTGTGATCAGCGCGGTGGGGCAAATGCCCATTGGCCGGCTGTCGGACACGATGGACCGGCGCATTGTGCTGGTTGGGGTGAGCGCTGCGGCGGCGGCTTCGGGCATTTTTCTTCTGATTTTCAATCCGGGTGATGGCTGGCTGCTCTGGGCGATGTTTGCCCTTTACGGGATCGGCGCGAATTCGATTTATCCGGTCGCGGCCGCCCATGCGAACGACTTTGCGCAGGACGGCGAATATGCGCGCATCGCCTCCAGTCTTATTCTGTTGTTCGGTGTGGGGCTGGCGACGGGCCCGCTTTTCGCCTCGATGGCGATGGCGCTGATCTCGCCGGTCGGGCTGTTTCTGGTCACAGCCATGGTGCATGGTGTTGTTGCCATATTCGCGGTTATCCGCATCGGCCTGCGCAAACCGGCAACCGAGGAAGAGCGCAATCCGTTCCATATGCAAGTCGACGTCAAGGGTGCCACCATGCAGACTGTGGTGCTCAACCCGCAGGTTGAGGCCGACGAGGTTCTCGACGAAATGACGGAGCCGGGGGATGAATATATTCCGCCCGAACGTGACGATGTGGATGAAAACGATATGGACAATGACGACATCACAGACGAAGTGATGGCTGACAAAACCTGATTGCCGGAGCGCTGCACATGTTCACCTCTGAACTCGACATGTCGAAAGACTTCATTCCGCTGACCATCGCGGTTGTGGCCGTTTCGGACACGCGTGACCTTGAAAGCGACACAGCCGGTGCGCTGCTGAAAACCATGCTGGAGGCGGATGGCCACAAATGCGCGGCGCGGGCGGTGGTGCCCGATGATGTTCAGCTGATCCGGGCGCAGGTGCAGGCATGGGTGGCTGACCCCGAGATTGACGCAGTGCTGACAACGGGGGGCACCGGCTTTTCCGGGCGCGATGTGACGCCTGAGGCCATGGAACCGTTGTTCGACAAGCGCATGGACGGTTTTTCGGTGCTGTTTCACCAGTATTCAGCAACCAAAATCGGCACGTCGAGCATTCAAAGCCGGGCGACGGCGGGATTGATTGGCACCACTTTTGTGTTCTGCCTGCCCGGCTCGCGGGGGGCCTGCCGGGACGCATGGGAAGGCATTTTGCGGGCGCAGCTCGATAACCGGCACAAACCGTGCAATTTTGTCGAGGTGATGCCCCGGCTGGCGGCGCGTGACGGGGTAACCCCCAAATAGGTTTTTGCACTAAAGTTCTTGTTTTGTTCCAATTTGCGTACTAGTTCTAACGAGCGGTTAACAGCGGCCTGATTCTGGCGGCGGACCCACCGCAGGGAGAACGTGATGGCCAGTTCGGTACAACCCAATTTTGAAACGCTCGAACGCCTTTCCAAAAGCGCGGACGCGGATTTGACGCGCCATATATTGCTGGACCCCAAGCGCAATCGCGGGCGCGGGGCACAGAACAACGTGTCTGGCCGGTTCGAGCGTGAAGCGCGCGAAGAATTTGACGATGGCTGGGACACAGCAGAACCGCTGCCGATTTTCGAGACGCATGAACATGTCGAGAAAGCCAAATCGGTTATTTCGAAAAACGACAGCCCCGATATTGGCTTTGACCGCTCGATCAACCCCTATCGTGGGTGCGAGCATGGCTGCTCTTATTGTTTTGCGCGCCCGACCCATGCCTATCTCGGCCTGTCGGCGGGGCTGGATTTCGAGCGCGAAATTTATGTGAAGGTGAATGCGGCGGAGCTGTTGCGGCGCGAATTGTCCAATCCGCGCTACAAGGTGAAACCCATTGCCATTGGCACCAATACCGACCCCTATCAACCGGCGGAACGCAAGCACAAGATCATGCGCTCTATTCTGGAAGTGCTGCTGGAAACCCGGCATCCGGTGAGCATTGTCACCAAATCGGCGCTGGTTGTGCGCGACCTCGATATTCTCAGCGAAATGGCAAAGCACAATCTGGTTTCGGTGGGGATCAGCATTACCTCGATGGATCACAAGCTTTCGCGGCTGATGGAGCCGCGTGCATCGGCCCCGGCACGGCGGCTGGAAGCGCTGCGACTGCTCTCTGCGGCGGGCATTCCCACAATGGTGATGGCCGCGCCGATGGTGCCGGCGATCAATGATATGGAACTGGAACGCATTCTTGACGCCGCCAAGGCGCAAGGGGCGCAAGCCGCCTCAATGATCCTTTTGCGCCTGCCCGGCGAGGTGCGCGATGTCTTCCGGGAGTGGCTGTTCCGGCATTATCCGGGCAAATTGCGCCATGTGCTCTCGCTGGTGCGCAGCACACGGGGTGGCCGGGACAATGACCCGCGTTTCGGCTCGCGCATGACCGGTGAAGGGCCTTATGCGACCATGTTGCGGCAGCGGTTCGAGAAGGCATGCGAACGCTATGAACTGAAAAAGCGCCTGCCCACCCTGCGCTCGGACCTGTTTGAGGCGCCAAGAGCGGACCAGGAGCAGCTGAGCCTGTTTTAGATTAGTGGATTTGGGGCACCTGTCATTCCCGCCTGCGCGGGAATGACGTTGGGGGTGCGCTGAAGACTTTGCAAACTCTCATCCTGAGCTTGTCGAAGGACGCGGGTTTCAGCACCGGGCTTGTTGTCCATCCTTTGACGGGCTCAGGATGAGGTTCAGCGAAAGGACGGGCGGAAAAGGGGCATGCCGGGACTGGCCCCACCCGTTGCGAAGCGGCATGGTGCGGGTATGGCAAAATCCGATTCGACACCTGGTCCCGATTTCTCGATTGAACATGCGCTGATGGCGGGTGGTCTGCGCCGGATTGCCGGTGTCGATGAAGCGGGGCGCGGGCCGCTGGCGGGGCCGGTTGTGGTATCCGCCGTGGTGCTGGACCCGGCCAATATTCCCCAAGGGCTCAATGATTCCAAAAAGCTGACGCCGAAAAGGCGCGATGCCCTGTTTGAGGCGATCATGGCGACGGCGGAAGTGTCGATTATCACCGCGCCGCCAAAAATCATCGATTTGCTCAATATTCGCGGCGCGACGCTTTGGGGCATGTGCCAGGCGGTATTGGGGCTTTCTGCGACGCCGGACCATGTGCTGATTGACGGGCGCGATATTCCAGAAGGTCTGCCCTGCCCAGCCGATTATCTGATTGGCGGTGACGGGCGCAGCGTTTCCATCGCGGCGGCTTCGATTATTGCCAAGGTGATGCGGGACCGGATGTGCCCGATCATGGATAGCGATCATCCCGGGTTCAGCTTTGCCAAACACAAAGGCTATGGCACGGCCGTGCATATGAGCGCGCTCACCGCGCTGGGGCCGACCGATCACCATCGCAAAAGCTTTGCACCGGTGCTGGCGGCAACGCGTTCCGCTTAACGCTTCATTTACCCTAACCTTTAGGCCGGATTTAACCCTAAGCCGGTACAAACGCCTTGTTAGTATTGCGTTAGGGTTAAGTGTATGTTGCGTACCGAACGTAGTCCGGGCTTTGTCAAAGCGCCGGGTTCAGAGCAAGGCTCTCTCCCCATCGACACCATTCTGGTGGGCGATTGCATTGATCACATGAACAGCCTGCCCGAGGGCTCGGTTGATCTGATTTTTGCCGATCCGCCCTATAACCTGCAGCTGGATCAGGGGCTCACACGCCCGGACCAGTCCAAGGTTGATGCGGTGGATGATGACTGGGACAAGTTTGACAGTTTTGCCCATTATGATGCCTTCACCAATGCCTGGCTGAAAGCGGCCCGGCGGGTGCTGAAGCCGGATGGGGCGATCTGGGTGATTGGCTCGTACCACAATATTTTCCGCGTTGGCACGGCACTGCAGAATCTCGATTTCTGGATGCTGAACGATGTGATCTGGCGCAAGGCCAACCCGATGCCGAATTTTCGCGGCACGCGGTTTACCAATGCGCATGAGACGCTGATCTGGGCGTCGCGCAGCCAGAAGAGCAAAGTAACATTTAATTACGAAGCGCTGAAACTGGCCAATGATGACACGCAGATGCGGTCTGACTGGCTGTTTCCCATCTGTACCGGGGCTGAGCGGCTCAAGGGGGATGATGATGAAAAAGTGCATCCGACCCAGAAGCCCGAAGCGCTGCTTTATCGCATTCTGACGGCGACCACCCGGCCGGGCGATGTGGTGCTCGATCCGTTCTTTGGGACCGGCACAACCGGGGCGGTGGCGAAAAAGCTGGGCCGGCATTTCATCGGTATCGAACGCGAGAATGTTTATATCAACGCCGCGTTGAAGCGCATTGCCAGCGTGAATCCGCTGAGCGGCGAGGCGCTTTCTGTGACGACGCCGAAGCGCGCCGCGCCGCGTGTCGCCTTCGGATCTCTGGTCGAACAGGGAATGATTGCGCCGGGGACGGAACTTTTTGACGCGCGCAAACGTTACTCTGCCATGGTCCGCGCTGATGGTTCGCTCAGTGCAGACAAGCACAGCGGTTCGATCCACCGGGTCGGGGCGCTGGTTCAGGGGGCAGAAGCCTGCAATGGCTGGACCTTCTGGCACTTCAAAAAGGGCAATACCCTGTTGCCGATTGACGAATTGCGCTCTGAAATTCGCGCCCAAATGGAAAAAATTTCCGCCTGACGATGACCTCCAACTCTCCCAGGCTATTCAAGCCGCCGGTTCCCAACAACCGGCGGCTTTTTTCTATTCTGCGGCTGGATCGGGCAGTTCGTCGATCCCGCTCATGGCGAGGACTTTGCGGAACAGGCTGGGCAAGGCTTCATTGCCAAGATTTTCCGGCGCACTCCACCAGCCGTCCGACCCGGCCATATCCCCGGTCAGCTGGAGATGCCAGACGTCCAGTTCGAGCCGGAAATGGGTGAAGACGTGGATGACCCGGCCCTTGTTCTGCCAGTTCCCTTTAAGGGGAAAGGCGGGTTCGCCGGGTTGATGATCCCAATGGGAGCCAGGCACTTCCGTCATTTTCGCAAGCAGGCCTTTTTCTGGCCGCTGCTGCAGCCAGACCGCGCCATCGGGCCGGGTCAAAACAAAGGCGTGGCCGAACCTTGTGGGGCGTTCGGCCTTGACCGGTTTGACCGGGAAATCGGTGGGGCGGCCACTGGCAAAGCCCATGCATCCGGCTTGTAGCGGGCACAGCATGCAGGAGGCCGCGCGGGGCGCGCAAAGGGTTGCGCCAAGATCCATCATTGCCTGGGCGAAATCCCCGGCCCGTTCGGGCACGGCGCGCTGCACCTCGGTTCGCACACGGGGCTTGTCCTCGCGCACCGGCACATCAAGCGCGATATAGCGGGCGATGACCCGGTCAACATTGCCATCAACTACGGCTATCCGTTCGTCATGGCAGATCGCTGAAATTGCCGCTGCTGTATAAGGGCCGATGCCGGGCAAGGCCTGCAAGCCATCGGAGGTGGCGGGGAAAACCCCGCCCAGTTCAGTGGCGACCTTTACCGCGCAGGCATGCAGGTTGCGGGCGCGGGCGTAATAGCCAAGCCCGGCCCATTCCACCAGCACATCATCAAGAGGCGCATTGGCGAGCGCTGCGACATCTGGCCAGCGCGTGGTGAACCGGTGAAAATAATCACCCACTGTTGCCACGGTGGTTTGCTGCAACATGATTTCGCTCAGCCAGACGCGATAAGGGTCGGGACGCACCCCACGGGCGCGATCAGCGGGTGCGGTTCGCCAGGGCAAAGTGCGCGCATGCCGGTCATACCAGGCGAGAAGCGCCTTGGCATTAAGCGGGGCAGTTGCGGGCTTTTGTCTGGCGGTCGATTGAGGCATTATGCGCGCACCAAACGCCAAGGCTTGTTTTTGTGCAAGCAATGAATGGATTTCATCCCCATGGCCGACAAGAAACCGAAAGACAAGCGGGCCAACAGAACATTGGGCCTGAGCGAAGCCATAAGCGGGGCGATTGACCCTGTGTTCCGCAAACGGGGGTTTGCCAGCCGCGACATTATTACAAACTGGGCCTCCATCGCGCCTGTGCCCTATGACAAGGTGGCGATACCGGACAAGCTGATGTGGCCGCGCGGCAAGGCGGGGGCGGAAGGGGCGATCCTTTTTCTGCGCTGCGCTGAAAGCCATCGGCTGGGGCTGGCGCATGAGGGGGCTGCGGTGGCCGCCGCCATCAACCGGTATTTCGGCTATGTGCTCGTGGGGGCTGTGAAATTGTCCGCTGAACCGTTCACCCCCGGTTCAGGCATCAAAGGCGATAAACGTGATGAACCACGCCCCGAAACCCGGCGAGCGGTGAATGAAGCGATTGCCGGGGTTGAGGACGAAGGCATCAGGGAAGCCTTGCGCCGATTGGGGCATGGTCTGCTTAAGTGAACAGACTGATCACCGGGTGTTGAACGAAAGCCCAAGTTTCACCCTGTTGCTGCCGCAAAGCATATGCTTAGTGTCAGCGAAACAACTGAGATGGAGTTAATCAGTGACCGTTAATCGCCGTAATGCCATGATCCTGACCGCTGGCGCTTCCTTTGCCAGCCTGACTGGATTCAGCCCGTCCTTCGCTGCAGAGGGCGATACCTATGACATCGCCAAAATCATGGCGCCTAAAGGCATGGCAGACCGGCCGATCGGCGGCACTGACGCCAAGGTGACAATGATTGAATATGCCTCCCCGACATGTTCGCATTGCGCCGCCTTTGCAGTGAACGTTTATCCGACACTGAAGCAAGACTATATCGACACGGGCAAGATCACCTTCATCATGCGGCCGTTTGTCCGCAATGTGCTGGATGCGGTCGTCTTCATGCTGGCGGCAACGGCCGAGGATAATGAGACCTATGCGAGCATTTTGCACACCTTCTTTGAAACACAGGCGCAGTGGGCATTGTCGGACAAGCCGCGGGATGCAATTCTCGCGATTGCGTTGCAACTCGGGTTTACTGAGGAAAGCTTTGAGGCTGCCTTGACGAATCAGGAGCTGTTCGCCGGGATGGAAACCTTGCGTACGCAGGCTCTCGATGAATTCGATCTTACGGGAACACCGACGTTCTATATTAATGGTAAGCAGATTTCCGGAGACAAATCGCTTGAGGATCTGGCCGCTGAAATTGATCCCCAGCTCGGCTAGCACGTTCCTTTCTGGAGGTGCGTGGTGAAATTCACGCGCCTCAAACTCACCGGTTTCAAAAGCTTTTGCGACCCGACGGACCTTTATCTCGAACCGGGATTGACGGGTGTCGTCGGGCCAAACGGCTGCGGCAAATCCAATCTTGTGGAAGCCCTGCGCTGGGTGATGGGCGAAAGCTCCTACAAGGCCATGCGCGCCTCGGGCATGGATGATGTGATTTTTTCCGGGTCGGGCAACAGGCCGGGGCGCAATACGGCCGAAGTCACTGTTGTTCTCGACAATACCGACCGCACGGCCCCCGCCGCCCTCAACAATGCCGACATTCTTGAAGTGACCCGCCGGATCGAGCGCGAGGCCGGTTCTGTTTACCGGGTCAATGGCCGCGAGGTGCGGGCCCGCGACGTTCAATTGCTGTTTGCCGACGCCTCGACCGGCGCGCATTCGCCCGCTTTGGTGCGGCAGGGACAGATCGGTGAGCTGATTGCCGCCAAACCGGTGCAACGCCGGGCGCTGCTTGAAGAGGCGGCCGGCATTTCCGGCCTGCATTCGCGCCGGCACGAGGCGGAATTGCGCTTGCGGGCGGCTGAACAGAACCTGGAGCGGGTTGACGATGTCATTGCCCAGGTGGAACAGCAACTTGAGACATTGAAGCGGCAGGCAAGGCTGGCCACCCGCTATCGCAATATTTCGGGCGACATCCGTCAGGCCGAGGCGACGCTTTATCACCTGCGCTGGGTGGCGGCGCGTTTTGCCGAAAAAGAGGCCGAAGCGCAGCAAGGCCGGCTGATCAACCAGCTAGCCGAGGCCACCCATGCCGAGCGGATGGCCGCAAAGGCGCTTGAAGCGGCCGATGAACGGGTGGAACCCCTGCGCAATGCCGAGGCATCTGCCGCTGCCGCCCTGCAACGGCTGACCATTTTGCGCAGCCAGCTCGAAGACGAGATGCGCCGGGCCAATGCCCGCCGCTCGGAACTGGAAGACCGGCAAAAACAGATTGCCGCTGACGCTGAACGCGAGCGGGCGCTGGTTGTGGAAGCAGAGGGGCTGATTGCCACCTATGCCGAGGAAACAGCGAGCCTTAACCGCGAAACCGCCGATGAACAGGAAGCCGCTGACACGGCACGGCAGGAATCGGAACAGGTGCGCGTGGCGTTGACAGAGGCGGAAGCCTTGTCGCGGGAGGCGGCTGACGCGCTGGCGCAATTGCGGGCGCGGCGCAACCAGGCCAGCCGGACCCTTGCCGATGCCGAGCAGCGCGTCGCCCGGCTCAGAGACCAGATCAAGGATGTGGACGCCGAGGCCACGGGCGTGCGCGCCAATCTGGAAGCCGATGAAGCGGTTGCGGAACGCACCGGCGCGCTTGAGGCCGCCAAACAGGCATCGGACGCGGCCGAGCAGGCCACCAATGCCGCCGAACAGGTTGTGGCCGAGCGCCAGACAGCGCTGGATGCGGCCCGCCCGGCGCTGGCGGAACTGGACACGCGCGTATCGGCGCTTGAATCCGAGGCGGCCACGCTGGCCCGGGTGCTCAATGTCGAGGGTGGCTCGCTCTGGCCACCCATCGTTGATGCGCTGAAAGTGACTGCCGGATATGAAACAGCGCTGGGTGCGGCGCTGGGCGATGATCTGGAAGCGGCGTCGGACAGTGGCGCGCCCCTTTATTGGGCTGAACCCGGCGCTGGCGCTGACGACGCGAAATTGCCGGACGGGGCCAGAGCGCTGGCAGACTTTGTGACCGGCCCTGCCCTTTTGAACCGCCGCCTCAACCAGATCGGGCTTGTGGACAAGGCTGACGGGCCAAAACTGATGCCGCTATTGAAGCCCGGCCAGCGCCTTGTCACCGCCGAGGGCGATCTTTGGCGCTGGGACGGGTTTGTTGCGGCAGCGGATGCACCCACGGCGGCGGCCCAACGGCTGAGCCAGCGTAACCGGCTGGCGGAACTGGATACCGAAATCACCGCTGCACGTGATGCCCGCGAAAAACTGAAAGCGGAGGCTGATGCGCTGTTGGCCGCCCTTGATGCGGCAAAGCAGGATGAGCGCGTGGCGCGTGACGGATGGCGGGAAGCGCAGCGGGCGATTGCCACGGCCCAGACCGGCCTTGATGTGGCGCAGAAGGCCTTGAGCCAACTCACCTCGCGCAAGAGCGCCCTTGAAGAAGCCAAGACGCGGCTGACCGCCAGCCTTGCGGAAGCGGAAGCAGCGGAGGCCGAGGCCCGCACGGGGCTTGCGGAAACCGGCGATGAAACCGGGGCGCAGGCCCATGCGGAAGCCCAGCAGGCCGCGCTTGTGGCCCTGCGCGACAAGGCCGAACAGGCGCGGGTTAAACTGGGTGGATATGAAAATGCCGCCCGCTTGCGCGAAAGCCGGCTGCGCCAGATACAAAACGATGTTGCCAGCTGGGAGCGGCGCAAATCGGGCGCTGCCGCGCAGCTGGAGACGCTTGAGAAACGCCAGGCTGAAATCGGCGCGCAATTGAAAGCGCTTGATGCGACGCCGGACAGTTTTGCGGCCAAGCGCACGACGCTGGACGAGGACATTGAGGCGGCAACTGCCGACCACAAGGCGGCAGCGGACCGGATGGCTGAAGCGCAAACCAGCTACAGGGAAACCGACAAGGCGGCGCGCGCCATGATCGAAGCGCTGTCAAAGGCGCGCGAAGAGCTGGCCCGTGTGGAAGAGCGGATGAAGGGCTTTATTGCCCAGCGCCAGCAGATTGAACGCAGCGTTGAAGAGAACCTTTCCATTCCGGCCAGCAAAACCGCCGAAGTGGGCGGCATTCGCGCTGACGCGCCGCTGCCGAATGAAGAGCAGGTTGAGCGCAAGCTGGAGCGGCTGAAATCGGAACGCGAACGGCTGGGCGGGGTCAACCTGGGTGCCGAGCGCGAATCGGAAGAGGTGAAGGAAAAGCTGGAAACCATGATCACCGACCGCGACGACCTGATCGCGGCGATTGCCAAATTGCGCAGTGGCATTTCCAGCCTGAACCGGGAAGGCCGGGCCCGGCTGACCGAGGCCTTTGAAAAGGTCAATGGGCATTTCCAGGAGCTTTTCACGTCATTGTTTGGCGGGGGCACCGCCGAACTTACCTTTGTGGAGAGCGATGACCCGCTGGAAGCGGGCCTTGAAATCATCGCGCGCCCGCCGGGCAAGAAGCCGCAGACCATGACCCTGTTGTCGGGCGGCGAGCAGGCGCTGACCGCGCTCAGCCTGATTTTTGCGGTATTTCTGACCAATCCGGCACCGATCTGCGTACTCGACGAAGTGGATGCGCCGCTGGACGATGCCAATGTGGAGCGGTTCTGCAACCTGCTCGACAGCATGCGCAGCCGCACCGAGACCCGGTTTATGGTCATCACCCATAATCCGATCAGCATGAGCCGGGTGGACCGGCTTTATGGTGTGACAATGGCTGAACGCGGGGTCAGCCAGCTGGTTTCGGTGGACCTGAAAACCGCTCAGGAAGTGGTCGAGGCGGTGTGAGAATCTCTCCCCTTGGCGCGCCATGAGTGTGGACTCGTTGCCGCAGGCTGAATGGCAGACGAAATGTCATTATAATTCAATACCTTATGATACATAAGCATTGCTTGACACCTCCGAATGCTGACACTATGGTGCGCGCGACTTTGAGGGGCAGCCTCATCATGCAAGATGGTCGAACAGGATAGTAGGGTGATGGCGATGCCGCGCAATGCAAATGGTTCGACCGGCGGCAACGGTCGCTCGGAGACCTCGGATTTGGCACAACGTATTGCCAAGGCCCGCGGTCTGGGTCCAAATGGCACGAAAGTGTCGTCGGGGTCCAAGCAAGGAGACCTGCAAGGCCTCGGCCGCGCAGCACGCCTTGGAACCGAGTTCATTGCTGCGGTGCTGGTTGGCGCGGGGATTGGCTATGGCCTTGATCTGCTGCTAAACACCACACCCTGGCTGATGCTGGTGATGCTTCTTGTGGGCTTTAGCGCTGGCATCTTGAATGTTGTACGCGCTGCAGCGCAAATGAATGCGGCGAATCCCGCCCCGCTCAATGCGGACCTCGGTCCTCATGAGTATGACGAAGACGAGTTGAACTGAGGCAAGGGCCGTTAAACGTGGCAGACCCGAACAAAGTCGATCCAATCCATCAATTTGGTATTGAGACTCTTTTCTCTTTTGGCGGTGGTGACGGTGGTTCGCTGATTGCGTTCACCAATTCCTCGCTGTTCATGGTGCTGACGGTTGTCGTCATCGCCGGCTATCTCATTCTGTCGACCCGAGGTCGCGGCCTTGTGCCGAACCGGGCGCAGGTTTTGTCCGAGATGCTCTATGAATTCGTCGCCAATATGGTGCGCGATTCTGCGGGTACCGAGGGGATGAAGTTCTTCCCCTTCGTGTTCTCGCTGTTCATGTTCGTTCTGGTGGCCAACCTGTTCGGCATGGTGCCGTTCTTCTTCGCCGTTACCAGCCATATCATTGTCACCTTCGCGCTGGCGCTGCTGGTGATTTCGGTGGTCCTTGTTTACGGGTTCATGCGCAACGGGCTTGGTTTCTTCAAGCTTTTCGTGCCTGCTGGTGTCCCCGGCTATGTTCTGCCCATCGTGGTGCCGATCGAGATCATCTCGTTCCTGTCGCGCCCGATCTCTCTCAGCGTGCGTTTGTTCGCCAATATCCTTGCGGGACACATCACGCTTAAAGTGTTTGCCGGCTTCATCTTCACGATGGGTTCGCTCGGCTTTCTCGGTTTCCTCGGTGCTGCCTTGCCGCTGTTCATGACAGTGGCGCTGACAGCGCTCGAGTTTCTGGTTGCCGCATTGCAGGCCTATGTGTTTGCAGTGCTGACGGCAATGTATCTCAATGATGCGATCCATCCGTCACATTAGGGTTTAACGAAATTCGCGGCGGTCAAAACAGTCCGTCGTGTAAAAGCAACAACGCTTTATCTTTGAAAGGAACATGTCATGGAAGCAGAAGCTGCAAAACTGATTGGTGCCGGTATCGCCTGTATAGGTCTCGCTGGTGCAGCAATGGGTGTGGGTAACATCTTCGGCAACTTCCTGTCGGGTGCCCTGCGCAACCCCTCCGCCGCACAGAGCCAGTTCGGCAACCTGATCTTTGGCTTCGCTGTTACTGAAGCTTTGGGCATCTTCTCGTTCCTGATCGCCCTTCTGCTTCTGTTCGCCGTCTAATTCAGGCTTACTGAAATCGCGACGGCGGCCGGGGCCAAAAGCCATGGCTGCCGTTGATTTGTCTGGCACCTGCCAGACGAGCATTGACCCAATGGGTGTTTGATCATGACCGGTACACTGGTGGCTCAGGAAAATGCCGTGGAGCATGCCCTCGAGGAGCTCGAACAATCGAGTGAAGTCGATGGCGTATTGCACCATACGCAAGAGGGAACTCTTGCTCATGGTGGTGAGGACGCACATTCGTCCGCATTCCCGCCATTTGACAGCAGCACATTCGGATCACAGCTGTTGTGGCTGGCCATTGCTTTCGGCCTTCTCTATGTGCTGATGAGCCGTGTCGCCCTGCCCCGTATCGGCGAGATTCTTGAAGTCCGGCGCGACCGGATTGAAGGCGATCTGGCTGAAGCCGAGCGTATGCGTCAAAAGACCGATCAGGCTTTGGCCGATTATGAGAAAGCCCTGGCTGATGCCAAGGCCAAGTCTCAAGGCATTGCCGAGGCAACCCGCAGCAAGGTGAAAACCGAGCTCGATGCCAAGCGCACCAAGGTGGAAGCCGATCTTTCCAAAAAGATGAGCGAAGCCGAAACGCGGATTCAGGCAACCAAGGCTGAAGCCATGGGCAATGTCGGCGAGATTGCTGTCGATACTGCACAGGCTCTGGTCGCCCAGCTTTTGGGCAAGGTGCCGGTAAAGTCCGCACGCGACGCTGTCGCCAAAGTGGTTAAGGAGCAAGCATAATGGGTTGGGATGCAACAACCTGGGCCTCGGTCTGGGTCTTCATTTCGCTGATCCTGTTTCTGGCTCTGATGGTGTATTTCGGCTTGCCGAAAATGATCGCCAAGTCACTGGACGACAAGATTGCCAAGATCGGCAATGACCTTGATGAAGCCAAGCGCCTGCGCGAAGAAGCACAGGCCTTGCTGGCGGAATATGAGCGCAAGCGCAAGGATGCCGAGAGCGAAGCGGCAGACATCATCACCGCCGCCCAGGAAGAAGCCGAGCGCATTGCCGAGGAAGCCAATGCATCGCTGGAAGACCTGATCTCCCGCCGCACCAAGGCTGTGGAAGATAAGATCGCCCAGGCCGAAGCACAGGCGATTGGCGAAGTGCGGGCACGTTCTGCCGATGTCGCCGTGGAAGCGGCGCGGGCTATCCTTGCCGACCAGATGACGGCCAAGGGCGACGCGCTTGTTGACCAGGCCATCAAAGATGTGGCTGCCAAGCTCAACTGATCCTTTTGTAAATGCTGAAGTTTAAAAACGGGCCGCAAGGCCCGTTTTTTATTGGTAAAACCTGATTCTTGCTCTCGGCTTCTGGTGGTGGGTGGTGTCTCAGTTTGAAGTCCCGATAGTTTAACACCCCTATCGAAACCATCGCCGAATTCCTATATGCTGAGCGGCATGGATAACCCAGAACGAATTCACCAAATACTGACTGAACACACACCAAAGCCGTTGTGCGATGATTGCCTTGCCGGGATGGCCGAAATATCGCCACGCCAGCAAGTGAATGTTATCGCTAGATCGCTTGGCCTCACAACGGACTTCTCACGTGCGCATGGCAGATGCCTAGAATGCGGTGACGACAAACTAGTTACAAGGTCACTTCGATATGCCGACCGGACCTAGGGGGGCGACGCTAAAGGACGGCAGCTTCTGAAGGCGACCGCCAACGTGGATTTAAGATTTCAAACTGAGATACCACTCTGCTTCTCCGGTCGTTGCGCAGCGTGCCTTCAGTCGCTAAAAATATCTCATGTGTGCTTTTTTCTATATTCGCATTCGCGCGCTCTAGGCGCGATGCCAGTCCGTTGACAGGGTTTGTTGATCGCCAGTATGGCGAGCAGATTTGTTTGCGCGGGATCCGGTACATCTAGACTGCAGGTCCTCTCCCGAAATCGGCATCGCTCTTTTGACGCAGTTGAACGCGTTTAATGAGAACACATAATGTCACGCAAATTTACTGCGCCCCGTTCCAGCTCAACGAGCTGGGATGCGGTAGCTGACTGGTATGCCGGATGGGTTGGTCCTGATGGCAGCAAATATCACCGCACCCTTGCCATCCCCTTGCTCTTGTCACTGCTTGATGGGCAAGACGACATGCAGGTTGCCGATCTGGGCTGCGGGCCGGGCATCCTCGCCCCCCATATTGCCCGGGCCGGGGGACGCCTGACAGGAATTGACCTGTCGCCAAAACTGATCGCCCTTGCCCGGCGCCATCATGGTCAGCATGGCCGGTTTCTGGTTGGGGACGTGACCAGGCTGACGGCCATGCCCGCATTGAAACCCGCCAGCTTCGATGTTGCGACGTTTCTGCTGTCGCTTCAGGATATTGATCCGCTGGCGGCGGCACTGAAATCGGCGGCGTGGCTGATCAAGCCCGGTGGCCGGCTGGCCATCGTCATGCTGCACCCCTGCTTTCGCATTCCCCGCCAAAGCGGCTGGGGATGGGACGAGAAGCGCGCTTTGCAATACCGGCGGCTCGACACCTATCTATCGCAGCTGGCGGTGCCCATGCAGGCCTATGGCGGGCAGCGGCAAGGCACCACGCGCAGCTATCACCGGCCCCTTGGCGTTTATGCGGCGGCATTGAAGGATGCCGGATTTATCATTTCGGATATCCGCGAGGTCACCGACAGCACCATCACGGCCGGCACCAAGGCCGCAAGGCGGGCGGTAGGCGAGTTTCCGCTTTTTCTGGGACTGGCGGCCCACCGGGTGGCTGCCGATAAATAGAGACATCGGCAAACGGCGCGGGCCCCCTCAAGGGCCCGCGTTTCATCTATTGCAGGCCGACCGTATCGATGACGCCTGAAGGGCACCCAGTGGCGCGAGGTGAGGCTGCAAGAATGGCGGCACCGAGCGGGGCACCGGCCCCGACTTTGCCTTCAAGCCCAATCCGCAGTTCGGCGATCAGGGTGCGATCCCCGTCCCTGACGCAGTCAATTCCGACGCGGGCACCGGCGCCCTTGCCAAAGACATCATCAAAGGTGGCGCGGATTTCGGCAGCGGTGAGCGACTGGCCCTTGCTGGCATCAAACAGGGTGCGCACAGGGGTGGCATTCAAACCGTCCATCAGCGCCAATGAAGTTGCGTAATAATCTTCCGCTGTGCTGTTGGCGCAGGTGCCGTGCTTTATCCATTCATGCCGGTCGAGCTGGGACTGGGTGCCGGGCATGATCGTATTCAGACGGTCGCGTGTGGTGGGCGACAATTCCGGCTGTTCCAGATCCTGCCAGCGCCCGGCCTTGTCCATTTGCACTTCGTCATCGCTGACGCCGCAATAAAGGCTGTCCGGGCCCTCGGGCCAAAGACCGTGCAGGGAGAAATTTTCGGCGTCGAAGCGGGCCGCGGTCTGGCTTTCGCATTCGCGCTTTTCCGGGCGGGTTTCGCAAAAGGCGGGCTGCCAGTTGACCGCCAGCGTGAATGTTCCCTCCAGACCATTCCCCAGATAGGCCTGTGTTGTTGGCTGCTGGCCGGCCTGTTCCTCATTGCTGGGGAAAAGCGTGGGCCAGAGCACCATGGCGATGGCGCCGGCCAGCAGAATGCCGATGACCGGTGCCGCCATTTTCCGTTTGCGCATTACTCTGCAGCTTCCTGTTCTGCGACCGGAGCCACCCATTTGAGCATCGGGCTGCGGGCCGCGCGGGTTTCATCGAGACGCCGCCGGGGCGCTTTCATTGGCGCGGCGGTGAAACGGGTGAGATTGCCCGCTTTGGCGTCCGCTGCCAATTCCAGCATGGTATCGCAGAATTTGTCGAGGGTTTGTTTTGATTCCGATTCTGTGGGCTCAATCAGCATGGCCCCATGCACGACCAGGGGAAAATACATGGTCATGGGGTGGAAACCCTCATCGATCATCGCCTTGGCGAAATCGAGCGTGCTGACGCCGCTGCCCTCAAGGAAGCTGTCATCGAACAGCGCTTCATGCATGCAGGGCTGACCGCCGAACGGGGCGGAGAACACCTTTTCGAGCCGCGCCTTGATGTAATTGGCATTGAGCACCGCATCTTTGGCCCCTTGGGCCAGCCCGTCACCGCCATGGGAGAGCATGAAGCTCAACGCACGGGTGAACATGCCCATCTGGCCATGAAAGGCCGTGAGGCGGCCAAAACTTTGCGTGCCTTCGCCATGTTCGACCAGAACCCGGCTGTTCCCGTCCTTGCGGACGAAGGGAATGGGCGCGAAGGGCGCAAGCGCCTCGGAGAGCACCACAGGCCCCGCACCCGGCCCACCGCCGCCATGGGGCGTCGAGAAGGTCTTGTGCAGGTTGATATGCATGGCATCAATGCCGAGATCACCCGGGCGGACGACGCCCATGATGGCGTTGAAATTGGCCCCGTCACAATAAAAGAAGGCGCCCGCGTCATGTACAGCCTGGGCGATTTCGATCACTTCGGGCTCAAACAGGCCGCAGGTGTTCGGATTGGTCAGCATGATCGCGGCCACATCGGGGCCGAGCGCGGCAATCACCGCACTGGCGTCCACGGTGCCATTGGCATTGGCGGGAATGGATTTGACGCTATAGCCGAGAAAGGCGGCGGTTGCCGGATTGGTGCCATGGGCGCTTTCGGGCACCAGAACCACTTTACGATGGCCCTCGCCCCGCGCCTCCTGCGCCGCCTTGATGGCCATCATGCCGCAAAGCTCGCCATGGGCACCGGCTTTCGGGCTCATGGCCACGGCTGAGGTATTGGTCAGTACCATCAGCCAGTCGGCCAGCTCGTCGATCAGTTCGAGCGCGCCCTGCACGGTGGAGACCGGCTGCAGGGGATGAATATCGGCAAAGCCGGGCAGACGCGCCAGTTTTTCATTAAGGCGCGGATTATGCTTCATGGTGCAGGAACCAAGCGGGTACATGCCGCTATCAATCGACATGTTGAGCCGGGACAGGCGCACATAATGGCGCATGGCCTCCGGTTCGGTCAGGCCGGGCAGATCGAGCGGGCTCTTGCGGGCATGATTGCCAAGGCGGGTGCCGGTGATTTCCACATCGGGCAGATCGACGCCGGAATGATCTGTATCGCCGATTTCAAACAGCAATGGCTCGTCGGGCAGAAGCGCTGCGCCGGTGGCGGTGACAGCATCATTTGTGGGGGCGGTGGGGCGGCCCTGATTATTCATGCTCATGCCAGCACCTCTTTCAATCCAGCTACCAGAGCTGCGATGTCACCATCGCTGGTGAGTTCCGTTGCGGCGAGCACCAGCAGATTATCAAGCTCGGGCTTGCCCGGCTCCAGCCGGGAGACCGGCACGCCGGCGATGATGTTTTTGGCGACCAGTGCTTCGACAACTGCCGCCGCGGGTTTGGAGAGGCGCAGGGTCATTTCGTTGAAGAAGGTGTCGTTGAGCAATTCGACGCCGGGGATCTCCTCCAGCGCGTCGGCCAGGGCACAGGCTCTAGCATGGTTGAGGCGGGCAAGTTTTGTCAGCCCGGCCTCGCCCAGAAGCGACATGTGGATGGAAAAGGCGAGCGCACAAAGGCCGGAATTGGTGCAGATATTGGATGTCGCTTTTTCGCGGCGGATATGCTGCTCGCGGGTGGAAAGCGTCAAAACGAAACCGCGCTTGCCTTCCGCATCAACCGTTTCACCACAAAGCCGGCCCGGCATCTGGCGGATGAATTTGTCCCGCGTAGCCATCAGCCCCACATAGGGGCCGCCGAAATTGAGCGCATTGCCGATGGACTGGCCTTCGGCGACGACAATATCGGCCCCCAGCGCACCGGGGGCTTCGATCAGGCCGAGGGCCACCGCTTCGGTGACAACAACGATCAACAGCGCGCCCTTGGCGTGGGCGGCTTCGGCCAGCGATTTGACATCGCGCAGATGACCATAAAAATCGGGGGTCTGGATGACGATGGCGGCAGTTGCGTCGTCGACCTCGGCGGTGATACCGCCCTGCCCTTCGGGGCTGGCCTCAAGACAGACAAGATGTTCGCCTTCGCCCATATAAGTGCGCACCACATCGCGATAATGGGGGTGGATGCCGCCGGAGAGAATGATCTTGTTGCGCCTTGTCAGGCGGCAAGCCATCAGCACCGCTTCGGCAGTGGCGGTGGAGCCGTCATACATGGAGGCATTGGCCACATCCATGCCGGTGAGATTGGCGACCTGGGTCTGGAACTCGAACAGCATTTGCAGCGTGCCCTGGGAAATCTCGGGCTGGTACGGCGTGTAGGCGGTAAGAAATTCGGAACGCTGAATCAGGTGATCAACGCTCGCCGGCACGTGATGGCGATAGGCACCGGCACCGACAAAAAACGGGCCGTCCCCCGCCGCACGGTTTTTGCCCGAAAGGGCGTGCATATGGTTTTCGACCATATATTCGGGCTGATGCCCCGGCAGGTTGAGACTTTCCGTTTGCAGCGCTGCGCGCGGCACGGCAGCAAACAGGTCTTCAACGGTTTTCGCGCCGATCACGCCGAGCATTTCGGCGCGTTCGGCATCGCTGTGCGGCAGATATCGCATGCAGAATTACCCTTGAGCGGTGTGTGAGGCGTAGGCGGTGGCATCCATCAGATCGTCGAGTTCTCCGGCGTCACTAACGGACAGCTTGAAAATCCAGCCATTGCCTTCAGGATCGGAATTAACAAGACCGGGATCGCCATTCAGCGCTTCATTGACCTCGGTGACGGTGCCCGATACGGGCGCATAGATTTCTGATGCGGCCTTGACCGATTCAACAACAGCGGCTTCGTCGCCTTTTTTGAGCGCGGTGCCGACGGCGGGCAGTTCGACAAAAACGATGTCGCCGAGCTGTTCTTGCGCAAAGGTGGAGATACCGACTGTGCCAGCGTTACCCTCGGTACGGATATATTCGTGATCGGTGGAAAATTTCATGGTTTGGATCTCTCCAGTGGGAATGGAAATCAGGAAAGCGTGCGCACATAGCGCTGCGGGACAAAGGGCATTTTGGTGATGGTGCCGGTGACCGGCTTGCCGCGCACCATGGCGGTGACTGGGTTGCCCAGGGCTGCAACCGATGCGGGCAGATAGGCCATGGCAATCGGGGCTTCGAGACTGGGCGAGAAGCCGCCGGATGTGACATGGCCATGGGGCTTGCCATCTGCATCCACCAGTTCCGCGCCCTCGCGCACCGGCAGGCGGCCATCAAAACGAATGCCGACGCGGCGCATGGCCGGGCCATCTTCGAGAACTTTCAGAACGGTGTCCGCGCCGGGGAAACCGCCCTCGGTGCGCCGGCGCTTGCCGATGGCGAAAAAGATGCCGGCGGTGACCGGATCAATGTCTGCATTCATGTCGTGGCCATAAAGGCAAAGCCCGGCTTCAAGACGCAGGCTGTCGCGGGCGCCAAGGCCAGCGGGTTCCAGTTCCGGTTCGGCCAGCAGCAGTTCGGCGATTTGCTTGGCATGGGCATTGGCGACAGAAATTTCAAACCCGTCCTCGCCCGTGTAACCGGCGCGCGAGACATGGCAATAAAAGCCGGCAATGGTTGCCGGGCCGGCCTGCATGAAGGTAAGTTTTTGTGTGATATCGCTGTGGCGGGCCAGCGCATCAACGGCCTTTGGCCCCTGAATGGCGATCAGCGCCCGGTCATCATGCAGGGCGAAATTGAGCTTGTCGCCCAAAGCGGCCTGCATGAGCTTCATGTCGTTATGTTTGGTTGCCGCGTTGACGACGATAAACAGGATGCCATCGGGCGCCTGGCCCTCGGCAGGGCGGGTGACGATCAGATCATCCTCAATGCCGCCCTTGTCGTTGAGCAGGACCGTGTAGCGCATTTCGCCGGGCTTGAGGGAGAGCAATTCGCCGGGCAGGATGGTTTCAAGCGCTGCCGCCGTTGTGGCGTGGTCAGGGCCGGTGACGGTGACCTGGCCCATATGCGAGACATCGAACAGGCTGGCGCTCTGACGGGTCTGGAGATGTTCGGCGACGATGCCTTTATACTGGACCGGCAGCGCATAGCCGCCAAAACCGACCATGCGGCCGCCCAAGGCGGTGTGCAGATCGAATAATGGCGTTTTCAGAAGGTTGTCGGTTTCCACCATTTCACCTCAGGTTTGGCACACAGGGGCGCTGGGCATTTGCCAATGCCTTGCACGCCCCCTCTGTCCTACAACCTGAGAGATTTCCCGCTTTCGTCCGGCACTTGCCAAACGCCTGCGGCTACTCCGTCGGTGGGATGTCCGGGGGAATTGCAGAAGGAGACGATCCCTCCGCGGCCCGGCATCCGCTTTCCAGAGTTCTGGTTCGATTGCGGTCCTTTTGCCTGAGAGTTTCCGGGGCGGTTGCTCCTTCGGCGTTGGGATGGTTTTGATGATTGCCCCCAAAAGGCGGCACCAGCCCAATCTCTCCCGCAGTCATGGGCACCATGGTTCAGAATCGAAAGGGCGTCAATCCGAACCGGATCAACGCCCTGAAATTCACGGGATTATCTGCCTGAAATCAGGAGCGCGGGTCGAAACCCACCCAAATCGTGATGTCCTCGCCGCCGACATAGGGAATGGCGACATTCTCGACGACCTTGACGAATTCTTCCGACTGGTTCGGCGGTGTCACCTGAACCGGGATGTCATATTTCTCGGAGAAGATGGCCTGCTGATCGCGCTCAACTGCGAAGCGCAGCGGCAGGGTGAAATCCTTCTGCTCGCCAGCGGGGCCCAGCAGCAAGCGGCCGACAACACCCATTTTGACGGTGATCAGGCCGTTGGAGACGACGCAATTGCGCGACTGTTTGTCGATAACAGCCTGGAATTGCAGCTCCCGCGGGTCGCCAATCTTCTTGTTCGCGTAGGAGAAAACGGATTCGCCGCCATTGCGCACCTTGATCGGCGGGCATTCGGTTGCGATGGCGGGCAAGGCGCTGGGGGCCGCTTGGGCAATCGCTGCCTGGCTGGTGGCCGCATCGGCCAGATTATTATTGGTGGCACCGGTGATCGAGGGGTCACCGCCGCCCATGAAAGACCCCATGCCGCAGCCCGAAAGCGCGCCGGCAACGGCCAGTATTCCTACAACACGGATCGCGCGGCGCATGCCCTGTCCCCCGAAAGCGATTTTCATCTGCCCCAACTCCTTACGCATAACTTTTTAGGACGGCATTGATTCAAGAAATTCAACGATAGCGGGTGCGCCCGAGGAAGTCACCTGCCCTGGTTGATCTTCGGTAAACACCGCCTCGACAATCCCGTCTTTTATCACCAGCGCGGAGCGGATGGCGCGTGTGCCCATGCCGCCGCCACTCATGTCCTTGTCGAGACCGAGCGCCTTTGTCAGGGTGGCATTGCCATCGGCGATGAATTCAACAACACCCAATGCCTCTGAGGCATCGGCCCAGGCACTGACCACATGATGATCATTGACGGTCATGCAGATGATGCGGTTGACACCCTTGGTGCGCAGGGCTTCGCCCGCGCTGACATAGCCGGGCAGATGATTATTGTGGCAGGTGGGGGTGAAGGCGCCCGGCACTGTGAACAGGATCACGCGGCCATCGCCAAAGATGGTGGCGCTGTCGCCGTCAATAACACCGCTCTTGTTCACCAGTTTCACCGCTACAGATGGAATGGCGTCGCCTTGCTGGATCATGCCCGAACCTTGTTTATTCAGATGTGCGGATCACACGGCGCGACCCTCTGGATTTGTCATAAAGACCGTGTCATTCCGGCATGTGGGCCGAAATCGCAAAAGACCTCAGCGATCGCGCATCCTGACGATACGGGAGACCTCAAAGGCACCATTTTCAGTCAGGAATGTGAGCCGAACGGGTTGACCTTGCAAGCCCTCTCCTGCCCTCTTTCCCAGCAATTCGAAGCTGACTAACCCCGCTTCGGGGCTTTTTTGCGGCATGGAAAACAGCAAACCTGGATCGCCATTATCAATGATGACGCTTTGCGGATCGACCTGAGCGGTATCGATGGCGACATCGAGGCGGCGGCTTACCGGATCGATGATGACATCGCCGATAATGGTTGCATCGCCGGCCCATGGTGCCGGGACATCGGCGAGTGCCTGCTGAATGCGCAAGCCCTGTCGCCTGTCCGGCCTGGCCGGGTTAATCGTCAGTGCCAGTTCCGCACGAACGGGTACGCAGATCTGATCGCAGACGCCGAGCATGACATTGGCGGTGACCTCAGCGGCACCGGAACCGACGGTGAGCGCCACGGGCAATAGGGTCTCGCCCTTATAGACAAAATCGACAAAACCGTGCTCAATCTGGCGCAACGGGTAAGGCCAGACGATTTCGCCGCTTTCAACATTGGTTGAACCGGCCAGATCAAGCTGGGCGGGGATCCCTGTTTCCCCGGGAATGCGCCAATAGGTCTTGGTCGCTGCGGGCATATCCAGCTCAATCGCCGCCATGGTCTTGCCGTTGACCACAAGGTCGTTGGAAATCAGGCGCATGCGTGTGTCAGGCGCAACCTCGACCCACGGGCTTTCGGCAGCGTGGGCGGCGGGACAGGCCGCGAGAACAAGCGCGGCTATGGGCAAAAATCTTTTCATCATGTCCTTGGCTAGCGCATTGTCCGGCATTCTCAAAGTCGCGTTTGATCAGGCCTTCGTGATCTTACAGCTTTTGCATAAGAAGCATATTGGCGGTTATGATAGATTGAATGAAAGCCAAGCGAGGACAAAAAAATGATGACCTCTCTTAAAGGACAGTTTCTCATCGCCATGCCCGGGATGATGGATGCGCGCTTTCGTGATGCCGTGGTTTACCTGGTCGCCCACGGCGAGGAAGGGGCAATGGGCATCGTCATCAACCAGAGCCTGCCGGACATGCATTTCACCGAAATTCTGGAAGAGATGAATCTCGGCCATCCGGACGAATATATAAAGCTACCGCCGGAAGTGCGCGACCGGGCGGTGCTGAGCGGTGGCCCGGTGGAACGCGGGCGCGGATTTGTGCTGCATTCGCCGGACTATTTCGGTGAAGACAATACGGTGATTGTCACCGATGACGTGTGCCTGACCGCGAGCATTGACGTGCTCAAGGCGATTTCTTATGGCCCCGGACCAGAGAATGCGTTGTTTGCGCTTGGCTATTGCGGCTGGAGTGCGGGACAGCTTGAGGATGAAATAATGGCCAATGGCTGGCTGACGGCACCGCAATCGGTCAGGCTGCTGTTTGAAGAGCCTATCGACAACCGTTATGACGCGGCCCTGTCCACATTGAGCCGGGATGGCAGTGTCAACCGCGCCAGCCTCAGCTCCACATTCGGCACGGCTTGACGATCAGGTAAACTGGCTTGCCAGCCGGCGACGGAACTCGTCGCCGGTCATTGCCGCACCAAAGGCAAACCCCTGGGCGTGGCGGCAATTGAGATGGCGCAGGCGCTCCACCTCATCGTCGGTTTCTGCCCCCTCGGCAATCACCATCATGGACAGTTCGGCTGCCAGCGAGATGACCGCGCGCATGATGGGCACCTGGGTATGAGCGAGGCCGGCCTGTTCGCTGATCTGGACGAATGGCGCCGGGATTTTGACCGTATCGAAGGGGAAACGGTGCAGATAGGAGAGCGAGGAATAGCCCGTGCCAAAATCATCAAGCGCCAGCCTGAGGCCCATGGATTTCAGGCTCTGGAGCACATAGGCGGCGTGCTCGGGATTGCTCATGACCTGGCTTTCGGTCACCTCAAGCTTGAGATGCTTGATGACCTGCATGTGCTGGGAGACGAGCGATTTCATGTCCGAGAGCATGTTCTCGGTGGCGAGCTGGCGCGGTGACAGGTTGACCGAGACAAAAAATTCATCGCTGAGCGGGAAAGCGCGACGCCAGGATTCAGCCTGGTTGGCGGCCTGTTCGAAAGCCAATCGCCCGATTTTGGTGATATGGCCGGTACGCTCGGCCAAGGGGATGAATTCGTCCGGGCTGACCGAACCGCGCGTTGCGTGGTTCCAGCGCATCAGCGCTTCGGCACCGGCGATCTGGTTGGTGTGAATATCCATGATCGGCTGGAACTCAACCTGGAGTTCACCCTGACGCAAGGCGCGGGCCAGATCTTCTTCCGTGGCGCGGGAATAGGCGGTGATGGAGCGGGCCGAGGCGCGATAGGCCTCGATACGGTCGCCGCCATGGCGCTTGGCGTAATACATGGCCAATTCCGCATCGCGCAGCACATCGAGCGCTGTGGCGCTGGAATTGTCGAAAATGGTGATGCCGATGGAAACGGTCATCGTCAGGTCGCGGTCGCCGAAATTGAAAGGCGCGCGCAGGGCCTTGCGGATTTGTTCTGCCACTTCGGCGATCTTGCCAACGCCATGCTCTGCCGAAAGGATCACGGCAAACTGGTCGCTATTGATGCGTGACACCGTATCGAGCGGGCGCAGGACGCGGGCAATGCGGCGCGACGCCGCCAGCAATACGGAATCGGACGCGGTAAGGCCGACGCGCTCATTGAGTTCGGCGAATTTGTCGATATCAATGAGGAACACGGCCGGTTTGGAACCGCCATTGGTGCGCGAGCGCACCAGCGCCCTGTCGAGCCGGTCGAGGAACAATTCCTTGTTGGGCAGCCCTGTCAGGCTGTCCGTGACAGAATCATGCAAGAGCCGCTCGCGGGCGGCGCGTTCGTCGGAAATGTCCTGCAAAGTGCCCACGATACGGGTAACCTGCCCGTCACCGCCCAGAACCGGTTTCACCCGCATGCGGAACCAGCGGTGGCTGCCATCCTGATTGGCGATACGCACATCGGTGTTGACCTTGCCCCGGCGCATTTCCACCAATGTGTCGAGGGCGGCGCGGAACTTGTCGCGGTCTTCGGGATGGATACGGTCGAGCCAGCGCTTGATGGCACCGCGCAGGGCCCCGCGCCGTTCGCCGAGGCGCTGGGAGAGTTCTTCGGAGACGTTGACGCGATCGCGATCGATATTCCAATCGAAAACGAAATCGCCGCTGCCGGTGAGCGCCATGGCGCGCCGCTCGACCTCGGACAAGGTGCCCACCGAGACCTGCCCTTCAGAAAAGGCGTGCTGCACGGCGGTAAAGCCGATCAGCATGACAATCAGCATCAGGCCGCCGGCAACGGCGGGCTGGGCAATGTCATTGGAAACCTGACCGGTGACAACCATCCAGCCATAGAACAACCAGGCGAGATAAATGATCCATGTCGGCACCAGCAGCACGGCGCGATCATAGCCACGCAGTGCCAGCAAAACGACGAGAAACAGCCCTGTCAGCCCCAGCAGCACCAGCACCACGCGGGCAATGGTTGCGGCAATGGCCGGCTGGAAAAAGGCCACACCGAACAGGATGAGGAACACCCCGGCCAGCGCCATGGCCAGATGCACGAAGCGCAAATGCCAGCGATGCAGATTGAGATAGATGAACAGGAAGCCGAACAGTGTGGTCGCAAGCCCCGCCTCCGCTGCGGCGCGGAAAGGCTGCATTGAGCCGTTACCAATCCCCAGAAGGCGGCCCATGATGCCGAAATCGATCAAAAGATAGATCAGCACCGCCCAGGCAAAAGCGGCGGTTGCCGGGAACACGCCCCGGCCCTTGACCACAAACATGATGGTGAGGAACAGCGCCGCCAGACTGGCGACACCGAGCACCGTGCCGCGAAACAGCGTGAACGAGTTGACATAATCGCGATACGCATCGGGCTTCCAGAGGTAAAGCTCGGGCAGACTGCCTTCACTCAACTCGGCAATAAAGGTGACTGTCGCGCCCGGATCGAGGGTGATGCCGAAAACATCAGCTTCCGCGTCGCTTGTGCGTTCGGGCCGCAGCCCCTGGCTGACGGTGATGACCGAAACCCGTTCCGCACCCAGATCCGGCGCGATAACACCGGATCCCGGCAGGCGGAAGAACGGGGCGACCAGCAGGCGCTCAAGCTGCACATCGGTATCATTGCGCAGGGCAAACAGGGCCCATTTCGGGTTGGTGCCATCTTCGGACGCCAGCACTTCGATGCGGCGGATAATGCCATCTTCGCTTGGTGCGGTGCTGAGCTGGATACGCCCGTTCTCGCCGGGGAAAACATCGACCCCTGCCCGCAGGTTGATGGCATTCACATCTTCGGGAACCGAAATGACCTCGAAGGCGGCAGCCGGCAAGGCGCTGGTCAACGCGCACAGGAAACACATCGCAAAGGCAAGAAGATAGCGCATATAGGTCCGGGATTTCCCGCTGTTCACTGACAAGAGGCATTCCTTGGTAAAGGGCTTTGCGTCATGCCACAAGGTCTGGCGTCACACGCTCCCATGCGATGTTTCGTAGCGCTCGCGTGACAGCCCATAAAGCACATGGTCGCGCCACGCACCGTCGATCTGCAAATAATTGTCCGCATAGCCTTCTTCGTGAAATCGGTTTTTTTCAAGGACACGGCGGGACGCCATATTGGTGGGGAGACAGGCGGCATGCACCCGATGCAGGCCAAGATCATCAAAGACAAAGGGCAACACTGTGGCGACGGCCCGGGTCATGATGCCCTTGCCCGCGTCGTTGACGCTCATCCAGTACCCCAGATTAACCTGCTGGGCGACGCGGCGGCGGATGTTTGACAGGGTCAGACCGCCGGCCAGCCGCTGGGTGCCACCATCGGTGACGAAGATAAAAAAGGTGTATTCCGTGCCCTTGGCGCTGGCCTCAGCGCCCCGCTTTATCCGCTCGAGGTAGATATTCCGGTCCAGATCAGCCTCTGTCCAGCGCGGCTCGAACGGCTTTAAAAACGGGCGGCTGGCCAGCCGGACGCTGTGCCATTGCGTAAAATCGCTTTTGGCGGGCGCGCGCAGAACCAGTTCCTGACAGCGCAGAACGGGGGTCTTGTCCCGAACGAGCCAGCGCCCCAGCATGTTGGTGCCTCAGGCCTTCAGACGCTGCACGATGACGTCATAGTCCGGCATGTTGGCCACCGGCCCCACGCCCGCCACCGAGGGGTTTGCCGCGTCGAGAATTTCGCGGGCGATCTTTTTCACCCGGTCCACGTCAATCCGGCCTATGCGTTCAACGGTTTCCTGCAGCGGGATTGGCCGCCCCCAGAGAATTTGCTGGCGGGCCAGCTGGCCTGCGCGGGAGGCCGGGCTTTCCAGCGACATCAGCAGCCCGGCGCGAATCTGGTTGCGCACCCGCACAACTTCTTCCTCGGTGATGCTTTCGGTGGCATTGCGCAATTCTTCCATGATCACCGGCACCAGTTCGCCGACATCGTCGGCTCCCGTGGCTGCTGCGACGCCAAAAATGCCGCTATCGGCAAAGGCCCAGTGGAAAGCATAGACGGAATAGCACAGGCCGCGCTTTTCGCGCACTTCCTGGAACAGGCGCGAACTCATGCCGCCACCCAGAATACTGGACAGGATCTGGACGGCATAGAAACCGTCGGAATTATAGGGACGCCCCTCAAGACCGATCACCACATGGGCCTGCTCGTGATCGGATTCGTGGCGCAGATCGCCGCCGACATAGCGGGCCTTTTGCGGCTCCGGCGCGCCGGTGGGTTTTAGATCCTTGAAGCGTTCGGATGCGATATCGACCAATTGATCGTGATCGACATTGCCGGCGGCCGAAATCAGCATCCGGTCGCCGACATAATTGCGATCCATATAGGCGCGGATCGCATCCGGCTCGAAACCGCGCACGGAATCGGTGGTGCCCAGAATGGTCCGGCCAATGGCCTGATCGGGAAAGGCGGCGGCCTGAAAAAGATCAAACACATGATCGTCGGGCGTATCGTGCGAGGCGCCGATTTCCTGCACAATCACCTGCTGTTCGCGGGACAATTCATGCGCGTCGAACACGGAATTTTGCAAAATGTCGGAAAGGATATCTGCGGCCAGGGCGGCGTCATCCTTGAGGACGCGGGCAAAATAGCCGGTGTGCTCGATTGAGGTCGCCGCGTTGAGATCGCCGCCGACATTCTCGATGGTTTCGGCAATCTGGCGCGAACTGCGGGTTTTTGTGCCTTTGAACGCCATATGTTCGAGCAGGTGAGAAACGCCGTGTTCATTGTCAAACTCGCTGCGCGAGCCGGATTTGACCCAGACACCCAAAGCGGCGCTTTCGAGATGCGGCATGTTATCCGTCAGGACGGTCATGCCGTTCTCAAGCTTGGTGATTTGTGCTCTCACTCAGTCCTCCCAGGCGCGCGTACGGGCCTTGATATAAGTTTCGACCGCGTCCTGGTCATTGTCCAGAACGTCCATGCGTTCTGGTTTCTTGTGCAGATCAGCCAACCACACCGGCAGGGATGGTTCAACATTCGCCGCAGCGCTGACGGCTGCAGGGAATTTGGCCGGATGGGCCGTCGACAGGGTAATCATGGGCGTCGTCCCGCCGGAGAACCGGCGGGCAACTGCAATACCGACCGCTGTATGCGGGTCTGCAAGGTAAGCGGAGCGCTTATGGCAATCGGCAATGGTGGTGCTGGTTTCAAATTCACTGACACGCGCCGCATCGAAACCGATGCGGATGGCGGCCAGTGCCGGGTCGGGCACGGTGAAGCTGCCGGACTGGTTGAGACTGTCCATCAGCCCCTTGGTCGTCTCTGCATCGCGATTAAGCGCCTCGAACAGAAGCCGCTCGAAATTGGATGACACCTGAATATCCATGGAGGGGCTGGCGGTTTCCGTCACCGTGCCGGTTTCATAACGGCCGGTTTCCATGGTGCGGGCCAGGATGTCATTTTCATTGGTGGCAATGACCAGTTTTTCCACTGGCAGGCCCATGCGCGTTGCCGCGTAGCCGGCAAAGATATCGCCGAAATTGCCGGTCGGCACGGTGAAGCTCACCTTGCGCTGCGGCGCGCCGAGATCGCTGGCGGCTTTGAAATAATAAACGATCTGGGCAACGATGCGGCCCCAATTGATCGAATTCACGCCCGACAGCTTCACGCCATCGCGGAACGCGGGGTTGGCGAACATGCCTTTGACGATTTTCTGACAATCGTCGAACGTGCCCTCCAGCGCGATATTGTGCACATTATCGTCGAGCACGGTTGTCATCTGGCGGCGCTGCACATCGGAGGTGCGGCCACGCGGATGCAGGATGAAAATATCGATATTATCGCGGCCCCGGAATGCCTCAATGGCCGCCGATCCGGTATCGCCGGAGGTGGCACCGACAATGGTGGCGCGCCCGCCACGGCCTGTGAGCACATGATCCATGACCCGGGCCAGGAATTGCATGGCGACATCCTTGAAGGCCAGGGTGGGGCCATGGAAAAGCTCAAGGATGAAATGGTTCGGCTCCAGCTCCACCATCGGTGTGGTTGAGGGATGACGGAATGTGGCATAGGCCGCATCGATCATCGGGCGCAGTTCGGCATCGGAAATTTCATCCGCCGTGAAGCGCCTGATGACATCAAAGGCAATATCGGCATAGGGCTTGCCCGCATATCCCGCGATATCTTCCGCAGAGATTTGCGGCCATTCCTGGGGCAGGTAAAGACCGCCATCAGGGGCAAGGCCGGTCAGGATCGTATCACAAAAACCAAGCGCAGGCGCCGCGCCGCGCGTAGAGACAAATTTCATCGGGAGCTACTCTGAATCCAACCGGTGCACCCTAGTCGCTCACTTGGCCGACTGCAACCCGCCCTCAACGGGCGCGCTGCCGCCAGAGCCACATGCCTGTCATCAGCACAGTGACAGCCGAGAGCAGGAACCAGGTCATTGCATATTCAAAATGGCGATTGGGGAAATCGATCACGGTTTCGCCGCCCTGTGGCAGATCACCCGCCTTGGCTGCATCCTGATCCACATAGATGGGCGCGACCGGGGCCAGCGCTGCGTCCATCATTGCGATCAGGCGATCGATATTGCGCACATATTCGATATGCCCCGCCAGATCCGGCCCGGGGGTGAAGGTATTTGTTGCCTCGGACACACGCGCCAGACCGGTGATGGTGACAGTGCCTTGCGGCAGTGTGGCATCGCCGCTGGCACCAATGAAGCGTTGTCCGGCCCCTTGCGGCACGAACCCGCGATTGACCAGCACCGTGCCGCCCGTCTCGAGCGCGAACGGGCTCATGACCCAAAAGCCCTGCCCTTCATAGGGGCCACGGGTACCGGTCATGGACGTGAAGACCAGCACGCTGTTATCGGTCACAAAACGGCCCTCAAGCTTTACCGGGCGGAAATTGAACACCTCTTCGTCAAACGAATCCCATTCGGCCACTGGCGGCAATGCTGCGGGGGGCAGATCGATCCGGGCGTCCACGGCTGCAATCAGCGCTTGTTTTTGCCCAAGCCGATCCAGCTGCCAGACGCCAAGACTGGCCAGAAACAGCGCCAGGGCAATCATGACGATTACAAAAGCCCAGGAGACCGGTGCCGAAACCGGTTTGCGCCGGGCTTTGAGCGCATTGGACACTTCGGCGAAATCATCTTCAGTCAGGGCGGGTTTCCCTTGCATCGTGCTGATATTGGAGAGCGATCATGACGCCCTTGAATGGCGGCAGCATGGCCAGGCACAAAATAACCGTGGCGGGCAGCCAGAGCATGAGATGCACCATAACCGGCGGATGGAACAGATTGTCCACCATCAGGGCCAAAGCCATGATGATGAAGCCGACAATGAAGATGATGAACACTGCCGGGCCGTCGCCGCTATCGGCGAACTCGAGATCCAGATCGCAGCTTTCGCAACGTGAGGCGACTTTCAAATAGCCGCGGAACACCGGACCCTCGCCGCAACGCGGACACCGGCACATCAGGCCGGCGATGAATGGAGAAGGCGTGCGGTGAGATGGTTGGGTCATAAAGAAAGAGGCCCCGGACGGGTCCGGGGCCTTCCTGATCTTGTTAGTGGGTAATCACAACGCCCCAGCTTCCCCAGACATAGATGCTGGCGAACAGGAACAGCCAGACCACATCGACGAAGTGCCAGTACCAGGCAGCGAATTCAAAGCCGAGATGGTTCTTGGCATCAAACTGGCCGGCCAGCGCCCGCAGCAGGCAGACAATAAGGAAGATGGTACCGACGAGCACATGGAAGCCGTGGAAACCGGTCGCCATGAAGAAGGTCGCGCCATAGATATTGCCTGAGAAGCTGAACCCGGCCGAGGCATATTCGATGGCCTGGACAACAGTGAACAGCGCCCCGAGTGCCACGGTGAGGATCAGACCCCATTTCAGGCCCTCGCGATCATCATGCAAAAGGGCATGGTGTGCCCAGGTGATGGTTGTGCCCGAGGTGAGAAGGATCAATGTGTTGAAGATCGGCAAATGCCAGGGATCGAACACCTCGATGCCAACGGGTGGCCAGACACCGCCAGTGGCGGCTACGCGGGCAAACTGCTCGATATCGTCAACCCGGAAGAAGCCGTCGAAATAGGCCCAGAACCAGGCCACGAAGAACATGATCTCCGAGACAATGAACAGGATCATGCCATAGCGATGATGGATCTGCACCACGGGGGTGTGATCACCAGCATTGGCTTCGCGGATGACGTCGGCCCACCATGCATACATGGTGTAGAGCACAGCAATCAGGCCTGCCCAGAACACCCAAGGGGTGACATCGCGCATCCACAGGATGCCGCCGACTGCGATGATGAACGCCGCAAGACCGCCAAGGGCGGGCCACGGGCTCGGATTTACAAGATGGTAGTCATGGTTTTTGGCATGGGCCGCCATGGTCAGCTTCCCCCATTGTCTGAAGCATAGAAGGTGTAACTCAAGGTAATCTCATGCACTGTGTCGAGATCCTTGTCAGCATCAATATCCGGGTCCACGAAGAACGTGACCGGCATTTTTACTGTTTCGCCCGGTGCAAGCACCTGTTCGGTGAAACAGAAACACTCGATCTTGTTGAAATAGACGCCCGCCTTTTGCGGGGTCACATTGAAGCTTGCCGTCGTCATCAAGGGCCGCGCAGTCAGATTGGTCGCGGTGAATTCGATGGTTTCGGGCGTGCCAATCGCACCGGAGATCGGTTTGGCGGGTGTAACGCGGATGGGCAGACCGCTGGAAACGGTCGCGTCGAAACGCGTTACCATTTCGCGGCCGATGACGCCTTTGAGATTGGCCTCTGCGCGCTGGGTCGTGCCACCATAGCCGGTGACCTGACAGAATATCGAATAGAGGGGCACTGCCGCATAGGCCATGCCGATCATGCCCAAAACCAGCAGCGCCAGCACACCGGCCGTTCTCAGGTTACTTCTTGTCGCGGGTTCGAGCGTTGTGTCCATCTGGCTCATATTGCCCCTCACAACGGACGATCAAATACTGACGGGCCCATCTTGACCACGGTCAGCACATAGAACACCACAACCAGCACACCCAGGGCGATGCCGATGGCAACCGACCGCTTGCGGCGGCGGGCCTTGATTTCCTCGTCACTCAATTGCACCGGGGCCATTAGACAGCTCCAAACCATCTGATGATGCCGACGTCAGCCAGCAGCGCCAGAAACAGGATGAACAGATAATAGAGGGAGTAGACAAACAGCGTGCGCGCGCGGCGGCGCATCTCTGCCCCCTCGGCCATGCGCAACCGCACAGCGAGCACTGAAAAGCCCAAACCCAGAATTGTTGCGGGGACCGCATAGAACCAGCCGACAAGTCCGGTCAGTACAGGCGTGAAGGCCACCAGCGTCAGCAGCACGGAATAGACGACGATCTGGTTCTGCGTCGAACGTTCGCCGGCCACATTGGGCATCATGGGAATGCCGGCGGCGGCATAATCTGATTTTTTGTAGAGCGCCAGCGCCCAGAAATGGGGTGGTGTCCACAAAAAGATAATCAGGAACAGGGCCATGGCATCAAGCGATATCTGGCCGGTCATTGCCGCCCAGCCCACCATTGGCGGGAACGCACCGGCTGCGCCGCCGATGACGATATTCTGCGGCGTCGCGCGCTTCAGCCAGACCGTGTAAATGACCGCGTAAAAGAAGATGGTGAAGGCCAGAAGACCGGCCGCCACCCAATTGGTTGCCAGCCCCAAAAGACCGACAGAGAAAGCTGCAAGCACAATACCGAAAACCAGGGCATCGTCCCGCACCATGCGGCCACCGGGAATAGGCCGGTTGGCCGTACGGCTCATCACGGCATCGATATCGGCCTCATACCACATGTTCAGCGCACCCGAGGCCCCTGCCCCGACCGCGATGCAGAAAATGGCGATGAGGCCGACAAAAGGATGCACGCCCACAGGCGCCACGACCATACCAACGAGGGCCGTGAACACCACAAGCGACATCACACGCGGCTTGAGAAGCGCGAGATAATCCTCTACGCGCGCTTCCCTTGCGTGGGTCGAAATGTTCTGGCTGTCGTCAATATAGGCCAAAGCGATACCCTGTTAGTGAGCGGAGGTCGTGATCCGCGGCAGCATTTCAAACTGGTGGAACGGCGGCGGGGAGGACAGGGTCCATTCGAGCGTGGTTGCCCCTTCGCCCCAGGGATTGTCAGCAGCCTTGCGCTTTTTCATCTGCGCCTCGATCACCGTGATGATGAAGACCACCACGCCGATTGCCGTCACGACATAACCGAAGGAAGAGACCTGGTTCCAGAGCTCGAACGCATCCGGGTAGTCGATATAACGACGCGGCATGCCGGCAAGACCAAGGAAATGCTGCGGGAAGAACACAAGGTTCACGCCCACAAAGGTCAGCCAGAAATGGATGTTGGCAAGGGTCTCATTGTACATGTTGCCGAACATTTTCGGGTACCAGTAGTACCAGGCCGCAAAGATGGCGAACACAGCACCCAGCGAGAGCACATAGTGGAAATGCGCAACCACATAATAGGTGTCATGCAGCGCACGGTCTGCACCGGCATTGGCCAGCACCACACCGGTCACACCACCAAGGGTGAACAGGAAGATGAAGCCAATGGCCCAGAGCATCGGGGTGCGGAAGGTGATCGAGCCGCCCCACATCGTGGCAATCCATGAGAAGATCTTGATGCCTGTTGGCACGGCGATCACCATCGTGGCGGCAACGAAATAGCGCTGCACATCAAGGCTGAGGCCGGTGGTGTACATGTGGTGTGCCCACACGACAAAGCCGACAACACCAATCGCGACCATTGCGTAGACCATCGCCAGGTACCCGAAAACCGGCTTTTTGGAGAAGGTGGCCACAATGTGGGAGATGATGCCAAAGCCCGGCAGGATGAGAATATAAACTTCCGGGTGACCGAAGAACCAGAACAGGTGCTGGAACAGGATCGGGTCGCCGCCGCCTTCAGGGGCGAAGAACGTGCTGCCGAAATTACGGTCCGTCAGCAGCATGGTGATGCCACCAGCCAGAACCGGCAGGGACAGCAGCAGCAGGAAGGCCGTGACCAGAACCGACCACGGGAACAACGGCATCTTGTGCAGGGTCATGCCCGGCGCACGCATGTTGAAGATCGTGGTGATGAAGTTGATCGCACCAAGGATTGAGGACGCACCGGCGATATGCAGGGAGAGAATCGCAAAATCCACCGCCGGTCCGGGCTGCCCGGTCGTGGCGAAAGGCGGATACATGGTCCAGCCGCCGCCGGTGCCGTATGCGCCCGGAGGGCCTTCAACAAACAGCGAGATCAGCAGAAGAATGAAAGCGGGCGGCAACAGCCAGAACGAGATATTGTTGAGGCGCGGGAATGCCATGTCGGGCGCACCAATCATGATGGGCACGAACCAGTTGGCATAGCCGCCGATCATGGCCGGCATGACCATGAAGAAGATCATGATCAGGCCGTGCGCGGTGGTGAACACATTGTACATGTGCTTGCCGCCATCAATGGCTGCGTCACCTTCAAAACCGTAAACCATCTGCGCCAGACCGTGGAAGATCTGGATGCCAGGCTCAGCCAGTTCCCAGCGCATGAAGCCGGAAAGCGCGCCACCAATAATCCCCGCCATAATGGCGAAGATCAGGTACATCGTGCCGATGTCCTTGTGATTGGTGGAATATACGTAACGACGCCAGCCGGTCGGATGACCGTGAGCATCGTCGTGTTGAGCAGCCTTTGCATCAGCCATGGGTATTTCCCTCTTCTTATACGTTCCGCGCGATTTCCGTTGCCGGATTCGCAGCGTTTAGTTGATTGCAGCCAGTGTCAGGTTGGCATCAGACACATCGCCTGCGCGCAACGCATCCATCCATGTGGCGAACTCTTCCTTGGTGACCACGCGAATGGCGATGGGCATATAGGCATGATCCTTGCCGCAAAGTTCGGAACACTGACCGTAATAAAGACCGGTCTTGCGTGCGTTGAACCATGTCTCATTGAGACGGCCCGGCACCGCATCGATCTTGATACCGAATGACGGCATGGCGAACGCGTGAATAACGTCAGCAGCGGTCACATGGACGCGCACTGTTGTATCCACAGGCACCACAAGCTCGTTATCCACGGCCAGCAAACGAGGCTGATTGGGCTTCTGGTCGGCGCGATCCTGCTCCGACAGCAAAATGGAATCGAACCCGACTTCGTCCTGATCGGAATATTCATAGCCCCAGTACCACTGATAGCCGGTTGCCTTGACGGTCAACGTGGCGGCGGGCACTTCCACTTCACCCCAGGAGAAGATGTTGGAGCCGAGATATTTGCGCTCCCCGTCCGGCACAGTCAGCTGATCGGTCAGCACGCCGAAAGACGGGATCGCGATCACGATGAGTACCAGGATCGGTGCAACGGTCCAGACGATTTCAACCAGCGTGTTGTGGGTGAATTTTGCCGGCACCGGGTTGGCGCGCCGATTGAAGCGCACAATGATGATCAGCAACAATGCCAGCACCAGCAGAACGATGGCTGTGATGGTCCACATCAAAACACCGTTATGAAAGGCGATGATGGAGTCCATGATCGGTGTCACGGATTCCTGAAAGCCGATCGCGCCGGGTACGGGCGCGGTAACGTCTTGTGCCAATGCGGCAGTCGGCACGAGCGCCGTGAGTGCTAAAAGCGTGATTTTAAAGAGACGGAAAAACAATCCGGTCACCTGAATCTCCCCTGAATTCCCGTTTGGTTCAGTCACAGCCACTTTTTTGTTGCAGCACCCTTGATTCATATCAAAGCGCCCGACTCAAAGCGGAGCAAGATGTAAGTTTTTTGACCTAAACCACATCCCGCCAGAATAGGCAATTCCGCAACAGCCCAGTTGAGTGCGTCATATTGCGCTTCTCGGGATGTTTTATAAAGAGATTTCCCCGCCTGCCTCACCCTTGCCGCAGTTTTCCAGATCAATGTGCCCGCGTTATAGTGCGCCAGGTGCCTCTTGCTGTTGACAAAAGCAGGAGCCCTGACAGACACAGGATCATACCGTTTCCGGCCTACAGATTCGTCAGGAGTTCTGAGCGAAGTGAGACATATTTTTATTCGTTGTGCCGCCGTCATCGCTTTCGCGCTGTCGGCACAGATATCATTTGCACCCGCAGCTTTTGCTCAGGGCATCGTCAAGGAACAGCACGGTGACTGGCAGATCAGCTGCGATACGCCGCCAGGCGCCAGTTTTGAGCAATGCGCGATTATCCAGAACGTGACGGCTGAAGATCAGCCAAATGTCGGGCTTTCCGTCATCGTGCTGAAAACAGCGGACCGGCAGGCCCGCCTGCTGCGTGTGCTGGCCCCGCTCGGGGTTTTGCTGCCCAACGGGCTTGGCCTCAACATTGACGGCACCGATATGGGGCGGGTTGCCTTTGTGCGCTGCCTGCCCAATGGCTGCGTTGCCGAAGTGATCATGGATGATGCGCTGCTGGAGACGCTGTCGAGCGGGTCATCGGCTATATTTGTGGTGTTCCGGACCCCTGAAGAGGGAATCGGCATTCCGGTATCGCTGAACGGCTTCAAGGCCGGGTTTGACGCACTGCCCTGATTTTATAGAGATCAGCACAAGATTGTGCCGTGCCGGTTTTCCGCCGGCGCGGCTTTTTTTGTTGTTGCGGACAAAAAAATCCGGGCACTGCGCCTCGTCGGGGGACGATTTGCAGGCCCGGCAGGGTCAGGGAAAGACTGACGGGACGTCAGCCTCATCAAACGCGCAAACGGGACTCGTAAACCCGTTTGTGCATAAGATTCTTGAAACTGAAAAACGCCAGTGACGGGCGGGAGGTTCCCGCCCGGCCGGCTGGACTTAGCGCATCCAGGAGCTGGCGCGCTGGTTGCGACGCTCGGCGAGCAGGGATGTGGCACCTGCCCCCATGCGGCCGGCATCAGCCAGATCGCTGCGGCTGAGGCCGAGATCATTCAGCATCCGGTCGTCGAGAGCTGAAAGAGACTGAAGACCGGCGCGGCGCGAGAAAAACGAAAACAGAGACATCTTTGGAATCCGAATGGTTGAATGTTAGCGGGACAAGGTGCCAGCACGTGCACGTTCGGCGCGGCGGGCAGAGAGGGAGGGACCACCGTGGAGCGAATCCACAATGTCCTGACGGGTCAGGCCAAGGTCCAGTAACCGGTCCTCGTCCATCTGGAGAAGCGCCTTCATTGCCTTACGCCGGGCACGCAATTCGGCGTCCGTGCGCAACCAGGTCACGACGGCGTGGAATGGGGTGAACGGTGCAGCGGCAATTGTAGACCGCTCGCTTGCAAGCAAGTAGGCCATGGCATTTCTCCAATGTTTAAAGTCCCCTGGGAACGGGGCGGGTTGTCGCGGCTGAAGTGCTGCCACCGACAATAATTCAGATAGGCTCTTGCCTTGCATCAGTCCAACAAATAGATTTCATCATATCGATCAATATTCGTGATGGGTTTGACTTATGGCTACGCCGCTTGACCTCGACCAGTTGCAAACCTTCTGCGCCATCGCTGATTGCGGCAGCTTCACCGAAGCGGCGCGGCGTCTTTACAAAACCCAGTCGGCGGTCTCCATGCAGATAAAACGGCTGGAAGAGCGGCTCGATCAGCCCTTGCTGCTGCGTGAAGGCCGCACCGTGTCCCTGACACCGGAAGGGGATGCGCTTTATGCGCGGGCGCGGCGCATGCTGCGGGTCAATGCCGAGATTATCGACATGTTCTCGGAAGGCGATCTTGCGGGTAATATCCGGTTTGGCATTCCTGATGACTATGCTGTTCGTTTGTTGCCGATCGTTCTTTCCAGTTTTCAGCGCACGCATCCCAAAATCGTTGTCGATGTGAAATGCATGTCTTCAGAGGATCTGCTCGATGGCATGCGCACCGGTCGGTTTGACCTGATCGTTTTCTCCCAGGGCACGATGCATGAGTTCGGCGAATTGTTCCGCACCGAGAAAATGTTCTGGGTCAGCTCACATGGCGGGCTGGCGCTGGGGTCGGATCCTCTGCCCCTCGCCTCGGGTTCGCAAAGCTGTTACTGGCGCGCCAATGCTGTCGATGCGCTGAACCGGATCGGCAAGGATTATCGCATCGCTTACACCTCATCGAATGCGACGGCCATTTCAAGTGCGGTGCTGGCCGATCTGGCAGTCGGGTTTTTGCCCGAGAGCGCGCTACAGCCCGGCATGCGGGTGGTTGACGATTCGTATGGCCTGCCCCGGCTCAATGACGCACAGATTGCGCTGATGCGCGCCAGCCATGCCTATGGCGGCATTTATGACGCGCTGGCCACGCATATCGTTGGCAGTATGGGCAATCTCGAGGGGCATCAGACAAACCTGTCGGACGCGGCTGAATAGGCGGGCGCACCACGCCCGCCCCGAAATCAGAATGCGGCGTCGCTATAAACCCTGTCGATATCGCCGGCCCAGGCCCCGTGATAAAGATCGAGCAGGCGGTCGGCGCGTGTCTTGCCCAGCTTCAATGTATTTTGCAGCGGGGTGAGGAACAGGGTTTCGTCAGCCCCTTCCCAGTTCAGCTTGTTGCGCGCCTTCAGCCCGGCATGGGCGATGTCGACCATTTCACGGGCCAGATCGTGGACATTGCGATCGCGGAATGCGGTTTTCAGTGCGGTGACCGGCACGGCATCGCGCAGGGTCTGGCGTTCTTCCTTGGTCCAATCCTTGACCATGTCCCAGGCCGCATCGAGCGCGGATTGATCATAAAGCAAACCGGCCCAAAGCGCCGGCAGGGCACAAATTTCCTGCCATGGGCCACCATCGGCCCCGCGCATTTCAAGAAACTGCTTCAGCCGCACTTCGGGGAAAATCGTTGAAATGTGGTCTTCCCAATCGGCATGGGTTGGTGTTTCGCCCGGCAATTGCGGCAACTTGCCATCGATGAAGGCCCGGAAGCTTTCGCCAGCGGTATTGATATAATTGCCATTGCGACGGATGAAATACATCGGCACATCGAGCGCATAATCCACATAGCGCTCGAAGCTCATGCCATCCTCGAAGGCAAAAGGCAGCATGCCGGTACGATCTGCATCGGTATCGCGCCAGATTTGCGAACGGAATGACAAATAGCCATTGGGTTTGCCATCAAGGAAGGGTGAATTGGCAAACAATGCGGTCACGACCGGCTGCAGGGCGAGGCTGACACGCAGCTTTTTGACCATGTCGGCTTCGGAGCCAAAATCGAGATTGGCCTGCACAGTGCAGGAGCGGAACATCATCGAGGTGCCCAGAGTGCCCACCTTTTCCATATAGGGGGCCATGATCGCATAGCGGCTTTTGGGCATTTGCGGGATTTCCGCCAGGCTCCAGGTCGGGGTGACACCCAGACCGAGAAAGCCGATACCGAGCGGATCGGCCACAGCGCGCAACTGGCGCAGGTGGTCGTTGGTCTCGGTGCAGGTTTCATGCACATTTGCCAGTGGCGCGCCCGACAACTCGAACTGCCCGCCCGGCTCCAGTGAAATCGCGCCGCCGCCATCGCTTGATTTCAGGCCGATCAGCTTGCCGTCATCATGGACCGCCTCCCACGCACCGCTTTGCATCATGCCTTCGAGCAGGGCGCGAATGCCTTTGTCGCCCGCATAGGGGACAGGCTTCAACGTTTCGCGATAAAAAGAAAACTTCTCGTGCTCGGTGCCAATGCGCCACTCGGATTTCGGCTTGCAGCCCCGGGACAGCGCTTCAATCAGATCAGCGCGTGAACCCAGTAGCGGGGAATCACCATTATCGGTGGCCATCGACATATTCGAATTATCCTGTTTCAACCCAGCAGCAACATTTCCGGTTGCTCCGCAATAAACGGATTGCAACCGGACAGGAAGCGCTGCGCGACCATATAAGGCATTGCGCCGAAATCAATCCTTTTATCGCCAATCACCGATGGTTGATTGAATTACCGCCAGTGCGGCCACTGCAGCCGTATCGGCCCGCAGAATACGCGGCCCCAGCGAAACCGGGACGGTGAAGGCCTGATCACGCAATAATGCGCGCTCTTCCTCGGCAAAGCCACCCTCTGGCCCGATCAGCAGACCGAGACGCTGCCCCTCAAGCGCGTTCAAAGCTGCTATCGGCGACCCGGCAGCCTCTTCTTCATCGGCGACGATGAGCTTGCGGTCGCCATGAATTTCGCTCCAGGTAGCCAGCAATTGCCCGAGACTGGTCTGTTCGGGGATTTCGGGCACGTTGAGCACTTCGCACTGTTCTGCGGCCTCAATGGCATTGGCGCGCATGCGCTCCAGCTTGAGATGGCTGACTTGCGTGTACCGGGTCATGACCGGCTGGATGATCCCGGCGCCCATTTCGGTCGCCTTTTGAATCATGTAATCGAGCCGGGCGGATTTGAGCGGCGCAAAACCGTACCAGAGATCGTTGGGCGGGGTTTGTTCGGCGCTTTGTTCGATCAGGAACAGCAAGGCGGCTTTCCGGCCCTCGGGCACAATCTCGGCCAGCCAGGCCCCATCGCGCCCGTTGAACACAATCGTTTGGTCCCCTGCCCGGCTGCGCAAGACATTGAGCAGATAATTGCTCTGGTCGCGATCCAGCGGAATTTGCGCGCCCGCCTGCAGGGGGTGTTCTACGTATAATCGCTTCAAGGTCTTGTGGGTCCGGGGCATCGTGGCTTGACTTCACTTCTCAGCTGATTAGCGTCCCCGGCATATAATAGGAGTGGGCGAGCATGCAAACTGAAGATCGCAATCCCGGCAGCGTTGCCGATGCAGTGCGCGGCAACTGGGTGGACCGGTTCGCGCCGGATTGGGCGAAACCCTATTTGCGCCTTGCGCGGCTTGATCGCCCGATCGGGTTTCAGCTTTTGTTCTGGCCTTGCGCCTATTCGGTGGGGCTTGCGGCTGTTGCCCGGCCCAACACGGCCTTTAACTGGCTTTCGATTCTGCTGTTCCTGATCGGGGCCATCGCCATGCGGGGTGCGGGCTGCACCTTTAACGACATTGTTGACCGGGACATTGACGACAAGGTTGCGCGCACCCGGTTGCGGCCCATCCCCAGCGGGCAGGTATCCACCAAACAGGCCATTGCCTTTCTGGTGCTGCAGGCGCTCGTCGGGCTGGCGGTGCTGGTGCAGTTCAACACATTCACAATCTGGCTGGGCGTTGCCTCTTTGGCGCTGGTGGCCATTTATCCGTTCATGAAACGGGTGACCTACTGGCCGCAATTCTTTTTGGGTCTCGCCTTCTCTTATGGCGCGCTGATGGGCTGGGCTTCGGAATTCGGGGCGCTGTTTCAGCCGCCCATTCTGCTTTATCTCGGCTGCATCTGCTGGGTGATCGGCTATGACACAATTTATGCGCTGCAGGATGTGGAAGACGATGCGCTGATCGGCGTCAAATCCACTGCGCGCCTGTTTGGCGAGAATACGCGGGCCATGGTGGCTGTGTTTTATGCCGCTGGATTTGCCCTTTGGGTCTGGGCCGGCCTGTCGGCGAGCGCCGGCACGGCATTTCTTGTGGCCATGGTTTTGCCGGCCGCCATTCTGATCTGGCAGGTGGCAACGCTTGACCCCAAGGATGGTGACAACTGCCTGAAACGGTTCAAGGCCAACCACTATACGGGGCTGGCCTTCACCTTGGCATTATGGCTCGCCTGGAAGTTTTAAAGGCGCGCCTTATCCTTACGAAATCGTCAGGCGGTTTCGCTGCCGGGCTTGCGCCGGTTCAGAAAACGCGGACGGCGATTGGATTGGTTGACCGTCTGGCGGCGGCTGGTCTCGTTACCAACGACAACGCCATCAACCTGCTGGCTATAGGGCATCAGGTTGCCATCGCCGGATTTGATATAGAGCGGCAGGCGGAGCTTGCGGCCCCAGTTCTGCCATTCCGCGACAACGTCTGAATTGCCGATTTCCTGAAATACGCGATAGTTCAGGTCCTTGTCCTCGTGCACCAGTTCGATGGCACTCGAGAGCACACCCTCATCGGTGATGCTGGTAGAGACGGCGACGCCGAAATATTCACTCACCGGCACCTTGATCTTGATGGCGACACCGCTTTTCTCAAGCTTTCTGCGCACCGTCACGGTCATTACCGGTGGTTTGTTTTCATTGTCATTTGCAGCGGAAAACTGCCCGCGCTGCGCGCGTGCCGCCCCGAACAAAACTACGCCGGATGAACTTTGCATCCCCACGCCCCGAACCATTATCTCAACCTTCCTGTCAACTTCCGAGAGCTTTTTTTGTTTGGTGCTCTCTTGTTGACCCCAACCTACGCGCATCCCTTCTCGTTCCACTTAAAAAACTGGGTTAAGTTTTTGTTGTTTTGAAAAGGGTTAGCAGGTCCTCAATTGGTGTAAGGGCCGATTAACCGAACCCGGTGCGCTTGCGCATTCGCAGGCGCTCGCATAGGAAGCGCATATAAGGAGACTCCCCGAGCGCCCATGGCTGAAAACGCTGTTCATGACATTGAGGCCGACCTGCAACTTTTGCGTTCGAACGCGGTGGCAGCGGGGATCATTGCGGCCGGTTATTTCCGCCGCGAGCTCAAATCCTGGACCAAGGAAAACGCCTCCCCGGTTACCGAGGCGGACTTTCTCGTCGACAAGTTCTTAATGCAGTCGCTGCGCGCTGCGCGGCCCGGCTATGGCTGGTTGAGCGAGGAAAGCGTTGATGACCAGTCCCGGCTCAAGGCAGAGCGCGTTTTCATTATCGATCCGATTGATGGCACCCGCGCCTTCATGCGCGGCGATGATTGCTGGGCCATCTCGCTGGCAGTGGTGGAGAATGGCCACCCGATTGCCGGTGTGATTTATGCCCCGGCGCGCGATGAACTTTATCATGCCTCAAAAGGCGGCGGTGCCTTTTTGAACGGAGAGAAGCTGACCCCGGATCTCACCCTCCAGCGCCCCGCCATCATTCCCGCGCCCGGTGCGGTGCATACGGAACTGAAAGCGGATGGTCTCGATTATGTACGCGGCGACCATTATCCCTCGCTGGCCTATCGGCTGGTGCAGGTGGCGACAGGCCGGGTGGATGCGGCGGTGGCCCGGCGCGGCGCGCAGGACTGGGACATTGCCGGGGCGGCCATCATTCTTTCCGAATGCGGGATCAATTTCGAGGATGTGTGCTGCGGCACCCCGCTCTATAATCGTGCTGACACGCGGCACAGCGCCCTTGCGGCCATGGCTGACGAAACGCTAAAACCTTTGGTTCATGGTGCCTTGTTGCGGGTGTATGGATGCCCCGACACGTGTACCGATGACCTCAATCTGGAGCAGCGAAGCTGATGACAAGCGCACAAGAGAAACAACTCCTGCATCTGGTGATCGGCGGGGAACTCTCCGATCTCGACAATATCCAGTTCACCGACCTTGATGCCGTGGACATTGTTGGCGTCTATCCGAACTACAAAGCGGCCTATGATGTGTGGAAGACCAAGGCACAGATGACGGTCGACAATGCGCATATGCGCTATTTCATCGTGCATTTGCACCGCTTGATGGACCCGGACGAAGACTAGGTAACTGGCGTTCAAGACACCTGTTTCGCGTCCCTCACGTCGTCATTCCCGCGCAGCCGGGAATGACGACGTGTTGAAACGTATTCCGTTTTCAGGCACTCAAATCAGCAACCACCGCCTGCATGGTGCCCGGCCCGCCAAGGCGGGACCGGCCGATAGTGCCGAGCCGAACGGTTTCAGCGGGGTCGGCCAGCAGACGCTGCAAAGCGCTGGCCAGTGCGGTTGCATCGGGCGGGGTGAGAATGCGGGCTTCGCCCATTAGCGCCTGTTCATCGGCCATGCGTTTGGGGCGGTTGTCGGCGCGGTTGAATGTGATGACCGGTTTGCCAAGGCCCAGCGCCTGCTGGGTGGCCGTGCCCGCCTGGGACAGAACAATGTCGCTGCCAACGATCAGGTTGCCGATGGCCCCGGTGGCCAGATGCAGTACCAGACCATCGCCTTTGAGCTGACCCAGATCGGCGAGGGTTTCATCGCGGGGTGGTTCATGCACGAGGCCGGTGGCACGGGCTAATTCGGCGACATCAATGCCGCCCGCGACAGCGACAAAAATATCGGGCACCAGATCCGCTGGCAATTGCCGCAAGGCCGCTACCTGAAGTTTCAGGCTTTCGCCGGTCCACACGCGGCTGCCGGGTAACAGGGCCACGGCACGTGCGTGCTGGCGTTTGCTGGCCATTTCGTAGGTACCATAAGGCACGGTATCGAGCATGATATTGCCCGCGCTCATGGCCAGAATACCCTTGTCGCTCAGGCCTTTGGACAGCATGGTGTCGCGGCAATAGGTTTTTTTGGCAATAGAGCCGATCAGCCAGCGCTCGGGCGCGGAATAGCTATGGGCATAGCCGGATTTGAAGACGTCGAGATAGATATCGATGGGCAGACCCGCCAGCCTGCACAACAGGGGCGTTACCGCATCCCCGACCGCAACCACCTTGTCATAGTGCCCCCGCGCCTGCCGCAGAAACCGGATTGCGGGCCAGATGCTTTTTAGCATGCCGCCCTTAACATCGCGGGCAACCGAGCCGGACGTGTGCCGCCAGCCTTCGCTGGGCATGAAGGAACGCGGGCCGACTATGGGGCATAGGTTTGTATAGGCATTGCCGGCGCCGACCACGGGATAGGCCTCGGCGGCGATGTTTTCCGGCAGCTTGGCGATAATCGCGGCCGCTATGGAATCCTCGCCATTGCCATTGGCGATAAACAAGATGCGTTGGGGGCCGCCTGACATTGCCAATGCTTATCTGTCGGCGTAGCGCATATAGGCTTCGTAGGCGGCATCGACATCGATATAGGCTTCCTGCCGGTCGACATTCCAGTATTTCAGGTCATCGATCAGGATCGGCTTGCCGGTTATGGCGCAGCGCACAAAGCTGCCGGGCTGAATGATGTCGAAATCGGCATCGCCATAGCGCAGCTTGGCTTCGGAAGGTGCAAAATTGGGATCGAGAATGTTCATGAGCCTATCTTAACTTCTGCCCGCGCTTTAACAATGCCCCACCTATAGCCAGTTTGACGCCCAATCAAAAGAGCGTCGTCTGGGGATCGTCCGGATTTGCCTTTGGCGGCGTTGATTTCGCCGGTTTGGGTTTGGCCGGGGCGCCGCTGGTATCGCCGACCATGACGCCGACCTTGCCATCGGCAAATTCAAGTGTCAGCCCGTCGCCCGGCTGCAAGCCATCCGCCGCGCGCACCAGAGCGCCTTTGGTATCGGTGACCAGCGCGAAGCCGCGCCGCAGCGCCGATTTGTGGCTGAGACTGTCGAGCAGTTTGGCAATGCCGTTGAGGTGGCGCTGCCGGTCGGCCAGCGAGCGGGTCACCGCATTGGGGATGCGCCCGGTTAATTGATCAAGGTGGCGATGCGCGTCGCCGGTGCGCTGGCGCAACAGGGTTGCGGAAAGGCGCGGGGCGATATTGGCCAGATGCAGGGCCTTTTTCTGCCGGGCGGCGCGCAGGCCGCCGGAGAGGCGCTCCCCGGCGAAATCGAGGCGCTGGCGGGCATTGGCGACCAGATCGAGCGGGCGCGGCAGCCCGGCACTGGCAGCACGCAACCGGTCGCGATAGGAGGCGGCGACACGGCGGGTGGCGGCGCGCTGGCGGGTGCCCAAATCCTCGACATAGGCAATCAGTTCGGCGCGGACGGGCACGGCCATTTCAGCGGCCCCTGTCGGGGTGGGCGCGCGCCGGTCGGCGGCATAATCGACAAGGGTGATATCGGTTTCGTGACCCACCGCAGAGATCACCGGAATATCGCTTTCGGCGACGGCGCGGACCACGGCTTCCTCGTTAAAGCCCCAAAGATCTTCAACCGAACCACCGCCACGGGCAACGATGATCAGATCAGGCCGGGCAATTGGCCCGCCCGCTTGCAACGCATTGAAACCGCGTACGGCGGCGGCGACTTCGGGGGCGCAGCTATCGCCCTGCACACGCACGGGCCAGACAATCACATGGGTTGGAAACCGGTCATCGAGCCGGTGCAGGATATCGCGGATCACCGCACCGGTTGGTGACGTGACAACGCCGATCACCTGGGGGAGATAGGGCAGTTCCTTTTTGCGGTCCTTGTCGAACAGGCCTTCGGCCAGCAATTTCTTGCGGCGCTCCTCGAGCAGGGCCATGAGCGCGCCGACACCGGCGGGTTCGACATTTTCGACAATGATCTGGTATTTTGACTGGCCGGGAAAGGTGGTCAGCTTGCCGGTGACAATGACTTCCATGCCCTGTTCGGGCTGGATGCGCCAGCGGGCGACAACGCCCTTCCAGGCGACGGCGGACATGACGGCGTTCTCGTCTTTCAGGTCGAAATAAAGATGGCCGGAGCCGGGCCGCGACAGCCGTCCCACCTCGCCCCGCACGCGGACATGGCCGAACTGGTCTTCAATCGTGCTCTTTACGGCCGAGGAAATTTCCGAGACGGTAAATTCATGGGCATTTGTGGGTGCATCACTCATGAACTAGCAGTGCCCTGTCCATAATAGCCACGTCAAGGGTGGCGGGCGGCGGGACCACATGATAGACGGTCGCGACGCAGAAATTTGGGGGCCGGGTGATGAAGGTTTTGCTGATCGGATCGGGTGGACGCGAACACGCGCTGGCCTGGAAGATGGCTCAATCGCCGCGACTGGAAAAACTCTATGTGGCGCCGGGCAATGGCGGCACGGCGCTGGTGGCGGAAAACATCGCTCTGGATGTCACCGATCATGCCGCAGTTACCCGCTTCTGCCAGACCGAGGCAATTGATCTGGTTGTTGTCGGGCCGGAAGCACCGCTTGTGGCCGGGCTGGCCGATGACCTGCGCGCTGCAGGTTTTGACGTTTTCGGGCCCAGCAAGGCCGCCGCACAATTGGAAGGCTCAAAAGCCTTCACCAAAGTGCTCTGCGATGAAATGAACATTCCCACAGCCGGTTATGGTCGTTTTGACAGCCTCGAACCCGCGCTCGCCTATGTACGGGTGCAAGGCGCGCCGATTGTCATCAAGGCGGACGGGCTGGCCGCCGGCAAGGGCGTGACTGTTGCCATGACACTTGAAGAAGCGGAAGCGGCGCTGGTCGATTGTTTTTCCGGCAGTTTTGGTGCGGCGGGCGCCGAAGTGGTGATCGAGGAATTTCTCGAAGGGGAAGAAGTTTCGATTTTTGCCATTTGCGACGGCGAGCGGTTTGTAACCCTTGCCAGCGCGCAGGACCATAAACGTGCCTATGACAATGATGAGGGCCCTAACACCGGCGGCATGGGGGCCTATTCGCCCGCTGCCGTGATGACGCCTGAACTGTTGACCGAGGTGGAGCGCAATATCATTGCCCCGACAGTCAAAGGCATGGTGCAGCGCGGCACGCCGTTTCAGGGTGTGCTTTACGCGGGGCTGATTCTGACGGCGGAAGGCCCGAAGCTGATTGAATATAATGCGCGCTTTGGCGACCCGGAATGTCAGGTGCTGATGTTGCGGCTTAAATCCGATGTGATTGAAATTCTTGAAGCCTCAGCCAAAGGCGACATGACCGGGATTGTGCCGGACTGGCAGGATGATGTGGCGCTGACCGTGGTGATGGCCGCAAAGGGCTATCCGGGGAGCTACGCCAAGGGCACCCCCATTCATCAGGCCGATGCGCAGAATAGCGCCGATGTGCAGGTTTTTCATGCGGGCACCGCACGGGACGGTGAGATGCTGAGAGCCAATGGCGGGCGTGTGCTCAACGTCACGGCTCTGGGCGGGACCACCGCTGACGCACAGGCAAAAGCCTATGAAGCGCTTGACCGGATTGACTGGGCGGACGGGTTTTGCCGCCGCGACATCGGGTGGCGCGCCATCGCCCGCGAGCACAAAAACGCTTAACCACTTTCAAAGCCGCATTTGCTAATCTACGCTTCAGTTTGCGCCAGATGGCGCTGATAGCTGAAGGGAACTCAGGTGAGCACGATAACGGGGCCACGTATTGGCATCGCGCTTGGCGGCGGGTCTGCCCGTGGCCTGGCGCATATCTCGTTTATCGAAGCCATGGATGAACTTGGCCTGCGGCCATCGGTGATTGCAGGCACATCTATCGGCTCGCTGATTGGGGCCGGGTGGGCCGCCGGCATGACCGGCCGCGATATCCGGGAACATTCGTTCGAGGTTTTGGGCGACATGCGTTCGATCACCGGGCGCCTGTGGCAAACCCAGATGAGGGGTTTTCGCAATGTGTTTCGTAGCGGCATTTCCATGCAGCTCGACGCGCTGCAAATAACCCGCGCCTTTCTGCCCCCCGGTTTTACCGATGATTTCCGCGATTTGCGCACGCCGCTTTATATTATCGCCACCGATTTCCGGTCCTGGCATCAGGCGGTTTTCCATTCCGGGCCGATTGTGCCCGCGATTGCCGGATCGATTGCCATTCCCAGCCTTTTCAAACCGGTGGAGTTTGACGGGCGGCTGCTGGTGGACGGGGGCGTGGTCAACCCCATGCCGCTTGATGCGGTGGCGGCGGATACAGATATTCTGATCGGTATTGATGTGAATGGTGACCCGCCCGAGCATGCAACCACCCGCATTCCCTCGGCGATTGACCTGACGCTTGGCTCGGCGCAGATCATGATGCATTCCCTGATCGCCCATTATATCGCCGCCTATCCGCCCGATATCTATATCCGCCCGCATGTGAGTGCGTTCGGCGCTTATGAATACTGGCGGGTGCGCGAGATCGTGGAAGCCGGTGCCCGCGACAAGGAACGGTTCAAGCGGCTGCTGGGCGAAAAGGTTGAGGCGTTTATCGCCGGGCAACAAAAAATGCTTTGAGCATATCGGCGGCCCGCCTTTCGCCAAGTCCCGCAATCACTTCGGGGGCATGGTGGCAGGTGGGCTGGGCGAAAAACCTGACGCCGCTTTCCACAGCCCCGCCCTTCGGATCATCAGCCGCATAATAGAGCCGCCTTATCTTGGCATGGGCGATTGCGCCCGCGCACATGGTGCAGGGTTCCAGCGTGACATAGAGATCGCAATCAGCCAGCCGTTGCGCCCCGACAGCTGCCAGCGCCGCCCTGATGGCCATCAGTTCGGCATGGGCTGTGGGATCGCCCAGTTCGCGCATGCGGTTACGTTCCGCCGCCACCAGTTCGCCATTGCGCATGATGACAGCACCAACGGGCACTTCGCCCGCATTGGCGGCCTGTTCGGCCAGGGCAAGGGCGTGGTCCATGGGGGAAGCATTTTGTTTCATGAAATGAGCCATAGCAGCTTTGGATTGTCCTGTGGAGCGGGGTGCATTGCCGCGCTGCCCGCTCTACTCTCAGCCGACAGGAGAATCACCCCAATGCCCATTCGCCAATTACCCGACGACCTGGTGAACCGCATCGCTGCCGGCGAAGTGGTGGAGCGGCCTGCCAGCGTGGTCAAGGAACTGGTGGAGAATGCGCTCGATGCGGGGGCGGCACGCATTATCATCACCACATCGGGCGGCGGCAAAAGCCTGATCCGCATCGAGGATGATGGCTGCGGCATGGACGAAGCTGATCTGGTGCTCTCGGTTGAGCGGCATGCGACCTCGAAACTGCAATCGGATGATCTCGAGGATATCCGTTCGCTGGGGTTTCGCGGTGAGGCGCTGGCCTCTATCGGCTCGGTGTCCGATCTGACCCTCTCCTCGCGCCCGGCGGATGCGGAAAGCGGGTTGCGGCTGGAGATGAAGCGCGGGGTGGCGCACGGCCCCTACCCGTTCTCGATGAACAAGGGCACGATCATTGAGGTCAAGAACCTGTTTGCCGCGATACCGGCACGGCTGAAATTTCTCAAATCCGACCGGGCCGAGACGGGGGCAATCACCGATGTGATCAAGCGGCTGGCCATGGCCAATCCGGAAGTGCATTTCGTGCTCGATGGCAGCGACCGCACGGCGGTGAACTGGCCGGCGCAGAGTGGCCCCGGTGCGCTGCAAGCGCGGGTGGCGCAGGTGGTGGGCGCGGATTTTGCCGACAATGCGGTGACCCTTGGGGCGTCACGGCACGGCATTGTGGTGGCGGGCCTTGCGGGATTGCCCACCTTCACGCGGGCCAATTCCCTTAGCCAGTTCTATTTCGTCAATGGCCGCTCGGTGCGCGACAAGGTGTTGCTGGGGGCTGTGCGCGGGGCCTATGCCGATTTCATTTTCCGTGACCGGTTTCCCGCCATTGCATTGTTTGTAGCCATTGATCCGCATGAGGTGGACGTCAATGTGCACCCGGCCAAGGCGGAATTGCGGTTTCGCGATCAGGGCGCGGTGCGCAGCGCGGTTTATCGCGCCATTCAGGAAGCGCTGGCCGCCGCCGGTTACAAGGCCTCGTCAACCGTTGCCGAGGCAACGCTGAATGCCTTTCAGGCCCCGCATGCGCCAAACCCTTCAGCCCCCGGCCCGGCTGATCAGTTCTCATCCGGCCTAGCCGCGCCGCGCGATTTTGCCCCGGCCCCGCAAAACTGGCAGGTGCCAACCACCCCGTCTTTTGGCGGGTTGAATGAACCGAGCGCCCGGTTTGAAACCTATCAGCCAATTGCAGAAGCGCCGGATTATCCGCTTGGGGCGGCGCGGGCGCAGATGTTTGAGAATTTCATTGTCGCGCAGAGCGGCGATGCACTGGTGTTGATTGACCAGCATGCCGCCCATGAACGGCTGGTCTATGAGAAGTTCAAAACGCAACTGGCGGCAGGCCCGGTGGCGAGCCAGGCGCAATTAATCCCCATTGTCATCGAAATGCCCGAGGAAGACTGCGACCGGCTGGAGGCGGCAGCGGAATTTCTTGAAAAGCTGGGGCTTTATATCGACCGGTTCGGGCCGGGGGCGATTGCGGTCAATGAAACACCGGCGCTATTGGGACAGGCTGATGTGACCGGGCTGATCAAGGATCTGGCCGACGGGTTGGCCGAATGGGACACGACTGCAGCACTCTCGGAACGGCTCGACGCGATTATCGCGCGCATGGCCTGCCATGGCTCGGTGCGTTCGGGACGGCAATTGCGGGTTGATGAAATGAATGCGCTATTGCGCGACATGGAAGCCACCCCGCATTCGGGCCAGTGCATCCATGGGCGGCCCACCTATGTCGAGCTGAAAAAGAGCGATATCGAACGCCTGTTCGGGCGGCGCTAGGCGGGACTTTTGCCTTTTGCAATCATTTTTTGATTGCAAATTGCCCCGGCAATGCTCATATGCAATCATGAACAGCAAGCATGCAAAAGTGCTGAAGGCGATCTTTACCGATCCTGTATCGGGCACAATTGCATGGGTATCGATTGAAAACCTGCTTGTGGCGGGTGGATGCAAAGTGATTGAGGGTAGCGGATCGCGCGTTCGATTTGAGAAGGGCGGCGTTATCGCCACCTTCCATCGTCCGCACCCCGAAAAGGAAGCCAAGCGTTACCAGGTGCGGGATGCGCGGGATTTCCTGATAAAAATCGGACTAACACCATGAAGAAAAATCTGAGTTACCAAGGCTATCAGGCCAGTGTGGAATTTGATGCGGAGGATGATATTTTTGTTGGCCGTGTGCTCGGCATCAATGATGTTGTCGGCTTTCACGCAGATGATGTGAAAACATTGAAGCAGGCATTTGCCGAGGCGGTTGACGATTATCTCGCCACCTGCCGCAAACTGGGAAAGACGCCGGAGAAGTTGTTTTCCGGAAATCTAATGTTGCGGATTGCCCCAAGCGTGCACGCGAAAGCGTCTCTGGCGGCGGAAGCCGAGGGGAAAAGTCTCAATCAGTGGAGTGAAGAGGTTTTGTTGCGTGCTACGACTAGGTTTTCTGATAACCTGAAAGCAAGACAGATCGTCGCTAAAACGAATAGAGGCCGCCAAGCGGCGCGTTTGTTGTCTAAGACGTCTTCGTTCAAGCGGCAACTTAAACGCTGAAAATTAGCTATAGCGCAGGATATGGATCGCCGTATCGCCATAGTCGCGGCGGTCTTTGAGGGTGAAACCGGCGGGCAGGTCCAGCACCACGTCCTTGCGTTCCTCGAGCACGATTGTCGCCTCGGGGACAATCCAGCCGCCATTGGCGGCGCTGGCCAGGGCCTGCTCGCCCAAGCCCTTGCCATAGGGCGGATCGAGAAAGACCAGATCGAAGGGCGCGAATTTTTCGATGGGGCCGAGATCGGTCGCGTCGCGCTTTAACAGTTTGCTCTGACCGCCAATGCCAAAGGCATCGACATGGTCGCGGATCAGGCCGCGTGCTTCGACACCGCTATCGACAAAGGCGACAAAGCTGGCACCGCGCGACAAGGCTTCCAGCCCCAGCGCGCCGGTGCCAGCAAAAACGTCGAGCACCCGCACGCCGTCTAAATGCGGGCCGAGGCGGCTTGCCAGAATGTTGAACAGGGATTCGCGGACGCGATCCGAGGTCGGGCGAATATCATCGCTCGCAGGGGATTTCAGCTGTTTGCCCTTGAACCGGCCGGCAACAATACGCATCAGGCTTTAGCGGGGGGTGCGGCCACGGGGCGGGCCCTTGCGCGGGCCGCCGGCGGATGGACGATCGCCCGAGGGCCGGCCAGCGGGCCTGCCGCCCGGTTTGCCGCCGGGCTTGCCACCACGGGGGCCTGAAGACGAGCGGGCATCGCCCGTTGGCCTTGCGCTGCGGGGCTTGTCGCCGAAACCACCGGGACGGCGATCACCGCCACCGGGGGCGCGATCATCCTTGCCCCTTGGCGGGCGGGGCGACCGGGGCCGGTCACCGAAGGAACGTTCGCCATCGGCGCGGCCACCGCGCGGGCGTTCATCATCGCGGCGCGCCGCGCCGTCACGTTTGAAGCCGCCACCGCGTGCATCATCATCGGCCCGCGGGCGCTTGGCCTTGGGTTCGAATTCGACGGAATCGCGGCCATCGGTGAAATGCACCGTGCGGCGTTCAACCGGTTTTTCCTCGCGCGGGGCGCGGGGCTTGAATTCAAAATTGCCTTTGCGCTCTGGCGCGTTCTTGCGCGGCTTGCCACCTGCGGGGGCCGGTGCGGGCTTTGGCGCGCCGGTGCGGCCGCGCGGCTTTGGCTGACGGATCAGCTCGCCTTCGGGTCTTTTGCGCATGCGCTGATTGGGATCGCGGGCGGCAACTTCAGGCGGTGCATCGGCGGGCAAGGGACTATCGAAATCCACCCCGGCTTCTGCGGCCAGCTTTTTGCCCAACTGGTCGCGCAGCACGCGGGCACGCACAACCAGCACACCGCCCACCGGCACATCGCCCAGCTGGAACGGCCCGTAAGATGTGCGGATCAGGCGGTTCACCTGCAGGCCCAGTTCGGCCAGCACATTCTTGACTTCGCGGTTCTTGCCCTCACGCAGCGCGAGGGTGATCCAGACATTGGCCCCCTGCTCGCGCTCCAGCTCGGCTTCGATCGGGCCATATTTGACGCCATCGACGGTGATGCCGTTTTTCAGGGAATCGAGCTTGGCCTGGGTCACGGAACCATGGGCGCGCACGCGGTAACGGCGCAGCCAGCCGGTGGCGGGCAATTCCAGCACACGCTTCAAGCCGCCATCATTGGTCAGCAGCAGCAGGCCTTCGGTATTGATATCGAGACGGCCGATGGTGAGCACGCGCGGCAGGCCGTTTTTTTCGAGAGCCTCGAAAATCGTCTCGCGCCCCTCGGGGTCCTTTTCCGTCACCACCAGCCCGGCGGGCTTGTGATACAGCCAGACGCGGGTGCCGGCACGGGCGACCAGCGGATTGCCATCGACGACGATCTTGTCGGTATCGACAACATTGAAGGCGGGGGTGCGAATCTGCTTGCCGTTGACGCTGACGCGGCCTTCGGTGATCCAGACTTCGGCATCGCGGCGCGAGCACAGCCCGGCGCGGGCGATGACTTTGGCGAGCCTGTTTCCAGTGGCGGGTGTTCCGGTGGCATCGGGCATGCCGTAACTCCTTTGGAGCGGCGCAAAGCGCCGGACCCCACCCTTGTTTCTTCAAAACAGGGATGCGGCCCAATGTTTGTTATGCAGTAGCGGCAAAGCGGGTGTCACCGCAATGCCTGGCTTCTGCGTCGATTGAATTTATTGCAGCGCGGCGCGAAGCTCCGGCGGGCAAGCTGGATCATCAAGCGTCACGAGGTCACCATTTTCGGCCAGACAAACCAGATCCTGGCCACCAACCGTGGTGAAATATTCGTCGGGGGGCAAAAACAGCGGCCGGCTGCTGGCCTTGGCCTTGAGGCGGGCGGCTGTCATGCGGGCTGTGAGCTGGCGGGATTCTGTTTCGGTCAGCGGACGCCCGGAAACGGAACGCAAATCAACCACGCGGGCATTGCGCAGGCGGCGCAGTTCGTCCTCGGTCAGGTTGGAGGCGTCAATCTGCACCTTGTCGGAATCTTCGGGCAACAGGCCGGCGGTTTCCTCTGTGGGGGGCGGCAACGCATTCTTGTCCTTGGGCAGAACAAGCGGCGCGCGCGGCGTCTCGATCATCGGCTTTTTCTCTTTGGGCATCATGCCCAGACCCTGCAGGGTCTGGTTGGCCACTTCACGCTCAAAAGTGGAGGCGTCCACAAGGGCATTGGTGCCCTCAACGGTCGTGCAGGCGCTCAGCGCGAAAGATGCAAACAGCAAGGCTGCTGCAAAACCGGCGCGCCCATTGTTGAGGAAACTCATACTTAACTGCCCTTTAAATCACTGCCGCCGCGACAAGATGCAGCGTTATACCCGATTGCCGCGTCTAAGACCAGAATTTGGCATCATTGCGGTTGCGTGCCCGATTTCTTGTGCGGCCAGACCATATCAACAAGCAACAAGCCAACGCCAAGTGTTATCGCAGCATCAGAGATATTGAATATATAAAACGACCATGTTCCCCAATGAAAATGGAAAAAGTCCGGTACGGCGCCATAAAGGAACCGGTCGATGACGTGAGACGCCGCGCCACCGAGGCAGATCGCCAGCCCGCAGCGCACCAGCGCTGTTTCCGCCTTCACCCACCAAAAGCCGAGCAGCACCATCGCCGCCAGCATGATGACCAGCAGGGCGCCCGGCGGCAAAAAGTCCAGCAGACCATAGGAAATACCGGGGTTCCAGACGAGCACATAATCGAAAAAGCTGGTGACATTGGTGAACTCACCGCCCCGCCAGCCAGCCATTTCGACCTGATAATATTTGTGCCCGCGATCCAGCGCAAAGGCGAGCGCGCCCAGCCAGAGGCTGAGCCCGAGCGCTTTTCTGCCCATCAAATCCATTCTCAAAGACCGGCTGCGGCGCGTTCGCGCATGGCGTCGGCATCGCGCGGGCTGAGTTCGGGATATTCGGGATCGGTGCCCACATCGGGCGACACTTTCCAGGAGCGGGCGCAACGGGTGCCCTCAGCCCTTGCAAAGACCACCGAGACACCGGGCACATCGTCCAGCCGGAAGGCTTCCGCAGGCCCCTCACCCTGGATGATATCGATGCCCGAGGTGATGGCGATTTCGGCAAAATCCTGGCCGTGCAGCGCCACATAAAGATCGGTATCAGCGACATAGACCTTTGGCGCGGCTTCCAGTGACGAACCGATATTCTTGTCGCGACGCTCAATTTCCAGCGCGCCGGTGACGACGCGGCGGACGGTGCGGATTTTCTTCCACTTTTCCGACAGGGAGGCATCTGCCCATTCGGCGGGAATTTCTGGGAAAGTGCGCAAGTGGACGGAAGAGCCATCTTCGGGATGACGCTCGAGCCAGACCTCTTCCATGGTGAACACCAGAATGGGGGCCAACCATGCCGTGACGCAGGAGAACAACTCATTGAGAACTGTGAGTGCTGCGCGGCGTTTGGGCGAAGAGATTGGATCGCAATAGAGCGCGTCTTTGCGGATATCAAAATAGAATGCCGAGAGCTCGATATTCATGAAGTTCGAGACCAGCGAGACGACGCGCTTGTAGTCATAGGCGAAATAGGCCTTGCGCACCTGGCCATCAAGTTCAGCCAAGCGATTGAGCATAAGGCGCTCAAGCTCTGGCATTTCGGCTGCAGCCACATCTTCGGCTGGCTTGTGATGCGCGAGACTGCCCAGCATAAAGCGCAGGGTGTTGCGCATTTTGCGGTAGTTTTCGACAACGTTCTTGATGATCTCATCGCCAATACGATGATCTTCAGAATAATCGATGCTGGCGGCCCAGAGACGCAGAATGTCGGCGCCATATTGCTTGATGATGTCTTGCGGGGCGACGGTGTTGCCCAAGGACTTAGACATTTTCATGCCATTCTTATCCATGGTGAAGCCATGGGTGATGACCTGATCATAAGGCGCGCGGCCATTGGTGCCGCAGCTTTCGAGCAAGGACGAATGGAACCAGCCGCGATGCTGATCTGACCCTTCCAGATAAACATCGGCAGGCCATTTCAGATGAGGCCATTGTTCGCGATTGCGCAGGCAGAATGCATGAGACGAGCCAGAATCAAACCAGACATCGAGAATGTCTGATACAGCTTCCCACTCATCATGGTTTTCGACCGCATCACCAAGGAAGCGTGCGGACGCCCCCTCCTCAAACCACGCATCTGCACCTTCAGCTTTGAAGGCTGCGATAATGCGGGCGTTGACGGCTTCGTCTTTGAGGATTTCGCCGGTTTCCTTATTGATGAACACGGCGATAGGCACACCCCAGGCGCGTTGCCGCGACAACACCCAATCGGGGCGATCTGCAATCATGGCGCGCAAGCGGTTTTGTCCGGCAGCGGGGACGAAATGGGTGTCGTCGATGGCGTTCAACGCGCGATTTCTAAGTGTGTCCGTCCCAATTACTGCACGCTGCCCCAAATCCAGCTCGCTGCCATCCGATAACTTCCACTCCAAGTCCTTGTCCATATAGACAAACCATTGCGGCGTATTGCGGAAGATGATCGGCTTTTTCGAGCGCCATGAATGCGGGTATGAATGCTTGAGACGACCGCGGGCGAACAAATTATTGGCACCAATAAGCGCGGTGATGACACGCTGATTGGCGTCACCCTTTTTGCCCTTGTCATCCATGATACGCGCAGCACCACCTTCAGCGTCCGGGCCAAATCCGGGCGCATCTTTGGTGTAATAGCCTGCGTCATCGACTGCGAAGGGGATGTCTGACGAAATGCCACGCGCTTCGGTTTCTTGTGCGTTGTCCATCCAGATTTCGAAATCGTCCATGCCGTGGCCCGGTGCTGTGTGCACAAAGCCGGTACCTGCATCGTCAGTGACGTGGTCACCATCGAGAAGGGGCACATCAAAATCATAGCCGCCGGCGAAGCCGTTGAGCGGATGCGATAAGATCATTGAACCTAGCTCATCAGCAGCGACATCGCTGAGACGATTGAAAGTGAGCTTGGCTTTTTCTGCACTGGCATCAGCAAGCGCATCAGCAAAGATCAGCTTGTCGCCGGGTTGCGGGCCGAATTCATTTTCTGCACTCGCCACTTCATAAAGGCCGTAATTGATCTTTGAAGAATAGGAGACGGCACGGTTAGCCGGAATGGTCCACGGTGTTGTTGTCCAGATCACGACGGAAGCGTCGGCGTGTGCGCCGGACGACACCGGAAATTTCACCCAGATCGCATCAGATTCCACGTCATGATATTCGATCTCGGCTTCGGCCAGGGCCGTGCGTTCAACCACGGACCACATCACAGGCTTGGAGCCACGATAAAGTTGACCAGAGGTCGAGAACTTCATCAATTCTTCGGCGATGGTTGCTTCGGCGTCATAGCTCATTGTCAGATATGGGTTGTCCCATTCACCAACAATGCCAAGCCGCTTGAACTCTTCGCGCTGCACACCAACCCAATGCTCAGCAAAAGTGCGGCATTCCTTGCGGAATTCATTGACCGGCACTTCGTCTTTATTCTTGCCTTTGGCGCGGTATTGCTCTTCGATTTTCCATTCGATGGGCAGGCCGTGACAATCCCAGCCCGGCACATAGGGGCTGTCATAGCCCAGCATCTGCATGGAGCGGGAAACGAGATCCTTGAGGGTCTTGTTCAGCGCATGGCCGATATGGATGTTGCCGTTCGCATATGGCGGGCCATCATGCAGGACGAATTTTTCACGTCCTTTGGATTGCTCACGCAGGGTATTGTAGAGATCCATCTTCTCCCAGCGTTCCAGCCATTCCGGCTCGCGCTTGGGCAGGCCCGCGCGCATGGGAAATTCGGTCTGCGGCAGAAACAGGGTTTTGGAATAGTCGCGGGTGGTCGCGCCTTCAGCGGTGTCGGTCATAATAGCCTTCGGGAATTCTTGATTTTGAGATCAGATCCGGTCTCTGGTTCTAGCAAGAGCGGAACAATGGTGCCAGTTTGTTACCGGGACAGAAGCAAACGGGAGCCCGTTTGCCGCTATCCCTAGATAATGAACCCCAGTTCCCTGTCGAGATCCGATAGCGGCTGGACGTTTTGCAATACGTCCCGTGCCTTGGCGCTATCCTTGTCCATCTGCTTAATCAAACCCTCTAGTCCGTCAAAGGTCATCTGCCCCCGGATATGGCTTATTAGCGCCACTTCGACTTTTTCTCCATAAATATCTTCATCGAAATCAAAAATATGGACTTCAAACGGGGGCTGAACATTGTCGAACATCGGCTTGCCAAAGCTGGCCACGCCATCGAGCAGACGGTCGCCGAGCCGCAAACGGACGGCATAAATCCCCTGGGTGAGCCGTGAATTATCCGGGAGGGCAAAATTGGCGGTGGGATAGCCCAATTCGCGCCCGCGCTGATCGCCCACAATCACCGTGCCCTCGACAATCCAGTGATAACCGAGCAGCCGGTTGGCGGTTTCCAGTTCGCCGGTATTAAGGGCATCGCGGATGCGGGAAGAGGAAACCGGTTCCGACCCCTCTTCGAGCAGGTTGAGCTGGTGCACTTCAAAGCCGTGCCGTGTGCCCGCCTGGGCCAGAAATTCAGGGGTGCCGCCACGGCGCTTGCCGAAATGGAAATCCTCGCCCACCACCACAGCCTCTGCATTGAGCGCATCGATGATGAAGCGGCCGACGAAATCCTCGGCCTCGACCCCGGCCAGATCGCGGTTGAACGGCATAACGACAATCCCGTCAAAACCGAACGCCTTGGCCAGACGCGCTTTCTGGATGCCATCGGTCAGTCGGAACATGAATGGTTCGGGCGCGAAAACGTCGCGCGGGTGCGGCTCGAAGGTGAGCACAACCGCCGGCTTGCCCTTTGACTTTGCAAGGCTGGTGGCACTGGCAAAAACACGCTGGTGTCCCCGGTGGCAGCCATCGAAATTGCCGATGGCGACAACCCCGTTGCGTAGTCCGGATGGGACATCGCCCAAGCCGTGTAGAATTTTGAATTCCGTCAAACTAGACCTCATAGAGGACGCCATCCAAATGGGGATGCGCCCCCGGTTATATCACGGCACGGACCGTGCACCCTGTCAGGTTTGCACCCGGATGCCTTGAAATGCGGCGCGACCCTGCCCTTTTCCTGCGTTATTTGCAACATTTTGCCGCGAATATGCAATCAGGTCAGGCGGGACTGGAACCCGGCCAGCCGCGCGCCGGTGGGTGCCACCAGCGCCTTTATCGCCTCCGGATCGGGGTTGCCGAAAGCATCGATTTCATCAGCGTGGATCGATCCGGTGATAAACAGGAAATCGACCCCGGCATCCGCGGCACCGGTTGCATCGGTGCGCACGCTGTCGCCAATGGCAACAACCCGGCGCGGATCAATGGCGCGGCCCGCCGCCTTTTCAAGCGCTGCAAGGGATTCCTTGTAGATCGGCGGATAGGGCTTGCCGGCCAGCGCGACCGTGCCGCCCCGCGCCGCATAGATATCGGCCAGGGCACCGGCGCAATAGACCATTTTATCGCCCACCTCGACGACCTTGTCAGGGTTGGCGCAGATCATGGGCAGGCCCAGCTCAAGCCATTCGCCCATGCGAGTTTCATAATCATCCGGGGTCTGGGCGGGATCATCCAGCCCGGTCACAACCACAGCTGAAGCGGTGGCAGCCGGCCCCTCGGCCACATCGAGACCTTCAAGGATCGGGTGATCGCTGCCCGGCCCGACATGGTGGATCGACTGGCCCTTATAGGTTGCGATCAGGGCGCGGGTTACGTCCCCCGATGTGACCATGGCATCATAGGCTTCGCGCGGCACGCCCATGTCGTCGAGCATCTGAACGATATGGGGCGTGGTACGGGCCGCATTGGTGATCAAAACCACATGGCCGCCCGCGCGGCGAAACGCCACCAGCGCCTCAACCGCCGATGGATAAGGCGTTATGCCGTTATGAACGACACCCCAGACATCGGACAGCACGCCATCATAAAGGCCGGACAAGTCGGAGAGGCGCGGCAAGGCGCCTGCATTTTCTGGCACGATCGTTCCTTACGGTTCAGGTGCGGGCCCGCTCACGCGCGCCCTGGGCGCGGACGGGCTGCCCCACTGACATGTTCGCCGGCACAGGTCCCGGCATCGAGATGTGATTGCCTTGCACGAAACGCACACCGTCTTCAAGCAAAGACAATATCTGCTGTTCGCTGTGTACGTCTGTCATGATGAGATCAATGCCGTAGCGATTGATATAGGCGGCGACATCCGAGCTATGGAAATCGGTGAAGGTTTCCGGCTGGTTGATGAAACGGGTCGCATCGGCGCGCACAGAGGTGACGCCCGCCTCTTCCATCTCGGCAAAATTCATGCGCAGCGTTTTCATGTCGATGACAGAGACGCCGGCCCCCTTCTCGACCAGCATGGCGAGGGCGTGCTTTTCCATGGCGTTCAGCCCGCTCCATTGCCGTTCCTTGATCGCGAAACTGATATCCTTGGCCATGGCCCGGCTGCCATCCAGCCGGGTGACCGCCCGTTCCACCGCATCGGGATCGGCAAGGGTTGCGCGTGACAAGGGCGCGAAAATTGCAATCGGCTCACCGGCGGCGCGGGCCTGACGGGCCAGATAAACCGCCTTCTCCCAGGCCATCTGCTCGATTTTCTGAATCAGCGCATCGCCGCCCCGGCGCGGTGTGAAATCGCAGGCATCGGTATATTCGCCGTTCTCCAGCTGGATGCGGGGCAGCAAATCATAGCCATTGGTGCGGCGCTGCGGCAGGGTGACGATCGGCTGGACGTGGAAGACCAGACGTTCATCCTGCAATGCCCGCTCAACGGCGTCGGCAGTCAGCTGCACTTCAGGTGTCAGCGCTGCCTTGCCCGAAGGTTCGTCGAAAAACCTGTCATCCTCGTCGGGCACGCTGGTTTGGGGCTTTTCCATGCGGGCTGCAAGATCGATATGACCCTGCTCGAGATCTGCCACCGCCTCGGCGACCTGTTGCACCACCGTGCCGATGACGGACACATCTGCTTCCAGCGCTTCAAGGCGCTGACCGGCTTCGACATTGGCCATTTCATTAATGCGCTGGCTGAGCACCTGCCCGGCCTGTGCATCTGTGGAGAGCAGGCGCGACAAATCCTCGATCCCGCGTTCAAGGCGGGATTCGGCCCGGCGGCGCAGGGTGCGTTCAAGCATGACGATAGCGAGGGCGACGCCGACCAGCCCGGTCAGGGTCGCCTCTATCGGCGTAAACATCAGCCCAAAATAGGCAGTGGCCGCAATGGCCGCGCCTGCCAGGGAAATAAATATGTAAACCAAAGCCTGCACGAGTGGCTTTCCGCCTCCGTTGACGGAATCGATTGCCCCTCTTAGCACCCCCAGCCCAATGTCAAAAGCTCGGCAAGGTTCTTCTTGTTTCAAAACGCTTTATTTACCCTGTTCATCAACAATTGAATTCAGGAACAAGCTCCAAACCCCCAGAAGAGGGAATATGCCCTGATGCGATCCGACACGGGATCCGACGCCCAAACGCGCCTTTTGCTGCTGGAACGAAACCCCGAGGGGTGCCAAACGGCTGTTCGCGACCTGAAAGAATGTCTTGGGGCGAACACAGAGATTGTCTCAGCCGATTCGGGCCGGGCGGCCTGCGCGTTGTTGCGCGCGGGCAGTTTTGACATTCTGGTGGTCGATCTGGACAGTCTTGCCGATATTTCGCCGCAACCCGAAGTTGCCATGAACCGGCTGTGCCGGCTGGCCGAGGGCGGGCTGATTATCGCCCTGTCGGATGGCCGTTCGGTTTCAAGCGCCGTGGCGGCGATGCGTGCCGGGGCCCATGACTATATTCCAAAGCCGATTTGCGGCCCCGCCTTTGCCGCCCGGGTTGAGGAACTGGCCCAGCGCCATGGCAAGGCCGGCGCGATGCAGATCGACACAAGCGCTATGGGCGCAGATGCCGATTTTGAAAGCTTTGTGGGACTATCGAACCAGATGCGGGTGGTTTACGAGCAGATCAGCCGGATTGCGCCGTCCACGGCCCCTGTCTTTATTACCGGCGAGAGCGGCACGGGCAAGGAAGTGTGTGCCGAAGCGCTGCACCGGCGCGGCCCGCGGGCGGACAAGCCGCTGATTGCGGTGAATTGCGGGGCCATTCCGCGCGATCTGATGGAAACGGAATTGTTTGGCGCGGTGCGCGGGGCCTATACCGGCGCGGTTCGTGACCGGCAGGGGGCCGCCGAGCTGGCCGATGGCGGCACGCTGTTTCTTGATGAAATCGGCGAGATGGATCTCAGCCTGCAAACCAAGCTGTTGCGCTTTTTGCAAACCGGCACGATTACGCGGGTTGGCGAAGGCGTGGCCCGGCCGGTTGATGTGCGGGTGATCTGCGCGACCAATCGCAATCCCATGCAATTGATTGCCGAGCGGCGTTTCCGCGAAGACCTGTTCTATCGTTTGCACGTGCTGCCCATCCATTTGCCACCGCTGCGGCAACGTCCCGCCGATATCCTGCCGCTGGCCCGGCATTTCCTTGCGCAGTTTGCCCGTGAGGAACACAAGCATTTCGCCTGCATCAGCGCGCAGGCCGCCGATATGCTGGTGGCACGGGAATGGCCGGGCAATGTCCGGCAGGTGCAGAACATGATCCGGCGGATCGTGGTGATGTTCGATGGTCGTGAAATCACGCCCGAAATGATCGCGGCGGCGGATATAGAAGGCCATGCAGCCGCCCGCCCCGCGCTGACGGATGCGAATGCCACTCCGAAAATCCTGCCCATGTGGCAACAGGAGCAGCGCATTATTGAAGACACCGTGGCGCATTTCTCGGGCAATATCGCCCAGGCAGCGGCCGCATTGGAGATCAGCCCGTCCACGATCTATCGCAAGCGGCAGGCCTGGGAGCAGATGGAGCACCGGCTGGCCGGGGCCGCCTGATCAAGGCCTTCTAGGTTCAGATTTCCCAGGTGGAACTGTAATTACGTCCGGCCAGCTTGTCGCACAATTCCTTGGCGACCTGCATGCTCTTGTCGACACGGGTCGCAACCACGTCGTCCAGCTCGCCTTCTTCTGTCCAGTGCCGGTTATGGGCATAGACGTTGTAGGGATTGATGATGCATTTGAAATCCAGCATCAGCGCCGTGGCGATTTCGCGGAAGGCGGTATAGCTGTGTGGCAGGCCGCCGATATTGACGAACGAGACCACCTTGTCAAAAAGCGCACCCTGCTGTGATCCGTCCGGGCTGGTGGCGCCGATATATTCAATGAACTTTTTCAGTTCCGAGCTGATGCCCCAGTTATAGACGGGGCTGCACAGAACCAGACCATCGCTGGCCAGCACCTTCGCGTGAAGATCGTTGAAGGCCTCAGTTGCGAAGATTTCGTTATTGTCGAAATTGGGCAGGTTAAGATCATGCAGGTCAATAAACGTGGTTTCCGCACCAAGCGCCTGCAACCGCTCTTCACACAGCAGGGCCAGACGACGGCTTCGTCCCACCTTGTTGGGAGCTGCGCAGATAATTGTGATATTCATAAATGGCCCAATCCTTTTACCAGCCCATCAGGGCCTCTACCAGTATGTCCCTCCGTTGGGGGCCGGTATCATGAGGAGACATGGCCCTATTTATAGACACTATCGCTGATGGCAACCCCCTGCACGGCTAATGCCGGCGGATACGGCGATTTTGTCCCCAACGGCCATACTCGTGTTGCCCATGTTTCGTCACATAAATTTGTTGGGTTGATGGAATGCCAAGACCAAAGGCCGAGAAAATTTTGCTGCGGCGAAATCCCCCCTCCTTGACTCCTCGCTTCAGCATTCATATATCCACGGCAGCTGTTAGCACTCCTCGTTAGTGAGTGCTAACAGTCCCAGTTTCACTATCCATTTGGATTTCAATTTTAGAAACGTGAAGGAGCGAACATGAGCTTCCGTCCCCTGCATGATCGCGTCGTTGTTCGGCGTGTTGATAGCGAAGAGAAGACAGCTGGCGGGATCATCATCCCCGACACCGCGAAAGAAAAGCCCTCTGAAGGCGTTATCGTCTCTGTTGGCCCTGGTGCCCGTGACGATGCCGGCAAGCACATTGCCCCCGACGTCAAGGCTGGTGATCGCGTGCTGTTCGGCAAATGGTCCGGCACCGAAGTCAAGGTTGGCGGTGAAGACCTGCTGATCATGAAAGAAAGCGACATCATGGGCGTGATCGAGGCGTAAAACCTCTCACCCTCCGTTAACTTAAGTTTCAAGGAGCTATAAAATGGCTGCTAAGGAAGTAAAATTCTCGACCGAAGCCCGCGAGAAGATGTTGCGCGGCGTCAACATTCTCGCAAATGCGGTGAAGGTTACCCTCGGCCCCAAAGGTCGCAACGTTGTTATCGACAAGTCCTTCGGCGCACCGCGCATCACCAAAGACGGTGTTTCGGTTGCCAAGGAAATCGAACTTGAAGACAAGTTTGAAAACATGGGCGCACAGATGGTGCGTTCCGTGGCCTCCAAGACCAATGATACAGCTGGCGACGGCACCACGACTGCAACGGTTCTGGCCCAGGCCATCGTGACCGAAGGCGTCAAGCTGGTTGCAGCGGGCATGAACCCGATGGACCTGAAGCGCGGCATCGACCTCGCTGTCACCGAAGTCATCGACAATCTTGGCAAAGCCAAGAAGGACATTTCGACCAGCGCTGAAGTTGCCCAGGTTGGCACCATCTCCGCCAATGGCGAAGCCTTCATCGGTGAAGAAATCGCCCGCGCGATGGAAAAAGTCGGCAACGAAGGCGTCATCACCGTTGAGGAAGCCAAGACTTCCGAGACAACTGTTGACGTTGTTGAAGGCATGCAGTTCGACCGCGGCTACCTCAGCCCGTACTTCGTGACCAACACCGAAAAGATGGTTGCGAACCTGGAAGATCCGCTGATCCTTCTCCATGAGAAGAAGCTTTCCAACCTGCAGTCGCTGCTCCCGATCCTTGAATCGGTGGTTCAGTCCTCGCGTCCGCTGCTGATCATTGCAGAAGACATCGAGGGCGAAGCCCTGGCGACCCTCGTGGTCAACCGTCTGCGTGGCGGTCTCAAGGTTGCAGCCGTCAAGGCACCTGGCTTCGGCGACCGCCGCAAGGCCATGCTCGAAGATATCGCCATCCTCACCGGTGGTCAGGTTATCTCCGAGGATCTCGGCATCAAGCTTGAGAATGTCACCATGGACATGCTCGGCACTGCCAAGAAGGTCGACATCACCAAGGAAACCACAACCATCGTCGATGGTGCCGGTCAGAAGAGCGACATCGAAGCCCGCGTTGGCCAGATCAAGGCGCAGATCGAAGAAACCACTTCCGACTATGACAAGGAAAAGCTGCAGGAGCGTCTCGCGAAGCTCGCTGGCGGCGTTGCCGTGATCAAGGTTGGCGGTGCGACTGAAGTTGAAGTGAAGGAACGCAAGGACCGCGTTGAAGACGCGCTCAATGCAACCCGCGCTGCGGTTGAAGAAGGCATTGTACCGGGCGGTGGCGTTGCGCTGCTGCGTGCGTCCTCTGCTCTCAAGGCCAAGGGCGGCAACAGCGACCAGGATGCCGGTATCGACATCGTGCGTCGTGCCCTTCAGGCACCGATCCGTCAGATCGCTGCCAACTCTGGCGACGAAGGTTCTGTCATTGTCGGCAAGATCCTTGAGAACGCGTCCGAGACCTATGGCTATAACGCCCAGACCAGCGAATATGGCGACATGATCAAGATGGGCATCGTTGATCCCGTCAAGGTTGTGCGTACCGCGCTGCAGGATGCCGCTTCGGTTGCTTCCCTGCTGATCACGACGGAAGCCATGATCGCTGACCTGCCCAAGGACGACGCTCCGGCTATGCCCGGCGGCGGCGACATGGGCGGTATGGGTGGCATGGGCGGTATGGGCTTCTAGGCTCAACCCCTTACGTCTACCAGGTTTCGTTCCGTTACTTCCCAGTCACGGACGAACAGGAAAAGCGCCGGTGGCAACACCGGCGCTTTTTTATGCAGTAACCAGTTATTCCCGAAATGCCCGGCTCAGGCGGTCCACAACAGCCTTGCGGCCAAAATGACCGAGATCACCACGACCAGCGGCTTGATCAGCCTTGCGCCAAAGCGGATGCCGGTCAGGGCGCCGAGATAACCGCCGATCACCTGCCCTGCCGCCATGACGATCGCGACAGGCCAGAGCACATCGCCCGCCGGAATGAACAGGGCGAGCGCTGCCAGATTCGAGATGAAATTGAGCACTTTGGTGTGCCCCGCCGCCCGTGTGATGCCCAGGCCGAACAGGGTGACGAAGGCAATGGTGAAGAACGAGCCGGTGCCGGGCCCGAAAATGCCGTCGTAAAAGCCGATGCCGAAACCAAAGAGGGGCACGAACAAGCCGAATTGCAGCCGCGCGGCGCGGCTTTCATCGGTGATTTTCGGGGCGAGCAGAAAATAGAGCGCGATGCCGATCAGGGCGAAGGGCACGACCACTTTGAGCGTGGAGGTGTCGATGCTTTTGACCGCGACTGCGCCCAGATAGGAACCGATGAAGGTGGCGATCATGGCCGGGATCATCGGCGTCAGGGCCACAAGGCCCCGCCGCCAGAAGGTCAGTGCCGCAATGCCGGTGCCAATGGCACCTTGCATCTTGTTGGTGGCGAGCGCTGCGACCGGCGGCACGCCGACCGAGAGAAGCGCCGGCAGGGCGATCAAGCCACCGCCCCCGGCAATCGCATCGATAAAGCCGGCGAGTGCGCCAACACCCCCCAGCAGTATCAGCGTCAAAATGTCGGGCAAGATCAGCCCTCGTTCGCGACGACGCCGATGGCGTCAAGCAATTGCGACAGCACCAGGCGCTGGGCCGGGGACCATTGCGATCCGCGCGACACGATCAAATGGGCCGAACTTTTCAAAATTGTGCCATCCACCAGAATGCGCAGCCCGTTGGCCTTAAGGGTCGAGCCGGTCGAGGTGATATCGACAATCAGGTCTGCAGCGCCCGAGGCGGGAGCGGCTTCCGTCGCGCCGACGCTTTCGACAATGCGGTATTCGGCAATGCCGTGCTCGGCGAAATAGCGTCGGGTCAGATTGACATATTTGGTGGCCACCCGCAGGTAGCGGCCATGCCGGGCGCGGAAATCCGAGGCGACATCGGAGAGGTCGCGCATATGGGTGACATCGATCCAGGCGTCGGGGATGGCAACCACCACATCGGCTTCGCCAAAGCCCAGATCGCAGGCCAGCACCACGCTTTCGGGGCCGTTTTCAGCCGTTTCGTGGATCAGATCGACGCCGGTAATGCCCAGGTCCACCGTGCCGCGCACCAGCTCGCGGGCGATTTCCCCCGCCGGCATGAAGCGCACGGACACCTCGTCAATGCCCTCAAGCGCGCCCGCATAGGAGCGCGCGCCGCCCGGCCGGGTGATCGAGAGGCCCGCCTCGGCAAATACCGCGCGGGAGAGTTCTTCCAGACGCCCTTTTGAGGGCACAGCGAGAATGACGTCTCTCATAGCCGTGTCTCCGCTTCCAGCCGGTCGACCCAGACCGCGCAACCGGACGCGGTGATGCGGCGCGATGCGCCCAGCCGTTCAAGCATGCGGTCATATTCGCCGCCCGAAACGAGCGTGCCGTTATGGCCCTTCATCTCGAAAACGATGCCGGTGTAATAATCGAGCCTTGGGCTGAACCCGCCCTCAAAGCTGATTTCGCCGACATTTTCCGCCGCTTCCAGCGTTTCAAAATGCGTCATCAGCCGCGCCAGCGGCTCTGAAATATCAATGCCCTGATCTTCGGCGAGGCCTTCAATGGAGATCAGCGCCGTGCGCGCATCAGCGGCGACCGAGAGATAATTTTGCAAAAGCGTAATCGTCTCCGAGGGCACGCGGGCGGCGGCCAGGGCCTGCTTTTCATAATAACGTTCGGCGATTTCTTCAGGCGAACGGCTGCCGGTCAGGCTCAGTCCGGCATTGACCATCTGGTCGGCAACCACGCCAAGCAGTTCCTCGCGCTTCCAGGGCAAAGACCCCGCGGTTGCGCTGTGCGGATCGGCGAGACGATCGAGCAGGCGCGCCATGGCTTCGGGATGGCCGAAACGGTGCCGAATGCGGCTGCGCCAGACATCGGGCATGTCGGCAGCGGCGAGCAGCGCTTCGAACAGGGCAACCGATCCGAGGCGGACGCTTGGCCTGATGCCATAGGTATCGAGCGCGGAAAGCGCGAAAGCCAGCACACGGTCCAGCGCGGCATCGGGGTCTTTTTGCGCGAACAGTTCCAGCCCGGCCTGATCGAACTCGGTGGGGCCGCTCACGCGCTGGCGAAAGATGGGACCGAGATAGCCGAATGCTTCAGGCAGGCCCGCACTCTCGCTTTCGAGATAGGCGGTGGTGATGGGCAGGGTGAAATCGGGCCGGAGGCAATATTCGATACCATCGCTGCCATTGGTCAGCAGCAGGCGGCGGCCAAAATCCTCGCCCGCGAGATCAAAATAGGGATTGGCGGGCAATAGGATGGGCGGGTTCACCGCGGTGATCCCCTGCCCGTTCGTCAATGCTGCCAGCGCTGCGCGCCGTGTTGCCGCGTCGCTCATTTTCGTTTTGCATCCAGCCAGGCTTTGACCGCCGGCAATGCGGCAATCTTTTCCACCAGTTCGCTGCGGTCGCATTCGAACTGGCCGGGCCGTTCGGCCTTCCATTGCTCATTGTCGGTGATTTCGGCGGACATTTCCTTGCCGACAATCAAATCCTTGATCTGCACCTTGCCCGCCTCACGCTCCTGCGACCCTTCAATGACCACGGCGGGCGCGTTGCGCTGATCGGCATAGGCAAACTGCTTGCCGACATTCTTGGGATTGCCAAGGAACATTTCGGCCCGGATACCGGCGGCACGCAATTCGGCGACCATTTTCTGGTAGCCGGGTTTCTGGTCCTTATCCATCACGCAAACGACAACCGGGCCAACGGGCTGTTCGGCCCCGACATTGCCGGTCAGCTTGAGGGCATGGGCCAGCCGTGACACGCCAATGGAAAAGCCGGTTGCGGGCACAGGCTGCTTGCGGAAACGCGACACCAGCCCGTCATAACGGCCACCGCCGCCGACGGAACCGAAGACGACTTCCTGGCCTTTTTCGTTGGTCACGGGGAAGGTCAGTTCAATTTCAAAAACCGGGCCGGTGTAATATTCAAGGCCACGGACGACGGAGGGGTCTAATATTATCCGCCCTGAATAGCCGGACGCAGCAAATGTTTTGGCCATCGAAATTAGCTCATCTATTCCCTGAGCGCCGATTTGCGAGTCGCCAACTACCGTTTTGAAAGATGTAGCCGCGTTCTCGAACAAGGCGTCGCTTTTGCTTTGGCTGTTTATATAGGCCTGACCGAGACCTTTGATGTTGTGCCCTTCAACCAAATATCCGATGACCGTATTAACTTGATCGTTGTTCAGTTTCGCTCCCTTGGTAAAATCACCGCTCTCATCCTTACGGCCTTCGCCGAGCAACAACTTCACACCTTCAAAGCCAAACTTGTCGAGCTTGTCGATGGCGCGCAGCACTGCCAGCTTCTGGCCCTCGTCTGTCACCCCGGCGCTTTCCAGCACCCCGTCCAGCACCTTGCGGTTATTGACCCGGACGACATATTTGCCTTCAAGCCCCAGCGCATCCATGGTGTCGGCCATCATCATGCACATTTCGGCGTCCGCCTCGGGTCCGGCGGCCCCGACCGTATCGGCATCGAACTGCATGAACTGGCGGAACCGCCCCGGCCCCGGCTTTTCATTGCGGAACACATAGCCCTGGCGATAGGTGCGGTAGGGTTTGGGCAGGGTTTCGAAATTTTCGGCGAAATGACGGGCGAGCGGCGCGGTCAAATCATAGCGCAGGCTCATCCATTGCTCGTCATCATCCTGCAGCGAGAACACACCGGCATTGGGCCGGTCCGTATCGGGCAGGAACTTGCCGAGCGTATCGGTATATTCAAAAAATGGTGTCTCGACGGGGTCAAAGCCGTAGCGCTCATAAACCTCGCGGATTTTGGCGATCATTGTGTTGGTTGTGGCCACGTCTGTGGCGGTGCGATCTTCAAACCCGCGTGGCAGGCGCGGGGCGATCAGCGCATTTTTCTTGGACATGGGTCTTACCTGAAACCTGAGGGGCACAAATTGCCCCGAAACTCGCGCCGTTCCTAGCGGATTGAGCGGTTTGGGGCAAGGCATGGTGCAAGCCCGCCCGCAAGGGGCGCGGCTTGCACGCATGCGCTTGTTCTACCACCGCATAAGGTCCCAGGCATTCAGACGCTCAGGCTTGAGCGGCAGGCCGACATCCTTGCGCAGGCTGTTGGGCAGGTGTTCGGGTATCCGCTGGGCCCGGCGACGCCGATAGGCACGCACACGTGCCATCACCCAGCGGGCGAAACGGGGCAGAATCCTGAATATATATAGCGTGCGGGCGCGCCGGGGGCGGCCCTCAAATGGTTGAATCGACATAGCTATCCTGCGTTCACGCGTCAGCGCAAACCGGCTCCTGATTGAAAGCTGTGATGATCAGACGAACGCCAGACGGCATTGTGCCGTTGGGTCAGGCTGTCATTGAGTTATGTTTTTTGGAAAAGTGTCCGGCACGGGAGAAAACCCGGCGACAGAGTCATCGTTAGGATCGATGGACCCGTTTGCCGCTATTCCCGTTACGCGGGGTAACAACACAATACATCATGTAGAGTCTCCCTTGTTGCGTGTAATCACGGGGGTTGAACAGACCCGTGTCTCATAGACCTGTGCGGGAACAGAGACAAGCACAGATGTGGCAGGTTGACGCAGGCTGCCGGCAAGTGTTGCAAGTTTACATCAGCCTGGTCGAACAAAGCCCTGCCGCAGCGTTTCCACCTCATGCCGGCAAAAGCAGTGTTCGGTATGGTCATTGACCAGCCCCATGGCCTGCATGAAGGCATAGGCCGTGGTGGGCCCGACAAAGGACCATCCCCGCTTTTTCAGATCGGCCGAGAGGGCGCGGGACGCATCGGTCTGGGCCAGGGTTTTCAGCACATCGGCGGTGAACACATCCGGCCTGTCGACCTCTTTGGGCTCAAAGCGCCAGAAATAGGCGGCGAGCGAGCCGAACTCGTCGCGCAGTTCAATGGCGCGGGCGGCATTGTTGATGGTGGAGGCAATCTTGCCGCGATGCCGGATAATGCCGGTATCGGTCAAAAGCCGCTCGATATCGGCTTCTGTGAAACGCGCAACACGCTCGAAATCAAAGCCCGCAAACACTTCGCGAAAGCGTTCCCGCTTTTTCAGAATCGTGAACCAGCTGAGCCCGGACTGAAAACCTTCCAGACAGATTTTCTCGAACAGCCGAAAATCCCCGGTAACGGGGCGTCCCCATTCCTGATCGTGATAAGCCTGATAAAGAGGATCTTCGCCCGCCCAGAAACACCGTTCCACTCTTCTCGTCCCCTATCGAATCCCAAGATCACCATTGTGCATCTTGCCATGTCAGAACCTGTCAGGACAGGTCAGGGGCGGCCGCTGTGTGTTTACCTCTTCTCAACCATGGCAGGTGGCAAAAGCTTTACCATGCCCCTTCACGTAATCTTGGCCAATATGCGTAACCATAAGGGGAGTATTGCCGGTTCTTCATAAAGCACCGGCCGGGCATAAATGTAGTGAGTATTGCCATGTTGCGGAAATTTCCTCGCGCCAAGCGCGCGGTCAGCGTTTTGCTGGCGGGTCTGTTGACGATCACCCCGGCCATGGCCGCCGGCGGATTTGCAAACCAGCACCGTAAAAATATCTATTATGCGCCCCCGCCGGGGATGACCCTGACCAAGGGCACACCCACCAACGGGCTGGCGCTGCGCTCAAAATACGGGGTCAATCCACAATTGCTGCGTCAGGTCGTGCGCTATAAATCAGACCAGCGCGCGGGCACAATTGTCGTGAATACCGGGCAAAAATACCTTTATCTGGTGATGAGCAATGGTTTGGCGATGCGCTATGGCATTGGCGTTGCGCGCAGCGGCTTCGAATGGTCGGGCACACACCGGGTCTCGGCAAAACGCGAATGGCCGAGCTGGACACCGCCGAAGGAAATGATCGCCCGGCAGCCGGAAATTCCGCACTTCATGGAAGGTGGACCGGACAACCCGCTGGGTGCGCGCGCGCTTTATATCGGCGCCACACTTTACCGGATTCACGGCACCAATCAGCCCTGGACCATTGGCGGCAATGTGTCGTCTGGCTGCATCAGACTGACCAATGACGACATCATTGATCTTTACGGGCGCATAAAAATTGGCGCGAAAGTGGTGGTTCTTTAGTTACTAATTTCAGGCACACTGCACTCTTTGACGAGTTTGGGTGCTGGATATTATGCGCGATTTTTTAAAACTTGTGGGCAGGTTTGCCCGTAACGAAGATGGTGCCTTTCTTATCCTGTTCGGGGTTATGGCCATTGTTCTGGTCGCCCTGTCCGGCGCTGTCGTTGATTATGTGATGCTGGAACAGGCGCGCAACCGCGCCCAGGTGGCGCTCGATGCCGCCGCGCTTTCCCTGCAGCCCAAAATTTATGAAAAGACCGACGCCGAGCTGAAAACGTTGATACGTGCGCTTGTCGACCAACAGATCGACGATGACCGCATCGGCGCGGTCATTGAGTCGGTGGACACAGATGATGAAGAGGGTTCGCTGCTGGTGCAGGCCCGCCTGACGGTGCCCACGACCTTTGTTGCCTTGCTCGGCTTTGAGAATTTCACCCCTGCCGTTGTCTCCAAAGCGACCCGCAAGAAGCTGTTTCTTGAAGTGGCCATGGTGCTCGACAATTCAGGATCGATGGATGACGAAAGCCGGATGGTCAATCTAAAGAAGGCTGCCAAAAGCGCCACCGATATTCTTTACGAATACAAAAACCCCGCTGACGGCGGTGACGGCAGTGTTTCCGACAGCACCTATATCAGCGTCGTACCCTTCAATTTCTGGGTCAATATCGGGTCATCCAACCGGAATGCGGCATGGATGGATACAGGCGGGCTTTCCGAGGCGTCCCAGGACAATTTTGACAATGATGATAATTCATCCAACACGTTCAACGGTCCGGCCCCGCGCTTTTCGTATTACGACGGCATCAACAATGTCTCCTGGGCCGGCTGCGTGGAGGCGCGCAAACAGCCCTATGATGCTGATGATACCGTCCCGAATGCTGCCACGCCGGATACGTTGTTTATCCCCGCGTTCCAGCCGGACGAGCCGGATACAGGCGGCAGCTATTACAATAATTACATCAGTGACGATCCGCAGAGCTGCCAGCCTTACGGCACCTGCACCTGGAAGCGGGTTTATTACAACTGCAATTCCAGCGGCAACAATTGCAACAGTTCGAACAATTATTACTCCGGCACAAGCGAGGATGGCAGAACGAATACCGACAACAGCGCCTGTTCCTGCTCCGGGGAAACCACGACCACGGTCAGCGACAATACCTACCGCTATTATGGTGAGTACCGGCGTGAGCGCATTCGCACCTGCTTCACACGGATTTCATTCGTATCGAAACTGAGCGACCGCGAACGCCAGGAACGCATTTGCAAATACAATAATGTATCCGCTAACACATCCGGCTCGAACCGCTTTGGCCCGAATGCTGCCTGCGTATCAACACCGCTCCTGCCGCTGACCAATACCCGCGCTTCGGTGATCAGCACCATCGATAGCATGGTGTCCAACGGTGCCACCAATATTCATCAGGGTGCGATTTGGGGTTTCCATGCACTTTCACCCACCGCGCCGCTTGAAGAGGGCCGGAATTATGAAACCGCGACCTACAAGGTCATGATCCTGATGACGGATGGCCAGAACACCTATTACAGCAATAACAGCGATTCCTCCCGGCTCAACGGCGCCTATTACTATGCGCCTTACGGGTTCCCGGTGAACCGGCGCATGGGTGACGAATCCAAGTCAGATGGTGAAATGGAAGACCTTGTCGACGCGCGCCTGCTCAAGACGTGCGAGAACATGAAGGCCGCCGGCATCGATATTTTCACGATCGGCCTGAAGCCGCCCGAAAGCGTGAAATCCATGCTGACCAGCTGTGCCAAGGACGCAACGCAAGCGTTCTTCCCCACGAATGCATCCGAGTTGACGGGTGTGTTTGAAGAAATCGCGCTGCAATTGGCAGATTTGCGACTGGCACAATAAGGGCTGAGAAATCATCCGGGGAGAGTGGTACCGCCTCCCCGGATCGAACGGGGGACCTCTAGATCCACATTCTAGCGCTCTAACCAACTGAGCTAAGGCGGCACACGTCTTCGGAACAGGTCCGAAGCCGGGCGGAACATAGGGCGACTTGCCCGACCTGACAAGGCCGAATTTGCGGTTTGCGTCCAGGGATCGCCTCCACCCCCTCCGAACTTAACCATGCAGGCGATTGTTTGCCCGATACAGGCTCTCCCCGGTGGACCGCGCCTCATCCACACGATATTGAGGATTTGTAAAAATCTTGCCGCAATTTGTGCCAGAATGGCACATTGGCGCGTGGTGTTGTGAGTAGTGATGGGTATCAACGGGGTCAATTCTGAGGCTAGGCGACGCGCCATCGGTTATTTGACCGATCCTCGTCCGGCGTGGCTGTGGACAGCCAATGGCGATGAATTGTTGTGGCGCAACCCGGCGGCAAAACTTTTCCGCGCCAAGTCCAAGCGCCATGGGCTCAAACTCGCCCCGCTGGCGGTGCCGATCAAAGGTCAGGTTTCCCGCATTATCCGGCTGGGGGCCACTGGCCGCGCTTCACTGTCTCGCATTCAGTTTCTGGCCGGCAGCAAGCCGGTTTCCGCAACCTGCACCTGCACCCCCCTGCCGCTTGATGACGGCCGGGTGGCCTTGCTGGTTGTGGCCGTAGACCGCATCGACAAGGAATTGATGGCCGAGCACGGCCTGAGCGCTGAAATTCTCGATGATGTTTTTGACACCAATACCGGGTTTGTCATCAACGATGCCAAGGGCAATGTGCTGGCGGCGTCTGCCAGTGCCGCACATTTTGACAGCGCGCGTGACGAGGCCATCAGCCTGAGCGCCGGCCCGAACGCCGCCAAAGTGGTTCTGTTTGCCGCCGATCAGCTTGACGTGTCAGACGAAAGCCCCGTGTCTGAGATTGCGCCGGAACCGGATACCGACACGGTGCCCGCACGCGATCTTGGTTCCCTGCTCGACAGGCTGGCGGACGACGAGGCCCTTTTCACCCCGCTCGGCCCCGAGGATGATGTCATTCCTGAAGGCATTTCCAGCCCGGTGACGTTCTCACCTGCGCCAGACGGTGCTGTACCTGTGCAAGAGCGCGCCGAAGATGCAGCATCTGATGCCGTCGAAGACGACGACACAATTGTTGATGAAACCATATCCACCCCGGATGCCGATCAGCCGGACGATCAAAGCGATATAGATCCGCCGGTGGAAGCGACCCTGCCTGAGGTGGCCGAAAGCCTTTGGCGGATTGTGGGCCGGGGGTTTGAACCCGAGACGGTTGCCGACGACACCCCAGAACCGGAAAGCGCGCCCGCGCCTGCCGCTGAAGATGTCAGCTCGCGCTATAATTTCGAGGAATTATCGCGGATATTGTCCGACCGTGTTGGCCGCGAGCGTCAGGCCAGCGAATCCGGCACGCCCGACGTGGTGCAATTGCCGCCCAGCAAGGCGCCATCGCAGCAAAACAGCCTCGTCAATCTCAGCGATGAAAGCCTGGTGCTCAACCGGTTGCCGCTGGGTTTGCTGATTTTCCGCGATCAGCAAATCCTTTTTGCCAACCGCGCCCTGACCGAACTGGTCGGCTATCCCGACAGTGCCAGCCTGCGCGCTGTGGGCATGGGGGCGATTTTCCCCTCGCCCTCCCAGACAGGTGAAAACGCCGGCCCGGTGAACCATCTGGCCCATCGCGACGGCAGCCAGGTGCCGGTTGCGGCCCGTCTGCAATCTGTCACATGGCAGGGTGGCCCCGCCTTCATGCTCACCGCCCGGCACGAATTGCCACCGGTTGGCCCGGAAATGGCGGTCCGCAGTTTTGCCGAATCCCTTGCCGCGGTCGATGGCAGCGGCTTTCTGGAAACCAGCCGCGCGGGGATTATTTCCAGCGTGTCGGGACAGGCCGCAGCCCTTCTCGGGCGCACGCCGGAAGTGCTTATTGGCCGTCCGCTCGTTTTGATGGCGGGCCATAAAGAAGCGGCGAACCTGCGCGAATTTCTGGAAAAGCCCGCCCGGTTTGCCGGCACAGCGCGCCCCAGCCTGATCATGCGCGGCATCGATCCGACGCTGGAAATCATTCTGTTTGCCGAAGGTCAGGCGGGCATTGTCACCGGTTATTTTGGTCTGGTGCGCCGTGCCGCCGCCGTGAGCGACAGCCCGGACCGCGCCTTTGCGCCCGCCCCGGTTGAACCGGCGCATGAGAACGGGATTGATCCTTCCATTCTCAGCCGCCTCAGCCGTGGTGTGCGGCGGCCGCTCAATACGATTATCGGTTTTGCCGAGCTGATCCGCAGCCATGCATTCGGCCAGATCGAGAATGAGCGCTACACAGAATATGCGCGCGACATCAAATTTGCCGGGCAGGAAATTGTCGGCGTTATTGATGAGCTCGAAGATTTCGTGCGCCTGCACACAGGAGAGTATCAGGCAGCTCCCGTCGATTTTGATCTCGGGCTTTTGCTCGATAAATGCATGGTGCGGGTGCGCGGTGCGGCCGGCGCGGCGCGGGTTCTCGTGCGCAGCGCCATTTCCGAACGCCTGCCGCATATCCGTGCCGACGAAGCCTCCCTTGAGCAAGCCATTCTCAACCTGCTTGCCAGCGCCATCGACCAGACCCCACAGGGCGGACAGGTCGTGCTTTCGGCGCAACGCGAGGAAGATGGCGCGGTGGCCATTCACGTGCGCGACAGCGGCAGTTCGACCAATGACCTCTCAGAGCGCTTTGTTGTCTTCCGTGACGGGCTGGACCCCTCCGGTGCCGTGCGCCGTCCGGTGCATTCAAGCGTGGGGCTGGCGCTGACGCGCTCGCTGCTTGCGGTCAACACCTGCACGCTCACAATTGATCCCGCCGTGGGTGCCGGCACGCTGCTCAGCCTCGTCATTCCAGCCGACATGGCGGTGGATCGCGACTGATCCAACGGTGATATGTCAGCAAATAATGCCGACGGCCTCTCCCACTAATCCCCTGTTTTAACTCCAGAATCATCTGAAGCTTTTGAACGATTCTAAAGTTCAAAGCCTCGGTAACATATTGTATTTACTTCATTTCTTGACACGCCGACTGCAAACGGCGAAAAGGATCGCGTTTGCGCGGGACCTTGAACCCCGTCGGAAGGAGAAATCATGTCACTCAAGTCAATTGCTGCCATTTCCCTCATCTGCACGACAGCTCTGATGGGCGCCGCACCGGCATATGCCGATGCAGGCACCGTCAATATTTATTCCTATCGGCAGCCCTATCTGATCGAGCCGCTGCTGAGCCGTTTTGAAGAAGAAACCGGCATCAAGCCCGTCGTCCTTTTCGCCGATAGCGGCCTGATCGAACGCGCGGCGGCCGAGGGTGAAAACTCACCCGCCGATCTCATTCTGACCACGGATATCGGCAATCTGGCTGCCGCCAAGGAAGCCGGGATTTACCAGCCGATCGTGCTCGACAGCGTCGCCGCGCGCGTGCCTTCCGCCTATCAGGACCCGGACGGGGCCTGGGCTGCCATGTCGCTGCGTGCCCGCGTGTTCTATGCCTCGGCTGACCGGGTGAGCGAAGAGGCGATTGGCTATGACGATATCGCCGGGCCCGACTGGAAAGGCCGCCTTTGCACCCGTTCGGGCCAGCATGTCTACAATATCGGGCTTGTCGCTGCCCATATCGCCCATAATGGTGTCGATGAAACCCGCGAATGGCTTGCCGGGGTTCGGGAGAACCTGGCCTCCAAGCCCACAGGCGGCGACCGTACGCAGGTCAAATCCATTTTCTCAGGTGCCTGTGATCTGGCAATCGGCAATACCTATTACATGGGCCTGATGCTGAATAACGAGGAAGAGCCAGAGCAGAAGGACTGGGCCGCCGCTGTGCGGATCGTATTCCCGACCTTTGAGGAAGGCGGCACCCACGTCAATGTGTCCGGCGTTGTGCTGGCCAAGAACGCGCCGAACAAGGCGAATGCTGAAAAGCTGATCGACTTTCTGGTGTCGGATGAAGGCCAGTCACTCTATGCCGAGACCAATTACGAATATCCCGTTGTCGCCGAGGTTGCACCCTCCGACACCGTCAAGGCATGGGGCGCTTTGGTGCCCGATCCCACCCCCCTCAGCGAAATCGCGTCGCACCGTGCGGAAGCCAGTGCGCTGATGGACGAATTGCAGTTTGACGACGGACCGCAAAACTAGGATTTGTCGGAATTGCGGGGCATGGTTGCTTGCAGCCATGCCCTTTGCACACTACCAAGGGTAAAGCTGCCGTTTCGCCGAAGCGGGGCGTCAGGCCGGAGATGGTGGCGATAGCACTTGCCAAGCACATAGCGGGAAAAACGCAAGGCTGGAAGCTGCTGCCGATTGGCAGCCTGGTGCTTGTGCTCGCGGCCGGCCTGCCCATTATTTCCCTTCTCATTGCCGCCTTTGGTGCTGTGCCTTCAGGCAATAGCGGGCTCTTGGCCCGGATGCTGCCGATTGCCTTGCGCGATACGGGCTGGCTGATGCTGCAGGTGGGCATTGCCACCGGCACAATCGGACTGCTGGCCGCCTGGCTGGTGGCCCATTTCGATTTTCCAGGGCGTCGGCTGCTCGATTGGGGGCTTGTGCTGCCCCTGGCCATCCCCACCTATCTCAGCGCCTATGCCTGGGTGGAATTTCTTGATTTCACCGGCCCGATACAAACGGGCGTCAGAATGCTGACAGGGGCCAGCTCGATCCGGGATTACTGGTTTCCCGAAATCCAGACACCGGCAGGTGCCGCGCTGGTGATGAGCCTTGTGCTCTATCCTTATGTCTATTTGAGCTGCCGGGCGTTCTTTCTCATGCAGTCCGGCTCGATGACCGCCGCATCGCGCGTGCTGGGTGCCGGGGCCTATCGCACTTTTTTCACCATTGCCCTGCCTCTCTCGCGCCCGGCCATTGTTGTTGGTGTCACCCTTGCGTTGATGGAAGTGCTCAATGATCTGGGTGCCGTGCAGTATTTCGGGGTCAACAGTCTCACCGCTGTCATCTATTCCACCTGGCTGAACCGGGCCAATTTTGCCGGCGCAGCGCAGCTTGCCGTCACCATTGTGCTGATTGTCGGCATCCTGATCTGGGCCGAACAGCACGAGGCAAAGCGGCGGCGCTATCTCGGCCACCGCGATTCCCAGACGCCACCCCCGCTGGAGCGGCTTTATGGCTGGCGCGCCTTTGCCGCGAGCGCTGCCTGCACCCTTTTGCTGGCGCTCGGCTTTGGCGTGCCGGTTTTTGAACTGGTGTCGCTATCGGCCAAATACCTGATGGCCGGGCGCAGCGTTGCCGGTATTCTGCCGGCCCTGTTCAACACGCTGACGCTGGCTTTCATGGGGGCGCTCGTTTGCGTTGTCATCGGTCTTTATTCGGCCCGCCATTTCAACAGCAAGCGCACCGGGCGCAGTGCCAAGGGCATGTTGCGCATTGCAACCCTTGGCTATGCCCTGCCCGGCACTGTGTTGGCGCTCGGGCTGACCGCCCCGCTAGGTCTGCTGGATGGCTGGCTCAATGACTTTACCCGCGCCACGCTGGACTGGATGCCGGGGCTGATCATTTCCGGCTCGTTCTTTGCGCTGGTCTATGCCTATTCAATCCGCTTTCTCGCGGTCAGCCATAATACGCTGGATGCGGCGATCAAACGGCGCGGCCCATCCCTCCTCGATGCCGCCCAGGTTTTGGGTGCCCATGGCTGGCGGCTCGCCTTCCGGGTGGATTTGCCAACGCTGACGCCCGCCATTATCAGCGCGGCAACGCTGGTATTTGTGGAATGCGTCAAGGAATTGCCGGCAACGCTTTTATTACGGCCGCTGGGCGTCGAAACGCTGGCCACGCTGGTCTATCAGCAGGCGAGCGCCGAAGTGTTCACCTCGGCAGCCTTGCCAGCGCTGGCGATTGTGCTGGCCGGCCTTGTGCCAGTGGTGCTGGCCAGCCATTTGTCCGGCCGCCGCCGGGTCAGCTGAAGCGGCCTTTCCCTGCATTGCCCTTCGACAATCTCACGGTGAGGGGCAGTGCTTGCAGCCCCCACAATGTCATTCCCGCGCAGGCGGGGATGACAGGGAACAGGTGACTTTGCTGCCCGACCCTAATGGGCGATCGGCAGGCCTTTGTCATCAAACAGGTGATAGAGATTGTCGCGCGGGGAGAAGCTGATCGAATCGCCGGTGCGGTAATCAGACTTGCCTTCCTGACGGATGATCACCGGCTCGTCGGCGCCCATGTTCACGTACACATAGGAATCGGAACCCAGATTTTCCGAATAGATGACCTTGCCGGACCACGCGCCATCGCCATTGGCGACCTGCAGATGCTCGGGCCGGACGCCAACAGTTGTCGCCTTGAACTTTTCGGCATCCGGGCCGCTCATGAAGTTCATTTTCGGCGAACCGATAAACTGGGCCACGAACAGCGATTTCGGATTCTCATAGAGTTCCATGGGGGTGCCGACCTGCTGCACGATACCGTCGCGCAGAACCACAATCCGGTCCGCCATGGTCATGGCTTCCACCTGGTCATGGGTCACATAGATCATGGTGGTGTCCGGCAGGCTGTCGTTCAGCGTGGCGATTTCCATGCGCATCTGCACGCGCAGCGCCGCATCGAGGTTGGAAAGCGGTTCGTCGAACAGGAAGACCTTGGGATCCCGCACAATGGCCCGGCCAATGGCAACGCGCTGGCGCTGACCACCTGAAAGCGCCTTGGGCAGGCGATCAAGATAATCGGTCAATTGCAACTTGTCCGCCGCGGCATCGACCATTTGCTTGATCTTTTCCTTGGGCAGTTTTTGCAATTTCAGCGAATAGGCCATGTTATCGAACACGGTCATATGCGGGTAAAGCGCATAGGACTGGAACACCATGGCAATGCCGCGCTTTGAAGGGGCGACGTCATTGACCATGCGCCCGTCGATTTCCAGCGTGCCCTTTGTGATGCTTTCCAGCCCGGAGATGCACCGCAACAGGGTGGATTTGCCGCAGCCGGAGGGTCCGACAAAAACGACAAATTCGCCCGATTTGATATCGAGGTTGATGTCCTTCAAAATCTCCACAGCGCCGTAATTCTTGTAGAGATTCCTGATCTTGAGATCGGCCATGCTGTTCCCCCTCGACGTTATCGCCAGTGCCGGTGGATCCGGCTATTTAAAAATCGTTCAAAGCCCGCTCTGCCCGGGCGGACACAGTTCCTGATGCAGCTTGTGCCTGGTTCAGCCTGCAGCCCCTATGTAAGCGCCAAACGGCACCAAATTCAACAAGCCCGTTGTCTCGACCGATATGGTGCCGGGCGCATCAATATCGGTGAGCGTCATCGCTTCGGGTGGCTGATAGGCTATTGCCGCGTCACTCATGTTGAACGCGCAGAACAGCCTCTCGCCCTCATATTCCCGCGTGAACGCCAATACGCCATCCGGCGCATCAACCAGGGTGATGGCGCCCTTCACCAGAGCCGGGTGCTGTTTACGGAAGCGGGTCAATGCGCGGTAGAATGCCAGGGTGGAATTATTCTGGCTTTCCTGCACATCGACTGCCCGGCCCAGATGGTCCGAGGGCACGGGCAACCAGGCATGCGGGGCCGTTGAAAAGCCGCCCAGATGGGAGGCGGATTGCCACACCATTGGTGTCCGGCACCCGTCGCGGCCCTTGTAATTGGGCCAGAATTCCTTGCCATAGGGATCGACCAGATCGTCAAAGGCGATCTCGGCCTCGGTCAGCGCCAGTTCCTCGCCCTGATAGAGACAAACCGATCCTTTCATGCTCATCAACAACGTTGCGGCCAGACGCGCGAACACGTCCTCATTGCCGTGCCGGGTCCAGCGGCTGACATGACGGGTGACGTCATGGTTGGAGAAGGCAAGGCATGTCCAGCCATCCGGGGCTTCACGCTCAATGGTCTCAATCGACTCGCGGAAATGTTCGGGAGTGAACTCGCCGCCCAGAAAGTCGAACGTATAGGCCATGTGCAGGTGATTGTCGCCGGAGGTATATTCCGCCATGACTTCAAGCTGACGCTGGGCGTCGCCGATCTCGCCGACCGATGTGGTGCCGGGAAATTCGTCGAGCAGGGCGCGGATGTCTTCCATGAAGACGACATTTTCCGGCTGACTCTTGTCGTAGATATGATCCTGCAGATTATAGGGGTTCACATCCGGGGCGGTGGAGGCATTGTAATCCTCGGGCTTGACCGCCGGATTGGGTTCGAGCCCTTGCGAGCAGAAATAGAAATTGACCGTATCGAGCCGGAAGCCATCAACACCGCGCTCCAGCCAGAACCGCATTTCACCCAAAAGCGCCTTGCGCACCTCGGGATTGTGGAAATTCAGGTCCGGCTGGCTGGCGAGGAAATTGTGCATGTAATACTGCATGCGGCGCGGGTCCCAGGTCCAGGCCGAACCGCCAAAGATCGACAGCCAGTTATTGGGCGGGGTGCCATCGGGCTTCGGATCGGCCCAGACATACCAGTCCTTGCGGGCATTGGTGCGCGACTGGCGGCTTTCCTGAAACCAGGCATGCTGATCCGAGGAATGGCTGATCACCTGATCGATGATCACCTTCAGCCCGAGTTCATGGGCCTTTTCAAGCAGACGGTCAAAATCCTCGATAGTGCCAAAAACCGGATCGACATCGCGGTAGTTGGAGACGTCATAGCCGAAATCCTTCATCGGCGAGGTGAAGAAGGGCGATAGCCAGATCGCATCGACCCCGAGATCCGCCACATATTCCAGCCGCTGGGTAATGCCGACGAGATCGCCGATACCGTTGCCGCTATGATCCTGAAACGAGCGCGGATAGATCTGGTAGATCACCGCGCCGCGCCACCAGTCCGGATCCGTGGCGGTGGGTGTTTCGTGATAGGATTCCGCCGACGCCAAACCGTGAATCAATGCAAACTCTCCCAATCCCGGCAGTAGCCAGCGTTCATGCACTGCCCCGCCCGGAATTTTACCAAAACGTTTTAGTTGCTGAACATTATCGAAAACATTGGCATTTCGTCAACTGAAAGAGTTAGGCTACACTGGAATTTGCATTATACAAAAGGCATAGAAATCAACAGCTTATGGCGAAAGACCGTAAAACCAGCTCTCTGACCCGCCCAACCGGCGTGCGTAGTGTCACGATCAAGGACCTCGCCGCGGAGCTAGAGCTGTCGATTACCACCATTTCCCGGGCGCTGAATGGCTATACCGATGTGGGGGAGAAGACCCGCAAACGCGTGGAGGAAGCCGCCCAGCGCGTGGGCTATCGCCCCAATCGCAATGCGCAGCGTCTGGTCACCCAGCGCACCCATAGTTTCGCCTGGGTGCAAGCCGACAATGACCGCAAATTCGTCGATCCGCATTTCGTTGAAGTCATGTCGGGCGTGTTGCGCGCGGCACGGGGCCATAATTACGATCTGGTGCTGACCAGCGCCCTGCCCGACCAGCGCATGACCGCTTATGACCGCTATGTACGCGACAATAGTGTGGACGGCTTTATTGTCGATCTGCCGCAACCGGGCGACCCGTGCATCAGCTTTCTGCTCGATGCCCACCGGCCGTTTGTCGTGCATGGGCGCGAGGAGCGGGCTGATCAATATGGCTGGGTCGATATCGATAATTTCGGCAATTTCTACGATCTGACCCGATTGATGATCGCCAATGGTCATCGCCATATCGCCTTTATCAATGGCGACGAGACCTATTCATTTGCCATTGCCCGGCGCAAGGGGGCCGAGGCGGCGGTGCGCGATATGGGCCTTGCGCCAGACAGTCTCACCATTCTCAGTTCGGTCCACCCGATGACCGATGCCGGATTTCAGCTGACCGAACAGGCGCTGAACCTGCCCGGGGTCAGCGCCCTGCTCTACTCATCTACCCTGATGGCGGTTGAGGGGTATGCGGCAATCGCCCGGGCGGGCCGTGAGGTCGATGGCGTCGATCTGGCCGTTGGCACCATGGATGATGAATTGCATTTTCTTGATATCGGCAGGTTTACCGGCCAGTTCACCTTTGTGCGCTCCTCACTGCGGGAGGCGGGTGCGGCGCTGATCGCGGAACTGATCCGTGAATGCGAAGATGGGCAGCCCCCCGCCGGCACGATCATACCTTCCAGCTTTCAGTGCGCGGCAGGCATGGACGCTGCCATTCTCGCAACCCCACGCCTCAGCGCCGAAACCTAGCCCTGTCTCAGGCCTTGATGCCTCCCTTTCGTCATCGCGAGGCGCGCAGCGCTGTGGCGATCCAGAGCCACAAGCGCTGGTGCCAGCCGCTTCTGGATTGCCACGCGCCTTTGGCGCTCACAATGACGGCGCCGCCCGTTCGACCCATAAAAAAAGGCCGGCATCGCAGCCGGCCTTTAGTTTGGGGAGGTCAATATCTTGTGCGGCTTATCCGCCTTTTACCGAACCGGCCAACAGGCCGCGGACGAAATAGCGCTGCAGTGAGAAGAACACGATCAGCGGCACGATGATGGAGATGAACGCGCCGGATGTGAGGATTTCCCAATTGTCACCGCGTGAGCCGAGCAGTTCGCGCAAACGGCCGGTCAGCACCAGTGTTTGTTCGGTATTGCCCAGAAAGACCGTTGCCACCAGCAGGTCATTCCACACCCAAAGGAACTGGAAGATGGCGAATGACGCCAGAGCCGGGAACGACAGCGGCAGCACCATGGTGGTGAAAATGTGGAAATGCGAGGCCCCGTCCACGCGGGCGGATTCCATGATTTCGCGTGGCAATCCGGCCATGTAATTGCGCAACAGATAAATGGCCAAAGGTAGGCCGAACCCGGTATGGGCCAGCCAGATGCCCAGATAGGTCTTGCTCTGCCCCCCGGTCATATTGGCAATGCCATTATACATGCGCAAAAGCGGGATCAGCGACATTTGCAGCGGCACCACCAGCAGGCCCACCACAACCGCCACCAATATGCCACGCCCCGGGAACTGCATCCAGGCCAGTGCATAGGCGGCAAAGGCGGCGATCAGGATGGGGATGATCGTTGCCGGGATTGTGACGGTGAACGAGTTGATGAATGACCGTCCGATGCCATTGGAATTGATCACCTCAATATAATTGTCGAGGGTGAATTGCGGGGGGATGGAGGCAATATAGAATACGCGCGGCCCGCGTGTATGCGTGAATTCGGTTGCGGACACCCAATCAAAACTGCCATCCGCCATAACGGTGATCTCACCGCCGTCACGCATGGGCAATGTGTCGCCCGGTTGCGCGGCCGCGAGATCATTATTGCCAAGCCCATAGCTGACAATGGTGCGGCTGGAATCCGGTTCAAACAGCCGGCCGCTGATGTGGAATGTGCCATTTTCAGCGACCTGATCCTTGGCTGTGCCCAGCCGTGCAACCTCGCTGCGGTCTGTGGCGACAAGCGCCGTCCACCAGCCGGAAATCGTCAGCTGGTCCTTGTCGCGCACCGAACTGACCAGAAGGCCGGCGGTGGGAAAGGTCCACAACAGCACAAGGAACAAAAGTGCGGCGTGGGCGGCCATGCGGCCCCATTTTATCCGCGCCAGGAATGAGGGGCGGGCTGGCATATCAGATATCTTGGCATCTGCCACAGCTGTGTTGGTCATCAGCGGGTTACCTCCTCAGCGTTGGCATTGCGGATATTCCACACCATGATCGGCAGCACGGCCAGCATGATGACAATGGCAATGGTGGAACTGCGCCCACTGTCGCCGCCACCCCGGAACATCCAGTCGAACATCAGGTTGGCGAGCACCTGGGTGTCCCATTGGCCATTGGTCATGGCCAGAACGATATCGAACACCTTGAGCACGGTAATGGTGATCGTGGTCCAGACCACCAGAATGGTGGGAAATATCTGCGGGATCATGATGTCGAAGAAAATCCGGATATCACTGGCACCGTCGATACGGGCAGCTTCCAGCGTTTCATCGGGAATGCCGCGCAGGGCTGCAGACAGGATGACCATGGCAAAACCGGTCTGAATCCAGATCAGGATGACCATGAGGAAAATGCTGTTCCAGAACGGCAACGTGATCCAGGCCTGCGGCGTGCCGCCAAAGGCCTGCACGATGGCGTTGAGCACACCAATCTGGTCAGCTTCCGGGCCGCGGTAATCATAGACAAATTTCCAGATCACCGACGCGCCGACAAAGGAGATGGCCATGGGCATGAAGATCAGCGACTTGGCGATATTGCCCCACCAGAGCCGGTCAGCCAGCACCGCGACCAGAAGGCCGAAGGCGGTTGCCGCGGAGGGCACAATGATCAGCCAGAGCAGGTTATTGCCGATGGACTGAAGAAAATTGGGATCCTGAAAGGCCCAGAGGTAGTTGGAAAAGCCGATAAAATTATTGCCGGTGCGGTCGCCGAAAGACAGCCAGAGCGTGGCGAAAACCGGATAGGCAAGATAAAGGCCCATGAAAAACAGGGCGGGTGCCAGAAACAGCCAGGGGCGGATTTTGGTGCGCAATGTGTCGCGACGAACCGATTCGCGACCACCCATTTCATCCGAGGCGAGAAACTTGTCGAGCAACCAATTGGTGCCCCAGAAATACAAAAAGCACGCCATAACACCAACGATTACGGTGATGAGCGCGTAAGTTATCTGTTCCAACATCTGAAAACTCCCCCCTCAGATCGTCTTCACCGGTTTGCCCGGCATCTTAGTTTGGCCCGGCGCTGAGCGCCGGGCCAGAGTTTTCATTGTCTTATTTGATCGAATCCCAGCTGGCCTGGATTTCGTCAGCCACTTCCTGAGCGGACTTGCCGCCGACATAGTCGACCATGCCCGTCCAGAAGGACCCGGCGCCAACGGCACCCGGCATCAGATCGGAACCATCGAAACGGAAGGTGGTGGCATTGGTGAGGATTTCACCGAGACCGCGCTGGGTATCGTCGGCATAGGCTGCCGGATCAACACCCTTGAACGGGGTCAGGAAGCCGGAAAGACCCATCCATGTTTCATGTGCTTCTTTTGTCTCGAGATATTTGATGAAAGCAACAGCGGCCGAGCTGTCCTTGGTGATGGCAAACAGGGTGCCAGCGCCAAGTACCGGGTTGCCGAGGTCTTTTTCAGCAAAGGGCGGGAAGTAGAAGAAGTCTGCATCGACGCCCATTTCCGTGCCTTCAGGGAAGAAGGAGGGAATGAACGAGGCCTGGTGATGCATGTAGCATTTGGGCGGCACGGCGAAGAGGCCCTTGGGGCTATCGCGGAAGTCGGTCGCACCAACAGCGGCAGCACCGCCATCCACCATGGCATCATCCTTGGCGAACATGCCGAAGGTTTCAATCGCTTCAACAACACGCGGGTCGTTGAATTTGACTTCATTGCTTACCCACTGGTCATAGACTTCAGGGGACTGCGTGCGCAGCATGATGTCTTCAATCCAGTCGGTGGCCGGCCAGCCGGTAGCAGCGCCTGAACCCAGACCAATGCACCAGGGCGTGCCGCCATCGGCAACGATCTGCTTGGACAGGGCGATCAGGTCTTCCATGCTTTCGGGCACGTCATAGCCTGCATCGGCGAAATTATCCGGCGAATACCAGACCAGCGATTTCACATCCGCCTTGAAGGGGAACGCGAACAGCTTGGTCTCGCCATTCTGGTCCGGATAGCTGGAGAGATCGACCCAGGACTGTCCGGCGGAATAGTTATCCGTCAGATAGGCCTTCACATCGTCGTCAAGCGCGGTCAACTGGCCCTTGGCGGCAAGGTCGGCTGCAAGGCCGGGCTGCGGGAACACCGCAATATTGGGGGGTGAACCGGCGGACGTATCGATAACGATCTGCTGTTCGAAGCTGTCGGAACCGGAATAGTTCACCGTGGCGCCGGTCGCGGCCGTAAAGCCGTCGATGACCTTCTGGAAGTTTTCCTGATCGGCCGTCAGCCAGGGGCCAAAAATGGTCAGCGTCTCACCGCTGAGGTCCATGGCTTCAACATCAGACATCATGGTCTGGGCGTTGACGCCGGTCGCGCATGCCAAAAGCATCGCTACAGCAGATACGCCTGCTCTTAGTTTCTTGTGCATATAGTCCTCCCATTGCACCATATTTAAGGGCTCAAACTCTCAAATAACGAGCTGGCCCCCGCCCTTCCGGAATCTCCAAAACGTTTTGGATTTCAAAACGTTTTGGCCGCTGTTTGTATCGGTATGCCGGTCGGTTAGCGGTCCCTCAAATTGGCACAAACCCGCGGGGTTGCCAAGTCGCTTGTCCATCGCGATCAAAGTATCCGCCAAATGTTTGCGGCAAATAGCAAGTCGTACTGACCCTAGTTTCGTCGCCGGAACCCCTCACCTCCCGTGCCGCGCATGATCCGCACTGAACCCTGCCTCGCTGGCCTTCCCTGTCAGCTATTATGCAACAGGCCCTGAAAAGCGCGGTAGCTGGCCTTGGGGCTGCGCTTCTGGGTTTCGTAATCCACGTGCACCAAGCCGAATCGTTTGGCATAGCCTTCGGCCCATTCAAAATTGTCGAGCAGTGACCAGGCGAAATAGCCGCGCACATCGGCGCCCTGCCGCTGCGCTTCCAGCACCGCCTTCAGATGCGCTTCGTAATAATTCACCCGGCGCGGATCATCGATCCCCTCAACCTCGGCCATGCCGTTCTCGGTCACGAAAATCGGCAGCTTTTTATAGTCATCGGACACGCGCACCAGCAGATCCGTCAGGCCTTGCGGATAGATTTCCCAACCAATATCGGTTTTCTCCAGCGGGCCCTCGACCGGCTTTGCCGGAAATGCCGGTGTTGCCGGATCGTCGGCGATCAGCGAGCGGGTGTAATAATTGATCCCCAGCCAGTCGATCGGCGTGCCCACAACCGCCATGTCATCGGCAAAGCCGTCGGGCAGATGGTCGCCAAGCCGTTTCACGATGTCGGCGGGGTATTCTCCCTTGAGTACCCCATCGAGATACCAGCGGTTGAAAATACCGTCGAACAGATGCGTCGCTGCCTTGTCCGCCGGGCTGTCTGTTGCCGGTTCGGACTTTTGCAGGTTGAGCACGATGCCAAGGTTCTTCGCGCCTTCGGCCCGCAGGGCGTTGACCGCTGTGCCATGGGCCAGCAGCACATGGTGCATGGCGCGGGCCGTGGCGCGGATATCGCGATAGCCGGGTGCATGGGCACCGATGAAATGGCTGAGAAAGGCGACACACCAGGGTTCGTTGATTGTCGCCATGGCGTCCAGCCGGTCGCCGAATTTTTGCTGCACCAGCACGGCGTAATCGGCGAACCAGCCGGCGATATCGCGGTTCATCCAGCCGCCCTTGTCCTGCAAGGGCGAGGGCAGATCCCAGTGGTAGAGCGTGGCATAAGGTTTGAGACCCCGTTCCAGCATGCCATCGATCAGCCGGTCGTAAAAATCCACGCCCTTGTCGTTCACCGTCCCGGTGCCCGCCGGAATCAGCCGGGGCCAGGCAAAGGAAAAGCGGTAGGCATCAAATCCTGCATCGCGCATCAGGTCGAGGTCTTCGGGCCAGCGATTGTAATGGTCGCAGGCCATTACCCCGCTATCGCCCTTGTCGGTATTGCCGGGGGTTGCCGCAAAACTGTCCCAGATGGCGGGGCCGCGCCCGTCTGTCTGCCCGCCCTCGATTTGATAAGCGGCCGTGGCGGCACCGAAGGTGAAGTCAGGTCCGAACTGGTTGCGTGACACTGAAAACATGATTGGCTCCCTCGCGCGCTGGCAATTTTTGTAATCGATTACAGAATTGCAGCGGTTTAGCGCACCCAATCAGTGTGTCAAGTCAGTTTGGGGGCGGCACCGGGGCTGAAGGGCGCCCCGTCTCAGCCATTCACCTCAATAAGGCCGGGGGCCTTTGCGGGCTGTTGGTCATTTTCGCCGAGATTGGACAGCACAAAGGCCGCCAGCTCGGTATCCGGCATGGCCTTGGCGTAAAGATAGCCCTGAAAATAATCACATTCGAGGTCAGACAATACTTCGGCCTGCTCTTCCGTCTCGATACCTTCCGCCGTCACCGTCATGTCGAGCCGATGCCCCAGAAGAATGATGGTTTCGAGGACTTCCCTGACTTTTTCCTTGTCATCGGCCAGTCCGGCGATGAACGAGCGATCGATCTTGATCTTGTCGAAACCGAATTTCCACAAGTAGCCAAGACTGGAATAGCCGGTACCAAAGTCGTCCATGGCGATCGAAACACCGAGCTGGCGCAATTCATCAAGCTGGGTGGCAACCTTTTCGGTATTGTCCATCAACAGGCTTTCGGTGACTTCCAGTTCCAGACGTTTCGGGTCCAGACCGCTTTTGGCGAGCGCGCGCTTGACGATGGATACCAGAGAACCATCATCAAATTGCCGCGCGGACAGGTTCACCGCCACGAATAGCGGTTCCGGCCAGTCGCGGGCCGCTGTGACCGCCTTTTCCAGCACCCAGCCGCCAATCGTGCCGATCACACCCATGGCTTCGGCAATCGGGATAAATTCTGCGGGAGGAATGGCAATGCCCTCGGCATCATTCAGGCGCAATAAGGCCTCGAACCCGGCGCATTGCTTACTTCCCTGATGCAGGAGCGGCTGGAAATGCAGCTCGAAACGATCATTGTCGATACCGGCGCGGATGGCTGTCTCGATCCGCTGACGCCGCTTCTGGCGCGCTTCCAGATCGGGGGTGAAGATACAATAGGTGTTGCGGCCTTCCATCTTGGCTTCGTAAAGCGCGATATCGGCCTTTTGCATGCGCGCCTCGAGCGATAGCGGGGTGTCGCCCGCGTAATGGATTCCGAGGCTGAGATGTCCCCTGATCGTCTGGCCATCACGATGCACAGGAACGGAGGCTGCCGCCTGGATTTTTTTCACCAGTGTTTCAATCTCTTGCACGCTGCCGCGCTGGGCGAGGATGACGAACTCGTCGCCACCAAGGCGCCCGGCCACGTCACCATCCGCCAGATTGCGGGAAATGGCCTCACCGACATGGCGCAAAAACGCGTCGCCACCCTTGTGCCCGAACGTATCGTTGATGGATTTGAAGTGGTCGAGATCAATAAAGATCATGCCGGTACGGGCCAGATCCACATCGCCGGAAGCCAGTTTCTGGTCAAGCATGGAGGTAAATCCCGCCCGATTCAGCAATTGGGTGACCTGATCATAGCGCGCCAGGTAATCCACCTGTTTGCGCGACCGGGCTTCCTGCCTGGTTTTGATGACGAAGGCGATATAGGCAATGCTGAAAACAAGCGCAAAGATCGCGGCGACCGAAAGGGAGAGCACGCTGAAGGATTGGTGGAAAAGGCGGGCAATGACTGTCTGATCGACCATAACCTGGGCCACGTCGGTCACTGTGCCATCTGCGCCGTGCAGTGGCACAAAAGCTTCGATATACGTATCAGGCAGCCCAAGACCGGGCGCCCCATGATGCAATTGCGACTGGCTCACGCCTTCCACCCGCACGGTTTCAATAATGGTGTCATGGCTGTGATCGGACGGATCGCCGGCCGTAGCTATATGACCATCATCATGCTGGGTCGCCGTGACGACATGGTAATGGAAAACGTCGCCGGCGCTGCCGAAGCCTTCGACTTGTATATGATTGCCCCTTCCGGCCGACGGGATCGCCTGCCCCACAGACAGATCCGCACCGTGGTCGTCTTCATGGGCGTGATGGTCCCCGGCATCGGGTGACACAGCTTCAGGTTCTGATTCCATGGCGGGCATATTGCCGGCGGCCAGCTGTTCAAGGTGGCGTGTCCATAATTCGGCCGTATGCAATCCGGCAACCGAGACCGCCTTGTCGACGGCAACCTTCAATCCGGATGTCGCACCAACCGCAATGATAGCGACGAATGCGAGTAATCCAAAAACATATAAAGCCGACTTCACCATGTTGCCTCCCGATCGATTCAGGCAAAGTCACATGGAAAGATTGATCATTAGTTTGTTCTAATTCAATCTCGCCGCTACCGCGTAATCTGGTTAAAAAAGCCTAAACCAGCCCGGGAACGGGTATCGGGGCCTTTGGCCCCGATCCAGCTTTGCCGTTCAGCGGCGCAATGCCGGTGTGTCAGCGAGCATTTTTTGCGCTACCGCCTTGAAAGCCTTGGCTTCCGGCCCGTCGGGGGCCGAGGCGACGACCGGTGCGCCGGCATCGGACTGTTCGCGGATTGACATGTGCAAAGGCACCTCGCCAAGGAATTCAAGCCCCAGCTCACCCGCTGCTGTCTTTGCGCCGCCATGCCCGAAAATGTCATAGCGATTGCCGGTATCGGGGGCGATGAAATAGCTCATGTTCTCGACCAGCCCGAAAATCCGGATCTGCAAACGCCGGAACATGTCGAGCGCCTTTTTGGCATCGATCAGAGCCAGGTCCTGGGGGGTGGAGACAATCACCGCGCCGGAGAGTTCAACCTGCTGGCAGAGCGAAATCTGGATGTCGCCGGTGCCGGGGGGCAGATCGACAATCAGCACATCGAGTTCGCCCCAATCGGTCTCGCGCAACAGCTGGCGGAGGGCCGATGTCGCCATCGGGCCACGCCAGACCACAGCCTGATCCTTTTCCAGCATCGAGCCGATGGAAATCGCCTTGAGGCCATAAGCTTCATGGGCCACAAAAATCCCGTCATCACGCACCGCCGGCTTGCCTTCAAGCCCGAGCAGTTTGGGCACGGAGGGCCCATAAAGATCAGCGTCCAGCACGCCGACTTTCAGCCCTTCGGCCTGCAGGGCCAGCGCCAGATTGACCGCACAGGTGGATTTACCCACCCCGCCCTTACCCGAGGCAACAGCGATGATATGGCGAATGCCTTTCACGGCTGATTTCTGGGCCGGTGGCTGGCGTTGCTGTGGCGCGGCACCCCCCTTGCCGGCACTGGCCGGGGCGCGATCGGCGGTCAGCGAGACCATGATCTTGCGCCCCTCGGCCACGGCTTCGGCCGCTTCGGTGGCGGCGGCCCGCACGGGGCCGAACGCGCCTTCCATGCCGGGCTCCACCGAAATGGCGAAGGCCACGGCACTTGGGGTGACGATGATATCACTCAGCCCGGCATAGCCGGAAAGGTGTTCGCCGCCGGGGATTTCGACGCGCGCAAGCGCTTCGCGTACCGCGTCGGCAATCGGATTATCAGCCATGCAAATTCCGGCTTTAGAGGATCGACTGGCCTGTAGCTTTCCAGTCTTTGACAAACGCTTCGAGACCTTTGTCCGTCAGCGGATGTTTGGCAAGCTGACGAATGACCGCAGGCGGGATCGTGGCCACATCAGCCCCGGCAAGCGCTGCCTGGGAGACATGGTTCATGCCCCGGATGGACGCGGCGAGGATCTCGGTGGAATAGGCGTAATTATCGTAAATCACGCGAATATCCTCGATCAGCTGCATGCCATCCATATTGATGTCATCCAGACGCCCGATAAACGGCGAGATATAGGTCGCGCCAACCTTGGCAGCCAGGAGGGCCTGGGTGGCGGAGAAGCACAAGGTGACATTGGTCTTGATGTCATTGTCGGAGAAGTGCTTGCAGGCCTTCAGCCCGTCCCAGGTCAGCGGCACCTTGATGACGACATTGTCGGCGATCTTGGCCAGATGTTCACCCTCAGCGATCATGCCCTTGACCTCGGTCGAGGCCACTTCGGCAGAAACGGGGCCCGGCACGATCTTGCAGATTTCCGCAATGACTTCCTTGAAATCACGGCCGGATTTGGCAATCAGGCTGGGATTTGTGGTCACGCCATCCAGAAGCCCGGTTTCGTAAAGCTCCTGGATATCCTTGACTTCAGCGGTATCGACGAAAAACTTCATGACGTTCCTCCAGGAAATAATAAAAATTAATGTCCAGAGATTGTGCAGCACGCCGGAGCGTGCGTGCAAGATCAATCGCTAGCGGGCAACAGCCAGCAAGGCATCGGCCAGTTCGCCCACCCGGTCTTCGGGAATGCCGGCAACGTTGATGCGGCTGTCATCTATCATATAGATGCCATTTGACAGTTTTAAATGCTCAACCTGGGCTTTATCGAGCCCTAGCAGCGAGAACATGCCCCGGTGCCGCGCGACAAAATCAAAGTCGGTGGCATTGGACCGTTCGCGGATGGCGTCGGCCAGCTTGACGCGCAGGCGCACCATGCGTTCGCGCATCTCTTTGAGTTCAGCTTCCCATTCAGCCCGCAATGCAGGGTCGGAGAGGATCAACCGGACGATTTCCGCACCATGATCGGGCGGCTGCGAATAGGAGGCACGAATGATATTGGCCATTTGCGAATAGGCAATGGCGGCCGTGTTCTCGTCGCTACCAACGCAAACCGCACAACCGGCCCGCTCGCGATAGAGCCCGAAATTCTTCGAGGCGGAAAAGGCCAGCATCACTTCCGGCAGTTCGCTTGCCAGTTTGCGCGGGGCATAGGCATCCGCCTCAAGCCCGTCACCAAAACCGAGATAGGCCAGATCGATCAGCGGGAAAGCGCCGGTCTTTTTGAGGCTTGCCGCCACCTTGTCCCATTGTTCATTGGTCAGGTTGGCGCCGGTGGGATTGTGGCAGCACGCGTGCAGCAGCACCGTGTCCTCAGGCCCCATCTTGTCGAGGCAGGCCAGCATCTCGTCGAATTTGACGTCGCCGCTTTCCGCATCGAAATAGGGATAGGCCTTTACATTCAGCCCGGCCAGTTCGCACATCGGCTGGTGGTTTGGCCAGGAGGGATCAGAGATCCACATCGTGCCGCCCGGGCGCGCCCGGTTCAGCAATTGCAGCAAGACCCAGATCGAGCCGGTGCCGCCGGGGGCCTGTACCGAGGCGATGCGGGATTTTTCAATCGCGTCGCCAAACACCAGGTCGGTCACTGCATCGCAAAATCCGCGATTGCCGGAAACCCCGACATAGGTCTTGGTCTTGGCGTCGGCAAAAACCTTCTGCTCGGCTTTTTTGACCGCAGACATGATCGGCGTTTCGCCGGTCGGGTCTTTATAGACACCAATGCCGAGATCGGTTTTGTCTTTACGCGGATCCGCCCGGTATTCGCCCATCAGGGCAAAAATCTTGTCGACGGGGGCCTTCTTCAAAGTTTCGAACATTAGATTGGTTTCCGAGCACTAAAATTGCCCGGCCTTTATAGGCTGACCACAAGAATTTGCAATCGGCCTTAGCGCCCGCGCCCTTTTTGACGGCAACAAAAGCGGGCCCTAAGTCCTTGATTGGCCGCATGCCGCAACGGCACAAGTGGTGCTCCCGTGTTGCGGCAGCGCCCTAGGCTTTCAACCGCTGCTCCAGCGCCGCCGTCAGGGCGGGCACAACCTCGAACAGGTCCCCGATCAAGGCCAGGTCGGCGAGTTTGACCAGAGGCGCTTCGGGGTCGAGATTGATGGCGATGATTTTTTTCGCGCCCTGAATCCCGGCCAGATGCTGCAAGGCTCCGGAAATACCGATGGCGATATAAAGATCCGGCGCAATGATCTTGCCGGTCTGGCCCACCTGCCAGTCATTGGGCGCATAGCCCGCATCCACCGCTGCGCGGGTGGCACCAACGGCGGCGCCCAGCACGGCGGCAAGCTTTTCCACCATCTTGAAATTTTCCGCCGAGGCAAAGGACTGCCCGCCCCCGACAACAATCTGGGCTGTGCCAAGGTCAGGCGTGTCATTTTCCGTGCGCAATTCGGCGATGAACTCAACCACCGATTTGATATCGGCAAGGCTAACCGGCTCAATCGGCGCCTGGCCATCACCTTTGATTGGGGCAAAGGCCGAGGCGCGGATGGTCAGCAGCTTTTTGGCCTGCGTATTGACCACGGTTTCAATCGCATTGCCGGCATAAACGGGCCGGTCAAACCGGTCTGCACCATGGATCGCAATGACATCGGTTACCGGCATCACGTCCAGCTTTGCGGCAAGGCGTGGCATGACATCGCGGCCAACCGCGCCGGCACTGGCAACGATATATTCGTAGCCGTCAACAAGGCCCGAAAGCAGCCCCGCAAGCGCTTCGGCCGACTGGCTGGCATAGGCGGCATTATCCGCCACCGAAACTTTTTGCACGCCGGGCAGCTTTGCCGCCGCTTCGGCGACAACACCAATGTTTTCACCGGCAACCAGCACATCGGCTGCATCGCCCAGGGTCGCAACCGCGCCAAGTACACGCTGGGTCGCGGGCGACAGTTTGCCCTGATCATGATCAGCCAGAACCAGAATGCTCATTTACAGTGCCTCCATATTGGCCACATCATCGCCTATGGCGGTCACCAGATCATCGACCGAGCCAACCGTTTTGCCGCCGCTGCGTTCGGCGGGCGGCGTGGTCTTTTCGATTTGAAGGCGCGGGGTAATATCGACCCCGAATTCGGCAACCGGGCGCACGGCAAGCGGCTTTTGCCGCGCCTTCATCACCATGGGCAAGGCGGTGTTGCGCGGCGTGTTGAGGCGCAGGTCAGCGGTAATGATCGCGGGCAGCGGCAGCCGGGATTCCGCCCGGCCATAATCGACCTCGCGGGTGACTTTCACCGCCCCGTCTTCAACTTCAATGGCAGAGGCAAAGGTCGCCTGCGGCCAGTCTAGCAGGCCGGCCAACATCTGGCCTGTCTGATTGCTGTCGTCATCAACGGCCTGTTTGCCGAGCAAGACAAGGTCGGGCTTTTCTTCATCAACCACGGCCTGCAGCAGCTTGGCCACGGCCAGCGGCTCAACCCGCGCGTCAGTCTCGATCAGGATCGAGCGGTTCACACCCATGGCCATCGCCGTCAACAACACATCGCTGGCCGCTTTCGGGCCAATGGAGACGGCAACAATCTCTGTGGCGTGGCCCTGCTCTGCCAGTTGCACGGCGGCTTCCACCGCATTCTTGCAGAAAGGGTTCATGGACATGCGCACATTGGCGGTCTCAACACCGGACCCATCCGGCTTTACCCGAATGCGCACATTGTGATCGACCACACGTTTGACCGCGACAAGAATTTTCAACGTCCACTCCCTTCAACCCGTTCACGGGGGCTTTACCAGCATACCTCTTTGCAAACCCGCATCGAGGGAGCAAGTTCCCGCAATAGAATTTGCACCCACGTCCCGCGCCTTAAGGAGAAAACATTGCCCGTACTGATCCGGATTGCAATGATTATTGTTATGTTTCATAGCAATTATTCCCTTGGCGCGCCGATATCGGCCACAAACGATCCCGAGGCAATTGCCGATTTACGCGTCGCCCAGGGCCAGAATGACATTGCGGAAGCCTGGCTGATTGCGCCGGTCACCCGCTATGGGCATTTCGTTATGGGCAGCGATTACGAACCGGGCGGCGTCCGGGTAAAAATGGCTGACGGGCGGGTGCTGACGCTGATGCTTGATGAGGCCGAGGTCTTTGAGGACCGGCAGCCGCGCCTCGCCGATCTCGACGGCGACGGGAAAGACGAAATCCTTCTGGTGCTGACAAACCTCGATCAGGGCGCATCCCTTGCCGCCTACAGCGTTGCGGGCGGGGCGATCACGCTCAAGGCAAAGACCCCGTTCATCGGGCAGGCCTTTCGCTGGCTTAATCCGGCCGGCGTTGCAGATTTTGATGGCGACGGGCAGCTGGATGTGGCGCTGGTGGCCATGCCGCATCTGGTCAAGCGGCTGGAAGTCTGGACGCTTGGGGCAGACGGGTTTGCACAAACCGGGGCCATCGAGGACGTCTCCAACCACCGGAACGGGTCGCGGTTCACCGGCATGGCGGCAATCGCCGATTTCAATGCGGACGGGATTGCCGATATCGCCATTCCCGATGGCGACCGGATGGCGATCCGCGTCATCAGCTTTGCCGCACAATCCTTTGAAGAGATCGCGCGCTTCCCGCTGCCCTTTGCAGCTGATGGCACCTTCACGCTCCGTCAGCAGGGGCGCGGGCATATTCTCAGTGTGCCCTTGGCAAATGGCACGAAAGCGGAAATCGGGCTCTGATCTCAGCGGGCGGAGTTGACGCGGCGCGTTATCGGCGCGACATAGGGAGTTCCTTCCCTGTTCATCTGGAATTCTCATGCCTGTCATCAACCGTGTTGCCGAATTTCATCAGGAAATCACAGCCTGGCGCCGCGATTTCCATGCCAATCCAGAGCTCTTGTACGATGTGCACCGGACGGCCGGCAAAGTTGAAGAAATGCTGAAATCCTTCGGGGTGGACGAGATCAAAACCGGGCTTGGCCGCACGGGCGTTGTCGGCATCATCAATGGCCGCAGCACTAAAAGTGGCAAGGTCATCGGCCTGCGCGCCGATATGGATGCGCTGCCGATCACCGAGAATACCGGCAAGCCCTATGCCTCGACCATTCCGGGCAAAATGCACGCCTGTGGCCATGACGGGCATACCGCCATGTTGCTGGGCGCGGCGAAATATCTGGCCGAAACCCGCAATTTCGACGGCACGGTTGCGCTGATCTTCCAGCCTGCCGAAGAAGGCGGCGGTGGCGGCGACGCCATGGTCAAAGACGGGCTGATGGAAAAATTCGGCATTGAGGAAGTCTATGGCATGCACAATTTTCCCGGCATCCCTGTCGGCGAATTCGGCATTCGCGAAGGCGGCATCATGGCGGCGACTGATGTCTTCTCCATCGATATTGAAGGCGTTGGCGGCCATGCGGCACTTCCCCATCTGGCGGTCGATCCGATTGTCACCGCCGCCCAGATGATTTCCGGCTTGCAGACCCTGGTCTCGCGCAATGTCGATCCGGTCAAATCGGCTGTGCTCTCCGTCACCGTCATCAAGGCGGGCGAAGCCAATAATGTCATTCCGCGTACTGCCAAAATCACCGGCACGGTGCGCACACTGGACGAAGATGTACGCGACCTGATGGAACAACGCCTCAATGATTTCGTGCCCCAGTTCGCCAAAAGCTATGGTGCCAGCGCCAGCATGACCTATCGGCGCGGCTATCCGGTGACGGTCAATGCGCCGCAACAGGCCCTGTTCGCAGGCGATGTCGCGGCCCTTGTTGCAGGCGACGAGCGGGTCAACCGCAATGTCAATCCGACAATGGGCGGCGAGGATTTTTCCTACATGCTGCAGGCGCGTCCCGGTGCCTATATTCTTGTGGGACAGGGCGACACGGCCGGCCTGCATGACGACAAGTATGATTTCAACGACGAGATCATACCCATTGGCGTCTCCTACTGGATCAAGCTCGCAGAAACTGCCATGCCCGCTGCGGAATGAAACTGAAGGCAGATATCCGGCTTGCCGGGTGGGCGCTTATTACCCTCGTGGTTTCGGGCCTTGGGGGGCTGGCCGCCGATGCCCTGGGTCTGCCGGCGGCATATCTTTGCGGCGGGGCGCTGGCGGTTTCCATTGCGGCGCTCTTCGGCATGAAGGCGACCATTCTGTCCCCCATGCGCGATATCGCCTTTATCATTATCGGCATGTCGATGGGGGCCAGCGTGTCCAGGGACACGCTCAGCCTGATCGTGCACTGGCCCATCAGCATTTTTGCGCTGCTCAGCGGGCTGGTGGTCATCATCACACTGACCACCCTCATTCTGCACCGGCTGTTCGGCATTGACCGGATAACCGCCTTTCTGTCCTCCTGCCCCGGCCATCTCAGTTTCATTATCGGTATTTCCGAAAGCGGGCGCGGCAATACGCGCCAGATCGCGGTCATCCAGTCGATCCGGGTGCTGATCCTGACCATTGCGGTGCCCGTGGGGGCGCAGGTGATGGCGGCGGGTGCCATCGTGCCGCCGCACCGGGCGGCTGACATGCCGCTGGGCGAACTGGTGCTGCTGGCGCTGGGCTGCACACTTGGCGGCTATCTGTTCAAGCGCTTAGGTGTGCCCGCCGGCTTTGTCCTTGGGGCGATGCTGGTATCAACAATTGCGCGGTTGATGGGTCTGTTTGACGGGTCCGTGCCGCTGCCGCTGGTTGTGTTCAGCTTTATTTTCATGGGCGCGCTGATCGGCTCGCGCTTTGTGGGGGTCTCGGCGTCTGAACTGCGCCAGTCGCTGCTTGGCGGTCTCGTCGTGGGGCTGATGTCTATCGGCGCGGTCACGCTCATCACGTTCATGATCGCGCCGATAATCAATATGCCCTTCGGCCAGGTCTGGGTCGCCCTGGCGCCCGGCGGGCTGGAGACGATGGGCGCGCTGGGCATTGCCTTTGGCTATGACACTGCCTTCATCGCCGCGCACCACGCCATTCGCCTGCTCGCCCTTGGCCTTGCCATTCCGTTTATCTCGATGGCCATTCTGGGGCGGCGCGCCCCGGATTGAGGCCGGGTCAGACCACCGGCGTCAACAGCGGCTCCCCGGCGAAATAGGCGTCGAGATTGGCCACAACCAGCGCGCCCATGGCGTCACGGGTCTGCTGGGTGGCACTGCCCTGATGGGGTGACAACAACACATTGTCGAGCGCGAAAAGGGCTTCGGGCACATTCGGTTCATCGGCGAACACGTCCAGCGCTGCCCCGGCGATCCCGCCCGATTGCAGCATGTCGACCATGACCGGCTCATCAACCACCGAGCCGCGGGCCATATTGACCAGATAGCCCTTTGGCCCCAGCGCCTCAAGCACCGCACGATTGACAATCCCATCCGTGCCCGCGCCACCGGGGGTGATGACCACCAACCAGTCGGCGTCCCGCGCCATGTCGGCCAGTTTGTCGTAATAGACATAAGGGGTGTTCGGCTGCTGGCGGCGGCCGAAATAAACGACGCGCATTTTCATCGCCAGGCAACGGCTGGCGATTTCCTTGCCGATCCGCCCCAGCCCCACAATGCCGACGGTCTTGCCGGTCAATTCGCTTTGCAGCGGGAACGGCGCTTTAAGCCATTTGCCCTCGCGCACATAACGATCAGCCTGGGGCAGCCGCCGGGCCAGCCCCACCATAAGCCCGATGGTGATCTCGGCCATGGCATCGTTCAAGACACTTGGGGTATTGGTCACCCGGATATTGCGGGCGCGGGCCGCATCGGTATCGATATTGTCATAACCGACGCCAAAATTTGAAATCATCTCCAGTTTCGGCAATTTGCCGATCAGCGCCGCATCGACCTTACCTGCTGCAATGGCCCGGATGCGCGGCCCGACCTCTTTCAAAAACGCCTCGGGGTCCTCTTGCTGATACAACCGGTGCGCGGTGTAACCGGCATCGATTGCATCTTCACAGCTTTGCAGCAGTTTATTGGTGATCAGCACTTCGTTGGACATGACATCCCTCCTCAAACCCGCCGGAATTTGCCGGCGGTATAAAACCTAAAAACTCATAATGTAGAGCCACATGGAAATCGACAGCACGGAAAGCGCGGTCGAGATCAACACCGTATTGGCGGCCACATCGACCGACCGGTTATAAATGGTGGCAAAAATATAGGCGTTGATGCCGGTTGGCATCGCCGCCAGCACCACCGCATAACGGGCGGTTTCGTGTTCGACATGGAATACGGGCACCAGCAGCACCCAGGCAATGGCGGGCTGCACAAACAGTTTCAACCCCGACATGGCCAGCGCCTGGGTCCAGTTTTCGCGCAACTGATATTCGTTCAATGCCCCGCCGAGGCCGAACAGCGCCACCGGCACCACAGCCATGGCCATCATCAGTGTGAAGGCATCCGCCGCCTCGATCAATTGCAGCCCGGCGAAATTGCCGATAAGCCCCAGCCCCAGCCCGATCAGCAAGGGATTGGTGACAATCCGTCTCCCGGCAATCGTTACCGCCTTGCCAAGAGAGGTGCCATCGCGCCGCGACAGTTCGATCACCAGCATGGCCAGCGTCATCAGAATGGCGGCGTGCAGGCTGAGAATGGAATAAATGGTTGGCAGCGCCGCATCGCCAAAGGCGCGCTGGATGATGGGAATGCCCAGCAGCACACAATTGGAAAACATGCCGCCAAATCCCGAGGCTGCGGCCTCACCCGGCGTATCACCAAAAACAGTCCGCGACAGGAAAATACCAAGGGTAAAGGCGATTATCGCCCCGGTGTAAAAGCCGATGATGATTTGCGGGTTGAAGACCGACTGGAAATCCACCGAAAGGGCGGCGCGGAACAGCAGGCAGGGCGTGGCGAAATTGTTGACGAAGGTCAGGAGGCCGCGCACACCGGTCGCGGGATAAAGCCGGAAACGCACCGCAAGAAAACCCACGGCAACCAGCGCAAAGACCGGCGCAACAACATTGAGAATCGACAGCATTTCGGGCCAGGCCCCGCACAGGGAAGTGAAGTCCCAAAAAGGGCAGAAATAGCGATGCAGGTCAATGGCAGTGGATTGATTTCACCGGCCCGGCTCTGTTATCCGGTGATAACAATGTCTATTTAAGGTTTGAAAAACAACAAATTGCGGTAACCGGTCCACCGCAGCGACAAAAGGCGCAAGACATGCCCAAGACAGTGCACGACATCTTTGTCATCGGTGGTGGCGTCAACGGGTGCGGCATTGCGCGTGATGCCCAGGGGCGCGGCTATTCGGTCTATCTGGCGGAAATGGACGACCTGGCGTCAGGCACTTCCTCGACGGCAACCAAACTCATTCATGGTGGCCTGCGCTATCTCGAGCAATATGATTTCGGGCTGGTGCGCGAATCCCTGATCGAGCGCGAAGTGATCTGGGCCATGGCCCCGCATATTGTGAAACCCTTGCGCTTTGTGCTGCCCTATCAAAAAGGCCTGCGTCCGCGCTGGATTTTGCGCGCCGGGCTGTTTCTTTATGACCATATCGGTGGGCGCAAAAAGCTCCCCGCCACGAAAACCATCAACCTGACCAAACACCCGGCCGGCAAACCCTTGCGCGATGGATATCGCACCGGATTTGAATATTCGGACTGCTGGGTCGATGATGCGCGGCTGGTGCTGCTCAATGCCCGTGATGCGGCCGACAAGGGCGCTGACATCAATACCCGCACCAAAGTGATTGCCGCCCGGCGCGAGGGTGACCTTTGGGCTGTTGATGTGCAGCACCTTGCCAGCGGCGAGACCGAAACCATTGCGGCGCGCATGCTCATCAATGCCGCCGGTCCTTGGGCCGACCGGGTTTTGGGCACGATCGAGGGGCGCGGCAATGACCATAATGTCCGTCTGGTCAAAGGCAGCCATATCGTTGTTGAAAAGCTGTTCAATCACGACCGCTGCTATATTTTCCAGAACCCTGACGGGCGCATTATTTTCGCCATTCCCTATGAGGATGATTTCACCCTGATCGGCACCACGGATCAGGATTATGAAGGCGATCCAGCCGATGTGGCGATCAGTTCGGAAGAACTCTCCTATCTTTGCGATGCGGCCAGCGAATATTTCCGCCAGCCGGTCAAGCGTTCGCAGGTGGTCTGGGCCTATGCCGGTGTGCGGCCCTTATTTGATGACGGCACCGCCAAGGCACAGGAAACCAGCCGCGAATTTGTGCTCAAGCTGGACGCAAAGCCGGGTGCTGCGCCCTTGCTCAATGTGCTGGGCGGCAAGCTGACCACATTCCGCGTACTGGCCGATGAGGCGCTTGACCATATTGAGCAGCAGCTTGGCCGCAAGGGCCCGGAATGGACTGTGGGGTCCACCCTGCCCGGCGGTGATTTCGACATCGGCAGTTTTGGCGACGAATTGCGCCGGCTCAGCGCCGATTATCCCTTCCTGCTGCCAACCCATCTGCATCGTTTGCTGCGCCAATACGGCACCCGCGCACGTGACCTGCTGGGAGATGCGAAAAGCCTGGTCGATCTGGGCGAGAACTTTGGCGCCGACCTGACGGCCCGCGAGGTTGATTATCAAATGAAAAACGAATGGGCGGTAACGGTCGAGGATATTTTGTGGCGCCGCACCAAGCTGGGGCTGCGCTTCGGCAAGCGGGATATCAAGGCGCTGAAAACCTATCTCGACAAAGCGCGGCAGGGGGACGCAGGATGAGCGGCAAATATATTCTGGCCATTGATCAGGGCACGACATCGAGCCGGGCGATCATCTTTGACGATGCAATGAAAATCGCGGGCACGGGGCAAAAGGAATTCACCCAGCATTATCCCGATTCAGGCTGGGTCGAACACGATCCAGAGGAAATCTGGAAAAGCGTCGTTACCACCTGCAAGACAGCGCTGGGCAAGGCCGAAATCGTTGCTGCTGATATTGCGGCACTTGGCATGACCAATCAGCGCGAGACCGTCATCATCTGGGACCGGGCGACTGGCAAACCGATCCACAATGCCATTGTCTGGCAGGACCGCCGTACCGCCCGCATATGCGACAGGCTGAAAAAGGCCGGGCATGAAAAACTGTTCAGCCGCAAGACCGGGCTGCTGCTCGACCCCTATTTCTCCGGCACCAAGGTCAAATGGCTGCTCGACAATGTCAAAGGCGCGCGCAAGCGGGCGGCGGCGGGCGAGCTGGCCTTCGGCACGATTGACACATTCCTGATCTGGCGGCTGACGGATGGCAAAATGCACGCCACCGATGCCACCAATGCCAGCCGCACATTGATGTTCAATATCGAGACCCATGACTGGGATGACGAGCTTTTGAAAATCCTCGATATCCCGCGGGCCATTTTGCCCGAGGTCAAGGATTGCGCGGCAGATTTCGGCACCACCGGCAAGGAATTGTTCGGCGCTGAAATTCCCATTCGCGGGGTTGCGGGTGATCAGCATGCAGCTGTCATCGGGCAGGCCTGTTTCAAGCCGGGCATGCTCAAATCCACCTATGGCACCGGCTGTTTTGCCCTGTTGAACACCGGCTCGGATCTGGTCCGGTCGAAAAACCGCCTGCTCAGCACGATTGCCTATCGTCTCAACGGTAAGACCACCTATGCCCTTGAAGGCTCGATTTTTGTGGCCGGTGCGGCGGTGCAATGGCTGCGTGACGGGCTGGGGATCATCAAGAACGCCAGCGAAACCGGCAAGCTTGCCGCCAGCGCCGACCCCAACCAGCATGTTTATCTGGTCCCCGCCTTTGTGGGCCTTGGCGCGCCGCACTGGGATGCGGATGCGCGGGGCGCGCTGTTTGGCATGACCCGGAATACCGGCCCCGCAGAACTGACCCGCGCAACGCTTGAAGCGGTTTGCTACCAGACCCGCGACCTCCTCACCGCGATGCAAAAGGACTGGAAGGACAGCCCCGGCAAAACCGTTCTCCGTGTCGATGGCGGCATGGTGGCATCGGACTGGACCATGCAATTCCTCGCCGACATTCTCGATGCACCGGTCGACCGGCCCACCATTCTGGAAACCACAGCGCTCGGCGCCGCCTGGCTCGCCGGTTCCAAAGTGGGGCTTTATCCCAACCGCACGGATTTTGCCAAATCCTGGGCCCTCGAACACCAGTTCACCCCCCAGATGGACCCCAAATTGCGCAAGGCAAAACTCACCGGCTGGCAAGACGCCGTCCGCCGCACCCTGAGCTGACGCCCCCTCTCCTCGTTATCTCCGCGCAGGCGGGGATCCAGCAGCGGGCAGTCCTGCCCGCAGGAATTGTCTTTGCACCGCCGACGCGGTGCACTGGATTCCCGTTTTCAAGGGAATGACGTGGTGGGTGTGGAAAACACTGACCCCCTCATCCCCCAGATCGTCACCCTCGGGCTCGACCCGAGGGCCCATGACCAAGCGCCAGCAAATACAAAAGGGCGGATACGCAACACCGCGTGACCACACGCCCACCCGTGGTCGCTGCCCAATCGTATGGGTACTCGGGTCAAGCCCGAGTATGACGATGGGGGGTGTTGCGGCGATGGTGGACATTACGATGGCCCGGGCACCGGCCCCTCCCAAACCCTCACCCTGAGCCTGTCGAAGGGCGAGGGTTTCAACACCGTACCCGCCGCCATCCTTCGACAGTCTCAGTATGAGGTAAGGGACAAACCCAATCACAAATCCCTCGTCGTCATTGCGAGCGGCAAAGCCGCGCGGCAATCCAGAGCGGCATGCACATAACCGGCGACCTATCTTTGCTCATCCCACAAAACTTATCGACGCCCCCCAAACCCCGTTTATCCTCATCCCACCTTTTCACAACACCGGCGCCGGCGCGACGAACGTCCGGGGTGAAGGGGGACCGGGTTCCTTGGGGGTCGCCTCAGGGAAGGCCAAAACTGTGCCGCGACCAGCCTGCCCCCGAAGGCAGGTGTACTTCCGAAAGGAAGCGGGGATGGGCCCCAGCGCTAGTAAGAGCACAGGCCACGCCAAAAATCCCGGTTGCATGAGACGGTGTATGTCTCATTTGTTTTAATACTCAGACGGGCCATGCACCGTCTCATGCCGCCTGTTTATGGACACCGTGGGTTTTCGGACCGGACGGGGGCTTTGGGGTGCGCGCGATTACGGCGACCGCATTCTCTCCCCACCCCCATCGTCATCCCCGCGCAGGCGGGGATCCAGTGCACCGCGTCGGCGGTGCGGAAGAAGTCTCTTGCGGGCAGGACTGCCCGCTGCTGGATTCCCGTTTTCACGGGAATGACGTGGTGGATTGGACGAAGGAATAAGGACAACAAATGGCACCTCACTCTTCCTTCTCCCTCGGGCTCGACCCGAGGGTCCACACGATATCGGCCACACCGCATGGATGCCCGGATCAGGTCCGGGCAAAAAGAAGAAGGACCAGACGCAATGTGGACCCCAAACCCTCATCCTGAGCTTGTCGAAGGACGAAGGACGAAGGACGAAGGACGAATAGGATGAGATTGCTTAAACCAAACGCAAAATCAGATCCGCACCCGCCAGGCGTCAAAATCGCCGCCCATGATCAAGGCCCAATAGGTGCCGTAGCGGCTTTTCTTGCCGCTGGGGACGTGGGCGGTGGCGAGGCCGAATTCGGTGAACTTGTCGCTGAGCAGGGTCGAGCGGTGGCCGGGGCTGGCCAGCCAGCCCTCGATGGCCGCTTCAAGGGTCTTGTGGCCACCGGCCAGATTTTCGCCGACCGCGCCGACATATTCAGCCGCCGTCACCCGTTCGCGCAGGGTAATGCCGAGATCGTGGGAGAGCTGATCGCGCGAGGCCATCAGCTGCGCGTGGGACCGGGCGGCGGCGGCAAGCTTGGCATTGTAAGTGATCGGCTTGCGGCCATTGGCTCTGCGCACTTCGTTGATTTTGGCGGTAATCGTTTCAGGGCTCAGCGCGTTGGGGCGCGTGGCGGTTTCGAATTCGTAATTGGTGCAGGCGCTCAGCGCAGCGGCCGTGCCCAATGTTATAAACCCGCGCCGGGTCAGATTTTTCATGCAACACCTTGATCATTTGGTCCGCGAGGGGACTGCCCATTCATGCTGCTTGAATGGTGTTAATTTGTGGTGTGTCGACCCCATCGTCGTCACATGCTTAACAAACCGGCCTCAACGCGTTTGCGCGCTGGCCAGTTCGTATGCGCTTAACAGGCGGGGCAATACGGCAAGATGATGTTTGACCGGACGGCCCGCTTCCAGTTCGCAGCAGGCACTCAGCGCGGCATAAGCGACAGCAAAGCCGAGCATGCGGGCCGGGTCGAAGCCCAGCCGCGCCGTGAAGCGTTCAACCAGACGGGCAATGCGCCGGGGATCAGCCACGATATCGGTCATGTCCATGGGGTGCAGAAATCCGGGTGCCACCTCATAGGCGGGGTCACCCAGAAGGCCTGTGGCATCGATCGCCACCCAGGAGCGCGGCGAGAACATGATATTGCCATGGTGCAAATCGCCATGCAGGGGCAGCACGCGGGTATCAACGGCAAGCAGCTTGCGGGCAATGATCTGGGCCCGCACCAGCAGATCGCGGGCGGCGGCAGGCCATTTGACCATGCTGGTGGCAAACAGCGCGCCAAATCGCTGCTCGAGCGTTGTCAGCACTTGCGGTGCCGGCACCGGTCGTGGGGCATGCAACTGGGTGACGACCTGGCAGATAATATCGGTGGCCGTATGATCCTTGCCCTGCGCCACCAGCGCACTGAGCGGGCTGCCATCCAGCCATTCGAGCAATTGCGCATCATCGGCCAGCGCATAGACCCGCGCCGCGCCCTGCCCGGCATACCAGTCCTGCATCAAACCGCCCTGATGCGGCGCTGCATGCGATTTCAGCAGCTTCAGTGCCACCGGCCCTGTTTTGCGCTGCATGACGCGATAAATCCGGCTTGTTGGCGTCTCGGCCACAAGCTCTGGATCGGACAGCTTCCAGCGCCCGAGGTAGTCGCCGACATGGGAAACAGAATCAAGCGTTTGCATGCCGGAAAATCTAGCATGGATAAACGCCGGTACGGTTTCGCCGGCGCTAATATTCAGTGATGTTTTTGCACCCGCTAGAGACGGTAGGCATCCTTGGCCGCCTGATAGCTGAGATGGGCCGCAATCTCGGCCGCGCTTTGCTTGCTCAAACGATGCTCGGCCACGAATTCGGCAAGGAACCGGCACACCTCGCGCCGCCAGACATCGTGGCGGGCCGGGATGGACAGCAGCGCCCGCGTGTCGTCATTGAACCCGGCGAGATTGTAAAAGCCGGCGCTTTCCACCACGCCGTCGAGATAACGGCGGATACCCTGCGGGCTGTCATGGAACCACCAGGGCGGACCGATCATCAGCGAGGGCCAGTAACCGGCCATGGGGGCCAGTTCCCGCGCATAGGTTGTTTCATCCAGCGTGAACAGGATCACGCGGAGACCTTCCGCATTGCCAAAGCGCGCCAGAAGCGGCTGCAGGCCGGTCACAAAATTCGATTGTGTGGGAATATCCGCGCCAAGGTTCGGGCCACGCTCATTCATCAGCAGCGGGTCGGTATTGCGCCGCGAGCCGGCATGGATTTGCATCACCATGCCATCTTCGGCAGAGAGCCCCGCCATTTCGGTCAGCATCTGGGCACGGAACAATTCAGCCCCCGCCGCATCAAGCTGGCCGGACAGCGCATGATTGAGCAGGGTTTGCTTTTCGCCCAGAGCCAGATCAACCGTATTGGCTGTTGGCACCCCGTGGTCGGTTGCAACCGCGCCCATGGTCCGGAAAAATGCCCGGCGGTGGCGGTGCGCCTCGATCAGCCCTTCCCAATTGGCGACGTCCTGGCCGGTCAATTCCCCCAGGCGCTCGATATTGGCGGCAAAGCCGGGCGCATCGGGGTCGGTCACGTCATCAGGCCGGTAGGTCGTGCGCACACGCCCGATAAGTCCGTTATCTGCCATGATCTGGTGGTAAGGCAGCTCATCAAGCGCGAATTCAGTTGTGGCAATCGCTTCCACATTGGCCTTGTCGAGCAAAGCGAGCGGCCGCATGTCATCATCGGCCAACCGGGCATCGATCGTGTCATAAATTGCGTCGGCATTTTCCGCATTGAGCGATTCATTAATGCCGAAACACCATTGCAGGGAATGATCCACCCACAGTTTGGACGGTGTTGCGGCAAACAGGTGGAAATTGGCGGCGAACAGGCGCCAGGCTTCCCGGCCCTCGGCAACCTCACCATTGTCCTTACGCGGCACACCGAGCGCGTCATAGCTTATGGCGCGGCTTCTCAGCATACGCAGAACATAGTGATCCGGCGTCAGAAACAGCGCCGCCGGATCCGAGAACGGCTCGTTTTCAGCAAACCATTGCGGCAGGGTGTGGCCGTGCGGACTGATGATCGGCAGGTCTTTGACCGCCTCATACAGTTCGCGGGCCACAGACAAAGCCGGATCAGCGGAAGGCAGCAGCCGATCCGCGTGCAAATGGTCGGTTTTGGACATGTTTAGACGATCCCGTGTTCGCGATGTCCAAAAGCATGCATAATGCCGCGCAATTCGGCAAGCCCTCGCATCCGGCCGATGGTCGGGTAACCCGGCTGTGCCCGGCGGCCGATATCATCGAGAATGTCCTGGCCGTGATCGGGCCGCATCGGGATATTCCAGTCGGCGCGCCCTTCCGCCTTGCGACGGGCTTCCTCTTTCAGCGCTTCGGCAATCACCGCTGCAATATCGACATCACCCGCGAGATGTTCGGATTCATGGAACGAGCCCTTGATCTCGGTTGTGTCACGTTTGACGTTGCGCAGATGCATGAAATGCACCCGGTCGCCAAGGCGACGCATCATGCCGGGCAGATCATTGTCGGGCCGGGCACCCAGCGAACCTGTGCACAGGGTTATCCCGTTGGCGCGCACGTCGACAGCATCCATGATCATCTTGTAGTCGGCTTCCGTCGACATGATGCGGGGCAGTCCCAACATCGGGTACGGGGGGTCATCCGGATGACAGCACATGCGCTGGCCCAGCTTTTCTGCCACCGGCACCACTTCTTCCAGAAAGGCAATATAATTTGCACGCAGCTGATCCGCAGATATCTGCCCGTACTCCGCCAAGTGATCGCGCACACCCTCAAGCGACAGGCTTTCCGTGGCACCCGGCAGGCCCGCGGTAATATTCCGGGTCAGCGATTTTCTGGCGTCCTCGGACATAACATCGAAACGGCGGCCTGCCTCATCAATGATTTCCTGGGGAAAGTCATGGCGCGCGCCAGAACGTTCGAGAATGAACACGTCAAAGACCGCAAAATCGGTGTGATCGTAGCGCATGCATGTGCCGCCATGGGGCAGTTGATGCATGAGATCGGTTCGGGTCCAGTCGAGCACCGGCATGAAATTGTAGCAGATCGTCTCGATCCCGGCATCGGCGAGATTCTTGAGGCTCAGCTTGTAATTCTCGATATGAGCGCGCCAGTCGCCCTTCTGCTTTTTGATATCCTCGGAAACCGGCAGGCTTTCCACCACTTCCCATTCCAGACCGGAAGGTTCACCGTTTTTGCGGTTACGCAGCAATTGCTGGCGTGCCGCAATTTCCTTAGGCGACCAGACCTCGCCATTGGGGATGTGGTGCAGTGCTGTGACCACCCCTTCCACGCCCGATTGCAGCATATCATCAATGCTTGCCAGGTCTTTCGGGCCGAACCAGCGCCAAGTTTGTCTCATTCTAATTACTCCACGCTAAGCACGCAAAAACAGATACATCCAGGCGAATCAGCCAAAGGCCATACGCGGCAGGAAAAGCACCAGATCGGGGACAAAAAGCAAGACTGCGACAAGGCCGAGAATTGCCAGCAAAAATGGCACCGCTTCGCGGACATAGTCCTCAATTTTGCAATCGAGCAGGCTGCATACCGTATACATGGCCACGCCCACCGGCGGGGTCATCGAGCCGAGGGTGACAAGCGTCATCATCAGGATGCCGAAATGTACGGGGTTGAAACCGATCTGGGTAATCACCGGCACAAAGATCGGGGTCAACAGCAGAACCAGAACTGTGCTTTCCACAAACAGGCCCGCCACAAACAACATCGCCAGAATAATGGCGACAATGGCGTGAGGTTCGGAAATACCACTGAGCAAGGTACCGGCAATCTGCTGAGGTACCTGCAGAAAAATGATAGCGAAGCCAACCATGCCCGACATCAAAATGATCAGCATGATGAGACCGATATCCCCGATCGCATGTTCAATCGCCCGCTTGATTTTGGCACCGGTCAGTTCGCGGTGCGCCAACAAGCCGATGACAAAGGCATAGACCACCGCAAATGCACCCACTTCGGATGGGGTGAACAGGCCACCGCGAATGGAAACCACCAACAAAACCGGAAACAGCAACGCCCACTTGGCTTCCCACATGGCATGGAAAAAGGCCTTGAAGGTGGGAGGACTACTATCCTGCACCACATAATTGCGCTTCTTGGCAACTATGTAGGCCGTGACCATGAGAACGATCATCATCAAAACGCCGGGGACAATGCCGGCGAGGAACAGCTGGCCGATCGAGACATTACCGATATAGCCGTAAAGGATCAGGCCGATGCTGGGAGGAATGGTTGCAGTGATCAAGGAACTCAGCGCGATGACGGCCGCCGCATAACCCTTGGAATAGCCTTCCTTGATCATTTGCGGGCCAAGCACGCGCGCTTCCATCGCAGCATCGGCAACAGCGGAACCGGAGACACCGCCCATCAGCGTGGAGAGGATGATCGAAACCTGCGCCAGCCCGCCGGCCATCCAGGCCACCGTGACATTGGAGAACTTGAACAGGCGCTCGGTGATGCCGCTTTCATTCATCAAATGCCCGGCAAACACGAAAAAGGGCACCGCCAGCAAGGGGAAGCTTTGGGAAACCGAGGCAATCTTTTGCACGCCGATGGACAAGGGCATGATGTCTGAGGTGGCAAAGAAGGCAAAACCGGACAGGCCAATGGCGAAGGCGACCGGTGCGCCAATCAGCAAAAAGACGAGAAAAACTAAACCGACTACGGCCATGATTATATCTCCGCAGGCGGGTTGGTATCGTCGTTTGGTTTGGTGAATATGAGTTTCCGGCCCGCAGCCCGGTCACGCCAGGCATCGACCGCATTGGCGATAATGGCCAGCGACAGCATGATGCAGCCGGCGGGAACAGCTATGGTGACGAAGGCATAGGAAAAACCGCTATCCCCGAAAAGCCGTTCCTTATTGAGGATGGTCAGCTTGTAACCCTCGACTACCAAGACCATCATGAAGGCAACAAAGACCACGGCTTGTGCCGTTTCCAGCCAAAGCCGCTGACGGTGGCCGAGCAAGCGGACCAAAAGGTCGACGCCAATGTGACCATGCTGACGCATGGCGCGGGTCGCCCCGACAAAGCACAGCCAGATGAACAAGAGCTGGGCCATGTCGACCGACCAGATCAGCGGGTATCCGAAAAACCGCATGACAGCTGCGGCAAAAACCAGGACAACAATCACCAAAAGCAGCAGGGCCCCGGCGAGGAACTCCAACTGCGCAACAAAGCGCGCCATGAAATATATCCGTTGCTTGAAAGACATGGGCGGCGGACCGCCCATGTCTTGATGGATGATTTATATTACTCGGCAGCCATTGCACGCAACGTATCGCGCAATTCGCCATAACCCAGCATATCGTATACGCCAGCGGTGGCGTCGCGATACGGGGTAACATCCGGTGTGGTGACGGTGATACCGGCAGCAACCAGGTCGGCTTCAATCTGAGCCAGCGAATCCTGGGTGCCATAAGAGGCGATATCGCCAGCTTTCAACGCTTCTTCACGCAAGATGACCTGCAGGTCCTCGGGCAGGGAATCAAACCAGATCGCGCTGGTCACCATGCCGGTGATCAGGTTGATGTGACCGGTTTTGGTAATATGGCTGACGACTTCGTCCAGCTTGGCGCCAGTAACAGCAGGCAACTGAGCTTCGGCGGCATCGATAACGTGTTGCTGAATGGCCGAATAGACCTCACCCCAGGGCATAGGTGTGGGCGTTGCGCCCATCGCCTTGATGGTTTCGATCCAGACAGGGGCACCGGGTGTACGCATACGAACACCGGCCAGATCTTCAGGACCATTGATCGGCTTGTTGGTCAGCAGATGGCGTTCGCCCTGCCACCAGTTGAACGACAAGACCTGATGGCCGGAAGCATCATGCAGTTTCTGAACCCATTCCTCGAACATGTCCGAGGTGACAACCTTGCGGATGCCATCATAGCCTGATGCGAGGAAAGGGGCGCCAAGAACACCGAATTCCTCCTGGAACACGGCAAGGCGACCGCCATCGACAATGACGGCAACCGGCGCGCCAGCGCGGGCTTGCTCGAGAACGTCCTCGTCAGGACCCAGCTGCGAACCGGGGAACAGTTTGACCTCAAGCGCGCCGTTGGAGCGCTCAGCGATATTGGCCTGAAAAGCTTCAAGACCTTTGTAGAGTGGATCACTGGTTGCCAGTGCGGTATTGACGCTGAGCGTATAGTCCGCCGCCAAGGCTACTGTGCCCCAGGAGACAGCCACCATGCCGGCAACCGCAATTGCACTTAACGATTTCATTTTCATATTAACCTCCCAATATGCGACGGTTTTGCACACCCGTCGATTGCACAAGAACTAGTATGGTAGTATGCATGGTGTCAATATGAACATGGAATTTCGCCTCAACACACTGGAAGAAGAAGGTTCGCGGCTACGGCAAGCGACCATAGGGACGCGTGTGTTCGACGCCTTGAAACTAGCCATCGTCCAACTGCAATTGCGCCCCGGCAACCTGCTTTCTGAAGCCGATGTCGCCAGGCAATTGGGGGTATCTCGACAGCCGGTACGCGAGGCATTCATAAAGCTGGCCGAGGTCGGACTTGTGGAAGTACGGCCCCAACGGGGCACATTTGTCGTCTTGATTTCCTGCCGGGACGTCGAGAATGCGCGCTTCATTCGCGAGGCGATTGAGGTTGCGGTTGTGCGCAAGGCCTGCCGCGAGGCTACGCCCGATCATGTGCGCCAATTGCGCGATGTCGTGCTTCGTCAACGGGATTCCAGTGCCTCGGGGGATCACGCCTATTTTCTACGGCTCGATGAGACGTTTCATCAAACGATTGCCAAAAGTGTTGATTGCGAGCACGCATGGCGCGTACTGGAAAGCCTTAAGGCGCAAATGGACCGGGTACGCTACCTCTCGTTGCCGCTGGCAACCCCGGTCAACACGCTAATCGCCCAGCATGACGAGATTACCGATGCTATTGCGCATAAAGACCCCGATGCTGCGGCTGCCGCAATGCAACGACATCTGTCCGAAATCCTAACCTCCTTGCCGAAGATCGCTGCGGCAAACCCGGATATGTTCGTCGACTGACCTTTTCGTCCGCATAGCGAATGAGAACGCTCTTGGCTAAAATTTTGTCCGGGATGGAAACTTCGTGGCAATGATATGCCGCTATTTTATCCGCTGGGCGAGACCGCTTTTATACTGAGGTGGGTCTCTGTTGGAGCCGACATTGTCGGCAGGGCGATAAATAGCAGGTGCCAGATGAATATCTCGCGGCCTACCGATTTTAAACACGACCCCCGTGGCATAAGCACGGAAAGATTTGCTGACAGAATTCGCTGGCAGCGGCGGCAAAACCTTATGGCAGCGGCCCTTGGCGGGCTGATGGTTCTTTTTGTCGCCACCGCCATTCTCAGCCTGATCATCTAGCGCAAAACGCAGATTGGGGCACATCAGGCGCCGAACGCACCAGCGATCGGCGGCGATTTACCCTGCGCGCTCAGCAGGACTGTCTGGGTAACAAAAAAGCCGGCGCGTATGCGCCGGCCGATAGAGCGATATGCTCTATGATACTTGCTTATCGCAGGGAGATCTTCGTTGCTTTTTCGCAAACGATATGGTGCGGGTCCCGCGCCAGGATGGTTTTGTATTGCTGATCGAAATTCACCAGCAGTTCATCGATGAGCTGTGAGGAGTCGGCACCGCAGCGCAGGGATTCAATGCGCTCAAACGCCTCGGCGGCGGTGAAGGGCAAATCTTCGCGTTTGCAATATTGCGAAGCTTTGAGCGCCAGCACGGCCGTTTGAATATTTTTTGCGATATAGCGCGGGCCACATTGCGGGCCACCGGCAGCAGCGGGGGCACTCAGGAGAAATGCAATAGCAACACCCCCCACGGCCGCGCCAAAAATATGCCGCAGCGGACGTGAAAATTCATACGTGTGCATTGCCGTCTCCAACCTGATCTATTTTATCCACATTTATTGGTGTGGATTGAATTTGGGCTGAAGCGCATTCCCGGCTTTTGTATCAAATTTTACGCAGTTGACGCCGGGTCCGACCCTGGACTTTCCGGAGCCGGACGCACCATCGGCGCAGCCTTGCGCGCCAGTGGTGACAGGTCCGGCGCCCCTGATTCAACGAGGCGATGAAAGGCTGCGCGCATATCCGGCGCCCAGAAACTGTTGATGTGGTCGGCAACATCCGCCGCTGCCCGCCCCTCATCAGCGGCGGTTTCGAAAAAGGTCGCAATCTGGTTGGCCATCCGAATTATCTTGTCATGCGACATGAATGGGCTGTCCGTTTCTGATCCTGCCGGGATGGGTGAAAAGTTCGAAGGAATCGCCCCGCACCAAAGCCGCCACGCTGAGGCCGGCCCGCTCTGCAACATCCAGTGCCAAAGCGGTTGGCGCAGAGATGGCGATCAGGAGCGGCGCACCGATAATGGCGGTTTTTTGCACCATCTCGACAGATACGCGGCTGGTCACCACCACAGCCCCTGTGCTCCCCACATGCCCGTTTCGGGCAAGATGCCCGGCCAGTTTATCGAGGGCGTTATGCCGGCCCACATCCTCGCGCGCTGCAATCACGCCGCCGCCGGGGGTGTAGAAACCGGCTGCGTGCATGGCGCGTGTCTGGTCGTTCATGGGCTGTTGCCGCGCCAGCAACGCGGCGGCCCTTGTGATATCCTCGGCGGTGAACGATGGCGTGGCGCGCCCGAGAGACGGAAGTGGGCGCATGACCTCTTCGATAGATTCTATGCCGCACAAGCCGCAGCCCACCGGCCCTGCCATCTGGCGACGCCGAACTTTCAACCTGGCCCGTGCATCGGCCGCAAGCGTGACCTGCAGGTCAATGCCATCTGTCACCGGCACGATATTGATAGTTTCAATCTCAATTGCTGAGCCAACAATCCCCTCGCTGAGGCAGAAGCCCGTGGCGAAATCCTCCAGGTCTGCCGGGGTCGCCATCATCACTGCGTGGGTCGTGCCATAAAACGAGAACGCGATCGGCACTTCTTCAGGCACCTGACGCCAACCGCTCGCGACACTGCTGCTCTCAAAGGCAGTACGCGCGATCTTTCGGCTCGACGGCCACGCCGGAGCGATCATTCCGCCGGTTCCATCTTTTCGATACGGCGGCTTTTTTCACTCAATTCCTCATAGTCCGTCTGCCACTGGCTCGGCCCGTTCGAGGGCATGACCTGCACCGCTGTCACCTTGAATTCAGGGCAATTGGTGGCCCAATCGGAATAGTCGGTGGTCACCACATTGGCCTGGCTGTCGGGATGGTGGAAGGTGGTATAAACCACGCCCAGCGCCACCCGGTCGGTGATCAGGGCCCGCAGCGAGGTTTCCCCGGCACGCGAAGCAATGCGCACCCAGTCGCCCTCAAGCACGCCACGCTGTTCGGCATCATGGGAATGGATTTCCAGCCGGTCTTCTTCATGCCAGCGCGAATTCTCGGTGCGCCGGGTCTGCGCGCCGACATTGTACTGGCTCAAAATCCGCCCGGTGGTCAAAAGCAGCGGGAAGCGAGGGCCGGTCTTTTCATCGGTCGCCACATATTCGGTACGCACGAATTTGCCCTTGCCGCGCACGAACCCGTCCATATGCATGACCGGGGTGCCAAACGGGGTCTTTTCATTGCAAGGCCATTGCACCGAGCCTTCGCGCTCGAGCACATCATAGTTGACCCCGGCAAAGCTCGGCGTGGTCGCGGCAATCTCGTCCATGATCTGAGAGGGATGCGTGTAGTGCCAGTCCAGCCCCATGGCGCGAGCCAGTTGCTGGGTCACTTCCCAATCGGCATAGCCGTTTTTCGGCGTCATCACCTTGCGCACCCTGTTGATGCGGCGTTCGGCATTGGTGAAGGTGCCGTCCTTTTCGAGGAAAGTGGACCCGGGCAGGAAGACATGGCCGTAATTGGCGGTCTCGTTCAAAAACAGGTCATGAATGACAACGCATTCCATCGCCGCGAGACCGGCGGAGACATGCTTGGTATCCGGATCTGACTGGAGGATATCCTCGCCCTGAATGTAGAGCGCCTTGAAAGTGCCCGCGACGGCGGCATCAAGCATATTGGGAATGCGCAGGCCCGGCTCGTCATCGAGCTTCACGCCCCAGAGTTTTTCAAAAATGTCGCGGCTGGCGGCTTCCGAGATATGGCGATAGCCGGGCAGCTCGTGCGGGAACGAGCCCATGTCGCAGGCACCCTGCACATTGTTCTGCCCGCGCAGCGGGTTCACCCCGACGCCGGGACGGCCGAGATTGCCGGTGGCCATGGCCAGATTGGCAATGGCAATCACCGTGGTCGAGCCTTGCGAATGTTCGGTAACCCCAAGACCATAATAGATGGCGGCATTGCCGCCGGTCGCATAAAGCCGCGCCGCCTGACGGAGCGTTTCCGCCGGCACGCCGCTCAGCTTTTCAACTTCTTCAGGGCTATGGCGGTCATCGGCGACAAAGGCGGCCCAGTCCTCGAATTCAGACCAGTCGCAGCGTTCACGGATAAAGGCTTCATCGAACAGGGCTTCGGTGACGACCACATGGGCCATCGCCGTCAAAACGGCAACATTGGTGCCGGGGCGCAAGGGCAGGTGATGGGCGGCTTCAACATGGGGGGTACGCACCATGTCGATCCGGCGGGGATCGACCACAATAAGCTTGGCCCCCTGCCGCAGGCGCTTTTTCATGCGTGAGGCAAAAACCGGATGCCCGTCCGTGGGGTTGGCACCAATGATCAGAATCACATCGGCCTGTTCCACACTGTCGAAATCCTGGGTGCCGGCGGAGGTGCCAAAGGTCGTCTTCAAGCCATAGCCGGTGGGCGAATGGCAGACGCGAGCGCAGGTATCGACATTGTTATTGCCAAAGCCGGCGCGCACCAGTTTTTGCACCAGAAAGGTTTCTTCATTGGTGCAGCGCGACGAGGTAATGCCGCCGACCGCGCCCTTGCCGTATTTTTGCTGGATGCGGGCAAATTCGCTGGCCGTATGGCTGAGCGCCTCCTCCCATGAAACCTCGCGCCAGGGATCGGAGATGTTTTCGCGGATCATCGGGGAGAGGATACGATCCTGATGGGTTGTATACCCCCAGGCAAAGCGGCCCTTGACGCAGGAATGGCCATGATTGGCCTTGCCATCCTTATAGGGCACCATGCGCACGACTTCCTCGCCGCGCATTTCCGCCTTGAACGAACAACCAACGCCGCAATAGGCGCAGGTAGTGACCACCGAATGTTCCGGCTGGCCGATATCGATTACGGTTTTTTCCGTCAGGGTTGCCGTCGGGCACGCCTGCACGCAGGCGCCGCAGCTCACGCATTCTGAGGAGAAGAAATCCTCCATCATGCCCGGCGAGACCCGGCTATCAAAACCGCGCCCGGAAATGGTCAGCGCCAAAGTGCCCTGCACCTCGTCGCAGGCGCGCACGCAGCGCGAGCAGACAATGCATTTGGCTGGGTCATAATCGAAATAGGGGTTCGACTGGTCAATTTCCATGAAGGCGGGATTGGCAATGCCGTGCTTTTCGGCCACGAGGTGATTGTCACCCTCATAGCCATAGCGCACATCGCGCAGGCCCACGGCCCCGGCCATGTCCTGCAATTCGCAATCGCCATTGGCCGCGCAGGTCAGGCAATCCAGCGGGTGATCGGAGATATAGAGCTCCATCACGCCGCGGCGAATGTCTTTCAATCTTTTGGTCTGTGTATGCACGACCAACCCTTCAGCGACCGGCGTGGTGCAGGAGGCGGGGGTGCCATTGCGCCCCTCCACTTCCACGAGGCACAAACGACAGGAGCCGAACGGCTCAAGACTGTCGGTGGCACAAAGTTTGGGCACGGCAATGCCGGCCTCAGCCGAGGCGCGCATCAGCGAGGTGCCTTCGGGCACCGTCACTTCCGCTCCATCAATGATGAGGGTCACCAGTTTTTCTGATTTGGCGGCAGGTGTGCCGAAATCGCGTTCCTTGATCAGGGGCATGTGACCTCCTATTCCGCGGCTTGCTGGCTTCGGGGCGCAAAGTCCTCGGGGAAATGGGTGAGCGCGCTGATCACCGGATAGGGCGTGAACCCTCCCAAGGCGCAGAGCGAGCCGAATTTCATTGTGTTACATAAATCGGTCAGGATCGTGATCTGGGCTTCAGGATCAGCATCGATCTTGTCGATTACCTCAACCCCACGGGTTGAGCCAATGCGGCAGGGTGTACATTTGCCGCAACTTTCGATGGCACAGAATTCCATGGCGAAACGCGCCTGATGCCGCATGTCGACGCTATCGTCAAAAACCACAATGCCGGCATGACCGATCAACCCGTCATTTGCAGCGAACGCCTCATAATCAAACGGGGTATCAAACAGCTCGCGCGGGAAATAGGCCCCGAGAGGCCCCCCGACCTGCACGGCGCGTATCGGGCGGCCCGTGGCGGTGCCGCCACCGATGTCATCGACAATTTCGCCCAGCGTCATGCCGAAACCGGCCTCGAACAGGCCCCCATGTTTGACATTGCCCGCGATCTGGATCGGGATGGTGCCGCGCGAACGGCCCATGCCAAAATCACGATAATAGGTCGCGCCCTTGTCGAGAATAACCGGGACAGAGGCCAGCGAGATCACATTATTGATCACCGTCGGCTTGCCGAACAGGCCCTCATAGGCGGGCAATGGCGGTTTGATCCGCACCTGCCCGCGCTTGCCCTCGAGCGATTCGAGCAAGGCGGTTTCCTCGCCGCAGACATAGGCCCCGGCACCAACACGGATTTCCATGTCAAAGGCATGGGCTGAGCCGAGCACCGAACTCCCGAGAATATTTGCGCCGCGCGCTATCGATACGGCCCGGTTCATCACCGCAATCGCATCGGGATATTCCGAGCGCAAATAGACATAGCCTTTGGTCGCCCCGGTCGCGATGCCGGCGATCACCATCCCCTCGATCACGACAAAGGGATCGCCTTCCATGATCATCCGGTCGGCAAACGTGCCGCTATCGCCCTCATCGGCATTGCAAACGATATATTTCTGCGCCGCTTCAGTTTGCAGCACCGTGTTCCACTTGATCCCGGTCGGGAACCCGGCCCCGCCGCGCCCGCGCAGGCCGGAATCGGTTACCAGTTGCACGATTTGTTCAGGTGTCAGCGCCAGCGCCCGCTCCAGCCCCTTCAAGCCATCATGGGTGCGATAATCATCCAGCGACAGCGGATCGGTCAGGCCACAACGGGCAAAAGTCAGCCGGGTCTGTTGCTTGAAAAACGGCAGTTCCTCAACCGCGCCCAGCGCCAGCTCGTGGGTGTCACTCTCAAGCCATCTGGCCGCGAACAACCCCGCCACATCCGCATCCGTTACCGGACCAAAGGCACGGCGGCCCGCAGCCGTTTCGATCTCCACCAGCGGCTCCAGCCAATAAAGCCCGCGCGACCCATTGCGGACAATTTTTGCTTCAATGCCGCGCTGGGCAAGCTCGGCGGCAATAGCTGTGGCGACCTCGTCCGCCCCCACTGCTCGCGCGCCGGAGTCACCGGGGATATAGATTATAGTCGTCATGTACGGCACCCGGCCAGCAAGGTTTCAACCTTTTTATCCGTCACCCGACCATGCAGCTTGCCATCGAGCATGAGCGCCGGGGCGGTGGCGCAAAGCCCCAGGCAATAGACCGGCTCCAGCGTTATCGCGCCATCCGCCGTGGTGTCGCCAAAATCGACACCCAGCAATTGTTTGACCCGCGCGCCCAGCGCCTCCCCGCCCATGGATTGGCAGGCCTCGGCGCGGCAGAGTTTCAGCCTATGCTGCCCGGCAGAGTGATCACGATAGTCGTGATAAAAGCTCACGACGCCAAACACTTCGGCCCGGGTCAGGTTCAGCAAGTGCGCAATCTGGGGAATAGCATCGGGTGGGACGTAGCCGAACCTTTCCTGCACCGCATTTAGGATTGGCAATAGCGGCCCTTCCGCCTTTTCAAAGGCCGACACAATTTCCGCGACTTCGGCGGCAAGCTCATCATTTCGCGACGCATTTTCCATGCGTCAATATTCACCCACGCCCTGACGCTTGGCAAGTGGATGAACGCGCTGTTTATTCCAGATCGACCCAACGCGCTTCACGGTCGGATTGTGCCATGGCGTGGACCGTGCGCTCAATTTCAAAACCAGCATCAAAATCCACAGCCACAGCTGACTCACCGGCAATCAGATGCAGCAATTGCCGGCATTCGATAATTTTCAGCTCATTGAACCCCAATCCATGCCCAGGCGCGGGAATAAACTGGTCGTAGGGCGGATGTTGTGGCGCGGTCAAAATCGTCCGATAGCCCTGCTCGCCGGGCCGGTCGCTGGCCTGGTAAAGCTGGAATTCGTTCATGCGCTCCTGATCGTAGAGAATGGATCCTCTGGACCCGAATATTTGCAAAACGATCCGCCCCTTGCGGCCCCAAGCCGCGCGATTGAGCGCCATCACACCGGACACCCCGGTTCGGGTTTCGAACAATACGGATGCAATGTCCCAGTTCTCAACCGGCTGTCGTCCCCCATCGCGGGCCGGTCGATCAGCAAAAGGTTTGGCCTGGTGTGCCATGACACGGGAGAGGTCTCCCACAAGTGTCTGAATGAGCGACAGTGGGTGCACGCCGAAATCATCGAGCGCGCCATAGCCGGAACTGGCCGCGCTCTTCCAATAGAAAGGCGCATCCAGATCTGCCATGTAGTCTTCGTCCATCTCGGCACGGATATGGCTGATCTGACCAATCGCTCCCTCGTCCAGCAACCGGGCGATGTGCCGAATGGCGGGGTTCTGAATATAATTATAGCCCAGCATCGCCACGCGGCCGCTTTTGGCCGCGGCCGCTTTCATTCGTGCCGCATCGTCCAGCGTGGTTGCCATCGGCTTCTCACACCAGACGTGCTTGCCGGCCTCCAGCGCTGCGATTGCCATTTCGGCATGAAACTGGTTGGGGGTGGTTATCGATACGACCTCAACTGCAGGATCAGCAATCAGGGTACGCCAATCGGCTGTGGCCTTTGCAAACCCCAGTGCAGCCGCGCGGCTTTTTGCAAGATTTGCATCAACCTCTGCCAGCACCGCCAGCCTTGGTGTCACCTCAATGCCAAAGACCGGCTTAACTGCATTCCAGGCAAGTGCATGGCACTTGCCCATATAGCCGGTGCCAATCAGCCCCACACCAATGGTTTTCGTCATATTTCCTCCCCCGCATAAAGCCGCCTCGCGGGGCGGACAATGTGCCCTCACCTTCCATATCAGCGAAGATGACTGGACGGGAGATACCCACCGTCACTCTGGGTGACTTCCTCGCAAATCTTGCAGCAATGCAAGCCCGATTTCTTGCAAAAATGATAGAGAATGAGGGCTTACGATTGACTTGCAGCACGAGACGCCATCTCGGTAACCTCCGGATCAGACGAACGAAATCAAGCGTCTGCAGAACACACAGGCTGGCGCGGCATCGCGCCCCTGACGGGAGGACTTAATGAGCAATAGCGTCACACATTCCGTTCTGGACGTCATTACGATTGGCCGGTCTTCGGTCGACCTTTATGGCCAGCAGATTGGCAACAAGCTTGAGGATGTGGGCAGCTTCGCCAAGTCTGTTGGGGGATGCCCCACCAATATCGCTGTCGGCACCGCACGGCTGGGGTTGAAATCTGCCGTTATCACCAAGGTTGGTGACGAACAAATGGGGCGCTTTATCCGGGAACAGGTGGCGCGTGAGGGTGTTGACGCACGCGGGATCGCCACCGACCCGACACGGCTGACAGCCCTGGTGCTGTTGGGTGTCGAAGACGACAAATCTTTCCCCACCATCTTCTATCGCGAGAACTGCGCCGACATGGCGTTGACCGAAGATGATATTGACCCGGATTTCATCGAATCGGCGCGGTCGGTTCTGGTTTCGGGCACTCATTTTTCCAAACCCGAGACCGAGGCGGCGCAGCGCAAGGCCATTCGCATTGCCAAGGCCAATGGTGCCAAGGTGATTTTCGATATCGACTACCGCCCCAATCTCTGGGGTCTTGCCGGACACGCGGCAGGCGAGAACCGGTATATCGCTTCCGATGCGGTTTCGGCGAAATACAAAACCGTTCTGCCTGATTGCGATCTGATCGTGGGCACTGAAGAGGAAGTGCTGATTGCCGCTGGTGAAAGCGACCTGCTGGCGGCGCTCAAAACCATTCGCGCCCATGCCGCAAACGCCCTGATCGTCCTCAAACGCGGGCCGATGGGGTGCATTGTTTATGAGGGCGCGATCAGCGACGACCTCGAAGACGGCATTCTGGGCGAGGGTTTCCCGATTGAGGTCTATAATACGCTGGGTGCCGGGGACAGTTTCATGTCCGGGTTCCTGCGGGGCTGGTTGCGTGATGAGCCGCATGCGACCGCTGCGACATGGGCCAATGCCTGCGGGGCATTTGCAGTGTCGCGCCTGCTCTGCTCCCCCGAAATCCCGACTTTCGAAGAACTGCAATATTTTCTGACCCATGGCAGTGCGCACAAAGCGCTGCGCATGGATGAGGCGATCAACCATATCCATTGGGCGACGACCCGGCGGCAGGATTATCCCACACTGATGGCGCTTGCATGTGACCACCGGATCCAGCTGGAGGCGGTGGCCGACGAACTGGGTGTGGCGCATGAAAAGATTGGCGCTTTCAAGCTGCTGACGGTGGAAGCCGCACAACGGGTGGCCAAAGGCCGCCCCGGTTTTGGCATGTTGCTTGACGACAAGCACGGGCGCGACGCCCTGTTTCTGGCCGCCAAACAACCCGGCTTCTGGATTGGCAAGCCGCTTGAGCATCCCGGTTCACGGCCGTTGCGCTTTGAGTTCACTCAGGATGTTGGCGGACGGATTGTCGAATGGCCGCTTGATCATTGCCTTAAATGCCTGTGCTTTTATCACCCGGACGATCCGGAGGCACTAAAGCTTGAACAGCAGCAGAAACTGCGCACGCTTTACGACGCTGCCCGAAAGGTTGGCCGGGAACTTCTGGTCGAGATCATTGCGGGCAAGAATGGCACCTTGGACGACACCACAATCAGCAGGGCTTTGCAGGAACTGTATGATCTCGGCATCAAACCTGACTGGTGGAAGCTCGAGCCGCAAAAATCCACCACGGCATGGCAGAACATTGATGAGGTCATCGCGCGAAACGACCCCTGGTGCCGGGGTATTGTGATGCTGGGGCTGGAAGCGCCGGCAGGCGAATTGCTCGCCGCATTCAAGGCCGCGCAAAGCGTCGGTTCCGTCAAGGGATTTGCCGTTGGCCGCACGATTTTTGCTGATGCGGCGCGCGCATGGTTGGGTGGCAATATCAGCGATGAAGAGGCGATTGCCGACATGGCACAGCGGTTTGCAGCGCTGACCGATGCATGGCTTGAACTGAAGAACCAGCAAAAGCCGATTGAGGCAGAATGACAAGCAGCATCCAGCAACTGGATGCGCTGAAAGGGAGGCAGATATGTCCGACACAATCCGGTTGACGATGGCGCAGGCCGTGGCGCGGTTCCTCACCAGACAGATGACGGTTATCGAGGGCGAGAAGCTGCCCATTTTCGGCGGTGTCTGGGGTATTTTCGGACATGGCAATGTCGCGGGTATGGGCGAGGCACTTTATCAGGTGCGCGATGAACTGCCGACATTGCGGGCCCATAACGAGCAGGGCATGGCCCATGCGGCAATTGCTTATGCCAAGGCCAATTTTCGGCGCCGGATGATGGCCTGCACCAGCTCGATCGGCCCCGGCGCGCTGAATATGATCACCGCAGCTGGCGTCGCCCATGTCAACCGTCTGCCGCTGTTGCTGCTGCCGGGCGATGTGTTTGCCAACCGGCTTCCCGACCCGGTGTTGCAGCAGGTCGAAGATTTTGGCGACGGCACTGTTTCAGCCAATGATGCCTTTCGGTCCGTCTCGCGCTATTTCGATCGCATTGCGCGGCCTGAACAGATCATGCCGGCGTTAAAGCGCGCCATGCAGGTGCTGACCGACCCGGCAGAATGCGGCCCGGTGACACTGGGCCTTTGTCAGGACGTACAGGCGGAAGCGTTTGATTATCCCGTGAGCTTTTTCGACGAAAAGATATGGACCTTCCGGCGACCACGCGCGGATGCTGCAGAAATTTCGGCGGCCGCTGATATTCTGAAATCCAGCCAGAAGCCGGTGATCATTGCCGGGGGTGGCGCGCTTTATTCTGGCGCCTCAGAAGCGCTTGCCGCTTTCGCAGAAAAACACGGCGTTCCTGTATTGGAAACACAGGCTGGCAAATCCGTTTTGCCCGATACGCATCCGCTCAATATGGGATCGGTTGGCGTGACCGGCACCAGTGCCTCCAACCAACTCGCCGAACAGGCCGATGTGGTTTTTGCGGTGGGCACCCGCTTGCAGGATTTTACGACCGGCTCCTGGGCTCTTTTCAAAAACGACGCGATGAGAATTGTTGGGCTCAACACCCAGGCGTTCGATGCGGGCAAGCATAATGCGCAACCCGTCATTGGCGATGCGTTGACCGGGTTGGACGAAATTGGCGCGTTGCTGGATGACTGGCAATCGCCCGACGGCTGGGTCGATAAGGCCAAATCTGGCAAGGCAGAATGGCAAAAGGCAGCAGAAGCCGCCACGGCGGCGACCAACGCCGCCCTGCCCTCGGATGCGCAGGTTATTGGCGCGGTACAACGCACTTTCGGCAGCGGGGCGACAGTGGTCTGCGCTGCAGGTGGTTTGCCCGGAGAACTGCACAAACTCTGGCAGGCAGGTGCGCCCGGCTCCTATCATCTGGAATATGGCTTTTCCTGCATGGGTTATGAGATCGCAGGCGGGCTTGGCGTCAAGCTGGCGAAACCTGATGAGGAGGTCGTCGTCATGGTCGGTGACGGCTCCTACATGATGCTCAATGCCGAATTGGCCACATCGGTTATGCTCGGTGCCAAACTGACAATCATCATGCTCGACAACCGTGGCTATGGCTGCATCAACCGGCTGCAAATGGGCACAGGCGGGGCCAATTTCAACAATCTGCTTGAAGACGCACAACAGGAGGTGGTGCCGGAAATCGACTTTTGCAAACATGCGGAAGCCATGGGCGCAATCGCGGTCAAAGTGGGTTCAATTGCCGAACTTGAGACCGCCATCAGCGCCAGCAAAAGCAATGATCGCACAACGCTGATCCAGATCGACACCGATCCGCTAATCACCACAGAGGCCGGTGGCCACTGGTGGGACGTGGCGGTGCCTGAGGTCAGTCCGCGCCGCGAAGTTCAGGAAGCCCGTAAGGCTTACGAAGCCAATCTCAAAAATCAACGTATCGGCTGATCCCGACATATCGGTGGAGTAACAAAATGATCCGCATCGGCACCAATCCCATCGGCTGGTCCAACGATGACATGCTGGAAGTGGGTGGGCATATTCCGCTTAAGCAATGCCTTGGGGAGGCCAGAACTGCCGGGTTTGTCGGCATGGAGCTGGGTAACAAATTTCCCCGCGTGGCCGATCAGCTGCGCCCGATACTGGATGCGCATGGCCATGTGCTCGTCTCGGGCTGGTATTCCTGCGAATTGCTGGAACGGGATGTGGACGCTGAAATGCAGGCCGTTGCCGCCCATGCGACATTGCTGAGGGCCATGGACTGCAAGGTGATCATCGTTTGTGAGACCTCCAACACCATTCAGGGGCAGAAGGACACACCGCTTTCTGCCCGCCCCGTGCTGGAAAAATCACGTTGGGAGCAGTTCGGTGCGCGGCTGACTGCGTTCGCTGAGAGGTTGATGGCTGAATACGGGTTGCAGCTTGCCTATCACCACCACATGGGCACAGTCGTTCAGTCAGAAGCCGAGATTGACCGCTTGATGGCCGTCACAGGCCCTGCATTCAACCTGTTGCTGGATACCGGCCATATCAGCTGGGGTGGGGGCAATCCTGCGCGGGTGGCCCGCCATTACAAGGACCGGATCGCCCATGTGCACTGCAAGGACATCCGTGAGGATGTGATGTGGCAAAGCCAGCAAGAGGATTGGTCTTTCCTCGATTCCGTGCTCGCAGGTGTCTATACTGTCCCCGGCGACGGCTTTATCGATTTTGTGTCGGTATTCAAGGCCCTGCCCGGCTATGATGGCTGGGTTGTGGTTGAGGCTGAACAGGATCCGGACAAAGCCGAACCGGCATTCTATGCCAAACTTGGCTATGACAATCTGACCCGATTTCTAAAGGAAGGTGGGCTTTTATAGCCCAGGACCCACATGAGAGAAGCTGACCGCACCTTTTTCCGCCCGCTGTGGCGCCGCCTTGTTCTTGTTGGCATTATTGTCGTCTGGACAGGCCTGGAATGGTGGAACGGTGACAGCTTCTGGGGCATTTTGACCTCAGCGGCACTGGCTTATTCCGTGTGGTCATTGATCCTCAATTTCGATCCGGAACCGGCGGCTGCTGCAAAGACAGATGGTGCGCCGGATGTGTCTGAAGACCAGCCCAAGGAATAAACGCCATGTCAAAGCTCCTGAACAAACCCCTCGGCGACCACGGCCGTATCCACCATGTCACGCCTGAGAATGCGGGATGGGGCTATGTGGGGTTCGATCTGCACCGGATGGTGCCGGGCGATACCGCTTCGGGTTTGAGCGATGACAAGGAAATCTGCCTCGTTTTTGTGACCGGCAAGGGCCACGTCACTGCAGGCGGTAAGCCCTTGGGATTGCTGGGTGAACGCATGTCACCCTTCGAGGGCAAACCGCACTCTGTCTATATCCCGGCGGGCACGGACTGGCATGTGAAGGCCGATACAGATTGTGAGCTTGCTGTGTGCTCTGCGCCGGGCAAGCCGGGATCGCATCCGGTGCGGGTGATCGGGCCGGAAAATGTGGGGCAGGAGGTGCGGGGGAAAGGGTCTAATGTGCGGCATGTGACCAATATCCTGCCGGAGACCGAACCGGCGGATTCGTTGCTGGTGGTGGAAGTTATCACCCCGGCGGGCAATACATCCTCCTATCCGCCGCACAAGCATGACCAGGATGACCTGCCGCAGGAAAGCTATCTGGAAGAGACCTATTACCACCGGCTCAACCCGCCGCAAGGCTTTGGTTTTCAACGCGTTTACACCGATGACCGGTCGCTGGACGAGGCGATGGCATTTGAGAATGGCGACGTGGTGAAGGTGCCCAAAGGCTATCATCCGGTGGCCACCTGTCATGGTTATGACAGCTATTATCTCAACGTGATGGCGGGGCCTGTCAGAATTTGGAAGTTCCACAATGCGCCGGAACATGAATGGCTTATCAAAGCCTGATTGACAGTGAAGATTTGCCCTTTGTAAGCATTGAGAAAAGGCGCCCGGGGGCGCCTTTTTGCTTAGGTGGAAATACCAAACCCATCAGTCGAGACGAATGGTGCGCCCCTCGGCAATGGACTGAAGGGCCGCGTCTGCGAGAATGAGCGCTGCGAGCCCATCGGCACCGCTTGGGGACGCTTTTGTCCCCGCCTTGATATTGGCGATGAAGGCGGCGATTTCGTTGGCATAGGCTACTGTGTAGCGGGTCATGAAGAAATCGAGCAGCGGCGGCCGGGTGAAGCCGTCGGCATTGGCGATCTCGATATCGACCTCGCGCTGGTTTTCGGCGGCAACCATGCCCTTTGAGCCGTGCACCTCGATGCGCTGATCATAGCCATAGGTGGCACGGCGGGAATTGGAAATGAGGCAATGGCGGCCCGAGGCCGTGGTGAGGGTGACCGTGGCGCTGTCATAGTCGCCCGCCTCGCCGATGGCCGGGTCCACGAGAACGGAGGCGGTGGCGGCGACGGTGACCGGCTCCTCGCCAAGCAGGTAGCGGGCCATATCGAAATCATGAATGGTCATGTCGCGGAAAATGCCGCCGGAGCGCTTGATATAATCCACCGGCGGCGCACCGGGATCACGCGAGGTGATCTGCACCATCTCGACATCTCCCACCCGGCCCGCGTCAATGGCGCTGCGCACGGCCATGAAATGGGGATCGAAGCGGCGATTGAACCCTACCATCAATGTGCCCCCGGTTTCGTTGACCACCTGCATGCAGGCCCTGACCCGCGCCACATCGAGATCGATGGGCTTTTCGCAAAAGACGGCCTTGCCGGCGCGGGCAAAACGCTCGATCAGGTCTGCATGGGTGTCGGTGGGCGTGCAAATGACGACCGCATCGATGTCGCTGGCGGTTTCAATCTCTTCAATCGTGCGCATGGCGCAATCATAGGTTTTGGCGATATCGCCGGCGGCGGCGGCAACTGCGTCGGCGACAGCGACCAGGGTTGCGTCCGGATTGCCGCCAATGGCTTTGGCGTGGACCTTGCCGATGCGACCTGCGCCCAAAAGGCCGAAACGAACGCTCATGGAATTACCTTTCGAAAAAGGGACCGCCCATTTTGGCGGTCCCGAGTTTGGGTCAGGGAGGACCAGAGAAAAGCTGACGCGAACGCCATCTCTTCTCCAGGGCCGGTCTTTATGCCGGCGATTAAAGGATTAGGCGGGTGTTGCCGTCTCATTCAGCCCTCGCCGTAACCTTGCCAACCACATCGATTTTGGTGGCGCTGGTCAACAAGTGAATGCAATGAAAGCCCTCATCCGTGAAATGAAATTCTGGCCTTGTGAGGGTTTTCTATCAGCAGGCCGCGCCGCTGCCGCTAAACATTCTCGGAAATGCATATCTCGAAGGGGATGAAGGTTTGTCCGGGGGCATCGGCGGCACCGGTTTCAATGCTGCGCACCATGCGGGCCACCAGATCGCGTGACAGGGGCTGGAGTGGGGTCGAAATGACGGCCGTGAGCACCTCTTCCACCAGCCCGGCAGTCGATTCCGGGGTTTTTTCATTGACCACGGCAATAATCTTGCCCGCCTTGCCTTCTTCCCGCAGCGCCGCGATTGCCCCTTCCATGCCGCCGCCGGCAATATAGAGCCCCGACAGATCGGGGTGCCGCTGCAACAAGTCGATCGTGGCTTCATGGGTGATCTGGCGCGTCTCGAGATTAACGAGCGTATCGAGCACCTGAAATTGCGGCGCATGTTCGCGAAAATAGGCGCGAAAACCAATCTCGCGCATTTCGTGCCCGTGAAAACGGTGACTGCCGACAAAGACGGCGACCTTGCCCGGGCGTTTGGCTGTTTTGGCAATGAGCCAGGCCGCCGTGCGCCCCACCATGCGGTTATTGGTGCCGACATATCCCTCGCGCACGCCAGAGGCAAAATCGGAAAAGACCGAGAAGACGGGAATATTGCGCTCGCGCAAATCCTGAATGGCAGCCGTGAGGGTTGGATGATCGGGGCCGGCCATGGCGACTGCCTGGCAGCGGGCTGCCACTTCATAAAGCTTGGCTACCGTATCTGTGGGGGTCTGGGAGGGTGCATAGTCGATGAGCGCCGACCCCCGGATGCCGGGGGCCTCGTTGACCGCCGCCTCGATCTCTCTTGCGAAGGACTGGTAAAAGAACTGGCTGGGCTTTTGCAGCACGAAGCCGAGACGGTATTCGGGCAGGTCTTTTTGCAGGCGCTGACGAATGAGACTGGTGGCGTGATAGCCGATGGCATTGGCCGCCTCGTAAACCCGGCGTGCGGTTTCCTCGCGCACGCGATGCCGCCCGTTGAGTACCCGGTCCACCGTGGCCACACTCACCCCCGCCTCGACCGCCAGATCGGCAATTGTTGGACGCCGCGCCATGCCCTTCTCCCCCTCATTGCATCTGTCACTCATGCAAGGTGAGTGTGATGTTTTTTGAGAGATTACATCATTGGCAATATGCTTGTCAGCAGGCTTGTACGTTGACGATGGGCGTTGCACGGCCTATCTCCAACAGCGTTGTAAACGGCCTGCACACTTTGTGCCTGCTATAAGGCCGCATGATTTTCTTCGGGAGCGTTTTATGGCCACACACACTTTTGTTCTGACCCTGTCGTGTGCGGACCGGCCCGGCATTGTGGCTGCGGTGACGACCGAGCTGGCGGCGCTGGGTGCCAATATTGCCGAGAGCAACCAGTTCTGGGACAAACAGACCAATCATTTTTTCATGCGCATCGCCTTTACCACCCCTGAGGAGATGACAAGCGCGGCGCTGGAAAAGGCATTGAAGCCGGTAAGCGACCGGTTTGACATGCGCACACGCATCGTCGATCAGGCACAGAAGCCGAAAATGCTGATCCTTGTTTCAAAATTCGACCATGCCATGCTGCATTTGCTGTACCAGATCCGCGCGGGCTGGCTGCATGCCGAGGTTGTGGGGATTGTCTCCAATCACGAGGACAGCCGCAAGACCGCCGAATATGAAGGCATCCCCTATCACTACTGGCCGGTGACCAAGGACACCAAGGCCGAACAGGAAGCCATGATCATCGAGCTGGCGCGCACAAGCGGCGCCGACCTGGTGGTGCTGGCGCGCTATATGCAGGTGCTATCGGACAATATGTCGAACCTGCTGTTCGGCAAGGTGATCAATATTCATCACTCGTTTCTGCCATCCTTCAAAGGGGCCAAGCCCTATCATCAGGCGCATGAGCGCGGGGTGAAGATTATCGGGGCGACGGCGCATTATGTGACGCCTGATCTGGATGAAGGCCCGATTATCGAGCAGGACACAGCGCGGGTGACCCATGCGATGACTGCCGAGGATTTTGTGGCGCAGGGGCGTGATATTGAAAGCCGTGTGCTGGCCAGCGCGGTGAAAGCGCACCTGGAAGCCCGGGTGATGCTGAACGGGCACAAGACGGTGGTTTTCCGCTAGGACCCGGGCAAAAAGCGCCTGACCCGGACAAAGCCGGGTCAGGGCGGTATGCTACTTGCCGGATTTTCCGGCTGCCTTTTCGCCCTTGTCGACCGCCTGTTCGACTTCCTTTGTTGCTTTTTCCTGGGCCTCCTCCGCCTTTTCAGCAGATTTGCCGGCTTCCATTCCAGCATTCCCGGCTGCCTGTTCGATGGCTTGTCCGGATTTGTCAGCCGCTTTTTCTACGCTCTTTGCGGTGTCCTGGGTCTTGCTGTCGGTCTTTCGGGTTTCTTTAGCCTGCTCCTGGCTGGCCTGGGCGGCCTGCTTTTCCGCGTCCCGGGCTTTTTTCATCGCGGCTTTGGCTGCCTTTTCGGCGGCCTTTTTTTCCTTACCCACCGCCCTGGCGGCGATATCGGCGAGCCGCCGGGCCTCCCTGGCCAGCATTTTTGCGTTGCCGGCCATGGCCTTGGCCGCCAGATCAGCGGGGCGGTGCGCCACGCCATTGGCGGTGACAATCATGGGCAATTCGCCCTTGCCGGCCACAACGAGTTCAGCATCTGCCGCGGCGCTGACCGACTGCCCTTCGGAAACAAGGGTGGTTGAGCGGGTGCGCTCGCTTTTTACCGCTACACGGCCGCGCAGAACGTCCAGCTTGCTGGTGGTTCTGTCCGACCGGACAATGAATTTGGTGCCTTTGACCACCGCCGCCATAAAGGGGGTCCGAACGGCAAAATGCTCGACATTTTGCACCTCAGCCTCGATTTCGACCTGGCCGAAATACTGGGTGACATTGGTGAACTTGCGACCGGTCCGATCGACGATCTGTATCTGGGTGTCGCCGCCCAGTTCGATGGTTTCGCGCCCCCGGCTCAGCTTGACGCGGCCGCCGCGCGTGGTGCGCAGTACCCGGTCATCCGGGACGATGTCGCCACGCTGCAGAACCTGCCATTCGCCCTGCACTAACTGAAATACCCGGCCCCTAAGCCTTTCGGCGGTCCAGTCATCCGCCAGTGCGGTGCCTGGCAGCAACAACAATACCGCAAATACCGATAACGCAATTCGTAAGGCCATTTTTGCCCTCTCTCACTAATAACGGCCGCAATGGCCGCGTGGAATAAGGCATGCAAAAAGCTTAATATTCGTAATTTTAAATATAAAAATGCAGATGATTGGCCTTTATACTAGCTCGAACTCGCTTTCGCTGGCGAAAAGCCGCGTTTCGCCCGCCTCAAGTACAAACCAGCGCTCATCGGCGTTATTGATGACGTAATCGACCTCAAAGCCAACGCCCTTTTCCACGCAGGTGAAGGGCAGGGCCCCCGCCCGCGGCAGGATGCGCAAAGCGGCATTTGCATCGCGCGCCATTACCGTGCCCTCAAACGGTTCGTCAGACAGCGCCAGATCCAGCGTTTCGCGGGTGGAAAAGCTGCCGGGCAGCGCATAGGGCACAAGCTCATCGGCGTATTTGAGCACGTGGTTGCGCTCATAACCGGTGAAAATCCAGTTGCCGTCATCATAGGGGTAGATCATGACCGGGGTGCCATTCATCGGGCCATCCTGAAACTGGCTGCGCCAGCCCTTCATGATGTCGAGGGTGATATCCTGCACATTGTTGATAAAGGTGGTGCGGCGGGCATCCATGCTGGGCTTTGGGGACGCGGTGCGATCATGAAAGATTTCCGGCTTGTCCGGCCCAGGCGCGAACAGCACTTCGGCAACGCGCGTGCGATCAAGCGCGCCATTGGCCTGGGTGGGCACAAACTTGACATTGAAGGGCAGGACACCGGCAATCGCATCCTGCATGAGGATGCGGCAATAGCCGCACCAGGGCGCAACCATGGCGACCACATCCTTATCCCGATCCTGCGGGCCGACGGCAAAGCCAAAACCGTTGGCAAGGCCGGCCATATGATCGCCCTTGAAGATGGTGCACTGATCGAACGACAGGGACGGGGTGGCAAAAGATGCGGCGGCGGTGGCCAAAAAGGTGCGTCTCAACATGGCTTAGTAAAACTCCTCTCGTGCCTCAATGCAGGTAGATTCTGCGCCCTCGATTGTGGCGCGGTCGAGCCGCTGCCCCCGCGCCAGGTCCCAGCGCTCGAAAACGCTTACCGCCCGATCCGGCCCGTATATGTGCAGGACAATGATGGCGTCGTCGCTCGCCTGCTGCTCGGGGCTGAACGAGAGGCGCTGCGCCTCTTCCACTTCCACGAACCGGCTTGAGGAGACAATCGCCATCGGGCCGGCGCCGCCGGGGCAGAAATGGCTTTCGATCAGACCGCCGTTTTCGGTTTTGGTCTTGTTGAGAATCCAGGTGCCGGTATTGGGGTCGCTCTGGATGGAGAAGCTTTCGCTCAGATCATGGGGCTGGCGGAAATAGCCGATCAGATCGGGCGCAACGAACAGGGCCAGACCGCCGATGAGCACCGTGCCACCGAAATCGACGACGGGGGGCACCTGCACATTGAAAAACTTCAGAACCGGGTTCAACACCCCGACCAATCGCCGAATATTCATCCCTGCCGCCAAATGCTTTCGTCAATACAATCGTTTAAGCATTATGTCGGAAATCGCCAATTGTCACCCTGTTGGGCGGCAATTACTGAACATGGCCGCCGGACGGGGTGATGCGGGCCTGGTGGCGCACTTCTGCGCCGGTTTGCATTGCGGGCCTGACACGCAGAATGCCGGTTGCAAATTTCAATATATCTATTATTCTGGATTTATGGAAACTGATAAAGCCATTGCGATGCTGGCTGCGCTCGCCCAACCGACACGGCTGGAGACTTTTCGCTTGCTGGTGAAACACGAGCCGGAGGGGGTGCCCGCTGGCGAACTCGCCCGGATGCTGCATGTGCCGCAAAACACAATGTCGGCGCATCTGGCAAGCCTGTCGCGCGTTGGGCTGATTGAGGGGGAGCGGCAGAGCCGGTCGATCCTTTATCGCGCCCGGCTTGGGGCGTTTCGTGACCTGACCCTGTTTCTGCTCAAGGATTGCTGCGGCGGCAATGCCGAATTATGCGCGCCGCTGATTGCCGAACTTACCCCGTGCTGCACCGGCGCGGCGGGCGCTGAAACGCTTGATGATAGAGCTTTATAAAAAATGTCCGTATTTGAACGCTATCTGACAATCTGGGTTGCACTTTGCATCGCGGCGGGGGTGGCGCTTGGCCATTTCGTGCCCGGGGTATTTCAAGGTCTTGGCGGGCTGGAATATGCGAATGTCAATATTCCGATGGCGGCGCTGATCTGGCTGATGATCATTCCCATGCTGGTGCGGATCGACTTTGCCAGCCTGCGGCATGTGACCGGCCACTGGCGCGGCATCGGGGTGACGCTTTTCATCAACTGGGCCGTCAAACCGTTCTCAATGGCGCTTTTGGGCTGGCTGTTCATCGGCATGCTGTTCCGGCCCTTGCTGCCCGAGACACAGATCGATTCCTATATTGCGGGCCTCATTATTCTTGCGGCGGCCCCCTGCACAGCCATGGTGTTTGTCTGGTCGAACCTGACCAGGGGCGAGCCGCATTTCACCCTGTCCCAGGTCGCGCTGAACGATGCGATCATGATTGTGGCCTTCGCCCCTATTGTGGCGCTGTTGCTTGGGCTTTCCGCCATCACGGTGCCCTGGGCGACGCTGGTTTTGTCGGTTGGGCTCTATATTATCGTGCCGGTGATTGCCGCGCAGGTTTTGCGGCGTTATCTGCTGGCGCGGGGCGGCGTGGCGGCGATGAACAAGGCGCTTGGCGTGTTGCAGCCGGTTTCAATGATTGCGCTTTTGGTGACGCTGGTGATGCTGTTCGGTTTTCAGGGCGAGCAGATCATTGCGCAACCCATGGTGATCGGGCTTTTGGCGGTGCCGATCCTGATCCAGGTCTATTTCAACTCCGGCCTTGCCTATATTCTCAACCGGATGACGGGCGAGCAGCATTGCGTTGCCGGGCCTTCGGCGCTGATCGGGGCTTCGAATTTTTTCGAACTGGCGGTCGCGGCAGCCATCAGCCTTTTCGGCTTCAATTCCGGCGCGGCACTGGCAACCGTTGTGGGGGTGCTGGTGGAAGTGCCGGTGATGCTTTCGGTGGTGTGGATCGTCAATAATACCAAGGACTGGTATGAGCGCGGCGCGGCCTTTAAAGGCCAGAAGGCTGCGGACTGATCAAGTCTCGACGCGCGCCAACTGTGCCCCCTGCCCGCATTCGGGCACGGCCTGGCAGAAGCTGACGCAACCAGAAGGCCTGTGGCGGCGTTGTCGTCTATAGGTGAATGTCTGAAAGAGGAAGTGGTGCCCAGGGGCGGAATCGAACCACCGACACGCGGATTTTCAATCCGCTGCTCTACCGACTGAGCTACCTGGGCGCATTTTTGTGCCCGAGGGGCGCTTAAATGCTCGCGGTTTATAGGGCGTCATTTGCGCCATGTCCAGCACCTTGGCGCACTTTCCTGCGGGGAATTTGAACCGTTACGCGATGACGCAGAAAAACACCGTATCACACCTTGCCGCCAAGCTGTGCTTGCGCGACAATGAAGCTAACATGTTACTTATGAGGATACAAAATGCTTGATGATCTCAAAGGCAAGCGCGCATTGGTTACCGGCTCGTCCACAGGGATCGGCGCGGCGCTGGCGCTGGAACTTGGCCGGCTGGGGGTTGCGGTGGCTGTGCATGGCAACCGCTCCCTTGAGGCTGCGGAGCGGATTGTGACGGAAATCAAGGATAATGGCGGCAAGGCCGTGCTGGTCAGCGGTGATGTCAGTGACCCAAAGGCTGCAGCGCAGATTGTTGCGGACGCGGTCGCGGTCGCGGGGCTCGGCGGGCTTGATATTCTGGTCAATAATGCCGGTGGCATTGTTGAGCGGGTGACCAATGCCGGGTTCGATGACGGTATTTATGATCAGGTCTATGATCTCAATGTGCGCTCGGTGATGAATGTCACCAAGGCCGCCCATCCGCATCTGAAACAGGCCGGTGGCGGCTCGATCATCAATACCGGCTCGATTGCCGGGCGGTTTGGTGGTTTTGGCGGCTCGGTGGTTTATGCCTCAGCCAAGGCGGCGGTGCATTCGATCAGCCGCAATGCGGCGCGGGAATTTGCGCCTGACAATATCCGCGTCAACACGGTGGCGCCAGGGGTTATCGAAACCCCGTTCCACGCCAGCACCCCGAAGGCGACACTGGACGGCGCGAAGGCCAGCATTCCGCTGGGGCGGCTGGGCACGGCTGAGGAATGTGTGGGGGCCTATGTGTTTTTGGCCAGCGACCAGATGAGCGGCTATATCACCGGGCAGATCATTGACGTCAATGGCGGGCAGCTGATGCCTTAGGGCGTTTGTACCCTTGCATGAAATGCTGATCAGGCGGGCACATTGTGTCCGCCTTTTTGCTTGGCGACGCGTGTTCTATTCCACGTCCTCATAGCCGTCATCGCCATCTTCCTCTTCATCATCCCGCGCCGGGATGACATAGGCGCCGGTCAGCCAGCGGTTGAGGTCGATATCGGCACAGCGGCCCGAGCAGAACGGATGGAAGGACTGCACCGAGGGCTGGTCGCAGATCGGGCACGGGCGCACCGGGCGCAGATGGACAATCTTGTTATCGTCAGACACCGGAGAGACTCGCCTGGTTCAACCAGTTGAAATGCACCGGGTAACCCTCTCCCGACAAAAGCGCCACGGTGTCATATAGCGGCAGGCCCATGACGGCGTGATAGGAGCCGGAAAGCTTGACGACAAAACAGCCCGCAATGCCCTGAATGGCATAACCGCCCGCCTTGCCGCGCCATTCGGCACTGGCGAGATAGGATTCGATCTCGCGCGGGGACAAGCGCTTGAAACGCAGCCGGGTTTCCACCAGCCGCAGCCGGGACTGGCCCGAGGTGTTCAAAAGGCAAAGGCCGGTATAAACCCGATGCGCACGCCCGGAGAGCAAGCGCAAGCACTGCGAGGCTTCTTCCATGGTTTCGGCCTTGGGCAGAATGCGCCGCCCCACGGAGACGACCGTATCGGCGGCGAGCACCACAGCGTTATCGGCAAAGCCCGCCAGTTCGGCCTTGCGCCGTGCAGCGATGGCCTTGGTCTCGGCCAGACGCATGGCCAGCTTGCGCGGCAATTCACCCTTTTCCGGCGTCTCGTCTATGTCAGCCGGCAGCAAGCGTTCCGGCTCAATACCAATCTGGTTGAGCAGGGCAAGCCGGCGTGGTGACGATGACGCAAGGATCAGTTCCGGGCGGCTGGCCATTTCAAACTCCGGGCGGGGATGTGCGTTTGTTCAACAAGAACGCAACAGCTTACGCTTACTTGAAGCGATAGGTGATGCGCCCCTTGGTCAGATCATAGGGGGTCATTTCGACCAGAACCTTGTCACCTGCCAGAACGCGAATGCGATTCTTGCGCATCCGGCCAGCAGTGTGGGCGATAATCTCGTGTTCATTCTCGAGTTTGACGCGGAATGTTGCGTTGGGCAGCAATTCCATGATGACGCCCGGAAACTCGAGCACTTCTTCTTTAGCCATTATTTCTCCTGAAGCAGCCAACCGCCGTGACACTCATCCCGCGCGGAAAACCCAGTTTTTCGCACGAAATTGACCAGCAGGGCCAAATTGGCGCGAAACCTATAGGAATTTAGCTGATTTGTGAACCACCTGCGAGAAGTGCCGCAATCCGGTCCCTTATGCGCTTGTCGAGCGCTTCCCGCAAGGCTCGGTATGCATCAAGTTTAACCTGACGGCTACCCTCAACGAGGGTTGGGTCATCCATGGGCCAGTGTTCGATGGCCGCAACCTCGAGATTACGCCCGGCCACGGCCTGTTTTGCGTCATCTGACAGGGTGACAACCAGATCGAAACGGGTGGCCACCAGCTCATCCATGGTGTGGGGGGTGTGCACCGACATGTCGATGCCGATTTCTTCCATGATTTCATGCACGAAACCATCGGCCTTGCCCGAATCGACACCGGCGGAGCGGGCGATCAACCGGCCGGGGAAATCGCGCCGGGCCAAAGCCGCAGCGATTGGCGAGCGGACCGAATTCATCGAGCAAACGAACAGAATGGTGGGCAGGCCGCTTTCAGCTTCGTCAATGCGGGCGGCATAGGGCTGAACCGCACAAATCAGGGTGAACAGCCGCCGGGCGGTGGCGTGATCCATCTCGAGCTTGTTCTTGAGCCTTGTGCGCAGCAGTTCGGCAGCCTCGTCATGCATGCCGCGCCGGCCCATGTCCACGGCCTCGATCTGATAGGGCTGCGCGCTTTTAATCGCCTCGTAATAGCTGTCGCGGATGCGGAAATAATCGCGGATCAGGCCGCGAAACGGGGTCAGCGACAAATAATGCGCGGCAATCGGCTTGAAGCTTTCCGGATCGCGCACATCGAGCAGGATGTAATTGCCGACAATGGACAAATGCAGCGCATAAGGCCCTCTGGCGGCGACGCGGGCGGGGTAGAATGTGTTTTCCTCGATCAGATCATAAATGGCGACCCGCCATTCATGCACTTCATCGGGATCGATCGAGGTAATTGTCGAGGGGTCGAGCGTGACCGTGACGATGTGGTCGGTTTCACTATCGAACGGCCGCGCCCCCATTAACGCGACCTACCGGTTGAGCCGAATCGACACCGAACGCCCGTGGGCAGACAGGTCTTCTGTCTCCGCCAGCGTGACGGTGGCATCGGCGAGTTCGGCCAGAGCCGAGGGCCCGCATCCCAGAATTGAGGTGCGCTTGACGAAATCGAGCACCCCAAGGCCAGAGGCATAGCGGGCGGCGCGGGCGGTGGGCAGGACGTGGTTGGAACCGCCGACATAATCGCCAATCGCTTCGGGCGTGTGGTGGCCAAGGAAAATGGCCCCGGCATTGCGGACTTTTTCGATATATTGACGCGGTTCATCAAGCGCCAGTTCGAGATGTTCGGGGGCCATGCGATTGGACAGGGCGAAGGCCTGATCGAGCGATTCCACAATAATGATCGCGCCGAACTCGTTCCAGCCTTCGCGGGTCAACTCAGCGCGCGGCAAGCTGGCCAGCTGGCGCTCGACCTCAGCTTCGATGGCGTCGGCCAGCGCCGCATCGGTGGTCATGGCAATGGATTGCGCGCCTGCGCCATGTTCGGCCTGAGCCAAAAGATCGGCAGCAACCCAGGCCGGGTTGGCAGAACTATCGGCAATCACCAGCACCTCGGAGGGGCCGGCGATCATATCGATGCCGACCGTGCCGAAAACCTGCCGTTTGGCGGCTGCGACATAGGCATTACCCGGCCCTGTGATTTTGGCGACCGGGGCAATTGTTTCGGTGCCAAAGGCAAGCGCTGCAACAGCCTGGGCCCCGCCAACCCGGTAAATCTCGGTGACCCCGGCAATCTTTGCGGCGGCCAGCACGGCTGGATTGACCTCACCCTTTGGGGTGGGCACGACCATGGCGATCCGCTCGGCACCGGCGACCTTGGCCGGTACGGCGTTCATAAGCACCGAGGAGGGGTAGGAAGCCAGACCGCCGGGCACATAGATGCCCACGGCCTCAACCGCCGTCCAGCGGGTGCCAAGGGTCACGCCGAGCGCATCCTCATAAATGTGATCTTCTGGCTTTTGCTTTTCGTGATGGGCCGTGATGCGGGCATGGGCTGTCTCAAGCGCTGCATAAACTTCCGGCGCGGTTGCTTTGGCCGCCGCCTCGATTTCCGCATCGGTGAACCGGATTGTATCCGCGGTCAGGGTCAGCCCGTCATGCTTTGCCGTCAGCTCGATCAGGGCGGCATCGCCCCGGGCCCGCACATCGGCGATAATGGCCGAAACGGTATCCCCCACCTCGACAGAGACCTCGCGCTTGGTGCCCAGCAGGGCGTCAAAGGCGGCGTCGAAACCGGGTTCGGAGCTATCGAGGCGGATGGGCATGTATCTAGTTCTTTTCGTCTTCGAGTTCGTGCGCCGGACGCGCCTTGGCCGCCCATGCGGCACCCAGATCGCGCATGCGCGCTTCAAGACATTCCACATTCAGCTTCACAGTACCACCACCTGCGAAAGACAAAACCACTTCGCCATTGGGCATGTCGCCGGGTGTGAAGGTGATGGAGAGCAGTTCGAGAACGCCTTCGCGGGCATTCATGTCGATGCCGGCGACCTTGCTGTCCTCGACATAATCGAAATGGAGGGCCGTGCGCTTGCGCTGACCCTTGGTGCGATCACTGCCCTCTTCCCAGGCAAAGCGGTTCATCATCAGGGCGAAACGCTTGTCGGCCTTGGCAAACGCCATATCCTCGACGCGCACAACCGCGTCCTGAACATAGGTCGAGATGACCTCAAGGTCCTCGCTATCCAGTGCCAGCAGCTTGAGATCGGGCATGTTACTCATCCTTGCAAAACTTTATTAGCAGTGCCGCATATCTGGTCACTCGGCGGCGGGATTGCAACCGGGGTTAGCCCGGCACCCGCTCGATTTCAGCGCCACAGCGGCGCAGCTTCTCTTCCAGCCGCTCAAAACCACGGTCGAGATGATAGATGCGGTTGACCATGGTTTCGCCCGTGGCGGCAAGGCCGGCGATGACGAGAGACACCGAGGCGCGCAAATCCGTGGCCATGACCTGGGCCCCGCGCAATTCGGGCACGCCGGTGACGGTTGCCACCTGCCCCTCGACGCGAATATCGGCACCAAACCGGGCCAGCTCGGCCACATGCATGAAGCGGTTTTCAAAAATCGTCTCGCGGATATTGGCGACCCCGGTGGAGCGGGTCATCAGCGCCATATATTGCGCCTGCAAATCGGTGGGGAAGCCGGGGAACGGATCGATATCCACATCGACCGCCTGCAACCCGTTGCCATTGCGCTGCACGCGAATGCCGCCCTCTTCCTGCGCGATATCCACACCAGCCTGGCCCAGAATATCGAGCGCGGACTGCAAATGTTCGACGCGCCCGCCCCTCAGCAGCACATTGCCGCCTGCCATGGCGCTGGCCATGGCGAAAGTGCCGGTTTCGATGCGGTCGGGGATGACATCAACAGTTGCACCATGCAGCCTGTCGACGCCTTCAATGGTCAGGGTGCGGGTGCCGATGCCGGTGATTTTTGCACCCATCGCAACGAGACATTCAGCGACATTGGTGATTTCGGGTTCCATGGCCGCGTTTTCGATCACCGTGGTGCCGCGCGCCAGAGTGGCGGCCATCATGATGGTGTGGGTTGCGCCCACCGAGACCTTGGGCAGGTTGACGGTGCCGCCGATCAGGCCACCCTTGGGGGCGCGGGCAACAACATAGCCCTCATCAATATCAATTTCGGCACCGAGCTGTTTCAGACCCGAAATGAAGAAGTCCACCGGCCGTGTGCCAATGGCGCAACCGCCGGGCAGCGAGACGCGCGCCTCGTGCTCACGGGCCAGCAAGGGACCGATGACCCAGAAACTGGCGCGCATGGTGGAGACCAGTTCATAAGGGGCGCAGGTATCGACAATGGTCTGGGCAGTGAAGGTCATCTGCTGGCCGGCTTCATCATCATCGGTGAGACGGCGGCCATGCACGGCGATATCAACGCCATGATTTTCCAGAATACGCTCAAGCTGTTTGACATCGGCCAGACGCGGCACATTGTTGAGCACCAGCGGTTCGTCGGTCAGAAGCGAGGCAATCATCAGCGGCAGGGCCGCGTTCTTGGCGCCGGAAATCGGGATTTCACCGTTCAGTTCATTACCGCCGACGATTCGAATACGATCCATAATCAAATTCCCTTTTTGCCGGGGCAATGCCGGCGACGGCAAAAAACCGCCCATTGAACCGCGCGTTCCTATCGCAAGCGCGCTTGAGCTTCAAGCAAAGCGTTCTCTCTGCCCGGTTCAGGCCGAGCCTGTGTCCGGTTCCGTTTTTGGCTGGGTCGCGCCCGTGTCAGGGGTTTTGCTCTCCCCATTGGCGGCACGCGCCCTAGATTGAGCTTTGCGTCGGAGAAGATTCTCTTTCAGCTTTTGGGCCAATTTTTGTTCGCGTCTGGCGGCTGCGGTTGTTTTGCTCATGGTCGTTACAAACGGCTTTATTTACTCCAAGCGATAAGTGCCAGCTTTTTGGCCTTGCGTCGACCCAAAGCCTATGGCAGTAACGGCGCGGTTTTGACGCTCAGACGGTTTACCGTTTATCCCACACGTCGAATGCTGCTGTAGCTCAGGGGTAGAGCACTCCCTTGGTAAGGGAGAGGCCGAGAGTTCGAATCTCTCCAGCAGCACCAGTTTTCCGCTGGTTTTACCCCCGCTCTCCTTGCTCTTTTGGAACTTCCGCCCGTCTGCCGCGTTGATTTGGCATGACGTTGTTCTGCCTTCGGGCAGGTTTTTGAAGGCGGAAGGAGATTATTATGGTTGGCCAGAAGATCGACAATATCGCTGGAGGTGGCAGTTATACGCCGCAGCAGATCGCCAATAGCACCTTGCTGACGCATCAGGAAAAAATTGCGCTGTTGCAGGAACTCAAGGCCAAGGTGACCGGCAAGCAGGCCAATAGCGAGAATCTGGGCTTCTCGCCGGAAGAAATTGATCAGGCAATTGCCGAGGTCAAAAAGCATGCCCAGGATGATGGCATTACCGATGTCGATATCTCCATCGGGAGGCAGAGCAATGCCTGAACTCAACAAAGATGCACCAGTGGGCGCGCGCCCTGCCGATGACAACCGGGATGTTATGCCGAAGGCGCCGGAAGAAGATGTGGCAACGGATGCCGTTGTGGACGAGACCGGAGCGCGGCTGGACGTGCCGAATGAGAAAACTGTTACCCAGGCCCATTATGGCGAACCGACCATTGGGGCGACCGGGCCGACCAATTGGTGGCGGATCGGGCTTGTGGTGATGGCCCTGCTGATATTGGGCATCATTTTGATGCAATGGCTTGGCGGTGGCACGGTTGCGCCCACGGGCGTGGAAGCGCAGTAAGCCCGAATAGTCTATCGGACATTAAAAAAGGCGCGGTCGATGACCGCGCCTTTATTAATTTGATATGCGTTCAGATCAGCCGCGCAGCGGGGTGATCTGGATTTCGACGCGACGGTTCTGGGCCCGGCCGCTTTCGGTCGCATTCGAGGCGATCGGCTGGCTTTCACCCCGGCCATCGATATAGAAGCGGCGCGGATCGACACCATTGGCCGAAATGACATTGGAAACCGCCAGGGCGCGGGCGCGGGACAATTCGAGATTGTGCGCTTCCGAGCCGGTTGAATCGGTGTGGCCATAAACATCAACAACGGTCTTGTTGAACTTTTGCAGGACCAGCGCCACCGAAGTGAGGGTCGAGCGGAATTCGGGCCGCACGGCCGACTGATCGACATCGAAGGTGATGTTGGAGGGCATGTTGAGGATGATATTGTCGCCAACGCGGGTGACCGACACGCCGGTGCCCTGCAGCTGGGCGCGCAATTCAGCTTCCTGCTGATCCATGTAATTGCCGATAGCGCCGCCGGCCAGTGCACCAACGCCTGCGCCAATCAGGGCACCAACGCGGGCATCGCCGCCGGTCGCACCACCGATCAAGGCACCAGCAATGGCACCGCCACCGCCGCCGATCAGCGCGCCGCCGGCTGTGTTGGAAAGTTTGCTCTGCCCGGTATACGGGTCAGTTGTCGTGCAGGCGCCAAGCGCCAGAACCGCAAAGCCTGCGGCCAAAACCTGAATTTTCATGGAAATCAATCCCCTTTAAGCTCTCCTGCGCGGCATAGGCCGAGATTGCGGCAGGATCGTGTTTGAGTGGCCTTTGGCGAACCTATCACTCCGGCGCGTATTGGGAAATACGCTGGTGACCGGAAGGGCAAAAACCGCGATCAGCCATGGGCCCAGCCGCCATCGACGATAAAATCCTGTGCCGAAATCATCCGGCTGTCATCGGCGGCGAGAAACAGGGCCATGCGCGCCACGTCCTCAGGCAATACCCTGCCCTTTAACGCCTGGGTTTCATCGATCAGGCGGTTCTCCTTGTCGCCGATCCAGTGGGTCAATTGCCGTTCGGTCATGACAAAGCCGGGTACCAGCGTGTTGAGACGGATGCCATGGGGGCCAAGATCGCGCGCCAGCGAGCGTGACAGGCCATGCATGGCCGCCTTGGAGGTGGTGTAGGCGGGCATATTACCCGACAGGATCATCCAGCTGATCGAACCGAAATTGATGATTGAGCCCTTGCCGGCGGCAATCATGCCGGGGGTGACGGCCTGAATGGCGAAGACCGCATGTTTGAGATTGACCGCGACGCGCTGATCCCAGTCGGCCTCGGTCAGGTCTTCAAGCGCGTGGCGCTCGTCATGGGCGGCATTGTTGACCAGCGCCAGCGCGTCGCCATGGGTTTTTGCAAAGCCGGCAATGGCACGCTGATAGGCGGGGATATCGGTGATATCGCAATGGGTGAATTTGACGGTTGCGCCGGCGCTGTTCAATTCATCAGCCAGTGCCTCGCCCGGCTTGCCGGCAATATCGACAAAACCGACCTTTGCCCCCTGCCCGGCGAAATGGCGCACCAGATCGGCCCCAATGCCCGAGGCCCCGCCCGAGATGACCACGGGCATGCCTTCAAGGCTTGGGTAGCGCGCAAACTGATCTTTGGTCATCGCGTTTCTCCTCCGGCGCGAGCATATCACCCGATGCTAACGTTGTGCGACGTGGCCGGGCAAGCGCCTAGTCGGCAAGCGGTTCTTTTTGCGCCGGTTTTTCCGGTTGCATGATGATTTCGCGATGCGGATAGGGGATGGCGATATCATGCGCCTTGAACGTGTCCCAGAGCGCGAGGAACACATCGCCGCGCACATTGGTGATGCCCTGGGTCGGATCGGCGATGAAAAAGCGCAAGACAAAATCAATCGAGGAATCGCCAAAGGCGATAACGTGGCACGCGACCTGGTAATCCCCGTCTCTGGTGACCACGCGGGGGTGGGATGCAGCAGCTTCCGCTGCGATGCGGCGCACCAGACGCGGGTCGCTGTCATAGCTGACACCGAACTTGATCTCGATGCGGACATAAGGGTCGTTGAAGGACCAGTTCTGCACCTGCTGGGTGATCAGATCTTCATTGGGAATGAGGATTTCGCGGCCATCGCGCATGGAGACCGAGACATAGCGGGCATTGAGCGAGGTGATCCAGCCGAAAGTTTCGCCCACCGTGATGACATCGCCGGGCTTGATGGATTTATCGAGCAGGAGAATGATGCCGGAGACAAGGTTGGACACCACTTTTTGCAAGCCGAAGCCGAGGCCAACGCCAATGGCACCGGAAATCAGCGTCAGGGCGGTGAAATCTATGCCCACCGCGTAAAGGCCGATCATCACCGCAATGATGATCAGGCTGAAGCGGGCCATCTTGCCGATCAGCACCTTGATGGTGGGGGTGAAATCCTCCATGGCGCTTAGCTGCCGGTCGACAAGGCGGGAGAGCACGGAGGCGGCCCAGACCAGCAGCGACAAGATCACAACACCCTGAATGAGGGTGAGCAGGGAGAGGTGGAATTCGTTGAGGTCAATCGCCAGCGAATCGAGCAGGGTCATGGCCTCGGGCAGAATGCCGAGCAGGCTGAGGGTGACAAGCACCCAGCCACCGACCTCCACCATGCGCGCCAGTGTGCGGTTTTGAATGATCCGCGAGGAGATGGATATCGTCACCCATGCGGTGACCAGTGTTGCCATGAGGGTGAGAAAATAGGAACGGCTGCCCCAGGTGGCAGCGCGCATGGCGAGGACCGCAAACCAGAGGAAAAGCGCGAAATAGATCACCGTCAGCCGGCGCAGGATGACCGCTGAGGTGCGCAAGAGTTTCGGGCCGAGTTTGGCGGCGCGAATCCGTTCTTCCAGACGGGGCGTTGTGACCCGGCCGGCGACAAATGCCAGCGCGAAGGCCAGCACCAGAATGGCCATCTGGATAATTGTCCAGCTGATGCGGAAGGAATCGAGGGGCAAACCGATAGACAACAGCAGGGCGACAAGAAAATCAGGCCAGCGCGTGACCCAGTTCCACAAGAGACCGAATTGTTGTTCCATTCGTCTGCCTCCCCCGCACGGTAAGCCATTCAACACCAATTTGCGGCCCATTACCAATGCGTTGATGATGGGCGGCGAGGTGTTGTGCCCTTCGTGTGTGCGCCACAGATGACCGCATGAAGACGCCGGGCGCTAACGAAACTGTGACCGCCAATGTATGAAATGTCGCGCCATTCCAGTCAGAAACGGATGGCATCTCGGTTATTCAGGGGTTAGAACCGTTCCAGAGACTGCGACCATAGTGCACTGGCAGCAACGGCTTAGAGGCACTAGAGTCGTCATCGACTCAGGTTGAATGCCAGCGAAAAGCTGACCGGGCATTTGATCTATGTCAGTGCCGCTATTGCGCTGATCGTGTTGAAAGGCATGAATTGGTGCCGGATCAAGGAAACACGGAATATGGATTACCGCGGAATATTCGAAGAGGCGGTGGACGCCTTGCGGCAGGAAAAACGTTACCGGGTTTTTGCCGATCTGGAGCGGATTGCGGGCAGTTTTCCGCGCGCAATATTCCGGGACAGTGCCGATAACGCACGCGAAATCAATATCTGGTGCTCTAACGATTATCTGGGCATGGGGCAAAGCGAACGCGTGGTGAAAGCCATGCAGGAAACTGCGGGCAAGCTGGGCGCAGGCGCAGGCGGCACACGCAATATTTCGGGCACCAACCGCCCGCTGGTTGAGCTGGAGCGCTCGCTGGCCGATCTGCACCGCAAGGAATCGGCGCTGGTGTTCACCTCGGGCTTTGTGTCCAATGAAGCGGCGATTTCGACCATTGCGCGGCTATTGCCCGATTGCGTCATTCTCTCTGACCAGCTCAACCATGCCTCGATGATTGCCGGGGTGCGGCTTTCGGGTATGCAGAAGCAGATTTTCCGGCACAATGATGTGGCCCATTTGCGTGAATTGCTGTCTGCTATCCCGCGGCAGCGGCCAAAGCTGATCTGCTTTGAATCGGTTTATTCGATGGATGGCGACATTGCCCCGATCGAGGCGATTGCCGACCTGGCCGAGGAATTCGGCGCGCTTACCTATATTGATGAAGTGCATGCGGTGGGGCTTTACGGCCCACGCGGGGGCGGGATTTGCGACCGTGACAACCTGATGGACCGGATGGACATTATCGAGGGGACGCTGGCCAAGGGCTTTGGCGTTATGGGTGGCTATATTGCGGCCAATCAATCGATTGTCGATGCGGTGCGTTCCTATGCGCCGGAATTCATTTTCACCACTGCCCTGCCCCCTGCGCTTTGCGCGGCGGCCCGCACCTCGATTGAGCATTTGAAAAGCTCGCAGGTTGAACGCGACATGCACCGGCGTCAGGCGCAGCGGACCAAGGATGTACTTTCGGCAGCCGGGCTGCCGGTCATGCATACCGACACCCATATCGTGCCGCTGATTGTGGGCGATGCGCGGCTATGCAAGGCGGCCAGCGACATGCTGCTGGAAAAGCACAATATCTATATCCAGCCGATCAATTACCCGACCGTGCCCAAGGGCACCGAACGCCTGCGCATCACGCCGACGCCACTGCATACCGACGAAATGATCGACGAACTTGCGGAAGCTCTTTTGAATGTGTGGACGGCGCTCGATATGCCGCGCGACATCGACATGTCGCAGCTGACGGCGAAAAAGCTGAATTCCGGCGACCTGACCCTGCCCACCATCGGAGGCTGACCAGCCCCTGATGATGGATTGCGGGCGGTTTCGGGTCAGCTGGTGAGTACGATCCGCATCAGGTCCGCTGTGTTGCGGGCCCCCAGCTTTTCCATGACCCTGGCGCGATGCACCTCGACCGTGCGCGGGCTGATGCCCAGTTCGCGCCCGGCTTCCTTGTTGGATTGACCATTGCTGATCAATTGCAGCACCTCGCGCTCCCGCGGGGTGAGCTGGCCGAAACCGCGAATATCAATTGGCCGCCGCCCGTCCTTCAATGTGCCCAATTGCACATCCCTGCGCAGCGCCTCGCGCACAGCGCAGAGAAACCGCTCGGTATCAAGCGGCTTGGTGATGACATCGGCGGCACCCGCCTTCATGGCGTTAACCGCCGCGCCGACATCATTGTGATCCGAGATGACAAAGACCGGCGTGCCGGTGTGCATGGCCTTTATCTTGCTCAGTGTGCGTAACCCGGCCCCGTCATCAATATAGACATTCAAGACCACAACGCTTGGATGCGCTCTCTCGATAGAGGAAAAAAATCCTTCGCTATCGAGCGAAAATGCTGTCTGATACCCTTCCAGCCGGAAGAGCACACTCAGGGCCTCACAGGAGGCCAGGTCCGGGTCGATAATGTGGATCAGACGATCCCTGTTTAAAAATGATTGATAATATGATTGCTCGCTCATATGCCCTCTCCGAGGCGGTTTTGCTGACATGTCTGTAAAATTTTTCGTGACATGTTAGGAAATTACGCCAGATTATGTGTTTGCCCTCTTCTCCCATCAGGTAAATCACGACCGCAGTTTGCGATAAGTATTCAGGGATGCCGAGCAGGGAGCTACGTACGCTCGACTACCTATTGATAGGTTTATTTACCTAAGATTGGCGCGTCAAGGTGCAAATGCTCCTGCACAAGGCGCACAAAAAAACCGCCCCCGGAAATCCGGAGACGGTCGCGCTCGAAAAAGTCTGGCGGTGTGCGCCTACTTTGTTTTGAGAAGATCGCGGATTTCAGTCAGCAGAACCTCTTCGCGGGAGGGTGCAGAGGGTGCGGCCTCTTCCTTTTTCTTCATTTTGTTCATGCCCTTGACCACGAGGAAGAGAACGAACGCGATGATGATGAACTTGACCACGGCATTGATGAACAAGCCAATGCTCATTGGCCCGAGCATCAGGGCCGAGAAATCGACGCCGCCGATAATCAGGCCGATGACCGGCATGAAGACGTCATCAACCAGCGATGAGACGATGGCCCCGAATGCGGCACCAATAACGATACCGATGGCCAGATCGACCATATTGCCCTTGAGAGCAAACTCCTTGAATTCCTTAAACATAAAAATCCCCTTGCCAGTTTTTCGTCGCATCCCGCGCCGCCATTACAAGAACGACGCGCCTCTTGATGCGGAACCATGGTTTATATTAGCGCAAATGAAATCTATCGGACGGCTTTTTTTGCCTTTTACGCTACAAAATGCGCCTTAACTGGCCCGAAATGGCGTTATTTCATGTGGACAATGTTCAACACATCACCCCGACTACGCAGTTAAACCTATTATTTTTCACATTCGAGGCGCGCGCATCGCTGCCAATTTGCAACAAGCTTAACGGGTTATTTACCTTGTTTTTGCAAGTTGAGGTCTCCTAGTACGCCGCACATGCGCGCGGTTGATTGCGTCGCATTTTGAGTTCCGGACGAATATATGGCCCGCGCCCAACCCAATGATGACTGGCACCAGACCCAAGGGCGGCAAAACCCGGGGGACTGGCAGGCATTGCGTGCCGACCTGGTGGACCTGCTTAATCAGGTAGAAACCCAGGTGGCGCACAAGCAGGCGCCGGGCACACCGCCGCGAAATGCTGCGGCTGGCTGGGCCCCGCATGGTGGCCAGAGCCGTCAGCGCGAGGCATTGCAATCGGTCACGCGGGCGCTAGAGCGTTTCAGCGACCGGGACAATGAAGACGTCGCCGCCGCCATCGAACAGATCCGCGGCCGCCATGATGACATTCCGCACAGGCAGCCCGAGCAATTCGGCGATCTGTCCTCCACCGTCAATAACATGAGCAACCGGCTTGAGCGCCTCGGCGACGAGTTGCGCCATGGCGGCCAGTCACCGGCCAGCCTGCGCGATATCGCCGAACAGGTGGCCCAGCTTACCCATGTCATCGAATTGCTGGCGGGCGCTGTTGGCGAGACGGGCCAGGTCAAGCGGCTGGAAGCGCAACTGGCCAATATTGCGCGGATGGTGAGCCAGCCCCAGCAAAGCGGCGATCTTAACCTGCGGATCGACAAGCTTGTGGCGACGGTGGAACACCTGAGCGACCTGCAGCAGCAATATGCCGACCAGCCAATGACGCGGCTGGAGGAATTGTCCTCGTCGCAGGGCAAGGGCCTGACCGCCATCGAGGCGAGCGTGCGCAATGTCTATGACCGCATCGACACGCTGGAGCAGAACCTGGCGCTGAGCCCGGGCGACCTTGAACGGCTGACCCAGGAAATGGGCACCATTTCGCAAGAAATGGCCAATGTGACCCAGGCGATGAAGGGTGGCGACACATCAAACACCATTCTTGCCCGGATCGACGCGCTGAATGCGCGGGTTGGCCAGATTGAGGATTTTGGCAATGGCGGGGCGGTTGGCGGCTTGCAGGCCGATATCGAAACCCTGCGCCATGCGGTGAGCGATGCGATTGAGCCGCGCTTTTCGGCGCTCAAGAGCCAGATTGACAGCCTCGACCAGAAATTCGGCGCGGCTTCCGGCAATGATGTTTCGGCCAGCCAGCTGGAAACCCAGATCCGCCAATTGATGGCGCGCATGGACCAGACCGGCGAGCAGCTGTCTGACATCACCAAGCTTTACAAGAACAATGCGGGCAAGGAGAACGGCGTTGCCGCGGCCCCCGCCCCTGATTTTGAGGCGCTGGCCGAACTGGTGGCCCAGCGCACATCCGAGGCGGTTTCCCGCGTTGGTGCACAAAGCACAGGCCTCAGCGATGCCGGGCTTGATGCGCTTGAAGACCGCATGACACGCTTGTTCGCAGCCGGCAATGAAGCCGACCACACCCAGGACTTTGCCGGGGTGCAGGAAGGCATTCGCCAGGTTGATGCCCGGTTGGCGCGCCTTGAGGCGACGCTTAACGAGACGATCTCCAGCAGCGCAGCACCGGTCACCCAGCCGGCGGTGGCACCCGCTCCGCAGCCAACTGTCCGTCCCCAGGCCGAAGCGCCCGCCCCATCGCCTGTGCGCGCGGCCTTGCAGACGGCCAGCGCCCATGAGAGCCGGCAGGCGGCACCACGTGGCGATGCCCTTAATGACGCGATGCGGATCAACCCGGTTGATGACCGCCCGCTGATTGATCCGGGCTTTGGTGCCGATTATCCGCCGGAACCGGAAACCAGCTTCAGACCCGAGGCCCGGCATGAGGCAACAGCTGCGGATTTTGCCGACGCCCCCGAACCCGAGGCTGCCACACCGCCGCACGCACCTGTTGCGCCGCGCCCGGCATCGGCGTTTGATCCCGACAGTGTCGAGCGTCCGGCCAAGCCGCGCTCGAGCCTGCATGACGACGTGGCACCGGCCTTTGAACCTGCGCCAGCTCCCCGCCGCGCCGAGGGCGAGCGCACGCCGCGCAATTCGACCAATAGCGTCAGCCGTTCCACCTTTATCGAAGCGGCCCGCCGCGCGGCCCAGCGCGAGGAAGAAACCGGCACCGGCTCACAATCGCTGATTGCCAAGGCATTCGCCCGTTTTCAGGATGGCAAAAACGCCCCTGAGGATGTGGCAGAAGACGACGCGCCCACGGCACGGGAACGCAAGGCCCAGGCACGCGCTGAAAAGAAGGCACGGGCCAAGCTGAAGGCCGAGGCCCGCCGCAAGGAGCCCGATATCCGCGCATCGGCCGACGAAGCCGATATGCCGCATAGTGATTTTGCTGCCGAGACGCGCCAGATAGATGATGAAGACGCGCCGCGCCAGAGCTTTATCAGCCGTCATCGCCGCCCGCTCTTGCTGGCGACTGCGCTTGTTGTGGTCAGTCTGCTGGCGCTCAATCTGGTTGAACGCCGCCTCAACTCCAATGATGTGCCGGCCGCAGCTGCACCTGCAGTTGAAGAACCCGCGCCAGAACCGGCTGCTCCCGCTGCACCCGCCGCCTCCGGTGTCGAACAGCAGCAATTGCTTGATCCCGATCCCACAGGTTCGGTGGATCCGTTCACGCGCATGACCATGCCCACAGAAGCCGTGATGACCCAGGGGTTGCCCGCCGCGCTGTCCAGCAATGGTGCGCAGGACGCGGATTTGACCCGCACCGGCTCTATCCCGACGGCTGCGGCCAGCGACAAACTTGAATTTGCGCCGATTTCGCCGGGCGTGAAACTGGAACTGCCGCCTGAAAATGTCGGCCCGCTGGCACTGCGGGAAGCAGCGGCAAACGGAGACCCGCGCGCCCAGTTCGAAATCGCGGCGATTTATAGCGAAGGCCAGGCCGTAGCGCAGGATTTTGCCGCTTCCGCCAAATGGTATGAACGCGCCGCCGCCCAGGGCTTTGCCCCGGCAGAATATCGCCTTGGCAATCTTTATGAACATGGCAAGGGTGTCGACAAGGACCTGATGCAGGCCCGGCTCTGGTATCAGCGCGCGGCTGAGGCGGGTAACCGCATGTCGATGCATAATCTGGCCGCGCTTTATGCCAGCGGTGAACTGGGCAGCCAGGAATTCTCGCAGGCCGCAGAATGGTTCGAGCGGGCAGCCAATCGCGGCCTGACTGACAGCCAGTTCAACCTGGGCATGCTTTATGCGCGTGGTCTTGGCGTGCCGCAGAACATGTCGGCCTCGTATAAATGGTTCTCGCTTGCCGCCAATCAGGGTGATGCGGGCGCGGTGAAAGCGCGAGACGACATTGCCCGCTCGCTCGATGCGGAAACAATGAGCCGTTTGCAGGCGGAAATCGACAGCTGGAAAAGCGGTGCCATCGATATAAAGGCGAATTTTGCCCCGATCGGCACATGGGCCAAGGACTTCAATCCCGGCCCTGACATTACCGACCGCAATGTGGTGGAAAAAGTGCAGGCAGCCCTTAACCGCCTTGGTTATGACGTTGGTGTGCCCGACGGCCTGATGGGGCCGCGCACCCGTGAAGTTATCGAAGAATTCGAACGCAGCACAGGCATGAACGAGAGCGGCTCGATCAATCCACGGCTGCTCGCCGTTTTGGGAAGCCAGCCAGTTTAGCAAAAACCGGCAAGCTTCATTGACAGTTCCAGTCTGACGCGCCTATTCGTGCCGTCACAGTATGTCTCTTGCTTAGGCGGTTGCCGGTCGTGCACATCTATCTGCCGATAGCTGAACTCTCAGTGAACCTCTTCTTCCTTGTTGGAATCGGTGGGGCGGTCGGATTTTTGTCGGGTCTTTTTGGCGTGGGCGGCGGTTTTCTGCTGACGCCTTTGCTGATTTTTACCGGCATCCCCCCTTCTGTCGCCGTCGCCTCGGTGACCGGTCAGGTTGTTGCCGCCTCGACATCGGGCGCGCTGAGCTATTGGCGGCGTTCCAGCATCGATTTTCATCTCGCGCTTTATCTGGTGCTTGCCGGTGTGCTGGGGGCCATGGGGGGCGTGTTTGCTTTCGGTGCCTTGCGCGCTGCCGGCCAGCTCGATCTGGTCATCTCCCTTTCCTATCTGGTGTTTCTCGGTTCGGTTGGCATGCTGATGCTGACAGAATCGGTGCGCTCGCTCTGGCGGCGGCGGGCCGGGATTGTGGTGCGCGACAAGCTGCCGGGACAGCATAACTGGGTGCACGGCTTGCCGCTGCGCATCCGTTTCAAGCGCTCGAAACTTTATGTCAGCGTGTTGCCGGTGCTGGTGATTGGCGCGGCGATCGGTTTTCTCGGGGCATTGCTGGGGATTGGCGGCGGTTTCATTCTCGTGCCGGCGCTTATCTATATTTTGCGGGTGCCGGGCAGTGTGGTGATCGGCACCTCTTTGGTGCAGGTGCTGGCAATCATGGCCGCTTCCACCGTATTGCATGCGGTCAACAGCCAGAGTGTCGATATTCTGCTGGTCACCTGTTTGATGGTGGGCGGGGTGATCGGGGCGCAATTCGGAGCTTCTGCCGGGCAATATCTGCGCGGCGACCAGTTGCGGGCGCTTTTGGCGCTGCTGGTTTTGACCGTTGCCATTCGCTTTGCCGCGCAATTGCTGTTTACCCCGGCTGACCCGTTCAGCATGGCCATTCTGGGGCCGGGAGAGTTTTTGCCATGATGCGGCTGGCCTTTCTGCTTGTCCTGGGGTTGATGATGGCTGATCTGGCCCATGCCCAACGGCTGGTGGGCGCCATGTCGGGCAAGACGATTTCCATCAGCTCGAATTTTTCCGGCGAGACACTGACGCTATTCGGCAATGTGGAGCCAGAGGTGGGGGCCGAGCAGCGGCATGTTGAGGGGCCGTTTGATATCATCATGGTTATTCGCGGCCCCGCCTTTGACCGGGTGGCGCGCGAGAAGACCCATGAATGGGGTATCTGGCTGAATACCGACCAACTGGTTTTCCGCAATTTCCCTTCATATTTCTGGGTGCTCTCCAGCGACAAGCTGAACGATATTACCGATGAGGAAACGCTGATCCGCGAAGGATTGCTGCCCGAGACCCGGCCGCAACTGGCCGTGGTGCAAGGCAGCGGCGACCCCGAAAAATTCGGCACGGAACTGGTGCGGTTGATGACGCAAAAAGGGTTGTTCGGCCTTGATGAACGCGGGGTGTTGTTTCAGTCAGACACGCTTTATTCCGCCCGGCTGTCCCTGCCCTCCAATGTGCCGAATGGCAGTTTCCTGGCCTATACCTATTTGTTCAAGGACGGGGTGATTGTGGCGCAAAAGGCCGAGGCCTTTTCGGTGCGCAAGACCGGATTTGAGCGCTTTGTGGGCATGGCGGCACAGCAATCGCCATGGGCCTATGGCATAACCTGCGTCTTGCTGGCGGTGTTTACCGGCTGGCTTGGCGGCGTGGTGTTCCGGCGTTAGGATCTGACATGACAAACGTTCCCGCTTTCTGGTCCCGCATTATTACCTTCACGGCGCTGGCGGGGCTGTTGCCTTTTGTGGCCGGGCTTTTGCTGACGCTGTTTCCCGGCCTGCCGCTGCTTGACCAGATGGTGTTTGAGCGGGCGCTCGTTGGGTATGGCGTGTTGATTCTGGCGTTTCTGGGCGGGGTGCGCTGGGGCTTGCGCCTGCAGGGCGGCGCGGGGTCCGACCTGACCTTTGTCATGGGGATCATCGGCTCTGTTGCCGGGTTCTTCATGCTGCTGATGCCCTATACGCTGGCCCTTGTCATTCTGATCATCGGCTTTGCGCTGCAGGGGGCATGGGACATCTGGTCGGTGGGTGTGCCGCAACTTTATTCGCGGCTGCGGCGGCTGATGACGCTTTTGGTCTGCCTGGTATTGATCGCTATTCTGGTGGCGCGGTTTACCGTCAGCTAGGCGCAAAGATCGCGGCCAGCGCTAATTCATCCAGCAATCTGTAATCACCCGGTGCCAGATCTTCCGGCAGATCGAGGCCACCAATGCGGTCGCGGTGCAGGCCGGTTACGTGATTGCCGACAGAGGCGAACATGCGGCGCACCTGATGATAACGGCCTTCGGTGACGGACAAAAAGGCCTCTTTATCCCCCAGGACTTCAAGAATTGCAGGCTGTAGCGGCTTTTCCTCGCCCTCGAGCAGCAGGGTGCCGGCGGCAAAGATTTCACCCTCATTGCCGTTCAGGGGACGCTCGAGCGTGACGCGATAGCGTTTGGCGACGTGATGGCGCGGGGCGATGACCCGGTGCAGCAGATCGCCATCATCGGTCATCAGCAAGAGGCCCGAGGTCTCCTTGTCGAGCCGCCCGATGGTGGAAATGGCGGGGTTGCGCCCGCGCCAGCGGGTGGGCAACAGGTCATAGACCAGCGGCCCGGCTTCCTTGTGCGAACAGGTGACGCCGAGGGGCTTGTTGAGCATTAGTGCCATGCCCGGGACGGGATCGAGGGGTTCACCATCAATCATCAAACGGGTGGAAAGGTCGGGGCTGACCGCGACTTTCACATCGGGTTTCTTAATATCGACCCCGTCCAGCGTCACCGCGCCGAGGCGGGCGAGCTGTTGGATATCCTTGCGCGAGCCATAGCCCATATTGGCCAGCAAGCGGTCGAGCCGCATCATGGCGGGCTTGCTCATTTTTCGGCCCTGTAGATTTTGTAGCCATCGCGGTCGGCGACAAGAGTGCTTTCGGTGAACAACCGGTTGAGGGTTTCCTCATAGGGCAGATGCCGGTTGGCAACGAGCCAGCACACGCCACGCGGGCGCAGGGCCGATGCGGCCTTGACGATGAAATGCTGACCGAGCACCCGGTCTTCATTACCGCCATCATGGAAGGGCGGGTTCATGACGATAAAATCGAGCCGCTCGCCGATATCGGCCTGACGCACATCGGCCCAAAGAGTGCTGGCGCGGGTATCGGTGACGTTGCGTTTGGCCGCTTCAATGGCGCGCCGGTCGGTATCGACCATGATGACCGACGTGACCTTATCCGAGGCCAGCACGGCGGCGGTGAGAAAACCAATGCCACAGCCGAGATCGGCCCCGCGCCCTGAAAGCGGTGGCAGGGCTTCCATTAAAAGCGCGCTGCCCGGATCGAGCCGGTCCCAGCTGAACACGCCCGGCTGTGACCAGATGGCACCGCCATCCACCTGTTGCAGACCCGCTTCGTTGAGGGTTGTCTCAATCCCCTCGACCGCCTCGGGCCGGGTGGTGGTGCAGATGCGGTGATGGCGGCGGCTTTCAGCCTCCACATCACAGCCGAAAGCTGTCAGTTCCTTGGCGATACGGGCACCGCCCTTGTCCTTTGGCGCAAGGGCAATCAACTGGCCACCGGGCTTGAGCAGGTGCAGCGCTGCGGCGAGGACATAACGGCGTTCCAGCGTGCCGGGCGGAGCAAGGATCACCATGCGATCAAGGCTCGCCGGGGCGGCCGTCTCCAGTGCTTCAGCGCCGGGCATGAGGGGCGAGAACTGGGTGATGTCCGCAGGCCAATCGGCCAGTTCTGTGGGTGGTGTCCCGTAAAGTCCCTCGATTGTGCTCACCCTGTCGTCCCGTCGCTTTCCTGAAATCCGGCTGATCCATAGTACAGGGCGGCCCCGCCTTCAATCGTGCAGCGGCAATTAGCCGTAAACCGGGTTTTGCGAATGCGGCTGGCCGGATTCACCTTGCGGCAACGCCTTTGCCTTATGGAATTGGGGGATTGGAGCGCGCACCATGCAAGATACAGCACCTGCCCTCGACATTTCAGGGCTTTGTAAAAGCTTTGACCGCCCGGCGGTCAACGGGTTGAACCTGACAGTTCGCCGGGGCGAATTCTATGGTCTTTTGGGGCCGAATGGCGCGGGCAAGACCACGATTTTGCGCATGGTCGCGGGGCTGTTGCAGCCGGATGAAGGCCAGATCAATATTCTTGGCATTGATGCGGCGCGTGATCCGGTGGCGGCGAAGCGGGTTGTGGCCTGGGTCTCGGACGAGCCGATGGTTTATGACCGGCTGACGCCGCTTGAATATCTCGAATTTATTGCCGGGCTTTGGCAGGTGGACGCCCAGGAGGCGGCGCGCCGGGCCGAAGACCTGCTCGGCTGGCTGGGCCTTGCCCCGCATGCGCATGAGCGCTGTGGCGGCTTTTCCAAGGGCATGCTGCAAAAGGTGGCGCTGGCTGGCGCACTGGTGCATGAGCCGCAATTGATTATTCTCGATGAGCCCCTGACCGGGCTTGATGCCGGCTCGGCCCGGCAGGTCAAGGATGTGCTCAAGGCGCGGGTTGCCAGTGGCGTGACCGTAATCATGACGACGCATATTCTTGAAGTTGCCGAACGGATGGCCGAGCGCATTGGGGTTATCGCCCATGGCAGGCTGATTGCCGAAGGCACGCTGGAGGAATTGCGCGTGAAGGCCGGGCGTGGTGATACCAGCCTTGAAGACATCTTTCTTGATCTGGTCGCGGCCGATGCCGATCAGGAACAAGTGGCATGATTGCCGCCCCTGCCCCCGGTTCGCTGATCTGGTTTGCCCGGCATGAGATCGCGCTGACCTGGCGCGACTGGACAGCGTTGATGACCGGCGGCAAGCGCATGCGCACCTATGTGGCGGTGGCGGTGTTTGCCAGCATTGCTCTCGTAGCGCATCTGATCGCCTATAGCCTGCTGGGTCCGCACATTGCCAATGGCATTGTGGCCGACAAGACAAGTCTTGTCTGGCTGACCGGTGCCGGGATCCTGTTTTTCACCGTCATGCTGTCGCAGGCCATGGAATCGGTGACACGGGCCTATTATGCCCGCGCCGATCTCGATCTGATCCTTTCCTCCCCGGCCTCGTCGCGGCGGCTGTTTGCCATTCGCACGCTTTCGATTGCCGGGTCGACCATGATGCTGTCCTGCCTTTTGGCCGGGCCGGCCATCAATATTCTGGCCTATCATGACAGCCCTGTCTGGCTGTTGGCCTATGGGGTGATGGCGGTTCTGGCAGCGATTGCCACCGCGATTGCCGTGGGAATTACCATCGCACTTTTTCGTCTGACCGGGCCGAAGCGTACCCGCTTTATCGCCCAGATTCTGGCCGCGATTGTGGGCGCCGGGTTTCTGATCGGCATTCAGCTGGTCGCCATTCTGGCCTTTGGGCAATATGCGCGGTTTTCATTTCTGCAATCGGACGCGGTGCTGGCCGCTGCGCCTGCTGCTGACAGCCTCTTCTGGTTGCCCGCCCGCGCGGCCATGGGGGACGGGCTTGCCTTTGCCATGCTGGCGATTGCCGGATTTGGCTTGCTGGGTCTGGTCATTGCCGCCTCGTCAGCCAGCTTTGGCCACTATGCCGTTGCGGCGGCGGGCGTGCCCGAAACACGGTTCAGGGCGCAGGGCAAAAGCCGGTTGTTTCGCCATATCAGCCAGAAACAGGTTTTGCGGCGCAAGGAGTGGAAGCTTTTGGCACGCGACCCATGGTTGCTGTCGCAAACGCTGATGCAAATTCTTTATCTGTTGCCGCCCGCACTGCTGCTCTGGCTGAATTACGGGCAGGATGCGGGCATGTTCATTGTTGTCGTGCCTGTGCTGGTTATGGCCTCGGGCCAATTGGCCGGCGGGCTGGCCTGGCTGGCGATCTCGGGCGAGGATGCGCATGATCTGGTGGTCACCGCGCCGGTCAATCCGCGCACTATTCTTGCCGCCAAGATTGAGGCTGTGCTGGGGGCGATTGCCATGGTGCTGACGCCCTTGTTGTTGCTGATGGCACTCTCCTCGTGGCAGGCCGCCCTTGTGACCGGGTTTGGCGCATTGCTGTCGGCAGGATCGGCGACACTGATCCAGCTCTGGTTCCGCTCGCAGGCCAAGCGCGCCATGTTCCGGCGCCGTCAGGTCTCCTCCCGCGTGGCCACCCTTTCGGAAGCCTTTGCCTCGATCATGTGGGCGGGGACGGCGGCCATTGCGGTCAGCGGCGCGTGGTTGCTGGCCATTATTCCGGCCGTGATCGCACTGATTGTCATGGGGATCGCCAAGGCGCTCAGCCCCAGGGCATCGGACTAGGTTTTCACCCTAAACATGCTGGTCGATCAGGATGGTATTGCCATCCGGGTCCTTGAGCATGCAGCTGGCGGGACCGGTTGTGGCTTCGTCGGCTTCATTCAACAGCGCAATGCCATCGGCCTTCAGGCGTTTTTGAATCTCCCTAACATCGGTGAACGGGGTGACCGGCTGGCCGTTTGAATCCCAGCCGGGGTTGAAGGTGAGGATATTGCCCTCGAACATGCCCTGAAACAGCCCAATGACGCAGGTGGGGGATTTCATGATCATCCAGCCATGCTGTTGCTGATCGTGAAAGACCTCAAATCCGAGCTTTTCATAAAAGGCGCGCGAGGCGGCGATATCCTTGACGGCAAGACTGAGGGAAAAACCACCGAGTTCCATTGTGCATCTCCTGTCTGGCAATCGCTTATTGAATGCACAAAACAGAAGGGCTGACCAATCACATCGTATCTCAGCCCGCCACCAGCCGCCGGGGATTGACCGGATAGGTGCGGTCGCGGCCGAGCATGACGACCTGCAACTGGCTCATGCGGAACAGGCCATGAAAGGCCGGGGAGAGGATGTTGAGATTGCCGGTGGAACTGCCATAGGCAGGCAGGATCATCAGGCGCTCATCGGCGACGAAACAGGGCCGCCGCGTGGCGCGTCCATTAAGGGCGATCCGGGCTGCGGGGTGCAGGTGCCCGGCCATGAGGCCTGTACTGGTTTTATCCGGTTCGTGGCTAAGGGTGATGTCGCGGAGGATAATGTTTTGCCGGCAATCGCCGCCAAGGGCGTGCGGCGCGGGATCGTGATTACCTGAAAGCCAGAGCCAGTCCGTCATCCCCAGCAGGCGATCCAGCCGCGCCCGGTCATGGGGCAGAATGGTGCTGGTGCCTTCGTCACGGTGAAAGCTGTCACCCAGCGCGATCAGACGGCTGGCGCGGGTGTGCATCAGATCGGCTTCGAGACGGCTGAGCGTCAGGCCCGTATCATAAGGCGGCAGCAATTGGCCGGTGCGGGCGAAGGACGACATTTTCTCCAGATGCAGATCGGCGACCAGCAGCGCGTTTTCCGCCCGCCAGAACAGCGCGCCCGAGGGTAGCGGTTCGAACAGTTCGCCCCGGAAGCGGATCATCGCCGTCGCCTCCTCCTCGTCTTTCTGGCGTGTGGCGGCATGGGTCATCATTTCAGCCGCATGCGGTAATTGACCACCCGGCCACTTTCGATAAAGCCGAGGGCCTTGTGGGCGTGTTGGCTGACGACATTGTCCACTTCAACATCGGAGCCAAGATAGGAATAGCCGTTTGCGCGCGCCCAATCGGCGGCGGCGGCCACGAGCGCGCCACCCACGCCACGGGCGCGGAATTCGGGCTCCACATACCAGCCCTCGATATAGGCCGCGGGATCATTGCCGCAGCTATCGACCACGCTGCGCTCGCCAATTTCAGCAAAGCCGACAGGTTCGTCACCAGCTAGAGCCAGCAGCACGATTTTCAGGGCACCCTGCCCGGATTTGAAGGCGGCAAGATCGGCCTGATTTTCAGCCTCGGAGCAATCGGGCCACAACTTTGTGCGCATGCCACCCCAGATGGCGTATTCCGCATCCGCCATGGCTCTGACTGTCAGGGTTACCGTCACCCGCCCATCGCCTCCTTGATCAATTCATCCGCGGCTTCCGCCATTGCGCTTTCGCGGCCCTCGCCGAAAATCGGTTCGCGGCCAATCTCAAGCATTACCGGTACCGCAAGTGGAGAGATTCGGTCGAGCGGTTTATGGACGATGTGCTGACGCGCCCGCGCGAGGCACTGGCCGAGCCGTTCGATATCCAAAAGGCCGCGCGCCGCATCGCGCCGCGTCGCCTGAATGAGGATATGGTCGGGCTCGTGCTGGTAGAGCACGTCATAGATCAGGTCGGAATTCATGGTGATCTGGCGGCCGGTTTTTTCCTTGCCGGGATGACGGCGTTCGATCAGTCCTGAAATGATAGCGCAATTACGAAAGGTGCGTTTCATCAGGCTGGATTCATCGAGCCAGGCTTCCAGATCATCGCCGAGCATATCTTCGGAAAACAATTCATCCAGCGACAGCCGCCCGGTGCGGATCATCGCGGTCAGATCACCCAGCCCCCAGATGGCCAGCGCATATTCGCTCGCGACAAACCCAAGAGGGCGCGCCCGCATGCGCTCGAGCCGGCGGGTCAGCAGCATGCCCATGGTCTGATGCGCCAGACGGCCCTCGAAGGGATAACAGACCAGATAGGATTTATCGGCGCGCGGAAAGGTTTCAACCAGAAGGTTGTCGGTGCCGGGCAAAACGGAAACGTCGCGTTGCAGGCTCAGCCAGTCGCGCACCTGTGGCGGCAGCACGCCCCAGCTATCGGGACTGGCCAACATGGCGCGGACCCGTTCGGCCAGATAGGTGGAGAGCGGAAACTTGCCACCCATATAGGAGGGGATTTTCGGATTGGGGGAAAAGCTGCGCGAGACATAGGCCTCGTTTTCGCGCATGGCCTCAAAGGCGACGATCTCGCCGCCGAACAAAAACGTGTCGCCGGGCAGAAGCTGGGAGAAGAAATATTCCTCCATCTCGCCGAGCACGCGCCCGCCCCGGCCAATCGGGCCGGTGGTTGCGCCCTGTTTGTGGCCGCGGCCACGCACGAGGCGCACGCGCACCATTGGTTCCTCGATAATGGTGCCGACATTGAGCCGATATTGCTGGGCCACTTGCGGATTGGCGATGCGCCATTTGCCCTCGCCGGTCTGGCGCAGGCGGGCATAGCGTTCATAGGCCTTGAGGGCATAGCCGCCGGTGGCGACGAATTCGAGCACCCGGTCGAACTGGGAACGGGGCAGATCGCGATAGGGCCAGGCGCGGGTGATTTCGACAAAGGTTGCGTCCGCATCAATCGGTGCGGCGCAGGCGAGGCCGAGAATATGCTGTGCCAGGACATCGAGACCACCGGCGACCGGGTCCTCGCTGTCCTGTGCCCCTTCATTGACGGCTTCCAGGGCCGCTTCGCATTCAAGCACCTCAAAGCGGTTGGCGGGGACGAACAGCGCGCGCGAGGGTTCATCGAGCCGGTGATTGGCGCGGCCAATGCGTTGCAGCATGCGCGAGGAGCCTTTGGGCGCGCCAATCTGGACGACCAGATCGACATCGCCCCAATCGATGCCGAGATCGAGGGTGGAGGTGCAGACCACGGCGCGGAGGTTTCCGGCGACCATCGCCGTTTCCACCTTGCGGCGCTGTTCGACATTGAGTGAGCCGTGATGGAGCGCAATCGGCAGATTGTCGTCATTGATCGACCAGAGGCCCTGAAACAGCATTTCCGCTTGCGAGCGGGTGTTGACGAACAGCAGCACGGTGCCGTTTTGCTTGATGATCTCATAGAGATCCTTATGGGCGTAATTGGCCGAATGCCCGGCCCAGGGCACCCGGTCCTCGCTGGCCAGTATCGAGAGTTCCGGATGAGCCCCGCCTTCGGCAGTCAGCAGCGCTGTGGGGCGCGGGGCGACCGGGGCGGCGATCCAGTCGCGCAGCATTTCGGGCTGAGCCACGGTGGCGCTGAGGGCGGTAATCTTGACGTCAGAGGCAAGCATGCCCAGCCGGGCAATGGCCAGTGACAGCAATTCGCCGCGCTTGGAGGTGACCATGGCATGCAGCTCATCAAGCACGATGCGCTGCACCGAGCCGAACAGTTTGGCGCTATCGCCATGGCTGAGCAGGAGCGCGATCTGTTCAGGCGTGGTCAACAGGATATGCGGGGGATCATATCTCTGGCGCTGACGCTTGTGCTGGGGGGTGTCGCCGGTGCGGGTTTCCACCCGGATGTTCAGGCCCATCTCGGCAATGGGCGTGGTCAGGTTGCGCGCCACGTCCACCGCCAGCGCCTTGAGGGGCGAAATATAGAGCGTGTGCAACCCCTCCCGGGGGGCATTGATCAAATCATTGAGGGTGGGCAGGAACCCCGCCAGCGTTTTACCCGCACCGGTGGGGGCGATCAGCAGCGCGGATTGACCTTGCTCATGGGCATTCAGCACAGCCAGCTGATGCGGCCTCGGCACCCATTGGCGAGCCGCAAACCAGTCGGTGATCGGGGGCGAAAGTTTCAACCGGATGCCTTCATCAATTTGTCATCTTTATGCGCGGGCAAATCCGGCATAGTCTAACCTTGGTTTCCCCCAGAGTCGCAACCCAAGGGATGCTATGACCGATAGCACGACTGAACCATCCAACCCGCCGGAAAAACTGCGTCTGACGCCAGAAGATGCGGCCATTGAAATTACCAAACGTGCCATTTCGGTGGCGGCGACCCAGCAGCGCCGGGTTGTGGTGGGTATTGCCGGTGGTCCCGGTTCGGGTAAATCAACCATCGCGGCGGCTGTTATCGGCCAGCTCAATGACCTGATTGATGGCAGCGCCGCCCGGGTGCCGATGGATGGCTTTCATATGAAGCATGACAAGCTGGTGGAGATGGAACTGGACGCGGTGAAAGGGTCGCCGGAGACGTTCGATCCGCGTGCTTTCATCAGCTTTTTGAAGAACCTCAAGCAAAGCCGGCAGCCCTGCCAGGTGCCTTCCTATTCCCGCAAGATTGAGGACGTGGTCGAGAACGCTTTCACCATTGCGGGCAATGTGCCCATTCTGGTGGTTGAGGGGAATTATCTGTTGCTCTCCAAAACACCCTGGCACGAAATCCGCGATTTGCTGGATGTGGCGATTTATATCTCCGTGCCGCGCGATAAGGTGCGTGCGCGCCTGCTCAAACGTCACCGGGAACATGACCTTTTCACCGAGGAACGCAATATTGCCCATGTCGATAATGTGGATCTGGCCAATTACGATCTGGTGGCCAGTTCGCGCGATCGCGCTGACGTGGTGATCGACCTGCTGACAGAGAGCTGAGGCGGATTTTTACGCGGCGTGGGTGTTAACCGCTTCGGCGAGAACATTGACCAGCACACGCTCCACCTTGCCTTCGTCAGCCATGCCAGAGAGAATGTCGATCGCCTCATGCGGGGCGGCGGCAAGTTTATAGGGCCGGGTTTCCACCAGGGCGCCATAGATGTCGCAGACGGTGAGAATGCGGGTGACATCACCAATTTCAGAACCCTTCAGCCCGTCAGGATAGCCAGAGCCGTCGAGATATTCGTGGTGGTGGCGGACCGCTGCGAGGATTTCCGGGGCGACGCCTTTCTGGGTAGACAAGTACTCATGGCCAATAGCGGGGTGGCTGCGCACCAGCGCCAATTCGGCCTCGCTCAACTTATCGGGCTTGTCGAGGATGGTGGCGGGAATTTCGATCTTGCCGATATCATGCAGCAATGCCGCCGTGGCAAGGGTGGTAATGTCTGCCCGGGCCATGCCTGTGTGATAGCCGAATGCCGTTGCAAGGCCGGTGACGATCAGGCAGTGCTGGAAGGTGCCCTCGTGATAGGCCCGCACGGTGCCCAGCCAGCTCTCGAGACTGCTTCTGGCAATCGCATTGCTGATTTCCCCACCTGATTTGTCAATCTGGCCAATATCGAGCAGGCTATGGGAATGCAGCGCGGAAAAAGCCAGCTCCAGCGCACCGGCGGCATACATGACAGAGGTCTGGCACTGAATCATGGCGGGGTTATTGGCAGCAGCACTGCGGATCAATTGCGTCAGGCCAGGCGTGCTGAGCGGTGCCGGCAATAGCCGTGTGGCACCCAATGCCCAGGCCTGGGTGCGGGCGCGGTGATTAGCCGGGTCGGCGACAGCGGCGAGCAAAGCCGGCTTTTTGCCTTTGCCCAGAAATTCACGGGTCCTGCTGACGGTCTTGAGATCGAGAAAATCGATATCCATGACCACAATGTCAGCGTCTGGAAAGACGTCATCCCATATCTGGGCAATTAAAACCGGATCACCGCCTACGTAATGCGGGAGTTTCCGGGGTTTGTCATTATCGCATAAAATGAGCAAGAGCACCTCCCCCAGCGTCTACTCATGTCATAAATTTCCCCGAAATAAGGGGGCGTGGATTATTCAAAATATGCAAGTAACTTAGAAAATTCGTATAAATATTGTATTTATATTTCCCACGGGGCAAGCCAGTTTATTTCGCGGGGTACTTTGGCTTTTTCACCTATCTCCTGTGCCGGCTGGCGCCACAGGCGCGGTACGTGCCGTTCGCACTTGCCAGCGCTGGCCAATCATGGCACCTCCCTTGGGTCGTTAATGCGAGGTTGTCATGCACAAGAAAACCATTTTCATCACCGGTGCCACATCCGGCTTTGGCGCGGCCACTGCCCGCCTGTTTGCCCATAATGGCTGGCAGGTGATTGCAACCGGCAGGCGCGTGGAACGCCTCGAAGCGCTGCGCGACGAACTGCCTGCGGGCATGGTGCATATTGCCGCGATGGATTTGACGGATCGTGACAGCATCATTGCCGCCATTAAAGGGTTGCCTGATGCATTCAAACCCGTGACATGCCTGTTCAATAATGGCGGCCTGGCACTGGGCACCAAGCCGATGCCCGATATCAAGGTTGATGACTGGCGGGTGATGGTGGAGACCAATATTATGGGCCTCATCCACACCAGCCAGGAAATGATCCCGCTGTTGAAGGCAACCGGACCGGGCGCGTCGATTATCAATGTAGGCTCGATTGCGGGGCGTTTTGCCTATCCGGGTGGCAATGTCTATGGCGCGTCAAAAGCCTTTGTGCGCCAGTTCTCCTATGAAATGCGCTGCGACCTTGAAGGCACCGGCATTCGGGTAACCAGCCTGGAGCCGGGCATGGCCAAGTCTGAATTCACCGCTGTGCGCACGGGTGACGCCAAGCTGAATGAAACCTTTTATGAAGGTGCCGAGCCGATATTGCCGGAAGACATTGCCAATACGGTCTGGTTTCTGGCGACCCAGCCGGACCATATCAATATCAACTCGATCGAGATCATGCCGGTCAGCCAGGTGCCGGCCGTTCCCAAAATTCTGCGGAAATAGGCACCCATAATGTCCAAGCCGTCGTACCCGTTCACGGTGCGGCATCGCGATGTGTGGCGCATCGCCCTGCCAGCGACCTTTGCCTTTATCACTGAACCGCTGGCGGGGCTGGTGGACCTTACCGTGATCGGCAGGCTGGGAGATGCGACCCTGCTTGGGGGGCTGGTGCTGGGCACGCTGGCCTTCAATTTCATTTTCTCGATGGTGTTCTTTCTCAGGCTGGGCACGGCCGGGCTGGTGGCCCAATCGGTTGGCGCACGGGATGCGGATGAAGGGCTGATACATTTCGGGCGCGCCATCCTGATTGCGCTGGTAATCGGGCTGGCGCTGCTGATTTTGACGATGCCGCTGATCTGGCTGAGCGCGTGGCTGCTGGGTGCGGGGCCATCCGTGATGGTCGCATTTGAAACCTATATGCAGGTGCGCATGTGGTCGGCCCCTCTGGTTTTGATCAATTTTGCGCTGCTCGGCTGGTTTTACGGGCGGGCCGAGGCGACGACCGGCATGGCGCTGCAATTTCTGGTATCGGGCGGCAATATCGTTTTCTCGATCCTGTTCGTTTACGGATTTGGCTGGGGCGTGGCCGGGGTGGCATTTGGCACGGTGCTCGGCGAATTGATGGCGGCGGCGACCGGCCTTTTTCTGGTGGTCCGGCATTTCGGCGGTATCCACCCGATCCTTAAGACCTTGCCGCGTGACCGGCTGCTTGAATTACGCGGGCTGAAACGGCTGTTTGCACTTAGCCGCGACCTGATGATCCGCTCGGCCGCACTGATGGGCGCGTTTGCGTTTTTCACGGCCCAGACCGCGCGCGAAAGTGCAGTGGTTTTGGCAGCCAATGCAATCATTCTCAATTTCCAGATGGTCACGGCGTTTTTTCTCGACGGGCAGGCGCAGGCGGCGGAACAATTATGCGGCAAGGCGGTGGGGGCCAATTACCGCCCCGCGTTCGATCGCGCCATCAAGCTGTCGATGGGGTGGGGATTTCTGATCGGGCTGGGGCTGTTTCTCATTCTCATCAGTTTCGGGCCGCTGTTTATCAACCTGATGACCACGGCACCCGATGTGCGCCAGGTCGCCTATGATCACTTGTTCATCGCCTCTTTCATGGCGCTGACCGGGGTTGGTGCGTTTGTGATGGACGGGGTTATGCAGGGCGCAACGCTGAACACGATCATTCGCAACGGCATGGTTGCCGCGTTTTTGATCTTTCTGGCGGCGGCCAATATTCTTTATCCGCTTTACGGGCTGAACGGCCTTTGGCTGGCCATGAACATTTTCTTTATCGCCCGTGGCGTGATCTTCTGGTTCGCCGTCAAATGGAAAATGCCAACGCTGTTCGGCGGGTGATCTGGCTGGCCTGCGCCGCCCATCCTTCGACAGGCTCAGGATGAGGAGCGACAGCTAAGGATGAGGAGGGGCTGGCGGGTCCCTGTGCTGCGATTGAGCGCGCGCTAAATCCCGGCCTTGCCGCTGGCCCAGTCCGTAACTGCCGTGCCGGTTAGACCGGCGACCGAGGTGTGCCCGCCGGCGCGAATGGCTTTGGTGAGACCGGTCTTGATATCGCCGAGCAGTTCCATGCCCTCGAACACCAAAGCGGAATAGAGCTGGATGGCATTGGCCCCAGCGGCGAATTTGGCCACGGCGCTTTCTGCGGAATGCACACCGCCCACACCAATGATGGGGAGTTCGCCCAGACGCAAACGCATTTGTGCCAGTTTTTGGGTGGCCAGATTGAATAATGGCTTGCCCGACAATCCGCCGGTTTCTTCCGCATAGGGCAGGCCTGCAACGGTATCCCGGCCAATGGTGGTGTTTGAGACAATCAACCCATCGAGATTGGTCGCCTGGATGACGCCGGCAATCTCGTCCATTTCCGTTTCATTGAGATCGGGGGCGATTTTGAGGAATACGGGCACGCGTATGCTGGCGGCGGCCCGTTCCTCGAGCACCGCGCCGAGCAGTTTGCGCAAGGCATCGTGAGACTGCAGATCGCGCAGGCCCGGCGTGTTCGGCGAGGAAATATTGACCGTCAGATAATCTGCCTTGGTGGCGAAACGTTTAACCCCGGCCACATAGTCAGCCACGAAATCGGTGCTGTCCTTGTTGGCCCCCACATTGACCCCGAGAATGGTGGAAACGCGCCGGTCGGCCAGACGCTGGAAGGCGGCGTCATGTCCCTCATTGTTGAACCCCATGCGATTGATTACCCCCCCGGCTTCGCTGACGCGGAACAGGCGGGGTTTGGGATTGCCCGTTTGCGGACGCGGGGTGAGCGTGCCCACTTCGGCAAAACCAAAACCGATGCGACCCAGCGCTTCGGGGACTTCCGCATTCTTGTCGAACCCGGCAGCCATGCCGACCGGGTTTTTGAGGTCGAGCCCGCAAAGGTTGAGACTGAGCTCGGCCGGGTCCGAGTCTGCCTGGGCTGGCACGAGACCCAGCTTCAGCGCCGAAATGGTGGCGCGGTGGGCGATCTCGGGATCCATTTTCAGAAGGGCGTCACGGGTGATGCCCTGCATCAGGCCAGAACGAAGAAGCGGTGACAGGGAGGAGAACATCAGCTGAGGTCCGGCAAATTGTTGATGGTGCCATCGGCGTTGACCGAGATCGCGGACGCCTCGGCGACCTGGCTTGTGGACAGTGGCGCGTAAAGATGCGGGAACAGTGCCCCGCCACGCGAGAGTTCCCATTTCAGTTCCGGCCCGACGGTGGCCGCCGGCACCTTGAGCAGCACGAGTTGATCCTGACCCTTGAAGTGCAGGCTGAGGGTCTCGGATAACTGATCGGCTGTGGAGAAATGCATATAGCCGTCGGCCTGGTCTATGGGCATGCCCGCAAGGGTGCCGGTGGCTTGCGCCTCGGCCCACAGGGCGCTGGTGGTGATTTTGTAAATATGTTCGGGCACGGGCTCTGACGCTGGTTCGGGAACGGGTCTGATCTGGCCGCGACCATAGGCAAAGGGACTGTGGGCAGCAAGCATTGCGGGACTTTACATATATATGCACCAATGCCAATAATAGGACAATGATCCGCATTAAGGACACTTGTCCTTCTCCACTCGTATAACTCTTAAAGCCACCCCGATGTTGTCACACGCCGCCATATGGGAATCGATTGATAATCTCGCCAAACGCCGCGGCCTGACGCCTTCCGGGCTGGCGCGGCTGGCCGGGCTTGATTCCACCGCATTCAACAAATCCAAGCGGGTCAGCAAGGACGGGCGCGAACGCTGGCCCTCGACCGAAAGCCTTGCCAAAGTGCTTGAGGCGACGGGCGAGGGATTTGACAGCTTCCTGCTTGAGGGTGGTGCTTATGTGCAAACCGCCTCGGCACAGAATTCAACGGTTCCCCTGCTCGGTTTTGCCCAGGCCGGTTCCGGCGGGTTCTTTGATTCCGGTGGTTTTCCGGCCGGTCAGGGTTGGGACGAGGTGCGGTTACCCACGGTCTCTGAGGGGGGCACCTATGCGCTGGAGGTTTCTGGCGATTCCATGCTGCCGCTCTATCGGGATGGCGATATCATTATTGTCTCGCCCAGCCAGCAATTGCGCCGGGGGGACCGGGTGGTGGTGCGCACGCGCGAAGGCGAAGTGATGGCCAAGGTTTTGCACCGGCAGACAGAAAAAACCGTGGAACTGCATTCGCTCAATCCAGAACACAAACCGCGTGTGCTCAGCAGCGCGGAAATCGACTGGATCGCCCGGATTGTCTGGGCCAGCCAATGAGCAAATCTCAGATCAGTCTGATCGGTCTCGATGCCGATGACACGCTCTGGCACAATGAATATTTCTTTCAGCTGACCCAGAAACGGTTTCTGGAATTGCTGGCCGACCATGCCGAGAGCACGCATGCCAGCGCGCGTTTGCTGGAGGCGGAAAAGCGCAATCTTGCCATTTACGGCTTCGGCATCAAGGGTTTCACCCTGTCGATGATTGAAACGGCGCTGGAAATTACCGCGGGCCGGGTGCCGGCCTCTGTCATTCAGGAAATCCTTGATGCGGGGCGCGACCTGCTGGCGCATCCGGTTGAGACATTGCCCGGGGTTGAAGACACGGTGGAGAAACTCGCTAGTGCCTACAAGCTGGTGCTGATCACCAAGGGTGATCTGTTTGATCAGGAACGGAAGCTGGCACAATCGGGCCTTGGCGAGATGTTCAAGGCGGTCGAGATCGTCAGCGACAAGAACCGGGGCACCTATGAGCGGATTTTCAGCCAGCATGGCGAGGGTCCCGACCAGTCGGTGATGGTGGGGAACTCGCTGAAATCAGATGTGGTGCCGGCGATCGAGGCCGGTGGCTGGGGCATTTTTGTGCCGCATGAACACGTCTGGGCGGTGGAGCATGCGGATGCGCCAGTTGATGCGCCGCGTTTCCGCGAAGCCGCCCGGTTTGACGACATCGCGGAAATTATTGAAAAGCTTTAGGCCTTTCCGGCCGCATCGGTGGGCGCGGAAAGCCGGCACCCAGTTTTCTGCACGATGCTTTAGCTGACCAATTCGCCGGCCAGCCCCTTTTTGATCAGGGCGCGGGTCTGATCGACACCGTAAAGCGCCGTGAAGGAGCCGAAGCGCGGCCCCTGATCCTGCCCCAGCAATACCTGATAGAGGGCCTTGAACCAGTCGCGCAGCGGCTCGAAGCCTGCGGCCTTGCCCACTTCATAAACAAGGTTCTGAATGGCTTCGGCATCGGTTGAGCCGGAGAATTCCGCAAGGCCTGCATCAAGCGCTTCAAAGGCCTGGCGCTCCTGTTCGTTTGGCGCGCGGAAGACTTTTGATGGTTTGACGAAATCGTGGAAATAGCGAATGGCAAAGCCGACCAGCCGGTCCAGCTCGGCATGGGTTTCCGGCGAGGCGCCGGGCACATAATTGGAGATAAAGCCCCAAAGCACGCTCGCATCTTCCGCATTGGCGGCGGAGACGAGATTGAGCAGCAGCCCGAAAGTGACGGGCACGTCCGGTGTACCGGGATTGCCTGAATGAATGTGAAAGGCTGGGTTTTCCAGCCGTTCCGCCACTGTCTGCCGGCCAAACGCCTCGACAAAAGTGTAATATTCATCGACGGCGCGCGGGATCACATCAAAGAACAGCCGCTTGGCCGCCCGGGGTTTCTGGAACATGAACAGCGCCAGGCTTTCGGGCGTGGCATAGTTGAGCCAATCCTCGATGGTCAGGCCATTGCCCTTGGATTTTGAAATCTTCTGGCCCTTGTCGTCGAGGAACAATTCGTAATTGAACCCTTCGGGCGGCGTGCCGCCGAGCGCCTTGACGATGCGGCTGGAGAGACGTACGGAATCGATCAGGTCCTTGCCGGACATTTCGTAATCGACACCAAGGGCGAACCAGCGCAAGGCCCAATCAGCTTTCCACTGACACTTGACCGCGCCGCCTGTGACCGTGGTTTCGACCTCTTCACCTGTATCGGGATCGACATAGGTGACGGTGCCCTTTTCCACATTGCGGGCAATCATGGGCACCTGCAGCACGACACCGGTGCGCGGGCTGACCGGCAGGAAGGGTGAATAGGTGGCGCGGCGCTCTGCCCCAAGAGTTGGCAGGATGATGTCCATGATCTCGTCATAGACTTCGAGCATGCGCAGCAATGCCTTGTCGAACACACCGGAGGTGTAATAATCGGTGGCGCTGACGAATTCATATTCGAAGCCGTACTGATCGAGAAATGCCATCAGGCGCGCGTTGTTGGCCGCGCCAAATGAGGGATGTTCGTCAGAGAACGGGTCGGGAATGCGGCTCAGCGGCTTGCCGATATATTCGGCCATCATTTCCTGATTGGGCACATTGGTTGGCACTTTGCGCAAGCCGTCCATATCGTCGGAAAAACACACCAGACGGGTCGGGATTTCATCGCGGGTGAGCAGGCGGAAGGCCGTGCGCACCATGGTTGTGCGCGCCACTTCACCGAACGTGCCGATATGCGGCAGGCCGGAGGGGCCATAGCCGGTTTCAAACAATACGCTTTTCTCGCCGGTTTTCTCGATCCGGGCCACAATTTTCCGGGCCTCTTCAAAGGGCCAGGCGCGTGCGGTTTGGGCCGCGTCGAAGGCGGCAGGATCGAGGTCGGGGAGCGTGTTTGACGGCACTTTTACATCTCTTTGCTTGCAGCCCATCCAGCGGGCCTGGCTGGTGTCGCATCCGAGAGCGGTCTGCGTCAACATTTTCAATCTCGACCGCAACCTTGTCATGCGCCATCATGGTGCCTAGGTAAGGCGCACCTTATTACTTCCAAAAGATAATATTTCGGAGAATGTCATGTCCCTGTCGCCGCAAGATGCCCTGGTCTATCTCATGGTGGTCACCTCCGCCGCTGACACAGACATGACTGCCCCGGAACTGGACCGGATTGCCGGACTGGTGGAACGCCTGCCCGTGTTCGAGGGCTATGACCGGCTGCAACTTTCCGAAATCGCCGGCCAATGCGTCGAGGCCATGAGCCGGGTTGATGACCTTGAGCAGATTCTGGACGAAGTGCTGGATGCCCTGCCCGAGCGGCTGCACGACACGGCCTATGCGCTGGCGGTGGAAGTGGCGGCAGTTGATCTCGATCTGGGGCAGGAAGAATTGCGCTGGCTGGAAATGATCCGTGACAGGCTGAAGCTGGACCGGTTGACCACGGCTGCAATCGAGGTGGCGGCACGGGCCCGGTTGCGCAAGGCCTAAAACCAGGATCACGCCGAATTGTGCGGGTTTTATTGGCGTGCGCTGCTCGTTTATGTTTATATTAGACTGTTGTCATATACATAAGGCGTTTGCGTGTGACCCTTTTCGGCCTGAGCGAAGGCGCTCTCAGATTTTCGATCTTTCTGGCGATCTTTCTCGCCATGACGGCCCTCGAGGCCTTCCTGCCGCGGCGGGCGCGGCGGTTTCCGCGCGGGCAGCGCTGGTTCACCAATATCGGGGTGTTGTTTGCCGATTATCTGGCGGTCGCGGCGATGACCTTTGTGGTGCCCATCACCGCAGCATTGGCCGCGCTCTGGGCTGAAGCCAACAGCTTTGGTCTGTTCTATCAGCTCGACTGGCCGCTTTGGCTGGTGTGGCTCATCAGCTTTATCGTGCTGGATTTCGTGATCTGGGGCCAGCATGTGGTCACCCACAAAATTCCGCTATTGTGGCGCATTCACCGGGTGCACCATTCCGATGAGGATCTGGATGCAACCAGCGCTGTGCGTTTTCATCCGCTGGAAATCCTCTTGTCGATTTTCGTCAAGGCGCTGGCGGTTGTGCTGCTGGGCGCGCCTGTGGTGCTGGTGGTTATATTTGAGGCCATTGTGAACGGGTCGGCCCTGTTCAACCATGCCAACCTGAAATTGCCGCTCTGGCTCGACAAGTGGCTGCGCCTGATCCTTGTGACACCGGATATGCACCGGGTGCATCATTCCGTCATCCATCGCGAGACGGACAGCAATTACGGGTTTGCGCTATCAATCTGGGACCGGCTGTTCCGCACCTATAACGACCAGCCGGAAATGGGGCATGAGGGCATGACCATTGGCCTGTCGGAATGGCAGGATGATGCGCCCACACGCCTGGGATGGACGCTTGCCTTGCCCTTCCGCACCCCGCCAAAATCCCCGCCGCCGGTCAATAAAAGCTGACAGGGAACCAGCGCAGATAGAGTTCGTCGAGCTTGCCATTGCGTTTGAGTTGCGCGAGCGCTGTGTTGACCGCATTGCGCACATTGCCGCGTCCGGCGGGAATGGCAGCGGCCAACCCCTCGCCGAACCAGTGCGGACTGAAATAGGGGTCGCCCGCGAACGCGCAGCAATTCCCGCTCTCGTTGAGCCAGAACGAGGCCCGCATGGCGTCGCCGAAATAGGCATCCACCTCCCCTTCCCGCACGGCTTCGAGCGCCAGGATTTCGTTGTCGAAGGGCACCAGCTCACGCGCGGGCATATTGGCTTGCAGAAACCGGGCATGGGCCGAACCGTCGCGCACCGCGATTTTCTTGTCGCCGGGCATCGTCGCAGTGAAATCGGCCGCCACGTCCCGCATCGTTACGAAACGGCCCGGTAGCATCAGGTAAAGGGAGGAGAAATCGAATTGCTCGGCGGAGATTTCGTCAATCGCCAGCCCGGCGAGCAGAACATCGCCCTGATTGCTGGCCAGCGCGTCGGCCACCTGGTCCCAGGGCCAGGCCTGCACCGTGCAGGATACGTCAAGCACCGTGCAGATCGCCTTGGCCAGGTCGATGTGAAAGCCGACCAGTTCCCCGCCATCATCGCGATAATTGAAGGGGGGAAAATCGGCGCTGGTGAGAAAGCGGATCGCGGGCACGCCTGCCAGATCAGCGGCTTCTTCACGGGCGCTTGGATCGGCATGAAAGGGCAAGGCTTGCGCCAGGGCGGCCGCAGAAAATCCAAGCAGGAAACACAAACTGATCAGCACGCGCATGACACAACATCGCCTCGCAAAGAATCATGACCCCAGTGCTCTAGCATAAACCGGGCAGCCGGGCCGATGTCGAATGCGAAAGATCACGCTGGAAGTTCAGCCAGAAGGCACGCGGCCACGGCTCCCTTTTGTGCCTGCCACGCATATATAATATAATCAGGCCCAACTCCCACTTGCACTTAATGCACACAAATGTAGAATTAGTATAATTACTTATTTTGTTGATAACTCAACAAATGATTACGCAGGTATTTTAACCACATGCTGGATTTAATATCTTTAATTCAATTTATACTTCAAGACAAAGTCCAATCCCACGACGAGGCTGCTTCGATTGTGGTGGATGCTGGCAGGCTTGAAGCCGAGTTATTGCTGCACATCGCCCACCGTTTCGCAATTTCCGGGACTGACATCTATGCCCACAGCGCGCAGTTTTGCGGCTTGCCGTTTTCACCAGTTGTGCCCGATGGGCTGATCCGGGATATCGATGGCAGCCATATCGACCGGCTGGGTGATATGCGCAGTGTGACCGTAAGAGTTCAGGATCGCGATATCCTGTTTCTGGCACCCGGGGCGGCGCAAATGCTGGCGCTTGCACACAGACGGCAAAGCGGTCTGTCGCTGATGCGGGATATCTGTGTAGTCCCGCCGGCCGCGTTGCGCGCGGCGCTGATCCGCGCGCATGCTGATAATTTGCTGCAATTCTCGCGGCAACGGCTCGCGCGCCGCTGGCCGTTTGCAAGCGCTCATCTGGATCTTACCCTTGCTGCGCGGCTGGGGTTCGTTACCCTGCTGAGTGCGCTTGTGGGTGTGACGGCACTGGTGCCTTTTGCCCTGTCGGCGATCCTGCTGCCGCTGTTGGCCCTGCTGTTTCTACCGCCGTCCTTTTTCCGGCTGGCCGCGCTGATGGAAAAGCCGAAGCGGCCACGGCCGGCGGATGAGAGCCTGCTCCCCGACATCGCCTTGCCGGTTTATAGCGTGCTTATTCCGTTGCGCGATGAAACCGGCATGGTGCCGCAGCTGGCCGCGGCCATGCGCGCGCTCGATTATCCGGCCTTATGTATCAAGCGCACCAAATTCACGCACGAATATAACTGAATCCAGTGCTATTGTCACGGCATGAGCGACATGCCACAAGTTTTAAACACCCTGCACACCAAAGCCGACAAGATAGCTGCACACATAGCCAGCCTTGAAGCTGAGATAGACCAAGCCCGCATGGCACTGGCACATGTAAACGCAACAATCGTCCTGTTTGAGGCACCAGACGCACAAAGCCGCCAGCCCGCGCTTATGGACGTGAACCGGCTGTTCAAGCGCCGTGAGGTCTCACAACTGTGCGCTGAGGCACTACAGGGCGGGCCAATGGATACGCGGGCGCTGGCGCTCTATATCATTCGCAAAAAGGGCTTTGATGAAAACGACCGGCACTTAAAGAAGGCGGTCGCATTTCGCGTTGTGCAAGCACTGAGATTGCAGGAAAAGCGGGGCGGGCCGATAAAAAGAGTCGGGAAGCATCAAAATGTAGTGATCTGGGAACGGTCTTAAATCTGCCGAGTTCACCCCTTATGTTAAGAGAAACTTGACAACCAAGCCTTTCTAATGCCTCAATCTGTCAAGGCGGAGGGGTTTTGGTTGAGTTCTTTATGTCTCGACCAAAGGAGCGCAAAAATGGATTTTGATTTTCTCATTTTGCTGCCGTTTGTTGCGGTGGTCGGTGGACTGGTCACTCTCAATGGCTTGTTGGTACTGTTGAGGCTATCTCATCACGGTAAAGACGCCAATCGTCTTGTGAGCTTTGTCGCTCCCTTGATTACATTGTTAAAACTCGGCGGTCGGTCTGGCCCAAGTGGCGAGCATCGAAAAGCCTAGTTCAGGCAAGTGGGGGCGCTTTGTACTGGACTGGTGTGCTCGGCAGTTTTGCCGTTGAAATAGGTGCCGCTTTAAAAATTTGTACTGAGATAGGCGGTAAAACCCCGCCAATGTACAAAGAGCCGTTCTATTTGGGTGTACGAATTGCTCTTGCGCTGGCCGCTGCCGGTCCGCTGGCTGCATTTTTGTCCAACGGAAGCGGACTAACGGCATTTTATCTGGGCGCAAGCGCTCCATTGGTTCTTGACCAACTAGCCAAGGGTATCCGCCCAAGTGAATAGGCGCGTCCGCAAGAATACTAATGTGGTGGTGTGGGGAATGGCGTAGCCGCCACTCCCCTTTTTGTTCCGGCTAGGCGGGTTCAGCAGGAACGCGCTTGCGCGCTTCCGCTTCACTGCCAACGTGCATGCGATGCTTAACAACATCACTTACACGTCCCGGGTTGACGTCGAACTCAGCGGCAATACGATTGTGGAAGTGACCTTCCCAAACCATGAGCCAAATACGAACAGCGTCTTCAAAAGTAAGCCGATAACTCGGCGTTCTTACGTTTCCGGTCATATAAAGATTCCTCTATATGGGCCGGAAGGCTATTGATAAAGCACGGCATATCGTGCTACTAAAAGTTGTGTTTAGATCAATGGCCAACCGGCCAAGGTTCAAATTAGGGTCGGTATCGTTAGCGCGATATCGGCCTCGTTTGATAGCGGATTCCAACAAACGTCATCATTTTATCATATTGTTAACCCTTTGACCAGACTCACTAAAAAGTGGCCTGTTCTGGTTCGGTTCACGCTGCGTTCCGCTGCCAATAACCCTTCCAATTTCGACTAACTGGATGCGCCATTGCATTAGCAACGGTAGCAAAAGCATTTTCGCCATTTGACCGACGGCGGTGATCTTCCAGCCATGCAGCATGCGCGCTGTACTGGTGCAGGTACTTGGGCGAAACGCCGTGGTGCTGGCCCGTTACCATGCGGCGCAAACGGCTAAAGAAGCTTTCAACGGCATTGGTGTTTGCGCCATCGGCTGAATAAGCCTCAGAGTGATTGATGCGGCCAACGGTCCAAGCGTCGTGCAAGTGGTCCCAATGGCTACCTTCATCGGCATACACAACCGTTGCCATGCGAGAAATAACCTCAGAGGCGATCTGTACGCCCTCAGCTTCGGTCTTGCGCACAAAGGTCAGCGTCCGGCCCATGCGCTCACGCAGGGCGATAACAACACGACGCTTGCCTGTCTGGTGACGTGCAAGGCGACGATCAACGCGATCTTCAACATGGTTGGCAGGGCGGATATGACCGCCAAAGTATGCCCCATCGATCTCGACTTCACCGTCAAGCGTATGGCCTTTAGTTTCAGCGGCCATTGCCTCGCGCAGTTTGTGCGACATGACAAAAGCGGTTTTATACTGGCAATCCAGATCACGGCTTAACTGGCTGGCACTAATGCCCTTCACCGCGTTCACGAAAATGCAGATTGCAGCCAGCAAGTCACAGAATGACATTTTGCGGCTGGCAAAGATTGTGCCGCTGGTCACTGAGAACTGGCGATAGCATGCCTTGCACTTGAACTTGCGGCGCGTGGTGATTTCGTAAGTCTCGCAGCAACCGCAATCAGGACAAACAGGTTCCCCGCCTTCCCAGCGCATTGCCTTGAAGGTGTCATATGCAGCGCCTTCGCCAGACTTGTAGATTTCCTTGAGGGAAAGGGTGCGGGCTGCTGCTGAAAGTAGGAAATGCTGTGCCATTGTAACTATCTCCGATACGTATGTATCGTATATAGTACGTTGACGTAGCTTGTGCAAGGGCATATGTAATCATTTACGATACAATTAGCATCGCAGGTGATACATGGCAGAAAAAACAGACTGGGAACTAAAGGCCGCTAACCTCCTGAAAGCGGAATTGAAACGTAAAGGGGTTACCTATTCGCAGCTTGTCGAAAAGCTGGCGGATATTGGGATAGATGAACGTGAGGCGAATATCAGGAATAAGCTAAGCCGGGGGAAGTTCACTGCAGCTTTTCTTCTGGCGTGTTTGGAGGCGATTGATTCTCAATCTGTTCGTTTGGACTAGCTGTGTCCATCCCCGGAAACTGCGGTTCATCGTCGTTGATATTAAGCCAATGGAGCCAATCCAAGTGCTCGAACCCTGAATAAGCAATTTCAGGCACAATTATGGTAACCCGTTTGAATGAGCACCCCCGAAATGTACAGTTGTCAATAATTATTCCATTATGCGGCCATCTATCTGTACGCGTAAGTATGGCGTCGCAATTTGGGAGTCGTTGGTCGGCCAATTGATTGTTGTTTCGGATTAGTATGTTTGCAGGCCCGATGATGTCACAATTAATGAACGCTTTTCCATCAATATGCGGCTCTGATGGGAGACAAAATTCGTTGAGAAAAATTCGTTTGTTCTCGAATGTTTTAGCCATCGGGTCTACGTATCCGGACTTAGAAAACAAATACTGATTGTATTTCGACCGGACCCATCGCCCATATGACCATGAGAATATCGCATAAGCCAAAACGGCTATAATCAAACCCACAAACCCGGCTATAACCCATGAGAGCGGTGCAAATTGCTGAAACAAGTCCATCGCACTAACCGCCCATGCCGGTAGAGCTGTTAATGCAATGAAATAACCGCCAAGCATGAATTGGCTTAATGACCACCGCCACTCTAGTCGAGCTAGAAACTGATCTATTCTTTGTCCTATTTTCATTTAGGTATCTTGCCCCAAACCATTTGCTGAATCGAGTCATATCCCGACCCCGCGAACAGCTTGGTGCGCTTGATACATAAGGCCGCGATTATCCACCCGAAAAACTCGACATCAAATTCGTGGTGGAGGCGAGCAGTGCAGAGACGGTTGCAGCGGTAAAACCTTTCCTTGATGACCCGCGTTTTGAACTGATCGTCGTCCCGCCCTGCGCCCCGCACACCAAACCCAAGGCGCTCAATTATACGCTGCCCATGGTGCGGGGCGACCATCTGGTGGTTTATGATGCTGAGGATATACCGGAGCCGGACCAGTTGCGGCGGGCGGCATCGCAATTTGACGAAGACCCTTGTGTCGATTGCCTGCAGGCCGAACTGCGTATCGACAATGCCGGCGAAAGCTGGCTGACCGCCTTGTTTGCGGCGGAATATAGCGGATTGTTTGGCATCATGCTGCCGGCGCTGGCCCATTGGCGCCTGCCGGTGCCCCTTGGCGGCACCTCAAACCATTTCCGGACGGCCAGTTTGCGCGAGGTGGGGGGATGGGATGCGTTCAACGTTACCGAGGATGCGGATCTCGGTATTCGTTTCGCCCGGTTGCGCTACCGGGTGGGCACGCTCAAATCGCGCACTTATGAAGAAGCGCCGGTGCGCATGATGCCCTGGATCCGGCAGCGCACGCGCTGGATGAAGGGCTGGATGCAGACCTTTATCGTCCATAACCGCTATCCGTTGCAGTTCTTGCGCGATGCCGGCTGGCGCAATTTTCTGGTGTTCCAGATTTATATCAGTGGGATGATTTTCAGTGCGCCGCTGCATCTGGTGTTTGTTATCGCCCTTTTGATCCGGGGCTCTGTGGCGCTATTCGCCGGCACCCCCGTGCAGCCGATGGCCTTTGCCCACATGTTCGTGCTTGCGGCAGGATATTTCGGGGCATGTGTACTGGCGATTGCGGGCACCGCCCGTCTGCCGGGGCAAAATATTGGCCGCTATCAATGGCTGCTGCCGCTCTATTGGGGGCTCACCGGCATTGCTGCCTTTCGCGCCATGTATGAGCTGGTGGTGCGTCCCTATTTCTGGGCAAAGACCGGCCACGGTGTCACCGAACACAGGCGCGGACCCGTTTCAGGACAAAGACAACAGACCCGGCCCGAACCCACTCCGCCGATTGATCTCAAGAAGTGGGGGGACGCAAAAGAACCGTCCTGACCCGCAATGCGTTCTTGTCCGCAAGACCCCCTGTCACCCCGGACTGGTACTCAGATAACGCGCAAGCGCCAAATGCTTCAGGTGCGCGCCTGTCGCAGATGCCTGATTGCGCGCCGCACGGCTGATGCCGACATCCTCAAGCTGCCAGTCGGGCCATTCATCCAGATTGACCCGGGCTCCGCTATGGCGCGGGGGCAGATAGCGCGCAGCCAGGCGGGCAATTTTTCCCTGCATTTGCGTGTCGGCTCTCTTGGGCATGATGCGTCTCCTTTGCTGGGCATCATGCTTGCGCAAATAAAAACATTGATTTAGTCAATGTTTTTTGCAAAATTGATCGCAAATATCGATCTTTTGGCGAGAGAACCACCCATGTTTTCGCTCGACCCTGATTTTCTGCGCAGCTTTCTGGCCATTTGCGAGACAGGCAGCTATGGCGCGGCGGCGGCGCGGGTCAACAAGACCCAGTCCACCCTTTCCGCCCAGATGAAGAAGCTTGAAGAGACACTCGGCACCAATCTGTTCGAGAAGACAGGTCGGCGCAACACGCTTAGCCCTGCCGGCTCACGTCTGCTTGCCTATGCCGGACCGATCGTCAGGCTGAACGACGAGACCATCAATGCCTTCCGGCCGCCAGCGGTTAGCGGCGCGATCAAGATTGGTACCAGCGACGACTATGCCCAGTCGTTCCTGCCGCCCGTTCTTGCCAATTTCGCCGCCACATGCCCCGCTGTTGAGGTCGAGGTTGTCACCAGTGACACCCGCACCTTGCTGGCGCGTGATGATACGGAGACATTTGACGCGTTGCTGATCTCGACCACTTACGGTGACGACGGGTTTGAAATATTGCGCAAGGACCAGTTGCATTGGATTGGTTCGGACCGGCATGCCCGCCACAAGGCAGAACGGATTCCACTGGCATTATGGTCAGATGGCTGTTCCTGGCGCGCCAAGGCGCTGGCGGCACTGGCCCAGGGCGGGCGTGAATGGCGCATGGCCTATACGACATCTAACGCCCCGCTGCTGCTGGCTACCGTGCGCGACGGGCTTGGCATCACTATTGGCCCGCGCTGGTATCTGACGCCGGGACTGAGAATTATTGAAGAAATGGACGCGCAATGCCCCCTCGAGAAAGATGGCATCGGCATTCGCACACGCCCGGGCGAAAAATCACCGTCGCTGGAAGCGTTTTTAAAGGAAGTGCGGCTGCATTTCAAAGGTGAGGGACGGCTGGCGGTGGCGTGATGGAGCGGGTGAAGGGAATCGAACCCTCGTCACTTGCTTGGGAAGCAAAAGCTCTACCATTGAGCTACACCCGCAACGCTGTTCGCGCGGCGCTATATCTGCGCGAAAGCCGCGCAGTCGTCAAGCCAGATTGCCAAACGGTTTGAAGTGCTTTGACAGTTTAAGGCTCTGCGCCTGATAATTGGAGCCGAGGGCTGTGCCATAAAGTACCTCGGGCTGTTCGGCCATGCGCTCATAAATCAGCCGGCCGATGGTTTGCCCATGGCCGAGCAAAAACGGCACTTCGCGGCTACGCACTTCCAGCACAGCACGGCTGCCGGTGCCCCCTGCCCCGGCATAGCCGAAACCGGGATCGAAGAAACCGGCATAATGCACGCGGAATTCGCCCACCAACGGATCGAATGGCACCATTTCGGCGGCATAATCGGGCGGCACCTGCACGCTTTCGCGGCTGACCAGAATATAGAACTCATCCGGATCGAGGATCAGGTCATCATTGCCGCGATTATAAAGCGGATCCCAGAAATCGAGCACCTCGAGGGCGGCCTTCTTGTCCACGTCGACAACAGCGGTGTGGCGCTTGGAGCGGTAACCGATCAGCCCGTCGCGGCCATCGCCCTTGAGATCGATCGAGAGGGCCACGCCCTCGCCCACTTCCATATTGGCATCAAAGACCAGTGTCTGTTCCTGATGCAGGGCCTGATGCTCTGCAACCGACAGGCGCGTCTGGCCCTTGCGGAAACGCATTTGTGACAGGCGTGAGCCGGTGCGCACCAGAACGGGAAAGGTGCGCGGGCTGATTTCGAGATAAAGCGGCCCCCGATAGCCCGGGGCCACGTTGTCGAAGCCGCGGGCGCTATCGACAATCACGCGGGTAAAGATGTCGAGCCGGCCGGTCGAGCTTTTCGGATTGGCGGCAGCGCTGATGCCGTCAGGCAGATCCAGGCTTTCCAGCAGCGGCACCAGATAGACGCAGCCGCGCTCGAGCACCGCGCCTTGGCGCAGGTCGATTTCATGCAGCTTGAGTTCGCCGATCCGGTCTTCAACCGTGTGGCCGGGGCCGGGCAGAAAGCTGGAACGGACGCGGATGGCCTTGGCGCCCAGACGCAAATCGAGGCTTGCAGGTTGCACCTGGTCGGCATCCAGCGGGGTTTCGATATTGATCGCGCCATCGGCAACCAATGCCTCGATCATACGCGCGGAAAAGATGCCGTCCGGCCAGTCTTGCGTCTTGGTCATGCTGCGGCTTGTCCTCCGGTTGGGTGCTATCCCTAATCGTCACCCTATCCGATAGCAACCGGGTGCATTGACGCCAAGGCTGAATTGGCCGTAAAACCCAATCTATTGTGGTGATTTGGCCGGTCAGATTGCAAGCCACATTAAACAAATTGCTAAACGACCGTTTCGCCGGCCGCATTCGCGCCGGCGTTTTTTGTTTGGAAAGGTTGACTTCATGTCCCGTGACCGCAATCCACTCAGCGATCCAAAACGCCGTTCGGCGCAAACCCAGTTGATTCACGGCGGCACCGAGCGCAGCCAGCATGGCGAGACCTCGGAAGCCATTTTCATGAGCTCGGGGTTTATTTACGAAGATTCGGGGGCGGCGGAAGCGCGGTTCAAGGGCGAAGATCCGGGGTACATCTATTCGCGGTTTTCCAATCCGACGGTTGAAATGTTCCAGCAGCGCATGGCGCTGGTTGAGGGCGCTGAGGCAGCGCGTGGCACAGCCTCTGGCATGGCGGCGGTCACCACCGCGCTGATGGCGCAGGTGCGCGCGGGCGATCATGTTGTCGCCTCCCGGGCCTTGTTTGGCGGCTGCCGTTTTGTGGTTGAGGATTATCTGCCGCGCTGGGGCGTTGAATCCACTTTGGTGGACGGGCGCGACCCGGAGAATTTCGCCCGGGCGATGAAGCCGAATACCAAGCTGGTATTTATCGAAACACCGACCAACCCCACCCTGGAACTGGTTGATATCAAGGCGGTTGCCGAGATTGCCCATGTCCATGATGCGGTGCTGGTGGTGGACAATGTGTTTGCCACCCCGATCTGGCAGAAGCCGCTGGAGCTGGGCGCAGATCTGGTTGTTTATTCGGCCACCAAACATATTGATGGGCAAGGCCGGGCGCTGGGCGGGATTATTCTTGGCTCTGAAGACCTGATTTCGGGCGATGTGCACACGATTATCCGCCAGACCGGTCCCTCAATGAGCCCGTTCAATGCCTGGGTGATGCTGAAGGGTCTGGAGACACTGTCCCTCAGGGTTGAGCAGATGACGCGAAACGCTGCGAAGGTTGCCGATTTTCTGGCTGACCATCCGAAAGTCGAGCGGCTGATCTATCCCGGCCATGCCTCGCACCCACAATATGAACTGGCGCAGCGCCAGATGAAGGCGGGTTCGACCCTTGTTTCTTTCGAGGTAAAGGGCGGACAGGAAAAGTCGTTTGCCGCTGCCGACGCGCTTGGGATCATTCTGACGTCAAACAATCTTGGGGATGCCAAATCGATCATTTCGCACCCGGCGACCACCACCCATGCGCGTTTCACCGACGAAGTGCGCGAAGAAGCCGGGATCAGCCGCGCGCTATTGCGCCTTTCGGTGGGGTTGGAAGACGCTGATGACCTGATCGCCGACCTGGCTTACGGGCTTGATCAGGCCTGAGTTTCGGTCTGTTTGTCGCCAAATTGCCGATAGGCCATCAGCCAGCGCGAAACGCCGGTGACAAAGCATAACAGGGCGAAAATGGTGGCCAGAACGGGGAACAGGAATGGCCAGATGGCCAAAACGACAAAGAACAGAATGGTCTCGGTGCCCTCAAGCAGGCCCTCGGTGAAATAGAGCGATTTGATGCCGCGCAGTTCGGTGGTCAGCGCGTGCTTTTCCGCAAGGATGGCATAGCCGAGAAATGTCGCACCGTTGAAATAAAAGGCGAACAGCAGGAAGGCGCCGGCAATGGCATTGCTTTCGGGATTGGCGAGCACAAAGCCCATGGGGATGGCCCCATAGAACAGAAAGTCGGCGCTGATATCGAGATAGCCGCCGAAATCGGTTTTCTCTGTGGCGCGGGCAATGGCCCCGTCCAGCCCATCGGCCAGCCGTGACACCAGAATAAGCACAAGCCCCAGCACAAACCATTGGGCGGCGATGGCAATGGCTGCCGCCAGCCCGATGCCCAATCCGAACAAGGTCATGGCATTGGCACTCATGCCGACACTAGCCAGCGCCGCGCCCAGATTATTCAGCGGCGGATCAATCAATTTGCGCATGACGCCATCAAGCATGGTGTCGGCCTCCCCATTCCCCAAGGCGACACACTTACACCTCGCCAGCCGCCAATCAATGCATGATTGGCGGATAACGAGATGTTGAAAAGCGCGTGTGTGGCGCGCGGCGCGTTGCCGCTTTCCGGCTTATTCGGGGGAGAGCTTTTGATGCCGCTCATGATGGCGGCCGGTCAAAATCTGGCGGAAACTCGGGCTGCCCTTGGTCATGAAAGCCCATGAGAGGACCGCACGCATATCCGCACCGATAGCCATGAACGCGGGCACAAGGAACAACACCAGCAACGTGGCGAGGCCCAGACCGAACACAATTGTCACGGCCATGGGGATGAGGAATTGCGCCTGCAGGCTTTTCTCGAACAGCAGGGGCACCAGTCCGGCGATTGTGGTCAGCGAGGTCAACAGCACAGCCCGCAAGCGATCACGCGACGCCCCGGTTGAGGCCAGCCGCAGGCTGTCGCCCTCGGCCATGCGCTCCTGTATTCGCGAGATCAGAACGATGGAATCGTTGACCAGAATGCCGGAGAGACCCAGCATGCCCATCAGGGAAACCAGGGTGATGCTGTAGCCGAGCAGGTAATGCCCCCAAATGGCACCCACCAGACCGAATGGCACGATCAGCATGACGGCAAGGGGCGCGAAATAGGATGCAAAAATCCAGGCGATAATCACATACATCAGCCCCAGGGCGAAGACTGCACCGATCTGCAGGTCGGCAAAAGCGGCGTTCTGCTCAGCCTGAGTGCCGCCAAAGCGGTAGCTGACGTCATATTTGGAGACGATGGCGGGCAGATAATCTGCGGCCAACCGGTCGAGCACTTCCTGAAAATCAGTGCCGTCTTCAGTATCGGCGCGCACGTGGATGGTGGATTTACCCTCATCCCGCAGAATGAAGGCGAGGCCCTGCTTCTCGGAGAAAGTGACAATCGAGGACAAGGGGACATAGCTGCCGCCGGGTGCCCGCACGGACAGATTGCGCAGCGCACCCGAGCCTGTTTCACTTGAGGTCTGTTCAAGGCGGATTGTCACCTCGTCACCATTGGAGATGACGGTTGCCACATCATTGCCCTCGAATGCATCACGCACCTGGGTCCCCAGATTGTTCAGGGTGAAGCCAAGCGCTGTCCCACGGGAATTGAGTGACATCACCACTTCGGGATTGCCGAAAAACAGCGTGTCGGAAATCGAGGTCAGACCATCAAAGCCTTCCAGAATGCCTTGCAGATCTTCCGAGGCCTGTTTCAGGGTGGTTGCATCCGAACCGGAGAATTCGACATCAATGGCGCGTCCCGGCGGGCCGCCGCGGCTTTCACGAACATTGATCCTTTCGACGCCGGCAACCGTGGGCAGCTTGGCCCGCAATGCATCGGTGATATCGCCGGTGCGAACTGACCGCTCTTCACTCGGGGTCAGAAAGACATCGAAATTGGCCCCGCCATTCTCGAGATCGAGATTGGCATAGGTCGTGTTGATCAGCTGTTCGCCCGGCGGGGTCAGCTCGGTCTCCACCTCACTCACGGCATTCTCGATATTGACGATAATGCCGCGCATTTCGTCTTCGGGCACACCGGCCTGGAAACGGGCGAAAATGTTGAAGCTTTCACCTTCCGCTGTCGGGAAGAATTCGAATTTGAGCTGTCCTGCGGCGAGCAGCGAAAAACCCAGAATGGAGATGGCAACCGCAATTGCCGCTGTGACATAGCGCCAGCGATAGGACAGATCGGCCAGAAACCCGAACTGGTGATCGCGGAAATGGCCGAACGCACCGTCAAAGGCCCGCCGGAACCGGCTGGGGCGTTTGCGCTCTTCGGGCAGGGAATGGGCGAGATGGCCCGGCAGGATGAAAAAACATTCCAGCATGCTGGCCGCCAGCACGCAGGCGACTACCACTGGTAGCGTCGCCATGATCTGCCCCACAACGTCACCAACCAGAAGAATGGGCAGGAACGCAGCCATGGTGGTCAGCGACGCGGCAATGACCGGTGCGGCCATGCGGCCGGCGCCCTTGATCGCCGCTTCCGAGCGGGAATCCCCCGCGCCATAGCGGGTGGCTGTGTGTTCGCCTACGACAATGGCGTCATCAACGATAATGCCAAGGGTCATCATCAGGGCGAACATGGAGATCATGTTGATGGTCTGCCCAAACAGGAACATCATGCCAAGCGTGGCGAGAATGGACACAGGAATGCCCATGGCGACCCAGAAGGCAATGCGCCCGTCAAGGAACAGGAACAGGATCACGAGCACCAGCACCAGGCCGGTGACGCCATTGGTGACCAGCAGTGACAGGCGCTGGTTGACCTGTTCGGCGGCGGCATCGAACACTTTGAGTTCGAGCGAAGGCGGCAATGTCGGCGCGATTTCGGCGACATAGGCCTTCACTTTTTCATAGCTGTCCACGGTGTCGGCTGTGGCAGACCGCGAGACTGTCAGCTTGATGGCCGGTTCCCCGCGCATATACCCCAGCGCATCATCTTCATCAAAATCATCAGTGATGGTGGCGATGTCGCCAAAGGTTGTGGTCTGGCCGGTGGCCGAGCTTTTCACCTCGGTCTCGGCAATGTCGCGGGCGCTGAGCTGATCAGCTGCGGCGCGGATTTGCGCGTCATAATCACCGGTCAGCGAACCCGACGGCTTGTCGGCCAGGTTGGGGGTGAGCACATCGGCGAGATCCGACAGGGTCATATCGAGCTGACGCAGCTTGGAATCGTCTATCTCAATGCCGATCTTGCGGTCGCGATAGCCGGTGAATTCGACCTTGTCGACACCGGCGGCGAGAAGCCCGTCGCGGATTTCAAGCGCATAACGGCGCAAGGCGAGTTCGGGGAACGGCCCCGCGATAGCGATCGATGCAATCGGGTCGAAGAATTTCTGCAGGCTGACAGTGGGGTCATTCGCTTCCGCGGGCAGATTATTGACCGAGGCTACGGCCGTTTCCACCGCGCGCTGGGCCTCCTGCATATCCGTGTCACGCTCATATTCCAGCGTGATAATGCCGCTGCTCTCGCGGGCACGCCCAGACATCGACTTCACACCATCCAGAAACCGCACGGCCGGTTCGATCAGAAGCAGGATGTTCTTTTCAACATCCTCGGCACTGGCCCCGCTCCAGTTGACGCTGATCCTGATCGTGCTGGCTTCCGTATTCGGCATGAGCTGACGATTGAGATTGATGGTGCCCCAGATGCCGAACATCACGAGCAGGATCATCAGCAGGTTGGCGGCGTTGCGATGCCGCACGAAAGTCGCCATCAGGCCGGTGGAGCGTTCAACAGAGGGACGCATATCAGTTTCCACCTCTGCGCTGACCGCCGCCCGGACGGTTGCCGCGCTGGCTGGCGGCCTCTTCGGCCGAAATTATGGTGCCATCGGGCTGCTCAATGCGGCCATCGGGATGGCGAATATTGCCATTGGGCAGCAGCACGCTGCCATCATCACGCCGCACCGCGCCTTCGGGCAGACGCGCATTTGCACCGGCATTGGCATTGGCATTTTCGTTACTTCCAGCACCACGTGTCGGGGCGGCTTCTTCCTCGCCCTCAACGCTGACGGCAACACCCTCGCCGGCCTGGGACAGACGTGTGGTGATGATCCGTTCACCCTCGGGCACCTCGGCTGAAATGATCAGATAATCATTGTCGCGGGTCATAATTCTGGCGTCGACCTTGGCCATGCGGCCATCGCGAATAGTATAGATATGATCGCTCTCATAGAGCGCCGTTTCCGGCACCCGCAGCGTGCGTTCGTAAGACGGGCCCTTGATCTGCACCTCGACAAAGGTGCCGGGGCGCAACTGGCTGGCATTGTCGCCGGTTAACCGGGCAAACAGTTTGACACCGCCGGTAGTGCTGTCGATCTCGGCAGCGGCCCGGGTGATCTCGCCGGCAACCTTGATCGGTTCTGCGGCGATGTCCCAGCTGACCTCCACCTCGCGGCCTTCCAGCCCTTCGGTGATCAACTGGCCATATTGCAGATCGGAAATGGTAAAGCTGACATCTAGCGCTGTGGGATCATAGAGGCTGGCAACATTCTCATTGGCGGTAACATAGGAGCCGAGGCTAAGATTTTCGGACACCACAATCCCGTCAAAAGGCGCGGTGATGCGGGTGTTTTCGAGATCACGGCGCGCCTGCTCGAGGCTGAGCTGGGCACTGATGATGCTGGCGCGCTGCCGGTCGATCTGGGCCTGCAAGGTAAACAGGCCGCTTTCGATTTCACTGACGCTTTGCTGACGATCAGAGACCGTGAGCTTGCGGGTATCGAGTTCCTTGTCGGTCAGGTTGCCATTTTCGTTGAGCACTTGCGCCCGCTCCAGATCGGTCTGTGCTGCGGCGAGCGAGGTTTTGGCGGCAGCCAGTTTGAGTTCCTGCAGCTTGTAGGCTTCCTCGGCCTCTGCAAGCGACAGGCGGGCATTGGCTTCGGCGGCCTGTGCTTCCACAAGCTTGCCGTCATAATCGGTTGAATCAATGGCGACCAGTTGCGTGCCCTTGGCAACCAGATTGCCGACGGCCAGATTGGGTGCCAGTTCGACCACTTCGCCCACTACCTGCGCGCGCACTTCAAAAGTGCGCGAGGCCTGAACCTGGCCAAACGCCCTGAAATGGGTGTTAAACGTGCCATATTCCGGCGTCATCACCGCCACGGTGAAGCTGCGCTCGCGTGCCTGCCGCTTGATGGCTTCGGGTTTGCTGGCGATCATGGACGCGCCATAAACGACTGCGCCCGCCAGAATGGCGACAGCAACCGCCAGACGGAGAAAAACACTGATGATGGAACGACGTTTGCGCGGCTTTGCCGCGGGGCGGTCATCTGCTGTCAGGTGATCTTGCACCGGATGGGACTGACGCTCTTCCAAGTGAATTTCCTCATGTAATGATTGGCGAAAGTTACGCTGCAGATTTGAGGGAAACAAATGAAACTTTGGAAAGGTTGGTAGGCTGCCGTCCACCTCCGGTTGAAGGGGCAAGGGTGGCGGCAGGTTTCTGCCCCCTTTAAACAACAAAGCCCGGCACAAGGCCGGGCTTTGGAAGACACGATTGAAACGGGAACTATCAGTGCTCGGTTTCGAACTGGTGCGGGTTGAAATGGTAGGCGGCGGAGCAGAATTCGCACACGACCTCAATCTCGCCGTCGACCGCCATTTCTTCACGTTCCTGGTTGTTGAAATTGTCCTGCAGCATGCCCTCGATCCGCTCGGCGGAACAGGAGCAACGCTCCTCGATATGCCCGGAGGGGAACACGCGCACGCCGGTTTCATGATAGAGCCGGAACAAGAGCCGTTCGGGCGAGAGATCTGGATCGACCAGTTCATCATCACCAATGGTGCTGAGCAGTGATTTGGCCTCTGTCCAGTGGTCAGCCTCGGTGTAATTGGGATCTGCCATGCTCTCGTCGGCAAAATCGCCGTTGCCCGGCAAATCCGGCATCGCAGTATTGCGGCCTTCGGGCAGGTATTGCACCAGAACACCGGCGGCGCGCCAGCGGGCCCGGTCATCGCCGCGCACTGTGTGCTCGGCCACGGCAAGACGGACCGCTGTGGGTATCTGTTCGGACTGCATGAAATAGCGATGCGCCACTTCCTCAAGGCTATCGCCTTCAAGTGCCACAATGCCCTGATAGCGCTCCATATGCATGCCCTGATCCACCGTCATGGCCATGTGGCCGCTGCCGAGCAATTCGCCGGGGCTGGTTGCCCCCTGCTCCGCCGCCTTGACCAAGGCGTCGTGATCAAAGCGGGCATAGCCGCGCAATCCGTCGGGCGCATCAAGATCGACAACGATCATGTTGACCGGTCCATCGGTCTGGGTTTGCAGGATGAACTTGCCCTCAAACTTCAGCGATGAGCCCACCAGTGCCGTCAGGACCACCGCTTCACCCAACAGGCGCGCGACCGGGGCGGGGTAATCATGACGGCTCAAGATGCCATCAATCGCTGCACCCAGCCGCACAGAGCGGCCACGGCAATCAAGATTTTCAAGCGTGAACGGCACAACGACATTATCGCCGCTTTCCGCCCGGTCCAGCCCGAAACTCGAAAGAATATTTTCAGTCATCAGATTTCCTCAATGCCGAATGCCCAGCACAAAATAGCCTTTTGGGCGTGCAAGCGGTTCTCGGCCTCATCGAAGACGACGGCGCTGGGGCCATCGATCACTTCATCAGTTACTTCATCGCCCCTGTGTGCTGGCAGACAGTGCATGAACAATGCATCCGGCTTTGCCTTGCTCATCAGATTGGCGTCGACCCTATAAGGGCTCAATATCTTGCGGCGTTCCTTGGCGTCGGTATCGCCCATGGAAACCCAGGTATCGGTGATCACCAGATCCGCATCCTTTGCCGCAACCAGAGGATCGGCCACCATTTCCACGGCATCACCGGCTGCTTCAATATCGGCCCGAAGACCCTGGTCAGGGGCATATTCAACCGGGACCGAGATTTTCAGCTTCGCGCCGAACAATTTGGCGGCATGGACCCAGGAGGCCAGAACGTTATTGCTGTCGCCGACCCAGACAACCGTCTTGCCCTCGATCGAGCCGCGATGCTCTTCATAGGTCATGATATCGGCCATAATCTGGCAAGGGTGCGAAACCCGTGTCAAACCGTTGATCACGGGCACGCTGGATGCGCCGGCCAGTTCCAGCAAATCGTCATGGCTGAGAATACGGATCATGATCGCATCGACATAGCGCGACATTACCCGGGCGGTATCAGCCAGGGTCTCCTCGCGGCTCAACTGCATTTCAGCGCCGGTGAGCATCAGTGTTTCGCCCCCCAGCTGGCGCATGCCGACATCAAAGGAAACGCGGGTGCGCGTGCTCTCGCGCTCGAAGATCATGGCAAGCACCTTGTCTTTCAACAATTGCGGGCGTTCGCCGTTTTTCAGGCGGGCCTTGAGCTCATGCGCCAATTTGAGGATTTTCTTGAGTTCCTCTGGCGAAAAATTATCGAGATCCAGAAAATGTCTGGGCTGCCCTTGGGTGGGACTGGTCATCTTTATGATCCTTGAAACGGAGAAGGCGGAAGCGCTCAGGCTTTGTCCGCAGCTTCCTTGTCGAGTTCTGCGAATGCATCGGCGATCTTGCCCATGGCTTCGGTGATATCGGCCTCGGTTACAATCAGTGGCGGCAAAAGCCGCAACACATTCTCGCCCGCAGCGACAGCCAAGAGTTGATGACCGCGCAACCGCGCAACGAAGTCGCGGACCGGAGGTGTGATCTTGACCCCGGCGATCAATCCCTTGCCGCGCACTTCCAGGGCATATTGGGGAAAGCGCTGTACCAGTTGCTGCAGGTTCCAGGCGAGTACCTGGCCCATTTTTTCGACATGATCGAGAAAACCGGGTTCGAGCACACGATCAAGCACGGCATTACCAACGGCGCAGGCCATGGGATTGCCGCCATAGGTGGAGCCATGGGTGCCGGGCACCATGGCCTTGGCCACTTCGGCCGTTGCAAGGCAGGCACCGAGCGGAAAGCCCCCGCCGATACCCTTGGCCACGCTCATGATATCGGGGGTGATCCCGGCCCATTCATGGGCAAAGAACTTGCCGGTCCGGCCATAGCCGCACTGCACTTCATCAAGGATCAGCAGCAGACCGTGCTGATCGCAAAGCTTGCGCAGGCCTTGCAGGAATTCAACGGGGAACGCCGTCACCCCGCCCTCGCCCTGCACCGGCTCGATCATGATCGCGGCGGTTTTGTCGTCAATCAACGCCTCGACTGCCTTGAGGTCGCCGGGTGCTGTGTGCTTGAAGCCTTCAAGCACCGGGCCGAAGCCTTCGGTATAGGCGGCATTGCCACCGGCAGCGACCGCGGCCAGCGTCCTGCCATGGAAGGAACCGGTGAAGGCGATGATCTCGTAGCGGTCCTTCTCGCCCTTGTCATAAAAATAGCGCCGCGCTGTCTTGATGGCGCATTCAACAGCCTCGGTGCCGGAATTGGTGAAGAACACCGCATCGGCGAAAGTGGCATCGACCAGCCGCTGGGCCAGCGTTTCTGCTTCCGGCACTGTGAACACGTTGGAGACGTGCCAGACCTTTTCGGCCTGTTCTTTTAGTGTAGCGAGCAGATGCGGGTCGTGATGGCCGAGCGCATTGACACCGATACCGGAGTTGAAATCGAGATATTCCGTGCCATCGCCCGTATAAAGGCGCATGCCTTCGCCCCGCGCAAAGGCGAGATCGGAGCGGGCATAGGTGCCAAAGAGCGCAGACATTGGATTTTCTCTTTCATGGTTAGGCCGTGACATTTTCGGCACAGAAACTAAAAACGCGCCGCTTTTGGGCGGCACGCTCGATAGATGTTATATGCCCCTCACCCCCAGAAAAGTCAACGTTTTCGGTGCAAGTGACTGATTTGACTCTCTTTCAGGGAGAGAAACCGGCACCCCCTTGTTTTACGGGGAAAGTCTCGGGCGTCCCTTGCACGAGATTCCGGCCCTTGTGTATTATCAGCGCTGTTGGGACACGATATCTCGTGGGGCGGACCCACTCAACATACGAGTATTAGCGTCGGTGGCTGCTACGGATAAATTCCGGCAGCGTAAGCTGACTCTGTTTTGAACCAAGGGGCTAGGAGCAATCGATGAGCTGGACTGACGAGCGCGTCGAACTATTGAAGAAACTATGGATGGAAGGTCTGAGCGCCAGCCAGATCGCCAGCGAGCTAGCGCAAGGTGTTACCCGCAATGCCGTTATCGGCAAGGTACATCGCCTCAAGCTCAGCGCGCGCGCCAAGCCTGCGACATCCGCATCGCGCCCGCGCACCGCAAGCCGGCCCGCGCCGCGCCGCCCATCTTCGGGTTCGAGCACAACAACGGGGGCCTCTTCGGGTAATGTTGCGGCGGGTGTGATGAAACGCCGGGCGATGAATTCCGCGCCGATGATCGGCGCGACCGCTCTCAAGCAATCCGAGGATACAGACGCCGAGCTTTATACGGCCCCGGCCCAGGCGCAGGAAATCTTCATTCCCGAGGGCGAGCGTATCAGCCTTCTGGAATTGAACGAGAATACCTGCAAATGGCCGATTGGCGATCCGCTGAACAGCGACTTCCATTTCTGCGGTCAGCATTCTCTGGAAGGTAAACCTTATTGCGAATTCCATTCGCGGCGCGCCTATCACACGATCGAGCGCAAGAAACGCTAAGGCGCACCACCAGACACTAAAAAGGGCACCTTGCGGGTGCCCTTTTTGTTTGTGCCAAATTCTGCAGGCCGGTCAGGCTGTGGCCGCGAAACGTTCGTTAAAGGCATAGCCAGCGCCGCGCACAGTGCGGATGGGATCATTGCCCCGGCCGCGATTGATGGCCTTGCGCAATCTGCCCACGTGTACATCGACGGTACGTTCATCGACAAAAACATCGGTGCCCCAAACGCTGTTGAGCAATTGCTCGCGCGAATAGACCCGGCCGGGATTGCGCATCAGATATTCAAGCAACCGGTACTCGGTGGGGCCAAGATGGATCTCGCGGCCTGACCGGCGCACCCGGTGATTGGCGCGATCAAGTTCCAGATCCCCCGCCTTCATCACCGAGGTGACCAATTGCGGATTGGCGCGGCGCAGCAGCGCGTTGACCCGGGCCAGCAATTCAGGGATCGAGAACGGCTTGACCACATAATCATCGGCACCGGTGGCTAGACCGCGAATACGCTCGTCTTCCTCACCACGGGCCGTGAGCATGATGATGGGGATATGCGCGGTTTCCTCACGGGCGCGCCAGCGGCGGCACAGTTCAATCCCCGAGAGCCCGGGCAACATCCAGTCCAGAAGGATCAGATCGGGTGTTGTCTCATGCAACAGGGTTGCCGCTTCGTCGCCGCTGAGGGCAGAGAGCACATTAAAACCCTCTGCCTCGAGATTGTAACGCAGCATGACCGCGAGGTCGCTTTCATCTTCCACAATCAGAATCGTCGCTGCCATGGTCCGGTTTCCCTTGGGCTCTTAGCTTTTTTGCTGGGCCTTTTCCTCGAGAATGACGGGCAGGTTCTTGCCGGTCTCGAGGTAATAGGCGGCCTCGGCAATATTGGTGGCGTGGTCGCCGGTGCGCTCCAGATTCTTGCCGCAGAACAACAAATTGGTGCACTGGGTGATATTGCGCGGGTCTTCCATCATGTAGGTGAGGAGTTCGCGGAACAGGGACATATAGAGCGCGTCAACCTCGTCATCGCGTTCACATACGGCAATTGCCGCCGCCGTGTCGCGATTGGCAAAGGAATCGAGCGCATCCTTGATCTGCTGCAGGATCAGGTCGGTCATGTGCCGCACGCCGTTATAGAATTGCGGCGACAGCTTGTTGCCATCGATCTGCAGGGTGCGGCGGGCGATGTTTTTCGCCATGTCGCCGATCCGCTCCAGATCATTGGCCACATGCACCGAGGAGATGATCATGCGCAGGTCAGCCGCCATGGGCTGCCGGCGGGCGATCATCGAGACGGCGGTTTCATCGATCTTGCGCTGCATGTCGTCAACGGCCTTGTCGGCAGCGATGATTTGCTTGGCGGTCTCGTGATCGAGTTTCAACAGGGCATTGATGGCGGTTGAGATAGCCGCTTCCACCATGCCGCCCATTTCCGAAATGGCGCGGGCCAGGTCGGTCAACTCGTCTTCGTAAGAGGTAACGATATGTTCGGAGGACATCCTGGATGCTCCCTTTCGCGTCAAATCAGCCGATACGGCCGGTTATGTAATCCTGGGTCTTTTTGTCGTGCGGATTGGTGAAAATCTCATCCGTCGCGCCTTCCTCGATCAGCCTGCCGAGATGGAAGAACGCCGTTTTCTGGCTCACACGCGCCGCCTGTTGCATGGAGTGGGTCACGATGATGATTGTGAAATTCTCGCGCAATTCATCGATCAGTTCCTCAATGATGGCGGTCGCAATCGGATCGAGCGCTGAGCAAGGCTCATCCATGAGCAAAACTTCGGGCTTGGTGGCGATGGCGCGGGCAATGCACAAGCGCTGCTGCTGACCACCGGACAGGCCGGTGCCGGGTTCGGCGAGGCGGTCCTTGACCTCTTCAAAAAGACCTGCGCGCTTCAGCGAGGACGTCACGATCTCGTCGAGATCGGTTTTCGACTGCACCATGCCGTGAATGCGCGGGCCATAGGCGACGTTCTCGAAAATCGATTTCGGGAACGGGTTCGGCTTCTGGAACACCATGCCGACGCGGGCGCGCAATTCCACCACATCGATACTGCGATCGTAGATATCCTGCCCGTCGAGAAGAATATTGCCCGTCACCCGGCAGATATCGATCGTATCGTTCATGCGGTTGAGAGAGCGCAGGAAGGTTGACTTGCCGCACCCGGAAGGCCCGATCAGGGAGGTGACCTGATTGGTCTCGATTTCCAGGTTCACATCGAACAGGGCCTGCTTCTCGCCATAAAAGACACTGACGTTGCGACCGGTCATTTTTGGCCGGGAGCTGGCGCCCTCTGCCAAAGGCGTCGCGCTTGCGGCTTCATTCGGCGGTACAATCATTGTGCTATCGTTCATCGTTCTCTCGCAATCCTTGAATTTGCTACCAGCGCCGCTCAAGGCGTTGGCGCAGGAAAATGGCTATCGCGTTCATCACCAGAAGGAAGCCCAACAGAACCATGATACCCGCCGAAGTCCGCGCGACAAACCCGCGTTCGGGGCTGTCGGCCCAGATGAAAATCTGCGTGGGCAGCGCCGTTGACGCTTCCATCACACCACCCGGCGGGCTGGTGATGAAGGCGTTCATGCCGATGAGCAGAAGCGGTGCGGTTTCGCCAAGCGCCTGGGCGAGGCCGATAATGGTGCCGGTCAGGATGCCGGGCAATGCCAGCGGCAACACGTGGTGCAGAATAACCTGATGGGGGGACGCCCCGATGCCGGCCGCCGCTTCACGGATAGAGGGGGGCACGGATTTCAGCGCGGCCCGGGTGACAATAATGATGGTTGGCAGCGTCATCAGCGACAGAACCATGCCGCCGACCAATGGTGCCGAGCGCGGCAATCCGAACATTTGCAGGAAGACGGCAAGACCCAAAAGACCAAACACAATCGAGGGCACGGCCGCCAGATTGTTGATGTTGACCTCGATAATATCGGTGATGCGGTTCTTCGGCGCGAACTCTTCGAGATAGACTGCCGCGGCAATGCCCACGGGGAAGCTGATCAGGAAGCACACCATCAGCGCATAGAACGAGCCGACAATGGCACCGGACAGGCCGGCAATTTCGGGGAAGCGGCTATCCGCATTGAACAACAGGCCCCAGTTGAACGGTGTGCTGATACGGCCCTGGCTTGCCAATGCATCGAACCATTCGATCTCCCGGTCGGTCAGCCGGCGGCGCTCCTCGGGCAGATGGCGGCTTACAACGCCCTTTTGCATCTGGTCATAAGGATCAGAGACCGGCACGCGCATGGTCAGGGTCTTGCCGATAACCGATGGATCAGCCACGACAGCATCACGCACGAAGAACTGGGTGTTGTTCGTCAGGATTTGCTGAGCCTTGCGCAATTCGCTTGCGGCAATGCCGGGAATGGCCGCCTCAATGCCGTTTCGTACAACCGCACGCCAGTCACCCTTGGCGGGATCTGCGCGATCCACGAGTTCCTCCGAAATGGGGAAATCGATGGTGGCATGGGTCTGGATGAAAGCCTTGTAGCCGCCAGCCGAGATGGTGACCAGAAGTGTCAGCAAAAGCAGGATTGCCACGCTGATGGCGATCCGTCCGTACCAGCGCAGGCGGGCATCCGCGGCGTAGCGCCGTTTGCGCATCGCTTCCGCTGCGGTTTTTTGAGCTTGGAGTGTCGCGGCCATATCGGTCATGTCAATCTCAATCGTACTGTTCGCGGTATTTGCGCACGACCCGCAACGCCACCACGTTCAGTGCGAGCGTTATCAGGAAGAGCACAAGACCCAGAGCAAAGGCGGCAAGGGTTTTCGGACTGTCGAATGCCGTGTCACCAATCAGGAGCGTGACGATCTGCACGGTCACGGTGGTTACCGAGTCAATGGGATTAAAGGTCAGTGAGGCGATCAGGCCGGCGGCCATCACCACGATCATGGTTTCACCAATGGCGCGGCTGAGGGCGAGCAATATGCCGCCCACAATGCCCGGCAAGGCTGCCGGCAGAAGCACCCTGGTCATGGTTTCAGCCCGTGTCGCGCCCATGGCCAGAGACCCGTCGCGGAGCGAACGGGGCACGGCCCGCAAGGCATCATCGCTCAGGGAGGAAATGAAGGGGATGATCATGATGCCCATCACACCACCTGCGGCCAGCGCGCTGTTGGGTGATGTCGCGAGCCCGAACAGGCCACCTGCTTCGCGGATGGCGGGTGCCACCGTGAGCACGGCGAAAAAGCCATAAACCACTGTGGGGACGCCTGCGAGCATTTCAAGGATCGGCTTGACGATCGAGCGGGTCCGCTCATTGGCATATTCGACCAGATAGATGGCCGTATAGAGACCAATCGGGGTCGCCACTGTCATGGCGATGGTGGCGATAAGAATGGTGCCGACGAAAACGGGCACCGCACCAAAGGCACCGTTACCGGCAACCTGATCTGCACGGATGGCGATCTGGGGTTCCCAGTTCAGCCCGAAAAAGAAATCGGCTGGCGGCACAATCTTGAAGAAGGCCCAGGATTCGTAAAGCAAAGAGGTGATGATGCCGAGGGTTGTGAGAACGGCCGCGATGGAACAAAGGATCATCAGGCCCGACAGGATATTCTCGACGCGGTTGCGCGCACGAAAGGCCGGGGTCAGCCGGGCGCGGGTAAAGGCCATTGCCAGCAACATGATGCTGACGGCAACAACAACCATCGCCCATGCGCTGATCGACTGCCAGCTGCCCAAGCGTTCGGCGGCGGCAACAATATCAGGTGAGGGTGTGCCAAAAATCTGTCCGGCGGCGACGTTGCGCACTTCGGCGATAAGCAGGCTGATCTGTGCCGGCGATGCCCCGGCGGTCAGATCGTCGGGCAGACTGCCAACGAGCAGCCCATTAATCACATTGTTCTGAAACAGAACCCAGAGCAGCACCAGAACAAGGGCTGGCAGCCCCACCCAAATGGCGACAAAAGCCCCGTGATAGCCAGGCAGGGAATGTGTTGATTGGGCGGATTTGGCGGCAAACTTGTTCCCCGCGCTGCGGCCGACCCAGAAGGCGACACAAGACAACAACAGGATGGTTGTAAGTAGGTAGCCGACCACGATTATCTCCGCCTGTCGTTTTCTTCAGAAAATGCAGATCGGGGCGCTGGTGCGCCCCGATCCGAGAATTCAGCGCTTACTGGTAGCGCGTCATGTTGACGTTTGCTTCAACTGTGGCACGTGTTTCGTCGCGCTTGTCAGCCGGAAGCGGGATAAGGCCGCGCTCGGACAGGTAGCCGCCTTCACCGAAGGAATCTTCGGAAACATATTCAGCGACAAACTCTTCAAGGCCAGGGATCACGCCACGATGTGCGTTCTTGGCATAGAAGAACAGCGGGCGGGAAACGCCATAGGAACCGTCTGCAATGGTGTCAGTGTTCGGCGCAACGCCTTCAACCTTGACAGCCTTCAGCGTGTCCTGGTTTTCGTAGAGGAAGGAGTAACCGAAGATACCCAGTGCATTGTGGTCAGCATTGAGGCGCTGAACGATCAGGTTGTCGTTTTCGCCAGCTTCAACGAACGGGCCGTCCTGACGCATACGTTCGCAAACTTCGTCCTTGCGATCGCCTTCGAGCGCCGCGATGGCTTCAAATGCCTCACAACCTTCGTGCATTACCAGTTCCACGAATGCATCGCGGGTACCGGATGTCGGCGGGGGGCCGAAAACGGTGATTTCGCTGTCAGGCAGCGACGAATCGATTTCAGACCATTTGGTGTAAGGGTTGGCGACGATTTCGCCATCAACAGCAACTTCAGAAGCCAGGGCCATGAAGATCTGTGCCTTGGTCAAGTTCATGTCAGCAGCGTCCTGAGCATGGGCGATGGACAAGCCATCATAGCCGATCAGAACTTCGGTGATGCTGTCGACACCATTGTCGAGGCAGAGCTTGTATTCGGATTCTTTCATGGCGCGCGATGCACCAGTGATATCGGGATGCTGCGGGCCAACGCCTTCGCAGAAAATCTTCATACCACCACCGGTACCTGTCGATTCAACGACAGGAGCCGCGCCGCCGGTTGATGCGGCAAACTGCTCGGAAACAGCCTGGGTGTAAGGAAACACCGTGGAAGAACCCACGATACGGATCTGGTCGCGTGACTGCGCAAAGGCAGGCGCTGTACCGAGCGCGCTCACCAGAGCAATAGCGGTAGCACCGGCATAGAGTGCGGTTTTCATTTTTGAATTCCCTTTCAAAGCATGAGGGGTAGGATACCCGCGGACGCCGCCAGAGTTGGAAGCCGTGCGCCCTTCAACGAGCGGCAAACTATGCTTCCGTGCTGACGGTTCTATGTCACTTAAATGACAGTTCCGTGACATGTTAATTTATTGAAAAATATAATGTTTTTTCGACCGCCGCCGAGGAGAGCCCAAAACAGGCCCCGATTTGCGACGATTTTGTCACCTGGCGAAGAGAATCTCTACCGTCGTGCCCTCGCCCAGTTTGGAGCGAATGGACATTTGCGCGCCGTGGCGGCTCAGGATGTGCTTGACGATGGCCAGGCCCAGCCCTGTTCCCTTCTTGCGGCGGCTCGATTCTGCATCGACCCTGTAGAAGCGTTCTGTCAGGCGCGGCACATGCTCCTGGGCGATGCCCGCGCCATGATCTGTAATATGCACCATATAGGTAAAGCCGGGCCGCGACGAGGGGGCAAGCGCCACCTCGACACTATTGCCATCGGCACCATACTTGATCGCATTGTCGATCAGGTTCTCGAAAACCTCGTACAGCTCATCCTGCTGCCCCAGTACGTTCACCGGCTCTTCGGGCACGGTCACCTTGACCTCAACACCGGCTTCCTTTGCCTGGGTCTGCAACTCTTCAGCCACCTGCCCCAATATCAAAGACAGGTTCACATTGGTTGTGGGGCGCACGTGCTGGCGCAATTCGATGCGCGACAGCGACAGCAGATCATCAATGAGCTTGGACATGCGTTCGCCCTGGGCGCGCATGATACCCAGAAACCGCTCGCGGGCTTCGGGGTCTCTGGCGGCCGGGCCTTGCAGGGTATCGACAAAGCCGATCAGGGAGGTCAGCGGGGTGCGCAATTCATGGCTGGCATTGGCGACAAAATCAGCGCGCATGGCCTCGACACGCTTTTGTTCTGTCAGATTGTGCATGGTGACCACAATCCAGTTCGCCGCCTGCCCGCCCTCACCATTCATGTCGAGGGGTGAGACAAATATCTGAAACCAGGTCTCATTGGGGATGGTCTGGTGCAATTCCACATTCTGGGGCACACCGCTGAGGCGCACACGGTCAATTGCCGACAGCAGGGCCGGATGCCGGATGGAAAAGGCGATCGGGTTGCCGGCAGGGGTTGAGGGGAACTGGTTTGCCGCCGGGGGATTGCGATGCATGACCACGGCGCGCCGGTCGAGAAGAAAGCAGGGATCGGGCAGCGCATCGGCAAACTGGATCGCGGCCTGCTGGCGCATCTGGCGCTGCATGTCCGCCGCCGCTGCTGCAGGCACCCTGGCTTCGACCGTGCGCGGCAGGAAAAGCGTTGCCGCCAGAATGAGGGCGAAGCCGACAATGCCCTGCCAGAATGTCAGGTCACTGAAAAGGACGAACACGCATGTGACCGCTGCCGAGACGAGCAAAATGCCGCGCGCCGCGCCAAGGCGCATCTGCCATTTGGCGAGGACCACTTTGGGGAAGGCCGTTTCGAGATGATCCGTCATGTTCGGTTACCGTCAGAAAACAGCGGGTTTAACTTTTGATCGTGACAGCGTGGTGACGCAAAATACACATCGTTCGGGCAGATGCATTGCACTGCGGCGCTTCTCATAGCATGTTTGCGTAAAAACAAGGAACTATCGTGTCAGATAACGATCCCTTTACCGATTTCGACCTCAACGATCCGGAACTGCCCAAGCGCATCAAGCAAAAGGCGATGCAATCGGGCGGCTATCCTTACGAGAAGAAACTCGACAAGGACACCTATTGGGACGAGCTGGGCGCGCTGCACCGGGAACTGGTGAAGCTGCAGGCCTCGATCCAGGAAAGCGGCGAGCGGATTGCCATTGTGTTTGAGGGGCGCGATGCGGCCGGCAAGGGCGGCACCATCAAGCGGTTTCTTGAACATCTCAACCCGCGCACCAACCGCATTGTCGCCCTGCCCAAGCCGAGCGACAGGGAGCGCGGCGAATGGTATTTTCAGCGCTATGTCAGCCATTTGCCCTCCGCGGGCGAGAGCGCGCTGTTTGACCGCTCCTGGTATAACCGGGCCGGCGTGGAGCCGGTTATGGGGTTTTCCACCCCCGAACAAACCCAGCATTTCCTCAGTGAAGCGCCGCGATTTGAGCAGATGCTGGTTGATGACGGCATCCATTTCTTCAAATTCTGGCTGGATATGGGGCGCGAAATGCAGATCAAGCGCTTCCATGACCGGCGGCATGACCCGCTCAAGGTGTGGAAGCTCTCCCCGATCGATTTGAAGGCGCTGGGCCAGTGGGATGAATATACCGCGGCGCGGGACGCCATGCTGGAAGCCACCGACACCCCTTACGCCCCCTGGACGGTGATCCGGGCCAATGACAAGCGCCGGTTGCGCCTCAACGTGATGCGCACGGTGCTGCTGCAACTCGATTACAAGGACAAGGACCTCAAAGCCATTGGCGAGATCGATCCGCAGATCGTCTTGAGCGTCAAACAATATCTGGCACTCTGACCCCGGAAACCAGACCATTGCCATGGCGGTGCAGCGCTGGAACGGGGGTTGTTGCGGATATTGGCTGCGGCGGCCATGTCAGGGTTTGACTTGGCTCATCTTCCGTCCCAATCATGAGGACATGCGCTGACAGGGAGACGCGGTGAGATGGGAAAGCAGGATACGCATTTTGCGGCCAGCCTTCGGCCGCCTGCAATCGTTTTCAATCCCATGGGCCGGTCGCGTTTCCTCATTGTATGCGATCACGCCTCAAACCATATGCCTGCCGCCTATGGCGCGCTCGGTCTCAGCGCTATTGAACGCCTGATGCACATTGCCTGGGATCCCGGTGCACTGGCGGTGAGCAAAAAGCTTTCCGCTCTTCTGGATGCGCCGCTGGTGCAATCGACAAATTCAAGGCTCCTGGTTGACCCCAATCGCGGGCACGATGCCAAGGACCTGATCCCGGAAATCAGCGAAGCCACCCCGATCCCGGGCAATGCCGATATCAGCGCTGAGGAACGCGCGGCGCGGATTGCGAAATTCCATACCCCCTATCACAAGGCCATTGCCGCCCTGCTGGATGCGCGCGCCGCAAGAGGGATTGAAAGCATCCTGGTTGCCATGCATTCCTTCACCCCTGTTTATCACGGCGCGCAGCGGCCCTGGCCGGTGGGGCTCATTCATGGCGCGGATACGGGTTTTACCCAGGCGCTTTTTGATGCGTTGAAAGCCGACGCGCCGGAGATGAACGTGGGCTGGAACGAACCCTATGCTGCCCGGCAGGGCATTTATTACACCATGGACCTGCATGCTGATCAGCGCGGGTTACATGGCACGATGGTGGAAATCCGCCATGACGAAATCCTTACACCGGCGGGGGTGACAGACTGGACGGAGCGCATGGCGCGCTGCCTGACCCGGCTACTTGCCACACTCCCCTCTACCCCCGCATCTTCCCCTATCAGCTGACCCCGGAGACATTGATGAGCGAGACAACGGACGCGCCGACGCCCGCAGGCAGCGTGACCTATACGCGGCCCGATGCCGCCTATTTCGAAAAACGCGGTCTGGCGAAACATGCAGGGGCGTGGTCGCTCTGGGCACTTGGGGTGGGGGCTGTGATTTCAGGCGATTTCTTTGGCTGGAATTATGGGCTTGGGGTTGCCGGCTTTGGCGGGCTTGCCATCGCCACGGTGATTATCGCTATCATGTATGTGGGCATGGCCTATTCGCTGGCCGAACTCAGCCCGGCACTGCCGCATACGGGCGGGGCCTATTCGTTCGGGCGTACCGCCATGGGGCCGTGGGGCGGCTTTATCACCGGGCTGGCGGAGACCATGGAATATGTGCTGACCCCGGCGGTCGTTGTCGTTGGCATAGCCGGCTATATGAGCGCGATCAGCACGGACATGCTCGGCTTTACCCTGCCCAATCCGGTGTGGTGGCTGATTTTTTACGCCATCTTTGTGGGGCTCAATATTGTCGGGGTGGCGCTGACGTTCCGCTTTACCATTGTCATCACCTTTCTGGCTTTGGCAATTCTGGCGGTGTTCTGGATCGGGGCGATCCCGCATTTCGATTTCAACCGCTGGGCGCTCAATATCGGCTATGACGGGGTTGAACTGCCAAACGGAGGCGGGCCCTTGCTGCCGTTTGGCTGGCAGGGCATTGCTGCCGCCCTGCCCTTTGCCATCTGGTTTTATCTGGCCATCGAGCAATTGCCGCTGGCGGCCGAGGAAAGCCATGACCCGAAACGCGACATGCCGCGCGGGCTGCTCTGGGGCATGCTCACCCTGATCATCGCCTCGGTACTGACCCTGTTCTTTAACGCCGGCATCGCGCCGGGGGCCCATGCGGTGGGCACGGCGACCGATCCGCTGTTTCTCGCCTTCAAGACGATTTTTGGCGACGGCGTTGGCGCTTCAGCGCTGGCCCTTGTGGCGGTGGCGGGGCTGGTGGCCTCGTTCCACACCATCATTTACGCCTATGGCCGCAATATCTATTCGCTCAGCCGGGCGGGCTATTTTCCGCGCTGGCTCAGCGTGACCCATGGCACCCGCAAAACCCCGCATGTGGCGCTGATCGCGGGGGCGGTAATCGGCTTTGTGATTTGCCTTGCGCTTGAATATGGCCCGGCCGTGTTCGGCGCAGTGCCGGTGGGGGCCGTCCTGCTCAATATGGCGGTTTTTGGCGCGGTCATTGCCTATATCATGCAAATGATTGCCTATGTGCGCATCAAGCGGCTGGCGCTGACCCGGCCCTATGTCAGCCCTTTGGGTAATTTCGGGGCGATCATTGCGGGGATCATCGCCGCCATCACGCTTTTGTCGCTCTTGCTCAATCCGGATTACCGGCCCGGTATTTATGGCTGCGCCATCTGGTTTGCCGCCGGGCTGTTGTATTTCGCCATCGCCGGGCGCAACAGGCTTGTGCTGTCGCCGGAAGAGGCCTTTGCGCTGGCTCATGCTGAAGAGGCAGAGCGGCCATAAAATATTCGGAGTTGAAGCGCAGGTTTGAACGGACGTAAGACTAGGGCAACACGCAAACCCAAAGGTGCCTCATGGCCGACACGGTCAAACTGATTTCCCCGATTGATGGCAGTGTTTATGCCGAGCGACCGATTGCACAGGACGCGGAGATTACCCGCGCCCTCACCCGTGCGCACGGCGCGCAGGCCGAATGGCGGCGCACCCCGATTGCCACGCGCAACGCCTATATGGCGAAATTTCTTGAGGCGATCACCGCGTTGAATGCAGCTATCGTGCCTGAACTGGCCTGGCAGATGGGCCGGCCGGTGCGCTTTGGCGGCGAGAATGGCGGGATCATCGAGCGTACCGAATATATGATGTCGATTGCCGAGAGCGCCCTTGCCCCGATCCAGCGCACCGACAAGCCCGGCTTTCGCCGCTATATCAGCCACGAGCCGCTTGGAATCGTGCTGGTCGTTGCGCCCTGGAACTACCCCTATCTGACCGCGGTCAACACCATCATTCCCGCGCTGATTGCAGGCAATGCGGTCATCCTCAAACATGCCTCACAAACATTGTTGGCGGGCGAACGTTTTGCCGAGGCTTTTGCCATGGCGGGACTGCCTGAGGGCCTGTTTCAAAATGTCGTTCTCAGCCATGGCCAGACCGAAGCCCTGATCGGCTCGGGCAAGATTGACCACATCAATTTCACCGGTTCGGTGGAAGGCGGCCGCCGCATCGAACGCGCTGCCGCCGGCACTTTCGCCACCCTCGGGCTGGAACTGGGCGGCAAGGACCCCGCCTATGTGCGGGCCGATGCCAATCTCGATTTTTCCATCGAGAGCATTGTCGATGGCGCTTTCTACAATGCCGGGCAATGCTGTTGCGGCATTGAGCGGATTTACGCCCATGAAGATGTCTATGACCGGGTGGTCGAGGGCGTTATCGAGCTGACCAAAAAATATGTCGTCGGCAATCCGCTGGATGAAGCGACCACCATGGGCCCGATGGCGCAGCCACGTTTTGCCGATGCGATCCGTGAGCAAAAGGAAGAGGCTTTGCGCAAGGGTGCGAAGGCCAATATCAATATGCAACTGGCCAATGACAAGCAGGGCTCGCCCTATCTGGCACCCGAAGTGCTGACCAATGTGAACCATCAGATGTCGGTAATGCGCGAGGAAAGCTTTGGTCCGGTCGTCGGGATCATGAAGGTCAAGGATGATGCGGAAGCCATCCAGCTGATGAATGACAGCCCCTATGGCCTGACCGCCTCGATCTGGACCATGGATACGGACAAGGCCGCCGAGATTGGCGATCAGGTGGAAACCGGCACGGTATTCATGAACCGCTGCGATTATCTCGACCCGGCGCTGGTGTGGACCGGGGTCAAGGATACGGGCAAGGGCGCGGCCCTCAGCGAAATCGGCTTTGCCAATTTGACCCGACCCAAGAGCTTCCATTTGCGGGAAATCTAGAGCGGGACACCGGGAGGGCGTTCTAACTGAAATCGTCACCCTCGGGCTTGACCCGGGGGCCTATGACCCGCCATCCACACCGAAAAAGGACGGGGTTCAGGCAAACTTCCCAACGCCCACCTGTCCACCCGCCCCATCGCATGGGTACTCGGGTCAAGCCCGAGTATGACGATGCGGGGTGGCGCAAACCTCAACTCCCCATCGTCATTGCGAGCGACCAAAGGCCGCGCGGCAATCCAGAAGCGGCAAACACCACCCCCCAGTAATTCCTAGCCTTCCGGCCCATTGACCACCGTTTCAACCGTCGCTAGTGCCCCTTGATGCAACAACTGCCCGAGGAGGGTGACCAGTTGCTGGCGGAAGCTGGCGACGTTGGGCAGGTCTTCGCCGAAGACTTCGGCCAGCCCCAGGAAGGCGGTTGCCATGGCGTCGGGATTGGTGTGTGCACCCTGCCCGAGGAAATGCATACGGTCGGCCAGCGGGTCGCGCACGTCGATTTCGGCACCATTCTCGTCAATGCCCGAGGCATAGCGGATCCAGGCGGCGACGCCGAGGGTGAGGCGAACGCGTGGTTCGCCGGCTTCAATGCGATCGCGGATAGTGCCGAGCAGGCGCTGCGGCAGTTTCTGGCTGCCATCCATGGCGATCTGCCAGGTACGGTGCTTGAGCGCAGGATTGGAGAAACGCTCCAGCAGCGCATCGCGATAGGCATTGAGATCGGTGCCGGGCATATCCAGCGTCGGCATGATCTCGCGGGTCATCATGTCGTGGATCAGCGTCTTGAAATCAGGATTGGCCACGGTCTCGGAAACGGTTTCAAACCCGGCCAGATAGCCGAGATAGGAAAGGGTCGAGTGCGAGCCATTGAGCATGCGCAGTTTCATGTGTTCGAACGGTTCGACATCGTCGACCAGTTGCGCGCCCGCATCTTCAAACGGCGGCCTGCCATTGGGGAAATTATCCTCGATCACCCATTGGGTGAATGGCTCGGTCATGATGGGCCATGCATCCTCGCAACCGATGGCTTCGGCAACAAAGGCACGGTCCTCGTCGGTTGTGGCGGGGACGATGCGATCGACCATGGTGCCGGGGAAGGCTACTTCTTCGGCAACAAAACGGCCAAGGGCGGCATCGCGCAATGCGGCAAAACGGGAGACGATGCGCTTGGCGGTTGCGCCATTGGCGGGCAGGTTATCGCAGCTCATCACCGCAAACGGGGCAATACCCGCCGCCTGCCGCCGGGCCAGCGCCTCGACAATCAGGCCGGGGGCGCTTTTGGGCGCGGTGGGGTTTGCCAGATCATGAACGATATCGGCGTGTTTGGTGTCGAGTTCGCCGCTGGCGGGATCGTGGCAATAGCCCTTTTCCGTCACCGTCAGCGAAACGATGCGGATTTTGGGATGAGCCATGATGGTGAGCAGGCGTTCGCGCTCGGCATTGGCATCGATCACCTCAAGGATGGAACCGATGATGCGGCAGCGGGTGCCCGCAGCATCGCGAACCGCAACAGTGAACAGCCCATCCTGCGGGTCCAGCGCGTCCTTGGTATCGGGCCGGCGCAGGCTCGCGCCGATAATGCCCCAATCTGGATGATCCTTTAAAAGATCGTCGACATAAACGGCCTGATGGGCACGATGGAAAGCGCCGATACCGATATGGACAATGCCCGGCGTTATGGCCGCACGATCATAGTCGGGCTTTTGCACATCGGCAGGAAGAGCGTTCAAACGGTCATTGGAAAGGCGTGTCATTATTGTCCGTCGCGGTTTGGTCTGGTAAGTCGACACGACAATAGCGGAGCTGGGCCGGAACCGCTACCATTCCAGACGCAGTACACCGGCAAAATTTGGGGATTGGCGTTGAAGCGTTTTGTAAGTATCGGCGAATGCATGATCGAAATGTCTGGCGGCGAAAACCAGACCTATAAGCAAGGCTATGCCGGTGACACGCTGAATACCGCCTGGTATGCGCGGGCGGCCCTGCCCGACACGTGGTCCATCGATTATTTTACCGCGCTGGGCGACGACATTTATTCCGGGCAGATGCTGGATTTTCTGAAGCGCAACCAGATCGGCACCAGCGCTATCAGGCAAATCCGCAACAAGCGGCCCGGCCTTTATATGATCCACCAGGCTGATGGCGACCGGCACTTCACCTATTGGCGCGACACATCTGCGGCTAAAATGCTTGCCGATGACGCTGATGCGCTAAAGGCGGTCACAGATGCGGCTGACCTGATTTATTTCTCCGGCATTACGCTGGCTATCCTCTCTCCGGAAGCGCGCGGACGATTGCTTCAAAGCGTTGGAAATGCGCGCAGCCGGGGCGCGCAAACCGCATTTGATCCCAATATCCGCCCGGTCCTCTGGCCTGAGGCAGATGCCCTTAGATCCGCCATGACAGAAGCGGCGAAAGTATCGAGCTTCGTCTTGCCCACGCATGATGATGAGAAGCCGATTTTCGGCGACCGCACACCTGAGGAGACCGCTGCGCGCTATTTGCAGCACGGGGTAGAGGAAGTTGTGGTCAAGAATGGTGCGGAAGATGCGCTGATTTTTACCGCTGACGGACAAACCACTGTGCCGGCATGCAAGGGCGCAAAGGTGATTGATGCGACAGGCGCCGGGGACAGCTTTAACGGGGCCTATCTGTCGGCCCGGCTGCAAGGCCAGTCTATCGCGGATGCGGGCGCTTTCGCGCACAAAACCGCCGCGACGGTTATCGGCCATCGCGGCGCGCTGATTGATCCGAAATTGATCGGCTAGAGCGTTTCCAGAATAAGTGGCCCCACTTATTCGGTTCGGAAACGCGACAAACCAAAGACTCTAGAACATCGAGTCGCCGGCTTCTTCGATATAGGCGATCTCTTCGGGCGTTGACTGACGTCCGAGCGCGGCATTGCGTTTCGGATAACGTCCGAAACGCTTGATCAGCGCGTGGTGCTTGGCTTCGAATTCGAGCGTGTCGGGTTTCCCCAACGTGCCGAAAAGGCGTAGCGCCTCTTCATGCACCAGCAGGGATTCTGAATGCATATAGGGCATGTAAAGAAACATGCGTTCGGTATTGTCGAGCGCCAGATCATGGCCGCCGGCAACCGCCTCCTGCGCCAGTGCAAGGGCCATGCCGTCCTGGGCAAAGGCCTTGGCGCTATCGCGGTATAGCTGACGCGAGAACTGATCGAGCACGATGATTTCGGCCAGGCGTCCCCTCGGGGTCTCGCGCCAGGTATAGGCTTCACCCTGCGCCACAAGCGGCACGGTGTCGGCAAAAGCTTTTGCCAGTTCAGCATCGAATTCGGCCTTGCCGCCAAACCAGTCCTCAGCCCCGTGGGTCACAAACCAGAAATTGTGGACGTCTTCAGCGGTTTTCATGGTGCCTCCTCGCACGCGGTTCAGTTCAGGGAGTCAATTCTCGACCATAATATGCAGGCTGTTGCCGGATGGGTCAGTGATCGCAAAACCATCCGGCCGCTCGGTCAGGGCAATATCATTGTCACTCAGCCTGATCTTCAGCGCGTCTGCTGTTGCCGTGTCGGGCAAAACAATTGTGTACCAACGCAGGCCAGCGGTGTTGGCCGGGGCGGGTGTTGCCTGAGGTCCGTTCCAGACATTGAACGCCAGAATATGCGGCATGTAATCCAGAACCACGTCGCCCATACCGAACGTATAGGATAGAAGCTGCCCCCCGAAACCGAGCACATCACGATAGAAGTGCATCGATTGGTCGAGGTCGTTCACATGGACGTGCACATGGCCCACCCGTGCCCCCTCGGGCATTAACCCCATCGGGTTATAATCAGGCGTGATCTCGCTCATCAGGTCATCAAGATCAATCGGCTCGCGTCCGGAATGTGGCTTGCCATCCGCCGTCAGGCCATAGGCGTCACCATCATCGGGCGTCTGCAACCGCCCGCGCCAGGGCGTTTCGAATGCGACTTCAATGCCGTTGCCGTCATGATCCCAGATATACACCGCCTCGGAGACCAGATGGTCTGTCGGTGAGAAGCGGATATTCGCTTTCGCGGCCCGGAAGACAAAACCGGCGAGATCCCGCCGTTGCGGCACATGGATGGCGACGTGGTAAAGCCCTGTGGTGCGTGGGGCGACCGGCTGGTCTGAATCAAGATGCAGCACAATCAACACCTTGGTGCCAATGCCCAGGTCGATCTGCGCTGCGGTCTCGCGGATCACTTCCAGCCCGACCACATCGCGCCAGACAGCCAAAGCCCTTGCGGCGCTTGTCACGCCAATATGAACCGCGTCCAAACGGGTGCTCAAAGGCAGGATGGGGGCACTTGGTTTCAGCGTATTGGTGATCGTTGGCATTGGGGCGAACCTTTTATTTGTTGCCTTGAATATAGGCCGCCCCTTAACTGCAAACCACCCGTGTTGGTTCAGCCATGACGGCTTGATCGTTCGTTATTTCACAACAATAATCTGACACTGATCACATGCTTTGTCGGTACATCTTGTAAATTTTCCTTGCCATCCAATTTAGTGTGTTATATCACTAGCACACTAACTAGGTAAATCACATGACCCAATGGAATGATACGCAGCCGATATTTCTGCAAATAAGACAGCAGATCATCACGCTGATTTTGGACGGGACGGTCGCCGAAGGCGCGGCTGTGCCATCGATCCGGCAGATCGCAACAGACCTGTCGGTCAACCCGCTCACGGTGACCAAAGCGTATCAATCGCTGGTCGACACCGGCATTGTCGAGAAGAAACGAGGACTAGGCATGTATGTCAAAGAGGGCGCGCGGGCAGCATTGCTGGCGCAGGAGCGGGAAAAATTCCTGCATGAGGAATGGCCACGTATCCTGCAACAGGTGGAGGCACTCGGCCTCAAGGTTCAGGACCTGATGGGCGAGGACAAATAAATGACCGACCAGACCCCCATCATCACCGCCCGCAATCTGCGCAAGCGTTTTGGCCGCACGGAAATCCTGCACGGGCTCAATTTCACTATTCCCACCGGCCGCATTTACGGACTGATCGGACATAATGGTGCCGGCAAGACCACGGCGCTGAATGCCATTCTGGGGCTGACCGATTGCGAGGGCGACATTTCCGTTCTTGGCAAAGCCCCCTTTCAACACCGCGCCGAGCTGATGAACGATGTGGCGTTCATTTCCGATGTTGCCAGCCTGCCCAGGTTTTTGAAGGTTCGCGAGCTGTTCGACCTTCTCGACAATATTCACCCCAATTTTTCGCGGGAGAAGGCAAATGTATTTTTACAGGGGACCGATCTACGGCCTGAACTCAAGATTAAAAATCTATCGAAAGGTATGGTCGCTCAGCTTCACCTGGCTGTCGTCATGGCGATTGACGCTAAGCTTCTCGTGCTCGACGAACCCACGCTCGGACTCGACATCACTTACCGTAAACGGTTCTACCGGCGGCTGCTCGAAGACTATATGAATGACGAGCGGACGCTGCTGATCACCACCCATCAGGTGGACGAGATCGCCTCCATGCTGACCGACATCATGTTTCTGCGCGATGGCGAGATTGTGCTCGATGTCCCCACCGATGAGGTGGATGCCATCTATAGCCAGATCTCGGTGACGGGCGACAACATTGCCAGGGCGGCCGCATTGCAGCCGGTGTTTACCGAAGCCCGGTTTGGGCAAACGGTGATGATTTTCGAGAACGTGGCGCGCGAAAAACTCGATGGGCTGGGGCAGATTTCAACCCCCACCATCAGCGACCTGTTCGTTGCGCTCATGCAGCGCCAGACGGCCAATCCAGGAGAATAAAATGAACGCCCATTTGGCCCTGATCAAACGCGAACTGCTGGAACATCGCGGCGCGTTCCTTTACGCACCAGCCGCGCTTCTGGCAGCCCTGTTCGCCATGCTCATCCTCAGCCTTGTTTTTGGTGAGACCGAATTCACCCATATTACCCGCGGTGATGTGACCATCGACTGGCGGGAGACCGGCGTCGATCTCTACTATATCGGCCTGGCGGCGATATTCGCCATGTGGTCCGGCTATCTGATGATCGCGCTGTTCTTTTATTATGCCGACAGCTTTTCGGCGGACCGGCGCAATAATTCGATGCTGTTCTGGAAATCCATGCCGCAAAGCGATTTGAAAATCCTCACCAGCAAGGCTCTGGCCGGCATCACTATCTTTCCGCTGCTCATCTTTATCTTTGCCGTGATCACCGGGTTTTTGATCTACCCGTTCAGCTTTCTCGTCGCGATGCGCATCCCGATCATACCGCTGATCAATCCGGCAGAAATGCTGGGCGCGTGGGTGCAAATGGCGCTGGTGGGCGCGGTCTATTTCGTACTCACTATTTTGTGGTACGCGCCGTTTCTGGCATGGGTTGCCGGCCTGTCGACGCTCGTACAGCGCTGGAGCATACCCTTGGCCTTTCTCATCCCCGGCGCTGTGGTGCTGGTCGAGAAAGTCACCAGCTATGGCCGTGGCGGCAGCCAGCCGATTGCCGAATATCTTGGATATCGCGCCGATGGCATTCTTGAGGATTCCGATATTTTCAAACAGGTGTTCCGGGAGGGCTCGTTCACGCCGTTCGAACTTTTGTCCGAAATGCTGATCCGGACCGACTGGACGCAAATGCTTGTGGGATTGCTGTTTGCAATTGTGGCGGTCTATCTCGCCAGCGAATACCGGCGGCGTCGGCTGGAAGCATCCTGAACCGGATTTGCGGGCGGCACACTGTGCTGCCCGCAGCTCTTTCAAGCCCTGGTCAGCGTGACCATGTGATGGTCAAAATAATAGTCGGGCGCAAATGTGCGGGTGTCGCCGCTCACGAACTCGCCCGCACCGGTTGAAAACACAAACGCATCGCGGGCCCAGCTGACCCCGCACACCTTGTCTGCCTCAACAAGCTCTGCCTTGCCGCTCGTGGCGTCGAGAATAACCGCAGCGCCGCCGACGGGCGAGGTCGCCACAATCAGACTGCCATCCGGGGACGCAGCCATTGCGCCGACATAGCCGGCCAGCCGGGCATTAAGGTCGCCGGGCAAGGTTGCAATCTCCAGCGGCTCATCGGGGCTTGCCGAAGCGATCAGCGGAATATCGTCGGCTCTGGCGCCCTGATATTGCCCCCCGATCCAGATCCGGCCATTGGTCCCGATTGCGGTATGGCGCAGGGATAGCTGATGATATTCAGCCGGCAGTTTATGGGTTGCGATGATCGTGCCGGTGTCCCTATCCAGCCAGGTGATATTGGGCTGCATCGTGGCGATATTCAGCTTGGCCCGTCCGTAATCGGGATGGGTCTCAATGCCGCCATTGGCGATGCAAAGCCATTTGCCGTCCGGACTGATTTCCACGTCATGCGGACCAACACCGCCGGAATAGAATTCACCGATCCTGCGGAAACCATCGGTTGCGTCATAGATCCCGATCATGCCCCGGCTATTGTCGAAATCATTCTCGGTGGCATAAAGCAGTTTGCCATCGGGCGCGAAGGCCCCGTGCCCGAAGAAATGCCGCCCCTCGGGGCTGGTAATTGTCGCGATCCCCTCCCCTTCCCTTGAGAAAACAACGGCAAAGGTGCCGGGCCGGCGTGCGAACGCTACCAGCCTGCCGGTATGCGCACACTGGGTCACGTCATGGCCGCGATCCGGCAAGGAGACGGTCGAGATGATCGCGCCGGTCTCGGAGACGATGGCCGCGGCGAAACGCCCGTTATGGGTCATGCCGGCGGTGGCATAAACGATATCGGCGCTGGCCAATGCTTCGGCCCGTTGCGGGGCGAGACCCGCTGCGAAAGCAGCACCGGCGGACGCTATGAATGTGCGGCGGGTCCACATGGCAGAACTCAGTCGCCATCCATGGCGGAGAAGCCGGCGCTCAGCCCGAGTTCAGCGCCGATCTGTTGCACGGCAATCCGCTGCAGGGAGGTCGTCAGGATCAACAAATAGCTGATTTTGCCGCGCGCGATGTCGTCATCAAGCGCGTCGGCTACCGGTGGATTGATATCACCTGCTGTCCGCACGAAATTGTCGAGCTCGAACACAAAGGCCCCACCTGCCCAACGCGCACTCTCGGCCAGGGCATCTGACAGGCCGGTGACAATGAACATGTCCCGCAGGCCGAGCGCATTGGCGCGCAACGCCTCAAAGGTCAGCCCCGAACGCCAGAACAGGGCCGCCTTGGGGTTCGAACCGGCGCGGCTATTGGCGTAGAATGGCGAGAGCCGCGTGTCACGCAACAATTCCATGCCATGCACCCAGACGCCCAGCAATTCCTGCATTACCTCCGCCTCGGTCCGGTAATCGGCATAACCGGGCTGGGGGGAGATCATATGGCTGGCAATGCCGTCTTCCGCTTCCCAATCGGCGACAATCTCGGCACCATTCGCCTGGATCGCCTCAGCGATCGTGCGGCCGAAAGCACAGCGATAGGCGCCATCCGGCCCGGTCAGGTTTTCAGCGCCCGTACCGAACAGCACAAATTCAAGCGCCCCCAAACCCTGCAGGGCAACGCTTTTCTGGCGCAGGCTTTCCAGCGAGGTGGTGGTGTCGTCCTTTGTGGCGATTGCCGCCTGTACCTGCTTCAGTCCGGTGGATTTACGGTCTGGCCAGAACAGGATCTTGTCCAGCCGGTTATCGGTGAGGACCGGGCCAAACCGGACCGGTTCGATCCGGCTCCAGGCGGTGACCAATGCCTTGAATCCGGCGCGGGCGGTCGCCAGATTTGCCGCATTCGGTTCTGCACAAAGCCGGTCTATGCTGAACGCCTGCAGTTCCGCCTCGCCTGTCAATTGCTCATAGCCCGGCAGAATGAAGCCGGAAATGGCTGAGCGGGCAATATCGCTGGCCGCCGCTCTTGCGGGCGATGTGGCAAGGAAGGGGACCAGAACGAGGGCGACGAACAGACGCAGCATTTAAAGCGACTCCAGAAAGGCGATAAGTGAATCACGGTCGGGCTTGGACATGTCAATGACAGCCTGTTGTTGTGTTTCCGCCTCGCCACCATGCCACAATATGGCTTCAAGCAGATTACGGGCACGGCCATCATGCAGAAACTGGGTATGGCCGCTGACCTCTTTTGTCAGGCCAATGCCCCAAAGCGGCGGCGTGCGCCATTCATATCCATCCGCATCGCCATCGGGTCGGTGATCGGCCAAGCCCTCCCCCATATCGTGCAACAGCACGTCGGAATAGGGCCAGATCAGCTGGAAGGCGTGTATGTCGTCCGCTGCATCGCGGCGGGTCACAAATTTGGGCGTATGGCAGCTGATGCAGCCGGTTTCGTAGAAAACCTGCTTGCCGCGCAGCACCTGCGGATCATCAACGTTGCGGCGGGCGGGCACGGCGAGGTTCTGGCTATAAAACGTGACCAGCGGCATGACCGGATCGGGGGCTTCCGTATCGCCCAGCGCCAGCTGCACGCCATTGGGGGCGGCCAGACAATCAGTTTGCAGCGCGGTACAATCCCCTGCGTGATTGGGGACTTCCGGCGATGAAATCCCCACGTCACCGGCAAAAGCGTGGGCACTTTGCGTGCCGATGCCGGGCATGGTGGCTTTCCAGCCGAAGCGGCCGAGCACCAGTTCGCCTGTGGTTTTGTCCAGCACCCAGCTGGGACGTCCTGAAATACCATCGCCGTCAGCATCATCAGGATCTGCATTGGCGAGAATATCGGCGGGATGAATTTGCTCGATCAGGCCCAGCCCGATCATCGGCGAGGCTATGCGCGGTGACAAAAGAATATCCGGGTCCGGATCGCCATAGCCGGGATTTTCAAACGTATAGGTTGGCTGGCGGAGGCTGACGACCGTCCCATCGGCCAGTTCAACCGGTACTTCCTCATAAGAAATCCCCATGTCGCCCTCGGCCTTGAAGCCGGGAATGGCACGGTTTTGCAATTGTCCGCCATAAATGGGGGCTGGCACATTCTGCCATTCCCGGCTGGCGAGTTTGGCTTTCTCTTCGTCGGTTTTGGGTGGCACCGAGAGCCGCAAGAAAAGCGAGGTCGCCTTTTCGCCCTCGGTATCGGGCGCGCGGCCGCGACCGTCCTTGACGTGGCAGGATTGGCACGACCGAGCATTGAACAGCGGCCCCAATCCGTCAGAGGCAAGCGTTGAGGATGGTGACGACACCCAGAGCTTGCGGAACAGGGCATTGCCGAGCTTGAAAGTCTCTTCCTGCTCAAACGAAAGATTTTCGGAGAAATGCGAAAAGGCGTCACGGTTCACTTCGGCAGTTGAAGTGGTGGCCCCGGCCTGCTTGGCCTCGAAACGCTCTGCTTTCGAAAAATCGCTCGTTGGCTTTGTGACACTGGTGACCCGCCCCCGGTCTTTGGGGGTCAGGTCATCTCGTACGGGATCTGCCGCAAACCCATGCGCGGCAGTCGCAATGATAACGCCTGCTGCGAAAATTACGGGACTGCACTTCATAAGCTTTTACTGCTCCAGATTATCGGCCGCCGCAAAAGCCCGATCGGGTTATGGCAACCTATTCGGCGTCCAGCGAAGTCCCGGCATTGAGCTGGCCATAGCTCACCTCTCCCAGCTTGTCCAAAAGCGCCAGCTGGGTTTCAAGAAAATCGATATGGCCTTCTTCGTCCGTCAGCAATTCCTCAAAGAGTCGCATGGAGACGATGTCGCCCTTTTCGTGACAAATCTCGCGGGAGTTCGCGTAGCTCGCCCGCGCTTCATGTTCACCTGCCAGATCCGCCTCGAGCACCTCGCGCACCGACTGACCGATCTTGAGGGGCGCAACCTGCTGCAGATTTGGATGGCCTTCAAGAAAGATGATCCGCGCAACAAGCTTGTCGGCGTGATGCATTTCCTCGATCGATTCAGCCCGTTCTTTCTGTGCCAGTTTTGTGTAACCCCAATCCTCCAGCAGCCGGAAATGCACCCAATACTGGTTGACTGCCCCGAGCTCGAGAAACAGCGCTTCGTTCAGCCGTTCGATAACCTTGTCGTCCCCGCGCATGGCGTTTCCTCTCCATTTTCGTTTGCAAACCGGATAGCCGGTCGCGAAGGTCGATCACCTCATGCTCCGGTGTTTCCAGCGCACGATGATAACCTTCTACAACACGTATTATAGTGTCGACGATCGAGGGAAGACACCCACAGCATTTTCCGCGCTTTTCCAGCACGCTGAACACCATGGCCGGCACGATGAGACGCCAGGGATCTTCATCCAGCAGACCGGTGATGACCTGCTCGATTTCCTTGCTGGAGATGATATTGCAGTGACATACAAGCATTGAATGCGCGCCAAAAAGCAAAAGGGACCGAGCGGCATATGCGCCGCCCGATCATTGTTGATTACTGGAATACAGCGTCCGGGCTATCAAGGCTGTCAGAACCTTCAATGCTGACATCGCCGAGATTGAGCGCGGTCACGATGCGCTCAATTGACGTGGTCTGGTCGACCAGCGCGTCAATTGCCGCCATCACCGTCGCATTGCCCTCATCATTGGCTTCGCCAATCATCTGGTCATACGCTTCAACGGTTTCGGCACGGGTCACCATGTCCCCCATGCGCGCCATCGTGATGGAAAGCTTGGCCTTCAGCTCTTCATCAAGCGCTGCGTCGGTATTGGCGACATAGGCAGAGAGCGAGGGGCCTTCAACAACCGAACCATCCACACGGGTATACTGGCCGAGATAGACATTCTGAATGCCCTTGGCGTCATAGTAATGCGAGTTGTGCGTGTTGTCGGAGAAGCAATCATGCTCTTCCTCGGGATCATGCAGCAGCACACCAAGCTTCATGCGCTCACCGGCAAGTTCACCGTAAGAGAGTGAGCCCATGCCGGTCAGAATGGTGGCAATGCCGTCGTTATCATTGCCATTGACCACCGCATTGCGCGCTGCGCCGCCTTCCTGCCAGTTTGCGGTCATTTCCTCGAGGTCCGCGATCAGCAAGTCGGTTGCCGCACTCAGATACTGGCCGCGGCGGTCACAATTGCCATTGGTGCAATCGGTCAGGCTGAAATCCGTCGCGGGCCGCGTGCCTGCGCCGGCATCCGTCCCATTGAGGTCCTGCCCCCAAAGCAAAAACTCGATGGCGTGGTAGCCGGAAGCGACATTGGCCTCGTTCCCCCCTGCTTCATGCAGCATTTCGGCGATTGCCTCGGGCGTGATCTCGGGCACTTCAATTTCTTCGCCATTGATCAGCAGTTTGCCGCCAGCGATGACATTGGCCGTGTAAAGCTCATTGCTGTCGCTCTCGGTGCCGTAAGAAGGGTCGACATAATCAATCAGGCCCTCATCCAGCGGCCAGGCATTTACCTTGCCTTCCCAGTCATCGACGATGGCATTGCCAAAGCGATAGGCTTCGGTCTGCTGATAGGGGTTGCGGGCGGCCAACCAGGCTGCACGGGCGGCAGCGAGCGTCTCTTCAGTGGGGTCGGCCAGCAGGGCCGCGACAGCCGTTTTCAGTTCCTTTGCCGTTGTCAGCGAATCCTCATACCCGGCGGCGGCAATATCGGCATAAGTTTTCAGAACTGCGCTTGCCGATACCGTCTCAGCCAGAACCGAGGGACTGGTGAGTGCGGTTGTGCCGAGCGTCAGGGCGATCAGGCCAGCGCGTAACAGGGATCTGGTCATTCGTGTGTCTCCTTCCGGGGGCAAGGCCCGGGTTTCAGGTCACCCGTTGGTGGAAGGAAAAGCACTAAAAGCCCAAGAATCTGGCGTTGGGCGTACCAGCCGCATGGGCCGATGCTTCCGCTTCGATCAACGGGATTAAAGGTCCCGCCATCAAGTTGGCTGAGGCATTGCTATCGGCGTGATTGGCTCAAATCAAGTTATTTTTCAATAGCTTAGAACAGTTCTAAACTACAGGCCATTGATACCGAGCGGAAAAACCACGCCCCCAAGCCGACGCTCATTACTCCGGCTCTGATGAGAGGGCGACAATGTTTAGTCTTTTCAGGCGCCTATGATCGACCAGAAGCCAAGCCGCTTTTTGGCCAGATGCAACATCAGCACACATGTGCCGATTGTTACCATGGCTGTCGCGATTGCCGCCCCGATTGCACCAAAGGCGAAGATCAAAATGATATTCAGCACAATATTGGCCAACATGCTGACCAGCACGATTCTGGCGACGGCATTCTGTTCACCGGTCATTGAGAGGGTGAACTTGAGTGGGCCCATTGCTGCCTGCACGACCAGACCGAATGTGAGCACCAAAAGAATGGGCCATGCGGCGGTGAATTCGGCACCGAACAGCGCCAATGCACTGCCGCCGAAAATTGCAAGCACTGCCGCAATGAGGGCCGTGGGATAGAATGACTGTGCGATAAAGCGGCGTGACAGCGCCTTGATCGCCGCCTTGTCGTCACGGGCGAAGGCGGCGGCAATTGGCTTGGCGGCGGCGGATGACACCGCGATATGCACGAAGGCAACTGTCGCGGCGACTTTGGCGGCAACATAATAAAGCCCCACCACATCCATGGGCACGAAGAACTGCAGGATGATGATATCAGCAAACGACAGGAACAGCGTGTTGCCTTCGACAAGTGTTAGGGGCACGGCGGTGCGCACCCAGTTTCGCGTGTCCCATTGGGGCGTGGCATCGCCAAGATAGCCCCTCAGGCGCGTCGTGATCATTTGCCATTGGGTCAGAACCACCAGCGCAGATGCCGCAAGCGTGAGGCCCAGCGCACCGGCTGCATCAAGTGGCCAGGCCAGAGCCAGCGCAGCGAGAGCCAGTACAAACAAAACCGCAGGTCGCAACACAAAGCCGGGCGCATAGGCAAGCAATTGCCATCCCGCGCCACGGGCCACACCCTTGCCCAGTTCGGTAAAGGCAAAAAGCGGTAAGCAGACAGCCCCCACCAGTGCGGCGGGCACTAGCGCAGGTGGCGCAAACATGGCGGCTGCACCACCCATCAACATGGCGAAAATCAATGCCGCTGCGCCGACAAACCCGGTTGTCACCCGCAGAAATGCACGGGCATGGCCCGCATTGTCACGTTCCATATAGGTGGCAAGAAACCGGGTTGAAGCCATTGTGAAACCGAGTGGTGCCAGCCCACCGAGAACAATCACCCAGGTCCAGATCGCGGCATAGGTGCCAAATTCGGCGGCACCGAGGGCACGCGCCAAAACGATGTTCAGCGCAAAGCCGACACCAACGCCAGCAATCCGCGCGAACAGGGTTTTAACGCTGTCATTACCCCAGAGACGCGCCAGCGGACTGGCTTTGACCGGCACCGCCTTCCCTTGCTGCGCGGTATCATCAGCAAGATCGGCAAACATGCGCTCCTCGCTGGTGATGCCGAGACCTTGCGTCCGGCGTTCAGGACCACCATCGGATTGCCAACGCACCCGGTCGAGCAGACGTTTGGGGGCTGTCACATGAGCGGCGAGGCCGGGGACCATATCGTCGGTCGCCAGTTCGTCCACGTCTTCCTTGCGGCAGAGCCAGCTCCAGCCCCGTCGCGCAATCTCACCCAGAACCAGGAATGGTTTTGAAAAAGCACTGATTTCCGGGTCGCCGAGAAGATGCAATATGGATTGCAGGGAGTTCGAGCTGCGCGCGCCGTGCTGATAGGTATCCGGCACATCCACCTCACCGGTGACCATCATGTCGTACAGTTTTGCGGGGAAATCGATCCCGGCGGCAATGGCAAGTGCCACTGACCCCCAGAAACGCGCATTGACCTCAAGCAATACCCAGTCGCCGGTCGCCTTTTCCTGGCGGAACTCAAACATGGCAACGCCATTGAGCTTTGTCGCCAGCGCGATCTTTTTGCAGGCAGCGAACATTTCGGGATCGAGCGGTTCACTTATCCGCATCGAACTGGCACCGCCGCCGGGCTTTTCGCGCAGCCGGCGATGCTGGAAGGCAACGAGAATTTCGCCATTCCGGGCCAGAACGGAAATGCCCAGCCCGGTGCCGTGGCCAGAAGCAGGAAAACCGGACTCGACAAGGAAATGGTCCCGATTGGTGATATCTGCCAGAACGGCATCAGCGGCTTGCGCGCTTTCGACCGCGGTCACGCTGCCCCTGTCGGACAGGTTTTCCAGCGTATAGGACTGACGGGACTTGATATAAAGTGGCGTGCCAAGATCAGCCACAAGGCTCGCTCCGGTATCCGTTTCGGACAGCGCGCGGCCTCTGGCGACCGACACCTGACATGCCTCAGCCACCGCCCGGGTCTCCAGCTTGTCGAACAGGCGCGTCATGGCCGCGTCGCCGGGATAGGCGAGCACGCCCTCTGCGAACGCTGATCTGCTTTGCCATAACGGCAATAGCGAGCGTTCAGAGCAGGGGATAATCAGATCATAAGCGTAAGTGGCATCGAGCGCCTGCACAGCTTCAACCCATGCGCATGTATCCGGCTCAATGCGGGGCAAATGGTGCGTTGCGGCGACAAACCGGGATTTGAGCGCTGGCGCGTGCCAGTCGAACGGCGCGGCATGCACTTCAAGACCCTTGCGCCCCAGCGAGCGGACAATGGCCAGAAAGGATTGTGCATCGTCGCCAATGACCAGAACCCGGCCCGATCGCGCGGTCGTCCGATTCTGCCTATCTGTCTCTGCAGATTTGTTTTTTTTATTCTTGGCGTCAGGTGCGGCCATGTCTTTAACTCCTGCCGCGTTTTAACCAGCGCGCGGTTTCAAACTCATTAAAGATTGCGAATACCTCACCTTCCACGGACATGAATGCAGACACGGTTTCGTGAAGAACACCGCGTTCGCCGGTGACATCCGGACAACAATTATGCTTTCAGGCCTTACAAAGCCGAAACATGCAACTAAATTATTGGTAACATTAGGGTTTTATTGGATCGACTGGTATTATCACCCCGGCGATCACGCGTCGTCGCCAGCACCGCTTTTAGGCAATTGCCGAAAGAAATCCGCATAGCCCTGACTGCGGGTTGCATTGAGGATTTCGGCCAGTTGCGCCACCGGTTCGTTCGACCAGTCAGCGCGCAGATCGACGGCGGGATAGGGTTCACTGGTATATACTTTTAATGCCGCCGAGCGGATACCCCGATAATCTCCACCTTCAGCGGCGCCCGCCCGCAAAGCTGCGAGAAGCCTGTCTTCAAAGGGTTGCGTGCCAGAAGCCTGATAGGCTTCCAGCATGGCTTCAAACACATGGGTGCTCACAAGCATATTTCCGGCAACGCCCACCCCATCGGCCACCAGCGCGCCGCTGGCAGCTTCTGCCTTGCTGCCTGTCCAGGCAACCGCTGGTCCCGTTGTGCCAATGATCACGCATTGGCGGCTTTCGCGCCCGGCATCTGCCGCCGTCAGCTGGTCCAGCACCTTTTGCGCAGACACGCCGCTTCCCAGCAAATCCAGCCCGATGCTGCCGTAAAGAGGATTGGTCAGGCTTTGGGTTGCAATCGCGCCAACACCAGCACGGGCATGGGGCACCAGAGAGCCCACCACCGGACCGCCAGTGGCCGTGGCAACGCCAAAAGCCCCCGTGTCCGTGTCTCTGGCTACGATAGAAAACGTCATCTGGCCTTGATGCCCGGTTTTTTCACAGAGGTCAATTTATCAGCATAAATTGGTTGCGTCATCTATTTATGCTGATAAATTAACTGGTGATCGGTCGCCGAAACCGGTCTCTACATCCGGGCGGCCGGCGCAGCTTATGCCGCCAAGGAGGTAGTCATGCACAAACTTACCAAGGGAATTGCTGCCCTTGCTCTCGCCGCGACAGCGGCCATGGGCATTACAGGTCAGGTTTCCGCCCAAACACCCCCCAATGTTCTTGTCGTCGGGCAGATTGCCGAACCGCAATCGCTCGACCCGCATACCGTTACCGCTGCCAATGATTTCCGCATTCTGGTCAATCTTTATGATGGACTGGTGCGCAACAAGCCGGGCACACTGGAAATTGAGCCCTCGCTTGCAACGGACTGGACGATCTCGGAAGACGGTCTGGTTTATACGTTCAACCTGCGTGAGGGCGTCAAATTCCACGACGGTACCGACTTCAACGCGGACGCAGTGAAATTCAACTTCGACCGGATGCTGAACGAGGATCATCCCTATTATGACACCGGGCCCTTCCCGCTGTCCTTCTTCTTTTCGGCAATTACCGATGTTGCCGTTATCGATGACATGACCGTTGAGTTCACCCTCAATGAACCCTACGCCCCGTTCATGTCCAACCTTGCCTCCCCCACCGGCCTGATCATTTCGCCGGCCGCCGTGGAGAAATTCGGCAAGGATGTGGGACGCAACCCCACGGGCACCGGCGCCTTCAAGTTTGAAGAATGGCAGTCGAATGCCCGCGTTGTGGCCTCGCGCAATGATGATTACTGGGATGGTGCCACGCCGCTTGAAGCTGTGGTGTTCCGCCCGATCACCGATGCCAATACACGGGTTGCCGAAATGTTGTCCGGCGGCATTGATGTATTGCTGGAGACACCTCCCGACACCGTATCGACCTTCCGCGATGACGCCAATTTCAAGGTGGTGGAAGCCGCCGGGCCCCATCTCTGGTTCCTCATTCTCAATATGAAGGAAGGCCCGTTTGCCGATGTGCGGGTGCGTCAGGCCGCCAATTACGCGATCAACAAGGAAAGCCTTGTGAATGACGTGTTGCAGGGCACGGCCGATGTTGCGGCAGGCCCCACACCGCCGGCTTTCAACTGGGCTTACAATGATGACCTTTCGCCCTATCCGTATGATCCGGAAAAGGCACGGGCCATGATCAAGGATGCTGGCGCTGAAGGCGCTGAGGTCACCTTTTATGTGACCCAGGGCGGCTCGGGCATGCTCGATCCCATCCCGATGGGCACCGCCATTCAGGCAGATCTCAATGCCGTGGGCCTTGATGTGACCATCGAGACTTATGAGTGGAACACGTTCCTTGGGAAAGTGAACCCGGGGCTTGAGGGCAAGGCGGATATGGCCGAAATGGCATGGATGACATCCGATCCGGATACATTGCCCTTCCTTGCACTACGCACAGATGCATGGCCGGACAAGGGTGGCTTCAATTCGGGCTATTATTCCAATCCGGAAGTTGATGCGCTCTTGAACAAGGCGCGCACCGAAACCGATCAGGCGGAACGTGCCCGGCTCTACAAGGAAATGCAGGCCATTGTTTATGAGGATGCGCCCTGGCTGTTCGTTGCCAACTGGAAGCAGAACGCTGTGACCACGTCATCGGTGGGCAATTTCGAGTTGCAGCCGGACTTCAGCCTTGTGCTGCGCGACGTCACCAAGAACTAGTTCTCCCAATCTGGCCGGTGGCGCTTTATGCGCCGCCGGTTTTATCTATCATGGGTAAAACCCATGACAATGCTCCATGACAAAGCCCGGCGGAGATAGAGATGACGGCCTATATTCTCAAGCGCTTGCTCGCGGCCATACCGGTGATTGCCGGTCTTTCTGTCATTGTTTTTCTCATCATGGCGATGATCCCAGGTGATCCGGCGCTGGCCATTCTCGGGGCCTATGCGACACCGGAGAATATCGAGCGGCTCAATGCCCAGCTCGGCCTCGACAAGTCGCTGTTCGAGCAATATTTCATCTGGGTCAGCAATCTGCTGCAAGGCGATTTCGGCCGCTCCTACATCCTCAATCGACCCGTCCTCGATGAAATTGTTGAGCGCTTCGGGGCGACATTAATTCTCGCCGGCACCGCGCTGGTGATCTGTTCCATTCTCGGTCTTTTGGCGGGGGTCGTCTCCGCCGTGCGCCAGTTTGGCTGGGCCGACCGCATCATCACCTTTCTGGTGATTATCGGCATTTCGGTGCCCTCATTCTTTCTCGGCCTGTTGCTGATCTTGTTGTTCGCGGTGCAATGGCGCTTGTTTCCGGCCTCGGGCATGTATGCGGTCTATGGCGGCGGCGACCTGCCGGACCTGTTGCGCCACCTGTTCCTGCCCGCGATGACGCTGGCCGTTGTCGCCACCGGCATTATCGCCCGGCTGACCCGCGCTGCCATGCTCGAAGTCTTGCGGCAGGATTATGTGCGCACTGCCCGCGCCAAGGGACTGGATGAACGCACGGTCATTTACAAGCATGCCTTCAAGGCGGCCATGGTCAGCGTGGTGCCGGTGATCGGATTGCAGGCCGGGTTTGTGCTCGGCGGCGCGGTTTATATCGAGACCGTGTTCCAGTGGCCGGGGATTGGGGCCATGCTGGTCAAGGCCATTTCCACCCGCGACATTCTGTTGGTGCAAGGCGGGGTGCTGGTGGTGGCCGCCGCCTATGTCTTCGTCAATCTCCTCGCCGATGTGGTGCAATCCCTGCTCGATCCGAGGTTGAAATCATGAGCGCGCCCCAAGCTACAGCCACAGCCCCTAAAGCATCCCGGCGTCCCAATGCCTGGCAATTGCTGATGAACAACACGCTGGCCGCGATCGGCTTTTATGTAATCGCCCTGATTGCCCTCGCCGCTGTGCTCGTGCCCATTCTGCCCCTCCCCGACCCGGACCTGACCAATCTGGCCAACCGGCTGCAACCGGTGATGACAGATGGGCATCTGCTCGGCACCGATCATCTTGGCCGCGATATTTTTGCCCGGCTGATCTGGGGCACGCGGGTGTCCCTGCTGGTGGGGATTTCCGCTTCGCTGGTCGCCGCATTTTTTGGCTCGGCCATCGGGCTGATCGCCGGTTATGCGGGTGGGCGCACCGACAATATCATGATGCGCGGCATCGATATGCTGATGGCGTTCCCTTACATCCTCCTGGCCCTCGCCATTGTCGCCGTGCTCGGGCCGGGGCTGATGAATGCGCTTTATGCCATAGCCGTGGTCAATATCCCGTTTTTCGCCCGCAATATCCGCGGCATTACCGTGGGGCTGGCGCATAAGGAATTTGTCGATGCGGCAAGGCTTTCGGGCAAGGGGCATATCGCCATTGTGCTCACCGAGATCCTGCCCAATGTCATGCCGATCATTGTGATCACCATGTCGACCACGGTGGGCTGGATGATCCTTGAGACGGCGGGCCTCAGCTTTCTGGGTCTCGGGGCTCAGCCGCCACAGGCGGACCTTGGCTCCATGCTGGGCGAGGGCCGCTCGCTCTTGTTCAACGCGCCGGTGGTCTCGCTTATTCCGGGGATCATGGTGTTCTTCATCGTCATGAGCATCAACCTGCTTGGCGACGGGGTGCGCGATGCACTTGATCCGCGCCTTCGTGCCGGTGCGCTCAGCCGCCCGATGCCCGTGACCCGAATTGACCGCAATCATGCCCCTGACACCAGCGCGCGTGGAAAGCAGGCCGCGCTGTCGGTGGAAAATCTTGAAACCAGCTTCGAGAGCAGCAACGGGCTTGTGCCCGCCGTTAAAGGCATCAGCTTTTCGGTACAAAAAGGCGAATGCCTTGGCCTTATCGGGGAAAGCGGTTCGGGCAAGAGCGTAACCGCCTTGTCGCTTCTCGGTCTCGTCGCCTCCCCACCCGGGGTGATTACCGGCGGGGCCGTCGCCGTTGAGGGGCGCGACATGTTCGCGCTCAGCGCCACCGAGATCAGCACCTATCGCGGCGGCAAGGTCTCGTATGTGTTTCAGGACCCGCTGACGACACTGCACCCCTTGTTCAGCATTGGCGATCAGGTGGCCGAGGCTGTGCGGGCGCATCAGCCGGTCAGCCGCACCGAAGCCTATAAAAAAGCCATCGCCCTATTGGAGACCGTGCGCATACCCGATGCAGCGGAACGGGCCAGCGCCTATCCGCACCAGCTTTCGGGCGGGCAGCGCCAGCGTGTCGGCATTGCCATGGCGCTGGCCAATGACCCCGACATCATTATTGCCGATGAGCCGACTACGGCGCTCGATGTAACGGTGCAGGCCGAAATCCTTCGCCTGTTGCAGGCATTGCGCACCGAGCGCGGGCTCGCGCTGTTGTTCATCACCCATGATTTTGGCGTGGTGGCAGAGGTCTGCGACCGGGTGGCAGTGATGCGTCACGGGGAAATCGTTGAGACCGGCGACACCAAAACCGTGCTCGGCAATCCGCAACACCCCTATACCAAACGGCTGATCGCCTGCGTCCCGAAACCGGGCCAGGGCCGCAAATTCCTTGATGACCTGCGCAAACTGCCCGCGCTCGACCCGGTGGAGGCAGAGGCATGAGCATTGCAACCAACGCCATTGAAGTGACCGGCCTGACAAAAACCTTTGGCGGCAAGCGCACGCTTTTTGGTGGTCACTCCCATGCGGTGCACGCGGTGAAAAATGTCACCCTCGCCCTGCGTCAGGGGGAAACGCTGGCCATTGTCGGCGAGAGCGGTTCGGGCAAATCCACACTCGCGCGTATGGTCGTCGGGCTGGAAGTGCCGACCGCCGGGCAGATGCAGATTGCCGGGCAGGACGCCGCCGCGCTGACCCGCGAAGGCCCCCGCGCCTTCGGGCAGATGATTCAATATGTGTTTCAGGATCCGGTCTCCTCGCTTAATCCACGCAAGACCATTGGTGCCATTCTGGAAACCCCTCTCAGATTGCTCAAGGGTTTTAACGCGGCACAACGGCAGGCGCGCATGAAGGAACTGCTCGACGCGGTGCAAATGCCAGCCAATACGCTGGAGCGCTATCCGCATGAATTCTCCGGCGGCCAGTCTCAGCGCATTGCCATCGCCCGCGCGCTCGCCGCTGCGCCCAAAATCATGGTGCTGGATGAACCTGTCTCGGCGCTTGATGTGTCCGTGCAGGCGCAGGTCCTCCTGCTGCTCGAGGATTTGAAGGCTGAATTCGATCTCTCCTATTTGTTCATCAGCCATGATCTGGCGGTGGTGGAGAGCATTTCGGACCGGGTCGCTGTGATGTATTTCGGGGAGGTGGTTGAGGAAGGTCCGGCCGAGGCGCTTTTCAAGGCTCCCCAGCATGACTATACCAAACGTCTTATCGCCAGCGCGCCGCGCCTTGAAACGGACTAAGGACGATCCCCCCATCATGAGTGTTTCCGATCAGGTGGCCGCAACCGCATCGCCCAAGACCATCAAGCCCGGGCCGCGCAAGGCGCGCAAGCGCACGGACGAAATTGCCGAGGCGGTCAAGCGCACGATCATGGAGCACGGGCTGGAACCCGGCGACCGGTTGCCGCAGGAAAAAGAGCTGATCGCCCAATATGCCGCCAGCAAGGGCACGGTGCGCGAGGCGCTTAAATCGCTCGAGGTCCAGGGCCTCGTTCGCATTCGCACCGGCCCCGGTGGCGGTGCCTTTGTCGAGCGCATGTCCGAGGGCCGGGCGATGAGCCTTTTGGGCAATTACCTGTTCGCCAAGACCGTGACGATTGCCGACATCTATGCCTTGCGCAAGGCGCTGGAGCCGCTGGTGGCGGTGGATGCGATGGAGAATATCGACGCGGCCGGATTTACCCGGCTGGAAGGCATTATCAGCGTTTATGCCCACGAACCACGGGATGCAGAAGAACGCTGGGCCCAGCGCATGGCGGAGCTTGATTTCCACTCGGTCGTGGCCGAATATTCCGACAATGCCCTTTTGTCGTTTCAGTGCCGGTTCCTGCAGCGGCTCTTGAAGGATCTGGCGGTCTGCCGCGATATCTACCGGCAGGACCAGCCGGTGATGCGCCAGCGCGGCATTGCCTATCAGCGCGAACTGATCGCGGCGATGCGGGAAAAGGATGGCGACCGTGTACGCCAGATCATGGCCGACCACATGGCCCATGCCGAACAGCAAATGCTGACACTGGAAGCGGAAGTTGAGGCAAGGTTTCTCGACGAGAATTAGGCGTTTGTGCCTGCGACCGCCCCGATCCTCATCCTGAGCCTTTAGAAGGATGGGCGGCAAGCTCGGCGCTGAAACCCTTATGGTTCGACAAACTCACCATGAGGGTTTGGGTAAGTCCCGCCTCCCCGCAAATCGTCATACTCGGGCTTGACCCGAGTACCCATACGATGAGGCAACGCTATAGCTGGGCGTGTGGGGCAGGAAGGTTTAGCCTGACCCCGCCCTCTGCCGGTGCGGATGGTTGGTCATGGACCCTCGGGTCAAGCCCGAGGGAGAAGGAAGGGAAAAGTGCCATTCTTCGTCCCAGCCCCCCCAACATCCCCGCCTAGTTCGGTTCAGTGGTTTCGATACTGGTATCAATCGCTGTCGCGTCGAAGATCGGCGCGGCATCCAAGTCCTTGGCACCAAGCATTGTCGCAATGCGTTCAAGGGCTGCCACAAGCATCGCCTGTTCCCAGTCATCAAGCTCTGCGAATCGCTGCTGGAAACGCTCATGCACGCCATCGGGTGCGGCGGCCACAATCTGATGGCCGGCCGGGGTCAGCGACAACCAGACCTGGCGGCGGTCGGCTTCACCTTTCCGTCTCTGGATAAGATTGCGGGCGACCAGCTTGTTCAAAAGTGCTGTCGTCGTCGCCTGGGTGATGCCAATGCGCGCGGCGATTTCGCCGGCCGTCTTCTCACCCCCGCCTTCGAGTAATTGCAGCAGCACGAGCTGCGAGGTACTCAACCCGGTCTCGCGCATCAACGCCTTGGCGTTCCCATCGGTGACCCGGAGAATGCGCCGCATGGCGGTCAAAACTGTTTTAGTACGATCGTCCACGAGAAACCCTTTCAGACCGGCACCTTAGCCCCGAAATGCTTATGTCCCAAGCCCGGAATTAGTTCGCTGTGTCTAATTAATTATATTTTTATGCATCAAAGCTATTCGATGCCCTAAATGATCCGGTTTTGACGCAATTCTGTCATATTTTAGCAGTTTTCGTCACTTTTCGCAGGATTAAGGGGAACTATCCTTCGTTTTTTGAATTATACAATCACCTCAAGGTTGACTTTTAATTCGTTTGATCTAACTAAGTGCTCATCCAGAGTGGGAGAGAAATATGCGATTGGAGACACACGTGTCGCCCAAACCCAGAAATACGAATGAGACGCTTGAGATTCGTGCGCCCCGCGGAGACGAAGGTTCCGCCGTTTGGCAGCTGATCAAGAACAGCGGCTCGCTGGATGAGAATTCGGTTTACTGCAACCTGCTGCAATGCACGCATTTCGCGAGCACATGCGCTGTCGCCCTGCTGGACGGCAAGGTCGTGGGCTGGGTTTCGGGCTATATCCCGCCCGAAGAGCCGGACGTATTGTTCATCTGGCAGGTCTGCGTCAGCCCGGCCGCACGCGGACGTGGCATAGGCAAAAAGCTGATCCGCGATGTGCTGGCGCGCGATGTCTGCGCCGATGTACAGCGGATCAAGAGCACGATCACCGATGACAATGACGCCTCATGGGCGCTGTTCAGCTCGGTGGCGGCCAAGTTTGATGCGCCGCTGAAGCGGCAGGAACATTTCAAGAGTGATGTGCATTTTGAAGGCGCACACGACACCGAACATCTGGTCACCATCGGACCGTTCGAGAGCGACGATGACGCATTGAAGTCCGCCGCCTGATCTAGTCGTCGTCGCACGGGATGAGGGAGGACGCCCCGTGCATCGCGACGCCTGACGTGCCTCCCGCGATATCATTTTACGCGTTCCCCGCGCGTGCCTTCAGGCACCTCGCGGGAAACGCTTTCATCCAGGGCCCAATGGCCTTGTTCGCGCCCCTTATGGAGGGCGCCCGCCGGGCTGACCGGCATAACAACAGTTAAGAGGTATCAAATGCCGCAGACATACAAGCCGACAGAAACGATAGCGGACATCAAGACATTCGACCGGGTTGAAAGCCAGGTGCGTTCTTATTCGCGCGCTTTTCCCCGGATGTTCAACACGGCCAAAGGCGCGACGATCCACGACGCTGAAGGCAATAGCTACACCGATTTTCTCGCAGGCTGTTCCACGCTCAATTACGGTCACAATGACCCGGACATGAAGCAGGCCCTGATCGATTATATCACCCAAGATGGCGTGGCCCATGGCCTCGACATGTTCACCGATGCCAAGGCGAAATTTCTGGAAAGCTTCAACGAGCTGATCCTGAAGCCGCGCAATATGGATTACCGTTTGCAGTTCACCGGCCCCACCGGTGCCAATGCCGTGGAAGCGGCGCTGAAGCTGGCCCGAAAGGTGACCGGCCGGCACAAGATCATCGCGTTCACCAATGGCTTTCATGGTGTCACGCTGGGCGCCCTGGCGGCCACGGGCAATGGCCATCATCGTGGTGGCGCGTCCACACCGCTCAACGGCGTCGACCGGGCAGCCTATGACCAGTATTTTGGCCCCGGCGTCGATACGGCAGCCCAGCTTGAAACCATGCTGGCCGACCCCTCCAGCGGCTATGACAAACCGGCGGCGATCATTGTCGAGCCGGTGCAGGGCGAAGGCGGCTTGAACGCGGCTTCTGCTGAATGGCTGCGCAAGATCGAAAAGATTGCGCACGACAATGGGGCGCTGTTCATCATTGATGACATTCAGGCCGGTTGCGGGCGCACAGGGTCATTTTTCTCCTTCGAGGAAATGGGGCTGTCACCTGACATCATCACCATGGCGAAATCGCTTTCGGGCATGGGCCTGCCCTTTGCGCTGACGCTGATGAAGCCTGAGCATGATATCTGGAGCCCGGCTGAACATAACGGCACGTTCCGTGGCAATAACCACGCCTTTGTCACCGCCCGTGTGGCTCTGGAGAAATTCTGGCGCGACGATACGTTTGCCAAGGAGATCCAGAAAAAGGGTGCCTATTTGAAGGACCGGCTGGAAGCGATTGCCGAGCAGCATGATTTCCGGGTCAAGGGACGCGGCATGATGCTGGGGATCGAAACCGATTCCGGCGAAACGGCCGCGGCGATCTGCAAGGCCTGCTTCAAGCAAAACCTGATTATCGAAACCTCCGGCAGCCATGACGAAATCGTCAAGGTTCTCGCCCCCCTGACCATTGAAATGGCGCAGTTCGCGGCCGGGCTGGACGTGATGGAAGATGCCTTTGGCGAGGTATTGAACAACGAGAGCGCCCGCGCGGCTGCCGAATAGGAGACACCCATGATTATCCGCAAACTGGACGAAGCCCGCGAAACCGAACGACTGGTGCATTCCGATGGCTGGGACAGCACCCGCCTGTTGCTGGCTGGCGACAATATGGGCTTTTCGTTCCATATCACCCGCATCCACGAAAATGCCGAGTTGAACCTGCACTACAAGCACCATTTCGAGAGTGTTTACTGCATCTCCGGCTCGGGCTCGATTGAGGATTGCGTGACGGGCGAAGTGCACGAGATCCGTCCCGGCACCATGTATGCGCTCAACCTGAACGACAAGCACGTGCTGCGCGCCACCGAAGAAATGGTGATGGCCTGCACGTTCAATCCACCGGTCACGGGCAGTGAAGTGCACCGGGAAGACGGCTCCTATGCACCGGCGGAGGATGCCGCCTAAGCTTTTACGACCGGCCCACTCAAGACAAGAAAGGCTTTACGAAAATGACGATGCGCGCTTTGCAAACAAAGACCGACGACTATCCGAGCCGATCTTCAGGCACTGAACAATGGCTGGAGCGCAAGGACCCTGTGTTCTGGGGCAAGTGGACGCCTGAAGCGCCCCTGACCCGCACCGAAGCCGAGAGCTTTGCCAAAAAGGGCTATCTCGTACTCAAGAGCCTGTTTACCCCGCAGGAGGTGCAGGCCCTGCAGGCTGAATCCGCCCGGCTGAGAGCGCCCGGCGCCAAGCTGGACAAGGAAACGCTGATCACCGAGCCCGGCTCCGATGACGTGCGGACCATTTTCCAGCTTGAGCAGCAAAGTGCCCTCTTTAACCGGCTGGCCAACCATAAGCGTCTTGCCGCCATTGCCAGCTTTCTGCTCGATGATGAGGTTTATATCCATCAGTCACGGCTGAATTACAAACCGGGTTATGCCGGCAAGGAATTCTACTGGCATTCAGATTTCGAGACATGGCACGCCGAAGACGGCATGCCCCGCATGCGGGCAATCTCGGCGTCTGTTCTGCTCAGCGATAACGATGCGATGAACGGGCCGCTTATGCTGATGCCCGGCTCGCAGGACCACTTTATCGCCTGTGCAGGGGAGACACCGGAGGACAACCACAAATCCTCGCTGAAAAAGCAGGAAGTGGGTGTGCCTTCCGAGGAGAGCCTTTTGAAACTCGCGGAGACATTCGGCATTGAATATGCCGCCGGCGACGCTGGAACCGTGATCCTGTTCGATTGCAATACGATGCATGGGTCGAACGGCAATATCACGCCGTTTCCGCGCTCCAATGCGTTCTTCGTTTACAACGCCATGTCCAATCAGTTGCAAGCTCCATTTGGCGCCAAAAAGCCGCGTCCGGCCTTTCTGGCCAATCGCGGCGAGCCCAAACCCGTGACGCTTGATCCTGAACCTTTGGCCTAACGCAAAGATTTTTAGATGACTAACATGAGTAACGAAAACAACGCCCCCGCCTCGCGCGGTGCGCATACGGTCGAGAAAATCGGCGGCACCTCGATGAGCCGGGTGCGTGAATTGATCGGCACGATACTGGTGGGCGACCGCCAGGGCGACGCGCTTTACAATCGGGCCTTCGTGGTCTCAGCCTTTGGCGGCATTACCGACCAGTTGCTGGAAAACAAGAAATCCGGTGAGGCAGGTGTTTATGCGCTGTTTGCCGCCGCTGACAGTGATCACGCCTGGATGCAGACGCTGAACAATGTCAGCACGGCAATGCATGAGATCAACGGCCTGATGTTTGAGGATGCCGGGGACCGCCACGCGGCGGATGATTTTGTGCGTGAACGGATCGAGGGCGCGCGTGGTTGCCTTATCGATCTGCAGCGCCTTTGTTCCTACGGGCATTTCCAGCTTGGCGCACACATGCAGACCATTCGCGAAATGTTGTCTGCTCTGGGCGAGGCGCATTCGGCCCATAACCTGACATTGCTGCTGCGCCGCGAAGGGGTCAATGCCCGCTTTGTTGATTTGACCGGCTGGCGCGACGAAGCGCAACCGGATCTCGATGAGCGTATTCAGGCCGCGTTTGCGGAAGTCGACATCAGCCGCGAATTGCCGATTGTTACCGGCTATGCGCAAAGCCGCGACGGGCTGATGCGCGAATTCGACCGGGGCTATTCCGAGGTGACCTTTGCCAGCATTGCCGCGCTGACCGGCGCGCGCGAGGCGATCATCCATAAGGAATTTCACCTCTCAAGCGCCGACCCGCGCCTTGTGGGCGAAGACAAGGTGCGCAAGATCGGGCGGACCAATTATGATGTGGCCGACCAGCTCTCGAATATGGGGATGGAAGCCATTCACCCCAAAGCTGCCAAAAAGCTGCGTCAGGCCGATATTCCCTTGCGCGTTGCCAATGCGTTTGATCCCAAGGACCCCGGTACCCTGATCGATGCGGAGGCTGCCGATACAGCTGGCGTCGAGATCGTCACCGGCCTGCCGGTAACGACCCTTGAACTGTTCGAGCAGGACATGGTCGGGGTGAAGGGCTATGACGCGACGGCGCTCGAAATCCTGACCCGGCACAAGGTCCGGATTGTTTCGAAAATCTCCAATGCCAATTCGATTGTCCATCACGTCGAAGCGCCGCTCAAAGCCATCCGGCGGGTGGAGCGGGACTTGGCCAAGGTTTATCCCTCGGCCAGCATTTCCACCCAGCGGGCCGCGATCGTCTCGGCCATCGGGCGCGACCTCAAGGGTCTGCGGGTGATGCTGCGCGGGCTGACGGCGCTTGATGACGCCGGGATTGTACCCAACTCGGCGCTTGAAACCGGGCGTGGCGTTGATGTGCAGTTTGTGCTGCGCAAGGAAGATCTCGATGCCGCCATCAAGGCGCTGCATCACGAGTTGATCGAGACCAGCGCCAAAAAACAGCTGCGGCAAGCCGCTTAAAAAACAAAAGGTCCGGCACGCCTCTTTGGCATGCCGGACCTCTTTCTTTACTGCTGCGGTGACTAGCCCAGCACTTCCTTGACCGCCAAAGCGGTCTTTTCAACCACGATATCAGCCTCTGCCTTTGTCAGGCAGAAAGGCGGCGCGAAGCCGAGAATGTCGCCCTGCGGCATGGCGCGCGCGATGACATTGTGCTTGGCCAAAGCTGCTGAAATCTGCGGACCGATCTTTTGCGCCGGATCGTAGAATTTGCGTGCCGCGCGCTCTTCCACAAACTCAACCGCACAGAGCATGCCTTCGCCGCGAATATCGCCCACATGCGGATGCTCGCCGAGCGCGGCTTTCATCGACGTGTTGAGATAGGCACCGATTTCGCTGGCATTGGCGATAAGATTCAGATCATCGATCAGCTTGAGATTGGCGACACCGGCGGCGGCACCAATCGGGTGGGCGGAATAGGTCCAGCCATGGCCGATGGGGCCGTTCTCATCGGTCCCCTGCTCCAGCACTTTCCACACCTTGTCGGAAATGATCGAACCGGAAAGCGGCGCGTATGCCGAGGTCAGGCCCTTGGCGATAGTGATGATATCGGCTTCGATGCCGAAATGATCGGAGCCGAACATGGTGCCGAGGCGACCAAAACCGGTGACCACTTCGTCGGCAACCAGAAGAATATCGTGCTTTTTCAGCACGGCCTGAATGGCGGGCCAATAGCCAGCGGGGGGCGGGACAATGCCGCCAGTGCCGAGCACCGGCTCGCCGATAAAGGCGGCAATGGTGTCAGCCCCTTCCCGCGCGATCATGGCTTCAAGTTCGCTCACACAATGGGCGACGAAATCGGCTTCGCTCATGGAGAGATCATCGCGGCGGAAATAATAGGGCGCGACCGTATGCAGGATCGGGGAGAGCGGCAGATCGAACTTGTTATGGAAACCTGCAAGACCGGTCAGCGAGCCGGTCATCAGGCCCGAGCCGTGATAACCGCGCCAGCGCGAGATGATCTTCTTCTTTTTCGGGCGGCCGAGGATATTGTTATAATACCAGATCAACTTGATATTTGTCTCATTGGCGTCAGAACCCGAGAGGCCGAAATAGACCTTGGACATGTTCTTGGGCGCGCGGTCGAGCACCATTTTGGCCAGCGTGATCGAGGCTTCCGTGCCGTGGCCGACATAGGCGTGATAATAGGCCAGTTCCTTGGCCTGGGCGGCAATCGCCTCGGCAATCTCGGCGCGGCCATAGCCGGCATTGACGCAATAAAGCCCGGCAAAACCATCGAGCAATTTGTTGCCGTCGCGATCCTCGATATAAACGCCGGAGCCGCCGGTGATGATGCGGTTGGGGCTTTCACCGCGAGCGTGCTGGGCGAGATGGGTCGAGGGATGGAAGAAATTCTCCCGGTCCCACTTGTCGAGTTGATCATTGCTAAGCATACGCTTGTCCTTCTGGTTTAATCTTTAAAAACTGGCGTCATGCCCAATCGCGGCAGACATATTTGACGTCCATGAATGCTTCCATGCCAAGGCGAGCGCCTTCGCGGCCAATGCCGGATTGCTTCATGCCGCCAAAGGGAATCGGCGCACCGGTGACCTTGGTGCGGTTGACCGCCACCATGCCATATTGCAGCACGCGGCTGGCGCGATAGATGCGGCGCGGATCGGCGGTGTGCAAATAGGCGACGAGCCCATATTCGGTATCATTGGCGCGTTTGAGCACTTCCTCTTCCGTATCGAACGGAGAGATAGCCGCGACCGGTCCAAACGTTTCCTCATGCATGATCAGCGCTTCGTGCGGCACATCGGCGAGAATAGTCGGCTGAAAGAACAGCTCCCCCAGCGCATCGCGCTTGCCGCCGGTGAGGACCCGCGCGCCCTTGGCCAGGGCATCGGCCACATGCTGTTCCTGCTTGGCGACAGCCGCCTCATTCATCAATGGGCCGATATCGGGATCATCAAGACCAAAGCCGAGGGTCAGGGCCGCCGTGCGTTCGGTGAAGAGACGACAGAAATCATCATAGACCGGCCGTTCAACCAGAAAGCGGTTGGCCCCGAGGCAATCCTGCCCGGAGGTGGCGAACTTGGCCTTGACCGCTTCATCGACAGCCTTTTCCAGATCAGCATCGGCAAAGACGATGAACGGGGCATGCCCGCCCAGTTCCAGCACCAGCTTTTTCACCGTATCCGCGCCCTGCCGATAGAGCAGTTTGCCGATTTCAGTGGAGCCGGTGAAGGAGACGACGCGCACGCGCAAATCTCCCATCCACGGGGCGACAATGGTCGCCGCCTTGCCGGTGACGATATTGAACACGCCCTTGGGCAGTCCGGCCCGCTCACCCAGCTCCGCCAGCGCCAGCGCCGAAAACGGGGTTTCTTGCGATGGGTGGGCGACAATGGTGCAACCGGCGGCGAGAGCTGCAGCAGCCTTGCGCGTCAGCATGGCGGCGGGGAAATTCCATGGGGTGATCAGCGCTGCAACACCAACCGGTTCGCGCCAGACCTCGACCTCGGCGTCGGGCAGATGCGAGGTGACGCTTTCAATATTCGGGCGCTTGGCCTCTTCGGCATAGAACTCGACAAACGAGGCCGCATAATCGATCTCGCCACGGGATTCCGAGATGGGCTTGCCCTGTTCCAGCGTCATCAGCCGGGCCAGATCTTCGCGGTTTGCAAGGATCAGATCGAACCAGCGGCGCAATACGGCGGCACGCGCCTGTGGCAGCCGCCCGGACCAGTCTTCAAAAGCTGCTTCCGCTGCATCCACGGCGGCGGCGCTTTCACTGGCGGTCAGGCTGGCAACTTCGCCCAGCCAGCTACCGTCGGCAGGGTTGGTGACCGGGATCACCGCGCCGTCATCAGCGCCCGCCCAGCGTCCATCAATATAGGAGAACTGGCGTACCAGCCGCTGATCCGACAAACCGGAAAGCAGGGTTTTGGGTGCTTCGTGAGCTGCAAGCATGATGTCACCGCCATAAATGAGAAATATCGTTGGGGTGACAATAAACCGGTTGCGGGCAAAGGATGTTCCAAAGGGGCCGCCGGCGACCGTGGAAACGTCTTTAATCGCGCGCGGTGCCCTTGTTTTCGTCTGCACCGGCAAAAAGCGCATCAAAGGGCAATGGCGTGCCGGTCTTGACCGGCTTGGTGACGATATAGGTGTAATAGCGGGAGAAACCGAGCCCCTGTTCCAGCAAGGTATCGATCAGGCGCTGATAGGCGTCGATATCGCGGATGACGATTTGCAGCAGATAATCGAACCCGCCCCCCAGCGCCCAGCAGCCGGTGATTTCGGCCCGCTCATGGATGGCGCGCTCAAATTTCTGGAACGTGTCCGCCTTGTGCCGTTCCAGTTCAACGGTCACGAAAACCGTGACATTGGGAACGATCTTTTTCAGCGAGATTTCAGCGTGATAGCCATTGATCAGCCCAGCGGCTTCCAATCGCTTCAGCCGCTCCCAGCAGGGGCTGGGCGAGAGGTTGATGCGCTTGGCCAGTTCGGCCTTGGAAATACGCGCCTCAGCGGAAAGCACCTTCAGTATTTCAATGTCGCGGTCATCAAGTTTAAACATAATATAAGGGTGCCATTCTGGATTTCATCAACTTGATATTGCCGTGCCCTTGCCCGCTTTTATGCTCAGGCTGAAGGCGTGGGTGGCGATCGCCGTATCCTGTGCACCGGTGCCGGTCAAATCGCAAATGGTGATGTCGTTATCGCTTTTGCGGGAAGTGATCGCGCCGGTGACGACCTGGCCCAGTTCAGCCGGCGGCTCTCCCTGCCAAAGCCCGGTGGCCAACGCACTCCGTAACTCACCCAGCGCTTCACACTGGCTGACCCGATCACAGATATAGGCATCAGCGGCGGTCAGCGCCTGCGAATCGATTTCGTTCTTCTCCCCCTGGTCCGAGCCCATGGCGGTGATATGGAGGCCCGGATGCAACCAGTCCGCCATCAGCACCGGGCTGCGCGACGGGGTGGTGGTGATCACCAACTGGCTTTGCTCGACCAGACGGGCCGGATCGGTTTCCGCCCGCGCGTCAACACCAAGACGGGCCGCAATATCGGCGGCACAGGCTTCAGCCTTTGCCGTGTCGCGGCCCCAGACCAGCACTTTGGTGAACGGGCGCACCAGGTGCGCGGCTTCAATTTGCAGCCGCGCCTGCACCCCGGTGCCGATCACCCCGGCGGTCGTCACCATTTCGGGTGCCATGTGCCGGGCGGCAACAGCGCCGGCGGCGGCGGTGCGGATATCGGTCAGATAGCCATTATCAAGAAACAGCGCTTCCACCAGACCGGTTTTGGCCGAGAACAGTACCATCAACCCGTTAAGGCTCGGCAGGCCCAGTTTGGGATTGTCGAAAAAGCCGGGACTGACCTTGATGGCAAAACCATCGAAGCCTGGGATATAGGCGGTTTTGACATCCACCTCGCCATTGGCCTCGGGTATGGCCATGGACAAGATGGGCGGCATGATCACCTTGCCGCCGGCGAGCGCTGCAAAGGCGCGCTCAACCACATCAATCGCGGCCAGATCGAGTTTGACGACCTGACGCAGTTCGGCCTCGGTCAGGATGCGGATATCATGCGCCATAGGGCTGCCCCGCAATTGTGAGATCGCCCAGAGAGACATCGCGCCCGTTGATGATATCGGTGAAGGCGGTCATATCCACATTACGCCCGGTGATGATACTGGCAATCGGGCCATTGGCTTTCGGCAACTTGCCCGCCTCAAGTGCTGCAATGCCGACAGCAGACGCGCCTTCGGCGACCATGCGGTCCTCATAATAAAGCGTTTGCATGGCGTGATAGATTTCGGCTTCGGTGACGAGAACAATGTCATCGAGCAGGTCGCGGCAAAGGGCAAAGGACAGCCGGTTTTCAAGCCCAATACCGCCGCCAAGGGAATCGGCAAGGCTCGCCACTTCCTCGACTTCAACCGGATGGCCGGCGCGCACCGATGCATGCATGGCTGCGCCGCGATCCATCGAAATACCGATCACGCGGGTTTTGGGGCTGATGGCCTTGACCGCGAGGGCTATCCCTGCAGCCAGCCCGCCGCCTGACAAGGGCACCAGCACCATATCGATCTCGGGCCGGTCCTCGAACAGTTCGAGGCCAATCGTCCCCTGCCCGGCAATGACAAACGGATCATCAAACGGCGAGATTTCCGCCAGACCTTCTGCCTGGCACAGTCGCTGGCTTTCCGCCTGCGCTTCGTCCTGGCTAACCCCCTTGATGCGCACTTCAGCGCCGAGCGCCTCAATACCGTCAATCTTGGTTTGCGGTACGAGAGACGACATGCAGATCACCGCGCGCAGACCACGGGCGCGGGCGGCAAAGGCGACGCCCCTGCCGTGATTGCCGGTCGAGCAACAGGTCACCCCGGTCGTGCCTTCAGGCAAGTTGAACACCGCATTGGCCGCGCCGCGCAGTTTGAAGGCGCCGGTCGGTTGTGTGGTTTCAAGCTTGAGCAGAAAGTCCTGCCCGGCAAGCGCACTCAAATGCGGTGACAGGATCAGGGGAGTGCGGGCGGCAGTGCCATAAATCGAATTGCGGGCCGCCAGAATATTGGCGAGCGATAGCGTCATCCAGCCTCCAGCACCGCACTGAGAAATTGCTGTGTACGCTCTCGTTGCGGGTTGCCAAAAATGACATCCGGGCTGCCCTGCTCTTCAATACTGCCCTGATAAAAGAAGCAGATCCGATCAGAGATTTCCTTGGCAAAGCCCATCTGGTGGGTGACCATGAGCATGGTCAGCTTGTATTCGGCGACAAGTTTGCGGATGACACTGGTCACCTCGCCGATCACTTCGGGATCAAGCGCGGAGGTGACTTCATCGAACAGCATGATTTTCGGCCGCATGGCCAACGCCCGGGCAATGGCAACGCGTTGCTGCTGGCCGCCGGACAGGCGCGAGGGATGCTGGTCGACCTTGTCCTCAAGCCCCACAAGACCCAGCAGTTCGATGGACCGGTCGCGCGCCTCGTCTTTCGATAGACCGAGCACGTGCACCGGCGCTTCCATGCAGTTTTCAAGCGCGGTCATATGCGGGAACAGGTTGAAGTGCTGGAAGCACATGCCAATGTTCGAACGCATCCTTTGTACGTGCTTGCGATTGGCCGGCACCAGTTTGCCATCGCGTTCCATATGGGTCAGCGGTTCGCCATCCACATAGATGACGCCACCATTGATGGTCTCCAGCGTCATCAGCATGCGCAGAACGGTGGTCTTGCCGGAACCGGATGGGCCGATGACGGTCACCATTTCCCCTGCGTCCACATCGAGATCAAGCGCATCGAGCACCACCAGATCGCCATAGCGCTTGGTCACATTCATGAACCGCACCATGGGAATTTTGTCACCGGTCAGGCGCAGCGGATATTTTGAAAGATCTTCTGTCATTTGCTCATTCCGAGTTTCTGGCGGACCCAGGATTCAAAATTGCGGATCAGGGCGGCGGTGGGCAGGGAGATGAGCAGGAAGATAATGCCCACCATGGTATAGGGTTCGAGGAAGCGATAACTCTCGGAACCAATCGCATTGGCCGTGTGCATCAATTCCGCCACGCCGATCACCGAAAGCATGGGCGTGTCCTTGAAAATCCCCACCAGATAATTGCCCATGCCGGCCAGCGAAGGCGGCAGGGCCTGGGGAATGATAATGCGGCGATAGGTATGGGCCATGCTCAGATTGAGCGCGGTTGCCGCCTCCCATTGCCCTTTCGGCACGCTATCGAGACCGCCACGGTAAACTTCGGACAAATAGGCTGCATAGTGCAGGCCAATGGCGATCATACCCGCGGTCCAGGGCGACAGGCGAATGCCGAATTGCGGTCCGACGTAGAAAACAAAGAATATCTGCAACACCAGCGGGGTGGAACGGATGAACTCCACCAGCTCGCGCATGACAAAGGTCAAAGGCTTGATCGGCGTGCGCTGCGCCAGCGCCAGCACGAGGCCCAGTACAATGGCGATCCCGTAGCCAATGCCCGCCGCCATCAGCGTATTGCCGGTGGCCACAAGCATTTTGGGCAGGATCTCCCAGACGAAACTCCAGCGCCAGTCAAACATGTCAGGCCCTTCCCATTCTGCGCGCCATGAAGCGTTCGAGCCAGCGCATGGACGGCGTCAGGATAAAGCGCGCCAGAATGTAGTAGATGATGAGCGCGGTGCCGAAAGCCTCGGCGGACTGGAAGGTCAGCCCGTTGATCTGCTTGGCCTCGAACATCAGGTCGGCGACAGCAATCAGCGAGACAAGGGCGGTGCCCTTGAGCAATTCGATCAGCAGATTACCCCAGGGCGGCAGCATGATGACGAGTGCCTGCGGCAGGATGATGCGCAGCATGCGCTTGGCCGGTGTCATGTTCAGCGCTTGAGCGGCTTCCCACTGCCCCTTGGGCACGGCAAGAATAGCCCCGCGCACCAGCTCGGCCCCATAGGCGCCAAGGTTCATGCCGACCGCCACAAAACCGGCGGTGAACTTTTCAAAGGAAATACCGAATAGCGGTAGCACGAAAAAGATCCAGTAAAGCTGGACCAGCAAAGAGGTGCCACGGAAAATTTCGATGTAAACCATGGAAACGCCAGAGACCACCTTGTTGCGCGACATGCGCATAAGACCGGCGGAAAGGGCGAGAACAATGGCGAGAATGGCGGACAGCACGGTCTGAAGGATCGTGACTATCGTACCGTCTATAAAGCGTGGGCCGTATTGCCCGAGGAATTCAAGATAGCTCATGCCGTGTCCCCCGGCGTGTTACGACTGGCGCCCATCTGAATTGACCGGCAGGGATTATGCCCCTGCCGGCCGAAAAGTCCCAGGGATTAGCGGTTAGCGCAAACCCATTCGGTAGTACGGTCACCCGGAAGGGTGCTTTCGTCGTAGCCGTACTCGGCGACTGTCGCGAGCATTTCATCGGAGCCAAGGTATTCGGCCTGGGCTGCGTTGAACTTGTCGAGGAAATCCTGATCGGCATCGCGGAAGCCGATACCAGCCCAGTTGAAAGTGTCTTCCGGCATTGCATTGGCGTCGGAAACATCAACTGCGCCATCGGAGCTGACAGCCAGCTGCTTGACGGTGAAATATGTACCGGCACCCGCATCAGCGCGGCCAGCTTTGACGGCAGCGAGGATTTCGGTGGGGCCAGGCACCTGCATGATCTTGTCTTCCGGCACACCGGCGGCCTTGGCCGCTTCGATGTTGGAATAACCAGCGCCGGTCACCATCATGGCGTCGGCATTCTTGATGTCTTCGTAATTGCCCAGATTTTTGGGGTTACCGGCAGCAACAATGAAGCCATCACCGATTTTGGCCATCGGCTCGGAGAAAGCGATGTTCTCGCAGCGGCTTTCCAGAATGTTCATGCCGCCGGTGATGATGTCAAAACGGTTCGCCTTGAGACCGGGAATAAGCCCGCCCCATTCGGTGTTGACCGGCTCGATATTGTCATAGCCCATCTTGGCCAGCACAGCGATTGTGTAGGCGTTCACGAAACCTTTGGGGTCACCATTTTCGCCGGGATAGGCGAAAGGAATTTCATTGGCAAAGCCGATGCGGATGGCCTCACCATTCTCGATACGATCCATGAGGGGGCCCGCTTTTGCCGCAACGGCACCCAGCGCAACGGCGATGGCACCTGCTGCAATCGCGACCTTGAAAAAAGACTGTCCCATTAATGTTCTCCTTCGTTTTCCCTGTTGTTGTGTACAACATCGCACGATTTCAACCTGAGTCAATGCGAAAGCCGATATTTCGCTTGGAACTTTCCCATATTTCCTCCTAGATGTGTACATATAGACATCCTGGCAGGAGTTTCTGGAGATGGGTCACAGCAATCGGATTGAACAGTTCCAGTTCACTGATGCGGAATATGAACGGCGTCTGAGCAAGGTGCGTGCAGCCATGACTGCCGCCGAAATTGACGTGCTTTTTGTCGAGGACCCTTCGAACATGGCATGGCTGACCGGCTATAATGGCTGGTCATTCTATGTGCATCAGGGGGTTCTGGTTTTTCACGATGCCGACCCGGTGTGGTGGGGCCGTGCCCAGGATGCCAATGGGGCCTTGCGCACCGTCTGGATGGATGATGACCGGATCTCCTGGTATCCAGACCATTACGTGCAATCGAGCGCCTGCCACCCAATGGAACTGCTCGCCGCCTCCTTGCGTGATCGCGGTTATGGCAACAAGCGTGTCGGCGTTGAAATGGAGAACTACTATTTCACCGCCAAGGCCTTCCTGACCTTGCAAAGCGAGATGCCCGACGCGTTTTTTGTCGATGCCACCTCGCTGGTCAATTGGCAGCGCGGGGTCAAATCCGACGAAGAGCTGAGCCATATGCGCAAGGCTGCCCGCATTTCCGAAAAGATCATTGATGGCATTTACGAGCGGGTTGAACCGGGCGTCCGCAAAAGCGAGATCGTGGCACAGATCTATCATGATGCGTTACGCGGGGTTGGCGAGGACTGGGGTGATTACCCAGCGATTGTGCCACTTCTGCCCAGCGGCTCGGATGCGGCCGCCTCGCATCTGACATGGGACGGACGCGTGTTTGAAAAGGACATGGGCACGTTCTTTGAAATTTCCGGCTGTTACCGCCGCTATCATGTGCCCTTCTGCCGTACGGTCTATCTCGGCCAGCCACCGCAACACATGATCGACGCGGAAAAGGCCTTGATTGAAGGGCTGGCGGCGGGGCTTGAAGCGGCTGTTGCGGGCAATACGGCAGCGGATATCGCCCGGGCGCTCGAGGCCAGCCTTCTGACCGCGGGGATTGAGCGCAATGCGCGGGCCGGTTATCCGATCGGGTTGTCCTATCCACCCGATTGGGGCGAGCGCACCATTTCCATCCGCTCAGATGACAATACGGTTCTGGAACCGGGCATGACGTTTCATTTCATGCCGGGGCTTTGGATGACGGATTGGGGGCTTGAGATTACCGAAAGCATCCTGATCAAGGACAAGGGGCCGGCGGAATGCTTTTGCGACCGCCCCCGCGAAATATTTATCAAGAAGTAGAGTTGAGGGAAGTTATGGCGCTGATCGATGACACAAAGGCCATTCTGGCTGATCTTGTCGCCTTCCCAACCGTTTCGGCAGACAGCAATCTGGAATTGATCGCCTATGCGGCGGAACGGCTTTCCGCGTGCGATGCAAGCCTTCACGTCATGCGGGACGAAAGCGGGCACAAGGCCAATCTGTTTGCAACCATCGGCCCGCAGGTCGACGGAGGCATTGTCTTGTCCGGCCATAGCGATGTGGTGCCGGCCCTCGCAGAGGAATGGCAATCGGACCCGTTTGTCCTGCGCGAGGCGGATGGCCGGCTTTATGGCCGGGGCACCTGTGACATGAAGGGGTTTATTGCCGCAACGCTCGCCATGGCGCCCCGCTATGGAAAACTGGGGCTGAAGCGACCGATCCATTTTGCCTTCACCTATGATGAAGAAGTGGGGTGCCTTGGTGCGCAGCACCTGATCAATGACCTGACGTCGATGGGCATCAAACCCTCGGTTGCCATTATCGGCGAGCCGACGGAAATGCGCATCATTGAGGGTCATAAAGGGTGCTTTGAGTATACCACGCATTTCACTGGGCTGGAGGGGCATGGTTCACGCCCCGAACTGGGAGTTAATGCGGTTGAATATGCCGTGCGTTATGTGACGCGCATGATGCAGCTCGCCGCTGACGTCCAGAAAATGGCCCCGACGGACAGCCGGTTTGAGCCACCCTGGACCACGGTTCAGGTGGGACAGATTTCGGGGGGAATGGCGCGCAACGTCATTCCGGGCCATTGCGCGGTTGAATGGGAAATGCGACCTGTCAGCAAGCGGGATGCTGACCATGTCAAATCCGGCCTTCAAACCTATTGTGACGAAGTGCTTTTGCCTGCAATGCAACATGTCAGCCCCGAGGCGGGAATTCTCACCGAAACAATTGCCGAAGTCGCCGGGCTGGTGCCGGCCGATGCCAATGAAGCGCGCGCCATCGTCTCGGCTTTGACCGGACAGGACGATGCCGATCTGGTCGCCTTTGGCACCGAGGCGGGATTGTTCCAGTCGCTGGGCATGTCAGCGGTTATCTGCGGGCCTGGCTCGATTGCCCAGGCGCACAAGCCCGACGAATTCATCGCCATATCCGGGTTGCAAGACTGCCTCGACATGCTGACGGGGCTTGAAGAAAAGCTGTTGGCATGAAGAAACCGGTGAAACTGCCAAAGCCGCCCGCCGCACAGCGCACCGAAGTGCGCACCAGCATTGCGCGCGAACGTTTCATGCGGCTGTCCTATACGTTGCGGGACCGGATTTGTATGCTCGACTATCCACCGGGCAAGTGCCTCAGCGAGGAGACGCTGGCCGCCGAATTCGGCGTCAGCCGCACGCCGTTGCGGCGGGCCTTGGGCTGGCTGGAATCGCAGGGGCTTTTAACCTCAGTGCAGGGTGTCGGCACAATCGTCACCGATATCGAGATCGATTCCCTCGCTCAGGTTTATCAGCTGCGCATGGAACTGGACCAATTGCTGGGCACGCTCTCCCCGGTGCCGCCGACAACTGAGACCATCGGCCAGTTCCAGCAATTGTTCGAGCGCAGTTGCGCCCTGGTTTTCGCGCCCGATGCGCGGGGATTTGGCCGGCTGAATATCGACTTCTTTCACGCGCTCATGCGCCTGACCGATAACGAGCCCTTGCGGGATATTTCTGAACGCCTGTTCTATCAGGCCAGCCGCATCTGGCTGAAATCGCTGCCGCACATGAACCTTGCCCATGAACTGGCGATTTTCTCACGCGAGATCGCTGACATCATGGCGGCTGTGGAGGTGGGGGATCTCTCGGCGGCGGGCCATATCAGGCGCTCGCATATTTCCATGGGGTTCATCCGGCTGAAAAAACACCGGGACATGGAATTTCAAAAGCCGCTGACCACATAAAGCGGCAGGCGAACCGGCATCAACCGGAGCGCGTGCCACCTTCTTGCAAAACTGTATTCGACGCAGCGCTATACGGCGATAGCCGTGCGCGGCAGTTCCGAGAAAATCTCCGGACCATCTTCGCGCAGGATGACGATTTCTTCCAGCCGCAGGCCGAATTGTCCGGCCAGATAAATGCCCGGCTCAATGGAAAACACCATGCCCGGCTCCAGAACGGTTTCAGCGCTGGCCGTGATATAGGGCGGCTCGTGAATATCGATGCCAAGACCATGGCCGGTGCGGTGCACAAATTTGTCGCCATATCCGGCTTTCGTAATCACATCACGGGCGGCCTTGTCGACCTGCTTCGCCTTGACGCCCGGGCGCGCAGCCTCCAGCGCCGCGCCGACTGCTGCCTCAAGAACGGCATGCACTTCGGCAAAGTTTTCAGGCTCGGTGCCGCAATAGCCGACACGGGTCATGTCGCTGGGATAGCCGCCAATCCGGCAGCCGGTGTCGATCAACACAGCGTCGCCAGCCTTCAGCTTTGTTGTTCCCGTGTGATGGTGCGGAAACGCGCCATTGCCGCCAAAGCATACGCTGGTGAATTCCTGGACGGCGCCGTTGGCCTTATAGAATTCTACGATCACATTGGCGATTTCGATCTCGGTGACGCCGGGCTTGAGCGCCGCAAAACCGGTTTCCATCGCCCGGTCATTGAGCAGTGCACAGGCCTTGAGGGCCTTGTATTCAGCGTCGTCTTTCAAGGCCCGCAGATGGCCGATTGTATCATTTGTGAAACGGCGGCTTGCGCCGGGCAGTGCATCGAGCAGCAGCAGCGCGAAATCGGCGCGCATGGTCTCGTCGAGAACGACACTTGGCGCGTCGCGGTCAATATTGGTGGCATCAAGCAGGGCCTTGAGCGCTACGTCGGGGCCATCGGCATCGGACCATGGGAAAAATGGCAGGTCGGTGTGCTGGCGGGCGCTATCAACATTGAGCGCGGGCATCAGAAAACCGGCATAGGTCTGGCTGACCAGCAGCATCACGGGGCGCTCGTCGCCATGGGGAGACAGGTCGGCCAGCCACTGCATGTGGCTTGATGGGCCGATGGCAATCAGGTCCGTTTTGGTTTCGGCCATCAGTGCCTGCAGATTGGTCATGCGTTTTGTCAGGATATTCGACATTTTGGTGTCCCCGAGGGTGAAAACAAAAACCGGGCCGCCGCAGCGGCCCGGCATAATCGATGCGTCAGGTCTTACTTGGAGACCAGACGGTAATAAACGAAGTCGGATGTCGCGCCATTGACATAGCCGTTCACATTCGGAGCCATCGCGACTTCATAAGCGGCCTGGAACATGATGACGATCGGCGAATTTTCCTGCACTTTTTTCTGCAGGTCGACATACATCTCGTTGCGCTTTGCCTGATCAGCTTCAGCGAGCGCTGCGGTGACTTCCTTGTTCATGTCATCCGGCACAGCCCAGGCATTCCGCCATGTGGTGGTCGCCTGGTAGTTTTCGTCCGAATTGTCCGAATTGTAGGCGAAAGCCTTGGCGTTGGAATGCGGATCCATGAAATCAGGACCCCAATACAACAGCATGGCTTCGTGGGTACGCTCACGATATTTGGTGATGACCTGCGCGCCCGTGCCCGGAATGATGTCGAAATTGATGCCCGCTTCGGCAAAACCTGCCTGCAGCGATTGCGCCATATCGGTAAACGGGGTGGCGTTGATCACGTCGAGGGTCACATTGATCGGTGTTTCGATACCGGCATCGGCGAGGATCTGCTTGGCCTTTTCCACGTCATAGGTATAGGGGGTTTCGTCATAGGAACCGGGGAAACCCTTTGGCCAGAATGCCTGATGCACTTCCATCTGGCCTTTGAGGAAACTGTCGGTCATGCCCTTGTAGTTGACGAGGTAACGGGCCGCTTCCCACACAGCTTCCGGCTGCAGGGCTTCGGTCTTCTGGTTGAACGAGAGGAAATGCACAGCGGCCTGCGGGAAGGTTTCAACCTTCACATCGCCCTCAAGCCCGGCAATCTGGTCCGGGGTCAGGTTCTTGGCCATATCGACGTCGCCGGACTGCAGCAGCAATTGCTGGGTTGCCGCTTCCGCCACGTGACGCACGATAACCGAATTCACCTTGGGCGCGCCCTTGAAGTAATCAGGGTTGGCATTGAGGCGGATGATTTCAGCCGGACGGTAGCCTGCCAGCTCGAAAGGACCGGAGCCGGCGGAATTGGCATTAAGCCAGGCATTGCCCATGTCACCATCGGCTTCATGGCTCATCACGGTGACTTCATCAACGACCGAGGCCGGACGGGCCGCCAGCACGTTGAGCACGAAGGCAGACGAGAAATCGCCATCATATTTGATGGTGACGGTATTGCCTTCGGCGGTGACCATGTCGTCAACATTTTCAGGGGTCCAGCCAAGCTGGGTGAGAATGAAGGCGGGGGTCAGGTTGAGCTTGATCACGCGGGCGAGCGAGAAGACCACGTCTTCGGCACGCACGGGATTGCCGGAATGGAAGGTCACACCATCACGCAGGGTGAAGGTGATGGTCTTGGCCGCATCATCGGCGGTCCATTCGGACGCCAGACCGGCGGAGAGAACCGAGGGGTCCTCGGCATCATACTGGACCAGACGGTCATAGACATTGGTGACGAGTTCACCGGAGGTGAATTCGTACGCCTGAGCGGGATCGATGGCGACGATGTCATCGATATTCTGGGCAACGACCAAAACGTCGGCGGGCGTTTCAGCCAGCACAGCGACGGGGCTCATCGGCAAGGCGATGGCCGCCGCAAACAATGCGGCTCTTGCGAATTTCATCAGTGTTTCTCCTTTGACTTGGCAGTTTTCTTGTTGGCGTTTCTGGCCGGCTTGGCACCGGACGTGTTTGCGTCATCCGGCAAAAGCCGTGGCTTTGCCGTGGAACGGAAAAGGGCCAGCGTGCCCGTCCATAAAAGGCGCGCCGGTTTGTCTGTGTGGTTGGACCATGCATGCGGATGATTGCCGCGAAAATGGAGGCTATCCCCCGCCGACATGATCATGTCTTCATCGCCGAGACGCTGAGTGATCTCGCCTTCAAGGATATAGAGAATTTCCTCGCCCTCATGGGCAACGGTCTCGGACCGGTAGCCGGGCGGCACGGTCATGACGAAGGAGGACAATACATTGCCGGGGAAATCGGCACCCAGCCGCTCATAGACCACGGAGGATCCATCGATGGAAAATTTCGGCCGTCCCCCCTCGCGGGTCAAAGCCTCACGCGTATTGGGGGTGGAGATGAAATAGTCGATGCCCACCTCAAGTGCGCGGGCAATCTGGGCCAGCGTGCCAAGCGAGGGTGTAGCGTGGTCGCGTTCGACCTGGGAGAGGTAGCCGACGGAAACCTGGGCCCTGTCGCCCAGCGCCTGCAAGGTGAGATGCATCTGGCGGCGGCGGGCGCGAATAAGCGCACCGACTTTTGGATGATTATCAGCTTCGTTTCTGGCTAGCGCCTCAGCCATTACCTGTCCTCGTCCCACAATAATTTTTTTGATATAAGCAAAATTTCTTGTATGCTCCAAGCGAAAAGTGAAAAATACGAAACCGTCGACGCCAAGGGCCCGGCGCTAGTTTGTTGTTATCAAACGGAGAATTTGGCGGCGTGACAATCGAACCGCAAACCCAGCCGCAGACGTCACCCCCCGCACCACATGCGGCAGCCGGTGGACGACAGCGGTGGATCAAGCAGACCACGACGACAATTCTTGGCTTTATTGTCACTGTGGCGCTGACCTTTCTCGGCCTTTTGGCCATTACGTTTTTCATCGGCCGGGTCATCCCGATCGATCCGGTTCTCGCCGTTGTTGGCGACCGTGCACCGCAGGCCGTTTATGATGCGGCGCGGGAAGCCATGGGGCTCGACCGGCCGTTGATCCTGCAGTTCTTCTCTTATGTGGGTGATGTGCTGACGGGTGATTTCGGCAAGTCGGTTTCAACCGGCCGTTTTGTGGCCGATGACCTCGCCCGCTTCTTCCCGGCGACGCTCGAAATGGCGACAATCGGCATTCTGATCGGGGTGTTTCTGGGCGTGCCGATGGGGGTTTATGCCGCCAGTCGGCAAGGCACATGGATTGATCAGGTCATCCGCGTCATCGGTCTTTTGGGCTATTCGGTCCCCGCCTTCTGGCTCGGCCTCGTCGGGCTGGCGGTGTTTTATGCCAATCTGCGCTGGGTCGGTGGTCCGGGGCGGATCGATATTTTCTATGACGGGCTGATCCCGCCGGTAACCGGGCTTATTCTAGTCGACAGTCTTTTGGCCGGTGATCTCGATATTTTCCGCAATGCGGTCAGCCACATTATCCTGCCCGCCTCGGTGCTGGGGTTCTTCAGCCTTGCCTATATCGCGCGCATGACCCGTTCGTTCATGCTCGACCAGCTCAGCCAGGAATTTGTCACCACCGCCCGGGTCAAGGGCGTGCCCGAGCGGCTGGTTTTGTGGCGGCATGCGTTCAACCCGATCCGCGTGCCCTTGATCACGGTGATCGGGCTTTCCTATGCCGGGCTGCTTGAAGGCTCGGTCATGATCGAGGTTGTGTTCTCCTGGCCGGGGATCGGCAATTACCTGACCACCGCCCTTCTCAATGCCGACATGAATGCGGTGCTTGGCGCCACGCTGGTTATCGGCGCGGTCTTCATCTTCATCAACAAAATCTCCGACGTGCTTTATCGCGTCCTTGATCCGAGGGCCCGCTAATGGCTTCGACACGCGACTGGCTGCTTGACGACAGCCCCGCCTCCCTGCTGCAGGCCAATCTCGGGCGCAGCTATCGCATCGTTCTGGCGCTGATGCGCAATCCGCTGGCCGTTGTCGGGGCGTTCATCATTTTCGTGCTGATCATCACCGCCATGTTCGCGCCGCTGATCGCTCCCTTCTCCCCCATCGGGCAGGATCTGGGCAATCGTCTGCAGCCTCCCGGTGGCACCCACTGGATGGGGACGGATGAACTGGGTCGCGATATCTTTTCGCGCATTGTCTATGGCGCGCGCATTACCCTGACCATTGTCGCCCTGGTCGCGGTCATCGCCGCGCCGGTCGGGCTGCTGATCGGGGCCATTGCCGGCTATTTCGGCGGCTGGGTCGACCGGGTGATGATGGGCATTACTGATGTCTTTCTTTCCATGCCCAAACTCATTCTGGCGCTGGCCTTTGTTGCCGCCCTTGGGCCGGGCATCGAGAACGCGATCATCGCCATCGCCATTACCGCATGGCCCGCCTATGCCCGTATCGCCCGTGCGGAAACCCTGACCTTCCGGCATTCCGAATTCATTGCCGCCGTGCAATTGCAGGGGGCCTCGCCGTTTCGCATCATTGTCCGGCATATCCTGCCGCTCTGCACCTCCTCGATGATCATCCGCGTCACCCTTGATATGGCCGGGATCATTCTGACGGCGGCTGGGCTAGGCTTTATCGGGCTGGGCGCACAGCCGCCGCTGCCGGAATGGGGCGCGATGATTTCGCGCGGCCGCACCTTTATTCTTGATCAATGGTGGGTGGCGACCATGCCCGGTTTTGCCATTATTCTGGTCAGCCTCGGCTTTTGTTTTCTCGGTGACGGTTTGCGCGATGTGCTCGACCCCAAACAGGGAGACAAGCTTTGAGCACCCCCCTTCTTGAAGTCGACAACCTCCGCGTCAGCTTCCCCTCGCCGCAAGGCCGGGTGGAAGTGGTGCGCGGCATCTCGTTTTCCCTTGGCAAAGAACGCCTCGGCATTGTGGGGGAAAGCGGCTCGGGCAAATCCATGACCGGGCGCGCGATCCTTAAACTGATCCGTTCACCGGGCAAAGTGACTGCCGACAAGCTCATGTTCGATGGCATCGACATTCTGGCCCAAAGCGAAAAGCAGATGCGCGCCATTCGCGGCGCCCGCATTTCCATGGTGATGCAGGACCCCAAATTCTCGCTCAATCCGGTGATGACCGTCGGCGCACAGATTGCCGAGGCCCTCGTCACCCATACAAAATTGCCCCGCGCCGAAATCAAGGCACGGGTGCTCTCCATGCTCGAAGCCGTGCGCATCAATGATCCCGAACGGGTCGCCGGGCTTTATCCGCATGAGGTTTCGGGGGGCATGGGCCAAAGGGTGATGATCGCCATGATGCTGATCCCCGAGCCGGACCTGTTGATTGCGGACGAGCCGACCTCGGCGCTCGATGTTTCTGTGCAGGCGCAGGTGCTCGATATTATCGATGATCTGGTCACCTCCAAGGGCATGGGGCTGATCCTGATCAGCCATGACCTTAATCTGGTGTCGCGTTATTGCGACCGGATACTGGTGATGAACAGTGGCGAAGTGGTCGAGAGCTGCATCGCCAGCGAATTGTCCAACGCCCAACACCCCTATACCCGCGGCCTGCTCGCCGCGATGCCGCAAATGAATGAAACACGCGAAGAACTGCCGGTGCTTGACCGCAGCGCATGGGCGGGCACATGAGCGCCATAACCCTCACCGATCTCGACATTTCCTATGGCGAGACGCAAATCACCCATGACATCAACCTCTCCATTGCGACGGGCGAAAGCTTTGCTCTTGTGGGCGAAAGCGGCTCGGGCAAAACCACGGTTCTGCGCGCCATTGCCGGGCTGGCTCCGGAATGGACCGGGGGCATTTCGGTTTTGGGCCAAGAGCGCAGCCATGGCGTCGACCGGCAGTTTGCCCGGGTCTGCCAGATGGTGTTTCAGGACCCCTATGGCTCCCTGCATCCGCGCAAAACCGTCGATGCCAGCCTTGGTGAACCGCTTGCCATCCACGGCATTGGCAATCGCGGTGACCGGGTTGAGGCCATGCTGGAAGCCGTCGGGCTCGACCGGCGTTTCCGCTTCCGCTTCCCGCACCAGCTTTCGGGCGGCCAGCGCCAGCGCGTCGCCATTGCCCGCGCCCTGATGCTGGAGCCGAAAGTGCTGCTGCTTGATGAACCGACCTCGGCGCTTGATGTGTCGGTGCAGGCTGAAATCCTCAATCTCCTCAAGCGGCTGCGGCGCGAGCAGAACCTCACCTATCTGGTCGTCACCCACAACCTGCCGGTGGTCTCATTTCTGTGCGACCGGCTGGCGGTGATGCGCTATGGGCGGATCGTTGAGGTCGCCGATGTCGCACAATTGAAATCCGGCCAGCTGGCTGATGCCTATTCACGCGAATTGTTTGCGGCCAGCGGCGGCACTCTCGTTCAACAAATCCAGGACTAGTTTCATGACGACTGAAAATTTCGATGCCGCGCTGGCGCAATTCGACGCGGCCATCGCCACGGCCACGACGGCCATGGCCTGCTACAAGGTGTTGCAGACCCTGACCGAACAGATCGTCGGGGTGAAGCTCTTCACGGTCATGACGGTCGATATGACAGCCGAACTGGCCCGGCGCGCCTATACCAGCGACGCCGCCAATTATCCCGCCTCGGGCACAAAGCCGATCACTTATGATGACTGGTTTGAGATCGTCCATAAAAAGCGCAATCACTTCGTCGCCAACACGCTTGCCGACATTGCCAAGGTCTTTCCCGATTACGAACTGATCGGTTCGCTCGGCTGCGGCTCTGTGGTCAATTTGCCGGTGATTGCGGGCGATGAACTTCTGGCGACAGTCAACATGCTGCACGAAGAGCAATATTTCACACCGGAACGCGTCGACCTGATCACGAAATATCTGTCGATCCCGGCCAAGGCGGCCCATCTCGCCGCCCTCCGCCTCGGCAAATAACCAATAAAAAAACACCGCCCTCATCGGGGCGGTGTTTTGCAATCCATGCGGCGATCAGCCGGACATTCAGGCGAAGGCGGTGTCCTTGATGAACTTGCCGCCCTGCATGATGATCGGCATGTGCTGGCCCTGCCCTGTCAGCAAGGACAGGTCTTCGAGCGGGTTGCCGTCCACCACCACCAGATCCGCATAGGCGTCCGGCGCGATCGTGCCGATGCGGCCTTCCATTCGCAGCAGTTTCGCCGCCACATGGGTTGCCGAACCGATGACTTCCATCGCCGGCAGCACGCGCCCGCGAATGACAAATTCTTCGGACTGGTGCTGGTGCATTTCGCCCAAAAGGTCACTGCCATAAGCCATGAGCAGACCCGCCTCACGCATGATTTCCAGTGAGGCCATGCCGTTGAGGCGCACATTGTCCACCTTGGCAACCGAGGTTGCCGGCAGGCCGAACGAGGCTCCTTCACTGGCCAGTTTGTCATAGGTGACAAGTGTCGGCACGGCGATTGCGCCCTGCTCGGCGGCGAAATGGGCCGTATCACTTTCGATCAGGTTGCAATGTTCAAGCGAATGCACACCGCATTCCACGGCCCGGCGGATTGCCGCATCGGTGTAGAGATGGGCCGAAACATAGGTGCCCGCGTTTGCAGCTTCTTCCACCACGGCAGTCAGTTCAGCCCGCGAAAACCCGAGGAAATGGATCGGGTCGGTTGGCGAGGCAACGCCACCATTGGCCATGATTTTGATGAAATCAGCGCCGCCCTTGATCTCTTCACGCGCAGCCCGGCGCATTTCAGCATCGCCATCACACACACGCCCCAGAGTGCCCAGCCGGAACCCGGTCTTGATGGTGGGGCGGTCGTCAAACGGCCCGCGGAAATCGCAATGCCCGCCGGTCTGGCTCAATGCCTTGCCGGACAAAACCAGACGCGGTGCCGGAAACAGACCTTCCTCAGCTGCCACGCGCAACCCGCTATCGGCCCCGCCAACATCGCGGACGGTGGTGAAGCCACGGGCGAGCATGTCGCCCATGATGCGGATGGACCGGGCGGTGACCAGACTGTCAGGCAATTGCGCATTGCGCCCGAGATCGGCCAGCACAGCGACAACATGCACATGGCAATCGATCAGGCCGGGCATCAGCGTGCGCCCGCCCAGATCAATCACCCGCGCATCCGCTGAGGTGATCTTGTCCGCGACCTCGCGGATGATACCGCCCTCAACCAGCACCGATGTGGGTGCACCCGGCTCCGGCGCAGTGCCGTCAACAATGCGGGCATTGGTAAAAAGAATGGTCGACACGTTAAATACTCCGATTGGATGTGGCGCGCGCCTCGGCACGGGCCTGCAAGAAAGCGGGAACAAGAGCGGGGGCCAGCTGTTCGACCAGCGCCACCTGTTCTTCGCGATAATAATGTTCCGGGGCCAGCAGGTTAAGCGTACCAATCACCGCATCATCATAAATGACCGGGACATTGATCACCGAACCCAGCCCCATGCTCTCAATCAGTTCGTGATCGAAAAAGGCCCAGCGAATGGCTTCCTTGTCATAACCGATAAAGGGCTGCTTGTTTTTCAAAACCAGATCACCCCAGGGCGTTGGTCCCATCAGCTTGCGGCCGGATACCGGATATTCCTCGGGCCGGTTGGAATAGATGCGGGCCACTTCCTGCCCATCGACATACAAGAGGGTGAACAGCTCATGGCCAACCAGTTCCTTGCACAGATCATCAAGTGCCTTGAACACGGGCAGCGGCTGGCCTTTTTCGGCCTGGGCTGCGAGCAGAGTGGAGAGCGGTTTGTTTGTCATATTTTGGGTGCCGGTATAATGCGCTCAGGCAATAGCCCGCGCGGTTTGAAACGAAGAACCAGAAGCAGTGCGGTGCCGATCATGATTTCACGAACGGCGGCGAACTGGGCTGGCGCGAAATCGGGCAGCAGGTCGGGCACGAAACGGGTGAGTTCGAGGAAGAACACCACCAGATAGGCGCCCAGCACACCTCCTGCGGGCCGGCCAACGCCACCGGCAGCAACTGCCAGAAAGATGTAAATGGTGATCAGCGGCTGGAAATGATCCGGCGAGACATAGGACTGGAAATGCGCGTAAAGCGCACCGGCCAGGCCGGCAATCGCCGCGGACAGGGCAAAGGCCTGCACCTTGAAGCTCAATACATTCTTGCCCGCAAAGGCCGCCAGTTCCTGATCTTCACGGATTGCTTTCATCGCGCGGCCATAAGGCGACCGGTCGATACGGCGCAACAAGGCCCAGACGATCAGCACAATGAAGCAGACCATCACCATGTAGAACAGGTTGAACCCCTGATTGCCGAGCACGGATTTTAGCGGGGCCTGAATGCCCGAAATACCGTCCGAGCCATTGGTCAACCAGCGCTCATTGAGCGCGACCAGACGAATGACCTCGGCAAGTCCGAGCGTCACGATGGCCAGATAATCATCGCGCAGGCGCGTGGTGGCCAGCGTGACGATGAAACCGGCGACGGCACCAACGACAATCGCTGCGCCCCAGCCCACCAGAATTGGCGTGCCAGCCCCGGTCAGAATGGCAGAGGTATAAGCACCGATGGCAAAGAAACCAACGAGGCCGAGATTAACAAGGCCGACGCCGCCCCAGATGAGGTTGAGGCTCAGCGCCAGCAGCGCGTAAACACCGCCAATAGTCAGGGCGAAGATAAAATATGCAAGCATCAGGCAGCCCTCTCGCCGAATATGCCGCGCGGACGCAGGGTGAGCACCAGCAGAATGGCGATAAAGCCAACCGCAGAACGATAGGTGGCCGGTATGACTAGAAGCGCACATTCCTCGGCAATACCGATAACCAGCGCCCCGGCCACAGCCCCCGGAATTGAGCCAAGACCGCCCAGAACCGCTGCCGCAAATACGGTCAACAGCACACGGTAGCCGAGCATGGGATCAATCGAGGCATCCAGCCCGATCAGAACACCGCCCGTACCCGCAAGACCTGCGCCAAGAAACACCGTCAGAATGGCGACCTTGGCCGGATCGATGCCCTTGAGACGGGCCAGATCGGCATTGTCTGCCACAGCCCGCATGGCCTTACCGAACCGGGTAAACCTGAGGAAAGCAAACATGGCGGCCATAATGGCAATGGCGATCATGAGACTTTGCAATTGCTGCGGACCAACCCTGAGGCCGAGAAAACGCCAGTCGGGCACAATCGGCAGGTCATAGCCGCGCAGATCATTGCCGAAATAGAGCCGCACGATGTTCTCAAGAACAACATTGAGCGCGATAGAACCGATTGCCACTGTCAGGGCGCCCGAACCGCGCAACCCTTTCAGGGCTGTCTCCTCTGCCGCCATGCCGGCAAAGCCGGCAACGGCAAAGGCGACGATGAGTGCCGGCAAAACGCCGGCACCCAAATGAACATTTACCCACCAGGCTGCAAAGGCTCCGATAGTGGCGTAGGCAGCGATCGCAAAGTTGGGAAAGCGCAACACCGCAAAAATCGCGGTGAAGCCAATGGCCGGCACCGCAATCAGGGTGCCGTTCATTATGCCATTCAACAAGGCCTGCAACAGGATGGTCATGCTCTGCGCTTACCGTTAGGCGATGTTGATGAAGGAGAACTTGCCGTCGAGCACCTGCTCGTAACGGAAGCTGCTGTCGGAGATATCACCCGTGTCGGTGAAATCGCACGGACCGCTGGCACCGTCATAATCGACAGCCTTGCCTTCAGCGATAAGCTTCAGCCCGTCAATGGCATTGTCGACCTTGGTGCCGCCTTCGCCCTGGCTGACAGCGCGCACGCTATCCTTGATCGCGGTGCCGGTGCTCTCGCCGGCTGCTGCCATTGCCATGATGATCAGATTGATCTGGTCATAGACCTGCACGGTGTAGGGATCCGGGCTTTCAACGCCGATCATGTCGACGAGGCGCTTGTAGGCAGTCGAATTTTCATTCGAGGAGGGTGCAATTGTGTAGCAGCCTTCAACGACTTCTTTTTGCACGCCATCGAGCACCTGCTGGTTCACAGCATAGGCGAAGGCAATCTTGGTGCCTTCAAAACCGGCGCGATAAAGTTCCTTGAGCATGACAGTGGTGTCCGGTGCATAGCCGCCAAGCACAACCGCATCAGGATTGAAGCGCATGATCTCGTCGACTTCGGAGCGGTAGGAAGGCTTCTTGTCATCATAGACCAGCGAGGCTGCTTCGCCGCCGCCTGCTTCAACAGCCTTGGCCATGTTGGTGTACTGGCTTTCAGCGAACGGGGTCTGCGGGGAGACGAAGAACACGCGCTTGGCACCCTTTTCCAGCGCGAATTCGCCAAACTTGCGGCCCTGCAGCGTGGTGTTCGGCTGGGTGCGCACAAGGTAACCGTTATGGGGCAGTTCAGTGATTGCATCAGCGCCGGAAACGGTGGCGAGGAAGGTGCCCGATTCCCAGCACAACGGGGCAACGGCTGTGGTCACCGAGGAGGCCCAGGTGCCCAGAATGGCGGAGACCTGATCCACATCGATCAGCTTGCGCGCGGCGCGGACACCGGCTTCGGGGTTGGTCTGGTCGTCTTCGGAGATCAGCTCGATCTGCTTGCCGAGCACGCCGCCGGCGGCATTAACCTCGTCGACAACGGCCTGGGCCGTCTGGGTCATGATGGGGCCATAGGGGCCACCAGCGCCGGTGAGCGGGGTCAGTGTACCGATCTTGATAACCTCGCCCTCTGCGCGGGCTGCGGACGGCATCATCGCCAGGCCAACGAGCGCTGTTGAGGCACCAAGGAAACTTCTGCGATTGACTGCATATTTGGTCATTATTTTACCCTTGTTTTTGCACTTGCTTAGTCATTCAGTTTTGGATCACCCGCCGAGAAAGAGACGGCGGATTTCGGGGTCAACGGCAAGATCAGGTCCCGCCCCCTCAGCGGATTCCTTGCCGGATACGAGGACATATCCACGCGTGGATATGGCCAAAGCTTCGACCGCATGCTGCTCGACCATCAAAATGGGCAGTCCGGTCTGGTTGAGTGCCGTGATGGCGTCGAAAAGTTCTTCTGCGGCGCGAGGCGACAGGCCCGCGGTCGGCTCGTCGAGCAGCAGAAGCGTCGGGGCGGTCATCAGGCCCATGGCCATGGCAAGGATTTGCCGCTGGCCGCCCGACAGCGTGCGCGCCAGATCACCGCGTTTTCCCGCCAGCATCGGATAGCGGTCAAACATTTCCGCCATGCGGGTCTTGCCGCCAGTGCTGTCCTGATAGGCACTGATCTCAAGATTTTCCGCGACCGAAAGCGAGCCGAAAATATTGCGTTCCTGGGGCACAAAGCTGATGCCCGACTTGGTGCGGCCAACGGCGCTCTCGCTGGTGACATCCCGGCCCTCAAGCACAATCTTGCCTTCTCGGGCGGGCACCAGGCCGGCAACCACTTTCAGCAATGTCGATTTTCCGGCGCCATTGGGGCCGATAATGGTGACAATCTCACCGGGTTCGACCCGGATCGAGGCCTCCTTGAGAATGCGTTCCGCCGCACCATAGCCGGCAACAATATTTTCAGCTGTGAGCAGGCTCATTTGCGGCTTCCCAGATAGGCTTCCTGAACTTCGGTATCGGCGGCGACTTTCTCGAACGTGCCTTCCACCAGCTTGCGGCCCTCGGCCAGCACCACCACGGGGTCGCAAAGCCGTTTGATCAGCGCCATGTCGTGTTCGATGAGACAGATGGTGATGCCGCTTTCATTGAGCGCCACCAGATGCCCGGCAATCTCGTCGGTCAGGGTGGGGTTCACCCCGGCCATCGGCTCGTCGAGCAGGATGATTTTCGGTTCAGCCATCAGGGCGCGGCCGATTTCGACCAGCTTTTTCTGGCCACCGGACAAGGCGGTCACCGGATTGTCGATGACATGATCGAGACGCAACCGGCGGGCGATGCCAAGGGCGCGTTCAGCGAGTTCCGCCTCGCGGGCTTTTGCCGCCTTGCTGCCGAGCACGGCGGCCAGCATGTGTTCGCCGGGCTGTTTCAGCCCGTAAAGCATCAGATGCTGGAAAACCGAGAGTTTGGGAAAGCCGCGCGCCAACTGAAAGGTGCGCACCAGTCCGCGCTGCACCAGCTGATGCGGCGGCAGGCCGGTAATGTCATCATCGCCGATCTTCACGCTGCCGCCACTTGGCTGATACAGGCCGGAGATAGCGTTGAACAGGGTCGATTTGCCGGCACCATTCGGGCCGATCAGGCCGGTGAACGAGCCTTCTTCAATGTCAAAATCAACGCCGTTGAGCACCTGGGCGCCATAAAAGCCAAGCGTCAGGTTGGTAACTGAAAGCAGCGCGCTCATTCGGCGGCTCCGTGTTTCGGGGTGGCAGCCGGTTTGGCGGTGGGGAATTGCTGGCGCACCTGCTGTTTCCAGAAGGTGAGCAGGCCTTCGTAATAGGCAGGGTCATCGCGCAGCACCGTCTGGGCAATCATGCCGCGGATAAAGCACATGGTGCCGTTCATCATGTTGCGGGCAAGATCGGGGCTGACTTCAGCGCGTTCGGCCAGTTCCGTCCAGATCAGGTCAAGCCCGGCATGAAAATCACGCACAACGGGCACCAATTGCTGCTTGAAATCTTCATTGTGCCGGGCTTCAGGCAGGTATTCGAGGGTCACATAGAACAGCCGGTTCGACATGACGTCCCAAAGGTAATCGACGATCTCGTCGCTGGAACCACCCCGGACGGCAAAGTCCTTTCCAAATCGCGCCAGATCCTCGTTGACCAGCGACAACATGCGGGCAATCGAACTGGTGATGATGGAATCGCGGGTGGGAAAGTGATGGGTCAGCGCGCCGCGCGACACACCGGCCTTGCGGGCAATTTCCGGCGTCGTCGCCCGGGTGATCCCGTTTTCATAGAGCAGGTCGATGGTCGCTTCCATCAGCCGCGCCGATGTCTCGGCGGTGCGTTCCTGCTGCGATCTTCTTCTGTGCTTGCCAGTCACCCGACAGCCTCCCGCGTTATTCAGAATGGGAAAACTGCGGCGTCACTTACAAACAATCAAGTCTGTTTTTCAAAAAAATGCACAAAAGACAATCAGCGGGAATGCGTGCCGTGTTTTTAGGCACAAAGCCAAACATCCTGAAAATCCGGTTGTTGCCGGTCTTCAGGTTATTCCTCCCTACCTCGGCACTATCGCACCACGAAAAGCCGACGCACGTCAACACTTGCTAATATTTGACCAGCTTCCGCAAAACCGCCCTGCACATGGATGCACCGTGTCTGCGGCCGGCAAACCCCAGGCATTATTCAGCCAGTCATCTGAATAAAGCCGTTGCGAAACAATAGTTTATATCAGTCGAGGCTCGGCTTGCTGCGGCGCAGGTTTTTGATCGCGCCCCGGCGGGTTTTTGCGTCCACACGCTTGCGTTTGGCTGAAAGGCTGGGGCGTGTCTTGCGGCGATGCTTGGGCGGAATCGCGGCCTGCTGCAACAGGGCGACCAGCCGTGCGACGGCATCCTGCCGGTTCTGCAATTGCGAGCGGAAGCTGGATGCGGTGAGCACAATCACCCCCTCATTGGTCAGCCGGGTTCCCGCAAGAGCTGCGGCGCGGGTCTTCAAACCTGTGGGTAATGAGGGCGAGTGTTTAAGATCAAAACGGATTTGCACCGCCGTTGAGACCTTGTTGACGTTCTGTCCGCCCGGGCCGGAACTGCGCACAAAGCTGAAATCAATCTCGGCGGGATCGAGGGTAATCGTGCCGGTAATTTCAATCGGCTCAGCCATTCAGCGCCCCTGTTGCCCACGCCAGACAAACATATCGATCAAGGCGTGCCAATGGGTGCATATGGCATATTTCGCCTTCAGCCAGCAATGATGGCCCGATAGCCTGCCCGGCGCGATACCCTTACGCCCTGTCGACGGCGCTCCGGATCAGGTCGATATCCTTTTTGGCATTTTCCAGCAGGGTCAAAGCGGTTGCCCGGGCTTTTTCGGGATCATGGCCGATAATGGCCTCAACCAGTGCTGCGTGCTCAAGCACAGCGCGCGGTCGATGGGGGCCGAGCGCGGAGATATTGAACATGTGCCGAAGGCCAAAGCCGAACAACTGGCCTATCGGCCAGAAGAACTCGTTATGGGTCGCCATATAAATCGATTTATGGAAATCGAGGTCTGCCTCCACCCAGGCATTCTTGTCGTCCCCAGCATCGACCATTGCCTGAAAGGCTGCCTGAATGTGTACGCAGTCCTGTTCTTGCGCGTTCACCGCAGCGAGGGCACAGGCCGCCGGTTCGGTGGCGTGGCGCAGCTGGAACATTTTAACCAGATAGGTTTCCGTATCGCTGACCTCCAGCCGCCAGCGCAGCACATCAGGGTCCAGATGGTTCCAGGCACTCGCCTCACGCACGCGTGTGCCCAGTTTGGGTCTCGAGGCCACCAGCCCCTTGGCGAAAAGCCCTTTGATGGCCTCACGGATTGCCGTGCGGCTCACCCCCATCATTTCGCATATCTGAATTTCAGGCGGCAGGGATTCGCCGGGTTTGAAGTCACCCCGGACAATCGCCAGCCCCAGCTCTTCCGTCACCCGCGCATGCCGGTTCTTGATCGACGCAACGCCGGACCGGGTATCGGACACAATCGAAATAATATCGCTCCTGCGCTATCCCGGCGTTATCGCCGGATTTGCGTTTGGGCTATATCCTATCCTCCCCGACATCGCTAGGCGACCTTTTATCCGCCCTTTCGTCTCCCCCTTCCACCGGTCAGTGCCCCGAAATGAGGGCAGATCAACCGGTTCGGAACACCGGATGACCTGCCCTCCACAAAGCTCAGATTTCAACGATCAGCACATCTCTTGGCGGCACCGTGAACCGTGTGCCGTCAAAACCGGCATGTTCACCGGCCCAAAAGGCCTTGCCGGGCTTTGGGGCCTTGCCCCCAAGCGTCAGCGTGCCCGATTGTTCGGCGCGGGTGGGATTGACGATCCAGAGATAGCGCCTGTCGCCCGCTTCATGCAGTCGGATCTGCACATGCGGGTTGTTACTCGTTGTGTGCTGCGTCTTGCCGGTAAAGGCAAAGCATTCGGCGAAATATTTCAGGCCCTCGGGCGCACTGTTGCGGTAGTAGCCGACCGAGGGATGGGTGCCGACCAGCATGGTCCGGCCCTTGCCGAACCGGTTCTCGACAATGGCGATGCGCCCATCGGTAAAGCTGGCGCGGGGGGTGCCGCCCTCTGGCTGATAGGCCTGCAAAAAGCCGCCACCTACCGTCTCGACCCCATCAAGGCGAAAGCGGATGCGGTCCCCGATATCGGGCATGAATTCCACATCGGTCTCACGCGCACCAAACAGCTTGTCCAACCCCATATTGGGCTGGACGACACCGACCTTGCCGCGATCTCCGAAATAGCCGGGGCAGGCCTCTGCAATCAGTGTACCGCCCTGTTCCACCCAGTCGGTAATGATCTTGGCCTGGGCCGAGGTGAACATGATCGGATAGGGGAAATAGAGCGCATCATACTGGGCGATATCATCGATATGCACCCAGTCGGCCTGAATGCCATTGTCGAAAAAGCCGCGATAGGCACCCCACATGGCGGCCGCATAGGTATCGTATTTGCCTTCATGGCTGAGCAGATAGTCCCATTGCTGGGTTTCCGGCACCACCAGAATGCCGATATCGCCCTTGACCGGCTTGGCCTCAAGCAGCGGCTTTTGTGCCGGGTCATTGGCCCATTTGCCGATCTCCGATGCCATGTCGGAACGCGGCGTGCGCGCCCCATCCATGCCATAGGAACCAAAGGCCCCGAATAGCGGGCCATCGAGCAGCGGGCGATAGCGCAGGTTGAGCACGCCGCGCGCGCCACCGGCAAAAGAGGTCATGGTCCAGGCGCGAATGTCTTCCGGCTCAGGGGCGCGTGCGTCTTCCTTGTCCCGGCCCACCACTTGCGGTTGCATCCAGAGCGGACCGCCCTGCCGTTCGGCATGCCAGAACGGCTTGCCACGGGAGGCGGCGCGATTGAGATCGGCGGCATAAAAGCTGCGCCAGGGCTGGTCGCCCTTTCGCCCCTGAATCCAGGTATAGCCATAGGCCTCGACCTTGGAGGCGGCCAGCCAGTCGTCGCAGCCGCGCGATGCCATATCGGGAATGGCCCCGCCCACACCATGGGCGACGATCAGGTTTTTGGTATCGACCCCGCGAATGGTGTCGATGCGCCATTGCATCTGTCCATAATAATTGTCGCGCTTGAACTGCAGCCAGTCGATGCATTCGGGATAGGGTGCGATCTGGGTGGGCGGCTCAATATCGTCCCATTCCGCATAAGAGAAGCGATACCAGGCCGCAGCCAGCGTATCGAGATCACCATATTTTTCCTGCAGCCATACCCGGAAGGCCGCTTTGGTATGGGGATTGTAATCCACCGCAGGCGAATAATTGCATTCATTCCAGACGTCATAACCCAGAATGCCGGGATGGTCCTTGTAACGGCCGGCCAGCGCTTCCAGAAATGCGCCTGCCGCCTGTTTGACCTCAGGGCAGTTCAGCGTCAGCGACCCGGCCCCGCCACCATTATTGGCAAAGCCGCCGGTCGCCGCCGAAACGCCCATGGTTGCGGCCAGCGCCGTGCCATCGGCTTTCATCTGCCGGGCATGGGCGAATTTTCGATAGGCCCAGTCGGGTACCGTATGGGTCAGTTCGGCGATAACGGTCTTCATGCCGTTTTCGGCCGCCAGATCGAGCTGGCGGTCATATTCATCCCAGTCATATTGACCCGGCTTGCGCTCAATCGCGCTCCACATGAACCAGTGCCGGAACACATTAAGTCCGTCTTCTGCCGCGACCCCATAGTCCCGCGCCCAGTCCTCCCTGGGTGGGTTGGACTTGCGGAAATAGACGGCGCCAAACGGCAATTGCATTGAAATCTTGCTCATGTTTTTCTCCTCCGGCATGCGCCCGAGCGGGCAGCCGTTCTCTGTCCCCCGTGCCTCAGGAACGGTGGTGGCAATTTGATCTGGATCGAATTCAGCCGTGACGCGGGTGCGTTCAGCTCTTTTCGGCCATCTCCTCCAGTGTCAGCACAAGGGCCGAATGGTCTTTGTCGCCGTCACCCTTTTCGATGGCGGCGTTCATCAAGTCCTGCAGGGCCGCCGTATTGGGCAGTTTCACCCCAAGCGATTTGGCAGCCTCTGTCGCCAGACCGATATCCTTGCGGTGCAGGCGAATGCGGAAGCCGGGATCGAATGTGCGATCGATCATGCGCTGCCCGTGCAATTTCATAATTGCTGACCCGGCAAAGCCGCCCATCAGCGCCTCGCGCACCTTGGCGGGATCAGCCCCGGCCTTTTGCGCAAACAACAGGCCTTCAGCCACCGCCTCAATGGTGAGGCCGACAATGATCTGGTTGGCCACTTTTGCCGTCTGCCCATCGCCGACGGGGCCCACATGGGTGATGGTTTTGCCCATGATCTCGAAAAGCGGTTTGCCCCGGGCAAAAGCCTCGTCCGTGCCACCAACCATGATGGTCAGCGCCGCATTCACCGCCCCTGTTTCGCCGCCCGAGACCGGCGCGTCGAGATAATCACAACCCAGCGCTTCGATCCGCGCGGCGAATTCCTTGGTCGCGACCGGGGAAATCGAACTCATGTCGATCACCAGCTTGCCCGCCGAGAGGCTTCCGGCCACGCCGTCAGCCCCAAACAATACCTCTTCCACGTCGGGTGTATCGGGCACCATGAGAATAATGACATCGGCCATCTCGGCCACGGCTTTGGCGCTGCCCAGAGCCTTGCCACCCTTGTCGACCAGAAATTGCGAGACCGGTTTGACCCGATGCAGAAACACCTCGTGGCCCGCATCGATCAAATGTCCGGCCATTGGCCGCCCCATAATCCCGAGACCGATAAATCCAATTTTCATGTGATGATGCTCCTCAGATATACTTTTTCATCCAGCCCAGACCGGCGCTGGTATCGGCCATTGGCTTGTATTCGCAGCCGATAAAACCGTCATAGCCCAGCCGGTCGAGGGCCTTGAAAACGAAGTCGTAATTGATCTCGCCGGTACCCGGTTCGTGGCGGCCGGGATTGTCGGCGATCTGGATATGGGCAATGCGTGCCGCCAGCCGTTCATAGGTAGGGATCAGGTCGCCCTGCATGATCTGGGTGTGATAAATATCGTATTGCAGATAGAGATTATCCGATCCAACCGCATCGAATATCCGCTCGGCATGATCGGTATGCGAGACGAAGAAACCCGGGATGTCGCGCAAGTTAATCGGCTCCAGCAACAACTGGATGCCAGCATCAGCCAGCCGCGGCGCGGCATATTTAAGGTTCGCCACCAATGTCTCTTCAAGCACATCAGCGCTTGCGCCTTGGGGCGCAATCCCTGCAAGGCAATTGATTTTCCTGCATCCAAGCGCTTGCCCGTATTCAACCGCTTTTGCCACCCCGGCCTGAAATTCCTCTATTCGATCGGGCAGGCAACCAATGCCACGCTCGCCCCCGGCCCAGTCCCCGGCGGGCAGGTTGAACAGGGCCTGGGTCAGCCCGTACTGTTGCAATATGGCGGCAATCTTGTCAGCGGGCATTTCATAAGGGCTGACATACTCAACCGCCGGGAACCCGTCCTTCGCAGCCGCCGCAAAGCGGTCGGCAAAGGGAAGGTCAGCATAGAGAAACGAGAGGTTGGCAGAAAACTTTGGCACGATGATTATCCTCAGGCAGTAAATTTTGTACGGTGTAGCATGCGCTTGTTGCGGGGGTCCGGATTGGGCACCGCAGAGATCAGGCTTTTGGTATACGCCTCACGCGGCGCGGTGCAAATCTGCTCGGCATCGCCCAGTTCAACGATCCTGCCCCGATGCATCACTGCCACCCGGTCGCAGAAATAGCGCACCACGGAAATGTCATGGGAGATGAAGATAAAGCTCAGTCCCAGGCGTTTTTGCACATCGAGCAGCAGATCGAGAATCTGCGCACGGATCGACACATCGAGCGCAGAGGTTGCCTCATCGGCAATGATGATTTTCGGGTCGAGCGCCAGAGCGCGGGCGATGCCGACACGCTGGCGCTGCCCCCCGGAAAAGGCATGCGGATAGCGCTCCATCGCCAGCGGATCGAGCCCGACGAGCTCCATCAGTCCGGCCACTTTTTCCTCAATCTGGCGGGCGTTCAGATTGCCCTCCACGACCAGCGGATCAGCGATGATCTGTTTGACGGTCATGCGCGGGTTAAGGGAGGCGAACGGGTCCTGAAAGACCAGCCGGGTCTGGGCGTGATAGGCGGCCAGTTGGCTCTTGCCGAGGCCGAGCACATCGGTTTCGACCCCCGGTTCGGGGCGATAGGTGATTGTCCCCGAAGTCGGCTCGACGGTGCGCAAGAGCAGGCGGCCCAATGTGGTTTTGCCCGAGCCACTTTCCCCCACAATGCCGAGATTTTCACCCCGGAACAGATCGATATCGGCATTGTCGACGGCCTTGAGGGCAAATCCCTTGCCGCCAAACCAGCTTGATGACGCGCCATAGACCTTGGTCAGATTGCGCGCCGAGAGGACTGGATCATCAGTTTTGACATTTGATGCCGCTTGAGCGGCATGGCGCTCGAGCCGCATGGTCGAGGCGAGCAATTGCTTGCTATAGGGGTGTTTCGGGTTGTGGAAGATTTCGTCCACCTTGCCCTGTTCCACAATCCGGCCATAGCGCATCACGGCCACCGTGTCCGCCACTTCGGCCACCACACCCAGATCGTGGGTAATCAGCAGCATGGCCATGCCACGCGACACTTGCAGCCGCTTGATCAGGTCGAGAATTTCCGCCTGTGTGGTCACGTCCAACGCGGTGGTCGGTTCATCGGCTATCAGAATGTCCGGATCGCAGGCCAGCGCCATGGCGATCATGGCGCGCTGGCGCATGCCACCGGAAAATTCGAACGTATAGCGGTCGATCATCTCTTCGGGGCTGGCAATCTCCACCTGCCGCAATAATTCGATGGTCTCGGCGCGGGCGGCCTTTTTGTCCATCTGCCGGTGCAGACGCAAAGCCTCGACAATCTGCGATCCGATGGTGTGGACCGGGGAGAGCGAACTCATCGGCTCCTGAAAGATCAAAGCGATGCGCCGGCCTCGAATGGCGCGGATATCCTTGCCGTTCTCATCGAGCTGATCGACCGCGATTGGTCCTGCGCCCGTATCGAGCGTAATGGTGCCGCCGGTAATCACCGCCTGGCTATCAATAATCCGCAGCAGGGCGCGGGCTGTCACTGATTTTCCCGAGCCGCTCTCGCCCACAAGGCACAAGGTCTCACCGCGCTTGAGGTCGAAGCTCACCTCCCGCACGGCATGCAGGATATGGGTGCGCAGATGAAAATCGAGGCTCAGATTCTGAACACTGAGCACGGTGGCACCCGGCTCTGGATCAGCACGTTTTTGAGTGGCAGAAATCATGGTGCTCATCCTTCATACGGGTCGGCGGCATCACGCATGCCATCGCCGAGAAAATTGAAAGACAGAACCGCCAGCACCACCGCCCCGGCAGGCCAGATCAGCAGCCAGGGCGCGGTTGCGACCGTCCGGATATTCTGGGCGTCCTGCAACAGCACACCCCAGGACACTACCGGCGGTTTGAGGCCGATGCCGAGGAAAGAAAGCGCCGTTTCCGCCACAATCATTGTCGGCAAAGCCAGTGTCACCACCGCCAGAATATGGCTTGTCAGCGAGGGCAGGATATGGCGGAAAATAATGCGTTTCTCGCTCGAGCCGTCCAGCCGGGCCGCCGTGACAAAATCCTCGCCGCGCAGGGCAAAGAAACGGCCACGCACTTCACGCGCCAGCCCTGTCCAGGCCAGAAGCGAGACAATCAGGGTAATGACAAAATAGACCTGGAGGGGCGACCATGTGATGGGAATGGCGGCAGCCAGTCCGAGCCAGAGGGGAATGGTGGGCATGGCGCTGATCACTTCAACCACACGCTGGATCAGGGTATCCACCCAGCCGCCGTAATAGCCCGAGAGCGCGCCGAGCACGACACCGAGCACGAGGCTGATGGCAACACCGATCAGGCCGATCGACATGGAAACACGGGTGCCATAAATGAGCCGGCTCAACAGGTCGCGCCCCAGCTTGTCGGTGCCAAGCAGATAGAACGGATCTGTGTGCTTGAGGGGCCCCACCAGATGCAGGTCCATGGGGAACAGACCCCAGAACTTGTATTCCGCACCCCGCACAAAAAAGCCGATAGGCACGATCTGATCGTCATCAACAGTGAATGAGCGGCGCAGGGATTCCGGGTTCACCTCAACCTTATAGCCCTGAACGTGAGGCAGAAACTTGGTGCCGCCTTCCCCATCGGGGGCGAAAAACGAAATGCTCTGGGGCGGCGCATAGGTATATTGCGGCCGCGAGGTTTGCGGCAGGTCGGGTGCCAGAAACTCGGCGAATGCGCCAATCAGATAGAGCATTATGATGATCACGCCGGCAAACATGGCCACCTTGTTGGCGGTGAACTTGTGCCAGATCAGCGTCCATTGTCCTGCCGCAGCAATCGAGATTGTTTCCTGGCCGGGCTTCAGCGGGCTGATCGCCGGACCATCATCTTGCAAAAGGCTTGTGGTGGTTTCCATAGTCATCAGTTGAACCGTATCCGGGGGTCAAGCAGGGCGAGCAGCAGGTCCGAGACCAGCATGCCGATGAGTGTCAGTATGCCCATCAGCAGAATGAAGCTGCCGGCGAGGTACATGTCCTGCGCAATCAGGGCACGCAGCAGCAGCGGGCCGGCTGTGGGCAGGTTGAGCACAATGGCGGTAATGGTGACGCCCGAGATCAGATTGGGCAGCACCCAGCCAATGGCCGAGACGAACGGGTTGAGCGCAATGCGTACCGGGTATTTGATCAGGGCGGTCATCGGCGGCAGGCCCTTGGCCCTTGCCGTGACCACATAGGGCTTGTTCAGTTCATCGGTCAGGTTGGCGCGCAGGATGCGGATCATGGCCGCCGTGCCGGATGTGCCGATCACGATCACCGGAATCCACAAATGCGCCAGCATGTCGCCGAACTTGGCAAGGCTCCAGGGCTGGCCGACATATTCGGGCGAATAAAGCCCGCCAACGCTTTGCCCCAGATATTTGTAAGAGACATACATCAGCGTCAGCGCGAGGATGAAATTGGGGATGGCGAGACCGATAAACCCGAGCAGGGTGAACACATGGTCCCCCACCGAATGCCGGCGCACCGCAGAATAGATGCCGATGGGCAGGGACACGGCCCAGACAAACAGCAGCGAGACAACCGATACCGCAAGGGTTGAGCCCATACGATCCCAGATCAGTTCCGATACCGGACGGCCCCATTCAAACGAATAGCCAAAATCCCCCCGCAAAATGATGCCGGAAATCCATTTCCAGTACTGGATAATCACCGGGTCATCGAAGCCATATATCTCCCGCATCCGGGCGATCTGTGCGGGGTCGGCGTTCTGGCCATTGTCGGTCATCGAGGCGACAATGGAGGTGACGTAATCCCCGGGCGGCAACTGGATAATCAGGAACGCAATCAACGACATGCCGAACATGGTCGGGATCATGTAGATGAGGCGTTTAATGATGTATCGAAGCATCGCTGTCTCCCCTATCGCCCGGCCTTCAGGCCCATTCGAGATATACTACTTCAAGCATGTCGATCGCGGGTACCTGCATGATGGCGCGATTACCCCTTGTTTCCACCTTGACGGGCGCTCCATCGACCATCAGGCGCGCCGATTTCACGGTGCGGCCTGCGGGCACATCCACTTCAACCGTGTGGGCACCTACCGGATAGATATCGCGGGTCGGGCCTTTCAGCATCATCGGGTTGGTCAGGTTGAACATGATCACCGAGAGGGCATCCGCCGATTCACGGATGGCGATATCGAGCACGGAATGGCCGTTCACTTCGACACGTGAGGGCTTGCCCAGTGCCCAGCGCACGGCATTGGCCATCAGGATGGCATGGTCTTCGGCCAGCACATCAAGAAAGACGGAGCCGATATTCCAGGGGATATAAACCGTGCGGCCACCGGCTGCATTCTCTCGGGTAATAACCGCTGCACCCTTTGGTTCTTCGCGCGGATAGACCTCTTCCATGGGCAGGTCGGGGAAATCGGGCACAAACAGGAAGGGCGCGCTGGTGTCCGCATCAGCCTCGACGGTCATCAAATGCGTGCCACCGATAATGCGGTTGGCCCCTTCAAATCCGGCATTGATGTCATGGCTGCCATTGAGCGCCACGTACGTGTTTTTCACCGGCCCGCGCGCCGGGGCCTTCATGCGGGCACCAAACACATCGGCCAGCCCGAACTCGGTGCGCAACGCGCCGGTCTCGGTGCGGGTTGAGGTTTCATGGGCGGCAACCAGACTGCCCCCACGGGCCACATAGTCACGCAATGCCTGGCATTGTTCATCCGACAGGCAGGTAGCATTGGCCAGAATGACAACCTTGAACCGGTCCAGCGCCTCGGCGCTCATCATCTCGTCGGAGAGAAACTCAAAAGGCAGCTTGGCCTCGATCAGTGCCTGATAGAAGCCCAGATCATCGGCTTCAGCGATGCGGCGGTTTTCCTGCGCCCACATTTTAAGCGTGGTGCTGGGGTCAATCACGGCGATTTCCGCGTTGGCCGTGGTTGCCGCCAGCATGTCTTCAAGCCCTTCATGCAGGCTGAAGGCTTCGGCCACCGGGGCGACCCAGCGGTCATCCGGCACAACGCCGTTGAACTTGGTGTACCAGGGTAGCATGCCATGGGCGACACCATTGGTGATCCATGACTGGATTTCAGCGCCGGTCGTCACCGAATCCTTCCAGCGGTGCTCTTCTTCAGGCCCGATCGAGGTGATGAGGATTACCGGGCGCTCCGGGAAAGTGGCACGGATGCGCTTGGCATTCCGCCCCGCCGCCCAGATCGATTCCAGACCCTGACGGCCCTGATCATCAATAACGAGGAAAGGGCAATGTTTTTCGATGAGACCAAGATCAAATTCCATCAACGATGCCCCGCCCATATTGGGAATGAAGCTGGCATGCGGCTTGATGGCTTTGACGTCCTTGTCCCACTGGATCACCATGCGGGTCAGCACTTCCCGCCGCCAGATGGTCCAGGCCTTCCACTGCGGATCGTCGGCATTGCTGTTCAGCGGCAGGTCAAAGCCGGAGGCCGCCTTGAACCGGGTCTTGCAGGAATCACAATAACACACGCCATGGCCCTGCCAGCGATTGGCAAAGACCGCGTCGATATCGTATTCGCGGGTAATTTCCTTGACGATTTCCGGCATGAAAACATTGTTGTAATCGCCATAGGCGCAGGTCACCCACACTTCGGGGAAGGCCCAGTGGCGGCGCTTGTTGCCGTCCTTGTCGACAGCGATCCATTCGGGGTGCGCGTCGGCGGCATCCTGATGGATGGCATGCGGGTCAACGCGTGCCATCACATGCATGTCGAGCTTGCGCGCGCCTTCCACCAGCGTGCCGAACGGATCGGTATCGCCGAGAAACTTGCTGACATAGTGCAGCGGCACCTTGGAGGGATAAAAACCGATATAGCCGCCCGCGCTCAGACAGGTCGCGTTGGATTTGGTGCGCTTGAACACATCGATCCAGAATTCGGGATCGTATTTAACCGGGTCATCCTCGGCCAGCGTCAACTGGGTCCAGCGGGTTGCAGATTTGTACCAGTCTGGTTTGCGCAATGTGCTGGCTGTTTTTGCGAGGGCGTCGAGCATTTCCGGGTTCCATTTTTCAGAGTTGGCGGTGCCGTGTACCGGTCCGCGTGCGGGCCGGTACTGTGCGTTCATCGGGAGAATGTTGCCGATCAGGCCTTGAAGAACTGCTCGGGCATGGAGGGTCCAGGTGTGGGCCAGCCAAACGAGTTCGGCATAACGGGCATGGTGTTGACCATGTCGTTCTTGACCACGCCATAGCCATCGGGCGGCAGGCTGACACCGAAGGTCAGGAACTGGTCGGCAGCGTTCTCGAGCAGCTGCTGCATCAGTTCTTTCTGCTTGGCCTGATCGCCGGTCGCCAGCAATTGCTTGTACAATTCCTGCTGCGTCTTGACGTCCGCGGGCGGCTCAATGGCATTTTCATGCTGAGGATCGGTGAAATAGAGCGCCCAGCCCGGTGCATAAATTGCATTGGGATTGAACGGCACAAAATAGCGGGCATCGAGCATGGCGGCGACGCCGCTATTGGCGCCGAACTGGTGCGCGGTGGCATCGAAATCCCGGCCATTGCGCACCCGCACTTCCCACAAGGAGCGGTCCATGGTGCGGATCTGGGCATCGACACCCACAGCCTGGAACATCGGGATGGCCAGCTGGAACATGTCGAGGAAGGTCGAGCGCACCTGATCAATCTCAAAGATGATCGTCAGGCGGCGGCCAGAAGCATCCAGCCGATAGCCTTCGCTGTCCTTCTCGGGCACGATGGCATCGAGCATGGCATTGGCCTTGTCGGGATCGTATTCGGTAAATTGCTTGGCCAGCCGCTCGTTATAAAGCGGATCACCCTCGACAATCGACGGCTGGGCGGGCGAGCCCTGGCCCACAAATACCGCGTCAATCAGCGCCTGCCGGTCGATCGAGACCGAGAGTGCCCGGCGGAAATCGCCATTATTATAAAGCTCGTTCTTGACCGGATCGGTGTGGTTGAGGTTGAGCTGGAACACCATCACATTGGCGGCGGATTCCTTGAGCGTGTAGAAATGGAAGTTGCCGCTGTCCTGTGCATCGAACAGCACCGGCTTGTTGGCCGGGGTGCCGATATACTGGTCCATCATGTCGATTTCGCCCTGCAGGGTCTTCAAGAGCAGCACCTGGGGATCGGCGACCATCTGGTAATTGATCTGGTCGAAATAGGGGAGCTGGGTGCCCTCGGTATCGATCTTGAAATAATAGGGATTGCGCACAGCGACGGCGCGTTCCGTATCTTCGCCCGGGGCAATGGTGAACATCCAGGCATTAAGGGTCGGGCGCTTTGAATTCTGGAAGAAGTCATTGTCCTGCGCCAGGCCGCATTCGCGCTGGAACAGGGCAATCCAGCTTTCCAGGCCGCGCTCCTTGGCCAGTGCATCGGCATCCGGATTGTATTTGATATGGAACTGCTTGAGGTAATGCTTCGGCGCGCGGGTCACCTGGTCCTGCTGGGCCCAGGCAAGCTGCTGGGCGAAAAAGCCGTTCGGTTCGGCAAACTTCACCTTGAAGGTTACCTCGTCAACGACCTCGAGCTCACCGAGCTTGCCCCCGGCAAACCAGAAAGGCTGGCCGCCCATGGATACGTCCGGATTGGTATAGATGTCCTCATACCAGAAGCGGATATCCTCGGTGGTATAGGGATGGCCATCCGACCATTTCATGCCCTTGCGCAGGGTGAAGGTATAGGTCTTTGAATCGGCGCTGACCTCATAGGATTCAGCAACATTCGGGGTTACGCCCGACCAGTCAGGGGTGAAACGCACCAGCGGCTCATAGCCCTGATACCGCACCAGCATGGACAGCGAACCACCGCCGACCAGTGCATGGTTCCAGGTGCCGCCCTGGGTGCCGGGGCGATCCAGCGGCGTGACAACCAGGGGATTGAGCGGCAGACGGTCGGCAATCGGGGGCAGTTTACCGCTGTCGACAGCGGCCTGAAGCGACGGGGATTCCATGGCGGTTTGCGCCAGGGCAGGCAGGGCTAGTGACCCCGCAAATGCGGAACTCGCAGCGATAAATGCTCTACGGCTAATATTTGTCATGTGAAATTTCCTCCTCCTTGCCGAACGGCTGTTAGCTCAGTTTCGACAAAAACAAGGCTTGCATAATGAATATTGTTAGGTAAAGCGTTATGTACAAATTCTGTTCAGCCTGGGTTTTTTGGGGAAAATTCTGCCTGATCCGAAACCAAACTGCTGAATAACAATACTATTTTTATGAAGCCTGTTATCCAGCATTTTTTATTGACCAATACCTTAGAGACGTCGAACACTGCGATTGGAGAAAAAATTTGGCGCGCATCACCATTCAAACCATCGCGACGGAAACCGGATTGTCCAAGTTTGCCGTCTCCCGCGCCCTTGCCGGCAAGAGCGGGGTGAGTGAGGATACGCGCGTCCGCGTGAACGAAGCGGCCACAAGGCTGGGCTACAAGCGCCCCGCCGCCGTCGCCCGGCTGCTCAGTGTGGTGTTTGACGCAACGGACATCATCAATAGCGAACTGCATATGCAAATTCAGGCCGGGGTGCAGCGCGAGGCGGCCCGGCTCGGCTATACCGTACGCATCCACAGCACCCATGATCCCGACGAACTTGAGGATTTTGCCAATCAGTGCGCCGGCATGCTGATTGTTGGCCCCCACAGCAAGGAAAGCCTTGAGCGGGCCTATGCCACCGGCACGCCGATTGTGCGCAGTGGCTGGCTGGCACCGCTGGAACCGGTCGACCAGATCGGCGGCACCGATCACGAGGCTGGCTCAGCCGTGGCCCATTACCTCATCAATCTGGGGCACCGCAATATCGTTTATGTGCATGGCGACCCGCGCTATCGCGGCCGCATGGAGCGGCTTTATGGCCTGCGCGAGGTCATCGAGCAGCGCGATGACACGGTATTGCATGACATGACCTGGAAGGAGGGCAATCATTTCGCCGAGGAATTCGACAAATTATGCGCCCGCGACATCGCCCCCACGGCCTATTTCTGCGCCCATGACGGGCTGGCCCTTACCGTGATGTCCGAATTGCTGGCGCGCGGCTATCATATCCCGCGGGATGTTTCAGTAATCGGTTTCGGCGACTTCAGTGCCGCGCAGCAAATCCTGCCGCAAATGACCACGGTCAAGATGCATGGTGTCGAGGTGGGCCGCGCCACCGTGCGGCGGCTTGATGAACGCATCAATGCCGAGGTGGAGCCGATCGGCCCGCTGCGCATTTCCATTCCCTCGGTCATTATCGAGCGGGATTCGGCGGGCCCTGCCCCGGCGCGTGATTGACAGGCTGGGCAACTCTTCCTGAGAAAAGCGAAATCCGGCGGGGCCAATATGGGTGTCAAAAACTATTTGATCGAAGGCGTTTCCGGCACCGGCAAGACCACCGTTTGCGATGCGCTGCAGGCACGCGGCTATCATGCCATCCACGGCGATCGGGAACTGGCTTATAGCGGTGATCCCGAAACCGACGAACCGGTGGATACCGGCGGGCACGCCTGTCACATCTGGGATGTCGACAAGGTTCGGGCCCTTGTTGCCGACCGGTCTGAGGCGATGACCTTCTTTTGTGGCGGCTCCCGGAATTTTTCCCGTTTCATCCATCTGTTCGATGCGGTTTTTGTGCTTGAGGTCGATATCGACACGCTGAACCGGCGGCTTGCCAAACGGCAGACAAACGAATTTGGCGGGCGCGCTGCCGAACGAGCATTAATTGCCCGCCTGCATGCAACCAACGAAGACATTCCGCGCCACGGCATCAGCATTGATGCGACCCTGCCGCTCCCCCGCGTCGTTGAGGCCATTGTAAGCCGGTGCGGCTAAAGCCCTGCGATTACAAACACCGCGACGCCCCGGCGACGACCACGCGCACAAGCCGGCCAGACTGCATGGCGCAAACTTCTATATATACATGTTTTTATTGAAGAAAATTGGTGCGCCCGAAGAGATTCGAACTCCTGACCCCCAGATTCGTAGTCTGGTGCTCTATCCAGCTGAGCTACGGGCGCACTTTGGCTGGGTGGATAATCCAGCGAACGGGCAGACACTTATACTGGTCATTCCGGCTTGGCAAGGCCATGCAGCGTCTAACTTTGCGCATGTTTGACAATTTCGTGTCACTGGTGCCGTCCAGCCCGGTTTTACGGGGGTGATGCCCACGGGGCATTTTGCCGGACTGGCTGAATTTTATGGTAGCGGTCGGCCTCCCGTGGCGCGTCGTTACATGGCCCGCGCCGTGCGGGGCAGGCAGATTTCGAAACGGGTCCCCTTGTCGAGGGCCACATGCACCAGCTTGCCGCCATGGGCTTCTGTCAGTTCACGGGCGATAGCAAGGCCCAGCCCTGTGCCCCCGGCGCGGGCGGAGCCTTCAAAAGCGACGAACAGGTTTTCCAGCGCCCTTGGGGGCAGGCCGGGGCCATTATCCGTGACGGCAATCACCATGCCCTCATCACGCCTGTCTTCCAGTTCGACACAAATTTCGGGCGGGTTGGTGCGCATGCCGGCCGCTTCCAGCGCCTCGCGGGCGTTCTTGATCAGGTTGACCAGAACGCGCGCCATCTGGTCGGGATCAACTTTCAGCGTTACCGCATCAGGCACATTATTGGCATAGCCCACATCCGGGTGCCCGGCGAGGCCGGCATCGAAGGCGGCCTCATCCACCAGCGCGCGCAGATCCACCGGCTGCGGGCGGGGCGGGGTCGCGCTTTGACGGCCATAATCGAGCACAGACTGGGCAAAGCCGATGGCCTTGTCGAGGGTTTGCACAAGGCGCGGGGCCAGCCTTTGCACTTTCGGATCATCAAGGGTTGCCACCTGATCGGAGAGCAATTGTGCCGAGGTCAGGGTATTGCGCAAATCATGATTGATCTTGGCGACAGCCAGACCCAGATCAGCCAGATGGCGGCGCTGGCGCAGCATGGCGAACAGGTCCGCTTCCATCGCGGCCAGTTCCCGCTCGGCAATGCCGATTTCGTCGCGCCGGCTGGAGGCGCGGATGATCAGGGTGGCGTTTTCCGGCGCTTTGCGGAAAGACACCATATTGGCAATCAGCCGCTGGATCGGGCCAATCACCGCCCGGTTGAGGAAAACAAACAGCACCAGTGCGGTCATCGCCGCCACGATCAGCGACAAAAAGAAAATATTACGCGAATAAACCAGCATGCCAGCGCGCAGAGGGGCTTCGGAAACCAGCACCTCAATGATATTGCCCTCACCCCCGGGCACCGGTCCGACAATGCGCATGGTGCGGTCCGAACCGAAAAACAGGGTGTCGAGCGCCCCGGCCATCAGGTTGAAAGGGGTACGTTCGCGTTGATCGGCGGTTATCGCGGCCATGGGCATGTCGGTGCCCGAGCGCTCGATCAGCTGGCTCAGACCGTCGCGGCGGTAAACGACCGCCTCCGCCATGGCAGACCTTAACAACCGGTCGGCCAGCCCGTCGGGCAGGTCCATGGCATCGGGCACAATGTCGAGCACCCGGACCGCAACAGCGGCGACCGACAGCTTGTCGTCCAGCCAGTTGGCACGAAAATTGGCGACGGAGGGCACATAAAGCACCACCTCGACCGCCAGAATCACAAAAATGATCGTGGTGATCAGTTTCACCGACAGGCCGGAAAATGGCCCCGGCACCTGGTCTGTGCTTGCCCTCATAACAAACCAGTCTACCCGGAATTGATTATGGCAACAAACGGATTAGCCGGGTCCACCGGCCTATCCACGGATTGTCCAGCTTGTCGTGATAGAATTCGACGCCGACCCGCTTGGCCAGTTCGGACAGGGTTGGATACGGCGCGACGAATTTCAGCAGGCTGCCCGCTTTCAAACCATTGGCAATGGCAAAGGCGAAAAGGGATATCAGTTCGCCCGCGTGGGCCCCCACAATGCCGCAACCGAGAATCTTGCCATTCCTGTGGGCTATCATCTTGACCATGCCCGAGGTTTCGCGTTCGGCGCGGGCGCGGTCATTCTCGGCATAGGACCAGCGCAAAACCTTGAACTTGTCGCCGTATTTTTCGCGGGCGTCCTTCTCGGTCATGCCGACATTGGCAATCTCGGGGTCGGTATAGGTTGCCCAGGGAATAATCGATGTGTCGTTTTTCACCGGCAGGCCAAACAGCGCATTGCGCACCACAAGCCCGGCCTGATAGCCGGCAACATGGGTGAATTGCAGCCCGCCTGTGACATCGCCAATGGCATAGATGCGCCGGTTGGAGGTGCGCAGACCCGCATTGACGGCAATGCCGCGCTTGTCATGTTTCACCCGCGCCTCAGTCAGCCCCAGATCACCGATACCCGGCGCACGTCCGGCGGCAATCAGCAAGTGCGTGCCGGTCACCGTCTCGCGCAATTCGCCCGCTTCAACGGTCACGGCAATACCGCCCCCGTCGGCAGGCGCCACCCCGGTCACCCCGGTATTGGCGCGCACCACAACCCCATCGTCCTCGATGCGGCGCAGCGCGATGGCGGTCAGTTCCGGGTCGTCCTTGCTCAGCGGGTCCTGCATTTCAATCACAGTCACCCGGGCGCCAAGGCGTTGATAGGCCTGCGCCAGTTCCATACCGATCGGGCCGCCGCCAATGATGATCAAATGGCCGGGCTTTTCGGTCAGGTCGAAAACGGTTTCATTGGTGAGAAACGGCACGCTGTCGAGACCGGGGATCGGGGGAATGGCCGCGCTGGAGCCGGTGGCAATAACAAAGCGGCGCGCCTCAATCCGGGTCTCTCCGGCCTCAAGCGTGCGGGCATTGATGAACTTGCCATGCGCCTTGACCACCTTGGCGCCCAGCGCCTCGAACCGCTCCACGCTGTCATGGGGGGCGATGCTGTCGATCACATCATGCACATGCTTGTGCACGAGGCCGAAATCCACTTTGGGGGCCGCATAGCGCACCCCGTAAAGCGCCGAGACATTATGGGTATTGGCGTGCCGCGATGCAGCGATCAGCGCCTTGGAGGGCACGCAGCCCGTGTTCAGGCAGTCACCGCCCATTGCCCCTTTTTCAACCAGCACCACACTTGCGCCGAAAGCACGGGCGGCGGCGGCAACGGTAAGGCCGGCAGAGCCCCCACCGATAATGCAAAGGTCCGGGGTGAAGATTTCAGCCATGGATCAGGTTTCCTTGGAATTTGGGTCGCGCTTTTATCGCTCAGGCAGATCGGCGCAAGCGTTTTAACACAACCGGAATTAACGACACCACGCCCAGCAGGGCGAACGCGATGAGAATTTGTGGTGTCACCAGATCACCGGGGCTCAGGGCCTCGCCGCAGGGGGCGATTTCAGCAAGACAGGCTTCGCTCCGCTCGATGACGATGGAGCGCAGGCCCTCCCCGGCAAAGGCATAGGCGATGACGCCGGGAATAATGCCGACAAAAGTGGTCCAGACAAAGATGATGAAGGGCACGCCGAGAATCGCGGGCACCACATTGACCAGCGTGAAGGGGAAAACCGGGGCCAGACGCAGAAACAACATATAGCTTGTGGCATCGGCCCGAAAGCCATCCGCCATCTTGTTCAATGCGCCACCGGCCCGTGCCCGGAAAAAATCAGCGAGGGCATAGCGGGCTGCCAGATAAAGAACACAGGCGCCAAAGGTCGCGCCGAACAGAACAATAATTCCGCCAACCATCCAGCCGAACAGCAGCCCGATCGAGACGGTAAGCAGCCAGGCCGCAGGAAAAGAGACAGATGTGGCCAGCGTATAAATCAGCATTGCGCCCAGCGCCGACAGCACGGGCCGCTCGCCGATCAGGTTGGTCAGGGTGCCATATTGCAGGGCGATGCGGTCAAAACTCAGTTCGCGGTGCAGGCCGGTTGCGAAAATCGCGGCAATGGCCGCCAATAGAACCGCCAGCGGCAATAGGCGCTTGAGCGCAGTTTTCGGCCGGGCGCGCCCCGCAGGTTCGGTCTTTTGGGCGTTGGACATGGAGACAGGCGGCTTTCAGGTTCGGCATGGCTGCAAGTTAGCTATTGTGGTGTAATCGGCTCCGGTCTAAAAGTCGCCATCCTCTCACTCAGACGTGAGAGGGTGTGAACGGGCTGGGCATCGTCGCTTCCATTGCGTTGTTGCGTTGACTTGGCCCCCAGTTTTTCATATAAGCCGCGCAACTCTGCCGTGGGTCTGGTGTTTCACCGGGCGACCACAGCTTTAAACCTTTACGCAGCGAACGAATAGAGGAACCGTGCCCTCGCGCGGTCTGGTCTTATGAAGCGTACTTTTCAGCCAAGCCGCCTGGTGCGTACCCGTCGTCACGGCTTCCGTGCACGTATGGCAACCAAAAACGGCCGTAAAATTTTGAACGCACGGCGCGCCCGCGGCCGTAAGCGTCTGTCAGCCTAAGGCATTCCGGCCGATGTCGGCCGTGCCTGATACTGTGCCCAGACTGCGCCGCTTGACCAAGCGCGCGCAGTTTTTGCGCGCCGCACGCGGCGTTCGGGCAAGCAGGCGCAGCTTTATGCTGCAGGCCATCCGATCGGATCATGATATGCCCGGCATCGGTTACACCGTTACCAAGAAAACCGGCAACTCGCCGGAACGCAGCCGCATCAAGCGGCGGCTGCGCGCGGCCGTTCAGGCCTGCGCGGCCGAGTTTCATCCCCAATATGATTATGTGCTGATCGGACGCCGCGAGGCGCTCGGCGAACCTTTTAGTGGACTCGTGAGCCATCTCAGCGCGCTTTTATCCCGCGTTCATGCTAATCAGCAGGACGCTGCCCGCCAGAATTCCAACCGGCACGACGCCAAGCAGACCTAAGAGAGCCATGCAAGATTCACGCAATATGATCCTCGCCATTGTCCTCAGCATCGCTGTGCTGTTCGGTTGGCAGTATTTCGTCGCCGGTCCGCAGATGGAACGCGCCGCCAAACAGGCCGAGATTACAGCGGCCCAGGAGGCAGGTGCAGAGACCACCAATCTGCCCACCCCCACCAATCCTGACGGCAGCGTGGCCCAGCCGGCCGCAACAGCCGGTGTCGGGGCGACCTTTGCCAACCGCGATGACGCGATTGCCGCGCAGCCGCGTGTCGAGATCGACACCCCGGCCCTTGCCGGTTCGATCAATCTGGTCGGTGCCCGGCTCGATGATCTGGAGCTCAAGGATTACCGCGAGACGGTTGACCCCGATTCGCCGGTCATCACCCTGTTGTCGCCTTCCGGCGTTGATGACGCCTATTTTGCCGAACAGGGCTGGGTTGCCTCGGGCGGCGATGTCAAACTGCCTGATTCAAAGACCGAATGGGCCGTGGACGGCAATAGCCGCCTGACCCATACAAACCCGGTCACCCTCACCTATGACAATGGTGAAGGCCTCACGTTCCGCCGCACTTTCGCGGTTGATGACCATTATCTCTTCACCGTCACCCAGACCGTGGAAAACACCGGCACCGACGCGATTTCGATCTATCCTTATGCGCGCGTTGCCCGTCACGGCACGCCGCAGGTGCAGAACTTCTTCGTCCAGCACGAAGGCCCACTCGGTGTGCTCGGCGACAAGAACCTTGTTTCTTTGAAATATTCCGATCTGGAAAAAGAGCAGCAGGTTGACGTGTCCTCGACCGGTGGCTGGCTCGGCATTACCGACAAATACTGGGCAACTGCCGTGCTGCCGAAGCCAGATGCGGGCATTAATGCCCGTTTCGCCTGGAGCCGTCCGGGCAATCTCAATATTTACCAGACCAGCTTTGTGGGCAATACGCCGGTCGCTGTGGCGCCGGGCGCAACTGCCTCGAACACCAGCTATGTGTTTGCCGGTGCCAAGGAAGAATCAGTCATTGCCTCTTATGAAGAGAATTTCAGCTTTGACCGGCTGGAATTGCTGATCGACTGGGGCTGGCTGCACTTCATCACCAAGCCGCTCTTCCTGCTGTTGCGTTTCCTTTATGGCATTCTGGGCAATTTCGGCCTCGCCATTCTGGGTGTGACCGTCATCATCAAGGCGCTGTTCTTCCCGCTGGCCAGCCGTTCCTACGCTTCCATGGCCGCCATGCGCCGTGTGCAGCCGGAAATGAAGGCCCTGCAGGAGCGCTTCAAGGATGATCGCGCCGGGCAGCAGCAGGCGATGATGGAGCTCTACAAGAAAGAGAAGATCAACCCGATCTCCGGTTGCTGGCCGGTCCTCATCCAGATCCCGGTGTTCTACGCGCTTTATACGGTTCTGTTCATCAGCCTTGAAATGCGCCACGCGCCGTTCTTTGGCTGGATTCAGGATCTGGCGGCACCCGATCCCACCAATATTTTCACCCTGTTCGGGCTGATCCCCTGGGACCCCACCGTGCTGCCAATCGTTGGGCATTTCCTTGCCCTTGGCATCTGGCCGGTGATCATGGGGCTGACCATGTGGGTGCAAATGAAGCTGAACCCGCCCCCCACCGATCCAAGCCAGGCGATGATCTTTGCCTTCATGCCGATCATCTTCACCTTCATGCTGGGCACATTCCCTGCGGGTCTGGTGATCTACTGGGCATGGAACAACACGCTTTCGGTCACCCAGCAATGGGTCATCATGAAGCGTCATGGCGTGGAAGTGAACTTGCTGGGCAATATCCTTTCAAGCTTCAAGCGCAAACCCGCGCCCGACAAGACAGGCGAATAAAGCATCGTGGACGATATCACTGGTCCCAGTGCAGCAATGATCGAGGCCGGGCGGCTGTTATTCGCCCGGCCCTTCGAATTCATCAAGGGGTGCGTACGCATCTCCGACCTGCCCCCCTCCGACATGCTCGAAATCGCCTTTGCCGGCCGCTCCAATGTGGGCAAGTCGTCACTGATCAATGCCCTTGTCGGCATGAGCGCTCTGGCGCGCACCTCGAACACGCCGGGGCGCACCCAGGAACTCAATATTTTTGAAAACGCCCATGGCCCGCTGCGCATTGTTGATATGCCCGGCTATGGTTTCGCCCAGGCGCCCAAGCCCAAGGTTGAGGCGTGGAACAAGCTGATCCATTCCTATCTGGTCGGCCGCCCCAATCTGCGCCGCGTCTATGTGCTGATTGATGGGCGTCACGGGGCCAAGGCCAATGACCTCTCGGTAATGAACGAGCTGGATTCCGCCGCTGTCAGCTATCAGATCATTCTGACCAAGGCCGACAAGCCCTCGGAAAAAGACCTGCAAAAAGCCATCGAGATCACCAAAAAAGCCATCGCCAAGCGCCCCGCCGCTCACCCGGAGGTCATCATCACCTCCAGCGAAAAAGGCACCGGGCTGGAACTGGTGCGCGCCGAAGTGGCGGCTTTTCTGGCCGGCTAGGCTGTTCCGGCCACTGGTTTGAAGAGCACTTCACCCGCCAGCACTCCAATGTCATTCCCGCGCAGGCGGGAATCCAGTCCGCCGCGTCAGCGACGTAAAGACTCTTGCGCGGGCAGGACTGCCCGCACTGGATTCCCGTTTTCACGGGAATGACGATGTGATCGGATGAAGCTCACAACGTCCCCAAACCCTCATGGTGAGCCTGTCGAACCACGCGGGTTTCAGCACGGTGCGTGCCGCCCATCCTTCGACAAGCTCAGGATGAGGTCGGTGCGGAAGCCACCCCAAAACCCTCCCTCGTCATTGCGAGCGGCCAAAGGCCGTGCGGCAAACACCGTAGCTCTAGTTACCCGCCATGCAGCGAACTTCGGTTTCGGATGCCAGCCGCGCCCGCACCCAGGCCGCCGACGCCTCAGCGACTTCGGCCATGTGGCTGACACCGCCGACATCGCCCATGGCATGATTATAGCCGGGGAATTCCCAATAGGTCAGATTGCAGCGCCCGGCGGCGGCAAACAAATCACTGACAATGCGCGCGGTATCCACTGGGGATGAAGGGTCGTTTCCGCCCTGAATCAGCAAAAAGGCGGTGTCGGCCTTGATCATGTCATCACCAACCCGACGGTCAATAATATCGGCCCAGAAGCGGTAGGATGAACCCGCCCAGGTTTCGGCGCTATCAGGGTTTTCCCGCGCCGTTGCAAAGGCCTGATCAACCGTCGGCCAGCCCTCGGGCGGAATGGTCTGTCGCACCATCTCCCCAAACGGCAACCCGCCGCCGGTCGATAGCAGCACGGCGGCATCGGCGTTGACCTGCCCGGCCAGAATCGCCGCCACCAGCCCGCCCTCCGAGCCGCCAAACAGCACCAGTTCGCCATTCCACCACGGCGCGTCGCGCAAATCTTCGATCACCCCGGCATAATCGGCCACACGCTGGGACACTGTATGATGGGCGTGAAATTCGGGCGGGCAATCCAGATCATTGGCATCCAGCGGCCGCGCCGGATCGATGCCATATTTATCCACTTTCAGCGCGACATAGTCTGAAAACATGGTTCTGATGGTGACGAGACTGGCGTTTTGCGCCACCGGAGCACAGCCCGATCCCTGCAATAGGACCAAAAGCGCGGTCTTTTTCGACGCATCGGGGATATCCAGTTCATAGTGGATCACGCTGCCATCCGGGCGCGCCAGAGTATTGGTCATCCGCCCCTTGGCCGCAGCGGGAAACACCAGCAAAAGAACAAGGCCCACCAGCAGCAAGACCCTCGCTATCAAAGCGATAAAACCATGGCGGCAGCAATTTTCCCCGAACGCCATTCCCCTACCCCCGATCGGTGAAAAACCGGGTCAGGCCCCTGGCCACTTCAGGGCTGTCGACCGGCGTATCGAGACTGCGATCAACCGCTTCGACCTCGTCATCGCTTAAGGGGTTGTTGCGGCGCAGTTCAACCAGCCCACGGGAGAAATCCTCGTTGAATTCGGGATGCGGCTGCATGCTCATTGCCGCGCCATTGCGATAGATCAGCCCCGCATTGGGGGTGAAATCGGAGGCCAGAAACACCTCAGCGTCAGCCGGGGGCGCAATGACCTGATCCTGATGGCTGGCGGCAATGGCCACAGCGTCGCCGATACCGTTCATGAACCCCGGCTTGTTTTTCACCGCATAGACCTGCCGGCCCAGCCCCCAGCCTTTTTCCGATTTGCGCACATCGCCGCCCAACGCATCGGCCATGATCTGATGGCCAAAACAGATGCCCAGCGTCGGGGTCTTTGCGGCATAGGCGTCGCGGATAAAGGCGCGCAAAGGGTCCATCCATGGCAGCGAATCATAAACCCCGGCGGCGGAGCCGGTGATTACCACGCCTTCCAGATTGCGCGGATCCGGCAATGGGGCACCATCAAGCAGGTAAACGCTCTCGAATGTGAGACCGGCGCCCGTTGCGGCAAACATGTCTTCAAAATGAGTGGGATAGCGCCCGAATTGCTGGCGCATAGGTGCCGGGCATTCCCCGACCTGCAGGATTGTCAGTTTCATTAGAGCTCACTTGCGAATCGAACCGCGCCCCGAAGCTGCCGGGGCGCGCAAATCACAATGCCTCTAAAGGATCAGCCTGTCACCCGGCATCGGGATGAAAAACCATGGCCAGACCGTTCATGCAATAGCGCTTGCCAGTTGGTTGCGGCCCGTCATCAAATACGTGGCCCAGATGCCCGCCACACCGGCGGCAATGCACTTCGGTGCGGGTCGCGAAAAGAGTGTTGTCCGGCTTGGTGCCGATGGCATCAGGCAGCGGCTCATAAAAGCTGGGCCAGCCTGTGCCGCTGTCATATTTCGTCTCGGAGCTGTAAAGGGGCAGATCACAGCCGGCGCAGGCGAAAGTGCCTTTGCGCTTTTCGGTGTCGAGCGGGGAGGTAAAGGCGCGCTCGGTCTGTTCTTCACGCAACACGCGGAACTGATCGTCGCTCAGGCGTTCGCGCCATTCTGCTTCGGAAAGGGAAATTTCAAATTCACCCTCTGCGGCAATACTGTTTTGCGGGCGCGCCAGTTGCCAGCCCAGTCCGGTGGCGGCAAGGGCGGCGAAGGCGGTACCGCCGGTCAAAAGAGTTCTGCGTTTCATTCTGTTTCTCCTTGGATTGAGCGGTTGGACCGCACCCTGACAGTGGAGGGCAATGTCAGGGTGCAGGCCCGTCACACAGCTATGGGCGGGCTGTGTAAAGTGTCACCGATCACATCTTGGGAAGCAAAACACTATCGATCACATGAATGACACCGTTGGACTGAACCACGTCAGCAATGGTCACAGTGGCAACGCCGCCATTCTCGTCTTCAATCATGATCTTGCCATCGGTGTAGGTGCCCTGAAGGGTGCAGCCGCCAACGGTGGGGATCGGGTGCTTGCCACCGTCATCCATGATCATGCCCTGAAGGGCTTCGGACATCACGGCCGCGCCAACAACGTGACAGGTCAGGATGGTGGTGAGCTGATCCTTGTTTTCCGGCTTCAGCAGGGTTTCAACTGTGCCCTCGGGCAGAGCGTCGAAAGCTGAATTGACGGGCGCGAATACGGTGAAGGGACCTTCGCCCTGCAACGTTTCAACAAGGCCTGCGGCCTTGACGGCGGCAACAAGCGTGGTGTGGTCCGCGGAATTGACAGCGTTCTCGACAATGTTTTTGTCTTCGTACATTGCGGCGCCGCCAACCATGGGGTTCTCGGCATAAGCTGCGCCTGTGAGGGCGGTAACGGCCAGCGCGGTGGAAAGTGCAAGAGCCTTGAGTGAAATCGTCATTTGGGTTTCCTTCCTTGTTTCTCCCTTAGTGGGGACAAGTGAAGGAACGGGAGATTTTCAAAAGAAGTTTCAGGCCTTGCCGATTTTTCTCAAAAAAGTTTTCAGATCACGCTGACAGCACCGGCGGCCACCACAGGACCGGTCGGATTTCCATCAGGCGAACCGCCTTTGGGTTCAAGCGTCACCGCGAAAACCGTGCCGGTTGAAATGGTTTGGCGCTGGGCCTCTGTCAGGGGTACGGCGCTTGGGGCATTCACCGGCACAACACCGAGCGATACCGGGGCGTCATCTCCCTCGATGATCCAGAGTTCGAAATCACGATCGGGCACTTCTTCGCCGCTCAACGCTGCCAGCTTCACATTGCCGGTTGTGCTGTCATAAAGCGCAAGGAATTTCACATTGCTGTCTTCGGCCTGCAACGAGGCGGCAAGCTGCACGCCCTCACCCGGCACAACAGGGGCCGGGCGCATGATGGTCAGCCCCAGCGCCAGGGTGGCGGCGGCGACACTGCCAAGGGCGATGCCGCGCCACAGGGCCAGACTTTGCCAGATCGATGGTTTGGGTTCTGTGCCGAACAGGCGCTTTTCAATGCGGCCGAGCACGGCGGCAGGTGCCGGTGCCTCAGCAAACTGCTCGTCGAGGCCAGACAGCTGGCGCTCCCAGAATGTTTTCTCCGCCTGCAAGGCGGGGTCGGTTGCGATGCGCGCGGCCATATCGGCATGCTGCCGGGTATCCAGCACGCCAAGCACATATTCGGCTACGCTTACATCGTCCCCGCCCATGTATTCTTGTTCCGTACTCATGCCGACAAACATTCCTTCAGTTTCAACAGGCTGCGGCGCAGCCAGGTTCGCATCGTATTCAATGGCACATCAAAGTGATCCGCCAGTTCCTGATAGGCGTATCCATCCAGATACGCGCTGCGCACGGCATCCGCCTTGTCAGCCTCGAGCTGTTCAAGGCAGGTATCGATCTGCCCGCGCACGGCACTGGCCATGCTCGCCTGCTCCGGATTGGGCAGGGGGTCGGCAATATCGAGCGCCGCATCTATGTCGTCCGCCATCGGCCGCCGGGCGCGCAGGATATCAAGCGAATGGTTGCGGGCAATTGCGACCAGCCAGCTGATGGGGCTGAACCCCGATTGCTGATAACGGTCTGCCCGCTGCCATATCTTGACATAAACCTCCTGCAGCGCCTCTTCGGCTTCGGTGCGGTCTTTCAAGATACGTAAAGCGACACCAAAAAGTTTCGCACTGGTGCGTTGATAGAGCAAAGAGAAGGCCGCGCGGTCCCTCAGGGCCACGCGCGAAAGCAGCTCGGTAATGTCGCTGGCGGTGTTTTGCATTAGACCTCACATCTCTTCACGCCGACCCTAGACCAAAACCCGCATCGCCCCAAATCGAATTGTGCGTTTGTGATCGGGGCGAGACTTTTTCAGCCATTCGCGCTAGAGGAATGGGAAAACACCCTGTTGCCTGGGAGCGCCCTATGCCGAAAAAATCCGATCCATCCCATGATGCCGCCATTCTGGCCCAGGCCCTGCCCTATATGCAGCGCTATGAGGACAAGACGGTGGTGGTCAAATATGGCGGCCATGCCATGGGCGATCCCGAACTCGGCCGGGCCTTTGCCCGCGACATTGCCTTGTTGAAACAATCCAAGGTCAACCCGATCGTTGTGCATGGCGGCGGCCCGCAGATTGGGGCCATGCTCGACAAGATGGGCATCGAATCCAAATTCGAGGGCGGCTTGCGCGTCACCGATGAGAAGACCGTCGAGATCGTCGAAATGGTGCTTGCCGGTTCGATCAACAAGGAAATCGTGGCGCTGATCAATGCCGAGGGCGAATGGGCCATTGGCCTCTGCGGCAAGGACGGCAATATGGTTTTTGCCGAAAAAGCCAAAAAGACCATGATTGATCCAAGCTCGAATATCGAGCGGGTGATCGATCTGGGGTATGTGGGCGAGCCGGTCGAGGTGGACCGGACCCTGATCGATCTTCTGGCGCGTTCCGAGATGATCCCGGTCATTGCCCCTGTGGCCCCCGGCCGCGACGGGCATACCTATAATATCAATGCCGATACATTTGCCGGTGCCATTGCCGGATCGCAAAATGCCAAGCGGCTGCTGTTTCTCACCGATGTGCCGGGCGTGCTCGACAAGAACAAGAACCTGATCCCGGAACTGTCCGTGAGCGAGGCCAAGGCGCTGATCAAGGACGGCACGATTACCGGGGGGATGATCCCCAAGGTCGAGACCTGTTTCGATGCGCTTGATCGCGGGGTCGAGGGTGTGGTCATTCTCAACGGCAAGACGCCGCATGCGGTGCTGATCGAATTGTTCACCGAATATGGCGCGGGCACGCTGATCGTCAAATAGGCCTTTGGCGCCCGGGGTCCGGGCGCTAAAGCTCTACCATGGGCACCGGCTTTGCCGCTGATGCCGTTGCCGGCAAACGCCTTTGCAATGGCAAGAGCACCAAAACGATTGAGAACGCGATCAGCTGGTAGGTGGTCTCGTGCAAAAGTGCGGCAGTGAAGCCTTGATGCGTCAGATTATCGCCAAGGCGGGAGAAGAACATTTCGCCCGCAATGGCCACACCGCAGGCCCCGCCCAATTGCTGGAATGATTGCAATGTGCCCGACGCCGATCCGGCATCGCGGCCCGGTACGGCCGAGAGGATGGACTGGAACAGCGGGGCAATGGTCGTGCCCATGCCAAAGCCCATCATCAGCAAGGGCGGCGCGAACCACCAATGGTTGATTTCGTCGCCAATACCACCCAGCACAGCGCGCAGGATCAGATAGGCGCTGAGCACCAGCACCATGCCGGTCGCAACGCGCACCTTGAGGCCACGGGCCCCCAGAATGCCCGCAAGGATGGACGCCAGAAAAAGGCCGATCGGCATCGGCATCGTGGTCAGTCCGGATTCCAGCGGCGTGAAGCCAAAGCCCGTTTGCAGGAACAGGGCGAACACCATGAAAAAGCTCGGCATGCCCGAGAAGAGGGCCATGGTCATCAAAACGCCAATGGCAAAGTTGCGGTTGCGCATCAAGTGCATTGGCAGCAGTTCCGCCTTGCCGGTCCGTTCCCGTCCGCGCTCCCAGAAATAAAACAGAAGAACGACGAAAAGGGCTGCACCCATCATGGCATAGGCCCAGACCGGCCAGCCATATTGCCGCCCTTCAACCAGCGGAAAAATCAGCAAGAAAACCGCAATCCCGGCCAGCCCCATGCCGATCCAGTCGATCTCGAGCGCCTTGTTGCCCTTGATATTGGGGATCAGCACAGCGCCGGCGACAACCGCGAAAATACCAATCGGCACATTGACCAGAAAAATCGGCCGCCAGTCGAGCCCGGCGATATCGGCGGAAATAAGCAAGCCGCCAATCAGGGGCCCGGCCATGGCGGCCAGCCCTGAATTGAGGCCGAACAGGGAGAAGGCCAGCCCGCGTTCGTGGCGCGGAAATGTGACCTGGGCGATCGCGAGCACCTGCGGCATCATCACAGCGGCCGATATGCCCTGCAGGACACGGGCCGCGACCAGCCATTCAATCGATGGTGCCATGCCGCACATGGCCGAGAGCAGGGTGAAACCACTGATGCCGCCGAGAAACATCATCTTGCGTCCGATAATATCGCCCAGACGCCCCGAGGGCAGCAGGAACAGGGCGAAGGCCAGCACATAACCGGCCACGATCCATTCAATATCGGAGGAGGACGCCTGGAGATTGCGCTGCAGGCTGGGCAGCGCCACATTGACGATGGTCACATCCATCAGGTTCACAAACCCGGCCAGCAGCAAAACCGCCAGCGCCACCCAGCGGCGCGGATCAGGCGGTGTATCGTCTTCGGTCATTTCGTGGGGGACGGCCATGAAGGGGTTCCTGATTAACGCGGGCGGCGCACCGAGCGCATGAATTCCTGGCAAAGGGCGTCAAAGTCCTGCCGTTTGGGTGCGGCAATGCCGCGAAAGGCGGCGAGCGCGCCGGTGATAAGGCGAGCACCGGAGACCGGATCGAGATCGTTGCGGAAGCTGCCGTCCTCCTTGCCGCGGGCCAGAATGGCGGCAATGCGCTTGCGCCAGTTCTGCCTGAGCGGCTCGACAATCGCCCGCACCGTTTCGTCGCGGCGCGCGCGGATTGACAATTCGCTCATCACCAGCAGCAATTCGGGATCCTCAAAATAAGAGGTGCCGTGATTTTTCAGCTCCAGCGCCAATTCCTCAGCCGCGGTTAATCCCTGCCGGGGCGTGGAGAGATGCAGGGCCACAAAATCCCGCTTCAGGGTTTCCGTGACCAGGGTGATCAGCGCTTCCCGGCTGGGCACATGATAGTGCAGGGTCGCCACATTGATGCCGACGCGGTCGGCAATGTCGCGGGTGCGCAGACCTTCAAACCCCTTTTCCACGATCAGCGCGCGGGCAGCAAAGGCAATCGCGATGCGCCGGTCCTCGGTGCTCTCGCGCCTGCCGGTCGTCCCGCCCGTCTCGGGTGTGGCTGTGCTCGTGCGGGGCGCGGTGCTGACTGGGTTCAAGGGGTTTTCTTCCGGATCGCGGGCAATGGGCTCTTCTCAAACAAACGTTTGATTGAAAACATCAGGAGAGTCAACTCATCCCCGTCCGGCCCGATGGACCGGGGGGCGCGACGCGACAAAGCGGGCAGCCGAATGCATTGACCGGGGCATAAAGAAAGATGACGGAGCGCCGGCCCGGTCACCCCGTCATCTTATTGGCTGGACCTTGTGACATGCCCGGCCAAATCTGAATTAATAAACTTGTCAGTTGGTTTAATTCGCCACTTTGTTTTTGTCAACGTAATCGTTTATATAAAATCCATGAAGACAAACTCGACCAGCGACCGCGTATTGTTCCATTTGAAGACCCGTGGCCCCGCCACGGCGCAGGATATTGCCGCCGCCTTCGCCATGACATCGATGGGCGCACACAAGGTGCTGCAGGGCCTTCTCGATACCGGCCTTGTCGCCTTCACCGATATTGCGGGCGGGCGTGGCCGGCCCAAGCGCACTTATGCGCTCACCGCCGCCGGGCACGGGCGGTTCCCCGACCGGCATTCTGACCTGACCGTGGAATTGCTCGATCAGGTGCGCACGCTGTTCGGCGAGGCCGGGCTTGACCGGCTGATCGCGGCGCGCGAAGCCGAGCAAATGCGCCGCTATCACAGCGCCCCTGATCAGACCCTTGAGCAACAAGTCCATCAGCTGGCCGAGATGCGGGCGCGGGAAGGTTATATGGCGCGGGTTGAGCGCAATGCGCATGGCGAATTGCTGTTGATCGAGGATCACTGCCCGATCTGTGCGGCGGCCAGCAGCTGCCAGGGTTTTTGCCGTTCGGAGCTGACCATTTTCCGCGCCGTGCTTGGCCCCGATATCGAGGTCAGCCGGGAAGAACATCTGCTGACGGGCGGCCGGCGCTGCACCTATCGCATCCGCCCCGCCCTTGCTGTCACGGCCTGATTGTCACCGGCCCGGCCTTTCGCGAACTACGATCACAAAAACCGGTTTCCTCCCCCTCACCCGATGCACTAGACTTGGTTGCATTCAGATATCGATAAGGTTCACCATGTCCAACGCTCCCGCCCTTTCCCACATTACCGACTGGGTGTTTGACGTCGACAACACGCTTTATCCGCGCACCTGCAACCTGTTTGCCCAGATTGATACGCTGATCACAAAATATGTGATGCAGGCGACCGGGTTGGCGTTCGAGCCGGCACGCAAGATGCAAAAAGACTATTATCGCGATCACGGCACAACGCTGAACGGGCTGATGCTGACCCGCGGCATTGATCCGGACCATTATTTGTCCTTCGTGCATGACATTGATTATTCCCCGGTCGATCCCCATCCCGAGCTGGTCGCGGCCATCAAGGCGCTGCCGGGGCGCAAATTCGTTTTCACCAATGCCGATAACGGTCATGCCGCAAATGTGCTCAAACGTCTGGGCGGCGCGGATCTTTTCGACGGGATGTTCGATATCCGCGCCACCGGCTTCAAGCCGAAGCCGGAACGGTCGGCCTATGAATTGTGTTTTGAAACCTTCGGCATCGACCCCACCCGCGCCATCATGTTTGATGATCTGGAGAAGAACCTGAAAGTGCCGCACGAAATGGGGCTGGCCACAGTCCATGTGCTGCCCGCGGGCGATTTTGTGCACGATCAGGTGGACGCATGGGAGCTGAACCGCGCCGACAACCGGGAACATGTGCACCATGTCACCGATAATCTGGTCGATTTTCTCGAAAGCCTGCTGCCGGCGCCCGCCGCGCAAATGTCATAAAGCTGCTATTGCCTCGGCTTATCGCTTAGGAGAAAGTTAGCCATCGTTGCGGGCATGGGGCAAACTTTGGCCCTTATTCGGCTAGACAAGCATATTCATACGCTCAGCGCGGCAGCACCGCGCGGCACTTATATTCATTTCCTGCCGGTTTCCGGATGTGGAAGCGCATAGTGAGGACACATAATGAGATTAATCGGATTTGGCGGCGCGGCGACTTCATTGTTTGCCCTCGCGGTGCTCAGCCAGAGCGCCTTTGCGCTCGATGGCAAGGATTTCGGTGAAAAATTCGCGGCCATGTTCGCCGCCAATGGCATGGCCATCACCTATGCAACATCCGTGGCCGAGGGCGACAGCGTCACCATGTCCGGCGTGACCTTTTCTGCGGATGGCATGGATGACGCAGATGACGCGGCCCCGAAAAACCCCACCACATTGCAGTTCACCGGTGTCAACGAGAACAGCAAGGGCGGCTATGAGGTCAAAAGGGCAACCGCCGACGATATCGAAGCCGCCGATGAAGAAATGACCCTGTCGATCCGCAATATCGTGGTCGAAGACATGGTCGTTCCCGCAGAACCGTTTGCAGACGCGCTCGATTCACTTCTGGCCTACAAGCATTTTTCCCTTGGCCCGATCGTTGCCACTGCTGAGGGCGAGGAAGTGTTCTCCCTCGACAGCGTCGTGGTCAACAACCTGCCCAATAGCGATATGAGCGCCTTTACCAGCGACTACAAAATCAGTGGTATTCACGCCGATCTGACCAAGATCGACGAACAGGAAGCCCAGATGATGCTGATGCTGTTCGACCTGCAGACCGTTGATGCCGAAATGCAGGGCAAGATGGACTGGTCGCTGGACGACGGGCATCTGACGGTTCAGGAATCTTCTGTGACTGTCGACAAGGTTGGCCGGTTCGATTTCACCGGCGAGGTATGGGGCTATGATCTGGAACTGGTGTCCGACATGCTGGCCATACAAAAAGACATGGTCAGCCGCGAAGACATGACCATGGAAGAAGAAGAGGCGCTTGGCCTTTCCATGTTCGATGCCATGGTCGCCAAAATGTCCCTTGGCCGCCTCGCCATCCGGTTTGACGATGACGGCATTACCGGCAAGGTCCTCGATTTCGTCGCCCAGCAACAGGGCGCATCGCGCGACGTGCTGGTTGCCGGTCTCTCGGCTGCATTGCCGGCCATGGCCGCGCAGGCCGGTCTGCCCGAGGCAACCCAGACCATGTTGCTCAAGGCTGTATCAACCTATCTGGGTGATCCCAAATCGCTGGAAATCACCAGCACGCCGGCCAATCCGGTGCCCTTCAAGGACGTCGTGGAAGCGGTCGGCACGGAAGACCCGGCCAATCTGGTCAACCTGCTTGAACTCAAGGTAACCGCCAACCAATAGGCGTCAGCATTGCTGAAAAGTCGAAAGCCCGGCGGGATCTCCGCCGGGCTTTTTGTTATTTCCCGTCTTCGCCCAGCGTGATCCTGGGCAGGTCATAAAATTTCCGGATCACTTCCCAGCCCTCTTCGGCTGTGTCCACTGTTGTGAACAGGTCGGTGTCGCCCGGCGAAATCGTGCCCTCTTCCTCAAGCACCTTGAGGTTGATCGCCCGGCCCCAGAAATCCTTGCCGAACATCAAAAGCGGGATGCGCTCCATGCGGCCGGTCTGGATCAGGGTCAGGGTCTCAAAGAATTCATCGAGCGTGCCGAAGCCGCCGGGGAAGATGGCAACAGCGCGGGCACGCAGCAGGAAGTGGATCTTGCGCGTCGCGAAATAATGGAAATTGAAGCACAGTTCAGGCGACACATAGGTATTGGGTGCCTGCTCATGCGGCAGAACGATATTGAAAGCGATCGAGGGCGCATCGACTTCGCTGGCACCGAGATTGCCCGCTTCCATCACACCCGGTCCACCCCCGGTCACCACCACATATTCCTTGTAGTCGAGCGCCTTGGAGGCCAGCGAGATATACTGGGCAAAGCGGCGCGCCTCGTCATAATAACGGGAGCTGGCTTCAAGATTCTTGCGCGCGGTCTCGTTCTTGGCCGCCCAGGCATCCTTGCCGGGGGCGGGAATGCGCGCGCCGCCGAACAGCACGACGGTGGAGGTAATCCCCATGTCGCGCAGCATCATTTCGGGTTTGAGATATTCAAGCTGAAAGCGCACACCCCGCAGCGCCTCCGAGGTCATGAAATCCTCGTCGGAGAAAGCCAGCCGGTAGGCGGGTGCCTCGGTCTGCGGCGTGCGCGGAATGCGCCGTGTCGCATCAATATCCTGTTGCGAGGTGCGAAGCGGTGTGTGGTGTTGGCGGCGGGCCATAATTTTCCCCTGTTGTTCGGTTTTGCCCAGTGTGCCAGCAAGAAGTTAAGGTGGGGTAGGTAAGGCGGGGTGAATTACCCCTGGGGATCAAACGGCCATGACAACACCGCAGAGGTTTACGAGTGTGGAAGCGCGCCTCGATGCGGCAGCGCACGCGGTATTGGCCCGCCTGCCGGCAACAGGCTGGTCCGGTGCCATGGTCGAGTTTGTTGTGTTTGGCATCAAACAGGGCTGGGCCGCGCTATTTGGTGGCGCGCTTCTCGGCCTGATCATGATCACCCGGTTCGGCTGGTTCGAGGCCATGCCGATCGCCCGCTATGATTTTCTGTTTCTCGCGGCAATTGCCCTGCAAGCGGCCATGCTCGGCTTCAAGCTTGAAACCTGGTCCGAGGCGCGGGTCATCCTGATTTTCCACATTGTCGGCACCCTCATGGAGCTGTTCAAGACAGCGGCCGGTTCGTGGACCTATCCGGACCCCTCTTTCTTCCACTTCGGCAATGTGCCCCTGTTCTCCGGTTTCATGTATGCGGCGGTGGGCTCCTATATGGCCCGCATCAATCGCATTTTTGATATCCGGCTCACCAATTATCCGCCGCGCTGGCTTTCTGTCGTTCTCGCGGCGCTGATTTACATCAACTTCTTTGCCCACCACTTCCTGCCCGATATCCGCTATGGCCTGTTTGTTGCGGTTTTCGTCATCTTCCTGCCTGTGAGCATGCATTACCGGGTGCACCGTTCGTGGCACCGCATGCCGCTTCTGGTTGCGTTTTTGCTGGTCACCTTTTTCATCTGGATTGCCGAAAACATCGGCACCCTCACCCGCACATGGGTTTATCCACGCAGCTATGCGGCGTGGTTGCCGGTTGGACCCGACAAGTTCGGTTCGTGGTTTCTGTTGATGATTATCTCGGTAGTACTGGTCACGCTTGTCCACCCGCCCCGCGCGCCTGACCGCGAATAATACTAAAGCGGCTTTCGCTTTTGCCGGGCGCGCTTTATGGTCCGCCTCGAATTTATCTATCCTTGAGGGGTCCCATGTCCTTTTCCGAACTTGCCCAGACCATCGACGCTGCCTTTGACGCCCGCGACACCATCAATCTCTCGACAACCGGTGCGGTGCGCGATGCCGTCAACGAGACACTCGGCCTGCTCGACAGCGGCAAGCTGCGCGTCGCTGGAAAAGGCGCGGACGGGCAATGGGTGGTCAATCAATGGGCCAAGAAGGCTGTGTTGCTCAGCTTCAGGCTCAACGACATGGAAATGATCCCCGGCGGCCCCGGCGGTTCGCACTGGTGGGACAAGGTACCCTCCAAGTTCAACAATTGGGGCGAGGCGGAATTCCGTGCTGCCGGTTTCCGTGCCGTGCCCGGTGCCATCGTTCGCCATTCCGCCTTTGTGGGCAAGGGCGCCATCCTGATGCCGTCCTTTGTCAATCTCGGCGCCTATGTCGATGAAGGCACAATGGTCGATACCTGGGTCACCGTTGGGTCCTGCGCCCAGATCGGCAAGAATGTGCATCTGTCCGGCGGCGTCGGCATTGGCGGCGTGCTTGAGCCCTTGCAGGCCGGCCCGGTCATCATCGAGGACAATTGCTTTATCGGTGCCCGCTCGGAAATCGTTGAAGGCGTTGTCGTGGGCGAAGGCTCGGTCATCTCGATGGGTGTTTTCATCGGCATGTCCACCAAGATCGTCGACCGCACGACCGGCGAAATCCATATCGGCAAGGTGCCGCCCTATTCGGTGGTTGTCTCCGGCTCCATGCCCGGCAAGCCCCTGCCCGATGGCACACCCGGCCCCAGCCTTTACTGCGCGGTCATCGTCAAGCGCGTCGATGCGCAGACCCGCTCGAAAACCTCGATCAACGACCTGCTGCGCGACTGATAGCGCCCGCAACGGCACATCTTCAAACGGCCGTCCGGACCGCCGGGCGGCCGTTTTCTTGTCAGGCCCCTGCCGCGGGGCATTAACCGCTGACAAACCCCGCCCCCGCGTCGCGCTGGCCAGAATCTGCGAACTCTACTAACCTTGCGCCATTTCCGGGCGCGAGGACGATATGGCCCGTCATTCGAGGGGGATAGAATGGATTTGAAATTTTTATTTACTGATTTTTCAGGCCGGATTCGGCGCCGGCATTTCTGGTTCGGGTCACTCATCATGATCGCCGTCGGCCTGTTGATTGCCATGCTGTTATCCGCGACCTTGGGCCTTGGCCTGATCTCCGGAGCCGAAATGGCCGGCGAGACGATCACTGATTTCGACACGCAGATGGAAAACATCACCCAAAGCGGGTGGCTCTCCCTGCTGTTATTCCTGATTTTCTTTTCCCCCGGCGCCGCCCTTAGCATCAAGCGCCGGCATGACAGGGGGGCAGCGGGCACGGACGTTTGGGTGTTCTATGGCCTTCAATTGCTGTTGCTTCTGGCTCAGGTGACCGGCCTTGGCTACACCGCGCAAGAGCTCGGTGGCCTTACCATCGCCACACCAACCACATTGTACAAGGTTGTATCGAGCCTGATGGGTATTCTCGGCCTCTATCTGATCGTGGTCATGGGCTTTTTAAAGGGCACTGAGGGTCCCAATGCCTATGGACCCGACCCCAAGGGCGAGGCATAAACACCACATGGAAAACGAGCGGGACATGAACGACAAAACCAACCATTCGGACCCGGCCATTCTGTTGGCCGATCTGTTGCGCTGCCCTTCTGTCACACCGGAAGAGGCGGGGGCGCTTGATGTGGTTGAGGCGTTTCTCACCCCGCTCGGTTTTACCTGCACGCGGCTCAAGTTCGAGGGCGACGGCTCCTATCCGGTTGACAATCTCTTTGCCACGCGGGGCACCGGGGGCAAGCATTTGCTGTTTGGCGGGCATACCGATGTGGTGCCCACCGGCAACGAGGCCGACTGGACGCATCCCCCCTTCTCTGCCGAGATCGTTGACGGCGAAATCTGGGGCCGGGGCGCGGTCGACATGAAATCCGGGGTCGCAGCCTTCTGCGCCGCCGCGGCGCGCGCTGTGGCCGATGGCAGCGCTGACAAGGGCACCATTTCCCTCGCCATCACCAATGACGAGGAAGCCGATGCGGTCAATGGCACCGAGAAAATCCTTGAATGGGCCTCCGCCCAGCACCAGCGCTTCGATTTTGCCATTGTGGGCGAACCCAGTTCAGCGGAAAAAGTCGGCGACCGGCTAAAAACCGGGCGGCGCGGCTCGTTTGACGGGCTGGTGATCGTGCGCGGCCAGCAGGGCCATGCCGCCTATCCGGAAAAGGCGCGCAACCCGATGCCCGTTCTGGCCCGTGTGGTCACAGCGCTCACCGACGAACCGCTTGATCAGGGCAATGATCATTTCCAGCCGTCAAATCTGGAAGTCACCAGTCTGGATACCGGCAACAAGGCCACCAATGTCATCCCTGCCGAGGGGCGGTTGCGCTTTAATGTGCGCTTCAATGACCAGTGGAGCGCCATCGCGCTTGAAGACTGGGTGCGGGCGCGGCTCGCAAATGTTGATGCCGCCGGATGCCAGATCCATTTCGAGCCTACCGGCGTTGCCTCGCGCAGCTTTGTCTGCCCGCCGGGAGAAGGGGTGGCGCTGCTCGATCAGGTGATTGCCGAATCTACGGGGCTGACCCCGGAACATTCCACTTCCGGGGGCACATCGGATGCGCGTTTCATCGCTCTTTACTGCCCGGTGGTTGAGTGCGGGCTTGTGGGTGCCCATATGCATGCAACCGACGAGCGCGTGCCGCTTGAACAGGTGGAGGCGCTGACCGGGATCTATAACAGGTTCATTACCCGCTTTCTGGACGCATAAGGGCGCATAACGCGCGGCATGCCCCGCCAGGGATATTCTTGCCCGCCGGTTCATGCTACCGCACGCACAGACAATTTTGCCCGTCACCGGCGCGGCATGACAATCAAGACTGGCTGACCATGACTTTAATTGACGAAATGATCCTGGCCGGGCGCGGTATTATCGCGCTGTTGACCGGTCGCCGCAATTCCTCGAGCTATTTCGATCTGACCCTGCGCGGGCTGGCGGGAAGTTTTGTCGCCTTCCTGCTCGCCACCACGCTGAACGCATATCTGCCCGTGCTGCTCGGTCAGCCCTCAGATGTGATCAATCCGCCCCAGGCCCTGTTTATGGCCCTTGTGCTGTTCGGCCTGCAATTGACGTTCTCGGCACTGGTGTTGAACCAGCTCAAGCGCCTTGACGGGCTGGTGCCCTATATGGTGGCCGATAACTGGGCGACCTTTTTTGTCACCATGGTCACGATCATCCTCAGCCTTGTCGGCTTTACCGGCGATTTGTCGCTGATCGTTGTAGGCCTTCTGGTGATCATTATTGAGATCAATATCGCCCGGCTGATTGTCACCCTCACACCATTGCAGATCGCCATGTTCCTGATTGCGCAAATGGTCGGCGTCACCATCGGCCTCTTGCTGTTCGGCATGCTGATGCCCCTGCCCGACGTGCCGGTGTAGTCGGTTCAGGCTTGGATATAAAATAGCCTTCGTCAGTGCCAGCGCCAAAGGCGCGCGGCAATCCAGAGCGACAGACATCTACCTTAAGGGGCACATCTGAGCCTCCGGCATGCCTCCTTTTTCCCTCCCCTTGATGGGGAGGGTGGCCCGGCAAAGCCGGGTCGGGTGGGGTGGAGCCACAAACACAATGTTCGCGGATAGCTTGTAGAGTCTTTGTTTGGCCCTTCGGGCCGACCCCCACCCTTGATCCCTCCCCACAAGGGGGAGGGAGAAGAGGTGAGCGGACGCAATCCCTTTTCCAATCTATCCGGCTTCATTGCGAGCTGATAAAGGCCGGACGGGCACCTTCAGTAATCCACACCCACCAGATAAAGCCCGCTGGGCCGTGCCAGCGCGCCGCAACGGGCGCGGTCTTTGGCGTCGAGCGCCGCCTTGAAATCCTCGGGCTGCCACTTGCCCTCGCCCACCAGTTTCAATGATCCGGTCAGCGAGCGCACCTGATGATGCAGGAAAGAGCGGGCGCTGGCGCGGACGATGATATGGTCCAGCTCCCGGCGCACGTCGAGCCGGTCCAGCGATTTGACCGGTGATTTGGCCTGACACTCAGCGGCGCGGAAGGTGGTGAAATCATGCAGGCCGATGGCAAATTGCGCCGCCTCATGCATCAGGTCCGCATCCAGCGGCACCGGCACATGCCAGACATGGTTCAATTCCAGCGCCGGGCGGGCACGCCGGTTGAGAATGCGGTATTCGTAATGCCGCCCCTTCGCTGAAAAGCGCGCCTCGAAATCCATGCCCACCGCGTCACAGGCGATAATGGCAACCGGATAGCGTTTCAGATGATAATTGAGCGCCTCGCGCACCCGGAAGGGGTCCCATTCCAGCGACAGATCGAAATGGGCCACCTGGCCCAGCGCATGCACACCCGTATCGGTGCGCCCGGCGGCTTGCGTGCTCACCTCTTCCCCGGAGAAGGCGGCAATCGCCTCTTCCAGCGCCTGTTGCACCGAGGGCTGGTCGGGTTGCCGCTGCCAGCCGCAAAACGGGGTGCCGTCATATTCGATCAGCAGGCGATAGCGGTGCATCAGCCCAGCACCGTGCCGCTGATATCTCCGGCCCCGCGCAAAAACGCTTCGGCATCCATTGCGCCCTTGCCTTCGCGCTGCACCGTCACCAGCTGCACCGCACCGCTCCCGCAGGCGATCGTCAGCCCGTCGCGCACCGTGCCTGCAGGCGCGTCGCCTGTGGCCATGCGGGCGCGCAGGGCTTTCACCCGGGTCCTTTTGCCCTGCAGTTCCAGTTCAAACCAGGCACCGGGAAAAGGCGACAGGCCCCGGATCAGATTGTGCACGGTCTCGGCGCTTTGCGACCAGTCAATGCGCGCCTCGGCCTTGTCGATCTTTTTGGCATAGGTCGCGCCCTCCTCTTTTTGAGGGGTGAAAGTCAGCGTTTCCCGTTCGAGGGCGGCCAGCGCCCGGCCCATCAGGTCCGCGCCATCGCGCATCATCTTGTCGTGCAATTCCCCGGCGGTCATGTCCGGGCCAATGGCAATTTCCTCGGCAAGCCCGATCGGGCCGGTATCAAGCCCCTCGTCCATTTGCATCACCATGGCGCCGGTTTGCGTGTCGCCGGCCATGATGGCGCGCTGAATGGGGGCCGCCCCGCGCCAGCGCGGCAAAAGCGAGCCATGCAGGTTGAGACAGCCATATCCCGGCGCCTCCAGAACAGCCTTGGGCAATAAAAGGCCATAGGCGACGACAATGGCCACATCGGCCCCATGGGCGGCGAAGACATCGCGGTCGGCGGCGTCCTTGAAATTCTTCGGGGTGAAGACGGGAATACCAAACCCTTCAGCGGCCAGATGCACGGGCGATTTACGCTCGGCCTGCCCCCGCCCGGCGGGACGGGGCGGCTGCGAATAGACCGCGACAACCTCATGGCCGCGCACAACGAGTTCGGTCAGTGTCGGCACCGAAAAATCCGGTGTCCCCATGAAAACGATGCGCAAGGTCACCCCGGTTATTCTGCCGCGCGTCTGGCGGCCTTTTCAAATTTCTTGGTAATGCGCTCGCGCTTGAGCCGCGAGAGATAATCGATGAACAGCTTGCCGTTGAGGTGGTCCACCTCATGCTGCATGCAGGTGGCAAGCAGCCCGTCCGCTTCCCGCTCGATCGTTTCACCCTCAAGGTTCATATAGCGGATGCGGATGCGGTCGGGACGTTCGACTTCCTCGTAATATTCGGGGATCGACAGGCATCCCTCTTCATAAACCCGCGTCTCTTCGGAAACCCAGGTGATCTCGGGATTGATCAGGGTAATGGGGTCGGAGATTTCTTCCTCACCCTCGGCGACCTCGGCATCGTCAGCCCGTTTGGCGCAGTCGATCACAACGATCCGCTGCATCACGCCGATCTGGGGCGCGGCCAGACCAATGCCCGGCGCGTCATACATGGTCTCGAACATGTCCTTCACCAGCGCGCGGGTTTCATCGGTAATTTCGGTCACCGGCGCGGTCACCTGTTTCAGGCGCGGATCGGGAATGTACAATATCGGGCGAATGGCCATCGGTAGTCCTGCTCTTTCTTTCGCCTTGGATATGGTATTTTCCGGCGCGGCGGTCAACCTTTGGCCAGTTAACGGGCCTGCTAAAACGCGTTGTTTTTATGCGAATCCTGCTAAACTCCCTCCCATGAACACTCTGCTTTTCAATCTCGGCGGCTGGCCGGTGACATATGGCGCGGCAGCGCTTTTCGCGTTCGGGCTGATTGCGGCCCTGTTGGTGGCGGTGCTGATCGCCCTGTTCCGGGGCAATACGCGCCGGGCGGAAGAGGCCGCCCAACTGGCGACCGAGGGCCTCCGCACCAATTTCCTGCAACAACTGGCTGAGCGGGATGGCCGCATTCGCGATCTCGACAATCAGCTGCAACAGCAGCGTCAGGCCAATGCCAATCTGCAGGCCGATGCGGCAGCGCTTCGGGCGCAAATGGCCGAGCAGCTGAAGCAGAACGAGGCCAATCTCACCCGCTTCCAGACGGCCCGCCAGCAAATGACCGACGAGTTCAAGGCGATTGCCGGGGAAGTGCTCAAATCCCATGGCGAGACCTTTTCCAAGCAGAACCGCGAACAGGTCGACACGCTTTTAAAACCGCTCAATGACAAGATTGTCGAATTCCAGACCGGACTGTTACGAGACCGCGCGGAAATGGGAGAACGCATTCGCGCGCTGGCGGAAAGCAATCTGCAAATCACCACCGAGGCGCATAATCTCACCCGCGCCCTCAAGGGCAACTCGCAAACGCAAGGGGCGTGGGGCGAGATGATCCTTGAGACCATTCTCGAACGTTCCGGCTTGCGCGCGGGCGAGCAGTTCATCACCCAGCAAAGCCATACCGGCGAGGACGGGTCGCGGCTGCGCACCGATGTGGAAATCCTGATGCCGAATGGCGACCGGCTGGTGATCGATTCCAAGGTCTCGCTGACCGCCTTTGAAGCCTTCACCAATTGCGAGGATGATGACGAGCGCCAACGCCATTTGCTGGCCCATGTCACCTCGATCAGGGGTCATGTCAAAACCCTTGGCGAGAAGAATTACCAGCGCCACGCCAATTCCAGCCTCGATTATGTGATGATGTTCGTGCCCATTGAATCGGCGCTCTCAACGGCGGTGAATGCGGACGCAAAACTGTTCGAATATGGCATGAACCAGGGCGTCATGCTGACCACGCCGACCACGCTGATGACCGTTTTGCGCACGGTGCGCAATGTCTGGGACATTGAAAAACGCCATCAGAATGCCGAGGAGATCGCGGCCCGCGCCGGCACGCTTTACGACAAGGTGGCCGGGTTCCTTACCAATATGGACAAGCTGGGGCTGAATCTTGGGCGGGCGCAGCAAAGCTTTGAGGATGCGCGCAACCAGTTGTCCGGCGGGCGCGGCAGCGTGGTGCGGCAGGTGGAAATGTTGCGCGAACTGGGTGCCAAGACCGGAAAACCACTGCCCGCTGGCTGGGATAATGGCGCGAATGGCGAAGGTGACGCGCCGCAGCTCGGTACACCTGACGCGCGGACTGACGACGACTGACCCGGTTGCCCTTGTCAAATTGTCGTGAGCATCGCAATTCAGCCATGGGGCGCTGAAATGCTGAGGGCTTCACAATGAAGGAGGGCAGGCAATCATGGTTGAACGTGCAGACAAGAAGCCGGTGATCACCCAGGAAATGATCGCGCTTTACGACGACTATACCCACCTCTCACTCGATCGCCGCAAGTTCATGGATTCTCTGGTCAAACTGGCCGGGTCCACGGCGGCGGCGGCGGCAGCCGCCACGATGATGGCGGCAAATGCCAAGGCGCAGGACATGCTGCCCGAAACGGATGCGTCCATTGCGCACGAAACAGTGACCTATCCCGGCGCGACCGGCGAAATGCAGGGCTATCTCACCTATCCCGCGGGGGCCGAAGGACCGTTGCCGGCGGTGATTGTGGTGCATGAAAATCGCGGGCTTAACGCTCATATCAAGGATGTGGCCCGGCGCGTTGCCAATGAGGGTTTTCTGGTTCTCGCCCCGGACTTTCTGTCGCCTCTCGGTGGCACACCGGCGGATGAGGATGAAGCGCGCAACATGTTCGGGCAACTCAACGCGCCCGAGACGGCGGCAAATGGTGTTGCCAGTGTCGATTTCCTCAAAACCCATCAGCGCAGTAACGGCAAGGTGGGTGCCACCGGATTTTGCTGGGGCGGCGGCACGGTCAATGCCATTGCTGTGAACACGCCCGACCTGTTGGCCGGCGCGCCCTATTACGGGTCGCAACCAGCGGCGGAAGACGTGCCAAAGATCAAAGCCAAACTGGTATTGCACTATGCCGGCCTTGATGACCGGATCAATGCGGGCATTGCCGATTTTCAGGCAGCGCTCGATGCGGCAGGGACCGATTACGAGCTTTACATCTATGAGGGCGTCAACCATGCCTTCAACAACGACACCTCGGAAGCGCGCTATGACAAGGCGGCGGCGGACCTTGCATGGTCACGCACGATCGAATTGTTCAAATCGGTATTGGCCTAGCGGCCCCATCGCGCTAGTGGCGCGATGAGACAACCCGGATCGCAGGTTTCGGGGCGGCATCAGGTGCCGCCTCGAGAATGCGTTTGCCGCCGCTTGTATAATCCTTGAAATGATCGATGGTGACCGGACGCCCAAGGAAAAACCCTTGCGCCTCGGCACAGGTTTCCCCTTTGAGGAAATCCAGCTCCTCGGAGCGTTCCACGCCTTCAGCGAGCACCGGCAGGTTGAGGCCATGGCCAAGACCCAGCACCGCGCGCACAATCGTGGCTGACTGGTCGGACCGGTCAACCGAGCGGATAAACGACTGGTCGACCTTGATCTTGTCAAAGGCAAAGGCCCGCAGGTTCGACAGTGACGAATAGCCGGTGCCGAAATCATCCATGGCAATGCGCACGCCCAGCGCCTTGAGTTGGCCGAGCGCTGCCAGGGCCCGTCCCATATCCTTGATCAGCGCTGTCTCGGTGATCTCAAGTTCAAGCCGGCGCGGCGACAGACCGGTCTTGCGCAGCACGTCATGCACTTTTTGCGGGAAATTCTTGTTGTGCAGCTGCACGGTGGAGACGTTGACCGCAATGGAAAGCGGGTTTTTCCAGCCGGCAGCCTCACGGCACGCGGTTTCCAGCACCCATTCGCCGATCTGCAAGATCAGCCCGGTATCTTCGGCCAGCGGGATAAATGTTGCGGGAGAAATATCGCCGCGGTCGGGATGCCGCCAGCGCAACAGCGCTTCGAACCCGGTCAGCTCATTGTCCTTGATGCGCACCTGCGGCTGGTAAACCAGTTCCAGCTGGTTGCGGGCGACAGCGTTGCGCAGGTCATGTTCCAGCAGGCGCCGGTCGCGCACTTCGATTCCCATCTGGTCCTGGAAATAGCAATAATTGCCCCGGCCATCTTCCTTGGCGCGATAGAGCGCGGTGTCGGCGTGGTTCATCAAATGCGTGGCGTCGTCGGCATTGTCGGGGAAGACGGCAATACCGATACTGCCCGCCAGAACAGCGCTTTCACCCGAGCTTGCATTATCGTCGGCGAATGCCTGGAGGATTTCCCCGGCAATGCGCCCGGCTTCGTCAGGCGATGCAAGGTCGGGCAGCAGAATTGCAAATTCATCGCCGCCCAGACGCGCGGCCACCTGGCCTTCGTGGAAAGGCTGGGAGAGGCATTTTCCCACGCGCTTCAACACCACATCGCCAGCTGCATGGCCGAACAGGTCGTTGACTTCCTTGAACCGGTCCAGATCGAGGCAGAGCACTGCAAAAATGGTGCCGTGGCGGCGGGCGCTGCGCACCTCACGCTCCAGCGCCTCGGAAAAGCTGGTGCGATTGGGCAGGCCGGTCAGGGCGTCGTGATGGGCGAGAAAGCGGATATATTGCTCGGCTTCCTTGCGTGCGCTGAGATCGCGTACGGCAATGGCGTGCTGCTGCTTGCCCCCATAATCGACGGTGCGCAGGATGATTTCCGCGGCAAGAGCGCGCGTGCCGCCAACATTGATCTCGGCTTCCTTTGCCACTTCGGGATGCTCAACCAGCGCCTTGAATATGTCGGCATTGATATAGTCCGTGATATCCCGGCCAGCGATTGCCTCGGTGGTTGCCCCGACCAGTTCGGCGAAGCTGTTATTGACGGTTACAATGGTCTGGCCATCGCAAACCACAAGACCTTCCACGGCGGCGTTGGCGAGGCCGCGCATGCGGTCGCTTTCCCGCTCGGCGTGGCGCCGGTCGCGCAATTCCATATAAACACCGCCCAGCGCCGCCAGCAGGATCAATATGCTGGATGAGGCAATGGCGGCAGGCATGACCTCGCGGGCCACGCTGTTATTTGCGCCCACAATGGCGAAGCAGTCGGCAAAGCTGGCCGCGCCCATGGCGGTGAAATGCATGCTGCAAATGGCAAGGGTCAGGGTGGCTGCACCGGCAATTTTCCACTTCATGGCGTTGCCGCGCATGCCAAGGGCAAAGCCGATCGCGCCGAACAGGCTGCCAAAAACCACAGAGGTCAACACGATCATGGCATCCCAGGCAATCTGGCCGCCCACCAGCACAGAGGCCATGCCGGTATAGTGCATGCTGGCAATGGCGATGCCGGTGACAATGCCGCCAAGATAAAGGTCGCTGCGGCGATTGCCGATCGCTGCAATCCACAAGCCCCCGCCAGTAATGGTAATGGCGATCATCAGGGACAGCGCCGTCTTGAACGGGTCATAGCCCAGCGCCATGCCCGGATTGAAGGCCAGCATGCCGATAAAATGGGTGGACCAGATGCCGAAACCGCAGGCAATCGCTGCAATGACGAGCCAGACTTTCTGCATATTGCCGGTGTTTTTGCGCGCGTGGGTCAGCAGAATAATGGCGGAGAAAGAGGCTGTGGCGCAAACCGCCGCCGCCAGTGCGACCAGTCGCAGATCATGTTCAAAAAACAGCGTTTGTAAAACCGACAGCATTCAAAGCCCCTCGCGCAAAAAGCGTATTTCTGGCTTTGCTGCGTATAGGGAGGTGATTAACGAATGCTGCCGCAAGCCGGTTTTGAAAGGGGCCCGGGCGACAAAAAACCATCTTTAGTTAATGTATTCTCACCGGATTCTAGAGGCTGGTGCGCGCCTTGAGGGCCTGGCTGAGCGTGCCCTCGTCGAGATAATCCAGCTCGCCGCCCACCGGCACGCCATGGGCAAGCCGCGTGATCCGGACACCGCTTTCGGCCAGACGGTCGGTAATATAATGGGCCGTGGTCTGGCCCTCGACGGTGGCGTTGACCGCCAGGACGATTTCGGAAAACTGCCCGGCGCGGGCAATCAGCGCATCAATGGAAAGATCATCGGGGCCAACACCATCAAGCGGCGACATGACACCGCCCAGCACATGATAGCGCACCGCGCCCACCCCGGCGCGTTCCAGCGCCCAGAGGTCGGCCACATCCTCAACCACAATCAGCATGCCGGTTTCGCCCCGGCGCGGATCGGTGCAGATGCCGCAAGGCGAACGGGTATCGACATTGCCGCACTCCGCGCAAATCGTCACCGTTTCGACCGCCCTGTCGAGCGCTGCTGAAAGCGGGATCATCAATCCCTCTTTCTTCTTGATCAGGTGCAAAACGGCCCGGCGGGCCGAGCGCGGCCCAAGCCCTGGCAGGCGCGCCAGCAGCTGGATCAATTGCTCGATTTCGGGGCCACCGGAGGCGTGGTTCATTTGGGGCTCTGCTTAAAACGGCAGTTTCATGCCCGGGGGCAAAGGCAGGCCGGCGGCCATTTCCTGCATCTTCTCATTCATCATGCTTTCCGCCTTGGCGCGGGCATCCGCGTGGGCGGCAATGATCAGGTCTTCGATGATTTCCGCATCGCCATCGGCAATCAGGGAGGGGTCAATCTTGACGCCACGCATATCGCCCTTGCCGGTCAGGGTGACGGTGACCAGATCACCGCCCGAGGTGCCGGACACTTCGGCGCGCTGCAGCTCTTCCTGCATTTCGCCCATTTTGGCCTGCATTTCCTGGAACTTGCCCATCATGCCCATAATATCGCGCATCAGTCTTCATCCTCATCTTCTTCGACAGGGGCCACGGCAATTGCCTCTGGCTCTTCGTCGCGCACCCGCACGTCAACCACGCGGGCACCGGGAAAGGTTTCAAGAACCGCCTGTACCAGCGGGTCCTCATTGGCTGTGTCAAACCGCTCCCGGGTCACCGCCTCGCGGACCTCACGCAGGGTCGGTGCCGTTGTTTCGCGGCTGGATACGGTCACCAGCCAGGTGCGGCCGGTCCATGTTTTCAGCCGGGCAGACAAGGTGGCGATGATCGAGGGATTGGCATTCTCGGTCAGCGCCACTTCAATGCGGCCCTGTTCAAAGGTAATGGGCCTTAGATCGGATTCAAGCGCATGCTTGACGATCAGGTCGCGCTGTTCCCCGGCGAGGGCCACCAGTTCAGCATAGGATTGCGGGCTTGGCTTTGCCACCGCTTCCGGCGCTGTGCTGTGCTGGGGCGCCGGGCTTTCAGACGGTTGCGGCGCCTGGGCCAGCCTGCCGCCACCGCCATTATTGCCACCACCAACATAACCGCCGCCATTCCCCACCGGTCCGGGGCGTTCGGCCGGGGGCGGTGCGGCAGGTGCCGGCTGGTTGGAAAGCTTTTCGATCAGTTCATCCGGGGTCGGCAGGTCAGCGGCATAGGCAAGCCTTACCAGCACCATTTCAGCGGCCTGCAAGCCATTGCCCGCATTGGCGACTTCCCGCAGGCCATTACCCAAGATCTGCCATGTCCGGGTCAACACCCGCATGCCGAGTTTTTCCGCCATGCCGGGAATGCGCGCCCGCTCATCCGGGGTCAGGGACACATCATCGGCGGCAGCGGGGACGATTTTCATCCGGGTGACCATATGGGTCAGGTCAGCCAGATCGGCGACAATGGTCTGCGGGTCCGCGCCCGCATCATAAAGCGCCCGCGTGGCTTCGAGCGCCCCGGCAATATCGCCGCGCATCAGCAATTCGAACAAATCGATCATCGCGGCGCGGTCGGCAAGGCCAAGCATGGCCTTCACCGTTGCCGCCGTCACCGTGCCATCGCCATGGGCAATCGCCTGATCGAGCAGCGAGAGATTGTCGCGGGCCGAGCCTTCGCCCGCGCGCACGATCATGGCCAGCGCTTCAGGTTCGGCGGTGATGTTTTCTGCCGCCAGCAGCTTTTCGAGATAAGCTGTCATCACCTCGGGGGTGATCCGGCGCAAGTCAAACCGCTGGCAACGCGACAGGATCGTCACCGGCACCTTGCGGATCTCGGTCGTTGCGAAGATGAATTTCACATAAGGGGGCGGCTCTTCGAGCGTTTTCAGCAGCCCGTTAAAGGCCGCCGTCGAGAGCATGTGCACCTCATCGATGATATAGACCTTATAGGGGGCTGAGGCCGGGCCGTATTTCACCGAGTCGATGATTTCGCGGATATTGTCGATACCGGTATTGGAGGCCGCATCCATCTCGATCACATCGACATGACGGCCCTCGATAATCGCGCGGCAATGCTCGCCCTCTTTCGATAGATCAAGGGTCGGGTGCGGGCCGTTCTCATCGGCATAATTGAAGGCACGGGCGAGAATGCGCGCGGTCGTCGTCTTGCCCACCCCGCGCACGCCGGTCAGGATATAGGCATGGTGGATGCGGTTGGATTTGAACGCATTCCCCAACGTCTGCACCATCGCGTCCTGGCCGATGAGATCATCGAAGTTCAGGGGGCGGTATTTGCGCGCCAGAACCAGATAGGGCGTCGATGTCTTTTCGGCGCTCGCCATCAGCTTTTCGCCCATGTGTGCGTTGCGGATTTTGGAGATTCGGTTGTGCTCATGGGGCACAGTGTAGAAGTCTAGTAGGAGGCTGACAACGACCCGTGTCGAAACTCGTTGGGGCTGCTTCCTTCCGGACCTGACCCGGTTGGCGAGAAACACGTCCGCGCCAACCTCCCGCCGCCTATGTGGCGGATTGGCCGCCCAAATGCAAGAGGGAGACCTTCAATCTCTCGCTCCCGCCTTTTTCCATTCCAATATGCCCAGAACTTCCGCGAACATCTATTTGGCCAATTGCTGCTGGGTCCAGGCCACAATGTCGCTCGCCGCCATGGCGCCCGAAATCCGGCCAATCTCCCGGCCGTGCTGCATCAGCAACATGGTGGGAATGCCGCGAATGCCGAGCCGGGCCGAAATCTGCTGTTCCCGGTCGGAATTGAGCTTGATCACGCGCACAGCCGGCTCCAGCTGTCTGGCCGCCTGTTCATAGGCCGGGGCCATGGCGCGGCACGGTCCGCACCAGGGTGCCCAGACATCGACCAGAACCGGAATATCGCTCTTGGCGATCTGGCGTTCAAAATTCCTTGCATCAACATCAGAGGGCTTGCCGGCAAATAGCGGCTGTTTGCACGCACCGCATTTTGCCTCACGCGCCGGCTTGTCCGGTGCAACCTGGTTGATCTGTCCGCATTGGGCACAAACGATGTGGTTTTTGGTCATGATCGTGCGTCTCCTGCCTGTCCTCATCATATAAGAGAGAAATGGCAGAATTAAATTGATCTCGGTCAGATGGCGTCAGAAATGCGCCGCGCTTTTCAGTCGCCCTGCACCCGCGCTGCCGGATAGACGCCGAGCACTTTGAACATGTCGGTGAAGAACCCCAGTTCCTCCAGCGCCAGCCGCACCAGCCGGTCATCGGGATGGCCCTCGATATCGGCATAAAACTGGGTCGCGGTGAACGAGCCGTCGACCATATAGCTTTCCAGCTTGGTCATGTTGACCCCGTTGGTGGCAAAGCCGCCCATGGCTTTATAAAGCGCTGCGGGCACGTTGCGCACACGGAAAACGAATGTGGTTTTCACCGGGCCATTGCCTGCCGGGGCCTCGTCCTTTTTGCGCGACATCACCAGAAAGCGCGTTGTGTTATGGTCGGCGTCCTCGATATTTTCCGCCACCACGTCCAGCCCGTAAATATCGCCGGCCAGTTTGGAGGCGATGGCGGCCACGCTCTTGTCGCCCTTTTCGGCAATCTCATGGGCGGAACCGGCGGTATCCACAGCATTGATGGTCTTCAGCTTGTGCCGGGAAATGAATTTGCGGCACTGGCCAAGCGCCACGGAGAGCGATTGCACCGATTTGATGTCATCAAGCGTCGCGCCGGGCACGCCAAGCAGGTTCATACGGATCGGCTGATAGTGCTCGCCGACAATATATAGCCCGCTTTCGGGCAGCAAATGGTGGATATCGGCAATGCGGCCATAAAGCGAATTTTCAATCGGGACCACGGCAAAATCGGCATCCCCATTCTGCACCGCGCCAATCGTGTCCTCAAAAGTGGTGCAGGGCAAAATCTCGTCATCAGGGAAAACCGCATGCGCTGCGGCGTGGCTGAACGCACCCGCTTCACCCTGAAAGGCTATTTTCCGTGTCATGCTGCATCACTCCATTACCAAGGCCGCGGCACTTTTCTCACCGCGACTTGCCGGAGTCAAACAAAACGGATATTGCGTGTTTTTATCGTTTGCATGGTTTTGGGGCCAATTGTGGCGCGCGTTGTCGCACCCTTGGGAAACCCGGTTGCGTGGGCTTCGGCTTGACTATATCTTCCGCCCGCACAGGTGGCCCAGAATCACCTGACCCGCAAACACAGTTTTTGAAGTTCCGCCGGCCGTCGCGCCCAGCGGGAATGGTACGGAGAGACCGGTTATGGATTCCTTTGAGCTGAACAAGATTATCGGTGCAATTCTGGGCACGCTTTTGTTCGTGATGGGTGTTGGCTTTGTCGCCGAGGCGATTTATGCGCCGATTGAAGACAATGGTGCCGGGTACACACTCGCAGAAGCCGAAGGTGCCGGACATGGCGGCGGCGAAGAAGTCGTTGAAGAAAAAACACCGCTGGGTGTGCTTCTGGCCAGCGCCGATCCTGCCAAGGGTGAGAGCGTCGCCAAGAAGTGCGCATCGTGCCACAATTTTGAAGCGGGCGCGGCCAACAAGACCGGCCCTGGCCTTTACGGCGTTGTCGGTCACCCGATCGCCAGCCATGACGGTTTTGCCTATTCCGATGCCCTGGCCAGCCTTGGTGCGGAAGGCGAGACATGGACCTATGAAAATCTCGATGCGTTCCTGACCTCGCCCAAGGCTTTTGCACCGGGCACCAAGATGACCTTTGCCGGCCTGCGCCGTGACAATGAACGCGCCGACCTTCTGGCCTATTTGCAGACGCTCTCTGATGCGCCGGTTGCCTTCCCCGAGCCGCCGGCTGAAGAGACCGCGCTTGAGGAAATCGTCGACAATGAAGGCGGCGATGCCGAGATGCAGGCTGAGGAAGAGGCTGCACCGAGCGATGCTGCTGTTGAAGAAGCAACCGAAGCCGCCCCTGCCCACTAAGCTGCGGCGACGACACTATTTCGACGGGCCGGACCTTTAAGGGTGCGGCCCGTTTTATTTTGAGGAGGACACCATGGCGCTGTTACTGCATTTGAGCGATGTCGACGAGAACCGCTGGGCCGAACGGCTGGGCGAAAAGCTTGGCGATTATCCCATTGTGCGGCGCGGTGATGCCTATGACCCCGCAGACATTCGCTACATCTTTGTCTGGAAGCCCAAGGACGACGCTTTTGACGGACTCGACAATCTGAAGGCGGTCCTCTCGCTTGGTGCCGGGGTTGATGCCCTCATGCGGCACCCGCGCCTGCCCGAAGGCGTGCCAATCGTGCGTTTTGTCGATGATGAGCTGAGCCAGTGCATGAGCGATTATGTTGTTGCCCATGTCACCATGCATCACCGGCTTTATACCCGCTATCGCGCCGCCCAGGCCGCGCGGGAGTGGACGCAGCTTTATCCGCCCCCCGCATGGGATATCAATGTGGGGGTGATGGGGCTTGGTGTGCTGGGACAGGACGCCCTTAAGCGTCTACGCCCGCTCGGGTTCAATCTTCTGGGCTGGAGCCGGTCGCCGAAACCCATTGAAGGGGTTAAGGGCTTTGCCGGTCCTGATCAGTTCGACAGCTTCCTCAGCCAGACCGATATTCTGGTCAATCTGCTGCCGCTCACCCCGGAGACCCAGGGCATTCTCAACTACGAGACCTTTGGCAAGCTGAGGCGCGGTGTGCTCGATGGCGGTCCTGCCATCGTCAATCCGGCCCGGGGCGGGCATCAGGTGGAGGCTGACATCGTTGCAGCCCTGGGAGATGGCACACTGGGCGCGGCCAGTCTCGATGTGTTCGCGGTCGAGCCGCTGCCCAAGGTGAGCCCACTCTGGTCAATCGAGAATTGCTATATCACCCCGCATATCGCGGCGATCTCCAATCCGGAGACCGGGGTCAATTATTTCTCGAAAGTGCTGCTCGATCATGAGGCGGGCAAACCGCTGGTCAATGTCGTCGATGTCGCCAAAGGCTATTAGCCTTTGGCACAAGCTTTAGCCCAGCCCTTAAAGCGGGGCTGGGAAAGGCTGAAACAGGGCTTACGAAAAGCGTTGTTTCAGGGTGTCATAAACCGCGCGGATCCCCTGATCCGTCCCCCCAAAACTGCGCCCCTGACGCGGCTCGGGCGCCCAGCCGAATATATCCAGATGCGCCCAGGCTTTTGCCTGTTTCACAAAGCGCTGCAGGAACAGGGCCGCCGTTATCGACCCGGCCATGCCGCCGCTGGAGATGTGGTTCACATCAGCAATCTTTGAGCCCAGCAGGCGGTCATAGGGCGCCCAAAGCGGCATGTGCCAAAGCGGATCATCCAGCGCAAGTCCTGATTGCATAAGGCTTTTTGCCAATTCATCATCGCGCGTGTAAAGCGGTGGCAGCTCTGGCCCCAGCGCCACCCGCGCGGCCCCTGTCAGGGTTGCCATATCGATGATCAGCTCCGGGCTTTCCTCATCGGCCAGCGCCAGCGCGTCAGCAAGGATCAGCCGCCCTTCCGCATCGGTATTGCCGATCTCCACATTCAGCCCCGCACGCGAGGGCAAGACATCACCCGGCCGGAACGCCGATGCCGAGATCGCATTCTCCACCACCGGCAACAAAACCCGCAACCGCACCTTGAGCCCGGCACTAACAATGGCATGGGCCAGCCCCAGCACATTGGCGGCACCGCCCATATCTTTTTTCATTAACAACATGCCCGCCGCCGGCTTGATGTCCAGTCCGCCGGTATCGAAGGTAACCCCTTTCCCCACAAGGGTAATTTTTGGATGCGATTTATCTCCCCAGGTGAGATCCATCAGGCGCGGCGCCTCGGCGCTGGCGCGGCCGACCGCGTGGATCATGGGGAAATTTTCCTTGAGCAACTGGTCGCCGACAATTGCCTTCACGCTCATCTTGCGCGCCTTGGCAAAGGCGCGGATGGCCGCATCAAACGCGTCCGGCCCCAGGTCATTGGGCGGGGTGTTGATCAGGTCACGGGCAATCGTTGCCGCCTCACCCAACCGCTCAACCTCGGCATTATCCGTCCCCTCAACCGGGGCCAGCGTCACCGCCCCGCCATTGGATTTGTACTTCTCAAACCGGTAGCCACCCAGCCGGAAGCCCAATGCTGCCAGCAGGGGATCGCCATAGGCGCCGGTCAGCTGATAATGCCCCGGGGCCAGCGCTGTGGCGGCCAGACCCGTGGTCATTTGCGGGTACGCATCCGCTGCCCCCATGCCGAACAAGTAGCCGTCCAACGCGCCCGTTTCCCCGGGCAATGCCAGCAGCCGGCCGCGCTGACCGTTAAAGCCGTTGGCACCCGCCCATTTGGTGTGTTGCGGCGACAGCCCCGCTTTTGCCACCCCCTCTTCGGGTACACAGATTACCGGGATTGCCGCTTTGGACTTTTGCGCTACCAACTGAGATCTCCTTGCATGTCCCGCAGATTTAGCCCGTCACCGGCGTGCGGGCAAGGAGAACAACCGACCCGATTTAACGGCCTGTTAGGGTTAATGATTTATTGAATGGGGACGGTCTGCCGCGCTTTCTGGGCAGCCATGCTGGAGAACAGGTACCCGTGTTGCGCGTTTTTAGTTCTAACCCGAAATCATTTCGCACCCTGTTGCTCGCCGGCGTCGCCGCGCTGGCACTGAGCGCATGCGCCAGCAACCGCACCACCATGCAGACACCGGATTATTCCGGGCTGTCGCAGGCCGAATCTCAGCAAAACCTGTCGCACCTCTCGGGCCGCTATGCATCCAACCCGCGCGACAAGGGTACGATCATACAATTCTCCGCCGCCCTGCGCTCTGTGGGCCAGACGGGTCAGGCGGTTGCCGTGTTGCAGCAGGCCATCGGCTACTATCCCAATGATCCGGACATCAAGATCGCCTATGCCAAGGCACTCACCGCCGATGGCAAATTCGCGCAAGGTCTTGAGATCGTCGAACAAACCATTCGCCCCGACCGCCCGGACTGGAATGCCCTGTCGGTCAAGGGGGCAATTCTTGACCAGATGGGCGAGCACGCCATGGCGCGCCAGCTTTATCAGCAGGCTCTGGTGATCTCACCGGGCCGCGCATCGCTGGAAGCCAATCTGGGGCTGTCCTTTGCCATGACCAATGACCTGACGCAGGCCGAGGCGCATTTGCGCCGGGCTGTGGCCATGCAAGGGGCGACCAGCCAGATCCGGCAAAACCTGGCTCTGGTGCTCGGCTTGCAGGGCCGCTTTGACGAGGCCCGGGCCATTTACGCCCAGACCCTGCCGCCCGAACAGGTTGAATCCAACATGGCCTATATCCGCGCCCTGCTGACACAGCAGAACCGCTGGGACGTGATCAAGGATTCCAAGTAAACCAAGCCCTACCCATTAAAAAACCCGGCCTGCGCCAAGCAGTGCCGGGTTTTTTGTTATCTGTTGCCGGGCACCGGCTCTAGCCGCCGGCCAGTGTGCCGCCGGGGCCGAAAATCTTGAGCATGGCCGGGGCCATGATGACGATGAACAGCACCGGTAGAAAGAAAACGATCAGCGGCACGGTCAGCTTTGGCGGCAAGGCACCGGCCTTCTTCTCGGCTTCCATCATGCGGGCCTCGCGCCCTTCCGCCGCCATGACACGCAGGGCCTGACCGACAGAGGTACCGTATTTGTCTGCCTGGATCAGCGCGGTCATGACCGAGCGCACACCGTCCAGCCCGGTGCGTTTACCGAGGTTTTCGTAAGCGCGGGTGCGGTCTTCAAGAAATGACAATTCCGCGGTGGTCAGCGTCAGTTCCTCAGCCAGCTCAACGCTTTGCTCGCCGATTTCCTTGGCAACGCGCTTGAACGCATGTTCGATGGACATGCCACTTTCCACACAGAGCAGCATCAAATCAAGACAGTCAGACCAGGCGCGCCGGATCGATTGCTGGCGCTTGGTGATCCGGTTGCGCAGCAGAATAACCGGCAGGTAGGAGCCCAGAATGCCGATGCCCACCGCATAGGCAAATGACATGTAAAGCGGCTGATCCTTGAGATAGGTCAGTGACAGGTAAATCAGCGAAATCAGGAACATCACAAAGGGTGTGACGAAACGCATGAACAAGAAGGTGGTCAGCGGTCCCTTGCCGCGATAGCCCGCGCGCTGCAGGTTCTCGAGCGTCCCCTCATCGGCAAAAGCCTTTTGCAGGGAGAACTTGTCGACCACCGCCTTCATATAGGTCTTGGATTCGCTGCCGGCGCGGATCGAGCCTTTTTTCTCGCTGGAGGCGCGCAGGCGCGCCATTTCCTCGGCGCGCATGCGCTCGCGTTCCAGTGCCACACGCTTGATGCGGTTCCGCATGGCCGAGCGGTCGGTGAACTGGGCGCCGAGCGTGAAAACAATGGCCGCCACCGAAACCGCGGCGAGCATGGCCATGAGAAAATCGCGACTGGTCAGAAGCTCTATGAAATTCATCTGCCGGTCCTAAATATCGAACTGAATCATGCGGTTCATGATAAAGCCACCAATGAACATCATCAGCGCCCCGATGCCCAACCACAAATGGCCCAGCGTGCTGGCGAAAAGCGGCGTCAGATAACCGGGGCTTGCAAGGCTGACCAGCACCGCAACGATGAAGGGCAGGGCACCAATAATCATGGCCGACGCCTTGGCTTCGGACGACATGGCCTGAATTTTGGATTTCATCTTTTTGCGGTTCCGCAACACGCCGCTCAGATTGCCCAGCGCTTCGGAGAGGTTGCCGCCCGCCTGCTGCTGCACGGTGATGACGACGACAAAGAAATTGACCTCAGGCAGGGGCACGCGATCATAGAGCACGGTTACCGCCTCCATCATCGATTTGCCGATGGATTGCTGCTCGATCACGCGGTTGAATTCCGAACGGACCGGTTCCTTGATTTCCCTTGCCACCAGCCGGATGGAATCATTGAGCGGCATGCCCGATTTGATACCACGCACAATTGCGTCGACAGCATTGGGCAGTTCATCGAGAAACTTGTTCTGATAGCGCTTGCGGCGGAACCCCAGGAACCACATCGGCGCGACATAGGCCCCAGCACACCCGAAAATCAGCGAAAACAGAAGCGGCACGCCGAGAATGAAACACACCACGAAGACCACAATTCCCAGAATTACGGCGTTGCGGATGAAGGCCCCGCGCTTGATCTTGAGTCCCGCCTGATAAATACGGGCCTGCAGCGAGACGCTTTTCTTGCGCTTTTTCAAGGCATCAGTTTGCTGCTTTAACGCTTCCTGCACCGATTTGCGGCGGTCTTCGCGCGTGCGCTCGGCAACGATACCGACCCGGTTTTCCTGATAATTGCCTTGCAGCGCCTTGCGCCTTTTATCGGCACGGCCGCTTCCCAGCACCGAGGGGACAAAGGCGACGCCAAGGGCGCCGATCGAGATAAAGGCAAGCAGGGCCAGCAGTATCGGGGACATGACGGCTCCTAGTTCTCTACCATGTTGCGGTGTTCGGTATTGGCGTTTTCAAGCGCCTGAACCAGGTTGGCTTCTTCGTTGAAATAGCGGGCCCGCTCATTGAACTGCGGTTTGGTGATGCCGGTTGAACGATGCACGCCGAGCAGGTTGCCCTGGGCGTCTTCGCCCTGAATGTCATAGACAAAGATATCCTGGGTTACGATAACCTCGCCTTCCATGCCCAACACCTCGGAGATGTGCGTGATGCGGCGCGAGCCGTCGCGCAGACGCGCGGCCTGCACGATCACATCGATCGATGAAACGATCATTTCGCGAATGGTGCGCGAGGGCAGCGAATAGCCGCCCATGGTAATCATGGATTCAAGGCGGGACAGAGCTTCACGCGGGGAGTTGGCGTGGAGGGTGCCCATGGAACCGTCATGGCCGGTGTTCATGGCCTGGAGCAAATCGAAAGCTTCCGGGCCACGCACTTCGCCGACGATGATGCGTTCAGGCCGCATACGCAGGCAGTTCTTGACCAGATCTCGCATGGTGATCTCACCCTCGCCCTCAAGGTTGGGCGGACGGGTTTCCAGCCGCACACAATGGGGCTGCTGCAATTGAAGTTCCGCGGAATCCTCGCAGGTGATGACGCGCTCGTCTTTTTCAATGAACGCTGTCAGACAGTTCAGCAATGTCGTCTTGCCCGAACCGGTACCGCCAGAGATCAGCACATTGGCCCGGACCCGGCCCAGAATACGCAGGACTTCGGCACCGTCTGGCGAGATCGATCCGAACTTGACCAGCTGCGGCAGGGTCAGCTTGTCCTTTTTAAACTTACGAATGGTCAGCGCGGCACCATCAATGGACAGGGGCGGCGCGATGACGTTGACGCGGGAACCATCGGGCAGGCGCGCGTCGCATATGGGGGAACTTTCATCGACGCGGCGGCCAACCTGGCTCACGATGCGCTGGCAGACATTCATCAAATGCGCATCATCGCGGAAGCGGACATTGGTCAGCTTCACCTTGCCGTTGACTTCGATATAGCACTTTTGCGAGCCGTTGATCATGATATCGGCAATGTCATCGCGGGCCAGCAACGGCTCCAGCGGACCATAACCGAGCACGTCGTTACAGATATCCTCAAGCAGGTCCTCCTGCTCGGAAATCGACATGACGATGGATTTCAGCGCGATGATTTCCGCAACAATGTCGCGGATTTCCTCACGCGAGGATTCCATGTCCATGCTGGCCAGCTGGCTCAGATCGATGGAATCGATCAGGGCGGTAAAAATCGTCGATTTGGTCTGGAAATAGTTGTCCGTGCGGCCAGCAGCTTCCGGCTTCACATCCAGAACCTCATCCTGAAGCCCCGAAAGCTCAACCCTGCGGGCGGGTGCGGGTTCCTGCGCCGGGCGGGGTGCCCGTTCGGCGGGCGCAGGCGTCGCCGCCGGCCGCACCGGTGTGCTGGTCGGATTTTCCGTATTGCCACCAAAACTCGTACGCTTGCCAAACATCTGCTTTTCCCGTTAAGCCCGCTTCAGCAATTTCGAGAGGCCCGCGGGGAGTGTGAAGGCGCTCTTTTTATCAGGATAGGCGCTTGTCGCCCGGCCGGTGACTTCCAGACCGATGGTACGGAAGACATCGTTGGCAGCGTGATTTTTGGACACTTCCGCAATCATCTGCCCGTTATTGGCCGCGGTGCCAAACGTGGCCGCATCGAAGCCGATCTCGCCGACAAGCCGGCATTCAACAGAGGCTTCGAAATCTGCCGGGGTAATCTCGGGGCGCTTGGGCACACCGACGCGGTTGACCACCAGCATGGGGTCCGCCTCGACAGGCCGTAATTGTTTGAGGGTATCGGCAAGGTTTTTCGCGTTGCGCAGGTTGGCCAGATCCGGCTCAACCACGATGACGATATCGTCGACCGTGCTCAATGTGTGCTGCACCCATCCATTCCAGGTGTGCGGAATGTCGAGAAAGACAATCGGCACATTCTGCTGACCCAGTTCGATAATCTGCTCGAAGCCCCGTTCGGAAAAATCATAGGCGCGGTCAAGCGTGCCCGGTGCCGTGAGCAGGTTGATGTGATTGGCCGCCTTGGACATCAGGCGGTCCAGCATCACCGCATCCACTTTTTCATTGGCAAAAACCGCGTCGCCAAGCCCGTGCGGCGGGTCCTGATTGAAATTGAGGCCCGCGGTGCCGAATGGCAGATCCATGTCGAGAATAAGCACATCCTGACGCACGGTCTGCGCCAGCGACCATGCAACATTGTGGGTCACAGTGGATGAGCCAGCCCCGCCCTTGGCGGCCAGAAAGGCGACCGTGCGCCCAATCGGGGCACTGTCCTCGCCGGCAAAAAGTTCGGCAATGGCATCGACCAAAACCTGCGGCTCGATGGGCAGCACCAGATATTCCGAGACGCCGAAACGGATCAGTTCGCGATACAATACCACATCGTTGACGTGACCGAGAACGATCAGCCGGGTGCCCGCATCACAGACTTCGGCCAGCTTGTTGAGATCGGCAATGATCTCGTCACGCGGCTGCGAGGTTTCGATAATGATAAGATTGGGGGTCGGATTGGCGCGATAGGTTTCAAGCGCCCCGTCAATGCCGCCATTATGGGTGGTCAGGGCCGCGCGCGACATGCGGCGATCGTGAATGGTCATGTCGATCAGCTCGGCGGTTTGCGAATGTTCGCAGAACGCCTGAATCGTGATCCGCGGCACCATGCGGGCACCGCTTACGATCTCTTCAGCCCCGGCATTACCGGTTTCGTCATTGCCGAAATTCATCACCTATACTCCTTCGGACCTCGCGGCGGATAACGCCTGCCCTAGTCCAATACAAATCCTACAGAACCCTGATACTGGCCGGCGCCCGAACTCCCGCCGACACCATAAAGCTTTTCCATGTGTCCGAGAAAGACTGCCTCGGCATCGCCTGCAAAGGTGATACGGTCGGTTGGCAATTCCACCGGCCCCCCGGCATGGGCCAGAACCGGGGTCACCAGAATGAGCAGTTCAGTCTGGGAATGCACAAAGTCGCGCGAACGGAACAGCGCCCCCAGGATCGGCAATTTGCTGATGCCGGGCAATTCATTGAACTGCTGGCGCACCTTGTCTTCCATCAGACCCGCAATGGCGAGGGTTGTGCCCGATTGCAGTTCGACCGAAGTGCTCGCTTCGCGATCCTTGGTTGCCGGCACGGTAATGTCGCCGATAGTGAAGCTGCCCTCGGTGGTCGGTTCGGACACTTTGGTCTGCACCGTCAATCCGATCAGCCCACGGGACTTGACCGTCGGCGTGAAGGTCAGATCGACACCGAACTGGCGGAACTCGAAGGTGACCACACCATTGTCATAGCCTGAGGGGACCGGAAACTGGCCGCCAGCGAGAAAACTTGCTTCCTGGCCGGAAAGCGCGGTCAGGGTGGGCTCTGCCAGCGTGCGCGCCGCGCCGCGCCGCTCGAGTGCTCTCAGCGTGGCATCGATCGCGAGGTTGCCAGCATTGAGCCCGACGCCAACCGCATTGGTGCCGACAACATTGGAGGCACCGCCAAGGCTGGGCTGGCTCAAAAGGCTGGTGGTGAGATTGCCTGCGGAGAACGAGGCACTGAGGTTGATACCAAGCTGCTTGACCACTTCGCGCGACACTTCGGCGACCGTCACTTTCAGCATGACCTGTTGCGAACCTTCAACGCTGACAATGCTAGCAACATTTTCAGGTGACTGAGCAAATTGCCCGGCAATCGCTATGGCTTTTTCCACATCATCAGCCGACTGGGCCGAACCGGACAGAACCACACGCTCGCCAAAGGCCTCGGCCCGAATGCGCGAGCCGGGCACGATGCGTGCGATAGTGCCCTCCAGCGAGGAGGCGTCGGAATTGACCGAAATTTCAAGTACGGAAATGCGCGCGCCCTTGGCATCAAGAAAGAAAATATTGGTCTCGCCAACAGATACGCCCTGAACGATGGCGCGCTGTTTGGAGCGCATGATCGCGGTTGCGACATTCGGCTGCGAGACAATCACCTCACGCACGTCTGTGGGGAGATCCACGATGAGGGATTTGTTCTGCCCCACTTCAAGGTGCTGGGTGGCACCGGTTTCCGCCCGCGATACCTGCAGGTGCGTAGCTCGCTGCTGGGCCAGCGCCGGTGTTATGGCGGCGAACCCCAGAACAAGCGCGAGCGCGCTGGCAACGCGCAACAGGGCACGAGCCGGACGGGCGGGGGTATGAATATGATTTTTCAACATCGGATTGCCCTTAAAACTCACTGCGGCACGGGGACATTGGCGGCGTCTTCGTCATCCGCCCCCGAAAGGAATACGGCATCATCTTCGCTGCCATCGCCCGAATATGCGGCAGGCATGGCCTTGGGAGCTGCGTCATCAGAACTGGAGAGAACACTTTTTTCCTTGCCGAAACGGATCATGCGAATGGCGGAATTGCTGCCCGATGCCCCCGGCGAGATGACCTCGGCAAAGTCCGCAACAGAGCGCAATACCAGGCTCAGCTTACCGATCTGGGAAGCGTTGATGACGGTTTCGGACTGGCGTGGGTTGACCTCAAGGGTTGCGATTGTCGGCTTTTGGAAGGTTTTCGACTGCGGGTCTTCATCAGCGCCGTCGCTGCCGCCGGAGCGGCCCATTTCACCCAGACGCACGCCAATGGCGAGCACTTTGATATTGCGCAGCACCGTCTCGGACTGCGTGCCATTGGGTGTGGCGCGGGTCAGCACCACATCAACCCGGTCATTGGGTGTGATGAACCCGCCTGCACCGGAAGTGGCAGTCACATCCATGGAGACCGCGCGCATGCCCGGCTCGATGACGGCGGAGAGATAGCCCTGATCCACACGCGCCAGCTTGGCCTCGCGAATGGGTTCACCGGCGAAAATTTCGAAACGGGCGACTGCACCATCCAGCTCACTGGTCGCGTCAGGCGCGGCCTTGCGGGTGACATATTCGGGCCGCACGGCGCCAGCGGGCCAATCCTGCCATTGCAAAAGTCTGGCATCGAGACGCTCACCAACCCCGATGGGCTGGCTGGCGACAAGCACCTGCTCCTTGGCTTCCTGCTGGATTTCCGTCACCGTCACCGGATCGGATGCCGGCGCACCACCACGCGTGGCGAGAAATGCCGCGAGTCCCCCCGCAACAATCGCAACAACCAGAAGCAGAATACGCGCCCGTCCCATTACCTAACTCCACGTCATATGGGCACAGCACGCCCAACTTTGATCGGCGCCAGTCTGCCCGGAAAGGGTCAAGTTTTGGTTAACCGGACCTTTTACAATAGAGTAAACAATGTGTTAATATTCAATGCTCTCAAATAACGTCAGCTTGCGAATATCTGAAATATTGCCGTCTCGGGGTAAACCATCATCGCGGCGGCGGCGAGCGCAATGCCATAGGGCACACCTTCGGACTTGTCATGCAGCCGCACAAGCCAGCCGACCCGCAGCAAGCCGGCGGGCAGGCTGTAATTGCGGCCAAAGAGAAACAGAAGCGTCAGCCCACCGCCATAAAGCGCGGCGAAAACCAGATAGACCATTGCATGTTCGGGGCCGATCCATAGAACAGTTGCGGCCGCCAGTTTTGCATCGCCGCCGCCGATCCAGCCGAAAGCAAAGAACGAAAATGCAACCACAAGGGTGATCGCGGCGACGCCGGCGTGCATGCCAATGTCAGGCCAGGTCAGCCCGGCGAGCAATGCCATGATGAAAAACCCGACGATCAATAATAGCGAAACCTTGTTGGAAATCCGCATGGTCAGCAGATCCGAACACGCCGCATAGGCCATCATCGCGGGGAAAAACAACAATAGCAGCATGTTCAACATTGCCAGACCTCAGCTTCTTTTGTTCCATTCTGCATGCCGGGGTTTAAAAATCGGCAAACAAAAAGGGAGGCATATGCGCCTCCCTTCGTATTCGCTCGCTCAGCCATCAGGCCAGCGTTCGCTTCTCGCAATAATACGCCGCTTACGAAGCGGAGTTTGCGGTGGTCAGCTTCGTGCCGATGGTTTCAAAAGTGGTCTTCAGCTGGGTGCCGATGGTACCGGCAGCAGCAATGATACCAACAGCGATCAGGGCAGCAATGAGGCCGTATTCAATAGCCGTTGCACCGGACTCGTCTTTCAAAAACCGTGTCACAATATTCATAATACTCAACTCCTTAACTCCACGTCACCCACGGTGACAGCACTGTCCGACACGTCACATATCGGACGAGCTGAAAATAGGTGTGAGGTCTTGAAATTATGTTAATCGGAAAGATCGAATGCCTGTGAAGCACGCTGTTTTATTGTATAGTTTTCAATAGATTAACAGCCGTATCTTTCCCCATAACATGGTATGATGGGCGCGCGTGGAGCAAGACTGCAAGCCAGCGCCGCCCCGCATGTTTGAAGCGAACGTCCTTTTATTCATTGGGGTTTCTCCCGGAACGCTTCAGTTGTTTTCGGGATGTTTGCCAAATATTCACCATTCCGGGCAAGAATTGGGAAAGTGTGTTTTCCAGTACCGGGTGAGTTCGATGTCCTTCAAAGTCCGCAATCTGTTGCTCGCCACCGCGTTTGCGGTGACCATGCCTGCCGGGCAGACCGCCTTTGCTGCGGAAGGTTCGGTGCTGGTCAATGTCAATATGGCCCGGGTTTTGCGCATCAACGCGCCGGCCGCCACAGTCATTATCGGCAATCCCGGCATTGCCGATGTCACAATCCAGGACCCGCAAACGCTGGTGCTGACCGGCAAGAGTTTTGGCCAGACCAATCTTATCGTGCTGGATAGCGGCGGCAATCCGGTCGCCGATACGCTGGTTGAGGTGGTGGAAACCCATGCCGATGTCGTGACCGTCTATATGGGGCGGTCGCGCACCACGCTCGCATGCGAGCCCGCCTGCCAGCCCACGGTCTCGCTTGGCGATGATCCTGGCTTTACCTCCAGCTCCATTGCCTCGGCCACACTGGTTGAGAATAACGCCCAATAGCTGGCGCGTATTTGATGGACCGGCGTTAAGCGGGCATTCACCAATACTGCAACTATCCGTTCTCTTTGGCGCATTTCTAACATTCAGTTAGGCATGGGTACTCTAAATATTGACCCGTTCGATTTTTTTTAAACGTGCGGCCCAATGAAACAGATGACGTCCAAACCACGATCAGGATTTTTGTCCGCCCTGCGCCCGCAGCGTTCATTCGCACGCGACGAGCGCGGCGTGACCATGATCGAGTTCGGCCTTCTTGCCCTTCCCTTTTTCGCAATCGTTGCCGCGATCATGGAAACCTCGGTGACCTTTCTCGCCAGCAATATCTTTGAAAGCGCGCTGCATGACAGCACGCGCCTGATCCGCACGGGCCAGGCCCAGAAAGCCGATTATTCACTGCCCACATTCCGCGCCAAGATCTGCGAACGCACCTATGGCATGTTCGATTGCAACAAGATCATGGTGCGTGTGCGCACGGTCCCCAGCTTTGCGGACGCGACCGTCAGCGATCCGATCGATCCCAATACAAATGACTGGGTGATAGTTGAGCAATACCAGCCGGGTGTCAGCAAGAGCATTGTCATCGCTGAAGTCTATTACAAGTGGGACACCATGTTCGACATTATGGGCTTCAACCTTCAGTCGCTGTCCGATGGGACAATGCTGATGGGTTCAGCGGAGGTGTGGCGCAATGAGCCCTTTGGCGCTTAAATCCCGCATCACCCAATGGTGGCACCGCTTCGCAGAGGCCCGGGAGGGCGTCGCAGCGGTGGAATTTGCCCTGATCATGCCGCTTCTGCTGCTGATGTATATCGGCACGGTCGAGGCCAGCCGTGCGCTTTCCTATGACCGGCGCCTGACCTCTGCTGCATCCGCGCTCGGCGATCTGGTGGCCCAGAACAAGGGCGACCTGACCATCGCAGAGTTGAACGATTTGTTCGAGGCGGCCTCTGTCACGGTAGCGCCCTACAGTTCCAGCGGGCTCAGCCAGACAGTGAGCTGCGTGTTTGTCGATGCGTCCGGCAATGCCAAGGTTGTCTGGAGCCACGACAATACCGGCGGCACACCTTATGCCAAAGACGCAGACTATGCCCTGCCGAAAGCCTTTACCGATATCGCCTCTGGCACCTGGGTGATTGTCTCGGAAGCCTCGATGAACTATCAGCCCATCACCGATTTCGTGTTCAAGACCGGGCTGCCGCTGTACAAGGAATATTTCTACGTGCCGCGCTTTGGTGAATTCATCGACGTCATCTGACCTCTGTCAAACCCCGCTTGCAGATCCGGCATGTCCGGGCGCTTGCGCTTGCCTGCCCCGCATGCGATAGCCGGATTGTCCTGGTTAGCAAGTGGAGTTTCCCCCAATGAGTGACGACATTATTCCCGTTTTTGATCTGGGCGGCGTCTTCGTCGACTGGAACCCGCTTTACCTGTTCCGCAAGCTGTTCGAAACTGAAGAAGAGGCGCAGTGGTTTCAGGACCATATCTGCACGCTGGACTGGAATCTCGAATTCGACGCGGGCGATATCTATGCCGAGGGCGTCGCCAAGCTGATTACCCGTTTCCCGCGCTACTGGCGCGAAATCCAGGCCTATGACCAGCGCTGGAAAGAAACTCTCGGCGGCATTATCGAGGGCACTGTCGCCATTCACGACGAACTGGTTGCCGCCGACATCCCCACCTTTGCCATCACCAATTTCTCCTGGGAGAAATGGGTGTCCTGCCTGCCGGACTGGCCATTTCTCGAAAAATTCGATGGCGTCGTGGTCTCGGGGCTTGAACGGCTGGTCAAGCCCGACCCCCGCATCTACCGCGTGTTCTGCGAACGCTACAGCCTCGATCCGGAGAGCTGCGTGTTCATCGACGATAATGAAATCAACATCACCTCAGCGCGCAAATTCGGCATGAAGGGCATTCACTTCCAGGACCCGGCGCAATTGCGGGCCGAACTGATTGCCCTTGGCCTGCCGCTCAAGGCGTCTTAAACCAGCAGGTCCGGCGCCGCCATCTGGCAGCGCGGGACCCGTGTTTTCATCAGTCCAGGTTTTGCTAAAAACACCTGTCGTCATCGCGAGGTGCATAGCGCCGTGGCGATCCAGAGCAACACGTGCTGGTCTCAGTAGCTCTGGATTGCCGCGCGCCTTTGGCGCTCGCAATGACGCAGAGCAATCCCGGGAAGGCCGGATACGCTCTAGCGCGTGCCGTACATGCGGTCGCCCGCGTCCCCAAGGCCGGGAACAATATAGCCCTGCTCGTTCAGTTTCTGGTCGATTGCCGCGGTGAAAACCGGCACGTCGGGATGGGCTTTTGTGAAAGCGGCAACCCCTTCAGGGGCCGACAGCAGGCACAGGAACCGCATATTGTTAGCGCCCCGCCGCTTTAGCCGGTCGACAGCGGCAATGGCAGAATTGGCGGTCGCCAGCATGGGGTCGACCACAATCACCAGCCGGTCAGCCACATCGGACGGCGCCTTGAAATAATATTCAACCGGCTGCAGCGTGTCGTGATCGCGATAGAGCCCGATATGGGCCACGCGGGCCGCCGGCACGAGATCCAGCATGCCTTCCAGCAGGCCGTTGCCTGCCCTCAGGATTGAGGCAAAAACCAGTTTCTTGCCCTTGAGGGTCGGGGCCTGCATGGTTTCCATCGGCGTTTCGATCTCGACGGTTTCAAGCTCAAGATCGCGGGTCACCTCATAGCAGAGCAGATGCGCAATTTCGCGCAACAGGCGGCGAAAGCTGGCGGTCGAGGTCTCCTTGTCGCGCATGATGGTGAGCTTGTGCTGGACAAGCGGGTGATCAACGACCGTTACATTTTCCATGTGCCTCACATTCCTGTCTTTTAGAGAAAACTTGTGCCGTGCCGTCCCGGCGGCAAGCCGAGCCAATGGGCGATAGATTCACCGATATCGGCAAAGGTCGGGCGCAGGCCGAATGAACCGGTGGCCAGCGCCGGGGAAAAACACAGAACCGGCACCTGCTCGCGCGTGTGGTCGGTGCCGCTCCAGCTGGGGTCATTGCCGTGATCTGCCGTCAGCACCAACAGGTCATCGTCGCGCATCTGGCTGACCAGTTCGGGCAGACGGCGGTCGAACTGCTCCAGCGCATTTGCATAGCCGGGGATGTCGCGTCGATGCCCGAAATCCTGATCGAAATCGACGAAATTGGTGAAGATCAGCGCGCGGTCATCGGCCATTTCCATGGCTTCGAGTGTGCGGTCGAACAGCTTCATATTGCCGCTGGCCTTCATCTTGTGGGTCACGCCTTGCCCGGCATAAATGTCGGAAATCTTGCCAATGGCAAAAACCTGCTGCCCGGCCTGCTGGTTGCGGTCCAGCAAGGTGGGTTCGGGCGGGGCGATGGCGAAATCGCGCCGGTTGCCCGTACGCTTGAAACTGGTTGGATCCTCGCCGACAAACGGGCGGGCAATAACGCGGCCGGTCTTGAGCGGCTTGGTATATTTGAAAGCGATCTCGCAAATCTCATAGAGCCGCTCGAGACCGAAATGGGTTTCGTGCGCGGCGATCTGGAAAACGCTGTCGGCGCTTGTGTAGCAGATCGGCTTGCCGGTGCGGATGTGCTCTTCACCCAGCTCGTTGATCACGACAGTGCCCGAGGCATGCTTGTTGCCCAATATGCCGGGCAAACCCGCCTCAGCAACAAAATCGGCGATCAACTCATCCGGGAAGGTGGGCACCGTCTTGGGGAAATAGCCCCATTCAAACGGCACGGGCACACCGGCGATTTCCCAATGGCCCGAGGGCGTATCCTTGCCGATGGAGACCTCACGGGCCACACCCCAAAGCCCGGCGGGCTGGTTGGTGAAACCGGGGGCCAAAGTACCTGAGGACAATTCACCCGCCGCCCCCAAGCCGAGCTTGTCGAGATTGGGCAGGGTCAGCGGGCCGGTGCGCAGGCCGTCCTGATCCCCCTTACCCACAGCGCAGGCTTCGGCAATATGCAGAAAGGTATTGGCCCCGGTATCGGGCCGCTCGTCATTGAAAAAGCTGGCCGCATCCGGCGCGCCGCCAATGCCGAAACTATCGAGAACGGCAAGAATAACGCGGGGCATTATTGACCCTCCGGCATGATGCGGTCAGCAATCAGGGGGGTGGATTGCACCTCGCCCTGCAAATCATAGGCTTCGGTCAGGCGGCGGGCGGCTTCAGCGGCGCTGGTCTCGTCGCGCGCATGGATGCGGGCCAGCGGCGTATCCGGCCCCACCTGTTCGCCGATCCCCATAAGCTGGTCAAAGCCCACTGCATGATCCACCTTGTCCGTTGGCATGCGGCGGCCACCACCCAGCGCTACCACGGCCATGCCGACGCCGCGTGTATTGATGGCCGAGACCGTGCCGGCCTTGCGCGCAACAACATCGCGGATGATCGGCGCGGGCGTGAGATACGCGTCCATCTTCTCGATAAAGTCCGCCGGGCCACCTAGGGCCTTCACCATTTGCCCGAATTTTTCAGCGGCAGCGCCATTGTCGAGCAGGCCCTCGCACTGGCTGCGCGCCGCATCAAGGCTGGTGTGTTTACCCGCCAGAACAAGGGCTGCGGCACACAGGTCGAGCGTTACCTCCCGCAGCCGCTCGTCCTGATTGACCCCGGCCAGAAAATCAACAGCATTGCGCATTTCCAGCGCATTGCCTGCGGCGCTGGCCAGAGGTTCATTCATATCGGTAATCAGCGCGCCGGTTTTCACCCCGGCCCCATTGGCCACGGTGACGAGACTTTCGGCCAGTTCGCGTGACTGGCGCGGTGTCTTCATAAAAGCGCCCGAGCCGGTTTTGACATCAAGGATCAAGGCATCCAGCCCGGCGGCCAGTTTTTTCGAGAGGATAGAGGCGGTGATCAGCGAGATATTCTCCACCGTCGCCGTCACATCGCGGATGGCATAGAGGGTGCGGTCCGCCGGGGCCAGTTCGTCGGTCTGGCCGATAATGGCGCAGCCGATATCGCGCACTGTCTTGCGGAACACCGCGTTGTCCGGATTGGTCATATAGCCGGGGATGGAATCGAACTTGTCGAGCGTGCCCCCGGTATGGCCGAGCCCCCGGCCCGAGATCATCGGCACATAAACCCCGGCAGCGGCAAGGATCGGGGCAAGCATGAGGGATACATTATCGCCAACGCCGCCGGTGGAATGCTTGTCGACCACCGGCCCATCGAGATCGGACCAGTCGAGCACCTTGCCGCTGTCGCGCATGGCTTCGGTCAGCGCCACGCGCTCCTCGATGTTCATGTCCTGAAAATAAACCGCCATGGCAAAGGCCGCCGCCTGCGGGTGGCTGACGGTGCCATGGGCAAAACCGCGAATGAAATGCCGGATTTCCTCAGGAGAAAGTATCTCGCCATCGCGCTTGCGCGCAATCACTTCCTGGGGGAGAAAAACCATGTCTATTGTTCCCCGCTTCTGGCCAGGTGGTTCAACGATCCAAGCTCGATCTTGTCGTTCATATCGGCCTCCTACGCGCCGTAAGGCACCCAGATATTTTTCACCTGTGTGGCGCGGGAGAGGAAGTAATCACCCTCCATCACCGCCTTGTCGGCCCAGTCGATGGCCATGCCCCTTGATGTCCAGACCGTCTTGAGATTGCCGATCGAGGCTTTCTCCATTTCGGCTGACCAGTCGGCGGCACCGGCAAACCAGAGCGCATCCACCCCATCATGTTCGGCCAGCACCCTGGCGAGCGCGGGATTGTCGCCGGTGACGACATTGATCACCCCGGCAGGCACGTCGGAAGTTTCCATCACCTGATAAAGATCGGTCATCGAAAGCGGATGCGCCTCGGAGGGCACCAGCACCACGGTATTGCCCATGGCGACTGCTGGTGCCAGCATGGCGGTTGCGGCCAGGAGCGGGCTTTCATTGGGGGCTGCAATGCCGATGACGCCCATGGGCTCGACCATGGCCATGGCCACAGCGCGCATGGGCACGTTATGCACCGCGCCATCATATTTGTCGGCCCAGCCGGCAAAGGCGAACAGGCGTTCAACCGAGAGGTCGACTTCGCGTTTGGCAGCGGTCGCACTGACCCCGGTCATCATGCGGATGCGGTCGGCGAACTCGGCCTTTCTGTAGCTGAGATTTTCGCCAAGGAAATAGAGGATTTGCGACCTTAAATGTCCGGTCGTGCCACCCCAGCCGAGGGCCTTGCGCGCTGCTTCCACCGCATTGCGGATATCCTTGCGATTGCCGTCGCAAACCTCGCCGACAGCGCTGCCATTAGGGGCCAGCACGGTACGGGCATAACCGCTGTCGCCCCGGGCCTGTTTGCCGCCGATATACATTTTCGCGGTCTGGTCGATGCCTGAGCTTTCATAGCTGCCAGCCTCGGCAATCGCCTTTTGCGGCGCGGCTGGTTTCAGCTTTTTCTCCCAGGCGGGCTTGAGGTAAACGCTCATGCCCTCACGGCCACCCTCGCGGCCAAAACCGGATTCCTTGTAACCGCCAAAACCGGCGGCGGCGTCAAACGCGTTGGAGCAGTTGACCCAGACCACTCCAGCCTTGATGCGCGGGGCGATATCCAGCGCCAGATTGATATTCTCTGACCAGACGGTCGCGGCCAATCCGTATTTGGTATTATTGGCTAGGGCCACCGCCTCGTCGGGGGTGCGAAAGCTCATCGCCACCAGCACGGGCCCGAAGATTTCCTCGGTCACCAGCGTATGGGCAGGGGAAACATCAGTCACCAATATCGGCTTCAGATAACAGCCCTGATTGGGCATGTCGCCATTGGCCTCATAAATGGTGCCGCCTTCCTTGCGGCCGATGGCCAGCAGGTCCTGCACCCGCTTGACCTGCACCGGGGCAATCATGGCACCGATATCGATGGATTTGTCCAGCGGATCGCCGACGCGCAGCTTGTCCATGCGCAGTTTGAGCTTTTTGAGAAAACGTTCCTCAATGCCTTCCTGCACCAAAAGCCGCGACCCGGCGCAACAGACCTGCCCCTGATTGAACCAGATGGCATCGACCAGCCCTTCAATGGCACTGTCGATATCTGCATCGTCAAAAACGATATAGGGGCTCTTGCCGCCCAGTTCGAGCGACAGACCCTTGCCCGAGCCGGCAGTGGCGGCGCGGATGATCTTGCCGACTTCGGTAGAACCGGTGAAGGCGATCTTGTCGATATCGGGATGATCGACCATGGCAGCGCCGGTCTCGCCCGCGCCGGTGATGATATTGACCACCCCGTCCGGCAGCCCGGCCTTGACGCAAATCTCGGCAAAAAGCAAAGCCGTCAGCGAGGTGAATTCGGCGGGTTTCAACACCACCGTGTTCCCCGCCGCCAGCGCCGGGGCGATTTTCCAGGCCAGCATCAAAAGCGGGAAATTCCACGGGATGATCTGGCCGCAAACGCCATAGGGCACTTGGTCGGGGAATGAGCGCTCGATATGCTGGGCCCAGCCGGCATGATGATAGAAATGGCGCGCGGCGAGCGGAATATCGCTGTCGCGGCTCTCGCGGATCGGCTTGCCATTATCGAGGGTTTCGAGGACGGCAAACAGGCGGCTTTCCTTCTGGATCAGCCGGGCAATGGCATAAAGATATTTGGCGCGCTCAAAGCCCGACAATCCGCTCCAGCCGGGAAAGGCGGCGCGGGCAGCCTTGACCGCCTTGTCGACATCGGCTTTTGAGCCATCGGTGATATCGGCCAGCTTGTCGCCATTGGCCGGGTTTTCCGAGGCAAAGGTCTTGCCCGGTTTGGTGAACTTGCCATCGATATACTGGCCGAACTTGCGCCCATGCGCATCGAGCCAGAGATTGGCCGGCGCTGCGCCCTCGGGGGCGGGACCATAATCAAGCGTCTCGAAAATTGCCGCGATATTCATTTCATGCCCCTCCGGGGATCAGACCATCGGTTGACGGTAATCAGCCGCATAGCGGCCGGTGACGCCGTGTTCGAGCTGCCGCTCGATATCGGTCAAAAGCGAAGATGCGCCGAAGCGGAACAGGTGCGGCTGCAGCCAATGGGTGCCCAGTTCGTCCTTCATCAGCGCCATATAGGTCAGCGCGTTCTTGGCGCTGGAAATGCCGCCCGCCGGCTTGTAGCCGATCTCAATGCCGGTCTCATCATAAAACCAGCGGATCATGCGGATCATCGCCAGCGACGTCTTGAGATTGGCATTGACCGCTTCCTTGCCGGTCGAGGTCTTGATGAAATCCGCCCCCGCCAGCATGCAGACAAGCGAGGCCTTGGCGACATTGGTCAACGTGGCCAGCTCGCCAGTGCCGAGAATGGTCTTGAGATGGGCGTCGCCACAGGCGGTGCGGAAGGCCTTGATCTGGTCATAGAGCCCCTGCCAGTCGCCGCGCAGCACCATGCCGCGCTCAATGACAATATCGATCTCCTTCGCCCCCGCCTTGACCGAGGCTTCAATCTCGCCAATGCGGGTGCTAAGGGGCGCGAGACCATGCGGGAAACCCGTCGAGACGGCCGCCACCGGAATGCCGGAGCCTTTAAGGGCGTTGACCGCCGTTTCGACAAAGGCATGATAGACACAAACCGCACCGGGCTTGATATCGAGCTTTTCTGCCCCGAGCGCCTGCAAGATATCGCGGCGCACCGGGCGCAAGGCCTTGGCGCAGAGCCGCTCGACCCGTCCGGGCGTATCGTCAGAATTCAGCGTGGTCAGATCGATCAGGGTGATGGCTTTTAAAAGCCAGGCCGCCTGCCATTCCTTCTTGACCGAGCGGCGCGCGCCAATACTCCCAGCCCGGCGTTCCAGCGCCGAGCGGTTCATCACCGTACGTTCCACCCAGTCGAGATCAAGCGGGAAGCCGGGATTGCGCTTGTGCCCGCTTTCGGCCGGGGCATCACCAATCACTCTGAGGCTCATATTTCCTCCACCAGCGCCGGGATCAGGCGCTCGAGTTTTTGCGCGCCGGTTTTGGCGACGCTTTTTGTATGCTCGTGCGAAATCTTCTCATCGCTCAGGCCCGCCCCCATATTGGTGATGGAGGAGCAGGCCCAGACCCGCAAGCCCAGCATGCGCCCGAGAATGACCTCGGGGGCCGTTGACATGCCAACGGCGTTCGCGCCCAGCCGGATGGCCATCTGGATTTCTGCAACGGTCTCGAAAGACGGGCCAGAATACCACAGATAGACCCCTTCTTTCAAAGTCATGTCCAGCCGCCTGGCAATGGCATGTGCCTTTGCCCGCAAGCCCGGATCGTAGCAATCAACCATGTTGACAAAGCGGCGGTCAGTCGGCTCGCCGATCAGGGGGTTCATGCCGGCATAATTGATGTGGTCGGCCAGAAGCATCAATTCTCCTGGCCCCACTTCGGGATCGAGCGAACCGGCGGAATTGGTCAGCAGCAGGGTTTGTGCGCCCAGTCCCGCCATTGCTTCCAGCGCGGGGCGCATGGCGGCAGCATTGCCGTGCTCATAATAATGTTCGCGCCCGGTCAGAATGGCGATGCGCTTGCCGCCCATCATGCCAATCAGCAGTTCGCGCCCGTGGCCGGAAACACCGCCGCCGGGAAAACCCTCCAGCTCGGCATAGGCAATCGCCACCTTGTCGGTGAGCAGGTCACCCAGCGCCGAGAGGCCTGAGCCCAGCACAAGCGCGGCTTCAACTGGCGCGGTGCCTGCCTTGGCGCGGATGATTTCAAGATTGCGGTCAAGCATCGCCGGCATCCAGATATTCAGGCCCGAAGGAATGGGGCAGTAACGCGCCAAGGGTCGCGCTGAGCGGTGTGCCGTCGACGCCGTGGCTGATGATGGTCACGTCCTGATCGGCAAATTCGCGCAGGCGCTGGCGGCAGCCGCCGCACGGGGTCACCGGGTCCTTGCCCGGCCCGGTCACATAGACGCGTTTGATGCGTTTGCCGCCCCCCGCCAGCATGGCGGCAATCGCCGATGGCTCGGCGCAATTACCCACCGGATAGGCCGCGTTCTCTACATTGCAGCCGGCATAGATATTGCCGTCATCGGCGAGGATCGCCGCCCCGACACGAAATTTGGAATAGGGTGCATAGGCGAGAGCCCGCACCTTTTCCGCGGCGTCAAACAGCCGCTTGTCAATGGCATCCAGATCGGAACCCATGGCAGCCTCTTTCCTGTTTATGTGCGCTTGTCAGCGTTCCTTGACGTAAGGCTGGCCCGAGGCTTTCGGGGCCACTGCCCGGCCAATAAACCCGGCCAGCAAGACAACCGTCAGTATATAGGGCAATGCCTGCACCGCCTGCACCGGCACCTCGCCGATCAGGGGCAGTTCCATGCCCTGCAACCGGATTTGAAGGGCGGACAGGAAACCGAACAACAGGCAGGTGAACAGCGCGGGCACCGGTTTCCACTTGGCAAAAATCAGGGCTGCCAGCGCAATGAACCCCCGCCCGGCCGTCATATTGTCGGTAAAGCTGGCGCCCTGCGCCGTGGACAGATAGGCCCCGGCCACACCGCATAGCAGACCGGTGATGATCAAGGCCTGATAGCGCAAAAAGGAGACCGACATACCCGCCGTATCGAGCGCGGTGGGGTTTTCGCCCACAGCGCGCAACCGCAGGCCGAAGCGGGTGCGGAACAGCACAAAGGCTGTCACCGGCACAGCAAGGAATGCCAGATAAACCAGAAGGTTGTGGCCTGAAATCAGCTGGGCATAGAGCGGCCCGATAACCGGCACATCCTGCAATTGGGTGGCAAAGGGCAAGTCAATCGGGCTGAAGCGCTGGTCGGATGACAGATTGGGCGTATTGCCGCCGCGCCTGAACCAGGCATCGCCCAAAACAATGGTGACCCCCAGCGCCAGAAAATTCAGCGCCACACCGGAAATCACCTGATTGCCGCGCATATTGATCGAGGCCAGTGCATGGATCATCGACATGCCGGTGGAGACCAGCATGGCCGCCAGAAGCCCCAGCCAGGGCGACCCGGTGACAGCGGCAGTGGCGGCAGCGGCAAAGGCTGCGCCCAGCATCTTGCCTTCAAGCCCGATATCGATAATGCCGGAACGTTCGGAATAAAGCCCGGCCAGACAGGCCAGCAAAAGCGGCACGGCCATGCGGATGGAAGAATCGCCAAGCTGGAGGATTTCAAGATAGCTCATGGCTTGCCCTCCGCTTCGGTGATTTCGGGCTCAGGTTCAAGGCCGGGTTCCTCCGGCTCCTTTTGCCCGAAAATACGCACAAGGGCTGGGCGGAATATTTCAGACATCGCCCCGGTGAACAGAATGACCAGCGCCTGAATAACCACGATCAGATCGCTGCTGACCGAGGGCATTTCAAAGGCCAGTTCCTGACCGCCCTGATAAAGCCCGCCAAACAGGATCGCGGCCAGCAAAACCCCAACCGGATGCGCCCGGCCCATAAAGGCCACGGCAATGCCGACAAACCCCGCGCCGCCCACATAGGCGACAACCAGACGCTTTTGCACGCCGACGGCTTCATTGACCGCCACCAGCCCCGCCAGCGCACCGGAAATGGCCATGGTGATAATGATGATCGAGACAGCCGAAATACCGGCATAGCGGGCCGCTGCGGGGTTCTGCCCCAGCGTGCGCAGCTTGAAGCCAAACTTGGTATGCCAGATCAGCACATAGACAAAGATCAGCGCAAACACCGCCAGAATAACCGCGACATTGACCGGGGAATGCCCGAAAAAGGGCAGGAAATCCCGCAAAAGCGGCAGGCGGGCACCGGCGGCAATGGTTTCGGTTTCGGCATTGGCACCGGGACGGCTGATGACCTGGGAGAGCATGTAACTCATCAGCGCATTGGCGATGAAATTGAACATGATGGTGGTGATAACGATATGGCTGCCGCGCTTGGCCTGCAAATAGGCCGGGATCGCCGCCCAGAATGCGCCCAGCGCCGCCGCTGTGGCGGTGGAGGCGACCAAAACGACAACCCAGTGGGTATTATCAAGCGCCAACGCCACCATGATGGCGAGGCCCGCCACATAGGCCTGCCCCTCGACACCGATATTGAACAGACCGGCATGATAGGCCAGTGCCACCGCCAGTCCGGTGAACACAAAATTGGTGGCGAAATGCAGGGTATAGCCCCAGCCTTCGCCATAGCCGAAAGCGCCATAGACCAGAACCTGGATCGCCCGGAGCGGATTTTCGCCAATCGCTGCCACAACCAGCCCGCCGATGACAAAGGCCAGGGTGACATTGAGGGCGGGCATCAGAAAAACCGTGACCCAATTGGGGAGTGTGCGTGCTGCGCTCATTGTGCGGTCACCGGTTCTTTTACGCCTGCCATATAAAGTCCCAGCGTGCGTTCATCCGCCTCCGCTGCATCGACTTCGGCGATCAGCTCGCCATCGAACATCACCAGAATGCGGTCAGCGAGCGAACGGATTTCGTCCAGCTCGACGGAGACCAGCAGAATGGCCTTGCCCGCATCGCGCATGGCAATGATCTGATTGTGAATGAATTCAATGGCACCAATATCGACGCCGCGTGTCGGCTGGCCGACAATCAAAACGTCCAGTTCCCGGTCCATCTCGCGGGCCAGCACAATTTTTTGCTGATTGCCGCCGGAGAAATTGGCGGTCCGCAAACGCGGGTTTTTCGGGCGGATATCGAAGCGTTCGATGCGCTCCACCGCCTCGGCACGGGCCGCTGCGATATCCAGCATCGGGCCGCTGCCATAGCGGTCATCATCCTGATAGCCGAGGATGGAATTTTCCCATTCCTCGAAATTGGTCACAAGGCCGAGCCGGTGCCGGTCCTCGGGCACATGGGCAAGGCCCGCCCGGCGCAGGCGCGCCGCGCCATCGTCGCCATGAAACGAAACCGTATTGCCCGAGATCATCACATCGCCGGAAACCGGTTCGCGCATGCCGGCAATGGCTTCCATCAATTCGGATTGTCCATTGCCCGCAACCCCGGCAATGCCCACGATTTCCCCGGCCCGGACATTGAGATTGATGCCCTTGACCCGGACAACGCCGATATCGTCCTTGACGACAAGGTCCCGCACTTCCAGCCGGGTGCTGGCCGGGTTGGCCTTGCCTTTTTCGACCCGCAACAGCACCTGCCGCCCAACCATGAGTTCGGCCAGTTCGTCGGGGCTGGTGTCTTTGGTCTCAAGCGTTTTCACCATTTCGCCGCGGCGCATGACGGAGACGGAATCCGTGATCGCCATGATCTCGCGCAGCTTGTGGGTGATGAGAATGATGGTTTTGCCCTGCTCGCGCAGCTGCTCGAGAATACGGAACAAGTGATCCGCTTCCGAGGGCGTCAGCACGCCCGTTGGCTCGTCAAGCACCAGCACTTCAGCGCCGCGATAAAGGGCTTTGAGAATTTCAACGCGTTGCTGCTGGCCCACCGAGACATCTTCAACCAGCGCATCGGGGTCAACGGTCAGGCTGTAATCTTCAGCCAGGCGCTCCAGCTCACCGCGCGCATGATTGAGGCTGCGGTTGAGAAGGGCGGAATCTTCGGCGCCCAGAATGACGTTTTCGAGAATGGAAAAATTTTCAACCAGCATGAAATGCTGGTGCACCATGCCAATACCAAGGGCGAGCGCATGGCGGGAATCGGTGATGGTGACCTTCTCGCCATTGACGAAAATCTCACCGCTATCGGCTGTGTAAAACCCGTAAAGGATCGACATCAGGGTCGATTTGCCGGCCCCGTTTTCGCCGACAATGCCGTGCACCGTGCCGCGCTTGACCTTGAGATCAATATCCTTGTTGGCGTGAACCGGGCCAAAGCTTTTGTTGATGCCGCGCAGTTCGATTGCCAGATCGGAATCAGCGGCCCCTGCGGGCCGCTGATCTTTATTTTTAACGGATGCGTTCATCCCGCTATAAACCCCGGACCCTTAGGAGACCGGGCAGCTGTTGGTTTCGCGGTAATCATGCACCACGATTTCGCCGGAGCCGATCTTGGCGGTCAGCTCGTCGACCTTGGCCTGCATTTCGGCGGTGATCAGGTCCTTGTTGTCATCGTCGATGGCTGCGCTGACGCCGCCCTCGGCCAGACCCAGAATCTGCACACCTGATGTCCAGTTGCCGGCTTCTTCATCGGCAAAGGCATTGGCCACGGCCACGTCAACACGCTTGACCATGGAGGTCAGCATATTGCCGGGGAACAGGTAGTTCTGGTTGCTGTCGACACCAATGCCGAATTTACCGGCATCGCTGACCGCCTGAAGGGCACCTTCGCCCGCGCCGCCAGCTGCCGCATAAATCACGTCAGCGCCACGTTCCATCTGGGAAATGGCGACTTCGCTTGCGGTATTGCTGTCGTTAAAGGCAGCGAAATCAGTACCGATGAAGTTTTGCAGCACAGTGATGTCCGGATTAACGGCCTTCGCACCCTGAACATAACCGCAACCGAAAGCCTGCAGCAGCGGGAAATCAAAAGCGGTGACAAAACCGACCGTGCCGGTTTCAGACTTCATGGCCGCCAATGCGCCCACGAGGAAGGAGCCTTCCTGCTCCTTGAACAGGATGGAGCGCACATTGGGCAGATCCACGACAGCATCGATAATGGCGAAATGCGTGTCGGGGAATTCAGCGGCAACAACCTGTACCGGTGCTTCCCAGGTGAAACCGGGCACAACGATCGGGGTGGCGCCACGGCTGGCGAAACGGCGCAGGGCCTGTTCGCGCTGGCTGTCTTCGGAGATTTCAAGATCCGAATAATCATTGCCGCTTTCGGCCTTGTACATTTCCGCGCCGTTATAGGCCATTTCGTTGAACGACTTGTCGTTCTTGCCAGCCGCATCATAGATCAGTGCCGGCTCGGCGAGAGCGGTGCCGACAAGCAGCGCGCTGAGCGCGACGCCACCGGCGAGAATTCCGGCGCGGGCTGCGAGCTGTTTGGTAAGGGTTCTGGATGACATTATTTGTTTACTCCCTGAATTCGCATCGAGGTGGCAACGAAAAGTTACCGGGGACATACCCCAAGCGCGATAAGCCTGAATTGAAACGTGCAAATGGTTCACAAGCAAGAGGAAAAACGTCAGTTTTTGAACGTTTGGTCAAAAAACGGCATTAAAGCGCGATTATGTTGCCGCCCGCCGCCCTGGCGTCCTCTTCGTCATGGGTCACCAGAAGCGCTGGCAGGTTGCGGCGGCGCACTTCGGCAAATACCAGCTCCCGCACCGAACCGCGTAATTGTGCATCCAGCTTGGAAAAGGGCTCATCGAGCAACAGCGCATGCGGTTCGGCGGCGATTACCCGGACAAGCGCCACGCGTGCCTGCTGACCGCCGGAGAGCGTTGCGGGGTCCCGCTTGCCGCAATCCTCCAGATTGACCGCCTTTAGCAGCGCATTGGCCCGCGCCGCTCGTGCCGCGCCGGTGCCCCCCGGTGGCAGGGCATAGATAATGTTATCCAGCACCGAGAAATGCGGGAACAGAAGCGGGTCCTGAAACAGCACCCCCACCCGGCGCCGCTCGGGGGGCAATTGCGTGATGTTGGTTCCATCCAGCGCAATCGTGCCCGAGCAGGCAAAAACCCTGGGCAAAAAGCCCGAGATCGCATTGATCAGGGTGGATTTGCCCGATCCCGACGGCCCCATCAATGTCAGCACCTCGCCGGGGCGGATATGGGCGCTGATTGCCATCAGTTCGGTGTCACCCTTGCTGATTTTCACCGTATCGAGTTTGAGACCCTGATCGGGCGGGGTAATATTCATCGGACAAATCCCGGTTGCAGGGCGCGCCGGTTGCGCCACAGGATTGTGGGGATCAGCGCGGTCAGGGCAAAAACAACAAAGGGCAGCAAGGCCTGCACCAGCGCATAAACGCCGATCAGCCGGCGATTGCCCCCACTGGCCAGCGCCACCGCTTCGGTGGTGATGGTCGGCTGCCGCCCCGCCCCGATCAGAAGGGTGGGCAGATATTGGGCGATGGAAATGGCAAAGCCAAGCGCAAAAGCTGTGAGGATCGGGCGCAGCAGAACCGGCAGGCGAATGGTCAGCAGCACCCGGTTTTCGCTTTTGCCCAGGAGCCGGGCCACTGCCAGATACCGCGTATCGAACGCGTTCCAGGGATCGGCGAGCAGCAAATAGACATAGGGCAGGACAAATACCAGATGCGCGGCAGTGACCGCCCAGATCGTGCCGTCCCAACCGCAGATCAGCCACCAGATCGACAGGCCGAACAAAAAGGCGATCTGGGGCACCAGCAGCGGCAGATAAAGGGTCAGCCGGGCCCAGCGCGACAACTGCAACTGGTTGCGGTATTCGTTTTCAAGACAGGCCAGCACCAGGGCCACGGCGCTGAGGGACGCCAGCATGGCGATGGCAATGGCGCGGCCCGCGACATCGACGATCTGGTGGGCCTCGCGCATCCAGGTGCCAAAATCGAGTTTTTGCGGCAAGGCATCGGGAAAACGCCAGAGGCCCGATATCGACCAGAGCGCCATCAGGGCCAGCCCGGCCAGCACCATAAGCGCCGCCCCCACAACGCCCGCCCCGGCGAACAGGCGCACGGGCAGATCATGGCAGAACCGGTGACCGCCAAGCGCCAGCACTTTGCCCAAGCGGGCGAGCAGATGTTCCCCGAGCCACCAAACCCCCAGTGCCGCCAGCGTCACCCCAAGCTGGATCAGGGCTGCAGCAGCGGCCGTCATGCGCATGGCCAGGTCGGGATCGTTCATCCAGCGCAGGATGCGCACCGACAGCGTGGGCGGCGTGCCCGGCCCCAGAATAAGGGCGACATCAACAACAGAAGTCGCAAAGGCGACAACCGCATAAACCGGCAGCCTGATCTGGGCATAAACACCGGGGAATACCGATGTCAGCCAGGCCCAGACCTGACCACGCCCCAAAACCCGCGCCACGCGGGCATAGCGCTCGTCGGTTTGCGGCAGGGCGGCGATCAAAACCAGAAACAGAAACGGGATTTCCTTGACCACCAGCCCGAACAACAAGGCGATCCCGGCGGGATCATTGACCACCAGCCAGTCGGGCGGGCGGGAAAATCCGGTCAGCTCCGGGGAGAGAAGACGCAGCATGAAACCGGATGGCGCAATGAGAAAGGCGAGGCCAAAGGCTGCCGCTGCATGGGGCATGGCAATCACCGGCTTCATCAGGGTCAGCGCCCAGGTAAAGAACCGTGTGCCGGAAAAGGCGGCGGTGAACAGGGCCACCAGCGCCAGCGAGATCAGGGCTGTGACCGGGCCGATCCAGAAACTCAGCCAGACCGAGGTCAGAAAGCCGGGGCTCAGCCAGGCGCTAGCAAAGGCATCGACCGAGATGCCGTGCGCCCCGAACAGGGGCGCATAACCGAAGGCGGGCCCGATAATGAAGATCAGCCCGGCGAGAACCGGGCCGATCAGAATACCGATCGCCAGAAAGGGCGCGAGCCGCAGCACTACAGGACGCTAGCCGCCGGTGCTGTAACGCCGGGCCCATTCGGCCTCCAGCATTTCAGCCCAGCTGGAATCCGGCTCGTTGATCGTTGAACCCAGTTCGGCGGCACCAAGGGTTGCAGGCCCTTTTTGCAGATTATCGAACAAGGCCTTGCCTGTCGCATCAAGCTTGTCATAGGCGAGCACGGTTGGGTCCCCCCATACCGTTTCATCCGCCTTTTTCGCCTGCGCTTCCGGCGAGAGCATGAAATTGGCGGCAACCATGGCCCCGGCCTTGGCATTGGCGTTGAACGGAATGGCGAGGAAATGCGCATTGCCCATACTGCCATAATCGAGCACGAAAGAGCGCACGGTCTCGGGCAGAATGCCCTGGCGGATCGCCGAGGAGGCCCCGCCGGGATTAAAGGTCATGGCGATGCTGATTTCGCTATCGGCCAAGAGGGTTTGCAACTGGGTGATGTCGGCGGCAAATACCCGGCCTGAGCGCCACATGTCGGGATGGGCCTTGTCGAGCCAGGCCCAGAGCGGGGCCGTCTGTGCCTCGAATTTTGCGGGATCAACCGGCTGGCGCATCACTTCGGGGTCTTCCAAAAGACCAAAGGCCAATTGCTTGATAAAGGTCGTGCCGATAAAATTGGGGGGCGCGGCATAGGTGAAGCGGCCCGGATTTTCCGCGATCCAGTCCGCCAGCGCTGCAAGGCTGGTGGGCGGATTATCGATTTCCGCGCTGTCATAATAAAACGACAGCTGGGCGGTCCCCCAGGGGCTTTCGAGCCCCTCCACCGGCACGGTAAAATCATAGGACAGCACCGCTTTGCCCTCAATATCGGCGAAGGCATAATTGGGCAATTGATCGGCCCAGGCATTGGGCAGCAACAGGCCCTGCTGTTTCATCGAGGCGAAATTCTCGCCATTGATCCAGATGAGATCAACCGCGCCGCCTTCCATGCGCCCGGTTGCCTTTTCCGCCAGCACCCGGCTGACCGCATCGGCGGTATCGGCCAGTTTGACGTGATTGAGGGTGACGCCATAGCGGCTTTGCAGCTCGGCGCCGGCCCAGGCGATATAACCATTGATATCCTCAGCACCGCCCCAGGCATTGAAATAAACCGTCTGCCCTTTTGCCTCTGCCAAAACGGCCGGCCAGTCGGCAGGATCAGGATCGGCGGCATGGCCGACCATTGGCAATGCACAAAGGCCAGCAGCCAGGACGCTCAGGGAGAGACGGGAGATCATATCGCGGTCATCCTCATTGTTTTGTCGCCCTTCCATGCCCTTCGGCATGCATCGCCGTCAATTCAACTGAGATCAAGCTATGGTGATTTGCCAGCATACAATGTGTGCTTGACGGAGACTATGCCTGGATCACGGCCTGCGGTCACGGGCAAAGGCCGCCCGCAATCAATCAGCCTTATCATCTCTCCCGATCGTCCCCCTCCCCCAGGATCGTCACCCTCGGGCTTGACCCGAGGGCCCATGACCAAGCACCAGCAAATACAAAAGGGCGGTTCATGCAACAACGTGTGTCCCCCATACCCACCTTTGGTCGCTGCACCATCGCATGGGTACTCGGGTCAAGCCCGAGTATGACGATTGGGGGATATATGGCGATGGTCCGTATTATGACGGTCCGGGCACCGGACCACCCCAAAGACATTGCACAATTTCCGCACCACCCCATCGTCATCCCCGCGCAGGCGGGGATCCAGCAGCGGGCAGTCCTGCCCGCAGGAATTGCCTTTTGCACCGCCGACGCGGTGCACTGGATTCCCGTTTTCACGGGAATGACGCCGTGAGTGTGGCAAACACTGACCCCCTCACCCCCCACAAAACTTATCGACGCCCCTCAAACCTCCATTATCATTCCCCCACCTTTTCACATCACCGGCGCCGGCGCGACGAACGTCCGGGGTGGAAGGGAACCGGGTTCCTTGGGGGTCGCCTCAGGGAAGGCCAAAACTGTGCCGCGACCAGCCTGCCCCCGTTGGCAGGTGTACCGGGGAAACCCGGCGGGGATGGGCCCCAGCGCTAGTAAGAGTACAGGCCACGCCAAAAATCCCGGTTGCATGAGACGGTGTATGTCTCATTTGTTTTAACTCTCAGACGGGCCATGCACCGTCTCATGCCGCCTGTTTATGGACACCGTCGGGTCTTTCGGCCTGACGGGGGTTTTGGGGTGGGTGGAATTTGAGGGGAATCTTTCACCCCCCCCCCCACATCGTCACCCTCGGGCCTGACCCGAGGGCCCATGACCAACCATCAGCAAATACCAAAGGACCGACCAAACAAAATCACTCCCCCACGCCCACCTGATGGGCTGCACCATCGCATGGATACTCGGGTCAAGCCCGAGTATGACGATCGGAGATAGGACCACGAATGGCCCCTCCCCCTTCCTTCTCCCTCGGGCTTGACCCGAGGGTCCATACGACACCAACCACACCGCATGGATGCCCGGATCAAGTCCGGGCAAAAAGGAAGGTGGGTGTTAGCGGCAAACCCTTCGTCCTCAGCCGTCATTGCGAGCGGCGTAGCCGCGCGGCAATCCAGAGCGATGGGCAAAAAACCTAATCTTCGTGCAGGGGCGTTACACTGGTGCCCATGGCGTCGCCGAAGCGCTCAAAGAAATGATCGATTATCTTTTGCGCACTGGCGCCGACAATGGCCCGGCCCAACCGCATGATCTGCCCCGATGCGCCGCCATCGGCGGTGAAGGCCAGAAGGGTGCCATCGGCATGGTCGTCAAGGGTAATATTGGCGGTGCCATGGGCAAGCCCCAAAAGCCCGCCGCGCCCCTTGCCGGCAAGGGTGTATTTCACCGCCGGCTCGATATCGGAGAGTACCAGATCGCCCTTGAAAGTGGGTTTGACCACGCCGAGATTAACGGTAATGATCGCTTCGAGTTCGGTATCGGATGTCCATGAGATTTTACTGCAACCGGGAATGGCGGCGCGCAGGGTTTCAGCATCGTTCAGCGCGGCCCAAACGGCCAGACGCGGTGCCGTCAGCAAGTATCGTCCACCAAATTCCACTTTGTCGCTCACAACCTGCGTCTTTTTAGCACCAATAGCACGAAAATAGTCGTCATCGGGACGAGTTACAATTGTCAGCGGCCTCAAGAGTCGGAATCAATGGGGCCAACATTCTATTACGGAGGATCTTCGGGCATGGCGAATGAACTTATGGACAAGCCCCTGCAATATCTTGATCGGGCGGTTTCCTCGATCAGGGATATGGGCCTTTGGCCAGAGGTAACCGAAGAACAGCCCATTACCGGCCTGTTGCAGGAGATCACAGGCCTTGATGAGACCCGCGTGGTTTTGATCGGCCGGACGCTCAGTCAGGCTTCCGTTTTCAACGAGGTGGTGCGCGAGCAGATTGCGGCGATGAATATCGGTGCACGCTACGAAGACATCACCAAGGGTTTCGATTCGATTCGCGATGATGCCAAGGGCCTGGTCGACCAGCTGGACGATGGCAAGCTCGACCTTTTGGAGCGCGCGTCCAATGTCTGGATGAAAGTCAGCCGCGGCGACATTGCCGACCGCTTTGACAAAATCCGCAGCACCTATCTGGAAGTGACGCGCGACACCAAGGACCAGGTGGATCGCGAGCACAAAATTCTCGAGGCCTATCGCGATTTCCGGGGGGCGTTGAAGCAGTCCGAAGTCATGGCGCTCGAAGTCTTGCAGATCGCGACGGCCAAATTGCAGGAACGCAAGGATGCCCTGGAGGCCGCCTCGAGCGCTGTCTCCGGCTTTGCCGGCGGCACCCCGGCAGACCGGGCGCGGCTGGAAATGGCGCGCGACGAGCGTTTGCGTGAAATGCAGAACGAGGAACGCCGCTACCAGATCACCAAGGATCTCTCCGACAACCTGACGATTTCCTACAATACTTCGGAAGTCATCATGGCCCGCCTGATGCAGACGACCAATGCCAAGGAGCGGGTCTATCAGCAATCGATTTCGTTCTTTTCGACCAATGAAACCGTGCTGACCGCATTGTCGGCCTCATTCACCGGCATGTTCGGCCTGCACGAATCAACGGAAACGCTGAACGCGATGAAAGAGGGCATGTCGAAATCGCTCGAAACGCTTGCCGAGATTGGCGACAAGGTGGGCGAGGCTGCCGTGAAGGCTGGCTACGGTCCGACCATCCGGGCTGACGCGGTCAAGAAGCTGGTCGATTCCGTGGTGAATTTCCAGGAAAAGTCCCAAACGATCATCACCGAGATGCGCAAGCTCTCCACTGAAAATTCAGCCGAAATCCGCGATGCGGTGGAAGATGGCAAGCGCCGGCTGGCGCGGCTGGCAACGGAGGGCAATGCTCTTCTGCTCGAGGATGGAAACAATCAGGTTTAGGCGCGGGGGCACGGCAGGCGTCTGGTGATGAATACGACACCGGCTAAAGACAATACGCTGCCTCTTGACGAGGTGATGCTGGCGATGGACGTGGTGGATACGCTGCGGCATCGTCAGGATCTGGCGGTACGTGAGCTTGATGCGGTTTCCAAAGAGAAACAGCTTATCGACAAGCTGCGCGACATCTATCAGCAACAAGGCATTGCCGTTCCCGACCACATCCTCAAAGAGGGCGTGGCGGCGCTGGCGGAAAGCCGCTTTGTCTACACCCCGCCCAAGCCCGGCCTCAAACGCACGCTGGCGCATGCCTATGTTACACGTGGGCGCTGGGGCCGGATGGTTGGCAGCATATTGCTGGCAATTGCGGTTTTGTTTGCCGGCTACCAGTTTGCCTATCTGCCGCTGAAACAGGCAAGTGTGGAAACCGCCCGGCTGGAACTCGCCGAGACCCTGCCCGCGCAAATGGATGCGCTCTACCAGTCCATTTTCGAGGAAACCAAGGTGCAGTCCGCTGTCGGGCGCGCCGAGGAAATGCGTGATCGGGGCAAGATCGCCGCCAGCGAGGGTGACCGTTCCGGGGCAGAGGCGGCCATTGCCGCGCTCACCGATTTGCGCGACACGATCCGGGCCGATTACACATTGCAGATCGTCAATCGCGAAAACCAGCAATCCGGGTTCTGGACCTTCCCCGAGATCAATACCGAGGCGACGAATTACTATATCGTGGTCGAGGCCGTCGACCGGGAGGGCAACCCGCTTGAGCTGCCCATTCTCAATGAAGAGACCGGGGAGACGGATGTGGTGTCCACCTGGGGCGTGCGCGTGCCTGAGGGCATTTATGATTCCGTGGCCAGTGACAAACGGGACGACGGCATTATTCAACGCAATATCGTTGGCCGCAAACCCTATGGCTATATTGAGGTCGATTATGTCGTTCCGGTTCTTGGCGGCGCGGTGACACGGTGGTGATATGTCGATAAGCGGACCCCAGGCCCTGAAATCGCTCGATGACGCCATCAGGGATATCCGGAGCGAAGAAGACGATATTTCCCGGCGGCTGGCGCGGGGCGCGGAGCGGATCGCCAAACTGCGCGAAACCGAGGCGGAACTGTTTCGCCAGCTTGCCGAAATTCGCATGACGCCGGATGTGCGCGCCGCATTGTCCGGCCGCTTGATCCAGGCCGAAGAACGCGCCCACGAGATGATCGCGGCACATGCAAATGCATTGGCCGATGCCGATGCGGCTTTGAAAAAATTCGATACCCAGGTTGCCGACAAGGTGCGGGCGCGGCGCAAGGTCCTCGACGAGATCGATGCCGCCCAGGAAGAATTGCGCGCTTTGTCGGACCGGATCGGCAAGGCGATTGCCAAGGATCCGACCTATGAAGCCAAACGGGTTGAGGCCGATGAGCTGGACCGGATCGCCAGCCAGAGCATGGCCAAGACCGAGCTGGCCGAGGCAGACCGCGAGCAAAAGGGCCGCCCCTATCGCGAGGACCCCTTGTTCATGTATCTGTGGGAGGCCGGTTATGGTACCCGCAATTACCGCGCCAACAATCTGGTGCGCTGGCTGGATTCCATTGTTGCGCGCATGGTGCGCTATCACGAAGCACGGCCGAATTTTGCCATGCTCAACGAAATTCCCCTGCGTCTGCGCGAGCATGCGGAACGTCAGATGGCCTATGCGCAGGCTGCCGAGGAAGAGGTGGATGCGCTGGAGCTGGCAGCGGTTGATGCGGCGGGTGGCAAACCGGTGCGGGATGCGCTGGCGGCGGCGCAAAAGCGGCTCGAAAAGCTCGACGCCGAGATTTCGGAAATCGAGGATGCGCGCGATGAGCAGGCCCGGGCTTTCCGGCATCTGGCCGAGGGCCGTGACCCTGCCTTTGAAGAGGCCACGCGGGCTTTGACGCAAAGTCTGGCGCATCAGGAAATCCGGACCCTTCTGGCTGATGCACGCCTGACCCGCACCAGCCAGGATGATGCACTCATTGCCAAAATCGACGATACGCGCGCCCGCATCGCCGAAGAAGAAGCCCAATCCGCCGATCACAACGCCCGGCTAAAGGTATTTGCCGAACGGCGCCGGGAGATCGAGGACATTCAGTGGGAGATCAAAAAATCCCATTTCGATGATCCCCGCTCGGTATTTCGCGAGGACGATCTTACCGGTGATCTGTTGGGAGAATTTTTGCGCGGCGCGCTCAGCGCCAGTGTGTACTGGGAACAATGGCAGAAAAGCCAAAGCTGGCGTCCCGGCACAAGCGACTGGGGTGGCGGCATCGGCCTGCCCCGCTCCGGGCGCACGCGGCGCCGGGACAGCGGGTTTTCCTGGCCAACAGGCGGCTCGTCATCGGGGGGCGGTTTTTCCCGCCCGCGCACCGGCTCTCGCGGCAGCCGCAAATCGGGCGGCTTCAAGACCGGCGGCGGGTTCTAGACCTTCAGGTCAGCCAAAGACGCTCGCGCCGCGATCGGCCGGGCCGACCAGAGACCGGAAGCCGGCAAACAATTCGCGTCCCATGCCCTCGTGCTCGGGCCGCAAGTCCTCTGTTGCGGGGGTCCGTGAGAGGAATTCACGCTCATTGCCGACAAAGTCGATGGTCCCCGCTTCGGCGTCGAGCCGGATGATGTCGCCATCACGGATCTTGGAGATCGGGCCCCCATCCATCGCCTCGGGGGTCATGTGAATGGCCGCAGGCACCTTGCCCGAAGCCCCGGACATCCGCCCATCGGTGATCAGCGCAACCTTGAGCCCGCGATCCTGCAGGATACCGAGCGCCGGGGTCAGTTTATGCAATTCGGGCATGCCGATAGCCTTGGGGCCTGAAAAGCGGACCACAGCGATCACATCTCCGGTCAATTCGCCTGCCTTGAAGGCTTCCTGCAAACCGGCCTGCGAATGGAACACGCGTGCCGGCGCCTCAACCAGACGGTGTTCTGGCTTGACCGCCGAAATCTTGATCACCGATTTGCCAAGATTGCCTTTGAGCAATTTCAGCCCGCCGCTCTTGGCAAAAGGTGCCGAGACAGGTGCCAGCACTTTGGGCAATCCTGATTCTGCGGGCGCCGGTTCAAAGCTCAGTTTCTCGTCAATATATTTGGCTTCGACCGCATAGGATTCCAGCCCCTTGCCATAGACGGTTTTGACGTCGTTATGCAGGAAGCCGCCGGAGAGCAGTTCGCGGATCAGAAAACCCATGCCGCCAGCGGCGTGGAAATGGTTCACATCGGCAATACCGTTGGGGTAGACGCGCGCCAGAAGCGGCACCGCATCGGACAGATCGGACATGTCATCCCAGGTCACCTGCAACCCGGCTGCATTGGCAATGGCGATCAGATGCAGGGTGTGATTGGTGGAACCACCGGTTGCGTGCAGGCCGACAAGGCCGTTCACAATCGCCTTTTCATCGATGATATGGCCCACAGGGGTATAATCATTCCCCTCAGCGCTCAACGCGAGAACGCGCTTGGCTGCCTCCCGCGTCAGCGCATCGCGCAACGGGGTGCCGGGATTGACGAAGCTGGCACCGGGCAGATGCAGCCCCATGATTTCCATCAGCATCTGATTGGAATTGGCTGTGCCATAAAAAGTGCAGGTGCCGGGCGAATGATAGGATTTGCTCTCTGCCTCTAGCAGTTCCGGACGCCCAACCTTGCCTTCCATGAACAACTGGCGCACACGGGCCTTTTCATCATTAGGCAGGCCCGAGGGCATGGGCCCGGCGGGAATGAAAACGCCGGGAAGATGACCAAAGGTCAAGGCACCGATCAACAGGCCCGGCACGATCTTGTCGCAAATGCCGAGATAAACGGCAGCATCAAACATGTTGTGGCTAAGGGCAATGGCAGTGGCCATGGCGATCACGTCGCGCGAGAACAGCGACAGGTCCATGCCTGGCTGCCCCTGGGTCACGCCATCGCACATGGCGGGCACGCCGCCGGCGACTTGTGCCGTGGAACCGATTTCGCGCACCGCAGCCTTGATCAGATCAGGGTAGGTTGCATAGGGCTGGTGAGCAGACAGCATATCATTATAGGAGGTGACAATGCCCAGATTGAGCGCCTTGTTGCCGGCAAGCTGCGCCTTGTCAGCGGGTGCACAAGCAGCAAAGCCATGGGCGAGATTGCCGCAACTCAACGTGCCGCGATGCACGCCCTGGGATTTTTGATGGTCAATACGGTCGAGATAGGCTCGGCGCGTCAACTCGCTGCGGGCCGCAATCCGGTCGGTCACCGCCTGAATGGTCTTGTGAACAGACATCTCTTTTTCCTTCTGGCCCCTCAGGGATCAGGGGCACCAGTAAATGTTAACGGGCTTTTCGGTCTGGCGCAGAACGGCGCGTACCGGCATCTCGCTGACGGGACCTGCGCTGAGGGCTGCATCGAGGGTTTGGGCTTTTGCTGCACCTTCAATGTGAAGGTAAAGACTGCGTGTGGCTAAAAGATGCGGCAAAGTCAGTGTGACGCGCGGTTCGCCTGCACCCGGCGCCTGAATGGCAAGAGCAGGCCCTTTTTCACGCAACACCTGATCGAGGGCATCACCTTCAGGGAAAAACGAGGCCGTATGGCCATCACCCCCCATGCCGAGAATGACCGCATCAAAGGGATGCGGCACTTGCTGTTGCATGGCGCAGGTTTCGGCAATCGTTTCAGATGAAGGTGTCTCGCCGCCTGCATAAAGGGGCACAAATGTCGCGACAGCTGCGGGACCCTGCAACAGGTTGGTTTTAACCAGCCGTGCATTGGATCTGTCGGAGCTGTCATCGACCCAGCGTTCGTCAACAAGGGTGATGACGACCTTTGACCAATCTATATCGGTGCGCTGTGCGAGCTGGCGAAAGAACAAGGCTGGCGTGGACCCACCTGAAACCGCAATCGAGGCTGTATCACGCGAGCCGAGGCCCGCCTTGATATCCGCCGCTACAGCATCGGACAGCGCATTGGCGAGAGCCGTGTTGTCGCTTTGATCGTGACGATTAATCATCAAAAGTCGCTTTCTTCATGCCAGGTCCGGCCATCACGTTCGATCAGCGCCACTGAACCGGTGGGGCCCCATGTGCCCGCCGTATAGGGTTGCGGCGGCTCGGAAGCAGCGTCCCAGGCCTCACGGATCGGGTCGACCCATCTCCAGGCGGCTTCCAGTTCGTCCCGGCGCATGAACAGGGTCTGATTGCCGCGAATAACATCGAGCAACAGGCGCTCATAGGCTTCCGGGGTGCGGTCAGCAAATGTCTCGGCAAAGGAGAGATTGAGGTGCACTTCGCGCAGGCGCATGCCGCCGGGCCCCGGATCCTTGATCATCATGAACAGTTTGACGCCTTCATCAGGCTGCAAGCGGATCACCAGTTTGTTGGCCTTGGGCGCGCCTTCCGCCCGATCAAAGATCGAATGGGGGATTTCGCGGAACTGGATGACGATTTCTGATACCCGGGTGGCCAGCCGCTTGCCGGTACGAATGTAGAACGGCACACCGGCCCAACGCCAGTTTTCGATTTCGGCCTTGAGGGCGACGAAAGTCTCGGTACGTGAGCCCTTTTTGTCATCCGGCAACTCATCCTGATAGCCCGCGACCGATGTAGTTTCTGAACTCACGCCGCGATACTGCCCGCGCACTGTGGCCCGGCCAACGCTTTCGCCGGTGATCGGTTTGAGGGAACGCAATACCTTGAGTTTTTCGTCGCGCAGGGCATTGGCGTCATCGGATGCCGGCGGCTCCATCGCCACGAGGCAAAGCAATTGCAGGATATGGTTTTGCACCATGTCGCGCAGCGCGCCGCTTTCGTCATAATAGCCGCGGGTGCCGGCACCGACCGATTCAGCGACAGAAATCTGCACATGGTCGATATGCGCCGAGTTCCAGATCGGCTCAAACATCTTGTTGGCGAAACGCAAGGCCAGCAGGTTCTGCACGGTTTCTTTGCCGAGGTAGTGGTCGATCCGGTAGACCTGATCTTCGGAAAAAACCTTGGCGATCGCGTCGTTGATTTCCATCGAGGATTCAAGATCGTGACCAAGCGGTTTTTCGACAACCACGCGGGCGCTTTCGCGCCAGTATTTGCGGCGGGCAAGATAGGTGCAGATCGGCTCGAATATGTTGGGGGCGACGGCGAGGTAGAAGGCGCGCACGATATTTTCATCCTCGCGCAACGAGTCGCGCAACTCGGCCCAGCCTTCCTTGTCGGTCACATCATTGGTGACATAGGAAAAGCAGGAAATGAACCGGTCGATGGTTTCCTTGTCCTGAAACGACTTTTCGACAAATTCACCAACAGCCTGCCGGGCGACATCCTTGAATTTCTTGTCATCCCAGGCAGTGCGCGACACACCGATGATCCGTGACTGTTCGTCGAACTGCCCGTCCTTGAAGCGATAATAGAGCGCCGGGATCAGCTTGCGTCGCGTGAGATCACCGGTGGCGCCGAACACTACATAATCAAAGGCCGGGACCGGAATAATACGGGAGCTGGACATGTTGTTGATCTCCTTCGTGCGCCGTCTCAGGCGTCACCAAATAATTGCCGCGCAAGAATAAGTGCACCGTGCAGAGGTTCGGATTTGGCCTCAACAATCAGCGATGCGTCATATCGTTTGCGTAGAAGAGGGAGCAGCCGCGTGCCGAGCCCGCCGACAAAGGCGAGCGCCCGCGCGCCGCGCGCGGTAAACCAGTGCACATAATCGTCGATCGCGCTCAGTTCGAATTCCATCAGTTCGAGCGCGAACGGGTCACCTTGCTCATAATACTCAAAAAACAGCGGTACAAACTCACCATAGTCGGCAGGACGCGCCGGCACATTATGGCTGGGGCTCTCGCCGGGCTTAAGACTTTGCTCAACCGCCTTGCGGGCTGCCGGGTTATTGAACGACCAGGCCATAAGATTGTTGGGATCGTTATCGAAGCGGGCCATGACCGCCTTGGTCAGCGGCGTCGCCGGGATCAGCCCCTCGTGCGCCAGGAGGCTTTTGCGGATCAGTTCGCGGCCGAGAATGGCGCCGGCCATGGCATCGCCGATGTGAAAACCCCAGCCGCCGATCTGGAAGCGCTCGCCGTCAATCAAGGCGAGACCGGCCGACCCGGTGCCAACGATCAGCACCGCGCCGTCCTCACCTGCGTGTGCCCCGGCGCGGGCGATATCGATATCGTCATAAACGTGCAGATTGGCGAACGGAAAAGCGCGTTTTTCAAAACTCTCCCGCGAGGCGGCCAAGCGCGCGCCTGCCATGCCAAAGCAGGCATGCGTGTTTTTGGCCTCGGCAATATCGATACCGGCGTCAGCATAGACCTGATCAATAAGCTGGTTCACGGCCTCGTAGGCGGCGTTACCATCGCGCACCTGCAGGTTGGAGGGTTTGCTGGTGACCGCCTCGCCAAGTGTGTTCAAGTCGGCATCAGCCAAACGCATACGGCATTTTGTGCCGCCGCCATCCACACCTAGATAGTACTTTGCCACTGGCCGTATCCACCCATCAGTTTTCATTGCACGTCAGATTTCGGGCGGACCATAGTGCTAAACCATTGGTTGTGAAAGCCCTGCTTTGCTTGATGTTACACCCATTTGGCCCGGTGAAAAGGCTTGCATCCGCATGCACTGATGCTTGCATGCGGATGCATTGCCGCCTTTGGTGCAAAAGAGTTACAATGCGGGATCATGACAGATCATATTCTCATTCTTGGTGGCGCCCGCTCGGGCAAAACGTCTTTTGCGGAACGCCTGGCGATGCGCATGGGGCACAGTCCTGTCTACCTGGCGACTGCCGAAGCGCTGGATGCCGAAATGCAGGCCCGCGTTGCCAGCCACAGGGAGCAACGCGAAGGCCGGTTCACCACAATCGAGGAACCGCTCGATCTACCGGAAGCCATTGAGGCGGCCAGCCAGACCCATGACGTTATTCTCGTCGATTGCCTGACTTTATGGATTTCAAATCTGCTGGGTGCGGAACGCGACGTGACGCAGGCGGTTGATGATCTGGTTGATGCGCTTGAGGCGATCGAAAGCACACGCGTGATAATGGTCTCAAACGAAGTAGGGCTGGGCATCGTGCCGGACAATGCCTTGGCGCGGGCCTTTCGCGATCTGACCGGCTGGAGCCATCAGCGCCTGGCCGGCGTTTGCCACGATGTTTATTTTGTCGCCGCCGGCCTGCCTCTGGTCATGAAGGGCACGGCACCCCTTCTGGACTAAATCAGCTAACGCTGTACCGCCAGCCGGGCCAGTTTGGCGATCAGTACCAGCCAGGGTGACAGATGCAGGAACAGATCAAAAATATCCATCGGCCGGACCAGTTGTCCGTGCACGAGCATGCGTAATTTCTCAAAAAGATGTGGTTCCGGCACAAAAGGGGCCAGGCCGAGCGTGAGCGCCAGCAATATCGCCATCGGCCAGGAGACTGAATCGAGAAATGCCATGTTCGCTCCGATTGTATTTTTAATATGCGTATTATCTAAATTAGATAATTGAAAAATACAAGCCCGCGACAATAACGAATGTGATCATCAGCGCTATGGCATAAAGCGTGATGGACTTGCGGATATCGTTCGGCCCGAGATGACGGCGTCCTGACCCCATGGAGGGCAGGTTAAGCACTTCCCCGCCATAGGTGCGTGGGCCGCCCAGCTCGAAATGCAAGGCGCCGGCCATGGCCGCCTCCGGCCAGCCGGCATTGGGCGACTTGTGCTTGCCTGCATCATGCAAAACCGCTTTCAGCGCCGCTCGCGCCGAGGCACCGGGTGTGATAATGGCGGCAAGACAGAACAGCATGGCGGTGAGGCGCGCCGGCACCCAATTGACCACGTCATCAGTTTTTGCACTGGCCCAGCCAAAATCGGCATAGCGGGCATTAAGATGCCCCACCATGGAATCGGCGGTGTTGATCGCCTTGTAAACGGCGATACCGGGCAGGCCAAAAATCAGCAGCCAGAACAAGGGCGCGATCACCCCGTCGGAAGCATTCTCGGCGAGGGTTTCAATAGCGGCGCGCGCGACTTCAGCTTCATCAAGCGCTTTGGTATCGCGCCCCACAATGTGGCTTACCGCCTCGCGGCCGCGCAGGAGCGACCCCTCAAGCCCATAGGCAACAGCACTGACGGCCTGGGCCAATTGCCTGTGCGCCAGAAACACAGATCCCAGCAGCGCTTCGATGACCCAGCCAAAGGGCAAGCGATGTAGCAGCAGGCTTATGGCGAGGGTGAGCAGCACGGTTATGGCACAGAGGACGGCCAGCATGATGATCCCTGCCCGGCGCCGGGTTTTCGCCGCCGCAGCGTCATCATTCATATGCCTGTCAAACAGGTCAATCAGCGCGCCCATCCATTGTACTGGATGGCCGATATGGCGCTGCAGCAGGGCCGGATAACCAAGGAGCGGCTCGGCGATGAGAGCGACCAGCCCGATCAGCATGTTCATGCGCTCAGCCCGCCGACAGGACCGGCAAGCGCCAGCACTTGATCAAGATCGAGATGGGTCTCGATATGCGCGGCAAGAGCATCAAGGACGGCATCAATACTGCTTTCGTAATTCAGGTCAGCATCCGCCCTGGCCCCCAACCGTTCCAGAAAGGTTTTGCGAAACCCGTCGGCGGCGAACAGCCCATGCAGGTAAGTGCCCATGATGTGCCCATTTTCAGAAAGCGCCCCTTCAGGTTTGCCGCCAACATGGGAGAACGGGCGCAAGGCGTCTGCACCGGTGCTGACGCCCATATGCATGTGATAGCCGCTTAGAGCGGCGCCGGAACGGGTTTCCGTCGCGTGCTCGATCCGCAATTGTTTTTGCGGCGCCAGTATGGTTGCGATATCGAGCAGACCGAGGCCTGCAGTGATTCCCGGTGCGCCTTCGACACCATCTGGATCGGCTATTGTGCGGCCCAGCATCTGATAACCGCCGCAAATTCCGAGTACGGCCCCACCGGCGCGGACATGGGCGAGAATATCAATATCCCAGCCTTCGTGACGGACCTGTTCCATATCGGCGCGGGTGGATTTTGAGCCCGGCAGGATGATCAGGTTGGCATTGCGCGGCAATGGGTTGCCGGGTTGGATAAGCTCCACACGCACACCCGGCTCTGCGCGCAGCGGATCCAGATCATCAAAATTGGCAATACGGGCCAGCCGGGGCACCGCAATGAGAAAGTCACCCTCGCCACTGCGTAGATTATCGTCGAGCGCCAGCACATCTTCAGCCGGCAATTTGGCCGCATCGGCGAAAAATGGTAATGGTCCGAGGCAGACGCGTCCGGTCTTTTCCGCAATGAACTGCCGCCCGGTTTCAAACAAGGCGGGATCCCCCTGGAATTTATTGATCAGGGAAGCGACCACTAGGTCGGCATCGTCGGGATCGATCACCGCCAAGGTGCCGATGATTGCGGCGATGACGCCGCCGCGCTGGATATCACCGCAAAGGACTACCGGCACATTCGCAGCACGGGCAAAGCCGAAATTGGCCAGATCATTGTGGCGCAGATTAACTTCGGAGGCGCTGCCTGCCCCCTCGACGATAATCAGGTCGGCCGTGTCGGCCAGTTCGTTGAACGCTGCGAGCACATCGGGCATAAAACGGGCGCGGGTGGCGAAATAATCGCGGGCGCTCATTGAGGCAACCCGCTGACCGCGGACGATGACCTGCGCGCCGGTCTCCTGCTCGGGTTTCAGCAGGACCGGGTTCATCGCCGTCACTGGCGCCCGCCCGGCAGCACGCGCCTGCAGCGCCTGGGCCCGACCGATCTCGCCGCCATCGGCGGTAACGGCAGCATTATTGGACATGTTCTGTGGCTTGAATGGTGCGACCTTGATGCCACGATTGGCGAAGGCGCGGCAAAGACCCGCCACCACCATCGATTTACCGACATCGGACCCGGTGCCCATGATCATGAGGGCGCGGGTGCTCATGTCTGACTTCCCACATCAATAACATGGGCATAGGAACCGCAGACACGCCCCACCACCTGCCCCATGGGCCGTAACCGGGTGCCCATGGCATCACTGGCAGAGAATAGCTGGGCGCCAGTGGCGTCGGTTTCGCTCGAATAATGAAATTCATGGCCGGTGAGAGCGGCGGCGAAAGGCAATGGCCCCTGATGGCGGAGATAACGATAGCCCAACATACGGCGTGGTTGATCAATGGTGCTCGATTGCGGCAGAAGACCCGTCATTTTGAATGCCTTGCCTTCGGCATTGGTGAGGAATTTGCCAAGCACCATATAGCCACCACATTCCCCGTAGATCAGCGCACCGCGATCGCGGGCGGCGACCATACCGTGATGAAAGCGCTTGGCAGCCGCCAATTTGGCGGCATGCAATTCGGGATAGCCGCCGGGGAGGAAGATGGCGTCGGCATCGGGTTTCGGCGCTTCATCGGCCAAAGGCGAAAAGAACGAAATTTCCGCCCCGGCATTGCTCCAGTCGCGGAGCCAATGCTCATAAAGAAATGCAAAAGCAGCATCGTGGGCAATGGCGATGCGCTGGCCGAGCGGTGGCAGCCGCATGGCATTACCCGTGGGCGGCAATGGCCGGGCAAGCGCGGCCAATTGTTCGATATCCAGCCCCGCCGACACGGTTTTTGCCGCTTCGGCAATCATTGCCTCAGCGTTGTCGATTTCGCCGGGCAGGACAAGACCCAGATGACGCCCGGGCACATTCAAGGCCTCGTTGCGGCGAATGGCACCCGCACACGCAATACCGACTTCTTCCAGCGCCATGCGCAACATGGTTTCATGCCGGTCGCTGGCGACCCGGTTTAAAAGCACACCTGCGACGTTTACATCGCCCCGGAACCGGACAAAGCCGCTGGCGATAGCGGCGACGGACTGCGCCATATGGCTGCAGTCGATGACCAGCAAAACCGGCAGGTCGAGCGCTGCCGCAAGATCGCCCGTTGACCCTTTGCCACCCAGCGCTCCATCGAACAGCCCCATCACCCCCTCGATGATGACCAGATCTGCATCCTCAGCCTGTTTGCCAACCAGTGCCTGCAAGCGCTTCTGGCTCATCGCCCAGGGATCGAGATTGATCGACGGCTTGCGGGCTGCACGACCGAGATAGGCTGGATCAATATAGTCCGGCCCCGTTTTGGCCGGGGCAACTACAACGCCCATATCGGCCAAAGCGCGGCAAAGCCCAAGCGTGACCAAGGTCTTGCCAGACCCTGAATGCGGGGCGGCAATAATCATCCCTGTGGCAGAACTATCCAATCCGGTTCTCTCTCAACGCGTCCTGATACCAATCCAGTGTCTGGCGATAATCAACAACCGGCCCCAAAACCACAATGGCCGGCGTGGGTATATCATCCCGTGCTGCCAGGTCCGCCGCCTGTCCCAGCGTTGCCGTGATCACCGATTGCTCGGGCAATGCCGCATTGGAGACAATGGCCAGACGGTCATCCGCCTGCCGACCTGCTGCAAGCAGCTTTTCAGCAATGGAGCCGAGATGTTTAACGGCCATATACATGACAATGACCGGCGTCGCATTGGCAATCGCCGCCCAATCAACCGATTGCGGCACGCCGCCATGCTCGTCATGGCCGGTGAGAAAAATCACCGCATGATTGGCATCACGATGGGTTGCGGGAATACCGGCATAGGCCAGCCCGCCAATCCCGGCAGAAATGCCCGGCACGATACGGAACTTGATCCCGGCCCGGTGCAGCGCGCCCGCCTCTTCGCCGCCGCGACCGAACATGAATGGATCACCGCCCTTGAGGCGCAAGACCCGTTTGCCCTGTTGCGCCAGTTCGATAATGCGCAGGGAAATATCGGTCTGTTTGGGCGAGGGTTTGCCGCCGCGTTTACCGGCATGGATTTTCTCCGCCCGCGGATTGGCCAAAGCGAGCAACTCTGGCGAGACCAGTGCGTCATAAACAATGACATCTGCTTTGCCCAGCGCATGATAGCCCATGAGCGAGATCAGGCCCGGTGCACCGGGTCCAGCCCCAACCAGCCAGACCGTGCCGGGGGCGAATTTCGGGAAATCCAGTGCGTCCAGACGGGCGAAGTGCTGGCGCGCAAACAGGTTTTTCAACCACGTGATCATTGCATCCCCCTGTTCGCCCGGCTCTTTGGCCCGTATAGAACGTTATCATGAATAAGCCCGAACAAGAGACCGGACCAGATGGCAGCGCGCTGCGGCGCGGCTGGACCACGGGCGCGTGCGCCACGGCGGCGGTCAAATCGGCGCTGAGCGCGCTGTTGGGCGGCGATTTCATCGACCCTGTCAGCATTCATCTGCCCGGCGGGCAGGAACCGGCCTTTGCCCTGGCGCGCGAGGCGCGGGGCGCGGACTGGGCCGAGGCCGGCATTATCAAGGATGCGGGCGACGATCCCGATGTCACCCATGGCGCGACGATTATCGCCCGGGTGACGCGCGGCGCTTTGGGCGCTGGCATCAGTTTTCTTGCGGGGTCCGGCGTCGGCACGGTGACCAAGCCCGGCCTGCCGCTGGCCGTGGGCGAACCGGCGATCAATCCGGTGCCACGCAAAATGATGAGCGAAGCGGTCACCGCCCTTTGCACGCAATTTCAGGTGCCCCCGGATATCGCGATTGCGATCTCGGTGCCCGATGGCGCAAAGATCGCCGAAAAAACCTGGAACCCGCGCCTCGGCATTCTGGGGGGCATATCCATTCTTGGCACCACCGGCATTGTCATTCCCTATTCCTGCGCGGCCTGGATTCATTCGATCCATCGCGGGGTCGATGTGGCGCGGGCCATGGGGCTGGACCATGTGGTCGGCGCGACCGGTGACGCCTCGGAACGGGCCGCCCGTGCCCGGCTTGGCTTGCCGGAAGAAGCCTATCTCGATATGGGCGATTTCGTTGGCGGCATGCTCAAATATGTCCGCCAGCATCCGGTTCGCCGGGTGACCATTGCCGGCGGCTTTGCCAAGCTGAGCAAGCTGGCGCAGGGCGCGCTCGACCTGCATTCGGCGCGCGGAACCGTCGATCTCAATCAATTGGCCGAGATGCTGACTGCCCTTGGGGCGACGCCGGATCTGGTATCCGCCGCCCGCACCGCCAATACGGCCAACGAGGTGCTGCAATTGAGCCAGAAGGCCGGCCTGCCGCTGGCGGAGGCCGTCGCAAAAGCCGCCCAACTGGCAGCCCAAAAAATCCTGCGCGACGAGACTATCAGCGTCGGCATATTGATTACCGACCGTGCCGGGCAGATCGTGGCGGAGGCTGGCTGAGCCATGAAGGTATTGATTTTCGGCGGCACCGGCGAAGCGCGCGATCTGGCAAACCGCCTGGTCTTTCTTGGCCATGAGGTTACCACATCGCTGGCCGGGCGCACGCTGGAACCGCTGCTGCCGCAAGGAGAATTGCGGGTCGGCGGCTTTGGCGGCGTCGACGCGCTCAAGGTATTTTTTGCGACAAACGGTTTCGATTGGGTGGTCGACGCCACCCATCCCTTTGCCGAAAACATGTCGGCCCAATTGGTTGATGCTGCCGAATTGGCCGGTGTGCCCTTGCTGCGTCTGCTGCGTCCGGCATGGGAGAAGCCGAGCGGCGCTGCGTGGGTCGATGTGGCCGATATCGCTTCGGCGTTTGCCCTGATCCCCGAGGGCGCTGTGGTTTTGATCACCAGCGGTCATGACGGGCTCGACCATTGTGCGGCGCAGAAGACCAGCCGGTTTGTGGTGCGCCTGATTGAAACCCCCAAGGCCGCGCTGCCGGGTAATTGCACGCTGCTGATCGCTCGCCCGCCCTATACGTTTGACGGCGAGATGGCGCTGATGCGCGCGCAGGGCATTACCCATATGATCGCCAAAAATGCCGGCGGCATGCAGACCCGTGCCAAGATCGACGCGGCGGCAGCGCTTGATGTCGTCACGCTCATGATCGGACGCCAGCCGCTGCCGGCAGCCCGCGAAGTTTCCAGTGTCGATCAGGCGCTGGCCGTGCTTCAAGAGGCGCGCTCCTGAGGCTTTTTCTTCTTGCCCTTGTTGCGCAGCACATGGGCAAATTCGGCATCATAGAGACGGCTGTCGCGGAATTTCTTGGCCCCGAAGACATGGCCGACAAAGATCAGCGCCGTGCGGGTGATCTTTTCTTCGCGCACCCTTTGGCGCATTTCGGCGAGGGTCGTGTGGATGATCTCCTCATCCGGCCAGGTGGCCCGATAAATGATCACCACCGGACAATCGGCCCCGTAATGGGGCGTCAGCGCCTGTTCGACATAGGCCAGGTTGCGAATGGAGAGGTGAATGGCCAGCGTCGCCTTGGACGCCCCCAATAGTTCAAGCCGTTCGCTATCGGGCACGGATGAGGCCTTGCCCGAGGTGCGGGTGATGATCACCGTCTGGGCGATTTCGGGCAGGGTCAGCTCGGTCGCCAGCCGGGCCGCGGCCCCGGCAAAGGCGGGCACGCCGGGCACCACTTCATAAGGGATATCGAGATCATCGAGCCGGCGCATCTGTTCGGCAACCGCGCCATAAAGCGACGGGTCGCCGGAATGGACGCGGGCGACATCCTCGTCCCGCTCATGGGCCGCTGCCATATCGGCGATGATATCGCTGAGATGCATGGGCGCGGTGTCCTTGACCACCGCCCCCTCGGGCGCGGCCGCCACGATTTCGCTGGGCACCAGCGACCCGGCATAAAGACAGACTGGGCAGCGCTCAATCAGTTTCAGGCCGCGCACGGTGATCAGGTCGGCAGCGCCGGGACCGGCGCCGATGAAATAGACGGTCATTGGGCGGCCTCGGCTTTGCGTTGATAACCTCTTGGGGTGAATGTGATCATATTGCCGTCGCCGCGCGTGAAGGCTTTCGATTGCGACGACCCGATCAGCACAATGGTCAGCATGTCGATTTCTTCGGTATTGAGCGCATCGAGGCGGATTACCCGCACCTCCTCTTCCGGACGGCCGAGGCTTTTCGCGATGATCACCGGGGTTTCGGGCGGGCGGTGGGCCAGGAACACCTGTTTGGCTTTTTCGACCAGATCGACGCGCCGCATGGAGCGCGGGTTATAAAAGGCGGTGACGAAATCACCCAGCGCCGCCGCGTCGAGGCGCTTGAGAATATCGGCACGCGGGGTCAGCAGGTCGCTAAGCGAGATACAGCAGAAATCATGGCCGATCAAAGCGCCAGCGCGGGCCGAGGCCATCTGGAAGGCGGAAATGCCGGGATGGCTTTCAACCATGACCCGCTGTGCCGCCGGGCTGACGGCACGCGTTCCAGTCGCCTGCAATAATTCAAACACCAGCGCCGCCATGGCGTAAATCTGCGCGTCACCGGAACAGATCAGCGCCACCGACTTGCCGTTAGCGGCCAGTTCCAGCGCATGGCGCACGCGCGGTTCCTCGTCGCCAAGGCCGAAACGGTGTTCAACCTGACCGGTTTTCAAATCATCGACCAGATCGAGATAGAGCCCGTACCCGACCCAGTCCGTTGTGCGCTCCAATGCAGCAACAGCCGAAGTCGTGCGCTGCATCGCTTCACCGGGGCCGATGCCGACCAGATGCAATTCGCCGCGCCTGCCGCCAAAATGGGCCGCTTCAATCGGCTCTGGCGCGATACCGATAGCGCAGGTGACCTTCTTTGATTTGTGTTTCGGCACCAGCAAACTGCCTGCCTTGATGGCAGCGGCTTCGGCCACGCCCGGCGTGCCAACTTCGGCCCGCACGATTTCGGAAGGATTGGGCAGACGGTCCGCTTCCTCTGCCAGTTCTTCAGCACTGAACAGGCGCAGCGGCACATTGAAATGGGCGGCCACGGCGTTCAATGCGGTCTCGTCGGATTTGAGATCAATGGTGGCAATGGCGGCGAGGCTTTGCGGGGCCAGACCATTTTCCTGCAACACGGTTTGCAGCAGTTCGATCGCCTCTGCTGCATCGACACCGCGTTCGCAGCCCATGCCGGCAATCAGGGTTTGTGGATGATAGGTCAGGGTATCCCCCGCGCGCTTCTCGCTGACCGTGATGGCAACAGTCCCGTTTTCGACCAGAGGATAACCGGCCTCTTCCAGCCAGGGCGCATGCCCGGTCAAGGCTATGGCCGCGCCATTGAGCAGGGCGGCCATGGCGGATTTTGCGGTCTCGGGATTGGCGAGGACATAGCCGGGCGGCGGCTCGTCGAGCCCGCGCGAAAAGCGGCTGTCCGACGCGGTGGTTGGCGCGGCGGTGCCGCCCAGCTGGATGGCGATGTCATGAGCCATATGGTTGGCGCCGTGATGCCCGCCCAAAAGCGGCACCACATGCTTGCCATCGGCGGAGACGGCGATCACCGGTGGCTCGTTGTGCTTATCCCCAAGATACGGCGCCAGCAGGCGGATCAGGATACCGGCGGCACAGACGCCGATGATTGGCACTCTTTCGCGAAACAGGCGCGGCAGCAATTCCGCTGCCCCCTCGCCCGCTGGCCCGCAGGCATGGACGCGCCCGCCGGTCAGTGTGGCGATGCGGCTGGCGGTCGCAGCGCTGGCAGTAGTGAAAATGATAATGGCCGGCGTCATGCCCATGCCTCCCGGCCTTTGTAACAAAGAATTGTCGAAAAATAGGGCCGCGTGTCGGCGGCGAAATCGCGTAAAGGGGTGATGCGCTGCTGGTCGCTGCTGGCGTGCTCAATCACCATCGCGGCCCCGGCATGACCGGTGTCTTCCAGGAGCGCGCGGATGCGGTCAAAATGCCGCCCGACCTTGATGATCGCCACCGCTTCGGCCCCGGTCAGTTCCGCGCGGAGGATTGCATCTTCCAGCGGGGCCGGCAGCACTTTGAGCACTTCATTGCGCGCGGCGAGCGGGCGGCCAATGGCGGCGGCAGTCGCTGTCAGCGAGGTAATCCCCGGGATCACCCGCACCTCGGCCTGGCCGGCAATGCGGGTCAGTAAATACATGGCCGAACCGTAAAACAGCGGATCGCCTTCGCAGAGATAGGCCACGTCCTGCCCCGCTTCGAGATAAGTCATGATCTCTTGGGCCACGGCATCATAGGCGGCCTGCGCCGGCCCGCGTTCGGTGGCCATGGGGATATCGGCGGGCAGCAAGTGCGCTTTTGGGTTGAGATGGCTTTCGGCAATGCGATAGCTCAGCGACGGTTCCCCCGATTTTTGCGGAAAGGCGATGACGGCAACCGCGCCGAGAATGCGGACCGCTTTCAGGGTCAACAATTCCGGATCGCCCGGCCCGGTGCCAACAAGATAGAGAATGCCGCTCATGCCGTTTCTTCCTTGATCGCCAGCCATTGGGTAACCGCCATGCGTGGTTTGAAGGCGCGGTACTGGCCCACATTGTCGAGCACGGCAATTTCAATCCGGGTCAACTCACCGCCATATTGCGCCTGCCGGTCGAACAGGGCGCGTTCGCCCTCGATTGTCACCGCATTGGCTACCATTCGCCCTCCCGGACGGAGCGCCTGCCAGCAGGCTTCAAACAGCGCCTGATTGGCGACATCGCCGCCGATAAATACCGCGTCGGGTACTGGCTGATCCATCATCCCCTCGAGCGCGTCACCGGCCCGGATCTCGAGATCCGGCACCCCGAGCGCCATCCGGTTGGTGTCGATCATTGCCAGCCGCTCGGGCGCGCGCTCAAAGCAGATGGCTTTGGCACCACGCGCGGCACGCATCCATTCGATTCCGACCGAACCGCATCCCGCCCCCACATCCCAGAGCAGCGCACCGGGATAGGGCCCGAGCTTGGCAAGGGTTGTGGCGCGGACATCGCGCTTGGTCAGCTGGCCATCGGAAACAAAGCTTTCGTCGGGCAGGCCGGGGACCATGGGCAGAAAGGGTGCTGCGGGATCGGCCACGCATTCAATGGCGAGGGTATAGAAATCGCCGATTTCAGGCAGAGGCTCGTTGGCGATCAAATCCGTTCGCTTCTCGGCGTCAGCGCCCAAGTTTTCCAGCACTGTCAGGCGCGACTGCCCATAGCAACGGGCGTTGAGCATGTCCCGCACTTCACGGAGCGTGCCCGCATCACTGGTCAGGGCCAGAATGCGGTTGCCGGGCAGGATATGCGGCTGCAGATGCGCCGGTTTGCGGCCATGCAGGGAAAGTGTGGTCACGTTCTGCAAAGGCCAGTGCAGTTTAGCGGCCGCCAGCTGAAACGCGGAAGCGGCGGGGTGCAGAGTGAATTCATCAGCATCCAGATGCCGACCCAGCGTCACCCCGATGCCGAACCAGTTGGGGTCGCCCGTCGCCAGCACTATTGTCTGGCTACCGCGCGCGGCCAGAACCTGTTCGATCATGGCGCTCAAAGGCGTTTGCCAGGCCATCACATTTTGCGTGCCTGCGCTGTCCGGCAGCAATCTTTGCGGCCCGAGAATCGTTTCCGCACTGTCGAGCAAAGCCCGTTGCGCTGGTGGCAGCGCCTCCAGGCCCTGTTCGGTAACGCCGATAATGTGCAACCAGGCGCTCATGTGCTCAGCCCCGCCGCCAGCGCGTTGACGGCTGCTGCGGCCAGCGCGCTACCGCCGCGCCGGCCTTTAAGCGCCACAAACGGCACCCCTCGTGCGTTGGTGATAAGCGCGTCTTTCGATTCCGCCGCGCCGACAAAACCGACCGGGAAACCGAGGATCAGCGCGGGTTTGGGGAAGCCCTCATCCATACGTTCGAGCAGATGAAACAGCGCCGTCGGCGCATTGCCGACGGCGACGATGCTGCCGGCCATCAACGGTGCCAAAGCCTCAATGCCGGCGGCAGACCTTGTTGTCTGCAGTTTTTCGACGAGATCGGGCACGCCCGCATCCCCCAAGCCGCAGAGCACCTCATTTCCAGCCGCCAGCTTGCGGCGGATAACGCCTTCGGCGACCATGCGCACATCGCAAATAATTGGCGCGCCTTTGGCCAGCGCCGCCTTACCCGCGACCACAGCCCCGGGCGAGATCACCAGATCATCGGCGATATCGATCATGCCGCAGGCATGGATCAGGCGGATGACCAGATCCTGATCTTCGGGCGCAAAACGGCCGAGGCTGGCTTCGCGCCTGATGATGGCGAAGCTTTCCGCATAGATCGCCTCGGGCGCGCGCAGGTAATTCATGCTCAGCGCTTTTTCAGCGTCACCGGCCCCAGCGGGTGGTCGGCATGCGGATAGGGGTGATGGTGGTGATCATCATGGCTATGGCCATGCGCATGATCGTGATCGTGATCGTGATCGTGATCGTGATCGTGATGATCATGGGTGTGCAGGGGCGTAAACGGCAAGCCGTGTTGCTTGCAAAAGGCCTCGTCGCGGCAGCTTGCGTCACAATCACCCTTGCAGGGACAGTCCTCCAGACCACCGCCAATGCCCTCGACATGGTGGTGATGGCTTTCCTGCGCGGCGCCAACCTCGGCTTCAAAACCGAGCACCTGTTCGCGATATTTGCACAACGAACAATTCATCAGGTTCTGGCCGACCAGCATTTCCTGCAGCCGGTCCATGAAGGTTTCGACCACCAATTGATGATCGTTGAGGTAAGGGGCTTTGAGAATTTCAACGCCGGGATATTTCGCCGCCGCGTCATCAACCGCTGCATAAATACGCTTCACCAGCACGCCGGTGAACAGGAAATAGGGGAAGACGATGATGCGCTTATAGCCAAGCTTGACCGCGTGATCGAGGCCGGGAGCCACGAGCGGAAAGGTGACGCCGGAATAGCTGACTTCACCCCAGCCAAAGCCCATGCCTTCCCAGAGCATGCGCATGACCTTGGCGACATTGGAATTGGCGTCGGGATCGGAAGCACCCCGACCGACCACCATCAGCAGTGTGTCGTGGCGTTCGACTTTGCTTTCCGCCGCCGCTTCCGCCTCGGCAATACGGTCACCCGCCGCGCGGATCATTTTGAGATCCACCCCGAGTTCGCGCCCATAGGTGATTTCAAAATCCGCATGTTGGGCGGCATAGGTATTAAGCACCGAGGGGATGTCGTTTTTGGCGTGGCCAGCAGCAAACAGCATGCCGGGCAGCGCCAGCACGTGTCTGACACCCTGGGCGCGTAATTTATCGAGGCCGTAATGGATGACGGGGTCGGCAAATTCGAGATAGCCGTATTCTACCGGCACGCCGCTGAGGCGCGCTTTCAGGTGATCGGCCACATGGGCGAATTCGCCCACGGCCAACTGGTTGCGGCTGCCATGGCCACAAAGCATCACGCCGGTTTCAGGCGGCAAAAGCAGGTCGGATTTCATGTCTACCTCTTGTTTAAAGACAAAGAGGCAGAGTTCCGGGTCAAGGTATCTTTGCAGCTCCGTCTTGGTTCCCTGTTTGGGTCAACCGCACCGGAGATGTTTCTCAGTCCCCTAAATGGAACGCTGCGCTGGCCCTGTTCTAGGCAAGGCAGCTCGCCCGGTCAATGCAACCCCGTCTATCTGACAATGCTTTTAAAAATGATTTGCAAAAACAATGACTTGAAACATGAAGCGGTTCAATCTATTTGCGGGGCATACGGAATCAGCCACACTTCTGGCAGTGGAGATTTATCCGGACATGAACCTGCGCACCTCGTCAGTCACCCGCACCACGTATATTGCGACAGCCAGCCTGTTCGTTGCGGTGCTTGTGCTGGCACTCAAATATCTCGCTTATCATTTCACGGGGTCGCTGGCGCTCTATTCGGATGCGCTGGAGAGCATTGTTAATGTTGTGACGGCGGCAGCGGCTCTGATCGCGGTGCGGCTGGCGCAAAAGCCGGCGGATGCCGCCCTGCCCTATGGGTATCACAAGGCGGAATATTTCTCGGCTGTGGTCGTTGGTGTGATGATTGTTGTGGCCGCGATTTTGATTTTCCGCGATGCATGGTTCGGCTTTTTTGCGCCGCGCACGCTGAACGCCCCGTTGCAGGGTATCGCGATTAACAGCACCGCCACCGTTCTCAATGCTGTCTGGGCCTTTGTGCTTTTGCGCTACGGCCGGCAGGTCAAGTCTCCAGCTCTCGTCGCAGATGGCAAACATCTTTTTACAGACGTCGCTTCCTCTCTGGGGGTTCTGCTCGGGCTGATATTGGTGCTGGCCACAGGATGGGCGCAGCTTGATGCGATCCTTGCCGCATTGGTTGGCCTCAACATTCTCTGGTCTGGCTGGGGTGTGATCAAGGAGAGTGTGGGTGGGTTGATGGATGTGGCAACACCGCCGGAAAGCCTGAAAAAAATCCGCGAGATCATTTCAGAAAATGCCGACGGGGCGATTGAAGCGCATGATATCCGCACGCGGCAGGCAGGACGCATGACCTTTATCGATTTTCACCTTGTGGTGCCGGGCACGATGATGGTTGAGCAATCGCACGAGATTTGCGACCGGATCGAGGAAAAGCTGCGTGAGGCAATGCGCGATACAGAGATCACCATTCATGTTGAGCCGGAAAGCAAGGCCAAGCATTCTGGTGTGGTCGTGCTCTAGGTGCTCACCGGACCGCCAGCCGCCAGATAGCCGCGACTGACCGCTTCCCCAATCAGTTTTTCGACCAGTGCATGCAGTTCGGCCGAGCCATCGGCAATCGTGCGCATGCGGGTGCGCACCTGGTTTTCGGTGACACCGTGCTTTTGCCACATAACGCCGCCGGTGAAGATATTATGCAGAAACGGCTGTAGCCGATCCATTGCCCGTGCGAAGTGGGCGTCGGCACTTTGGTGCGCTTCAAATTCGTCCCATAGCGCACGCAGTTCCGCTCCGTCCGGTTCCGGCAACAGGCCGAAAATCCGGTCGGCCGCCTTCTCTTCGCGTGCTTCCTGGTCCGCTGCTGCGGTGGCGTCATAAAGGAAGGTATCGCCTGCATCGATTTCAACAATATCGTGCACGAGCAGCATACGAATGGCGCGCAGGACATCGACCTCAGGTGCTGCAAAGTCGGCCAGCACCATGGCCATCATCGCGAGATGCCAGCTATGTTCGGCATCGTTTTCCCGACGGGACAGATCAATCAGCGGCGTCTGGCGGATGATTGTTTTCAGCTGGTCAATTTCGACGATAAAGCGCAGTTGCGCGCTTAACCGGGTGCCGCCGGTGTCGGCAATCCTGGCGAATAGCTGTTCTTTTGCGTCCGCGTCGCTCATCCGGTCCGTCTCTCTATTTCAGGGGAATCAGTTCGGATGAGTGTGCTTGATCACATACCCAGAGGCAAGAAAGCCTATTGATAACCGCCTGCCCGAAGCATTGGGCGCGGTGCCGCACTAACGGGCTGGTTGTTGTCCAGAAAATCCACAGCCGCGCGCAAGGCGGCAATATCAGCGCCTGCAGGGCCTGACGACAGAAACAGGGTCATCGTGCGGTTTTTATCCGGATTGAATTTGCCCACCAGGCCGCCGAGGTGTTCGAGGCGCTTTAACGCCACCTCCCCTTGCAGGAAATGATCCGCGCTGTTGCGCACCTGTTGCGGGCTGTCTGACACAAGCAGTTTGGCGCGGTGTACCAAGCCGATGGGCAGTTCGTGCCGCAGCCTCGTGCGCGGCCCAATGCTGGTGACATGGGCATGCGGGGCTACCCAGTCAGCATCGATGACGGGTTCGCTGGAATCGGTGGCAAGGATTACAATGTCGGCGTTATGCACTGCCTCTTCTGGTGAGCCTGAAATCTGAATTGGCGTCTGAGTGCGGGTGCGAAACTGTTTGGCGAGTGCCGTTGCGGCCACCGGCTGCCGCCCGTAAATGCGGATCTGTTCAAACGTGCGCAGGCTGATCGCCGCCGCCAATTGTGCTTCGGCCCGCTTGCCAACGCCAATCAACGCCAGGGATTTGACTTTATGCGGGGCAAGACAATCGAGCGCGATGCCACCAATACATCCGGTGCTTATGGCCCCCAGCCTGTCGCCAACCGCCAGGCCGAACAGGCCACCGGTATTCGTGTCCCAGCCAGCCACAAGTTGTTCTTGCTGCTCGGTATCAGGGCGGTGGAATGTCTCTTCAGCGCTGATACCTGCATAGCCATTACGACCGCTCGCCGAGACGCTGATGCTGCCACGCCCAATATCGGTGACGTGACGGCTTGAACCGGCCGCATCACCATGGGCATCGGCGATCAGATGCGCGCGGACCGCAGCCTCATAATTGCGCTGCGGCACGCGATCAATGTCCTGGTCGGTCAATATGTGCATGGATTGGCCCTTTTGCCTGCAAACCCGCTATCCAGGAATGTTCCAGCGATTGAGCCCGTGCTTGATCGCCTTGTTCCCATTCTGTACAGCGGTAAAACTGCTCGCATTTCCCCATATTCTCAGGCAAAAGCCCCCGATAGATATTCTCATTTTGCACCAGAAGAGTTGCGCGTTACATTCAATGACCATGCACAAATTGATTCTTATTTTCGCTTTTGTTTTAACCTTTCCTGCCGGCGCACTGGCAGCGGACACCTATGCCAATGCCCGCTATGGCGCGACCGCGATTGTGCCGGACGGGTTTGATCCGATGGGACCGGAACAGCCCAATGGTGATGGCATGATTTTCCGCTCGCATAGCGGTGGGGCCTTGCTGACAATCTATGGTGCTGACGTGCCGGGCGGAAATTTTGAGGCCTTCATTAACGCCCAGATCGCCCATGAAGAATCTTACAATGGCTGGTCGATGACCGGGCGCACCATCACACCGGACTGGGCCGAATATACTGGTTCGATCGGCGGGCGGTTTTTGAGCGTGCGCACGCTTGCTTCCTGTGGCGGGCGGCAGGCTGTATCGACCAAGTTCGAATATAACGGCAATATGGGCAGCACCGTTTCCAAGGTCGAAGCTTCGCTGAAAGCGGGACCGGCGACGGGCTGCTAAAGCCGTCGCCCGAAGCCTTTTGCAGCATCGGGTTTTCTTAACCCTGCCTCAGTATTTTCAGGCCTTTGCACCCTGGTTGGCGGGGTGACTGGGGCTGTTGTGGGCGAAGCCTTGCGGAAAACAGCGATGATCACAAACAGACCGAAAGCGGCTGCCCCGCCATACACCATCCATTGGGCCATTTTGACCGACAGGGGTGTTGGCGGCACCGGCGGCAATTCATCAATGCCGACAGACGCCAGAACGATCAATAACTGTCCCTGAGAGAGCGGCAGATACTGGCTGGAGGTGCCGAGATAGCCGACCCATTCCCCCTCACCAAAGGCGCGATGCAGATAACCGAGATCCACATATTTGCCATCGCTGCGCTGAAAGCCTTCCGTATCGGGAAAATCGATAACCCGCTCAATCGCTTCCTTGTGGATACCGAAAGCACCTAGCCTCACCCCCCGCGCCATTGAGGGAGAGAGCATCAGCGCGGAAGTGGAAAGCATAACAAATAACAACAAAATTGTCTTTTTCATCGCAAAAACCCCAAACAAACATACCGCAACCCCCTATACTCATTATGTTAAAAAACAGCTCTGCTTTCTCGCGTGGTTTTTAATTACGGGATTTGTAATATTCGAGAAGCGTATATTCCAACATCAACTGAATTTGGCACTTCGACAGATGTGTAGCGGCCTGACACTTGCAGACATTCGACCCGTGCCGACACCCGCTTGCAGAGCTCAGGCTTGCGGTTGGTGCAGGATAAAACCATCGCCGGCTGGCAGGAGGTTGTTGGCTGCCGCGAAGGCGGTCTCCAAATGTGGAGAACCTGTGCATAACTGGTGGAACAACATGTGCAAAAACAGTGGAATATCCACCCCTTCAGGATCACCTTCCGGGGCGATATAGGCTGATGCGCCAGCGGTGAAAAAGGCTGGAGCAAAGGCTGCCGTGCCCGAGGTGCAGGCCGTCGAAACTATTGGAATTGCTGGGATTTTTAGCCGATCCGCAATCAGGCCGGGGGTGATGCGGTCGCCGGGCAATGTGAGAGTATCGACGCCCTCAGCCATTTCAGGAAAGATGATACCCTCTTCATCGCCATGGGCGGAGAGGATAACTGCGTCCGGCGGCTGGCCGTAAAAGCTGAAACCGTTGAAGAAATCGGTGGGTTTGCCGGGTAGATTGAGGCACACCGCATAGCCCAGATGTTCGAGCAGGGCCCGCAGCAATTGCGCCTCGCCGGTGTCGCCGAGGCCGACAAGGGTGAGGTGCGAGAGCATTTAGAACTCGATCCCGGCCTGTGCCTTCACGCCGTCGCGGAAGGGATGCTTGATCATGGTCATTTCGGTGACCAGATCGGCGATCTCGATCAGTTCGTCCTTGGCATTGCGGCCAGTGACAATAACATGGGTGTCGCGCGGCTTGTTTTTCAGCACCTCGACAACGTCATTGATATCGAGATAATCATAACGCAAACAGATGTTTAGCTCGTCGAGAAGCACCATTTTATAGCGCTCGTCGGCGATCATTTCCTTGGCCATTTCCCAGGCGCCCTTGGCGGCGGCGATGTCGCGGGCGCGGTCCTGGGTATCCCAGGTAAAGCCCTCGCCCATGGCCTTGATGGTGACTTGGTCGGGGAATTCTTCCAGAATGTCGCGCTCGCCGGTGCCCCATTTGCCTTTGACGAATTGGACGATGCCGATTTTGAAGCCGTGGCCCAAGGCCCTGAAAACCATACCGAAAGCGGCGGTGGACTTGCCCTTGCCCTTGCCTGTGTGGACGATCAGCAGGCCTTTTTCCTCGGTCTTGGTGGCCAGGATCTTGTCGCGGGCTTCCTTCTTCTTGCGCATCTTTTCCGCGTGATAGGCGTTGCGCTCTTCTTCGCTCATCAGGTCGGTTTTCTTGGGGCGTGGGGCGTCGGTCATTTGGGGGTCTCCTCAAGTTCAGCGTAGGCCGAATTGGATTTCGGCGTCCAGAATCCGCGTGTCATGGCTTCGCGGAATTTGGCGATCAGCTCGTCATAGCCGTGCGGATTGTTGTTTTGAATGAATGACTTGACCTCTTCATCCTGCACGAAGGCGGTGAAGGCCAGATCGAAATGATGGGTCTTGACCGCCCCGGTGGTGGCGGCGAAGGCGAACATGTAATCGAGCGTGGCGATGATCTCGAAAGCGCCCTTGTAACCATGGCGCATGACGCCAGAAATCCATTTGGGATTGACCACGCGCGAGCGCATGACGCGGGAGATTTCCTCCTCCAGCGTGCGGGTCAGCGGGCGTTCGGGACGTGAGTGATCATTGTGATAATTCAAGGGTTTGTGGCCGGATAAGGCTTCTGCCGTGGCGGTCAGGCCACCCTCGAACTGGTAGTAATCATCGCTGTCCAGCAGGTCATGTTCGCGGTTGTCCTGATTATGGACCACGGCCTCGATATCACTGAGGCGGGCGGCGAAGCGGGCGTGTTCGGGTGTCCCTTGCGCATGGGCGCCATAGGCGTATTGGCCCCAATTGAGGAAGGCCTTGGCAAGGTCTTGTTTTTCCTGCCAGTTTCCGCTGTCGATCAGGCCCTGCAGGCCCGCGCCATAGGCACCCGGCTTGGAGCCGAAAATGCGGTGGCCGGCGGCAAAGCCGGCGTCTTCCTCGGATTTCCCCTCTTTTATCAAAGCGATAGCATCGGTGCGCATGCGGGCGGCGATGGGGTTCTGGTCTTCGGGTTCATCGAGGGCACCGATCATGCGGATGGCGCGGTCGAAAAGGGCGATCAACTGGGGGAAGGCATCGCGAAAAAACCCGGAAATTCTAAGGGTTACGTCCACCCGGGGGCGGCCGAGCCTGGCGAGCGGGATCACCTCGAAACCAGAGACACGTAGAGAGGACGGGTCCCATTTAGGTTTGGCACCGATCAGGGCGAGGGCTTGGGCGATGTCATCGCCGCCGGTGCGCATATTGGCGGTGCCCCAGACGGAAAGGGCTATTGATTTCAGCCAGTTACCCTGATCCTGATAATGGCGGGTGATGAGGTTTTCCGCCGATTTGCGGCCCAGTTCCCAGGCGGTCGGGGTGGGGACGGCGCGATTGTCGACGGAATAGAAATTGCGCCCTGTCGGCAGCACGTCGAGACGGCCGCGCGAGGGGGCACCGGAGGGACCGGGAGCGATGAATTTGCCATCGAGCCCATCGAGCAAGGCCTTGATTTCATTGGGACCTGAGGCCTTGAGGCGTGGGCGGATGATGGTTTCGACGGTGGCCAGAACGGCACGGGTGGCTGTCCATTCCGGGGCCGGTGCGGTGCCCGAGACGAGGGCTGCAGCCAAAGCTTCGAGGCGCTCGACGGTGTCGCCATTGGTGCGCCAGAGATTTGCTTTAATAAGGCTTATATCAGCCCCAGTTTCAGCCCCGGTTTTATCCCTGACGTCAGCCTTTTTGTTAGCCCCGATTTCAGCTTCATCAGGCTTGGGCCCGGTCCATGGGTCGCCGAGATTGGCGGTTAAGGGATCGAAGCCTAATTTCAGGTCATCGGCGAGGGCACGGATCAGGGAAGCATCGCCCGGCATCTCTTCACCACGCGGCACGCGAGCGAGGGCGACGATGAGATCGCGTTCGAGATCGCCGTCGGGCGACTGGCCGAAGATATGGAGGCCATCGCGGATTTGCGCTTCCTTGAGATCACAAAGGAACGTGTCGATCTTGTTGAGCGCCTGCGCTTCGTCGTCGGGCAGGTTGATATCGCGGTCGAGGGCGGTGTCGCGGGTGAAGGCGAGGATGCGTTTGGTGATGTCCTCGAGACGGCGGCGGTCCATGCCGGCGGCGGCGTAATATTCATCGAGCAGGGCTTCGAGGTCTTTGAGGGGGCCATAGGTTTCGGCCCGGGTCAGCGGGGGGACCAGATGGTCTATGATGACCGCACCGGTGCGGCGCTTGGCCTGGGTGCCCTCGCCCGGGTCGTTGACGATGAAGGGATAAAGATGCGGCAGCGCGCCCCAAAGCGCATTGGGATAGCTGGCCGCATCGAGCGCCGTGGCCTTGCCCGGCAGCCATTCGAGATTGCCATGCTTGCCATTGTGAATGAGGGCGTGAGCGCCAAAGCCGTGGCGCAGCCAGAGATAGGCGGCGCAATAGGCATGGGGGGGCACGAGGTCCGGATCGTGATAGCTGGCTTCGGCATCGAGATCATAACCGCGGGCGGGCTGCAGCATGACGGCGATATTGCCGAAGATCCTGACCGGGAGATGGAAACCATCGGCGCGGACAAACTGATCGGTTTCGGGCGCGCCCCAGCGGGTGGTGACCTGGGTGCGGATCTGGTCGGGCAGGGTTTGAAACAGGGATTTGTAGGTGTCGAGCGGCAGGATGGCGGGGCTGATGCCACGCTCCGGGCTGGCATTGGTCGGGCCGGACTGCAGGGCTTCGATCAGGGCGTTGCCGGATTGGGGGAAGTGGTCCGCGGCGCTATCGAGGAAGGCCCCCTCACCCGGCGCTGGCGCGCCGACCTCTCCCCCTGAGGGAGAGGTGGAAGTGGGGTGTGCTGCATGTTCGGAGTTTGAGGGATGAAATTGAGCGAGTGCGGCGTTCTCCCCTCCCCCTTGAGGGGAGGGGTCGGGGGTGGGGGTCGGCGCGTTAGCGCCATCAGGAAAGTCCGGGCTATCGTTTTGCGACGTGCCAAGCGGAAGGCTTGAGTCTTTTCTGGTCCCTTCGGGACGACCCCCACCCTGCCTCTCGGCATCCCTCCCCTCAAGGGGGAGGGAATCGATGGCTGCGGCCTCCGCGTGTGTGGGATGAAATTGAGGGGATGTAGCGGCACCAGCAGACCGCAAGTCATATCCGGCGGCGGCTAGGGCTTTCAGGATTTCGACGGTGGATTGGGGGGCGTCGTAGCCGACGCCGTTGGCGATGCGGCCATCGCGGATGGGGTAGTTGGCAAGGACAATGCCGACGCGGCGTTCGGACCGGGCGGTTTGGCGCAGTTTGGCCCAGTTTTGCGCCAGTTTGACCGCATTGGTGATGCCCTCCGCATCGGGGGCATAGGCGGAAAGCGGGCATTGGGTGGCCTCGTGCCAGAGCGCTTCCTGCTTGTGGCCAACGATCAACGCGCCAATGCGACCATCCATTTCAGGCAGGACGATTTGCATGGCCAGATCCTTGGCGGTGAGGCCCTGGCTGTCATCCTGCCATTGGGTTTCGGACCGGCCAGTCTGAATCAGTTGGAGGATCGGGGCGTCAGTGCCTGCAAACGGATTCTTCTCGTCGGCGAGACCATCGAGCCCGAGGGCGAAACCGGTGAGATTAAGGATTACATCGGGGGGCAGGCTTTTGAATGTTGCCTGCACGAAGGCAACGCAGGTTTTGTCCTTGAGCGAGGAGACAACCAGCGGGACCGGGGCGAGGCCCTGACGGACCAGCGTCTTGATCAGGCGGTTGAGGGTTGCCGTGCCCGCGCCTTCGAGGGCGGCGCGGTAGAAGAGGATGGGGGTTATGGGTTTTTGGGGCGAGGTTCCATCAGACAAGTGAAGGAAGGCCCCCTCACCCGGCGCTGGCGCGCCGACCTCTCCCCCTGAGGGAGAGGTGGAAGTGGGGCTGGCCGCGCGTTCCGGGCGTGAGGGATGGAATTGAGAGAGCGCGGCGTTCTCCCCTCCCCCTTGAGGGGTGGGGTCGGGGGTGGGGGGCGGCGCGGTAGCGCCATCAGGAGATTCCTGATCCAAAACACTGAGACCGGTCAGTTCGCCGAGACGGGCTGGATCGACAATGCCTTCGCCGGGCCACCAGATGCCGAAGCGGGGGAAAGGGATGGGGGGCGTTGAAGGGATGGGGGTGTTGTTGGCCAGGGCGCTAAAGGCGTTGAGGGCCAGGTCCATATTGTCGGGGCCGCCTGCTGTGAACAGGGCGTGGAGCTGATGCCATTCGGCTTCGTTGAGGGTGGAGCGGTCGAGGAGGACCGGGTCGGGATTTGGGTCGCCGGGGAGGAAGGCGAGTTTGAAGGCGCCGGTGCTGGCAAGGGTTGCGAGTTCGGCGACGCCATAGGGCCAGTAGGCCGGGCCGCCGAGCAGGCGGATGACGACGATTTTGGCGTGGCGGACGGTGTTTTCCAGCCAGAGATCGATGGAGAGATTATGCGCGAGCTTGAGCACATTGGCGAGGCGCACATTTGTGGCCCCGGCCCTGTCAACCGCGCCGGCCATTGCGGCCAGTTCGCTGTCGGCGGCGGAGGCGAAGATGATGTCGCCCGGCGTCTGGTTGAGATCGATCGCCTCGCCCTCTTGCTGCAGGGCACCGGCCTGGGCGGCTAGGAGATGCATGGTCTGGCTTTCATTTTTGATCTCCTTGTTGGTGTGACCGAGGGATGGGGCGTTTTTGATGGCGCTGCGCGCCCTCCTCACCCTGATCCCCTGCCCATCGCGCGTAGCGCTCCGGGCGTTCGGGGCTCAAAACGCGCCACCGGCGCCTTTTGTCCCTTCGGGCCGCCCCTCACTACTCCGCGGCCACCAGTGCGGTCAGGCTTTCGGTGATGGCCTGTTTGGCCAGCGGGCTTTCGCCGATGACGACGAGGGCTGTTTCACGTGGCTCATCCGGCCCCCAGGGCCGATCGAACCAGGTATTGATGCGCGGGCCGACGGCCTGAATGGCGAGGCGGGCATCGGAGCCGGTGATGGCGGCGAAACCCTTGAGGCGCAACACGTCGTGCGACCGGATGGTTTGTTCGATGCGGTTGAGCAAGGCCTGGCGATCTGCCTCGGGCGGCAGACGCAAAGAGAAGCTGTCGAAATCATCATGCTCGTGCGGTTCGCCATTATGTTCGAGCTCGTGATGGCTGTCGCGGCCTTCAAGATTATCTTCCGAGGCCAGACCCAGACCGAGCAGAGCGCCAATATCGACAGCGCCCTGACTGGCGTGGATGAGGCCGGTGCCGGGGCGCATGTGCTGGCGCAGCTGATCGTTGATGCGGGTCAGGGCCGGTGGTTCGACCAGATCGGTTTTGTTGATGACCACAAGATCGGCGCAGATGAGCTGATCTTCAAACAATTCACCCAGCGGGGTTTCGTGATCGAGCATTTCGTCGGCGGCGCGCTGGGCGTTGACCGCTGTTTCATTGGCGGCGAAACGGCCCTCGCTGAGGGCGGCGGCATCGACAATGGTGATAATGCCGTCAATGGTGACTTCGGGCTTGATCTCGGGCCAGTTGAAGGCGCGGACCAGCGGTTGTGGCAGGGCAAGGCCCGAGGTTTCGATGATGATGTGATCGGGGCGCTCTGGCCGGTCGAGCAGCGCCTTCATGGTGGGGATGAAATCATCGGCGACGGTGCAGCAGATGCAGCCATTGGCCAGTTCGATCATGTCCTCTTCGCGGCAGGTTTCCTCGCCGCAGCCTTTAAGGACATCGCGGTCGACGCCGACATCGCCGAATTCGTTGATGATGAGGGCGAGGCGCTTGCCCTTGGCATTGGCGAGCACGTGGCGCACGAGGGTGGTTTTGCCGGAACCGAGAAAGCCGGTGACGATGGTGACGGGAATGCGGGCAGCCATTTTCAAAAGGCTCCTTTTGGGATGAGATTAATTAAATCAGCCGGGATGTGCCAGCGACACCGGACAGGGCGCTTGCTGTGGCGGCCTGATGGCGGAAGGCGCGGCGCTGTGGGGTTGAGCGGACTGGAGACGGGGACGCGCTGAAGCTGTTCAGGGACAGGGCAGCGAAATGACCGCCGGGGCAGCGTTTGCTCTTTTCGGCATGAACAGGCTTGTCGCCCGTATCGAAACTTTCATGGTACCAACACCCTCCGTGTGGACATTTTCTGGACCGCACGCGCCAACGGCAAAATGCCGGAAGCTGTGCGAGGTGACGCCATGGGCGCCGGTTATCGACTGGCAGGTCTCCTGGCTGGTGGTGTCTTTGTCACTATGCCGCGCCTTCCCGCCTCCCTTTTTTGGAGACAGTGGCAGAGTGGGCATAATTCACCACTTACAGTTGCGGGGGCAGCCATGGATTCGGTCCCTTATGGGTACGCCTCACCATGTTCCCTTTTGATCCCTTGCCCTTTGCGGGCGCGGGAACCAGTACGGTTTGATTTGTGCACGAATGCCTTTCGGGGTCAATGGCAGACCCATGGGCGCGCGCCCTATTTGGTCTTGCCCCGGGCGTGCGCGATTTTTAGGCTGCGGGCAGATTCGGCAAAGGCAAATAAGATGAAGAAAATCAAATTCTCTCCCGAAGAACGCAAGGCGCTGGTGGAGAGCGTGCAGACCTATTTCCATGAAGAACTGGATCAGGAGATCGGGGCGATACCGGCGGAATTGCTGATACAGTTTTTTGCCGAGGAAATGGCGGGCTATTTCTACAATCGCGGCCTTTATGATGCGCAGGCCGTGTTGATGAAGGAAATGGACAATATTACCGACGCGATCTACACGCTGGAGCAAAAGACCAAGCTGGTGCGCGGGTAACCTGCCCCTTTTGGGGGCAGGTTGAGGCTTGCGGGGATTTTTTAGTCAGCGAGGCAGGCGGCCAGACTGCTGGCCATGTCGCTGATCAGGGTGAAATAGAGATCCGGACCATCAGGGATGGCGGCCCCCAGCGGATCGAGAACACCGGTTTTGGCGTTTGAGCCTTCAATCACCGTTTCTACCAGGGCGGATTCGAATTCCGGCTCGGAGAAGACGCAAGCCGCATGCAGCTCGCGCAGCTTGTCGCGGATGGCGGCCACGCGCTGGACGCCCGGGGGGGTGTCCGGCTCGATGACGATGGAGCCGGCGGCGGCTATATCGAAGCGGTTTTCGAAATAGTGATAGGCGTCGTGGAAAACGACAAAGGGGCGATCCTTGACCGGGGCCAGAAGCGCTTTGGTGTCGGCGATCAACTGATCGAGACGGGCCTCGGTGGCCGCTGCATTGGCGCGATAGGCGTCGGCATTTTCCGGATCGGCGGCGCTGAGTGCATCGGCAATCGGGCCGAGCATGAGTTTGGCATTTGCCGGGTCGAGCCAGAGATGGGCATCGACATGACCTTCGTGATCGTGCGCCGCATGATCATGGTCTGCTTCGGCATGATCATCGTGATCTTCATGCGCGTCATGATCATCATGGTCTTCGTGTGCGTGTTCATCATGATCGTGATCGTCGTGATCCGCATGGGCGCCGTGGTCGTGATCGTCCTCTTCAAAGGTGCCGCCTTCGCGGGGCGCGAGAAGGGTGAGGCCGGGGGTTTGGGCAAGGGTGACGGTTTTTTCCGCGCTGGAGAGATTTTGCAGCGGGCTGATGAGGAAATTTTCCATATCAGGACCGATCCAGAACACCAGATCCGCATTTTGCAGCGCGCCCGCATCCGAGGGTTTCATCGCATAGGTATGGGGGGAGCCGGTGCCCGAAACGATGAGGCCGGGGGTGCCGAGATCGCCCATGATGGCGGCGGCGAGGGAATGAACCGGCTTGATGCTGGCGACGACGGCGGGGGCGGCAAAAGCCGGCGAAAGGGAGAGGGCCAGAGCGGCGAGACCGGTGGCGAAATGTTTGTGCATGAGGCGTCCTGTAGCTAGGCGAATGTTATTACATTACACTATTCACTTGTTATGCTATAACGTATAGAAAATGGCGCGACAAGGTGCGGTACGGAGAAATTTTTGAATGGACGCTCCTCACAAGGAAGAGCTGATTGCCATGGCCGGCATGGGCGTGCGCGCGGGTGGCCGCTGGCTGGTGCGCGGCGTGGGGCTGTCGATTGCGCGCGGCGAAATCGTGACGCTGATCGGCCCGAACGGGTCGGGAAAATCGACGACGGCGAAAGTGGCGACGGGCGTATTGAAAGCCAGCGAGGGCAGCGTGTCGCGGCTGCCGGGGCTCAAAATCGGCTATGTGCCGCAAAAGCTGAGCATTGACTGGACACTGCCTCTGACCGTGAACCGGTTGATGACCCTGACCGGGCGGTTCAGCACGCAGGCCGTGGCCGAGGCGCTGGAGGCTGTGGGGGCCGGGCATCTGGGCCGGGCCGCGGTGCAGAACCTTTCGGGGGGTGAATTCCAGCGCGTGCTGCTGGCACGGGCGATGATCCGCGAGCCGGATCTTTTGGTGCTGGATGAGCCGGTGCAGGGCGTCGATTTTGCCGGTGAAGTGGCGCTTTATGACCTGATCAAATCGATCCGCAACAAAACCGGCTGCGGCATATTGATGATTTCGCATGACCTGCATGTGGTGATGGCCGAGACCGATACGGTGATCTGTCTCAACGGGCATGTGTGCTGCACCGGGACACCGGACATTGTGGCCAGGAGCCCTGAATATCTGCGCCTGTTCGGCACACGGGCATCCGAGACGCTGGCGATTTACCAGCATCATCATGACCATGAGCATTTGCCGGATGGGCGGGTGCAGCATGCGGATGGCTGTGTGACAGAGGGTGGCGACCACCACCATGACCATGAGGGGCACCACCATGCTGGATGATTTTTTCTATCGGGCGGTGATTGCCGGGGTCGGGCTGGCGCTGGTGACGGGGCCGCTTGGATGTTTTGTCGTCTGGCGGCGGATGGCCTATTTCGGCGACACGATGGCCCATTCGGCCCTTCTGGGTGTGGCGTTGAGCTTTTTGATGGGCGTGAACCTGACCGTTGGTGTTTTTGCGGTGGCAGCGATTGTGGCCATGGCGCTGCTCTTGCTGCAACGGCAGGCGAGCCTTTCCACCGATGCGCTATTGGGCATTCTCTCGCATTCAACGCTGGCGGTGGGGCTGGTGCTGGTGGCCTTTATGAGCTGGGTGCGGATTGACCTGATGGGATTTCTGTTCGGCGATATTCTGGCGGTCAGCCGGCTTGATATTGCCGTGATCTATTTCGGCGGCATGGTGATTTTGGGCCTGGTGATGCTGTTATGGCGGCCCCTCCTGGCCTCGACCGTGAGTGAAGAACTGGCCGAGGCGGAAGGGCAGCGGCCGGAGGCGGCGCGGATCATGCTGATGGTTTTGATGGCCTCGGTGATTGCCATTGCCATGAAGCTGGTGGGCGTTTTGCTGATTACCTCGCTCTTGATCATTCCGGCAGCGACGGCGCGGCGGTTGAGCGCGACGCCGGAGCAGATGGCGGTGATTGCCTCGGTGCTGGGGGCGCTGGCGGTGATTGGCGGGCTCAATGGCTCCTTGCACTGGGACACCCCTTCGGGCCCCTCGATCGTTGTGGCCGCGCTTGTGTTGTTTATCGTCTCGATTATGCTGCCGATTGGCCGGTTAAAAGGAGAAGCGCATGTCCCAAACAGGTGAACTGACGCGCAATCAAAGTCTGGTTCTGGCACGGCTGAGCCATGCGAGCGGGCCGATGAGCGCCTATGACATTCTCGATGATTTGCGCCCCGAAGGCATCAAGGCGCCGCTGCAGGTTTACCGGGCGCTGGAGAAGCTTTTGGAGAAAGGGCTGGCGCACCGGCTGGAGAGCCTCAATGCGTTTGTGGCCTGCGCCGAACCGCATTGCCACCGCGCCGGGATTGTGGCCTTTGCGATTTGCGAGACCTGTGGCCAGGTCGATGAATTTTCCGACGACATGGTGCGTGAGCGGCTTGACCTGTGGACCACGCAAAAGGGCTTTGTACCCCGGCTGACGACGGTTGAAATTCGGGGCAGCTGCAACCAGTGCGCGGCCTGACCCATGACGGGCCGGGGCTATTGCCTGTTCGACACCAGCTTTGGTCGCTGCGGCATTGGCTGGGGCGAAAACGGCATAAGCCATTTTCAATTACCCTCCGCTGACAGTGATGCGGATGATGCGCGGTTACGCGAACTGACCGGCACTGCCGGACCGGGCACACCGCCGCCGGTGATTGCGAAAGCGATTGCAGATCTCGTTGCCTATTTTGACGGGGTGGCAAAAGACTTCTCGAGCTTTCCTGTCGACCTCTCTTCGGTTGAACCCTTTCATGCCCGGGTGCTGGCGGCGGCGCGCAAGGTGGGCTGGGGCGATATCAGCTCCTATGGGGCGCTGGCGCGGGAGGTGGCGGATGACGTTGCGGTGTCGCGGGCTGTGGGGCAGGCAATGGGGCGCAACCCCATACCGGTCATCATACCCTGCCACCGCATCCTGACCGCCGATGGCAAGATTGGCGGCTTTTCGGCACCGGGCGGCACGATTACCAAGACGCGGTTGCTGGAACTGGAGGGGGCGCTGCGCAAAACCCCGGCCCTCGCCCAGACCGCTTTTGACTTTTAGCGCGAGCCCCCTTCTTTTTAACGTGCCGATAACCATCAAGAGAAAAACAGCGGCGCGTCCTGTCGATTTAATCCGGGGTGAATCTGGGCGCGCCTGTTCGCAAGCTGTTGCGAATATTAGAGAAATTTATTGGGCTGTCGGGCAGCACCGACGAGAGCTGTCTTAATGATGACAGGTCATTAAATAAAAATTATCATCTAAAAACATAGCGTTATCCCAAAAATGACACGTGGCAGACCACGGTCGCCCCAAAGGGATGGAATTATGACTGAACCGGAGATTGCGCCCACGCAAGGTGCAGCATTCGCCAAGGAACTTGACGATGCCTGCCTTCAATCCGCCATGCGCGGGGTGCCGCTTGCGATCTTTTCGAGCTGCGCGGTTGCCCTGTCTGCAGCTGCCATCATCTGGTTAAATCAAAAAGATCAGGCCGTCTTCTGGTGGTTGGCCGCACTGATCGGCACCAATCTGGGGCGTTATTTTTCCCTGCGTTTCACGCAAGCACGGCCCGCCATTGTGCGGAAGACGAAACTGATGATCGGGTTGATGATTGGCGGCGCTCTTGTTGCCGGCCTGTGCTGGGCGTCGGTGCCTCTGTTTCTGGTCGATATCACCCAAGGTGGCTATAGCGGCTATGTGGTTTTCATCCTTGCGGGGATTTCTGCCGGATCTGCCATACAAAGTACCGGCATTGCCTGGAATGCCATCGCCTTTTTTCTCCCGCCGAACCTTGCCATGATGCTGATCATGCTGGCGACCGGCGCACCCACCCAGACCATACTTGGCCTCAACATCGCCCTTTTGACCTATATGCTTTTGCGCAGCACACGCGCCGCAGAAAAGAATTTCCGCGAAAGCAAAATGGCCGCGCTGCAGGCAACTTCGCTGGCGAAATCGCTTTCGCGTGCCAATATCAAAATCCGCGAAAGCAATACGCAGCTGGCGGTGCTGGCCAATGAGGACCCGCTGACGGGGCTGGCCAACCGGTCGCTGTTTGCGCGCCGGCTGGAAATGCTGGTCAGCGACCATGCCGGCAAAAACACCAAGGTGGCGCTTCTGGCGCTGGATATCGATCTGTTTAAATCGATCAATGACACCTGGGGGCATCTTGCCGGTGACAATGTACTGAAAAGTTTTGCCGACCGGTTGCGCAGGGCCACCGGGCAACACGATGTGGTGGCGCGGCTTGGCGGTGACGAATTTGCGGTGATCATCGCGGGGCCGGATGCTGACCGCCGCGCGCTGGAAGTGGCGGAAACGCTGATGGATCTCAACCTGATGCCAATGCAGACATTCGATGCGCAACCCCTGATCGGCTGCAGTATCGGGATTGCCCATTTCCCCACGCATGCCCAGACGGCAAATGACCTGTTTACCTCTGCCGACATTGCCCTTTATGAGGCCAAGGCGAAGGGACGGCGATGCCACCATGTGTTCGATCAATCCCTTAAAGACCGGATAGACCGGCGGCTGCAGATCGAAACGCAACTGGCAAGCGCTATCGCCTCGGGCGACATCACGGCGCATTTCCAGCCGCAAATCGAGCTGGGAACCGGCAAGATTTCCGGGTTTGAGACGCTGGTGCGCTGGACCCATCCACAATTAGGGCCGATCAGCCCACCCGAAATCGTGACGGCTGCCCGTGTTATGGGCCTGTCCGAGCAATTGACCGGGCTGATGGCTGTTGCCGCGTGCGGCATGGTCAAGCAACTCGACGCCAGCGGCCATACGGACACAATGGTGGCGATCAATATTTCGCCCAGCGAGTTCAAAAGCTATTCGCCCGCTGCGATGTTTTCGGCGATTGCCAAGGCGCAGGGCGTGCGCCCTGAACGGCTCGAAATTGAGATTACCGAGGAAGCACTGCTGGATACGGATGCCGCGCGTGCTGACCTGCAGGCGCTTGAATCGGCCGGCTTTGCCCTGGCCGTGGACGATTTTGGCATGGGCCACTCGTCGCTTGTCTATCTGCTGCGCCTGAAGATCCACCGGCTGAAGATTGACCGCAGTTTTGTGGATGGTATCGCAAAAAGCGCGGCAAACCGCGCCTTGCTGACCGCATTGGTGAGTGTGGGGCGCTCGCTCTCGGTCGATATTGTGGCCGAAGGGGTGGAAACCGAGGCCGATGCGAAAGTGGTGCGCAAGCTTGGCTGCCGCCATGGGCAGGGATATTATTATGGCCGCCCGATGCCGCAGAAGGACGCCGCCGACTGGATGGCACATTGGGACGATAACACACCGCGCAAAATCGCCTCTCGCGCCTGATCAATTACAAGTCAGTGCCCTCATAGGCCAGATCGGCCCAGACCGGCAGATGATCCGAGGCCCTCAGCGCTGGTCCACGCTCGTGAACACCCGCATCCCGCAACGCGAAATGACTGCTTGTGGCAATCCTGTCCAAAGCCGCCATCGGCTGGGCTGAGTGGAAGCTGCGCCCGGGCGCATGCACGCTGAAATTCTGCGCGATCGGCTCCATACCCTTGTGCGCCGACCATTCATTGAAATCGCCCAGAAGGATGGTGGGCATGGGCGCGCACCCCTCCAGATGATCGGCAATGGCCTGCAACTGCAATTGGCGGTGACGGCGCATCAACCCCAGATGGGTGGCGATCAACCGGGTTTGTTGCCCCTTGTGGTTCAACTCGACCATGACCGCGCCCCGGGGTTCAAAGCCGGGCAGCTCCAGCCGTTTGGTGGCGGTGACCTCTGCCCCCTTGCGCACCAGAACCGCATTGCCGTGCCAGCCAAGACTGACATCATTGGCGGCAAGATCGACGGGCATCATGTCGGTATATTTTTCGATATGAGTGCGGGGAATGGCCGTGCGGCGTTCGCCGAGACGCAAATCCGCCTCCTGCAGGGCAATGATATCCGCCTCGACCTCGCTTACCGCCTCGAGCACACGCTCGGGATTGCGGCGGCGGTCGAGACCCACGCATTTGCGTATATTATAGCTGCCCACGCGCAGGGGGGCGTTTGAGGCCGTTTTATCCTTCATCGTGCCTATATGGGGTGTGCGGACCTAAAAATAAAGGAAACGGCGCATATTCGCGCCGTTTACACACCTGGCACACCGGGCTGGGCATCCGGGTCAATCGGTCAGGAAATAGGTGATGGTGGTGACCACCCTCACCCGCTTGTCGATCTGTTTGTCGGGCCGGTCATTGGGGATGTCGACGGCGGGCAGAATTTCGAACACACCCTGATTGGCGGTCTGGATATCGCCGACATTGGCCCCTGATTCATCGGCGAACTGTTCTGCCGTGTCGCGGGCCCGCTGGGTGGCTTCGGTCAGCATTTCGCTTTTCAGGTCATTAATGCCGGTGAAGACAAAGCTAGGCCCTGCCGAATAGGCATCGGAGGAAAACACGACACCTGAGCGCAACAGATCGGCGACCGAGCGGGAGGCGTCGGCCAGGGCATCGACATCGCGGGAGGTGACCAGCATGTCCTCGGTGAGCACGAAGCGGACATCATCGGGGGTATTGCCCGCGTTATAGCCTGCGTAACGATCCTCGACGGTGATGTTCTGTACGCCGATATCCGCCTCTTCAAACCCCTTGCTGGTGAGGAATTGCCGGACAGCGCGCTCGGAGGCTTCGAGCCCGGACCGGGCTGTTTCGAGATTGGGGCCGGTGGCGACAAAGCGGATGGGCCAGAACCCCAGATCTGCCTTGACCGGGCGCTCGGACAGGCCCTTGACGGTGACGATGCGCAAAGGCTCGCGGCTTTTGACCAGCGATGTGCCGACAAACCAGCCGCCCAGCGCCATGCCGGCGGCCAGAACAATAGCGGATAGCAGATAAACCAGTCTCATGATGGCGCCCTCAATCTCTGCCACGGTGTGGTGGATTTGCGGGCAGAATAATGGCGCAATTGTGATCTGGCCAGCGGCTTGTTGGCGTCTAGGTGCGGCCCCAGCGGATGCGGGCCCAGACGCGCTCGTGAATGAAAAAGCACAGGAAGCCGGAAATGGCCCCGACGACAGCCAGCCCCCCGGCGGCGCCAAGATCGCCGGTGATCAGGAAGGCCAGCAATGTCATGGTGACCAGACCAACAAGCTGCCAGGAGATGGCTTTGACGATGCTGCGGGTGCGGGTTTCCATATTGTTATTGCTCACTAAATTTTAGTCTGTAACACCCGTATGAAGTGTCACGAAGCGGTGGCCGGGGCAATGTGTTTATGGTGACACTTTGCGGCATTCATCACTAATCATCAGCTTATGTTGATTACTGTCACCAAATGTGCGATTTCTCAACTTATGGACAAAAGAGACCGTGCCACATTGTTTCGCGACCGGCTGACCGAGGCCCTTGAACGCGCGGGGTGGACCCAGAGCCAATTGGCGAGCGTTGCCGGGCTTGACCGCTCGACCGTTTCGCAATTGCTGGGGGCCGATGTGCCGCGACTGCCCAGCGGGCATGCACTGGGGCAGATCGCCTCGGCCTTGCAGATTTCCTCGGACTGGCTGCTGGGCCTGTCCAACCATCGCGGGGTGGCGACAGAAATTCTGGAACAGGCCGTGCAGATGACGGAGGCACCGCGCCATCCGGTGGATGAGCAGGTGCAGGGCTGGATCAGCGCGGCGGCGGGGGCCAAAATCCGTCATGTGCCGGCGGGTGTGCCCGATATTTTCAAGACAGAGGCGGTGCTGAGTTTTGAGTACGAAGATCCCGTGCGGCGCACGGCCGAGCAGGCGATTACCGATGCGCAGGCGCAAATGACGCTGTTGCGGCAGCCGGAAACGGACATGGAAATTGCCGTGCCGGTGCAGGTGCTGGAAAGTTTTGCGCTGGGCCAGGGGCAATGGACCGGGCTTTCGGCGAAAATCCGCCGGGGCCAGCTGGAGCAATTGCAGGCGGACCTGAGCGAACTCTATCCCTCCGCCCGGCTTTATGGATTTGATTTGCGGCAGATTTATTCGGTGCCGTTTTCCGTTTACGGGCAGCAGCGGGTGGCGATTTATATCGGGCAGCGCTATCTGGCCTTCACGGCCACGCAATATGTGCGTTTGATGGCGCGGCATTTTGATGATCTGGTGCGGGCGGCGACAGTGCATGCGCACCAGATGCCAGACTGGCTGGCAACGCTTGCCAAGCGGGTGCGCTAAAAAAAAGCACACCATGATGCGGTGACCATTTGAGCAGGGGACGGGGCATGGATACGCGACAAAAATTCGGGATCGGCATTGTGGGCGCGGGCATGGCGGTGACACCCCATGTGCGGGCGCTCAAAGACCTTGAAAAAACGATCGCCGTGCGCGGGGTTTATACGCGCAACAAGAGCAATCGGGAGGCGTTTGCCGCCGAACATGGCTTTGCGGCAGTGGACAGCTATGAGGCGCTGCTGGCTGATGACAGCGTGGATGCGATTTTGCTGCTGACACCACCAAATGCGCGCCTGGAACTGGTGCGGGCGGCGGCTCAGGCGGGCAAGCATATTCTGATGGAAAAGCCCGTGGAGCGGACCACGGAAGCTGCGGCCGAGATTGTGGAAATCTGCGAACAGGCCGGGGTGACGCTTGGGGTGATTTTTCAGTTCCGGTTCCGCGAAGGGTCGCTGGCGGCACGTGAGCTGATGACAAAGGGCGATGTGGGCCGGTTGGCGAACACAGTGCTGGTGGTGCCCTGGTGGCGCTCTGCGGATTATTACAGCGAACCGGGCCGGGGCACGTTTGCGCAAGATGGCGGCGGGGTGTTGCTGACCCAGGCAATCCATGCGCTGGATTTGATGCTGTCGCTCACTGGCCAGGCCGAAAGTGTGCAGGCGGTGGCCGGCACCACGCCCCTGCATGATATCGAGGTTGAGGATTTTGTCAGCGCCGGGTTGCGGTTTGAAAACGGGGCGCTGGGTGCCATTATGGCAACAACGGCGGCCTTTCCCGGCGATCATGAATATCTGCTGCTCAATTGCACAAAGGCGTCGTTGAAACTGAGCGGCTCCGTGCTGACAGTGTATTGGCATGACGGGCGGGTGGAGACGGTTGGCCAGGAGACAACAACCGGGGCCGGCGACAACCGGATGGCGTTTCCGCATGACTGGCACAGGGCGCAGATTGCCGATTTTGTCAGCGCGGTGCAAAGCGGGCGCGCACCGGCTTCCACCGGCCGCACGGCGCTGCGGGCACACCGGCTGATCGATGCGATCCTTACATCATCGCGTGATGGTGCACGGGTGGCGGTTGTGCAGGATTGAGCGTGATGGCACAGCAGATTGCAACGCTGACGCTGGTGGTGGCAGACTATGATCCAGCGATTGCCTGGTTCACCGAGAAGCTGGGATTTGCGCTTTTGAGCGACACTGATCTGGGGGACGGCAAGCGCTGGGTTGTGGTTGGGCCCAAGGACGGGAACGGGGCGCGGCTGTTGCTGGCGCGGGCCACCGATGATGCACAGCGCGCCCGGATTGGCGACCAGACCGGCGGGCGGGTATTTCTGTTTCTCGAGACCGACGATTTCGCGCGGGATTATGCAGCGATGCAGGCGCGCGGGGTGCGGTTTCTCGAGGCGCCCCGGCACGAGCCTTATGCCAGTGTGGCGGTATTTGAGGATTTCTGCGGCAATCGCTGGGACCTGTTGCAGCCCAAGGGCTGAGATCAGGCCACGTCGGCGGCTTTGGCCGTGGGCGTGCGCCCCATATTGCGTTGCAGATAAGCGCGGAAGGTTTCGGTATCGGCGGGGCGGGCGAAAAGAAAGCCCTGGGCCAGATCACAACCTTGCTGCATGAGAAATGACATCTGCTCGGGCGTTTCCACCCCTTCGGCCACCACCTCGGCATTGGCGGCGTGACCGGCGGCAATGATGGTGTTGATGAGGTCACGCTTTTTGGCGCTTGCCTCGATCCCCTCGATGAAGGTGCCATCAATCTTGAGCCGGTCGATCTCGAGTTCGGCGAGATATTGCAAACCGGCGATGCCGCGCCCGAAATCATCGAGGGCCACGCGGAACCCCAGGGCCTGAAGCGCCCGCACGGTCTCGAAAGCTGTCTTGCGGTCTTCGACCAATAGTGCACCGGTGATATCGATTTCGAGCCGCGCGGGCGAGAGCCCTGCCCTGTTGGCGACGCCGGCCAGATAATCGGGGAAATCACCGGCCTGCAAATGCTGGCTGGAGATGTTGACCGAGATGATGAAGGGGCTTTGCAGCTCGACTTCCCAGCGGGCGGCTTCGGCGCAGGCCTTGACCAGAACCATGCGGTCGATGTCGTAGATCGCCTCTGATTGTTCGGCGAGAGGCAGGAATTCGTGCGGCATCAGGATGCGTCCTGTCTCCTTGTCGTTCCAGCGCAGAAAGGCTTCCGCTCCTGAAAGGCTTGCCGTGCGCAAATTGAAGACGGGCTGCCAATAGAGTTCAAATTCATCATTGACGATGGCCTGACGGATGCGGGCATGGCTTTGAATGCCATCATCAGTGGTTGCCGCCAGATCCGCGTCATAGATCATCAAGCGCGCGCGGCCGCCCTGCTTGGCCTGATAAAGGGCAATGTCGGCATTGCGCATCAACATGGCGATGCTGTCGCCATGCTCGGGGAAACAGGCGACGCCAATACTGGCACCGAGTCGCATTTGCTGGCCGTCGATATTGACCTTGGTGTTGAGGCCTTTGTGCACTTCGCGCCGCAGGGTTTCGCCAGCTTCCGCGTCATCGACGATGGCGATGAGGGCCATCTCATCGCCGCCAATGCGGACCGGCGCAACGAGGGGCTTGCTCTCGAACGTGTCGAGCACCCCGGCGACATGGATGAGCACGGCGTCACCGAACTGGTGGCCATAGGTGTCATTGATGGATTTGAAGCGGTCGAGATCAATGACCATCAACATCATATGCCGTTCACTCTCACGGGCGGCCCTGAGCATCTTGCCGCCATTGCGGGTGAGCCAGGCGCGATTTTTGAGCCCGGTGAGGACATCATGATTGGCTTGAGACTTGAGCCGCAATGCCGCCTCGTGCCGCTTGATCAGCAGAATAATGGCGACGGCCCCGACGATAAACAAGAGAATGAGCAGAATGAACATGGCCTGGGTAAGCCGGAAGAGATGCACCTCGGCGCGGGCCATTTGCGCATCAAGACCATTGCCATAGCCGTAATAGACCTCGTTCATTTCCGATTGCAGGGCGGCGGCCAGGCCGGCAACACGCTGCAATTCGGGTACATCAAGGGGCAGGCCGCGGGCGAGGATGGCATCGACATCGGCGACCAGCACCTGCATGCGGCTATCAATACCTGTGTAGCGCGGCACATCTGTATAAAGGCGGGCATGGTCTTCGGCCGTAAAGCGGATAAAGGCCAAATCGTTGGCCAGGGCAAGCGTATCAACGCTTTCCGGCCTGTCAGGGGCGACGATGGCCTGATTGAGCGCTGCATTGAAGCGGGTGCTGTCGAGCAGGGTGGCGTTGACCTGCCGGTAGGCATAGAAGCCAAAATTTTCGAAGACCCCGGCAACGTTGAGAAGCCCGGAGCCCAAGGTCACGATAGTCAGGCACAACATGGCGATTGCGACCGTCAAACCCAGCAAGAAACGTTTTGTATAATTGGGTTTTTCGCGCATCGGCGGCATGATCTGGCCCTCTTCCGCCCTAGTTCACAGCTTCGATCGAAGCGATGAGCCAGATCCAGCGCGATTGATAGACAGGATCGGCAAAAGCGGGATGGGCAAGCCGGGGATAAACCATACGGACCGGCCCCTGATCGCGGCGGGTGAGCAAGGCACCATCGCGGCGGGTGGCGAGCATGGCCGGGCCGGACAGCCAGTCCTCGCGCGGGATTTCAACGGTAAAGCCATCAATGGCCCGGACCCGGATCGCGGCCGCATCACCAAGACCGATATAGGCGACCACATCGGCCAGCAGCGGCCCCTCGAAAATGAACTCTCCCGCTTCCCAGGGCGAGGTGGTTTTGGTGCGGTAAACCCCAAGCCCTTCAATCTCGGCAAGGCTGACCGATTGCACCTGGCCCTCGATCAACACCTCAAACGCCTTGCCCTCGGGCGCGTCAAACCGGACCAGAGGCAATTCGGCCGCCATTGCGATGGCGGGCATCGTGAACAAGATCAGGACGCTGATAAGGCGGGCAGTTGCGCGCAGATAAGCCATATTGCCACTTGTTTTACTCGAGCGGACGCGTCCCCGCACTTGTGGCCAGAATCGGATGATCCGGTGAATGTAGAGTTAACAAACCCTCTATTTCTGGAGTTTTATGGTCCAAAAATAGGACGCACCTATTTGATCCCGATCAAAGCCGGGACGGCATCGCTCAGGCAAATTGCGCAAAACCATGCTGAAGGAGACCGAGGATGCCCGCAGAATCCATTCCCACCGTTGCTACAATCGCTGTCGTTTTCTTTGTGTTTATGGCTGTTCTGGGGGTCAGCGCCTGGTGGTCGCGCTGAGCAGGCTACCAGTCGAACGGCTCGACGCTGATCCGCTCACCCACAAGGAATGCATCGGCCATCAGGCGTAGCGGTGTGCCATGGGTATCTGACTGCCCGGACTGCAACAGCGCATCAAACCGCTCATAGATGGCCTCATATTCCATTGAGGGTTCTTCAACCGTTACCTTGCCGTCTTCGATCAGGCGCGTGCCCCCTGCCTCAAGCTGGAGTTTGCGGCCTGTTGCCGTTTCGATGGCGAGCGACCATATTTCGCCGCTTTCCTCCAGCCAGTTGAACCCGGCGCTGATGGTCGGCCCGTCGGGATCATTGGTCTTGAAGGTAATTTCGACATCGATCGGGGTCTGCCGGTTGGCGGGCACCCGCAGCACGGCCTTGCCGACGAAAACCGGCATGGGCGTTATCGCGGTCAGGATGGACAGGGCGTTGATGCCCGGATCACACACACCGAACCCGCCGGGCGCCCAGACCCAATCCTGCCCCGGATGCCATTTGCGCACGCTTTCGCGCCAGTCTATGCGAATGGATTTCACCCCTTCGCGGCCAAGAATATCGCGGGTGCGGGTGACGGCGGCGTTGAATTGTGAGTGCCAGGTGGCGAACAGGACACGCCCGGCCCTGTCAGCCTGGGCAACCATATCGTCAAATTCGGAAATGGTGGCTGCGGGCGGCTTTTCGATCAGCACATGTTTGCCCGCTGCGAGCGCCTCGTGCACGAGCGCCGGGCGCACGGCTGGCGGCACGCAATTGGCCACCGCGTCGAGATCGGGGAAGGCTTCAAACAGCTCGGCCTGGGTGCGGAAAGTGGGCACATCACCGACGGGAACACCACGCTGGCTGACAACCGCGACCAAATCGAAGGCCGGGTTTTTTGCGATGACCGGCAAATGCTGATCTTGTGAAATCTTGCCAATGCCAACCACGGCGATGGTGTGTCTTGCCATTTGTCCCTCCCAAGGCGAATGCTGGTGACATGAAACAGATTGTTTGGCAGGCTGCAAGCCCCGGGGCGTGTGCTGGTGTGCCGCCTTCTCAGTTCCAGGTCTCCCCGATATTCAAAATATGTCTGAATGGGGTATGCCGTGGGCCTGATTTAAATGGGCGACCGGCGGGCGCGCTTCTGCCGGGTTGCGGTTATCCGAATGGCATATCGGGCACAGGTTTTTTAACCAAGGCACGCGAGATGACCCGTATTCAAGGCAGCCGCGATTGTGGCAATTCGCCGAAAAATCAATTTGTTGAGGATGCAGCGATTGCCCTTGAAACAGGGGCCGGGCCAGCGACGCTCTGGAGCGCGGATGTGATCTGGCAGCGCATTGCTGAGAACCCTATTAGCGGGAGGGACGCGGTTTCAAACCTGCTCGCCAAAAAACCTGCGCCAGCAGAGATCGTTATCGAGCATGCCATATCGCATGGCAAAGTGGGCGCTGCCTGTGGCGAGACCATTCTTGTGTCCGGGCAAAAGCGCCGTTTCAGCCACGTTTTTGAATTTACCAGCGCCAAGGCGGATTGCATTGCAACGATAAAGAGCTATGCCTGATATTGTAAAAGCTCTGACCGGCAGGCCGGCTCGACATCAATGCCGGATGGCGGTGGGGGCTGCGGGGCTGCCGCGATCAACAGCACCAATGCCAAGGCGCTCGCGCATGAACATCTGGTTTTTGGTCAGATCGGCAATGGTGTAATTGCCCAGTGCATCAAAGAACGCCTCGAGCGCGGCATTGAGCGCGCGGTTGAAATCGCAATTGGCGACCAGCGGGCAAAGCGTTTCTGCCCCTTCAAAACATTCGGCGAGCGCGAAACTGTCTTCAGTGAGCTTTATTGCTTCAACCAGGCTGATTTCGTGTGCCGGGCGGGCAAGCTTGATGCCGCCATTACGCCCGCGCAATGTCTTGATCATGCCCCCTTCGACCAGCGGCTTGATGAGCTTGAACAAGAACAGCTCGGATATTGAATAAGCCTTGGCAATGTCACTGACACGACTGAGATTTGGCTGATTTACTGCACAATACATTAGGGTGCGCACGGCGTAATTCGACTGTTTAGTTAGCCGCATAAAAGCAAAATCTCCGAGCCCGCACGAATATTTAAGCGTATTTCTGGAGAGCTTTAGCTAAAACGAATGAATGCCTCAAGTCCGGAACTGCCACATTTTGACCGGCTGACGAAAGGTGAATGTTTTTATATTTTTAAAACAAGTAGTTAGAAGATTAGAATGATAAAATTTAGCAGTTAAACCGGGGTTACTTTCCCCCCTGCCGGGAGAGTGCCTGAGGCCGGAAAACCCGGCGCAGGCGCAAAACACCCGTCGCCTGAAGTGATTCGTTGGGGGTGCTGTGGCGGTCTTGAGAGACCGCCAATAGCCACTGATTGACAAGCATAGCCGTGCTCAGGCCGCACGGGCCTGGGGGTTATACGCTTGGGTATCTGACAGAATGCGCCCCGGGGACAGGGCATTCCGGCGCCAGAGCGGTGCCGGTCTTGCCGTCTGTCGTGCCCTTGCGCGCAACGAGAATTGCGGGACAGGGACCCGACCGGTGCCTGTTTCCAGACAGGGCAAGTGGGATCCACTTGCACCGGTTGCGTTTTTAGTCAGCGTCCTGGGCTTCAAGCACCTGAACGAACTGGACCATGGCTTCGCGCACATGCATCAAACGGGCACGGGCGTGATATTTCTGGTCAAGCGAAAGACGGGTGTCCCGCAGCTTTGCCTGCTCGACATTGATCGCCTCATCGAGCTTGGCCAACTGGGCCTCGATCGATTCGATGTCCGCACGGTGACGGCTCATCTGGTGCTCAAGTTCGTCGTGGCCTTGCGTTTCGGGACGCTTGGTCGCGCTGGCGGGCTGACCTGCAACTTCGGTGATTGACCGGATTGCAAGCTTGCTCGGGTCTTCTGCTTCGGCGCGAGGCGCGGCGTGAGCGGCGGTCGCATTTTCACGCTCACTGTCTTCACGCAGCTTGCGGATAGCACTATCGAGATCCATGCATTCCTCCATGGGTATACTGTGCGAGCAGCCCGGGGCGGCAAATCCACCCAGACCGGCTTGTGGCCGGCATGCCCTTCTCCCGTGGTTGGGATTGTCTCACTGAAGAGGGGCGCAGCACCGCTCGAACGGCGTTTACTAATCAACTCAATCTTCCATCCGTGCTGTGGATAAAAGACTGTCCCGTTCTACTGCCTGAAAAATGTGGCGGCTGGAAGCAAAGGACTAATTTTTAGTTAACGTAAGTGCTTACCAAACAAGGTAAAATACGTGAAGCTACGGAATGTGGGGGGATGTTGTGACCGGTGTAGCCCAATCAATGACCGGGTGCAACTGCTGTGTGCGCCGGTGGTGATATTGTGGGGACAAGACGGCGTGTCGGCGCTGACAGGGCGCGGAAACGCGGCCGCGCTCATTTTTAATAATCATTATAATTCAATAGCTTAAATCACAAACCGATGGGTTTCTTGTAAAACCTGAGACGGTGTGAACCGGCCCGCCTGCCGGGGGCGGACGGGTTTCTGTGCGGTTTGGAGCAAGCCGCATTTCCATCGCCGGCAGCGGGGCTTGTGGCCAGGTGGCGCTATCCGGCACAAAATCCAGGCCCGCGATGCCCATTGCACGAAAGCGTGATCGCCCCGCCGCGTGACGGATGGATGGCGGCAAATGGTTAACGCGGATGCAGCATCAGGCGCCGGTTTCCTCGCGCAGCAGCTCCAGCTCCAGCCATTCGTCCTCGCAGGCCGACAGTTCGGTTTGCAGCTTGTCGAGCTGTTTGGTGAGTTTTGCGAAACCTTCGGGGTCTTTGGCATAAAAGTCGGGCGCTGCCAGTTTTTCCGATGTGGCGGCAATGCTGGCGGTCAGATCCTTGATGCGGCCCGGCAGGGTTTTGAGCGCGTGCTGCTGGTTGAAGGAGAGCTTTTTCTTCTTCGGTGGCGGGGGCGCGGTGGGGGCGAGGCCCGCTTTGGGTTTGCGCGCTTCGGAGGCCGCGGCGCGGGCGGCGACATCGGCGCCGCGCTGGGCCAGCATATCGGCATAGCCGCCGGCATATTCGCCCCAATGCCCATCGCCTTCAAAGGCGAGGATGGAGGTGGCGACCCGATCAAGGAAATCACGGTCATGGCTGACCACGATGACGGTGCCGGGGTAATCGGCGATCATTTCCTGCAACAGATCGAGGGTTTCCAGATCGAGATCATTGGTCGGCTCGTCGAGGACGAGAACATTGGAGGGCAAAGCCAGAGCGCGCGCCAGGGTGACACGGGCGCGTTCGCCGCCGGAGAGCTTGCTGACCGCTGTGCCGGCCTGTTCGGGCGCGAACAGGAAATCCCTCATATAGGAGATGACGTGGCGCGACTGGCCATTGATAAGAATGGTATCGGCACCGCCCCCGGTGAGGGCGTCCTTGAGAGTGGTTTGCGGCTTGAGGCTTGAGCGCTGCTGATCCAGCGTTGCGACCTCGAGATTGGTGCCCAGCTTGATGGTGCCGCTATCGGGCTGCAAGGTGCCGGTCAGCAGCTTGATTAGCGTGGTCTTGCCGGCACCATTGGGGCCGACAATGCCAAGCCGGTCGCCGCGCATGATGCGCAGGGTGAGATCGGTGACGATGGGGCGGCCATCATAGCTTTTGGAAATATTCTCGGCATCGACAATGATCGCGCCGGAGGTTTTGCCTTCGGCCACGGCCAGTTGCACATTGCCGGTTTGGGCGCGCTGGTTGACGCGCTGTTCGCGCAGGCCCGCCAATTCGGACATGCGGCGGACATTGCGCTTGCGGCGGGCGGTGACGCCATAGCGCACCCAATGTTCCTCGCGCACGATCTGGCGGTCGAGCTTGTGGCGTTCCTGCTCTTCTTCTTCCAGCGCCTTGTCGCGCCAGGCCTCGAACCCGGCAAAACCCTGATTGAGACGGCGCGAGCGGCCGCGATCGAGCCAGAGGGTTTGGCGGGTGAGATCGGAGAGGAAGCGGCGGTCATGGCTGATGATGACCAGAGCGGAGCGCAAGGACGCCAGTTCTGATTGCAGCCATTCAATGGCGGGCAGATCGAGATGGTTGGTCGGCTCGTCGAGCAGAAGAATATCGGGCTCGGGGGCAAGGACGCGCGCCAAAGCGGCGCGGCGGGCTTCACCGCCGGAGAGCTGACTTGGGTCCTCGGTGCCATTGAGGCCGAGATGATCGAGCAGGTATTGGGCGCGATAGGCATTGTCGCCGCCCGTGAGGCCCGCCTCGACATAATCAAGGGTGGTGGCAAAGCCGGAAAGGTCCGGCTCCTGGGGCAGGTAGCGGATGGTGGCGCCGGGCTGGATGAAGCGTTCGCCGCTATCGGCCTCGACTTCGCCGGCGGCGATTTTCAGCAGGGTGGACTTGCCGGAGCCGTTACGGCCGACCAGCGCAATCTTTTCGCCCATGGCCACGGACAGGTCCGTTCCCTCAAGCAAAGGGTCGCCGCCAAAGGTCAGATTGATGTTTTGAAGCGCCAGAAGGGGAGCGGCCATGGTTCGTCTTTATGTCATGAGGTGTGTCGGGCGGCAGGCATGTCAGGAAAACGCGGCACATGCAAGGCCGGGTAGAAGTCAGGGATGCTGCATGGCGCGGAATTTGGTTCCGAAACCCTCGTGGTTCGACAGGCTCACCATGAGGGTTTGGGGGCCACAAAAAGGCTTCTTCGCACCGCCGAGGCGGTGCACTGGATTCCCGTTTTCACGGGAATGACGTGGTGGGTGTGGCAGGCGAAGGTTGAGTGGCTTTAATAATCCTGCTCGTAGAAAATGCCAACGCTGGTTTCGCCATCGCTGGTGGCGGAGCCGCGGGCTTTGAGCGTGTCGGTGAGATCGAGGTCGAGGGAGACCTTGCTCTTGCCCTCGGCCCCGGCCTGCACGCTGACATAGATATTGTCCTGCAGATAGCGCCCGGCCTTGACCGCGGCATTGCCCTCTGAATCGGTGACGATATCAAGATCATCAAGGCCGGTTGCCTCGCGCAGATCGTCTGTGAGGGAATTATTGCCTCCTCCGGCGAGTTCTGCAGCGGCAGCGGCAAGCTTGGCCAATTGCAATGGCGACAGATCGCCCAAAGCGCGCTTGAAGATGAGGAGCGACAGCACTTCATCCTGCGGCAATTCGGGGTCGGACGAAAACTCGATATCGAGATCGGAGACAGGACCGGTGACGGTGACGAAAACGGTGGTGTCGTCCGCCGCTGACGATGCTGTGAGGTCGATATAGGGGTTGAGGTCGCCAACAAGGGTGACCGAACCTGAGGTGAAGGTGATGCGCTGGCCGAGAATTGTCAGGCGGCCACGGATCAGTTCAAAGCCGCCAACGGGCTGGATATTGGTGGCGGAGCCGGTCAGACGGAGCGCGCCACCCAGTTCGGCATCGACACCACGCCCGCGCACGAAAATGCGGCCAGGGGCTGTGACATTGATATCAAATTGCAGCACGCTTGGGCGCTGGTTGCTGGTTGAGGACGCCTCGTTGCCGCGGGTGCGCGCCAGGGTGCGGGTGACGGGAATGGGCGCGTTGACGTGATCAACCGCGATCAGCGGGCTATTGGCCGGGCTGAAATCGGGGATGGAGATTTCGGCGCGTTCCAGATTGATATCGCCGGACAAAAGCGGGTCGCGCAGCAGCGCGCCGGTGACCGCCAGATCGCCAGAGGCGGTGGCGACAAACATATTGCCATCGGCATAGCGGGCGGCATTGAGGCGGACGCGGATATCGGCCGGGAAATTGGCCGCCGCATCAAGCCCGACTGTGCCGCTGGCGCTGACAGAACCGCCGGTGGCCAGATTGCCCGTGAACTGATCAATCACCAATCGATCGCCATTGAGGCTGAGACTGGTTGTGATTGATTGCAGGCGCAGATTGGTTTGCGGGTCGATAATTTCGCTATTGGCGGTGGTGACCGCACCATTGAACAGAGGCTTGGCGAGACTGCCGGTGACCCGGGCATTGATGTTGGCGGTGCCCGATATCTGGGTGCCGCGCTCACCCACGATACGGTTGGCAAGGGTCAGGGGCACTGTGCCGGTAACGGCGAGATTGCCGCTGGAGCCGATCAACGGCATGGTGCCATTGGCGCTGGCGGCAAGACCTGAGGGGCTGTTGACCTGAAGCGCTGCGAGGGTGAGCGTTTGCTCAGCGAAGCTGCCACTGGCGCTGGCCGTGAGCGGGGTGATGCCATAGGGCGCAATCATTTGCGCGACGATATTTTTGGCATCGATATCGAAGGTGATCTGCGGGTCGTCAGAAGTGCCGGACACCCTAACCGTGCCATCGAGCGTGCCACCCAGACCGAGATCGGCGCGGATGGTATTGGCAATGGAAAGCGGCAGGGCGGTGATGGCAACGCCCAGATCAAGCCTTGTGCCCGCCGTGCCCGAGGCGGTGACGCGGCCCCCACCGACATCAAGCTGCACATCATCAAGAGTGACTGTTTCGTTGATGATGGTCAGGGCGGTTGGCGCGATCAGACGGGCGGACAGGGAGCCCTGGTCGAGTGCGATCTTGTCGAGGGCGATACGATAGCCCTCCCCGACCGGTGTCAGGCTGCCCGAGAGGGACGCATCGGTGCCATTCTCAAGGGCGGCGTCAACCGAGAAGCCGGTTGTGTTGGTGGCATGGGCGGCTTCTGCGGCGAGTGTTTTGATGTCGATGCCGCCAGCGGAAATATCCGCGCCATTGAGCGTGCCATTGACGGCCGGGACGCCAAACAGATCGGCGATGACGGCATTGACATTTGCGGTACCAATGGCGGTGCCCGCGGCTTTAACAGCACTCAGATTGGCGGTGACGCGTGCCTGTTGCTGGCCACCATCCGGCGACAGGGCAATGCTGGCATTGGCAGCACCAGTGGCCTCGGTCAGCAAAAGGGCGGCGGCCATGGACAGGTCGGTTGAGGCCAGATCAAGCTGGCCGGTCAAAAGGCCATCGGCGGACTGGACCAGATCGCCGGTGAGACTGGTGCCGACAATATCGAAGTTGAGCCCGGTCAGCCTGTTGACGCCATCGGCCACGGCAATCGCAGACTGAAGGCTGGCACGATAGCCATCAAGAAAGGCATTGCCGGTGAGCTGCCCCTTGAGCCCGGCATCGCCCGCACTGCCATCGAAGCCAAGACGGCCTTCGGTGAGCGTGCGCCCGGCGAGTTTGCCATTGGGCACATTGGCCGTGAGCTTTAAGGCGATGGGACCATCTGCGCCCTTGGCTGTGCCAATGACACTTAAAGGCCCTGAGGCATTGTCCGAGAGACGGGCGAGATCATCAAGATCGAGGGTGAAGGCGAAATCGGCCGCTGTGCTGGCATAGGTGCCATTGGCGGTGATGCGGGCGCGCTCGTTGACGATTTGAAAGGCGCGGGCGCTCAGGCCATTTTCTGAACGGCCAATGCGGCCTGAAAGCCGGGTTTCGCCGGCCAGAATATTGTCGGCGGCGGCAATGCCAAAGCCGAGGCTGTTGGCTGTGCCGGAAAGACCAAGATCGAATGCGCCGGTGAGCAGTTCCAGCGTGCCATCGATGACCAGATTGGCCGCGCCGGACAATTGGCGGCCAGCCAGACCGGAGAAAGGCGCAAGGCTTGGGGTTTCAACCGAGACCGCGCCATTGAAGATGAAATCGGCGATATTGCCATCCAGCGCCACATCAAGCGCCTTGCCTGCGACACGCGCCTCGGCGATTTGCAGCGGTGCATTGGCACTCCAGAGACCTGCAAGACCAAGGCCGATTTCGGTGCCGAGCGCATCGGCAATTTGCGGATCCCTTGCGGTGATGCCGGTGGCGGCACCATCGGCATTAAAGGTGACACGGCGGGTTGCCGGGTCGTTTAGATTGAGCGCAGCGCCCTGCAGATCGAGCCTGATGTCTTCGGCACCAAGACTGCCATTATCGAGACCATCAATTGTGAGGGCACCGACCCAGGCATCACTCTTGCCATAATCGATGGTGAGACGGGCGCTGTCGATATTGGTGGTTTGCCCGGAAACAGGCAGGAGGACCGGTGCACCGGCGCTATCTGCAATGCGGGCATCGAGATCGAGCCGGGTCAGAAACCCGTCGCTGGCGGTATCGGCACTGGCCGAGAGCGACAATTGCCCGCCAGCCAGTTGCAGATCATTGAGCGCGAGACCGCCACTGTCGCGCAACAGGGCATTGGCGGTGAGCTGGGTTTCTTCACCGAAAAAGGCGCGATAGACCGGCGGGATCAGATTGGCGATCGGGCCGCGCATATCAGCATTGATGGCGAGACCATCACCGACCCGCGACAGCTGCGTGCGCCCGGTGAGCGCGCGGGTGCCATCGGCATCGAGGGTCAGGCTGGCGGCAAGAGAATCGACCGGGCCGGAACCCTTTATGTTGAGCACAATTGCGGGACGCCCGGTGATATTGAGCAGGTTGGCGACGACGCCATCCCTGTTCTCGGTCAAAGCGATATCGAGATCGATATTGCGGTCTGAATTCTGATACTTGACCGCTGCGACCAGACGCCCGCCGGGACCATCCTTGCGGGTGATATCGAGATTGGTATCAAGCGAGCCGCCTTCGAGCACAAGCCGGCCCTCGATGGCGACTTCGGAACCAAGGCCAAACACCTCTTCGCCAAAGGTGACGCTTGGGACGGAAAGCTGTTCAAGCGTGACGGCGACCGGCAATTCGGGCACTTCGAAACCACCCGCTTCGGGCGCGGGCGGGGTGACGCCTTCGGGCGGGATGGAGGGGCGGATATAATCGATTGAATCGGCGGTGAGGCTGTTGATTTGCAAACGCCCGGTAATGAGGGCTGTCTGGTTCCAGTTCAGCTTGGCATTTTCAATACGCAGCCAGACACCCTCATCATCGGCAAAGGTGATTTCGGCAATCGCCACATCGGAGGAAAGCGCGCCTTCCAGCCCGTTGAGCGAGATGCGGCGCTCAGGCGTCGACAGGCGATCCTCGACAAAGCGGAGGAAGCCCGATTTCTGGGCCTGGTCGTCTTCCTGGGCGATCAGCGGCACGGCGATGCCGAGGGTGACGACGAGGGCTAAAAGTGCGGCAAGCCGTCTCAAAATGCCTGTCCTATGCCAACGTAAAGGGCGTAATCTGGGTCCCCTGCCCGCTTGTTGATGGGCACGGCGACATCGAGGCGCAAGGGACCGAAGCCGGTATAATAGCGCAAGCCCGCGCCAACACCGATGCGGGTGCCTTCGGCAAGCCCGGTGAAACTGTCGGCGGTGACATAGCCTGCATCCACGAAACCAACGACGCCGATATTTTCGGTGATTTTGGCCCGCGCCTCAATGGAGGCCTCGGTGAGGAATTTGCCGCCGGTGACACTGCCGCCGGGACCATCGACACCGATAGAGCGATAAGAGAAGCCGCGCACCGAACCGCCGCCGCCGGCAAAGAACAATTTGTCGGGCGGGGTTTGGGAGATATCCGGACCGAGCAAGGCACCGACCTTTAACCGGCCCGCGAGCACGAAGCGGTCATTCTCGCCAAAGCCGAAATAGGTGCGTGCTTCAGCCGTCATCAAGGCGGCGGCATTGCCATAATCGAGTTCGTAAAATGGTTCGACGGTCAGATTGGCGTAAAGCCCTTCGGTGGCATCTGTGCTGCTGTTGCGGCTGTCAAACGTGGCCCCGCCATAGACCCCGAGCGTTGTGAAATCGCGGGTGCCATAGGCATCGTCAAAGAAGTTGGCGCGCTTGGCGGCAACCCCGCCCTCAACGGAAAGCTGGGACGAGAATTCATGGGAGAGACCAAGGCGTCCCTCGATGGAGGTTTCCGTGTAGCGGGTAAGCACGGCGCGCTGGGCCACCAATGAGGCGACAAGACTGGTATCGGGTGTGAACAGGCCCGGCTTGGTGAACGTGCCGCCGAAATAATAATCGAAATCGGCGCTATCGATGGGGAAGGCAATGCCGGCCAGTTTCGCATCCAGCCGCAGGTTTTCGCCCTCGCCGAACAGGTTGCGGTGCAGCCAGAAGGTTTCCAGACCCAGACCATCGGTGGTGGAGAAAGTGGCACCTGCGCCAATGCGGCGGGCGGCACGTTCCTGCACGATGACGGTCAGGGGCAGGCTGCCATCGGCAGCGATTGCCGGATCCTCGACAATCTTGACGGCGGTGAAGACGCCAAGATCAGTCAGCCGCTCGCGGGCGCGGGTGATGTCCGCAGGATTGTATTGTGCGCCGGTGACGAGGCCGGTCTGACGGGCGACGAAATCGGGCTTCATGTCGCGCGTGCCCTCGACAGTGACAGCGCCGATTGTGGCACGGGCACCCGGCGCAATGGTCAGGGTGACATTGACGCGATTGGTTTTGTGATCGGCGACAATATCCTGATTGGCGATTTTCGCCTTGGCATAACCTTCACGACGCCAGGCGTCGGTTGAGATGCGGGCAGCGCGGCGCACGGCACCGGAGCGGGCAATGGCACCGGTGGCGAACCCGGCATCGGCAAAGGCGTTCGCGTCGACATTGGCCTGATTGTCGATGGTGATGGCGCCGAAGGTGAACTGGGGACCTGTATTGACGCTGACGCGCACGATGGCGGGATCGGCAAGATCGGCATCGGGGGGCAGATCGGTTGCTTCGGTGCCATCGACATTGATGGAGACGGTGCCGCCATAATAGCCCTCGGCATAAAGCGCGGCGACGATGCGGCGGTAATCGGTGCGGGCGCTGGCTAAAAGCCCGGCGGCCCCGGAGGCGACGCGGTCGCGGCCATCCCAAAGGGCAGAGGCATTGCGGGCGTTATTTTCAACGGTCTCATCACCGCCGGTGACTTCGAAATCGACGGTATAGGGTTGCGGATCGGCAATGACCGCGTCGGCATCGAGCGCGTTCTGATCCTCGAACAGGGTGATGCCCAAAAAGGTGAACGCCATGGCGGGCAGCGGCAACAGGGTTGCGGCCGTCAAAGCGCTCAACACGAACAGGGATGATCGCCAACCGCGATATCTCAACTGACCCAACCTTCCAACCCCTGACGGGGGTACGCACGACAATCAAACAGCGGCGGTTTGCCCAATCCCAGGCCCATTGCACCTGAGATCTTTCAGGCCGCTGCGGATACTTATCGCTAATACTTAGGACAAATGCGGCCAAATTTCCATTCGGCAAAGCACGCCGAATGCAAAAAAGCGCATCATGCTTTACGGCACGACGCGCTTTTGTGTGGCTGATGGGGCCCGGCAGCCGGAAAGAGCCGCCGGGCGAAGGGGCTTATCCCATTGTTGGCATGACGAATTCGGGATCATTGCGCATGCCCGTGGGCCAGCGGGTGGTGATGGCTTTGAGGCGGGTATAGAAACGCACGCCCTCGGCCCCATGCATGTGATGATCGCCAAACAGCGAGGCTTTCCAGCCGCCGAAGGAATGGAAGGCCATGGGCACGGGGATCGGCACATTGACGCCGACCATGCCCACTTCGATATCGTGCGAGAAGGCACGGGCCACATCGCCATCGCGGGTGAAGACGGCAACGCCATTGGCGTATTCGTGCTGGCCGATCACATCGACCGCCTCATCATAGGTTTTGGCGCGCACGACCGAGAGGACCGGGCCGAAGATTTCGTCTTTCCAGACGGACATGTCGGTGGTGACATTATCGAGCAGGGTGCCGCCGATATAATAGCCGCCCTCATAGCCCTGCTTGTCCGTTTTAAAGGTGCGGCCATCGACGACGACTTTTGCGCCTTCCGCCTCACCGGCATCGATATAACCCTTGACCTTTTCCAGATGCTGGGCGGTGACGAGCGGGCCCATATCGGTGGCCTTGTCGGCAGCGGGGCCGATCTTGAGGGCGTTGATTTTGGGGATCAGCTTTTCGATCAGCGCATCGGCCACCTTGTCGGTGACCGGGACGGCGACGGAAATGGCCATGCAGCGTTCACCAGCCGAGCCGAAAGCTGCACCCATCAAGGCACCGACGGCCATGTCGATATCGGCATCGGGCATGATGACCATGTGGTTTTTGGCGCCGCCCAGAGCCTGGACGCGCTTGCCATTGGCGGTGCCGGTCTGGTGGATATAGCGGGCAATCGGGGTGGAGCCGACAAAGGAGATGGCGGCCACATCGGGATGTTCAAGCAAGGCATCAACCGCCTGCTTGTCGCCCTGAACCACGCCGAAGACGCCTTCGGGCAGGCCCGCTTCGGCCAGCCATTCGGCCATCAACAGGGAGGCGGACGGATCGCGCTCGGAGGGTTTGAGGATAAAGCAATTGCCGCAGGCGAGCGCCACCGGGAACATCCACATGGGCACCATTGCGGGGAAGTTGAACGGGGTTATGCCGGCGACGACGCCCAAAGGCTGGCGAAGGGAATGGCTATCGACATTGGTGCCGACATTTTCGGTGATTTCGCCCTTGAGGAGATGCGGTGCGCCGACGGCGAATTCGACCACTTCAAGGCCGCGGGTGACTTCGCCCAAAGCGTCATCATGGGTTTTGCCGTGTTCGGCGGAAATCGCCTCGGCCAGTTGATCGCCCCGTTCCCAGAGGATGGATTTGAACCGGTCGAGAATGCGGGCGCGGCGGAGCGGCGGGGTTTTGGCCCAGGCTGGCCATGCGGCCTTGGCGGCAGCGACGGCGGCATCGACTTCGGCGACCGAGGCGAGCACGACGCTGGATTCGGACTTGCCGGTGGCCGGATTGTAAACCGGCTGGCTGCGGCCTGACGTGCCGGCAACGCGCGCATTATTGATGAAATGACCGATCTCGGACATGGCTTGCTCTCCCGTGATTATTGGTTGCCCCGGTTTTCGGCCTTTAATTTACGCATAGCAATCTGCTAAAACTCAATTCTGGTTTGTAAATTTGCATAAAGGTCGCGGGATGAACTGGGAAGATGGCAAGCTTTTGCTGGCGGTTTCGCGTCAGGGGCAGATGCTGGGCGCGGCCAAGCGGCTGGGGCTGAACCAGGCGACGCTGAGCCGGCGCATTGCGGCGCTCGAAGCCGAACTGGGCACGCAATTGGTGATCCGCCATGCCCATGGCTGCACCCTGACCGCCGACGGGACGGCGCTGGTGACACGGCTGGAGCGGGTTGAATCTGAAATGCTGCTGGCCCGCGCCGATTTGCAACAGACCGGTACGCAGGTTTCGGGCGTGGTGCGGATTGGCGCGCCGGACGGGTTCGGGGTGAAATTTCTGGCCCCCAAACTGGCGCTATTGGCAGAACAGCAAAAGGGGCTGACGCTGCAACTGGTGCCGGTGCCGCGCAGTTTTTCGCTCTCAGAACGTGAGGCGGATATTGCGGTGATGGTTGGGCGGCCCGAGACGGGAAGGCTGGTGGCGCGCAAGCTGACCGATTATACGCTCGGGCTTTACGCCGCCCCCGATTATCTCGCCCGGTTCGGCACGCCTGAAACGCTGGACGACCTCGGAACAGGACACCGGCTGGTGGGGCATGTGGATGATCTGATCTATGCGCCGGGGCTCAACTACAGCCGCGAATTCTTGCGCCATTGGCAATCTGCCATCGAGATTTCGAGCGCCATTGGCCAGACCGAGGCAGTGCGCGGGGGCGCGGGGATTGGCGTCTTGCACGATTATCTGGCGCTGGGTGATCCGGGACTGGTGCGGGTATTGCCGCAGACCTTTATTGCCCGCGCCTATTGGGTGGCGATGCATGAAAGCTTGCGCAATGTAGAGCGGGTGCGGGTGGTGGCGCGGTTTTTGGCGGAGATTGTGCGGGAGAACCAGAGGGCGTTTACGCGGGGGTGAGCGCTGGCTTTTTGCCGTGACGATTTCGTCCCCTGCCCACCTCGACGGGACTTGTCGCACACTCCTTCTTGACACGCACCTTCTTTTGTAACATAAATAGTTACATGAAACGAGACAGCCGCCTTTCCTCTGTTCTGCATGCCCTGCTGCATATGGCCGAGCATGACGGACCCATGACTTCTGACGCGCTTGGGATGTGCCTTGGCACCAATCCCGTTGTGGTGCGGCGAACGATGGGGCTGTTGCGCGAGGCGGGGCTGGTGGCCTCGGAACGGGGGCATGCCGGGGGGTGGCGGATTACTGCTGACCTGTCGACGGTGACGCTGCGCCAATTGCACGATGCGCTCGGCGAGCCGGCCTTTTTTGCCATTGGCAACCGTAACGAGGCACCGGGTTGCCTTGTGGAGCAATCGGTGAATGCGGCGCTGGATGATGCTTTTGCCGAGGCCGAGGCGCTGCTGCTTGATCGTTTCGCCACAGTTTCTCTTGCCGACCTCGCCGCCGATTTTGCACGGCGACACGCAAAATGGCGGGCACAAAAGGAATAAGACATGACACATGATGTGATTGTTATCGGGGGCAGCTATGCCGGCATGGCAGCTGCCCTCCAGCTTCTGCGTGCGCGCAGGAATGTTCTGGTGATTGACGCTGCAGAGCGGCGCAACCGGCTTGTCAGCCATGCTTACGGGCTTATCGGGCAGGATGGCGTTGACCCAGCAGAGATTGCCAAGACTGCGCGCACCCAGCTTGAAGCCTATCGGAACCTGAGCTGGATTGATGGGCGGGCTATTGCGGCAACGGGCGCGAAAGATGATTTCAGCGTGACGCTGGAGGATGGGCAGGTGCATCGCGGGCGGCGCATTCTGTTTGCGAACGGGGTGACTGACAAACTTCCCGAGATCGACGGGCTGATGGCACGCTGGAGCAAAACCGTTTTTCTTTGCCCCTATTGCCATGGCTATGAACTGGATGAAGGCGAGATTGCGGTAATCGCGACCGGACCGATGTCGGTACATCAGGCAGAACTGCTGCCCGAATGGGGCCAGGTGACGTTTTTCACCAATGGGGCGCTGACAATTGACCCGGAAACCCGGCAGAGATTGACCGGGCGCGGGGTGACAATTGAGGAGACGCCCATTCTGCGGCTTGATGGTGTGGCAGATGTGGTTTTGACCGATGGACGGCGATTGCCGTTTGCCGGGATTTTTACCGCATCGCAATGCCGCCCCTCCAGCCCGGTGGCCGAAGAGATGGGCTGCGCGCTGATGGAAACGCCGATGGGGGTTTTGATTGAGACCGATGAGGGCAAGGCGACCTCCCTGCCCGGCGTTTTTGCCTGTGGCGACACGGCGCGTATGCCCCATTCCCTGTCATTGGCGATTGGTGACGGGGCCTGGGCGGGCGCGCAAATTCACCGCTCGCTGGTTTTTCCGGAGGCATGAGATGACGTCATTTTCTGATCCACAGGCGGTTTCTCTCTACGCTGACAATGCCGTGCGGCAAGTGCCCGGCTATCACCATTTGCAGACAATGGCGGGGCTGTTACTGGCCGAGCGCGCGCCAACGGATGGGCGCATTCTTGTGTTGGGTGCGGGCGGGGGGATGGAGCTGGAGCTGTTTGCCCGCATGCAGGCGGATTGGCGCTTTACCGGCGTGGACCCATCGGCGGAAATGCTGGAACTGGCGCGCACGCAGCTTGGCGCACTGGCGCAGCGGGTGGCGTTTCATCACGGCTATATTGATGACGCGCCGGAGGGGCCGTTTGACGGGGCGGTTTGTCTGCTGACCTTGCACTTTTTGCCCGAGGTGGAACGCCGCAAAACGGTGGCAGAGGTCTATCGGCGGTTGCGGCCCGGGGCGCCGTTTGTCGTGGCGCATCACAGCTTTCGCCGGGATGGCGATGAAACGGAGAAATGGCTGAAACGCTATGCAGCTTTTGCCATTGCCTCCGGGGTGCCGCAAGCGCAGGCGAACGGGGCTGTGTCGGCAATGGCGGAAAAACTGCCCGCGCTTTCACCTGCCACAGATGAAGCGATTTTGCGGGAGGCCGGATTTGCGGACGTGGAACTGTTTTATGCCGCGTTCTCGTTTCGGGGCTGGGTGGGACACAGGGGTTGAACCCCACCCCGGCCCCTGAACCGGACATAAAAAAGCACCGCTCTCCCGGACGCTGGAGAGCGGTGCGCATAACGCTGGCAGGTGGTCCGCCGCGTTATTCGGCCTGAAGGGCCTCAAGGTTCTGCTGACCATCGGGAATGTTTGTCAGCAGCGTTTCCCAAGAGCCCTTGGCCTTTTCCTTGAAGCCAGCCAGATCGGGTTCGACGATTTCGATACCGGCCTGTTTCAGGGCTTCAAGACCTTCAACATAATTGGCTTCGTAAACAGGAATGGACGCTGCGGCGGCATCCTTGCCGGCCTGACGCACCATTTCCTGCTGCTCGGGGGTGAGCTTTGCAAAGGAGGGGCCGGACATGACGATGGCGGCACCCATATGGTGGACGCGGGTCAGGTTGTAGAAATCTGTGGCTTCAACAAACTTGTCCTGGATCAGCTGTTCCGGGGATGCTTCGGCACCATCCACAACACCGCTTTGCAGGGCGAGGAAAACTTCCGAATATGCCATCGGCGTGGACTGTGCGCCAAGCGCTTCATAGGCACCGACAAAGCCCGGGCCCTGAATGACGCGGATCTTGAAGCCGTTCATGTCTTCATGGGTGCGCACGGGCTTTGTGCCATAGACATTGCGCTCGAAGACCGAGAGGAAACCGAGGCCGACCAGATCGTGATTATCGATATAGCCGAGCAGCTTGTCGCCTGCCGGACCCTGAAGGGCGGCATTGGCGGCAGCCACATCCGAGAACAGGTAAGGCAGGGAAAGAACGGTGAGTTCGGGCACTGTGTTTTCAAGCGGGGGTTCGCCGGTGACAACCACATCGAGCGCGCCGGAGCGGGCGTTCTGGATCATCTGCACTTCGCCGCCGAGCTGGCCGGCGGGGAAGATGCTGACGGTGATTTCACCATTGGAGCGCTCTTCAACCGCCTTGGCGAATGCCGTGGCCGCAGCCTGATAATGGCTGTCTTCGGTGAGCACGTGGCCCAGGGTGAGTTCGACGGCCATTGCAGAGGTGGACAGCCCCAGCATGCCGAGTGTTACGAGCAGGCGTTTTGTGATCAATTTCATGATACTTTTTCCTTGGTTACAGCAGTGCAGTTGAGAGGATGGGCAGGTAGGAAATCAGCGCCAGATTGACGATGAGCACAGCGATGAAGACGAGCAGTGAACGGATCATCTGCTCAACCTTCAGCCCAGCCACTTCGCTGGCGATGAACAGGTTGACCCCGATGGGCGGGGTGAGCATGCCGATGGCCAGATTGGCGATCATGATGATGCCGAAATGGACGGGATCGATGCCAAACGAGGCGGCGACCGGCACAAGGATTGGCCCCAGAATGACAATGGCGGCCAGGGTTTCGAGGAACATGCCGACAACCAGCAACAAGATGTTGACCAGGATCAGGAAGGTGATCGGGTCCTGGGCGATCATGGAAATCCACAAGCCCACTTGTTGCGGTATGCGGTTGATGGTGAGCACGAAGCCAAAGGCTGCCGCGACCGCGACGATGAGCAGGATGCCCGCCGAGGTGAGCGCCGAGCGCACGAATACCTGACCCATTTCGGGCAGGCTGACTTCGCGATAAACGAAGAGGCTGACAATCAGCCCGTAGCCCACGGCGACCACTGAAGCCTCGGTGGGGGTGAAAATGCCCGAATAGATGCCGCCGAGAATGAGCACCGGCATGAAGAGCGCCAAAAGCGAATCCCACAGGGCGGAAAATACACCGGCAATCCACTGGCGGGGGCTGACCGCCTCGGTTTTGTCAAAGCCGGCAACTGCCGCCCAGACGAGCACAAGAAGGATCAGGGAAGAACCGATCATGACCCCGGGGATGATGCCGGCGATGAACAAAGAGCCGATGGAGACATTGGTGACCAGCCCGTAAATGATCATCGGCAGGGAGGGCGGGATGATGGCACCCAGCTCGCCCGAGGCGGCGACAAGGGAGGCGGCGAAGGGCTTTGGATAGCCCTTTTTGGCCATGGCGGGGATGGTGGTGGCGCCCACTGCCGCGGTGGTGGCGGATGAGGAGCCGGAAATGCAGGCAAAAATCATGCTGGTGAGGACGGCGGCGGAACCCAGGCCACCGCGCAGCCAGCCGACCAGCGCATTGGCCAGCCGCACCAGACGGGTGGAGATGCCCCCGGCCTGCATGATGTTGCCGGCCAGAATGTAAAACGGGACGGCCATGAGCGAGAAGCTGTCGAGGCTGGCGAACATGGACTGGATGGCGGAGACGGATGGCAGGCCGCGCTGCCACAGGCCGAAAAAGGAAATCAGGCCCAGTGTGGCGGCCACCGGCACGCCAATGGCCAGAAGAATGGCAAGGAGCAAGGGGATGAATGTGATGGCCATCAGCTGTTCCCCTCTGTGCCGGTTTGAAGGGAAGAGATGCCGTGTTGCGCGCTGAAGACATCGCGGGCGAAGAGGCAGAGATTGAGAAGGGAAAGCGCGGCACCGACCGGCATGGCGGCATAAACCAGCCCCATGGGGATGCGCAGGACAGTGGCCGTCTCGCCCATGGAGGCGATGGCCCAATTGGTGCCGAGCAGCAGCAGGATGGCAAAGAATGTTGCCGTGAGGGCCGTACCGGCCAGGACAATTGCCTGGCCGGTACGCGCGGGGAGGATATCCGGGAGGATGGTGATCGCAATCAATTTGCCATGCCGGCAAAGGACCGCTGACCCCAGAAAGACGGACCATGTCATCAGAAAGCGGGCGCTTTCTTCTGTCCATGGTGCCGAGATGATGATGCCGAGCGGGGGCAGAACAAAACGCACCCCGATCTGTATCAACACCGCCGCAGTTGCCAGGCCCAGAAAAATGGCAACTGCGGTAGAAACCCCTCGATTGAGGGCCTCGCACATAGTCTGGAATCTCATCAACATACTCTCCCCTTGTTCGCTTCCTCTAATGCCGGACCGGCCTAGAGCGCTTTGAGAGCGACGAGGGTGTCGTTGATGACCTTTGAAACATGCGCGCGCTCTTCGCCTTCAAGCGGCAGGCGCGGGGAACGCACCCATTCCGGCGCGCCACTGACAATGTGTTCGGCCAGCTTGATGTATTGCACCAGCTTCACATCGGTATCGAGGTGGAAGGCGGGTGTCAGCAGGCGATAAAGCACCAGCGCCTCAGCGAATTTGCCGGCGTTGAGCAGGTTGAGCAATTTGACACATTCATTGGGGAAGGCATTGGTCATGCCCGATACCCAGCCATCGACGCCAAGCGCCACGCTTTCGAGAATGAGATCGTCAACGCCGCAGAAGACTTTGTAGCGGTTGCCAACGGTATTGTAGATGTCAGTTACGCGGCGGATATCGCCGGTTTCTTCCTTGAAAGCGACAAGTGTGTCGACATCGGCCAGGGACGCCATCATTTCGGGGGTGACGTCGACCTTGTAGGCGATGGGGTTGTTGTAAATCATGATCGGCAGATCGGTGGCAGCACCCAGCTTGCGATACCATGTTTCGGTTTCGCGGCGGTCGGTTTTGTATCCAGTTGAGGGGAAAGCCATCAATCCAGCAGCGCCCCAGCTTTGGTAGCGCTTGGCGGCGGCTGTTGCGTCGTCAATGGTGACCTCGGCCAGACCCGACAATACCGGCACGCGGCCATTGGCGGTTTCAATCGCGTTGCGAACCACTTTTTCCTTTTCTTCCAAGCTCATGCAGGGATTTTCGCCGAGCATGGGCAGCACGATGATCGCGGAAACACCGGCCTCGATCATGCGCTCGTAGGACGCGCTGCAGGCGGCCAGATCGAGCGCGCCTGTTTCTGTCAGCTTGGTGGTGGCAGCGGGGAAAAGCCCGGTAAAGTCCATTTCTTCAACCTCGTAAGATGCAGAATCGCAAAAACTGTATCCATTTTTTCAAATAAGCGGATGCGAGTCTAGCGAATTTTTGCAGAGATTGACGTTTTGATGACTATGGATGGCGGGCCGAGGGCTGTTGCGGAACGCCGAAAGCGGGCCGCGCGGCGCGCCCGCGAAGGCACCCGTAAAGCCTGGGGCGCGCTGAAAATCTAGCGCGTGCGGGCGCGAAGAGCGGGGTGCAGGTTGGAGATATCGCCCTGCAGATCACGGGCCACAGCAACGCTCTCTGCCAGCTTGTCGGCAACATCGAGAATGTGGCCCGTCAGCAAGGCGCTGGCGCGCTGGATGTCTTTTGCCTTGCACAGGGACAACAGTAATTGATGCTCGGCCCGCGCCTTGTCCTGCCCGGCTGTCAGGCGCAGATGAACGCGCAGGTAGCGATCATTTCCTTCGTGAATTTTCTCAAGCATTTCAATGGTTGAGGCTTTGCCAGACGGCATATAGAGCGCCTTGTGAAAACGCCAGTTTGCCTCACCCCAGCCATCAATGCTCGTTGTGTTCATCTCTTCGATAACGCTGGCAGCGGCGGCAAAATCAGCTTCCCCCATAAAGGGAATGGCGGCGGTCAACAGCCACGGCTCGATCACCGAGCGCAGCTCAAAACTCTCGCGAATGCGGTCGACCGGCATTTCCGCCACCATGGCACCGCGCCGGGGAATGGTGACCACCAGCCCCTCGGCCTCAAGCTGGCGCAAGGCCTCGCGCACAGGAATACGGCTACAACCAAGCTCCGCCGCAAGCGGCTCCTGCCGCAATGCCGCACCATCCGGATATACGCCCGAGAGAATGCGTTGCCGCAACAGGGCAACGATTTGGTTAGGCGCGGCTGGAGGCGACTTGGTCATGACGATTTTCTGTTATTTTTTGGATCCAATAAATACGCTTATGTTTTTCAAAACCGCGCGTGTCAAGTGAGGTCCGCGGCGCCTGCCCTGCGCGGGATGGACGGGTAAATGCCATTCTCAATGAAAACTGGCTTGAAAGCTCGTCGGCATCAACGACACATGCGCTTCCAGCGGGGGCCGCAACTCAAAGGCTTTGAGCTCACGGCACCCTTTTTTCACAAAGCCACCCGGTTACCTGCGTGCTGTGTAGCGCGCATGTTCTGCCAGAGCAGCTATTTCTTCAGTGCCTCAGCCCGGGCAAAATCGGCGTCTGCCAGACTGTTCTTGCCCAGCTTTCTGTAAGCGTAGCCGCGGTTGTTGAAGGCTGTGGCGGAGGTGTCATCCAGCGCGATATAGGTGCTGTAGTCGTTAATGGCGGCCTCGTAATTTTCGGCAAGAATATAGGCATAGCCCCTGCTCCACAAACTGTCCTTGCGGGTCCAATTGTTGTCTGCATGGGTAATAGCGTAAGTGAAATCCTCGAGGGCCTTCTGCAATTCGCCGAGCTCGATGTAACTTTTGCCGCGATTGCCATAGGACGTCAGGTTCGTGCCCGGCTCGCTCCTTTTGATCACCGCGCTGAAATCCGCGACTGCCTCATCATGACGTCCCGCGCCACGCAACAGGCGCGCACGTTCCCTCAACGCTATCGTTATCTCGTAGTCTTCTGCACCGACACCATCGTCGATCGCTTTGCCGAGATAGGCAATTGCATTGTCGGGATCGCCCATTTTTTCGTAGGTTTCACTCATGTTTTGCAGCACATCGAAGTCATTGGGGAACCGTTTGAGTATCGAGGCAAAATCGGCAAACGCCTCATCAAACCGCTTCAGGCCGGCAAGGGATTGTGCGCGATAACTCTGGGCGCGGAGGGCGCGAAAAGACGCGTTGGGATGATTGACGACCCCGGTCAATGTCTCGATGGCGTCCAGATAGTCCTTTTCGAGAAACTGCCGGAAGCCTTTTTCATAGAGATATTCGGGGTCGTCCGGGAACAGGGCATTCAGCTGGTCGTAATCCTTATAGGCCAGCTCATGCTGATCGGTGCGCTCATAGGCGCGTGCACGCCCGACAAGGATATCCTTGTTATCCGGGTCCAGCTTTAAACCGGCTGTGTAATCGGCGATGGCCCCGGCGTAATCGGACGCCGAATATTTGTCCTTGGCGGCATTCAGCAATGCCTTGGCCTTTTGCTTGTTCAGGCGGGCTGCGTTTGCCTGTTGTTGCTGTTGCGCGTTCTTGCCGGCGGCAGTGCGCAGCACATCGATCTGTTTGGCGTCATTCCGGGGGTCGAGAATTTCAATCTCGAAATTGCTGGCCGGATCGCGAAAATCGGGCAGATCAAACAGCCTTGATGAGATCGCGACAATCTGTTGTTTCAGCTGGTCCGGTGCTGCAGTACCGGCGCTGAAAGATTTAAATTCCTCGAGGAGTTCCGGCGGCAGATTTGCCGGGTTGAGGAGATAAATGCGCACGGTTTCACCGGCTATTCCGGCCATCACGGTGAGGTAGGTGACCGGTTGATTTGCCGGCTGATTTGACAGTTCTGCGAGATAGTAATCATCATGTGAGGGCAGGCTGAAAAACCGGATCCTCATGGTCGCTGCGTCTTTTGGCAGGCTTGCTGATTCAGCCAGACCCTCGACGCGATAAGTCGCACCATCCCGCACGAACCGCACGCCGTCATTAAAGGCCGCGCCCACCATGGTTACCGGATTAAAATTTGGCCCCGGCTCGATTTTCTGTTCGAGAAAAAGCACGGCATTGTCCGGGATCGGGAATACCGGCTCGGCGTCGCTGAAAGGGGAAACTTTGGTGGGAAAGCAGGCAGCGAGAAAAAGGCAGAGAAGTACCGAGACCAAGGCGCGCATAAAATATCCAATATCTGCATAAAAAAATTCAGTTCAAATTCGAACTCAAATAAAGCGTGCCAACCCTAACCCGGGTTTATGAAACTTCAAGGTTCGGATCGAAAAAAGTGCAGCGGCAACATGTCCCAAGCGGGAATACGGCGACGGAGACACGACCGGCATCTGGTGCGGGCGCCAATCAATATTGTGGGTGATGCAAAGAAAATATGGCGGAGAGACAGGGATTCGAACCCTGGAGACGGTTCCCCGCCTACACACTTTCCAGGCGTGCGCCTTCGACCACTCGGCCACCTCTCCGCAAACAACAAACCCTGGAACCCGATGCCGGGCGCGGTGTGTTGCGGCGCAGAGGTTTGCTCTGCGCGGGACGGAGTTACCCGCTACTGGGCGAGACTGCAAGCCCTGAGTGCATATTGAGTGGTTTTCATTGCCAAAATCGACAGTTCCGACCGATCAGGACGGGAACCAGCACCCCCTGGGTGCGTTATATCAAGCAGGGTCTTGCAAAGAGCCGCCGGCGATCACTTTGGCGTGGCCAGTGTTGAAGCGGATTATATTCGCACTACCTTGTATGTCAGGATGAAGAATGGCAAAAAGCCCCTCCTATGCGGGCCGTCTGTTTTTCAAGGCCCGGTATTTGTTTTTTGAGACAGGTGTAGCCTTGCACAAGGGCCTAATATGAAGTTCATTTTACGCGTTACCGGAACCTGGTTTATTGGATTGGCGCTGGTGCTTTTGATTATCGATGGCGCCAAGACATTGGCGGCAAATGCACTGACCATGACCTCGCTTGCAGAGAACTGGAGCAGTTTGCACGCTGCAAGCTGGCTTGCGACCAATCAGGCTCTGGCAGATTTGCTGCCTGGCACGGCGTCCAGTGGTGTTTTTACGTTCATGTCGAACGCGCCGAGCTGGGCGATTTTCGGCATTGCCGGGCTCTTGCTGTTGCTGATCGGACGGCCGGGTGTAAAAAAGCGTTATGTCGCGACCTATTGAGGCCGGGGCATCGCTGCCAAAGTAAAGGCGATGGCCATGGTACTGGTGCGGGTGGTGAGACTTTTAGGCCGTTTGCTGGCGCTGGTGCTGGCTTTGGCTGGCATTGCAGCCTTTTCCGGGTTTATCGCCGTGCAGGCAGCCGGAGGCGGCTTGGCGCAGCAGGCATTGGGGCGGGTGTGGTTTCAGTTCGATGTTGCCAGCCTGAACCTGACACAAGCCATTGTGCAAAGACGCATTTTGCCCGCCCTTTGGGACCCGGTCATCGTATCGGTTCTCGGTTGGCCCGCCTGGATTGCCCTGCTGATGGTCGCCGCTGTTTTATTTCTGCTCAGCACGCTCGTGCTGATACTGGCGCGGCAAATGCGCTAGGATCTGCTTATGTGCCCTGACAACTGGAGGCAAAGATGTTTTTCAACAAGCCCACGCGTATTCCCACCGCCAGCGAGGCCCTTAAAGGGCGCACACAGACGATGCCGGTGACCGAACCGCATTTCGTCAATGGCGCGGCGCTTGAAGGCCCCTATCCGGCGGGTGCGGAGGTGATCTATTTTGGCATGGGTTGTTTCTGGGGCGCGGAGCGGCTGTTCTGGCAGTTGCCGGGCGTTTATGTGAGCGCTGTGGGCTATCAGGGCGGGCACACTTCCAACCCAACCTATGACGAGGTCTGTTCGGGGCGCACGGGGCATACCGAAGCCGTGATGGTTGTTTATGAGCCTTCGAAGATTTCGCTGGAGACGCTTTTAAAGACGTTCTGGGAAGAGCACGACCCCACCCAGGGGATGCGCCAGGGCAATGACCGGGGCACCCAATACCGTTCGGCGATTTATACGACAACCGAGATGCAAATGGATGCGGTGCTGAAAAGCCGGGATGCGTTTGGCGAGGCGTTGCAAACCATGGGGCTGGGCACGATCACCACCGAGATTGCCGAGGCGCCGCCCTTTTATTTTGCGGAAACCTATCATCAGCAATATCTGGCGAAGAACCCGAATGGATATTGCGGGTTGCAGGGCACTGGCGCTGCCTGCCCGATTGGCATTACCAGCCCCGCCGCCGAACAGTGAGCCTGTTCGAACGGGCCGAATTTGAGACCTTTATTGCCGGCCTGCCCGCGGTTGAAATCGTGCACCAATGGGGCGATGCATCCGTTGGCAAGGTCGGCGGCAAGATTTTTGCCATTCTGTCGGTCTGGAACCGGGACGACCGGTTTCAGATCAGCTTCAAATGCTCGGATATGAGCTTTCAACTGCTGCCCGAACTCATGGGCGTGGAAAAGGCCAAATATCTGGCACGTGCCAAATGGGTGCAGGTGGCACCGGACTCAGCGCTCAGCGAAGATGACATTGCCGCCTATATCATTGAAGCGCACCGGATTATTGTAGGCAAACTGCCGCGCCGTGTGCGCGAAACGCTCGACCTTTAGACCCTTTGTACAATTGCAATGGGACTTGCGCGGGGTAAAACTGTCTGCAAGATGTGCGGATATTCTCCCAAGGGGACAATGTCATGCAAAGAATTTTTCTGGGTCTGGCGACACTGGTTTTTTGTGGCTTTCTGGCGGGTTGCGCGACGCTGAACAAAGCCGAATGCGAGGCCGGCGACTGGCGCAGCCTTGGCATGGCCGATGGCAGCAAGGGATATCCGCTTTCCTATATCGATGAACACATGACCGCCTGCGCCAAGCACGGCATTTCTGTGGACCGCACCGTTTATGCGGCGGGGCGCGAGGAGGGGCTGCAAAACTATTGCCGGATTGACAAGGCGGAGAGCGAAGGGCTGGCCGGACGGCCGAACTACAATTCGTGCACCGGCGATATCGGGATCAGCTTCAACCGGATCTATGACAAGGCGCGGATCGTGCAAAAGACCGGACAAGAGATCACGGTTGCCAGAGGACAGATGGACACGGCGCTGGAACGCATAACCACCCCGGGGCTGACGGACGCGCAACGGCTGGCCATCAAGGGCGAAATCTCCAATGCGCAATTAAAGATTGAACTGCTGGAAGACCGGCGGCGGCTTGAAGAACGTGACTTGCGCGCAACCTTTGATGCCGAGCAACGCCGCCTGGCCAAAAGCGGCTGAACCGGAAGAAGAAAAGGCGGCCACCGGGGCCGCCTTTTTGATTTGCAATGCTGTCCGGCCCTTATGACTTCGGCTGGGCAACAATACGCAGATAGGGTTTGACCTCTTTCCAGCCATTGGGGAATTTGGTCTTGGCATCTTCGTTGGAGACGGCGGGGACGATGATGACGTCTTCGCCATTCTTCCAGTTGACCGGGGTTGCGACCTGATGCTTGGCCGTCAGCTGCAGGCTGTCGATAACGCGCAGAACCTCATCAAAATTACGGCCTGTGGAGGCGGGATATTCGATCTTGAGCTTGACCTTCTTGTCCGGCCCGATGACGAAGACCGAGCGCACGGTCAGCGTGTTGTCGGCATTGGGGTGGATCATGTCATAAAGACGCGCCACCTTGCCTTCGGGATCAGCCAGAAGCGGGAAGTTGAGCGCGGAACCTTGCGTCTCTTCAATGTCCTTGCCCCAACCGGCATGATCCTCAAGCTTGTCGACCGAGAGGCCAAGAACCTTGACGCCACGTTTTTCAAACTCGGGCTTCAGCTTGGCTGTGTAGCCCAGCTCGGTGGTGCAAACGGGGGTGTAATTTTTGGGGTGCGAGAACAGGACCGCCCAGCTGCCGTCAATATAATCATGGAAATTGATGGTGCCTTCAGTCGAATCTGACGTGAAATCTGGGGCGGTGTCGCCGATAAGAATGGCCATATGGTCCTCCATGCGTGGCGCCGGAATGGCGCGTCATCTGTTACTAGAATATTGGCTTAGGCGCTGCGGAATGCAGCCATGCCATGCGGAATGGTTTTACGTTTTATACCCGCGGCGCAACAAGCCATTCCCCGTTTTGCGCCGTGGATGAAAAAGCAGATAAATGCCGCTTATTTGACCGGCTGAACGCGCTGGGCGGGGGCCCCGTTGAGCCAATCGACCTCACGGCCGGCCAGCGGCACGACGGCGATCGACATTTTGGCCGAGCCCTGATTGAGTTCGCGTGCATGGGCCAGATAGACCAGCGCGTCATTTTCCTTGTCATAAACACGGTTGATGACGAGGGTTTTCAAGATCACCGAGCGGCGTTCCTTGAAGACTTCTTCACCGTCCTTGTCCAGTGCGATATCGCCAATGGCAATCGGGCCGGTCTGAACGCAATCGAGCGAGGAATTGGAGGGGTCCTCGAACCAGTTGCCTTGCTGGAGGCGATCAATGATCGAGCGATCGAAATAGGCGATGTGGCAGGTGACGCCATCAACCTTCGGGTCGTCAACCGCATCGACAACAATATCATTGCCGACCCAATCGACCCCGACCCGGCCGATCTCTTCGGCGCGTGCGGGGACCAGACCCAGCAGGATGGCAAACAGGGTGGCGAAAGCAAGCGCCGTGGCAAGGCGCGCCAGTTTCTTCGACATTCATAGTCTCCCTTTGGGAATAACTGCCCCGCACTATGTGGGCATTGCCACAACAGGCTGCAAGCCTTGGCACGTATCGAGTTGGGAGTTTGGGGAGGAAAAGATGGCGCTCAACGATCAAGATGACCGAGGTCGCGATCAGGATCAATATGATCGCGCACCAGTTGTTTTAAGGCTTTCACATCCGGAAAGCCGCCATCGCGCTTGCGCTCCCAGACCAGATGGTCGCCGATATGGATTTCGAAAATCCCCCCGGTGCCGGGCACGAGAGTGACTGCGCCCAGTTCGAGCGAAAAAGTGGTCAACAGCTCCTGCGCCATCCAGGCTGAGCGCAGGAGCCAGTTGCACTGGGTGCAATAGGTTATGGTGAGCTTTGGCTTGTCCATGCCCTATTCTAGCCCCTGCTGCGAGCGCACAACAGCCATTTAGTGCCCGGTGCTGAGACGCCCGTGCTGCAGGTCATAATCGACGGCGACACCATAGCTGGGGTCATCGGGATTGGGCTCAACGAGCTGACCGGCCTTGGTCAACAGTTCCTTACAATCCTTGGACAAGTGGCGCAGTTTCAAGGTTGTGCCATTGGCCTGGTATTTGGCCGCCAGCGCATCAATGGCCTGCAGGCCGGAATGATCGACAACACGCGATTCCATGAAATCGATGATGACGGTTGCCGGGTCATTTTTGGGGTCGAACAGCTCGTTGAAGCTGGCAACCGAACCAAAAAACAGCGGGCCGGAGACGCGGTATACTTTCACGTCCTTGTCGGTTGGTTCGTTGACGGTTGTCGCACGCATGCGGGTGGAGGCGTTCCAGGCGTAAACCAGGGCCGAGATGATGACGCCGGCGACCACGGCGGTGGCCAGATCGGTCATGACGGTAACGATGGTCACAAGGATGATGACCAGCGCATCGGAACGCGGCACGCGGGCCATGATGCGGATTGAGCGCCAGGCAAAGGTGCCGATGACGACCATGAACATGACGCCGACCAAAGCGGCCAATGGAATCTGCTCGATCAGGCCGGAGGCGAAGAGGATGAAGCTGAGCAAGAACAGCGATGCGCTGATGGCGGCCCAGCGGGTGCGCCCGCCTGATTTCACATTGATCATTGACTGGCCGATCATGGCGCAGCCGCCCATGCCGCCGAAGAAACCGGTGACGACATTGGCCACGCCTTGCGCCACGCATTCCTTTGATGCGCCACCGCGCGTATCTGTCATTTCGGAGACGAGATTAAGGGTCAGCAGCGATTCAATCAGGCCGATGGCGGCAAGAATAACGGCATAGGGTCCGATGATCTGCAGGGTTTCCCAAGTGAGGGGCACCATGGGGATGTGGAAGGGCGGCAGACCGCCTTCAATGGAGGCCAGATCGCCAACCGTGCGCACATCGAGATTAAAGCCGATGGCGATAATCGAGATCACGAGAATGCCAAGCAGGGGTGCGGGGACAATGCGGGTGATCATTTTGGGCGCAAACTGGATGATGGCCATGGTCAAAACGGTGAGGCCGAGCATCAAATAGAGCGGCATGCCGGTCATCCATTCGCCGCCGCCAACGCCATGGGCGCTGCCGGGACCGGCGGTAACGACGCCGGCGCTTTGAATTTTGAACTGGCCGAGCTGGGCGAGGAAAATGACGATGGCCAGGCCATTGACGAAGCCGAGCATGACCGGATGCGGCACAAGGCGGATGAACTTGCCCCATTGCATGGCCCCGACCACAACCTGAATGAGCCCCATCAGGACAACGGTCGCGAACAGATATTCGACGCCATACTGGGTGACGAGCGAGACAATGACCACGGCAAGCGCGCCGGTTGCCCCGGAAATCATGCCCGGGCGGCCACCGATAAGCGCTGTTATCAAACCGATTGTGAAGGCCGCATATAGGCCGACGAGCGGATGCACGCCGGCGACAAAGGCGAAGGCCACAGCCTCGGGCACCAGTGCCAGCGCCACGGTGAGACCGGAGAGGATATCAATGCGGAACTGGGTGGCAGAAGGCACTGCAAAGCCTTCGGTGCTCGCAGCAAGGAAGCGATCAAACAAGAGACAAATCCATACGATTGGGCCGCAGGCAACATGATGGCGGCGGAATGACTGATGGCGAAGGCTTTTAAACTGTTCGCGGCTTGCCCGCAAGACACGGCACCAACCGGCAGGGCACGCCCCGTGGGCCTGCCATTACCTGTCCCGGGCTGAACGCTTGAGGTGATGCTCCAGCCAGCGCACACCGAGGGACAGCGTGATGGTCATCACCAGATAAAGGAATGCAACGACATTATAGGTTTCAAAAAACTTGAACGTGCTGGCGGAATAGACTTTGCCGAGCTGGGTGATGTCCTGCACGCCGAGCGCGGAAACGAGGGCTGAATCCTTGATCATCGAGACGAAATCATTGCCATAGGGCGGCAGAATGGTACGGGCGGCCTGAGGGGCCACCACATGGCGGAAAGTGTGCCAACGGCCAAGACCGAGGGCACGAGCTGCTTCAACCTGCCCCTTGTCGACCGCCTCGATGCCGGCGCGGAAGATTTCGGCCAGAAAGGCGGAATAGGCGATAGTGAGGGCAAAAATGGCGCGCCATGTGAAATCGAACTGGCGCACGGTGAGCGGACCGAGAAGCCCCGCCTCGGTGAGCGGGTGCACCAGCCAGTTCCAGGCATCGACCAGAAAGGGCGCGCCGACAAAGGCGATATAGAACAGCATGACGAGGATGGGGATGCCGCGCACAAGTTCGATATAGAAAGTGGCGAGTTCGCGCAGCCAGCGATTATTGCAGGTGCGCATGACGGCCATGCCAAGCCCGGCGAGTGACGCAAACACAAAGGCCAGCGCCGTGACATAGAGCGTGGTGAATATGCCATTGGTCAGCGCCCGCAGAATGAGGCGGTAATCATTGCCTGCGAGAAACACCCAAAGGACAATAATGCCCAAAAGGGCCATGGCCAAAAGCCACCATGGCAATTGCCGGCGGGGTGGCTTGGGGCGGTAGGGGCTGTGTGGATCTGCCATAAACGGATGTGTCCGGGCGCAGCGCTGCGCCCGGACGTTTCAATTACTGTCCGGCGCTATATTCGTAGAACCATTTGCGGTTCAGGGCTTCAACTGTACCATCTGCCTTCATCTCGGCGAGGGCTGCGTTGATGGGCGCGGTCAGATCTGAACCTGGGGTGAGAATGAAACCGAATTCCTCGCTGCCCAGAGCATCGCCCACCAGCTTGAAGGCACCGGGATTGGCACCGATATAACCATCGGCCGCCGTCTTATCCATCAGGACCATATCGACATCGCCCGATTTGAGCGCCTGCACCGACGCGCCGAATGTATCGAACAATTTGATGCGCGGCGTTGCCTCATCACCATCAAGCACTTCGTAAACGGCGACATAGAAATTGGTGGTGCCGGGCTGTGCCCCGATCAGCAGATTTTCATCGGCGGCGAAGGCGTCCGGCCCTTTGATGCGGCTTTCATCAGCACGCACCAGCATGAACTGCTCGGAGACCATATAAGGGTCGGAGAAATCGACCTGACCCTTGCGCTCGTCAGTGATGGTGATGCCATCCATGCCGACATCGAACTGACCATCGCGCACGGCCTGGATCATCGTATCCCAGGCGGTAATCTGCCAGTCGACCTTGGCGTTGAGGCGCTTGGCGATTTCATTCATCGCGTCATATTCCCAGCCAATGCCCTCCCCGGTTGCAGGATCGGCGAAATTGAGCGGGGTATAGGCGTTTTCGGTAACGGCAACGATGGTGCGGCCATCAAGATCGGGCAGATCATTGGCAATAGCTGTACCCGCCAGGCCGAATGCGAGCAGACCGGCAGCAGCCAGATTGAGAACTTTATGCATGAGATTTCCCCAGTTTCAGCGATCGCCGGGATAACCACCGGCTTTGGCGGCGAGATTACCCAGTTGTGGCCGGTCCGGTCCAGTGGGGCAGAGAAGTTATTTGCGCACGCTCCCCGACAGCCTAGACTGGTGTTTTGATGGCGAGGGACAATGACAATGGCCAAGGTGCGCGGGATTGCGTTTGACGCTTATGGAACCCTGTTTGATGTCTATGCGGTGGGCGCGCTTGCCGAGCAGTTCTTTTCCGGCCAAGGCGCTGTGCTGGCAGAGACCTGGCGGGTGGCGCAGATTGACTACAGCCGCATCAGGGCATTGTGCGGCCGCTATCGTGATTTCTGGGCCTTGACCGGGGACGCACTGGACTTTGCGGCCGACAAGCTTGGCCTGTCGCTGACGCCTCGTCACCGTCAGGCACTAATGGACCAATATGCAGCGCTGACCGCGTTTCCAGAAAATCTTGAGGTGTTGAAAGGGCTAAAGGCTGACGGCCTGAAACTGGCCATTCTCTCCAACGGGACGCCGGCCATGATTGAGAGCGCTGTTACCGCTGCGGGGATGAGGGGAATATTCGACCATATTCTGAGTGTCGATGCGGTCAAGACATTCAAGACAGCGCCAGAGGCTTACCAGATGGGACCGGACGCCTTTGGATGCGATGCGCGGGAAATCGTTTTTGTTTCATCGAATGGATGGGACGTGTGCGGGGCGACCTGGTTCGGCTATCAAAGCTTTTGGGTCAACCGGGCGGGCAATGCGCTCGACCGGCTTGGTGTCAGCCCGCATGGCGAGGGCAAATCCCTCGCCGACCTGCCGGGCTTTGTGGCGGAAAGGCGCTGATTATTTTGTCAGGTCTTCGGTGGGGGCGCCGGGGCCGTTCTTTTTGACCGAATCGATGCAATTCTGGGCGCTCGCCTTGGCCTTGTAGGTTTCCGAGATGACCATGGGCTCGCCATTGGAGGCGACGAAGCGGACATAGAACTGGCCGTCTTTCGAGCCGACAATTTCAAAACGGTAGCCTTTGCCTTCTTCGTCCTTGGTCAAGTCAACAACAGCTGCACCGGGTGCGTTCTTCTTGATGGATTCAATGCAATTGGTGGCGCTGGCCTTGCCCTTGTAGCTTTCCGACCAGACCATGACTTCTGAATTATAAACAAACTGCACGCCGAACTGGTCGTTCTTGCGCTCTACGATTTTGAATTTATGCATTTGGTGACTGCCTCTTGCTGAATACTGGACCAGAACCGAGACACTAACAAATCTTGCCGGATATGGAAGCCTTTACTGGCTGAGATCAGGCAGCGCTGGCGGCGCGGCCGTTATTCTCACGCATGAAACGGGTAAAATCGCGACCGCTCATGGGCCGTGCCAAGGCATAGCCCTGAAGGGTTGTGCACCCCAGGTCATGCATGATGCGTGCATGGTCCATGGTCTCGATACCCTCGGCGACTGTCTCGATGCCAAGCGAGGTGCCAATGGTCACGATTGAGCGCACCAGTTCGCGTTGATTGGCGGATTCGTTGGCCGGGAAAACCAGCTGGCGATCAATCTTGAGGCGCTTGGGACGCAATTGCATCAGGCTGACAATGGAGGCATATCCGGTGCCGAAATCGTCGATTTCGATGTCGATGCCAAGATCCTTTATGCGGTCGATATTCCAGGTCACCAGATCATCGTTGTCGTCAAGGAAGATGGATTCCACCAGTTCGAAGGCCACCGTGCCCGGCTTTATTTTCAGCTTTGACAGGCTCGCCACAAGGTTTTCATCGCGCAAGCGGCGGGCCGAAACATTGACCGCGACACGCGGCACCGGTGTGCCGGCGCGCTGCCATTTTTTCATCTGCGCCAATGAATGCTCGAGTACCATGCGGTCAATCTCGGCCATGACATTGAGATCCTCGGCGATATTGATGAAGACATCCGGGGTCAGCAATCCTTTTTCAGGGTGCTGCCAGCGCGCCAAAGCCTCAACGCCTGTAACCGTGCATGTGGCGGAATCGAACTGGCCCTGGTAATGGGCGACGAACTGGTTTTGCTCGATCCCGATCAGGATTTCATCGGCAATACGCTTGGCGTTGATGGCGGCACTGTGCAGGCTTTTTGAGAAAAAGCGGTAGCCGTTACGGCCTTCCTTCTTGGCGCGGTAAAGCGCGATATCGGCATTGATCAAGAGGTCCTGAGGGTTGCCGCCTGTGTGGCAGGCGATACCGACGCTGACCCCAAAACGGCATTCACGCCCCTGATAGACCACGGGCAGACGCATCTGCTCGACAATCCGGTTTGCCAGATCGCCCAAGTGCTGCTCGTTGGTTTCGGACAGGCTGACAACGACAAATTCATCGCCACCAATTCGGGCAACGAAATCCGTGTTGCGCACGTTCTGCAGCAAAACATTGGCGGTGTGGACCAGCATGGCGTCGCCCGCCGCGTGGCCGAGCGTGTCATTGATCTGCTTGAACCGGTCGAGATCGATGTGCAGCAGGCCCATCGATGTATCGGGGGCAAATTCCAGATCGCTGCGCCCTGCCAGCAACTCGTCGAGATAGCGGCGGTTGGGCAGGCCGGTCAGTGAATCATGCAATGCATTATATTCAAGACGGGCGCGGGTTGATTCCAGTTCGGTATTGCGGGCCTCCGACACGGCGCGTTCGTGCTGGAGTTGGGCGTTGCGCTTAACGTCCCGGGATATATCCCAATTGACGCCGATAATGCGCTTTTTACCCTGCTCATCTTCATAGACAGCGCCCATTGCCCGCACCGTCCGGATTTCGCCGTTATCAAGGACGATACGAAACACTGAATGGTATTGTTCGCCGGTCTCGACCGCGATGCGGAATTCCTCGGTGGCGCGTTCGAAATCCTCCGGGTGCAGGCGCCGGCTCCAGTCCTTGAGGGTGACCGGCTCTGTCGCCGGGGCATCATAGAGCACGCGCATACGCGCATCCCAGTACAGTTTTTCCCGGGTCAGATCGTTTTCCCAGACGCCAATTTCGGATGTCCGGAGCGCCAGTTCGAGACGCTGCGAGAGACGCTGCAATTCATTGCGTGACGCCTGGAGTTTACGCAAATAGCCGTAACGCTCACCGATGAGCCAGCCCGCCGCCAGGATGGGCACGACCACAAGGAGGCCGGCCAACAAAGAGAAACCGCGAATGATCCACAGATTGTCAGGGGTTGCTGACCAGCCGCCTTCAGGAATAGCTGAAAGCTGCCAGGAGCCGCTTGGCAAGGTCACAATAGCGGTGACCGGGTTGTTCTGAAGGATTGTGTCACTGCCATAGAATTGCGGCCCGTCGGGCCCGCTGGCATCCTTGCCGGTTATGGCGATATCAAGCGGGGTATCCGCGCCAAGCCCGCTGGCCACGAAAAGCTTCTCGGCATCGATGACCGTCGACACCATGCCCCAGAACCGCGTTCCGCCGTCGGGACGATCGAGGAAAACGGGGAAACGGCCAATAAAACCTGTTCCTCCCTGAACGAGGTCAACCGGCCCTGCAAGCACCAGCTGCCGCGTGTCGCGGGCCTTGAGCGCTGCATCGCGCTGGGCGGCATTCTGGTTGTAATCGAGCCCCAGCGCCTGCTGATTGCCCTTGAGGGGATGGATCAATGACACGACCAGATCCGGTGCTGCGGCCACGTTGATCAATTCATGCTGGGTGACGAAGAGACTGGCCGCCAGGCTGCTGAAACGCGTCTGGTCCATATCCGGCTCAGTGGAAATGACACTGACGAGGCCGCGCACCAATTGCATGTCGGCATTGATATTGCCCTCAAGGCGCGAACGGATCAGGCTGAGTTCGTTGAGCACTTCGGTGCGTTGATCGTGCAAAAAGACGTCGTAATTTTGCCGTTCGGCAAAGATGGCGGCAGACACGACGACGCACAAGGCGATCACGGCCGGAATATTGGCCGGGCGCAGGAAAACGCGCCGTAAAGAAAGTCGGAAATGCCGCGCAAGTCTCACTTGCCTACCCCAATTCACCCCAGTGTTGTGCGTCCCGGGATATGTTAGGCAAACCTGTTTTAAGCCGGTGTTTAAAAACCCGGCAATCGTGACACTCGCGGCAGAAACATTGTTTGGGGTTAGCAAAGGGTTAACAGCATTACCGCTGTCTGCGCCGCCTTACTCACCCATTTTCAGGGCCTTGATGAAAGCTTCCTGCGGGATTTCGACCTTGCCGAATTGCCGCATTTTCTTTTTACCGGCCTTTTGCTTTTCCAGCAGCTTGCGCTTGCGGGTGGCGTCGCCGCCATAGCATTTGGCCGTCACGTCCTTACGCAATGCCGAGATGGTTTCGCGGGCCACGACCCGGCCGCCGATGGCTGCCTGAATCGGGATCTTGAACAGGTGCTGCGGGATCAGATCCTTGAGCTTTTCGCACATGACCCGGCCACGGCTTTCGGCCACAGAACGGTGGACGAGCATGGAGAGCGCATCAACCGGTTCGGCATTGACCAGGACCGAAAGCTTGACCAGATCGCCGGCACGATAATCATCCAGTGCATAATCGAAACTGGCATAACCCTTGGAGATGGATTTTAGCCGGTCATAGAAATCAAACACCACCTCGTTGAGCGGCAGATCATATTCGAGCATGGCGCGATTGCCGACATAGGTCAGGTTGCGCTGAATGCCGCGCCGATCCTGACACAGTTTCAGGATGGCGCCGAGATGATCGTCGGGGGTGAGGATGGTCGCCTTGATCCAGGGCTCACGGATTTCCTCGATCTTGACGACATCGGGCATGTCCGCGGGATTGTGGAGCGAGAGAGTGCTGCCGTCGGTCATCAGCATTTCATAGACAACCGAAGGCGCGGTGGCGATCAGATCGAGATCGAATTCGCGGCTCAGCCGTTCCTGAATGATTTCGAGATGCAGCAGGCCCAGAAAGCCGCAGCGGAAACCAAAGCCGAGGGCGGCGGACGTTTCCATTTCGAAGGAGAAGCTGGCGTCGTTGAGGCGCAGACGGCCCATGGCGGCGCGCAAATCCTCGAAATCATTGGCATCGACCGGGAACAGGCCGCAAAACACCACGGGCTGGGCCGGACGGAAGCCGGTCAGCGCTTCGGCGCAGGGATTGCGGTCATCGGTAATGGTGTCACCGACATTGGTATCGGCCACTTCCTTGATCGAGGCGGTGATAAAGCCGATCTCGCCCGGCCCCATTTCGCCGGTCTGGACCAGTTTGGGGGTGAAGACGCCCACCCGGTCAAGCTCATAGGCGGCACCGGTTGCCATCATGCGGACCTTCTGGCCCTTCTTGATCTTGCCATCGATCACCCGGACCAGCACGACAACGCCGAGATAGGCATCATACCAGGAATCGACGAGCATGGCCTTGAGCGGCGCATCGATGTCGCCCTTTGGGGGCGGCAGCTGGGTGACGATCGCTTCGAGCACTTCTTCCATGCCGAGCCCGGTTTTGGCCGAAATCATAACGGCATTTGACGCATCGAGACCGATCACCTCTTCCACCTGAGCGCGGATGCGCTCCGGCTCGGCGGCGGGCAAATCGATCTTGTTGATCACGGTGACGATTTCGTGGTCGACCTCGATGGCCTGATAAACATTGGCAAGGGTCTGGGCCTCAACGCCCTGAGCCGCATCAACAACCAGCAGCGAGCCTTCGCATGCGGCGAGCGAGCGGTTGACCTCGTAGGCGAAATCGACGTGGCCCGGGGTGTCGATGAGATTGAGCACATAATGCTCACCATCGGCGGCCTTGTATTCAAGTCGCACGGTCTGCGCCTTGATGGTAATGCCGCGCTCGCGCTCGATATCCATGGAATCGAGCACCTGGGCCTTCATTTCACGCGTATCCAGGCCGCCGGTCATCTGGATGAGGCGGTCGGCGAGCGTGGATTTGCCATGGTCGATATGGGCGACAATGGAAAAGTTGCGAATATTTTTTAATGGTGTCGTCATGGTGCGCGGCATTTAGCAGTTTATTGGCCTTAGGCAAAGGTGATTTCAAGCGAGGGGAACGTTTGCTTATGCAAAGGCGTTACATCTGCATGAAAATAATGGCTCTGACCCTGCTGACAATGCTCGCCCTGACACCTGCAGCACCCGCGGCGGAGACGCCTCCCCTGCCCCGGCCCTATCCTGAAACAGATGTGATACCCGAACCAGAACCGGTTTTGCCGCGCAGCGAAGCGTCGAGGACGGCACCTGACAGGATTTACCGCACGGCCTGCCCGGCGGTGTTGCAAGGACGGGTCATCGCCGAGGCTGTGCCGGTTATCCGGGATGAGGCATGTGGTTTGCGCTCGCCCTATGCGGTGAGCGGCGTGACCATCGGGGCCCGTGCGGTGCAATTTTCGCAAACGGCGATTGTGAATTGCCAGATGGCGGGAGAACTGGCGCGCTGGCTGGAACGGGTCGATGCCTATACCGCGGCGATGTTCAATGCGGGTCTTGCCGAGGTGAAGACGGGCACCAGCTATATGTGCCGCGGGCGCAACCGGGTGGCGGATGCTGATATTTCAGAACACGGGTTTGGCAATGCGCTGGACGTGACCGGGTTTGTGCTGACCGATGGCACCGAAATCGGCCTGCCGGACGACTGGGCCGGCAAAAGCCCGGCGGCACGCACAATGCGCCTGGCGCATGACGCCGCGTGCGGGCATTTCACCACCGTATTGGGACCGGAAGCGAATGCGCTGCACGCGGATCATTTGCATCTTGATCTCGGATGTCACGGGGAAAGCTGCACCTATCGCTTGTGTGAATAGGATCAGGTTTCGGGTGTCTGCCAGTCTGGCGGGGGCACATTGCGGCGCCGGAAGCGGAACAGGAGTGCGGCGATGGTGCCAAGGGTGATGGCCAGGGTCAGATCGACCAGCACGGTCAGGCCGAGGGTCAACAGAATGACAATCACATCGTCGCGGCGGCCGCTGAAATCGGCTTTCAGCCGATCCGGCTCGCTCATGTTCCAGGCCGTCAGCAACAACACGGCAGCGAGCGCGGGCAAAGCGAGATAGCCGACCAGCGGGGCGGCGACCAGCATGAACACCAGCACAATCAGGGCATGCATGATGCCGGCGACCGGCGTTTTTCCGCCGGCGCGAATATTGGTGGCAGTGCGCGCAATTGCGCCGGTAGCAGGCAAGCCGCCGAACAGGGCCGAACCCAGATTGGCGAAACCCTGGGCCAGCACCTCGGTGTTGGAGCGATGGTGGCCACCACTCATCTTGTCGGAGACCATGGCGGAGAGCAGGGATTCGATGCCGGCGAGGAAGGCAATGATCAGGGCGGAGGGCAAAAGCTCGATGATTCTTTCAATCGCGAGATTGGGCAGATGCGGGGCGGGGAGCGCATTGGGCAGTGCGCCGAAACGCGAGCCGATGGTGGCAACATCGAGCTGCAACGACCCCACAGCAAGCGAACCGGCAATGACCGCTACAGCCATGCCGGGGAATTTGGGCGCGAAGCGGCGAAAGCCGATAATGATGGCAAGGGTCAGCGCAGCGACGAGCAGCGACGACAGATTGAAGCTGTCGCGGATCGACCAGAGAGCGGACATTTTTTCGAGAAAATCGGCGGGGATTTCCGCCCCCGTCAGCCCGAAAACATCCTTGATCTGGCTGGCGACAATGACAATGCCGATGCCGATCGTGAACCCGCGAATGACCGGCTCGGGCACATAGCGGATCAGGCTGCCGACGCGGAGCAGCGCGGCAATGCACAGAATGATGCCTGCGAGGAAAGTGGCGGTGATCAGGCCATCAGCACCAAAATCACGGACAACGCCATAGACCACAACGATGAAAGCGGCGGTGGGGCCACCGATCTGTGTGCGGGAGCCACCGAGGGCTGAAATCAGAATACCAGCGATAATGACAGTGGTCAGGCCTGCGGCTGGATCCACACCGGAGGCGATGGCAATGGCCAGCGCCAGCGGCAGAGCGACGATGGCGACGGTCAAGCCCGCAGCGCTGTCGCGGAGAAAGTCACTGAGACCGTAACCTTCCTGAAATGTGGTGATGATCTTAGGCAAAAACTGGGGCGGCTGCCCCTGAACGCTATGCGACATTAAAAAATGCGACGGCAGCTTTACAGTCTGTCGGGCTCCCCAAAAGAAATGAACGAGGGGAACGCTAGCAAGGCGGAACAGATTCTACCAGCGCGCTTATGGTCGCGGCCCATTGCCCGGGCACTGACCCGCTGAATTGCTGCCATTGCCTGAATGCGGGTGAAAGGGGGGCAGATCGGCCCATTCGCGCAAGGATAGGCTGTCCAGCCGTTTGGGATGTTTTTTGGGTGGAACAGATAGAACCCTTTTGAGTATCCTATAGATAATGTTCATCATTTTTCTCGCTTTCATGGTGGCGCTGATGACTTTTTACCTGTTGCAAGCGATTTTCAATGGACATGAATTTTCAGTGTGTTTAGTTTTTCTATATGACAACTTCCTTTGCGATACCGCTGAACGCCTTGCGTGCCATTGAAATTGTGGCGCGCAGTCATGCGCTGGGCCCGGCAGCGGAAGAGCTGGGGGTGACGCCCGGTGCGGTGAGCCAGCATATAAGGCGGGCAGAGGAACGGCTGGGTGTGCAATTGTTCACGCGCACCTCTTCCGGGCTGTTGCCGACCGATGCGCTTTTGGCGGTGCAGCCGCAATTGCGGGCCGGGTTTCAGGCATTGGCCGATGCGAGTGACACCTTGCGCGCGGTTGAGGACAATGTGTTGACGCTGACCGCGGGCAATGTGTTTGCCTCGTCCTGGCTGGTGTGGCGGCTCAGCCGGTTTGCCGAAGTGGCGCCTGATATTGAGGTGCGGATTGTTACCACGGGCAAGATGCTGGACCTGGCGCGGCCTGACATTGACTGCGGGATTAGGTTTGGCACGGGGGACTGGCCGGAGGTGCGCAGCGACCTGCTGGGCGGGCAAAGCTATTGGCCGGTCTGTACGCCTGGTCTAGCCCACCAATTGAAATCACCCGCCGATCTGGCGCATGTCCCCATTATTGCCGACCCCAAAGGCATGCTGGTATGGGCCGACTGGCTGCGCGGCGCGGGCGTTGCGGACCTGACCCTCAAAGGACCATCCTATAGCGACCCCGCTGTTGCCTTTGATGCGGCACTGGCCGGGCTGGGTGTACTGCTGAGCCTTGACATGATGGCCTGCGATGCGCTGGCGCTGGGGCGGCTGGTGAAGCCTTTTACTTACGAGGAGCCCAGCCCGTTCAGCTACTGGCTGGTGACAGACCAGAACAAGAGCCGCTCGCGCAAGGTGCGGTTGTTTTTCGACTGGATAAAAGCCGAGGCTGGCGGCGCCATGATGGCTGGCACCAAGGATTGATCGACGTCAACACGGACACCGTCCGCTTCACTATAGTATGGTTGCCAAGCGTGTGGTTTTCTGGTTTTCATGCACTTGAGAGTTATTAGAACTATTCTAAACTAAATCGAGAGGCTTGCCATGTTTGCCCGATTGCTTGAGCCCAACAAGCGCGATTTTGCCTCGCTCAATGCGCAGGAAATCCTGTCGCTGGCGGTGGCCGCCGAGGAAGAGGACGGGCGCATTTACGCCGCCTATGCGGACAAGATTCGTGAAACCTATCCGGCCTCTGCCAAGGTGTTCGAGGGCATGGCGGCGGAAGAGGACGAACACCGCAAGCAATTGCTGGCGCTTTACCGCGCCCGGTTTGGCGACAAGCTTATTCCGATCCGGCGCGAGCATGTGCGCGGTTTCATGTCGCGCAAGCCAGTATGGCTGATGCAGAACCTGTCCATTGAAACCATTCGCCAGCAGGTGTGGGAGATGGAGGAAGGGGCTTACCGGTTTTATGTCGAGGCGGGCAAGCAAACCGAAGATGTGGAAGTGCGCCAGCTGCTTGGTGACCTAGCGATGCAGGAACGCCAGCACAAGGAGACCGCAGACTCGCTGGAAGCCGAACATCTGGGTGATGCAGCAAAAACAGAAGAAGAAGAGCAATCGCACCGGCAATTTGTGTTGACCTATGTGCAGCCGGGACTGGCCGGCCTGATGGATGGCTCGGTTTCGACCCTTGCCCCGGTTTTTGCGGCGGCTTTTGCAACGGGCAGCACCTGGCAGACCTTTCTGGTGGGGCTGGCCGCATCGGTGGGTGCGGGCATTTCCATGGGCTTTACGGAGGCGGCCTCTGACGATGGCAAGCTGACCGGGCGCGGTTCGCCCATAAAGCGTGGCTTTGCCGCCGGGATCATGACCGCGATTGGCGGACTTGGGCACACCCTGCCCTATCTGATTACCGACTTTGTCAGCGCGACAGTGATCGCGATTATTGTGGTGCTGGTGGAATTGTGGGCCATCGCCTTCATCCAGTCGAAATACATGTCGACGCCGTTCTGGCGGGCTGTGATGCAAGTGGTGCTCGGGGGCTCGCTGGTGTTTGCAGCCGGTATTCTGATCGGCAACGCTTGAGAAGGGATGCGGCATGAGCACATCTGAGGCCGCAAGCCCCTTGCAAACGCCAACCCGCCATGTCGAGCGGGCGGGTTGTGCGCTTGCCTATCGGGTGAGCGGGCCAGAGGATGGACGACCGCTGGTGCTGTGCCATGGACTGGCGGCGAACGGCATGCAATTTGCCGAGGATGCGGCTTTTTTTGCGGCGCGCGGGTTTCGGGTGATTGTGCCGGACTTGCGTGGGCACGGCCAATCCATTGTGACGGGCGTGCGGCATGATGCGGATTTTGCGATTGCCAGCCTTGGAGCCGACCTGATCGCTATTCTGGATGCAGAAAACATTGAAGCCACGGACTGGGTGGGCAATTCGCTGGGCGGGATCATTGCGCTGTCGCTGATGGGAACAGACCGGGCGCGGCTGGGCCGGTTTCTCAGCTATGGCACTGCCTATCGGTTGCAGGTGCCGGGCGCGCTGCTTTCGGGCATGGGAATGGTAATGGGCAGCTACCGGTTTGTTGACCGGCGGTTTCTGGCCATGATCGGCGGGTGGATGACATCGCCGGATCCGAAGGCGCGGGCGGTGGTTTCATCAATGCTGCGGGTTCTCGACCCGGATGCGGTGATGCGCACAGCGCGGCACCTGGCCCATTATGACCTCACAGCGAACGGGCTGGATTTTGATGGCCCGATGCTGATGATAAAGGCGGCGCGCGATGTGGCGGTTAACCGGGCACTGGCACCGACCCTGCCGCAGCTTCTGGCCCGGGATAATTTTACGCTGGTAGAGATGGATGATGCGGGGCATTGCGCCAATCTCGAACAGCCAGCGCGCTTTCGCGAGATTGTGACGGGATTTTTGGGCAATCGCGCGGGTGATGCCTGAAGGTCAGATTTCGGTTCAAAATACGCAAATTCTGGTTTAGTCCTTGCCGGTCAATTTTGCTGAAAGTCCATAAATGACCATTCGTGCTGCCACAGAGAATGATATTCCGGCGCTGCTTGAAATTCACAATGATGCCGTGCGCCGATTGAGCTGGATCTGGATCAGCCGTGAGGACACACTGGCCGACCGGACCAAATGGTTTCACGAGCGCATGGCGGCGGGGTTTCCCGTTCTGGTGGCAGAGGACGCTAACGGACGGGTGATCGGCTATGGCGCTTTTGGCACCTATCGCGGTCGCGACGGCTATGACCTGACCGTCGAGCATTCGGTTTATCTGCTGCCCGAAGCGCAAGGGCACGGGCTGGGCAAGCGGCTTTTGACCGAATTGATCGATATTGCGCGGGCGCAAGGGCGGCACATGATGGTGGCTGTGATCGACACCGATAATGTGCTCTCGATCAAACTGCATGAGAAATTCGGGTTTGTGCATGCAGGCACGCTGCCGGAAGCGGGCAAGAAGCACGGGCGCTGGGTGAGCCAGACAAACATGTATCTATTGCTGGATGACCGGAAGGCGCCCCCGGCCGCTTAACAGATCTGATTTTACTTATTGGCGAGATTGCGGGCGCGGTCGGCCTGGCGTTTGGCTTTTTTGGCCCTGGCGCGGGCAAGGGCTGCGCTTTGGGCATCATCGCCCAAATGGGCGAGGCCTTTTGCGGCGGCGAGTTCGATCTGCTGTTGGCGGGCGGCGGCGCGGCGAGCCTTGTCGCCCCCCTCCCCGGCGCAGCGGGCGCATTGCACCCCATCGATAAAATCGGCATGGGCGCGGTCGGCGGGCATCAGGGGCTGACGGCAGGCGCGGCAGAGTTCCGCCTCGCCAACTTCAAGACCGTGCTTGACCGAGACGCGCTCATCAAAGACGAAGCATTCGCCCTGCCATCTGGAATTTTCCTGCGGCACTTTTTCGAGGTATTTGAGAATGCCGCCCTTGAGGTGGAACACCTCCTCAAAGCCTTTGGATAGCAGATAGGACGAAGCCTTTTCGCAGCGAATGCCGCCGGTGCAGAACATGGCGACCTTCTTGTCGCGGGCCGGATCGAGATTTTCGGTCACATAGGTTTTGAATTCGGTGAAGGTTTTGGTCGCCGGATCGAGGGCGCCCTCAAACGTGCCGATTTCATATTCGTAATCATTGCGGGTATCGACGAGAACGACATCCTCCTGCGCGATCAGGTCGTTCCAGTTTTCCGGCTCGACATAGGTGCCGACTTTTTTGGACGGATCGGCTTCGGGCGCGCGCAGGGTGACGATCTCGGCCTTCAAACGCACTTTCATGCGATAGAATGGCATGGTCTCGGCGGCGGAATATTTTATTTCGGCGTTACGGAAACGCCCGCCGAAGAGATTGCCGTCTTCGAGCCAGGCGACCAGCTGGTCGATGGCTTCGGGCGTGCCCGCGATGGTGCCGTTAATGCCCTCAGGCGCGAGCAAAAGCGTGCCGCGGATGTGGCGGGCCTCGCAAAAAGCCGCAATCTCTGGCTGGAGAGCCTCGAAATCGGGCAGGGCCACAAATTTATAAAGGGCCGCGACTTTGACCGGGCCGGCGCTTTGAGCAACAGTTTTCATGGGCGCTTATCTATCATCGCAGATGGGGCTATGCCAAGATAAAGACCAGTGACGGCGCGGGTGGCGGATGACTTGCGTTTTATCGTTAATACGTGGCAGAATTATTTGGGTGATTCAGTGGCGGTTTCCGGTCGCCTTTCCAACCAGTTTTGAGGGAGAACAACATGACTTATCGTGCTGATCCAGCGCGCTATGGCGCAATGCAATACCGCAGATCAGGCCGTTCGGGGCTGAAGCTGCCGGTGATTTCGCTGGGGCTTTGGCAGAATTTTGGCGGCAACCGGGACTATCCCAGCGCCATGGAAATTCTTGGCCATGCGTTTGATGCGGGCGTGACCCATTTCGATCTGGCCAATAATTACGGCCCGCCGGCGGGATCGTCGGAAGAATTGTTCGGCTATGTGATGGCGCGGGATTTCAAGCCCTATCGCGACGAGATGATCATTTCCTCCAAGGCCGGTTACCTGATGTGGCCGGGGCCTTATGGCGAATTCGGTTCGCGCAAATATCTGATGGCGAGCTGCGACCAGAGCCTTAAACGGCTCGGGCTCGACTATGTCGATATTTTCTATTCGCACCGCTATGACCCCGAGACCCCGCTTGAGGAAACCATGGGGGCGCTTGCCTCTATCGTTGCGCAAGGCAAGGCGCTTTATGTGGGTATTTCCAGCTATCCGGAAAAAGAGACCCGAGAGGCCTACCGGATTCTCAAGGAAATGGGCGTGCCCTGCACCATTCACCAGCCGAGCTATTCCATGCTCAACCGCTGGATCGAGAATGACAAGACCATCGACACCTGTGGTGACCTTGGCATTGGCATGATCGCATTTTCGCCTTTAGCGCAAGGCGTTTTGTCGGGCAAATACAACAAGGGCGACAAGGACGGGACGCGGGCGACCAATACCAATACCACCCTGCGCCAGAGCCATATCGAGCCGAACGTGCTCGAAGCGGTGGACAAGGTTTCCGAGATTGCCAAGGCACGCGGGCAATCCATGGTGCAGCTGGCGCTGGCCTGGGTGTTGCGGCGCAAGGAAATGACCTCGGCGCTGATTGGGGTGCGTACGCTGGAACAGCTCAAGGACAATCTGGGCGTGCTCGACAATCTTGATTTGAGCGATGACGAGATCAAGGCGATTGATGAGGCGACCAAGAACGGGCAGATGGAACTGCATCCGCGCCCGCAGGGCTGGTTGCGCTAGAACCTGATAGTGACTTTTCGCGGGGCGCTTCGGCGTCCCGCGGTTTATAGCAGCAGCGCCAGACTTACCGAGATGACGAGCGCTACGGCAAAACCCACATTGATGATCCGGCTGGACCGCGGCACCCGCAAGAACGGGGTGAGCGAGGCCCCGGCGAAAAGCCACAAAATATTGACACCAATAATCACGGCGACGAGCAGGGCTGCTTTTACCAGCCCGTCGGCGGCCAGATTGTCGGCAATCAATACAAAGCCGGAGAAGGTCGCCGCCATGGCGGCGTAAGCCTTTGGATTGGAGAGCGACACAAAAATCGCTGAGATCCATGATGGCGGCTTGCCGGTGCCTGCATTTTGAGAAAGCGGCGGCGCGCTGGCGATGCGCCATGCCAGCCAGATGAAATAGGCGGCAGCGACCATGCCAATGATCTGAGCTGCGCCGGGCACGGCAAACACCAGGCTGATCGTGCCGGTTCCGACGATGGCGATGACAAAGACCATGCCGAGGCAAAGGCCCGCCATATAGCCAATTCCCCGCCGCCAGCCGAATGCCGCGCCGACCGCTGCCAGACTGAGCGTGTTTGGACCGGGGCTGCCCGTGAGCGCGACCGCCGCAATGAGGAAACCAGAAAGTTCGTCCATGCTTACTCTCCCGTCCTATCCCAATCGATACACTCGAACGCATGCCCATGATGGCGGCAACATTTTTCTCGCGCAATAAACATATTTACAAAACTAGAAATATAGTTATATTGACACCCATGAACATGGACCAGAAAATCGCGGCAAAGGCGCTTTCGGCGCTCGGACATGAGGTGCGCCTGAACATTTTCCGGCTGCTGGTAACGGCTGGAGAGCCGGGCCTCAATGTCGGGGATATCGGCGCGCATCTTGGCATGCCGCCTTCGACCCTCTCGCATCACCTTTCTGCTCTGGTGGCGGCGGATCTCGTGGTTCAGGAGCGGATCGGGCGCGAGATTATCAACCGGGCCAATTACGGGGTCATGAATGGCCTGATGGGCTTTTTGTCTGATTCGTGCTGTGCCGGTGTGGCACCCCTTGCAAACGAGAACGTCGCCTGAGCCTATTTTTTTGAGCAAATATAACCATATTTCTAGTGATATAGGATAAATATCATGGCATTCACACAAGCCACATCCCGCCCCGACTGGCGCAATCGGCTCGGTAAAATCGACCGGGTTTTCCTGGCGATCATCGCCATATTTGCAGTGCTTGCGATATTTGTTCCGCAACAGGTGCCGACAACGGCTGGCGCGGCGATCGGGAGCCTGTTGAGTACCGCACCGTTTCTGGTGCTCTCCATCGGCATCGCCGCCTATGTGGGGGCAAGCGGGGCTGACAATCTCATTGCGCAGGTCTTTCAGGGCCGGACGACCATGATGGTGTTCACGGCGGCATTGTTCGGGGCGCTGTCGCCGTTCTGTTCCTGCGGTGTGATCCCGATTATTGCCGCGCTTTTGACCATGGGCGTGCCGCTGGCACCCGTGATGGCCTTCTGGCTCGCCTCGCCCATCATGGACCCGTCAATGTTCGTCATGACAAGCGCTGTGCTGGGGGTGGATTTTGCCGTCGCCAAGACCATTGCCGCTATTGGCGTGGGGTTGCTCGGCGGGTTCGGCATCATGTGGCTGGGGCGGTTTTCTCTTTATGCCGACCCTTTACGTGAAGGTGTTGGGGATGGCGGCTGTGGCGCGTCTTCGGTACGTCAGCCCAAACCCATTGCATGGGCGTTCTGGCGTGATGGGGACCGGGTCGTCAAGTTCCGCGAGGCCGCGCTCAAGAATGGCTGGTTTCTTGGCAAGTGGTTGTTGCTGGCTTTTGTTCTGGAAAGTCTGATGCTCGCTTACGTGCCGGCTGAATGGATCAGTCAGTCGCTGGGCGGTGAAGGTGTCGCCCCGATTGCGCTTGCAACGCTTGTGGGTGTGCCGGCCTATCTCAATGGCTATGCCGCCCTGCCCCTGATGGGGGGCTTGCTGCAACAGGGCATGGCCCCGGGTGCGGCCCTGACCTTTATGGTGGCCGGTGGCGTGACCAGCATTCCGGCGGCCATTGCCGTGTGGGCGCTGGCAAAGAAACAGGTGTTTTTCGCCTATGTGGCCTTTGCACTTGGCGGGTCGTTTATGGCGGGCCTTGTTTTTGAAGCGCTGATGGCCTGATAGCCAAAAGCAGATCACACGCGATTTGATGGCACCCCTCGGGGTGCCATTTGCATGTCTGGTTTCTGGCGCAGCCGGTCAGGACGCCCCGGCGATTGCTTGTGTTATGGACGAATGGATGCGCATGCAGTATGCAAGCGGCAACAGTTTTGGGGCCGATCCGTTTGGGCCATGGCAGGAGACATTCATGAGCACTTTTCGCACAGAGACCGATAGTTTTGGCGCACTCGAGGTGCCGGCCGATAAATATTATGGCGCGCAGACGGCCCGGTCGCTGATGAACTTCCCGATTGGCACAGAAACCCAACCGGTGCCGATCATCAGGGCGCTCGGCGTGATCAAGCAGGCGGCGGCCCGCACCAATGTGGCCCTTGGCGTGCTCGACCAGAAACTGGGCACCGCCATGCAGGAAGCTGCCGCAGAAGTGGTTGCCGGCAAGCTCGACGATCATTTTCCGCTTGTCGTGTGGCAGACCGGCTCGGGCACCCAGTCGAACATGAATGCCAATGAAGTGGTCTCGAACCGCGCCATTGAAATTCTCGGCGGCAAGATGGGCTCGAAAGACCCGGTGCACCCGAACGATCATGTGAATATGGGCCAGTCCTCTAATGACACTTTCCCCACGGCGATGCATATCGCGGCGGCGGTGGAGATTTCCAAGACGCTGATCCCGGCGCTCGAGCATTTGCGCGACGGGCTGAAGGCCAAGCAGGATGCGTTCAAGGACATCGTCAAGATTGGCCGCACCCATACCCAGGATGCGACGCCCTTGACGCTGGGGCAGGAATTTTCCGGCTATGTGGCGCAGGTGGAATTCGGCATTGAGCGGGTCCGCGAAGGGTTGCAGCGGTTGTTTGATCTGGCGCAGGGCGGCACTGCTGTCGGCACCGGGCTGAATGCGAAGATCGGCTTTGCCGAGCAGTTTGCCGACGCCGTTGCCGATATTACCGGCCTGCCCTTCCGTACCGCGCCGAACAAGTTTGAAGCGCTGGCCGCGCATGACGCCTATGTCTATGCCCATGGGGCGCTGAACACGGTTGCGACCTCGCTGTTCAAGATTGCCAATGACATTCGTTTTCTGGGGTCAGGGCCGCGTTCGGGCCTTGGCGAATTGCAGCTGCCCGAAAATGAACCCGGCTCCTCGATCATGCCGGGCAAGGTGAACCCGACCCAGGCGGAAGCGCTGACCATGGTTTGTGCCCAGGTGTTCGGCAACCAGACCACGATTACCGTTGCGGGCAGCCAGGGGCACTTTGAACTCAATGTCTATAAGCCGGTCATGTCCTATGCCCTGCTACAATCGGTGCGGCTGCTGGCGGATGGCGCGCGTTCGTTCACTGATCGCTGTGTGGTCGGGATTGAAGCGCGGGAAGACAATATCAAGCTGCTGATGGAACGCTCCCTGATGCTGGTGACAGCACTGGCACCCAAGATCGGCTATGACAATGCCACCAAGATTGCCAAGACCGCGCACAAGAACGGCACGACATTGCGCGAAGAAGCGGTGGGGCTTGGCTTTGTGACCGAAGCGGAGTTTGACGAAGTTGTGCGGCCTGAGCTGATGCTGGGGCCGAAATAGGCTTTTGATTTTGGCGCGGAGCCTTCGGGTTTCGCGCCGTTGTCCTCATTGAAACCCTCACCCTGAGATTGTCGTAGGGGTGGGGGTTTTTACGTTTGGGGCCCATCCTTCGACGGGCTCAGAATGAGGATAGGGGCCACAGTGTCATTCCCGCGCAGGCGGGGATCCAGCAGCGGGCAGTCCTGCCCGCGCAAGGCTTTTTCGCGCCGCCGACGCGGCGCACTGGATCCCCGCCTGCGCGGGGATGACGATGAGCGGGAAATGCGCTGACTTGTTTCTTCTCCCCCACGAGTGGGAAGAGACAGGTCACTCGGTAAAGGAAATGCCTTCGCGGGCACAGAGTTTGGCGAGGGCGCTGCCGGGTTCGGGCTGGGCGATATCGGCGCGGCCGCGCCGGGTCAATTGGCTGCGCCAGATGTGGACGCCGCGGGTTTGATCGGTGATCAGATTATCAATGGAACTGCCCGCCTGCATCAAGGGGGGGATGCCGGTATAGGGGACCGGATAGAACACCTCGGCGGGCTGGACCTTTTCGACAAGCCGGTGCTTGGGGACATAATAGGTCAGCATGAACGGGCCGGTGGCGCCATATTGCATATATTCGGGGCCAACCCTTTGTCCGGCCAGACGCTTGCCAGCCACTTCCAGACGGCGGAACAGGGGCAGGTGCGGCTCCAGCAAGGGGCGCTTTGTCTCGGTGAAGATCGAGATCAGGTCCTTGAGCAAAGGCGCGTCGGCGGGGATGCGCAGCACGGCACCATTGATCGAGCCGGGGCGTTCCCAAGAAAAGATGTAGTCGTCCAGTCCTTCGAGCGGGCGGACGCAATAGACATCGCAATCGGCCCAGATGCCGCGCGATTGCTGCATCAAGGCCATGCGGAACCAGTCCGAAAAGACGCCGGGTGTGCCGTGGCCCTTGTAGAACATCAGGGAAGATCGCGGCAGCACGTCATTGGCATCGCGCAATTCGGCCCCCTCGGGCAGGCCTTCCACCGTCTCATAGCTATAAAGGTGGAAGGGATGGCCCTGCCGAACGAAGGAGGCAATCGAGAGCCGCTCCAGCCAGCTGAGCGGGCCATGCCAGAAGGAGGCGATGGGCTCCAGATCGGCCATTACGTGCGCAAGGCTCCGCCGGTGGCTTTTTCAACGGCGGCGACGATGGACGCGGAGAGTTTGTCGATTTCCTCTTCGGTCAGCGTCTTGCCGGTTGGCTGGATGGCGACAGCGATGGCGACGGATTTCTTGCCCGCACCCACATGCTCGCCCTCATAGAGATCAAAGATATTGACCCCGGTGATCAGCTTCTTGTCGGCACCCTGTGCCGCCTTGATGATGCTGGCCGCCTCGATTTTGCTATCAACGACGAAAGCGAAATCGCGGCTTAGCGGCATCAGATCGGAGAGGTTGAGCGGTGGCCTTGTCTTGGCACCCTTTTGACGGGGCAGCGGCAAGGCATCGAGATCAAGTTCGAAAGCTGCTATCGGGCCATCAAGATCGAGATCGGCCAGAAGCGCTGGATGGATTTCACCGAACCAGCCGAGAATCAGTTTGGGGCCCAGCTGCAGACGACCGCCCCGGCCCGGATGGGACCATGCGGCGGGTTCGGCGACGACCTGAACCTTGTCGATATCCTGCCCCAGTGCATCGAGCACGGCGGCCAGATCACCCTTGGCGTCAAACACATCGACCGGTGCGGCATTGCCGCGCCAGTGCCGGCCCGCGCCATCGAGACCGGCCGTGCCGGTGCGGATGCCGGTGACATAGGTATGCTGGCCTTCGGGCTGATCGGAGAGGAAAATCTGGCCGACTTCAAATAGCGCCGCATCGGGGAAACCGCGATTGGCATTGCGGCCGGCAGCCGCCAAAAGACCGGGCAGCAGCGAGGGGCGCATGTCGGTCAGATCAGCGGCTATGGGATTGGCCAGTTTCAGTTCGGGCGCACCGCCGCCGAATTTTGCCGCCTGATCGGCTGAAATGAACGACCATGTGATCGCCTCATCGAGACCGCGTGCGGCCAGCGCCCGGCGGGCGATGCGGCGGCGGTTCTGGATCGGGGTCAGCATTTTGGGGGCGACACCGGAGAGGCGCGGCAAGGGATCAACCGGGACCTGATCGACACCGACAATGCGCATAACCTCTTCGACCAGATCGGCCTTCATCGTGACGTCGGGACGCCATGAGGGGACGGCGACCTTAACCGTGTCGCCAGTACCCGACATCCAGAAACCCAGCCGGGTCAGGATGGCCTTGACCTCGCCAGCGCTGACATTGAGACCCGTCAGGCGGCTGATTTCGGCGAGGGGGAAATCGATAATAGTTTCGGGGCCTTCGACATTGCCGGCAATGGTGATGTCGCAGGGTTCGCCGCCACAGATTTCCAGCACCATTTTGGTGGCCAGATCCATGCCGGGGCGCACGAATTCGGGATCGACCGTACGCTCGAAGCGGTAGCGGGCATCGGACACAATACCGGTCTTGCGGCCCGCCGAGGCGATGACATTGGGATCGAACCAGGCGCATTCGATGAGGACGTTGGTGGTGCCCTCTTCGCTCGATGTGCTTTCCCCGCCGATAATGCCGCCAAGGCCAATGACGCCGGATTCATCGGCGATGACGCACATGGTCTCGTCGACTTCATATTCCTTGTTGTCGAGGGCGAGGAATTTTTCACCGGTCTTGCCCATGCGCGCATGGAGTGTGCCCTTGAGCTTGTCGGCATCATAGACATGCAGCGGGCGGGCTCGGTCATAGGTGATGTAATTGGTGATATCGACCAGCGCATTGATGGGCCGCAGGCCAATGGCGATCAGGCGCTGTTGCAGCCATTCCGGCGACGGGCCGTTTTTGACGTTCCTGATCAGGCGACCGGCGAACATGCGGCAGGCCGGATTTGCCTGATCGTCAAAGCGCAATTCGATGGCAGGGGTGGGCCCGGCGGTGCCGGCGGTCTGCGGGATGGCGGCATCCTTGAGATTGCCAAGACCGGTGGCGGCGAGATCGCGGGCAATGCCGTAAACCCCGGTGCAATCGCCGCGATTGGGGGTGATGGCCACATCGATGACCACACCATCCATCTTGGCATATTCGGGATAGGTCATGCCGATGGGCGCATCATCGGGCAGTTCGATAATGCCGTCATGATCATCCGACAGCATGAGTTCGCGGCCCGAACACATCATGCCATGGCTTTCCTCGCCGCGGATGACACCTTTTTGAATGGTGATGTCGAGGCCGGGAATATAGGTGCCGGGTTTGGCGAAAACCACCTTGATGCCCGCACGCGCATTGGGCGCGCCGCAGACGACCTTGACCGGATCGCCGGTGCCTGTATCAACCTGACAGACCTTGAGCTTATCGGCATTGGGGTGCTGTTCGGCTGCAAGCACATGGCCGACGGTAAAGTCCTGCAGCGCCTTGGCCTGATCCTCGAGCTCTTCGACTTCGAGGCCGATCATGGTCAGGGTGTCGACGATTTCGGTGCTGCTCGCTGTGGTCTCGAGGTGATCCTTGAGCCAGTCCAGGGTGAATTTCATCAGTATGCGCCTGTTGCGTTTTCGATTTTGGGCAATTGCCCGTTCAGTTCAAACAGTTTGACAAGGACATTGGCGAAGCCGCGGGCATCATCAATGGCCTTATGGGTGTGGGGGATGTGGCCGTACCAGTCGGCGGGTGCGCGCTGCATGCCCCAGTTGAGATAATCCTGGCCGCGCATTGTACCGGCCATGGTGTAAAGACAAACGCCGCCGCCGCGAAACAATTGCCGCCCGGTATAGGGGCCGCCCAAAGCGCGGGTGTCGGCGAATGTATCCAGATAATGATCCATCCAGGGGCCATCGAACATGATGGGCGCAGCGCAGAAGACACGGTTGCCGGGGATTGATTCAATCCAGTCGGCATAGCGCAGCATCACGGTTTGGGGGTCTTCGGGATTGGTAGTTGCCGCTTCATAAGCCTCGGGGAAACCCTGCCACCATTCCATGGTGCGCGGATCGGGCTGCCGCCCCTCACGCCTTTCCAGCACCGCCTCGAACTCGCCATGCACCGTGCCATCATAACCGACAGCGACCGAGGCGAAACTCAGCATGGAGTTGCGCAGCGGCGAATGGCCATCGGTTTCAATGTCGGTGACAATGAAGGTCACGGGGTCGGCCGAGGTATGGATCATTTGTTACCCTCTTTCGCCGCATCGACATTCACGCCGGACGCAATGAGAGAGGCAGACGGATCACCACCACCGGCCTTGAGCACGGAAATTTCGCCCTCTGTCTCCAGCACGACGGCTTTCGTCTCAGCGATATTATGCACCCCATGCTGGCGCAGCGCCGCATGCAATTCGACCTCGGCAATCCGCTCACGCCGCATATTGGCGTGCAAGAGCTTGCCCTCGTAGGCCAAAAGTGTTGGCTCCGATTTTATCAGCGTGCGGAAACCTGCGGAACGTGTGGTCAGCCATGCGGTCAGCCATTGCAACCCCACCAGCAGCGCCAAAGCCAAAAGCCCCTCGGAAATGGTGGTCTGGGTGTTCAGAATGGTCGTCGCCAGAATGGAGCCAACCGTGAACACCAGCACCAGATCGAAAGCATTGAGCTTGGCGATCGTGCGCTTGCCGGCGATCCGCAGCAGAAAAACGAGCGCCGCAAAGCCGATAACGGCCTTGATGACGATCTGCCCCATCGATGTCCAGTCATCGAACCACATGATCAGCTCCGGTATAGCACTGGTCGGTTACCACGGGCGGTCTCTTTAACGTCAGTCGCCGGCGTTCTCGCAAAAACTGCTGCCGACGGCTTGTTGTTGCTCACGAACTCAGCCCCCCGAACAGGGTCGGCAGGTCGAGCGGGCGGAAGCCGTAATGGTCGAGCCAGCGCTGGTCGGCGTCGAAATAGGCTCTAAGGTCCGGCATGCCGTATTTCAGCATGGCGATGCGATCAATGCCCATGCCCCAGGCAAAGCCCTGATATTCATCGGGGTCGAGCCCGGCCATGCGGATGACATTGGGATGGACCATGCCGCAGCCAAGGATTTCGAGCCAGTCACTGCCCTCACCGATCTTGATTTCCGAACCCGAGCGGTCGCATTGGACATCGACTTCCATCGAGGGTTCGGTGAAGGGGAAGAAGGACGGGCGGAAACGGGTTTTCACTTCATCGACCTCGAAATAGGCCTTGAAGAATTCTTCGAGAATCCAGCGCAGCTGACCGATATGCGAGGTCTTGTCGATGACAAGGCCTTCGACCTGATGGAACATCGGGGTGTGGGTCTGGTCGCTGTCGCAACGATAGGTGCGGCCGGGCGCGATGATGCGGATCGGCGGGGTCTGGGACGGGGTCATCCAGGCGGCGGGCGGCTTCTCATTGGCCTGCTGCATGGTGCGGATCTGCACCGGGGATGTGTGGGTGCGCAAGAGTTTGCGGGTGCCGTCGGGCCCTTCGTTGAAGAAGAAGGTGTCGTGCATTTCGCGGGCCGGATGACCTTCGGGGAAATTCAGCGCGGTGAAATTATAGTAATCGGTTTCGATATCGGGGCCTTCGGCAATAGAGAAACCCATATCGGAGAAAATGGCGGTGATTTCGTCGAGTGCCTGGGAGACGGGATGGATGCGGCCACGTGCCGTTGCAGCGGGGCGCACCGGCAGGGTGACATCAACACGCTCGGCGGCAAGCCGGGCTTCAAGCGCTTTGGTTTTCAGTTCAGCGCTTTTGGCATCGATCAGCCCGGCGAGTTCGTTTTTCAGGCCATTAATGGCGGGGCCTGCGGTCTTGCGCTCTTCCGGGGTCATTTTGCCCAGCGTTGCGAGGAGCGCCGAGACGGAGCCCTTTTTGCCCAGCGCGCCCACACGAACGGCGTCGAGCGCCTGTTCATTGCTGGCGGCGTTGATGGCTGTGGTGATTTCAGCCTTGAGGGTGTCGAGGTCGGCAGTGGGCATAGCGGATATTCCGTTTTCAGCGGGGAAGTCTCAAGTGCGGGTTGTATAGACGCAAAAAGCCTCGCGCTAGCCCTGGGGCCGGCGCAAGGCTCAAAATCTGGCCTCAGCTTGACTGAGACTTAAGGTGCTACGCCGGAATCCGATCGTGCGTCGTTTTTTCAACGCTTTCCAGATAACCGAGAGCTGCCTTTGCCTTGGCGACAAGAACGCCGAATGCTTCAGGCTCGCGGATTGCCAGGTCGGAAAGGACCTTGCGATCAACCGCAACCTCAGCCTTGCTGAGGCCGTCGATAAATCGGCCATAGGTCAGGCCGTGATCGCGAACGGCAGCGTTGATACGCTGGATCCACAGAGCGCGGAAGTTGCGCTTTTTGACGCGACGATCGCGGTAAGCGTATTGGCCGGCTTTTTCGACAGCCTGCTTTGCAACGCGGATCGTATTCTTGCGGCGACCGTAATAGCCTTCGGCTGCCTTCAAGACCTTCTTGTGACGGGCGTGACCGGTAACGCCTCTTTTAACGCGGGACATATGGTGTCTCCTTTGTTGGCGTTAGCGGTTATACGGCATGTACTTCTTCACGATGCCTGCATCGGCATCGGAGAGTACTTTGGTGCCGCGATTGGTGCGGATATATTTGGAATCATGGCTCATCAGGCGGTGACGCTTGCCGGCAACGCCAGCCTTCACCTTACCGGAAGCCGTCATCTTGAAGCGCTTTTTGGCGCCCGACTTGGTCTTCATCTTGGGCATTTTGCTGTTCCTTAATAGGCCATTTCTGACCGGAGCATTATAGATCGCCACGGCATGCCTTTCGGCCGGGCGATCCGGTTTAGAAGCGCGGGTTATAGGCGGAGTTTGCAAGAAGTGCAAGAGGGCGCGCACGGTCTTGCGTGCGCACCATATTTATCAGCTTGTCGCAAGCACAGCCAGTATCTGACGGCGCTCACCGTTGAGGTAGCTATCAGCGCTCAACCGGGCCGTCGGCCTGCAGCCAGGCCCCGATGCCACCGCGCAGATTGGCGACATTGGTATACCCCATTCCCACTAATTGCTGGGCGGCTGCGCCGGAGCGGGCACCCGATGCACAAACGCAGATAATGCGTGTGCCGGCACTGGCGGCGGGCAGGCTGCTGGAGCCATCAGCGGCAGCATGATCGGAAAATTCCGGCAATGGTGCGCGAACGGCTCCGGCAACGGTGCCCGATGCCATGATCTCGCCAAGCGAGCGGACATCAACGAAGACCGTTTCAGCATCGCCATGAAACTGGAGAGCCGACGAGGCGGAGATGGTTTCTGGACCGGCATTGTTGCTTTCGGGCCCCAGAAACATGGATTTGATATTAGAAAAACTCATTTTGTATTTCCTATGGCTTATCTGGCAGTCAGATTTTTGGTTTGGCCTGCACCTTGCTTGGCCGTCACCGGCACGAGCAAATAGTGCACGCCGTTCTGTTCAGCCTCGGGGAACCGCCCGGCCCGAATGTTGACCTGGATAGAGGGCAGCAAAAGTCTGGGCGCAGAGAGCGTTGCGTCGCGCTCTTCGCGCATGGCAACGAATTGCGCCTCGGTCACGCCGTCTTTGAGGTGAACATTGTTTTTTTGTTCGCCCACTGACGTCTCCCAGGCGTATTCGGTGCGCCCCGGCGCCTTGTAGTCGTGGCACATGAACAGGCGGGTGTCGTCGGGCAGGGTCAGCAGCTTTTGAATGGACTGATAAAGCAGCTTCGCATCGCCGCCGGGGAAGTCTGCCCGCGCGGTGCCATAATCGGGCATGAAAAGAGTATCCCCGACAAACACCGAATCGCCGATGCGATAGCTGATATCGGCGGGTGTATGGCCGGGCGTATAGAGCACCTCGACGTCAAGGCCACCGATGGCAAAGTGTTCGCCGTCGGTAAAAAGATGATCAAAATCGCTGCCATCGGTCTTGAGATCGGTCGCGTTGAAAACAGGACGGAAGATCGTTTGAACCTGCTTGATATGTTCGCCAATGCCGATCTGCGCGCCGGTTTGCGCCTTGAAGAAAGGGGCACCGGACAGGTGATCGGCATGGGCATGGGTTTCGAGTGCCCAGGCGATGTTGAGCCCGCGCTGTTTGGCGAAGCCAAGAATGTGTTCGACAGAACGCGTATCGGCGGTGCCAGAGGCGTGGTCATAGTCCAAAACAGGATCTATAACAGCTGCCATACCAGTTGCAGGGTCGGAAATCAGGTAGGAGATGGTATTCGTCGCCTCATCGAAAAAGGCATCGATTTGTGGGTTAGGGGCCGTCATGGCGTTTCTCCCTCGTTTCATTCTACTTGACTTATATATGTATCGAAACTAATTTAGCAAGTACTCATTTAAGGAGTCAGCATTATGCTGGATAGCGATTTTCGCGCGTTGGAAGAAAAGGCCGGTGAGGTCGCCACTCTTTTGCGCGCGCTGGGGAATGACAAACGTCTGCTGATTTTATGCAAACTGGCCGGCGCGGGCGAAATGAATGTGACGACGCTGGCCGGCGAAGTTGGCCTGAGCCAGTCAGCACTCTCGCAACACCTGGCACGCATGCGGACCGAAAATATCGTGGCAACCCGGCGCGACAGCCAGACCATCTGGTATCGCATCGCCGATGAGAGGACCGAAAGACTGATGACGATTTTGTATGAAGTTTTCTGCCTGGAGGAAAAGTGATCCCCACGGAAATTCTGGCGCCGTTTTCCGGTGCTATCGTTGGACTGGTTCTTGGCCTTGTGGGCGGCGGCGGCTCTATTCTGGCGGTGCCGCTTCTCATTTATGTGGTGGGCATCGGCTCAACCCATATGGCGCTGGGCACAAGCGCCATGGCTGTAGCGCTGACCGCCATTGCCAATCTGGTGCCGCACTGGCGGGCTGGCAAAATCAAATGGCCCTGCGCGGCGGTCTTTTCCGTGACCGGCATTATCGGCGCATTTGCCGGCTCCAGCATTGCCAAGATCGTTGAAGGCGACAGCTTGTTATTGCTGTTCGGCCTGCTGATGCTGATTGTGGGCCTGGCCATGCTGTTTGGGCAAAATGGTGAGGGCGACCCTGAAATCCGCCTCACCTCCAAAACTGCAAGTGCTTTGCTGCCCCGTTTGATCCCTGCAGGTTTCGGGGTTGGCGCCTTGTCCGGGTTCTTCGGCATTGGCGGCGGATTTCTGATTGTGCCGGGTTTGATTTTTGCAACCGGCATGCCCTTGAGCTTTGCCATTGGCACATCGCTGGTCGCGGTTGCCGCCTTCGGGGCGACGACTGCTGCCAATTATGCAATATCCGGGCTGGTCGACTGGCCGATTGCCGGAATGTTCATCGCCGGTGGTGCGGTGGGTGGCGTAGCAGGCGCGATGATTGGCAAGCTCCTTGGCAAAAACCGTCATGCATTGCGCTATGTGTTTGCCGGTGTTGTGATGGTGGTTGGTCTGTGGATCGTCTGGCAGGGACTTGCGGCGGCAGGCATGCTCTGACCGCCCAGCCCTTCACCCAGCGGCCCCGGCCTTGCTCATCAAGTTCAATCTTTCGCGCAGGGCAAAACGAATGGTGAGCGCGACGGCGGCCACGGTCAGCCCGCTGGCCAGCCCCAGCCAGATACCCACCCCTTCAAGACCGAATGTGAACCCCGCCACATAACCAACGGGCAGGCCAATAACCCAATAGCCGACAAGCGCGAACACCATGGGAATGCGGGTGTCGCTCATGCCGCGCAGGGCCGCCCCCATAATGCATTGGGCGCCATCGACGAGCTGAAACAGTGCCGCAACGCCAAGATAGGCTATGGCAAGACCAAAACTGATGGCATTTTCGGGTTTGAGTGGATCAAGGAACAGCTGCACGAGAACGCCCGGCGCCAGAAGGAACAGGGCGCAGGTGGCTGCCATGAAAGCAAGAGTCAGCCAGAGCGATGTCCAGCCGGCCTTGCGGACCCCTTCGGGATGGCCCGACCCCACAGCGAGCCCGACACGCACCGTTGTCGCCTGAGACAGACCGAGCGGCACCATAAAGGCAATGGCGGCAAACTGGGCGGCAACCGCATGAGCGGCGACCTGATTGGTGCCGATCCAGCCCATCATGATCACCGCCACACCGAACATGCCGACTTCGGCCATCAGCGTCAGCCCGATGGGAATGCCAATGCGGAAAATGTCGCGGAAACGCTGCCAGTCGGGTTTCCACAAACGCACCAGAATATGAAACCGCCGGTAGCGCTTGTGAAACAGGACGAAGAGCAAGGCGAGCAGCGCCATGACCCAATTGACGAAGCTGGTGGAAATGCCCGCCCCTGCCAATTCCAGCCGGGGGAACCCGAAATTGCCAAAGATCAGCGCGTAATTGCCCAGCGCATTGACGAAAATGCCGGCCACGGTGATGTAAAGAATGATCGTGGTATTGCCGCGCGATTGCAAAAGCGAGCGCAAGGGCACGATCAACAGGCCGGGCCAGACGGCACCGACGGCGAAGTACAAATAACCCTGGGCGAGCGCCGAGACCTCAGGGTCCTGGCCGAGAACGAGAAACAGGCGCTCTGCATTATAGAGCAGCGGGGCAATGAGAACAGCGAGCAGTGTGGCGACCCAGAAACCCTGGCGGACGGTGCGGCGCACACTTCGGCTCTGGCGTGCGCCGATGGCCTGCGCAATCATCGGTGCTGTCGCGGTGACCACACCAAGCCCTCCCAGAAAGATCGGGTGCAATAATGAGGTGGCCAGCGTGCCGGCGGCAAGGTGGGTCGGCCCCAGCCAGCCCATCATCAACACATCCGTGGTGAACAGCAAAATTCCCGCGACCTGCGCGATAATCAACGGCCAGGCCAGCACCAATGTGGCGCGCAGCTCCTGGCCCCAGGTCAGTTGAGCGTTGATGGAATTCGGCATGCAGCACCCCTGAAATCGACTGGAAAGCAGAAACCTCAAGCAGAGTTTGCGCAAAACAAACCCGGCTCTGCCCGCTCAGGCATCCGGTTTATGTGTCCCTGTTCAATGAAACCGGCTGCGGGGATTTGGATATCTTCTTGTCAGCCGACAACGGATTTATGCCGTCAGAATCGCTAGAAAGGCAAGCCCTGTTATGCTGGGGTGGCCGGGATATCGAGGGCTGTTGCAAGACCCCGGAATGCATCAAGGCGTTGGGCGTGGCCGTGCATATTGGCCGAGATCATCACCTCATCGGCATTCGCTGCTGCGGCCGCTGCGCGAATGCGCTCAGCCACGGTGTCGGGCGTGCCGGTGATCACCAATTGCATCTGGCTCGCCAGCGCCAATTCCTCATGGGGGGTATATTGATAGGCGGCGGCCGTTTCAGGGCTGGGGATGCGATCGGGTTCGCCCGCATGCAGATTGCGCCACATCAGCTTGATGGATCCGGCACGCCATTCGGCCTCTTCCTGGGTTGGTGCCACGACGACGGCGAGGCAGATAATGGTGTGCGGTTTGGGAAAGGCTGTTGAGGGCACAAAAGTGTCCCGGTAATCGGCGAAGGCGGGACCCGCAGGGGTTTTGGAGAAATGCGCGGCAAAGGCGTACCCAAACCCATATTGTCCCGCGAATTGTGCGCTGGCACCTGACGACCCCAAAATCCAGATTGGGGGCAGCGGAATTTCATCGGGGACAACACTGACCTGAGCATAGGGGTGGCCTTCGGGGAACCGGCCCCTTTCGAAGGCCATCATCTCGGCGACCTGCTCGGCGAAATGTTCGCCGCCGAAGGAATTCAGGGCCTTGAGGGTGCGCTGATCCGTGCCCCCTGCCCGGCCCATCCCAAGATCAATACGGTTATCGTAAAGCCCGGCGAGGGTCCGATAGGTTTCCACGACGCGCAAGGGCACATGGTTGGGCAGCATGACACCGCCCGACCCGATGCGGATACGGCGGGTTTTGGCCGCCGCATGCGCGATCAGCACTTCCGGTGATGATGAAGCAATGGCGGCCATGCCGTGGTGCTCGGCATACCAGAGACGCTTGTAACCCAGATCATCACCCAGACGGGCGAGGTCGGTGGTCTGCGTCAGCGCGGTGACGGCACTCGACCCCTCAGAAATGGGGACCAGGTCAAGAATGGAATAATCGGGGGTTTTTGACATGACCGGGATATGGGGTGGCACCGTTGCGGGCACAAGTGACAAAAAGAAAAAGGCGCCGCAAACGACGCCTTTTTTAATTTGCTTTGCTGGACGATGCTGAACGCTAGAATTCATTCCAGTCGCTATCGACCGCCGCATTGCCCTGGCTGAGATAAGTCTTTGCGACACGCGTGACTTTTTCCTGCAATTTGCGGACGCCATTTTCCGGCACACTGACCGGTGCAGGCTGTGACGTTTTTTGTGCGCCGTCGATTTTGAAGATATCGACGATACGATCCAGATCGGAGGCCTGAGACTCGGTCTGTTCGATTGCGGCGTTGATTTCCTCGACAAGAGCGGCGTTATGCTGGGTCATCTCATCCATCTGGCGGACAGCCGCACCAACTTCACCAATCGATGAGGACTGTTCGCGGCTGGCGCTGGAAATACCCTGCATCAGGTGGCTGTTTTCCTGGACTGCCTGCAGCATTTCCTCAAGCTTGCCGGCAGCGGCGGATACCAGACCCGACCCATCGCTGACCTCATTGGCACTTTGCTCGATCAGTGCCTTGACCTCGGATGAGGCTTCGGCGGCGGATTGGGCCAGGCGCCGGACTTCCACCGCGACCACGGCAAAACCCTTGCCCGCTTCACCCGCACGGGCCGCTTCAACCGAAGCGTTCAGTGCGAGCAGATTGGTCTGAAAGGCGATGTCATCGATCATGCCAATAATGTTGGAAATCTTTGACGATGAGGTGGTGATCCGCTCCATCGCCTTGGTGGCCTGTTGCATGGCTTCGCCACCCTGTTCGGCCATACGTGCGGCAATGCCGGTTTTTTCCGCCGCGCCTTCCGCCTTCTGGGCATTGTCGAGCACGGTGGCGGACAATTGCTCCATCGCGGCTGTGGTTTCCTCGATGGTCGCGGCCTGACGCGTGGTGCGCTCACTCAGGTCATTGGCTCCGGAGAGAATTTCGCCGGTCGCCATTTTCAGCGCGCGTGAGGTTTCACGCAACTGACCGAGAATGTCGGCAAACTTGTCAGCCATGGTGTTGGTGTCATCCCGAAGGCGGGCAAAGGCACCCTTATAGTCACCATTAACGCGATGGGTCATATCCGCTTGCGCCATTGCGGCCATGACCGTGCCGGTTTCTGCAAGACCGTCATCCACACTGCGCATGAGCCCGTTGAGGCTTGCCACGATGGTATCGAGCTCCTCGTCATCATAGACCTGCTCGATACGCGCGGTGAAATCGCCCTCGGCGGCGGCGGCCACAACGCGGGCCATTTCGGCCTGCATGTCGGCACGACGCTGCTGCTCGGCGGCTTCGCGAACACGCTCGGCTTCCTTTTCCGCGTCCATGGAACGCATGGCCTTGCCATTGTTCTGGAAGACTTCGAGTGCCTGAGCCATCAAGCCGAGCTCGTTGCGTTGTTCAGCACCGGTCAGCTCAACATCAAGGTCGCCATCGGCGAGACGGCGCATGCTGGCGGACATATTGCCAATGGCTGAGGAAAGCCAACGCCCGGTAATCAGCGCCAGCGCGATGCCGATGACGAGGGCCCCGACACTGACGGCTGCTACCGCCACCTGGGTGGCGTGCACTACCTGCGAGCCCGTATTGACTGCGTCAGCTTCGCTCTGCCTGATCACAGCTGACAGTTCGTCATAGGCGACACGTAGATTGTCGGCCAGAACGTTTATCTCGGCAGCATTGATTGCGGCCTGCCGCTCAATTGTATCTTTTACCTGCGAGATCAAACCGCGCATGCTTTCGATATTCGTCTGGACAATGCCGATCTGGCTTTTGACGCCAGTGGAAAACGAGACAGCGACCATCGCCGCCAGCTCCGCACTGGTTTCGTCTGCGACATCCATCACCGTTTGATAGTCAGCCTCGGCACCGCTTTGCAAATAGCGGTCGGCCGCCTGTTGCATCAGCATGCCGTTTTGCGCACTCATGCCGGCGCGTACGGCGATATCGAGATTACCGGCGGCCTTGGCGTTTTCGAGCAACTGCACCAGCGCTTCGCGGAATTGTCCGTCATTGGCGACAATGCTTGCGGCAATGGCGGCGCGTTCATCAATGATCGCTGCGACCCGGGCGAAGGCGTCTTCATAATTGGCAGCGTAGACCTCGATTTCGCGAATTGTCTCAAGTGCTGCCGGCGTGCTTTCGAACTTGGCCAGACCTTCAGCATCATTGGTGCCGACATCATCGATCCATTCGATGGTCAACTGCGCATTTTCGGCGGTCGGATTGGCGTTGTAGGTGGCCATGGATAGAACCATGGCATTAAAATCTTTTAGATAGTCACCAAACTCAGACGCCTGGTCAGCAGAGACTTCGACGTCCCTGAACGTGGACGAGATTGTTTGCAGCCCCAAAAACGAGACGACGACCACCCCCCCCAAGAGTAAAAGGATGGCAGAGAAACCAGCAAAAATTCTGGCAGATATTCCGAACCGACCGAGCATTTTTATTCCTTCAGCATAACGTCGTCCCCAAAACCAACCTTTGGGGCGTTATGCTTAAGGAATTGCTAAATAAGCCGTTTTCTCGTTCATTATATGAAAAAGGCATCCGCGAATGCGAATGCCTTTTTGTTCAGATTCGGAGCGCGCATTGCGCTACACGTTTTTTAGCGCGGCGCGATAATCATAACCATCTGACGTCCTTCAGAACGCGGTGACGATTCGACTTTCGACAATTCTTCCATTTCGTCGCGCACTTTGTTCAAAAGCTGCAGGCCGATATCCTGGTGGGCCATTTCGCGGCCACGGAAGCGCATAGTCACTTTGACCTTGTCGCCTTCTTCCAGGAACTTCACGACCGAGCGCATTTTGACTTCGTAGTCATGCTTATCGATATTGGGTCTGAGCTTGATCTCTTTGACCTCAATAACTTTCTGCTTTTTGCGGGCTTCGGCGGCCTTTTTCTGGGCGGCGTATTTAAATTTGCCAAGATCAAGGATCTTGCAAACCGGCGGATTGGCGTTGGGCGAGATCGCCACAAGGTCCAAACCGGCCTCGCGCGCCATTTCCATGGCCTGTGAAGTTGGAACGGTGCCGTGATTTTCGCCTTCGGCGTCAATCAGCTGCACGTCGGCGGAGGTGATATCTTCATTTGCGGGCGGCCCATCTTTTTGGGGCTGCACGGGTCTCATTGGACGGCGAATGTTTGCAATCCTTCTACTGTCTGCAAAACGGGCGAAATTTCCCGCCTAAAATCGTTTCAGACGGGCACAAAGTCAACCGGCAAAACCCAAACAAGCGGGTTGCCGCTTCGGGTATGAGCTGGTTAGTGCTCTATTTGGGTAGTTTGGAGAGGAATTCAACATGGGTGCACAAGAAGATAGCCTCATGATTGGTGCGGGGGACGTGGCGCGCCGGATTGCCATATTGCGCCGATCGGGCCAAACGCCGGGCCTGTTCTGGCTGGGTGGGTTCAAATCCGACATGATCGGTTCGAAGGCGGAGGCGCTCGATGCCTTTGGCGCGGAACAGGGGCTGGCGGTGACGCGGTTCGATTATTCCGGGCACGGGGTTTCGGAGGGAGAATTTCTTGACGGCAGCATCAGCCAGTGGCTGGAGGATGCGCTTGGGGTGTTTGAGACCACCTCGGGGCCGCAGATTGTCACCGGCTCCTCGATGGGTGGCTGGCTGGCGCTGTTGCTGAACCAGGCCCTCAGGGCAAAAGGCGATAGCCGGGTTTGCGGACTGGTGTTGATTGCCCCGGCAGTGGACATGACCGAGGATTTGATGCGGCTGACCTTTTCGCCCGAGGAATTGCACGATCTGCATATGAAGGGACGGGTGGAGCAACCCTCCGATTATGCGGACGAACCCTATATTTTGACCGAGAAACTGATTTCGGACGGGGCAAAGCATTTGCTGTTTGGCAAGGGCTCGATCGTGACCGGGTGCCCCGTGCATATTCTGCAAGGCGGGCAGGATACGGATGTGCCGCCCGCGCATGCGCTCAAGCTTTTGGCACATCTGACGCAGGACCCTGTGGGTTTCACGCTTATTCCTGATGGCGATCACCGGTTGAGCCGGGTGCCGGATCTGGAAAAACTGAAAGACGTGATCAGCCGGATGTCGGCAGACGCGGGGTAGACAGCGGTGTCTTTGACTGGCCGGTTTCGTCAAAATTGGCGGGATCGAGAAAGGTCTCGAAACGGGCCTTGAGAGCCGGCCATTCGTGATCGAGCATGGAGAACCAGGCCGTGTCACGGTTCTCGCCCTTGACGATCATGTCTTGCCGGAACACGCCCTCGAAGGTGAAGCCGAAACGGGTGGCCGCCCGCTTTGACCCCAGATTCCGGTCATTGCACTTCCATTCGAAGCGGCGATAACCCAGATCGTCGAACACATGTTTTGCCGTAATGTAGAAGGCCTCGGTTGCAAGCCGGGTTTTCGCGACCCCGGCGCCCCAGAGCACGCCACCGATTTCTATGGAGCCATGTTCGGGGCGCAGGCGCATGAGGGCATGCCGCCCACCGCACCTGCCGGTCGCCGTGTCGATGACAGCGAAATAGAGCTGATCGGGCGCAGCCAGCGTCATGTTTATCCAGGCTTGTAGCGCGGCCAAATCGGCAGGCGCGTCAGAAAACAACCAGCGGTGACGCGCGTCGGCCTCGGGCCCGGAGATGGCGGCGAACATGTCTGCCGCATGTTCTTGCGTCATTGGTTCGAGCCGACAATAGCGCCCCTTCAATACAATCGGCGCGGGGGAGCTTGCCGGTTGCGGCCTGGTCATTTCATGGCTCCATGAATTGCAGCAAGACCCTGACGATAAGTTGGGTAGAGCAGTTCGATGCCGAGAGCCTTTTTGATGGCGGCGTTGGAGACGCGCTTATTGTCATTATAAAATGAGCGGGCCATGGGCGTCATGTCGGCAGTGTCGAATGGCACTTCGGGCGGCGGGTTCAGTCCCGCCATTTCGGCGGCATGGGCAACCAGATCCTGCGGCGGGGCCGGTTCATCGTCGGCAAGATTAAAGGTGCCGACGAGCTTTTGTTCGGCTGCCAGAGCGGTGATGCGGCCGATATCTTCCACATGAATGCGGTTGAACACCTGACCCGGTTTGATGATGCGGCGGGCGGTGCCCGATTGCAGTTTGTCAAAGCTGGAGCGGCCGGTGCCGTAAATCCCCGCAAGGCGCAGGATCAGCAGGGGCACGCCTTTTTCGGCGGCGAAATCGCGCCAGGCGTTTTCGGCGGTGACGCGCCATTGCGAGCGCTTGTTGACCGGGTGGCATGCGGCGGTCTCATCAATCCAGGCCCCATCGAAATTGCCATAGACACCGACGGTTGAATAATAGCAAAGCCATTGCAGCGCAGATGATCTTTCGAGATCGGCGCGATGGTGATTGAAGACGGCATCGCCATTTTCATCGGGGGCGATGGAATGGATGACATGGGTTGCCGAGGACAGGGCGGCGCCGAGGGTCGGGCCGGGTTTTGTGCCGTCAAACATATGGGCGTGGATATTTTTGGCATCGAGATGGGCGGCTTTTCCGGCATTTCGTGTGGTGCCGAAAACCGGGATATCAGCGCCAAGACGGGTGTGGATGGCGCGGGCGGCGGCCTGCGAGGAATAGCCCATGCCAAAGAAGAAGAAATTCATGCTCACTCGGCTCACGCGTTAAAAAGGCGGCGTCAAATCCCCGTCCCATTCGCTGGCGACGGCCATGTCGTGCTCGCGGGATTGGGTTTGCTGCCGGATTGCCGCGACCCTATCGGAAGGCGCGAGGCGGCGAAAGGCCCAGATGGCGGCGGCGCGAATCATCGGATCGGGATCGCTCAATCGCTGTTCGGCGCGGGAGATGAGATCGGGATTGCCGCTATTGCCCAAGGCGATAAGGACATTGCGGATGAAACGGGCATGGCCAAGACGCTTGACCGGCGAGGCGGCAAACAGTTTGCGGAAGCCGGCATCATCGAGATCGGCCAGATCGGCCAGCGCCGGGGTGGTCAGCGCATCGCGGGCCTGCAATTTGACTTCCTTTGTGTGGCTGGCGAACTTGTTCCAGGGGCAGACGGCCAGACAGTCATCGCAGCCATAAATGCGGTTGCCCATGGGCGCGCGATATTGGCGCGGGATCTGGCCCTTCAATTCGATATTGAGATAGGCGAGGCATTTGCGCGCATCGAGCTGGAAGGGCGCGGGGAAAGCATTGGTGGGGCAAACATCAAGGCAACGGCGGCAGGTGCCGCAGCTTTCTGCATGGGGCTCGGAGAGGGGCAGATCGGCATCGGTGAAGATGGCACCCAGAAACAGCCAGGAGCCGAATTCCCGCGAGACCAGAACCGTATGCTTGCCCTGCCAGCCAATGCCGGCGGCAGCGGCGAGCGGCTTTTCCATGACCGGGGCGGTATCGACAAAAACCTTGACCCCTGCCCCGGCGCGGCGGGCAAGCAGGCCGGCAAGATCTTTCAGCCGGCCCTTGATGATGTCGTGATAATCGCGATTGCGGGCATAAACGGAAATATTGCCGGTCGATTTTTGCGCCAGCAATTGCAGGGGGTCGGTATCGGGCCCGTAATTGACGCCGAGCATGATGATGGAACGGGCCTCGGGCCAGAGCGCTTCGGGCGCTGCACGGCGGCTGGCGGTTTCAGCCATCCAGTCCATATCGCCGTGCCAGCCGCGATCGAGGGCAATCGTGAGTTTTTCATGCCAGTCTGCGCGGGTATGGGCCGAGGTGATGCCAATGGCATCAAAGCCGAGCGCCTTGGCGCGGGCGCGCAGATCATCAATCAGCCGCGCGGTTTTGGCATCGGGCTGAACCGGGGCGCCGGGCTGTACTCCAGCGCCTTTGCTCAAAAGTCGAGATCCGCGTAGCTTTTAGAGGGTGTGGTGCCAACGAGCCGATCCCCCAGCAAGGGGCGGAAAGCGGGGCGGGACTTGATGCGGGCGTACCAGTCACGGGTTTCGCCAGTGGCCGCCCAGTCGATGTCGCCGAGATAATCGAGCGCAGAGAGATGTCCGGCCAAGGCAAAATCGGCGAGGGTCATGGCATCGCCGCCAAGCCAGCGGCGCGTGGCGAAAAGATAGGCGAAATATTGTAAATGCTCGGCGAGATTGGCTTTGGCTGCCCGCAGGGCCGAGGGGTCTGGCGCGCCAGCCTTCTGCTCGCGGCGGCCGATTTTCTCTTCAAGAATGTAACGGGTTACCTCATCGTTGAATTTACCCATTACCCAATCATAGAGCCGCCACATCTCAGCGCGTCCACCGATATCCGCGGGCACCAGTCCGGCCACCATGTCCGGTGTGTAGCGCTCTTCCACGAAATGGACGACAGCCAGCGGGCCGATAATCGGGGCCATACCGTGCTCGAGCAATAGCGGCACTGTGGCCGCCGGATTCAGATCGGTCAGACTGGCGGGGCGCAGCCAGGGGCTTGCGTCTTCCAGTTCAATTTCAGCGCCGTATTCGGCCAGCATGAGACGGACCATGCGAGAGGCCGGATCGAGCTTGTGATGCAGCAACTTGGTCATTCTTGTTTTCACCCATCCCCGGTTGAGCGTGGTAGCGCTATAGCGCAAATCAGGCTAGAGCCTGATCCGATGCGAATCGGGACAGGCATTTCTGCGGCAAGATAGTGGCCGAATCCCGGCATCAGGTTTCGGGGCCGCGCCGCTGCGCCGCGCCAATTTTGCTCAAAGGTGCCCAAGGACTGGATAGGGGAAATAGCGAATATGGATCAAGGTATTTTTGTACCGCTTGTTCTGGGAATTCTGGAAGGGCTTACCGAATTCTTACCTGTGTCCTCCACCGGGCACCTTTTGCTGGCTGGTCATTTCTTTGGTCTGACGCAGCCTGCCGTATTCGTGGTGCTGATCCAATTGGGGGCGATCCTTGCGATTATCACGGTCTATTTTGCCAAACTATTTGAGTTGTTGCGCGATGCGCTGCAGGGGAAGAAAGGGGCATGGTTATTTGCCCTCAATGTCGCCCTCGCCTCTGCTCCGGCGGCTCTGGTTGGCGTGCTGGCCCATGATTTCATTCAGCAAGTTGTCTATGAAAGCCCCATGACAATCTGTGTGATGTTGCTGGCGGGTGGCATTATTCTGATGATCGTCGACAAGCTGCCGCTGAAGCCGCGCTATACGGATATCTATACATACCCCTGGCACCTGAGCCTGATCATCGGGCTGTTCCAGATGCTGGCGCTGATCCCCGGCGTGTCGCGTTCAGGGGCGACAATTGTCGGTTCACTCCTGTTCGGCACCGACAAACGTTCTGCCGCCGAGTTCACTTTTTTCATCGCCCTGCCGATCATGGCGGGCGCATTTGTCTATGATTTCTACAAGAACAAGGACATGATCCTGAATGGCGGGCTGGGGCTCGATATTCTGATCGGCTTTGTTGCAGCGTTTATTGTAGGCACAATTGTGGTGCGCTACCTGCTCGACTTCGTTTCGCGACACGGGTTCCGGTATTTTGCCTGGTGGCGCATTGCGGTTGGCGGACTGGGATTGATTGTACTTTGGCCAATGGGCTGAACTTGAAAAACCGGGGCATTGCGACCCCGGTTTTTTGTTTGCCGCTTATTCCGCAGCGCTTGGTGCCGCGACGGCCTCAACGTGCTCTCGCCCCGGCAGGCGCACGTCGCGCAGCATGAGCGAGAGGATGAGTGAGACCGCGAACAAGCCGGCACCCATATAAAAAATTCTCTCAAAAGCCATGTCGAACAAGCCGACTATTTCGTGCGACAGTTCTGGTGGCAAGGACCATATAGCGTCCGGTGTCAGATCACGCAGGGGCACAGGCAATTGCGCCGCGGTTGCAGCGGGCAATGAGGCCTGCGCCTGAACCAGCCCGGCAGTGAGCAGCCCGCCATTGGCCGCGAGGCCGAGGGAGGCGCCGATAAGCCGTGAGAGACTTAAGGCGCCCGTGGCTGCCCCAACATCCTGGCGGGGCACTGCATTTTGTACGGCGACCATCAGGGTTTGCATTTGCAGGCCCATGCTGACGGAGAAAAAGAACATGAGGATGCAGATCGCCCAGACCGGTGTGTTCACATCAACCTGAGCAAAACTTAAAAGCACCACAACGCCAAGTGCGGTCGCCACAACGGGGAATATCTTGTAGCGCCCGGTGCGGGCGACCAGCAGACCGGCCCCGACCGATGCCAATAGCGACCCTACCGATGAGGGCAAGAAAAACAGGCCCGCCAGGGCCGGTGGCAAACCGGTGACCGTTTGCAAAAAGAGCGCAAAGTAATTGAGCATGCCAAGCGAGGACATGCCGACCAGAACCGAGATGACCAGCGTCAGCCCGATCGTATGGTTGGTAAACAGGAACAGGGGCACCATTGGTTCTGCGGCGCGGCGTTCTGTGAAAATGAAACCAGCCGTTGCAACGACAATCAGTACGGGCAGAATGATTGCGAGCACGTCCGAGGTGCCGTTGCCCAGGACCTCCTCGGCCCAGAACACGGTCAGAGTGACTGCTGCCGCGAGTAACATGCCGCCCAGGTAATCGACACTCGGGCGTTTCGTGTGGGTGATTGCGGGCATGGCGAACAAGAGAACGGCAATCACGGCCACGCCGATGGGCAGGTTGATCAGGAAAATGAATTGCCAGCCCACCGATTGCGCGATCAGCCCGCCAGCTACAGGACCAACCAGTCCTGCGAGGGTGAAGACGGCGGAGCTGTAGCCCTGATATTTGGCGCGTTCACGCGGCTCGAACAGATCGGCGAGAATGCCAAATGCTGATGTCATCAAGCCGCCGCCACCGATCCCCTGCAAGACGCGTGCGGCCACCAGGCTCTCCATCGACCAGGCCAGACCACAAGCGAGTGAGCCAAGCGTGAACAAGACGATGGCGGCAATGAAAAGGCGTTTGCGCCCATAAAGGTCGCCGAGCTTTCCATAGAATGGTGTGACGGCGGCTGTAGCCAGCAAATAGGCAGCACCGACCCAGCCAAAAAGTTCGAGATTGCCGAGATCGGCGGCAATGGTGGGCAAAGCCGTGGCAATGATCTGCATATCCAGAACGGACATGAAAAGGCCGGCGAGGACAGCGGCATAGATTGTCATTCGACGCCGGTTTGACATCGGCATGGCAGTATCGGTCATGAACAGGTTTCCAATTGGGATACGCAAATTATGTAAGGAGGCAATATATATGTCAATGTCATATATATGCTACATGCAAATGATTGACAATTTCACCTATCTGCGTTTAATCAAATCATGATCAAAACCAAGCAAAACGCGCCTGATCCGACCCGTGACAACGCCTCAGCGGGTGCAGAGAAATTGCAGCAATTCGTGGCATACGGCATGTCGCCCCGCGCGGCAGAGGCCGCGATCAGCCTTGATGAAACCCTGGCAACGATGCGGCGCAGCATTGCCCGGCGGACATTGGTGCAGCAGGCCGTCAACGAGCTGGGGCTTGATGTCGATGTGGCGCATTTGATGGTCATCCACACAATTTCTGCCGCTGGGTCCGAGGGCGAAGTTACCGTCGGGCTTGTGGCTGAACGGATGGATATAGACCCTTCACGCGCCAGCCGGCTGACGGCGGATGTGGTTGAGAAAGGTCTGGCACGGCGGGTCGCCTCGCAGGCCGATGCGCGCCGCATTTGCCTTGAGCTCACCCCACGCGGCAAAGCCTATCAGGAAGCCGTTTATACCTATAAGGCCATTCTTTTTACAGAAGCGCTGAAAAGCTGGGACGAGGATGAATTGGTGGAACTGGCGCGGCTATTCGCCCGCTTCAGCCAATGGGTCGTGGAGGGGGAGCCTACGCCCAAAAAATCCGAGCGTGTCGCGCAGATCAAGGCGCGACTGCGGGAGGCCGAGACCCGGCCTGACTAAACCTTCATACCCACGGGATTGCTGAACCCGGACGGCCAGCCTTTTGCCTCAGGCGGCGATATGCTCGAACTGGCCGTGCTTGCGGAACCGCCACATATAGGTGGGCAGAATGGCATCCATGGTGGTGGGCGTAATGCCGAAGGCGGCAAAGGTGCGCTTTTGCTTTATCGCCTCGTCGGAGACAACATTGTCGCGGTCAAGCTGGATGACCTGGTCGACGGTGAGCATTGGCGAGGGCAGCAATTGCAGGAAGGCCGCCTTGAACTTTGCCAAAGGCATCGGCACCGGAAGCAGAGGGCGTTTGCGGGCGGTTTCATGCAGCACACGCTGCATCAGTTCGCGCATGGTCTCCACGTCCGGGCCACCAAGTTCATAGATCTTGCCGGTTTTAACCTTGCCTTCGGCGGCAAGGGCAAAAGCTTCAGCCACGTCGCCGACGTAAACCGGCTGGAACTGTGTCTTGCCACCAATCAGGGGCAGGACGGGAGAAATACGGGCCAGAAAGCCGAACATGTTGAAAAAGCCATCGCCCTGACCAAAAATGATAGACGGGCGAATAATCACCGCTTCGGGATAGGCCTTGAGCACTTCGGCCTCACCCAGGGCCTTGGACCGGGCACTGGCGCTTTCAGATTCGGGATCTGCCCCGAGGGCCGACATGTGCACCAACGCGCCGGCACCCGCTCGCGCAGCAGCAACAGCAATATTTTTGGCACCCTGTGTGTGAACCGCGCGGAAGCGCTGACGCCCCCCCTCGAACAGGAGGCCGACCAGATTGATAACAATATCGGCACCAGCGACGGCGCGTTCAATTGAAGCTATATTCCGGATATTGGCTTGAATCGGCACGATCTGGCCGACGGCACCGAGCGGTTTGACGTGACCGGCAAGATCGGGACGGCGCACGGCAACGCGGATGCGGTAACCCTTGCGCGCCAGTTCCTGCACCAATTGTGTGCCCACAAAGCCGGAACCGCCAAAAATGGTGACAATTTTCTCGCGCGTACGTGCCATGAATCTGCTCCAACCAGCCGGGATAACGAGTTTTACCGGTTTCTAACGTGAGACCTGCCGCCCTGTCGAGTGCCAAAGCCACCCCTTGAGCACAGTAATGCGGTTTGGCAATTGACAAAGCCTCGGACTGGCCCTAGTGAGTGGCCCGCTCGGGTCGTCAAGGCTCGCGCATTGCCCAAATGGGCCCTGGTGGCGGAATTGGTAGACGCGCTAGCTTCAGGTGCTAGTTTCCGTATGGAAGTGGAAGTTCGAGTCTTCTCCAGGGCACCATTCTCTTGGTGCTTTTCAGATCAATAAGTTTTTGATCCGCAATGTCGTCACTTGCCCCTTTTAAGGGGCAAGGCGGCGGACGATTGTGTGTTTTCCCAGCGCCCTTTCACTGCAAATTTAAAGCCGACAGCGCAGCGGCGACGTGTGCCCGCGTTAAGCTTGCCGCAATGTTGCCGCTTGCCGGGCGCAATAGAGGCCTTTAATTGACGCCTGTCCCTTTGATAAAATGTACGAGTATTCATGGCGCATCGTATCGCGATCCCGGCCACCGCGTTTTTTCTGGCACTTGCTGTTGCCGGATGCAGCCCCTCTGAGCGGTTTGCCCAGCTGGCCCTGCCGCTGATCCCCGACAATACCGGCATCGAGACGGCTCAAGCTGACGCGGAAACACCGCAAGACCTCGCAATTGCTGAAGCTGAAGCAGAAGCAGAGGCGGGCACCGAATCTGACGTTTTGTCTTATGCACCAGCCACGCGAAAACCGGACAATCCGGGCCGGGCCGCGCTGGACCCGCTGATTGCCAAATATGCAGCGCAATACAATGTGCCGCTGTCGCTGGTGCATCATGTGGTCAATCGCGAGAGCACCTATAATCCGGCAGCGCGCAATGGCAAGCACTGGGGCTTGATGCAATTGAACCCGACGACCGCCCGCACCATGGGATATCGCGGTGTGCCCTCAGGGCTTCTGGATGCGGAAACCAACCTCAAATACGGGGTCAAATATCTTGCCGGCGCGTATATGGTGGCGGATGGTGACGCCGCGCGGGCGGACAGGCTTTATCAAAGTGGCTATTATTATCATGCCAAGCGCAAAGGGCTTTTGAAGGCTACCGGGTTGCGCCCTTAAGGCTTGCGCCCTTCCCATCGCCTCACCGCTGTGGCATCAACGAAGCACAATGCCAAAACGAGGGGCAATATGACGATCAGAGTGCACAAGGGCGATTTGCCCGATCTTTCGCGTTATGGACGGGAAGTCGCCATCGACACCGAGACGATGGGGCTGATGACCCGTCGTGACCGGCTGTGTGTTGTGCAGCTCTCGCCCGGTGATGGTGATGCCGATGTGGTTCAGATCAGCCTGGACCAGACCTCTGCCCCCAATCTTGAGAAATTACTCGGTGATGCCGATGTGACCAAGATTTTCCATTTCGCCCGTTTCGACATGGCGGCTTTGCAAAACCGGTTCGGCGTTGTGGTTGGCCCGGTTTATTGCACCAAGATCGCCTCGAAGCTGGTGCGCACCTATACGGACCGGCACGGGCTGAAAGACCTGGCGCGTGAACTGATCAATGTCGAGGTTTCCAAGCAACAGCAGAGTTCTGACTGGGGCGCGGATACGCTAAGCGATGCCCAGCTTGAATATGCGGCCTCGGATGTTCTTTATCTGCACGATCTGAAACGCCATCTCGACCGCATGCTGCGACGGGAAGGCCGAATGGAGATGGCGCAGAGCTGTTTCGATTTCCTCAAGACCCGGGTTGAACTTGACCTTGCGGGCTGGCCGGAAACCGACATTTTCGCCCATAGCTGACACCCCGATGCACGCCGCCAATGCCAGCGATCTGAACGACAAACGGGCGCAGACCTATCGCGGTTTCGCCCGACATAACCGGTTGATCAGCTGGTTGCGCATTGGCGTGCCCTTATTCGGGGCGCTGGTGCTGGCAGCCCTGATGATCGAAATTGTCATCGCCAATATAGCGCGGGATTTCGGCATTTCGGGTGTGCGCATAGCCCGGGACGAACTGGTGATCGATACGCCTGAATATTCCGGCGTGATGGCCAATGGCACGCTTTATACGGTGGTTGCGGAAGCGGCCAGCACCACGATTGGTGACGGGGACCTGCTCAACCTCACAGATCCACTGATCGACCTGACCCGCACCGACGGTTATCGCATGCGTGCTGGCGCCAACTCGGCGCGCTTTTCCATTGATCGGCAAACGGTTGAAGTGGATGACGTGCTCAATGTCAGCGACAGCCAGGACATGCAGGCCAAGCTTTTGAACGCCATAATCGACTGGCGGACCCAGACTTTGGTGGCAAAAGACAATGTTCATGTGGTTTTCGCCGATGGATCGATTTTGACCGGGTCATCATTACGCTATGATGCCGGTGCCCAGACCTGGGACTTCGACAATGTAAAGCTCACCCTTGCGGCGGAAGAGACAGAACAATGAAATGGCCACTGAAAGCGCTTGCGAACATCCTGCTTATTGCCATGAGCACGATGGGTGCCCTGGCTCAGGATGCGACAGAGATCACGGCGGACAAGTTTGTTGTCGATGAAGGCAGCAGCCGGGCGACGTTTTCCGGCAATGTGGAAATTCGCCAGCCCGACCTGACGGTATGGGCCAACACGGTCGTGGTGCGATATGGCCCCGGCGGCCCGTCCGATCTCAGGGATTTTGAAGCTGTGGGCAATGTGCGTATCAAACAACCCGAACAAACCGCGACAGGCGACCGTGGTGTCTATGATCCCAAGGTGCGCATTCTGACACTGACCGGCAATGTTGTGGTGACCAATGAGAGCGGCACGGTGAGCGGTCCTGAACTGGTGGTGGATATCGCCAAGGGCACATCGGCGTTTACCGGGGGCAAATCTGGCGGCGGCCGGGTGACGGGCATCTTTACTGCCCCCGAGGGCCCGGCGGGTGAATAAGCTTCCGGATCAGGATGGATGGCTGGTTGCGCACGGGCTGGCCAAGAAGTTTGGCAAACGGGTTGTTGTGCGGGATGTGTCGCTGGCGGTCAAACGCGGGGAAGCGGTGGGGCTTTTGGGCCCCAATGGCGCGGGCAAGACCACCGTTTTCACCATGATCATGGGGCTGGTGAAGCCCGATCAGGGTGACATTCTGGTCGATGGCAGACCGATTACGCATCTCCCTCTTTATCAGCGCGGGCGGATGGGGATTGGCTATCTGCCACAGGAGCCATCGATTTTTCGGGGCCTTAGTGTCAAAGACAATATTCTGGCGGTGCTTGAGGGCCACATTAAAGGGCGCGCAGCGCGTGAGAAACGCCTGTCCGCGCTTCTTGACGAGTTCTCCATTTCGCATTTGCGCGATGCCAACGCACTGGCGCTTTCGGGCGGCGAGCGGCGACGGGTGGAAATCGCGAGGGCGCTGGCGGCAGATCCGGTTTTTATGCTGCTGGACGAACCCTTTGCTGGCGTTGACCCGATTGCCGTTGCCGAAATTCAGGGCCTCGTGCGCCAATTGACCGGTCGCGGCATTGGCGTTTTGATCACCGATCATTCGGTGCGCGAGACTTTGGGGCTGGTGGACCGGGCCTATCTCATCCACGGCGGCGCTGTGATGATACAGGGTACACCTGAGACAATTACCAATGACCCTGACGCCCGCCGGGTTTATCTGGGCGAGAGTTTTTCGATCTGATTTCGGTCAAATCAATGCATTGGGCAATAACTGGCACAAAACTTGTATAGCCCGCCCAAATCATGCATGTTTGTATCAGACAGGGATGAAACCCTGATGGTTAGATTTCAGACAGCCTGTGGGCGGGTTTACACCCGCAGATACTGGACTGGCATGAAAAACTGGGGCGGGAGTTCGGCGTTATGGCATTGATGCCACGGCTCGAAATCAGGCAGGCGCAGAGCCTGACGCTGACGCCCCAGCTTATGCAGTCGATCCGGCTGCTGCAGCTCAGCCATCTTGAACTCAATGCCTTTGTGGAAACCGAACTTGAGCGCAACCCACTGCTCGAGCGCGATGAAGTGAGCGACAGTGAACCGCTGACGACACCTGAATATGTGACGGAAGGCAGCCCGGACCGCGATACGGTTGATCATGGTGAAACCATGGGGTCGGCCAGTTCGATTGCCGAACAATATGACACCGATGTTTCCAATGTGTTTCCCGAACAGGTGGGGCAGGACAGCGTCGCCCAATCGCTGAACAAACATCGCGAAGGACCGAGCATGATCGGGCTTGGCGAAGCCCCGGACATTGACAGCTATGTGGCCAGCCAGATCAGCCTCGCCGACCATTTGCGCGAGCAAATCAACCTGATCCTGAAGCAACCTGCGGAACGGCTGATTGCCCAGCACCTGATCGATAACCTCAACGAGGCCGGCTACATGATGGCGGCGTGTGACGATATCGCCGCACAGCTGGGCGCAACCGAGAGCGATGTCGAGGCGGTGCTGCAACGGGTGCAGGGTTGTGACCCCCTTGGTGTGTTCGGACGCAACCTGTCGGAATGTCTTGCGATCCAGTTGCGCGAAAAAGACCGGCTCGATCCGATGATGCAGGCATTGCTCGATAATCTTGATCTTGTGGCGATGCATGACATGACCGCCCTGACCCGTGCAACTGGCGCAGACCGGGACGACATTGCCGATATGCTGGGGGAATTGCGCGAGCTTGACCCGAAGCCGGGGCGTGCCTTTGATGGCGGACCTGTGCAGGCAGTGGTGCCGGATGTATTCGTCCGGCGCGGCAATACAGGGCTTTGGGAAATTGAACTGAATACCGAGGTACTGCCGCGCGTCCTGGTTAATCGCACCTATTATGCCAGTGTAACGCGCAAGGCGCGCAATCCGGGCGAGAAGACCTTTCTTACCGATTGCCTGCAGACTGCCAACTGGCTGACCAAAAGCCTCGATCAGCGGGCGCAGACCATTTTGAAGGTCGCCGCCGAGATCGTCCGGCAGCAGGATGCTTTCCTGGAACACGGCATTGCGCATTTGAAGCCCATGACCCTGAAAGCCGTGGCCGAAGAGATCGACATGCATGAATCGACGGTGAGCCGGGTCACATCCAACAAATACCTTGCGACACCGCGCGGGTTGTTTGAGATGAAATATTTCTTCACCACCGCGCTTGGATCAACAACCGGTGGCGCCGACCATTCGGCAGAAGCCGTGCGGCACCGTATCCGGCAATTGATCGAGGCGGAAAGTCCCAAGGCTATCCTTTCCGACGACACAATTGCGGAAATGCTGAAGGCCGAGCAGGGGATCGATGTGGCACGGCGTACGGTTGCCAAATACCGCGAGGGCATGAACATTCCCTCATCGGTTATCCGGCGGCGGCAGAAGAAAGCCATGACGCATATGGCCTGAGGCAGGCGCGCCTGGCCTGATTTATTGTCAAAATTTGATGCTGACCCCCGATTTGCGGTTTTGTTGCAATTGCGATTGTCAACAGCATCGACTGCCCGCACAGCAGCTTTCGACCTTGTACTCGCCCCTTTGGGGGGGCTAATCTCGGTTTACGGGCGCTTCGGTGATTAGCCCGAGGCGGTCCGTACTTTGAAACAAGTCGAGGGATTGCCATGAATTTGCGTGTCTCAGGAAAAAACATGGACGTTGGTGAGGCCTTGCGCGAGAAGGCGCAGGATCATTTTGACTCCGCTGTCAGCAAATATTTTGACGGCGGATATGATGGGCATCTCACCCTCGAACCGGAAGGTATCGGATTCCGCGCTGACTGCGTCGTACATCTCGATACCGGCGTCATTCTGCATGCAAGCGCGTCAGCAGGCGATGCGACTTCCGCATTTGAGACAATGGCCGGGCATATCGAGAAACGATTGCGGCGCTACAAGCGCAAGCTGAAAAGCCACAGGCGCAAGGCGGATCCCAGTGATATCGCGGCGCAGGCCTATGTTCTGGCCTCCCCGGACAGCCGTGATGAGGTTGAAGAAGATTTCAACCCCCCGATCATTGCAGAAAGCACTTCAAGCCTCAGGACCATGAGCGTTGGAGAAGCGGTAATGGAGCTGGATTTAACCCAAACAGACGTCCTCGTCTTCCGCCACGCTGGACATGGCGGCATGAATGTGGTTTATCGCCGGGCCGATGGCAATATTGGCTGGATTGATCCAGCCATGACCACAGATCAGGGTCTCAAAGCTACCCCATAATCAGACTTAAAGGTTCTTTCATGGAACTCGCCGACATCCTCGCTAAGGGGTCAGTGATTGCTTGTGCAAAGGTTGCAAGTAAACGCCAACTTCTCCAGCTCCTGGCCGACAAAGCCGTTGATCTGGTGGGCGTGGAATCACATCAGATTTTTGAAACACTGGTGTCGCGTGAGCAATTGGGGTCGACCGGCCTTGGCAATGGCATTGCCATTCCGCATGGCAAACTCGAGGGCATTGCCGGCGTTACCGCCGTCTTTGCCCGGCTCGATCAACCCATCGATTTCGATTCGGTGGATGATCAGCCGGTCGATCTGGTAATCATGCTGCTGGCCCCTGCCGGGTCAGGCGCTGATCATTTGAAGGCCTTGGCCCGCGTTGCGCGCCTGATGCGCACTGACAACGTGACCGAGCAATTGCGCAATACGCGCGATACCGGCAAGCTTTACGAAATTTTGACGGCCCCGATCGAGGCAACAAACGCCGCCTGAGGCGTGAAGGGCGGCAGCTGATGCAAAGCCGCCCAACCAAACTAGTGCCGCTGCACCAGCGTGACGCTGTGGTCTTCGAGCCAGTCAGAAATAGCCTCGTCATTATCGGTGACAAGGACAGGCGCACCATCGGCGGCCACAACCATTTGTAGCATGGCATCGTCTGGGGCGACGTTTGCCTGCGGCACAAAGCGGGCAAGATCGGAAACCGAGATCGGGCGCGCAAAGACGATGGTTTCTGCGCCCAGGGCTGCAAATTCTTCATCGCTCATCAGCCGCAAGGTATCGGCCATCGCGTGCAGCGGGAAATTTTCGGTTTTGAAACCTGACTTATCGTACATTCCGGGCTCCTATTCCTTTACTTCTATATCGATGCGCCGGGCGGTTTTTTCAACTCTGGGTCGCACAGCCGTGATTTCAAGCAAACCGTCCCTGAGGAGCGCGCCATCAATCCGCATGCCTTCGGCCAGCAGGAATGTGCGCTGAAACTGACGGGTGGCGATACCACGATGCAGATATTGCCGTTCCGTCTCCTCGGCCTGACGGCCGCGCACGGTGAGCTGATTGTCCTCGGCGAAAATTTCAAGTTCCGCGCGGCTGAAGCCAGCGACAGCAATCGAGATGAGGAAGCGTTCATCGCCATCCCCCTCAATCTGGCGCTCGATATTATAAGGCGGGTAACCCTCTGCGGCCTTGGCCAGGCGGTCAAAGCGCTCTTCAAAAAGATCAAAGCCCAGAAGAAACGGGGCGGAAAAAAGCGATACACGCGACATACAGTTTCGTCCTTGCAGCAAGCGACTTCGCGCCGGCCCAACAATAGGCACCGGCTAGCAAAAGTGATATGGGGACAAATATACAGCGCTTCAAGTGGGGACAAAGGATCCGCACCTCGTGAGAGATACCATCTCAATTGTCATGCCGGCCTATCGGGCGGAAGCCACCATTGTCCGGGCGGTCGCAAGCGCTTTGGCCCAGAGCCACCCGCACTGGGAATTACTGATCATTTCGGACGACCAGACCGATTACAAGGCCGTGCTGGCCCATGCCGGGATTGCCGATCAACGGCTTCGATTTTTGACGACCGGGGCAATTGGCAGCGGCTCTTCTGCGGCGCGGAATGTTGCTCTGGATGTTGCCACAACCCCGTATGTCGCCATCCTTGACGCCGACGACGTTCTGCACCCGGAAAAACTGGAACGCGCTCTGGCAGTGTTGCCGGAATATGGCATTGTTTCAACCGCGTTGCAGGTGATGGGCGCCGACATGTCCCCTTTGCGTCAGGTCGGGGCAGGACCAGATTGCATACTTGATGCGGGCAGCTACAAATTTACCAATTTTTCGATGGATTCGATGCTGGTTTATGACCGTGAAAAGGCGGACCCACGTTTTGACGTCGAGCTGATGCGCCTGACAGACATCGATTTTCTGCTCAAATTGTTTGCGGTCAACCCACAGTGTTTCCATTTGGGCGCCCCGCTGCATCAATATGTGAAAGAACCCCAATCGGTTTCCAACAGACCGGGCGCCAGCGCCCGTTTGATCACGGCCAAGGCGCAATTGCTGCAGCGTTTGCGCAATGGGCATTACCCACTGGCTGACCCCGGCGGGTTGGGTGGCATGATCCGGTTCTGGGAGATATCCCAGCGCGCAGAAGAAGCCTACGCATCGCGATTGGCTGCCAATCCGGGCTTGCTGTTTGAAGATCACCTCGAACCGCGGCTCAAGGCGGCATCCACTTCCGATGCATAAGGAATGGCGGGCTGCGCGCCTGGCTTGAGGCATGCCAGGGCACCAGCCATAGCCGCTCTTTCTAGCGCGGTTTGCAGATTGTCTCCGGCGCCCAGCGCGGCCGCCAGATAGCCACAAAAGGTATCCCCTGCCCCAACCGTATCCACCGGTGTGATCTTGGGGGCCTCGGCAAGCAGAAGCTCGCCCGATTTTGTCGCCGCCACGGCGCCATCGCCGCCGAGGGTTACAATGATGGTCTGGGATTTTGCTTTGGCCAGGCTGATAACAGCGTCAGTCAGCGCCTTACCTGCGACCTCGCGGCCGATGAGCAGCGCAAATTCGGTTTCGTTGGCAACGACAATATCTGCCTTTTCAGACAAGCTGGCGCTGTCTTTTGTGAATGGTGCGGTATTAAAGACTGACGTGACACCCGCCGCGCGGGCTGCATCGAGCGCTGCGGCATTGGTGGCGGCTGGAATTTCCTGCTGCAAAACAATGACGTCGCCCTTTTGCAGTGCTGCAACCGCTGTCCGCGCCATGGTTTCGTCGACCAGCGCATTGGCGCCGGGCACTACAACGATCATGTTCTCACCATCACCACCAACCAGGATCACGGCTATGCCGCTGGCGCCGGTCAGTTTGCGTACGCCGCTCAGGTCCGCGCCATCACGGGTCAATTCGGCCAAAGCGCCCGCCGCAAAAGCATCATCACCCACTGCGCCAACCATACGCATTGGTGCACCGGCCCGCAGCACGGCGACAGCCTGATTGGCCCCTTTGCCTCCCGCTGCGGTGGCAAAATCGCTCCCGCCAACCGTTTCTCCCGGCGCGGGCAGGCGCGATGCATTGGCAGTGAGATCGAGATTGATCGAGCCTATAACTGTGATCATGTGGTTTTTTCTTCCCGGTCGATAAGGCGCAGAACCGTGTTCCAGTTCCGATTAGTGATATAGCGGCCAAATGGCTTGGCGATCATATCGAGCCCGGGGCCAAAACGACCATTGGGCAGGCGATAAGCTATGGCGTATATCTCATAATCATCAAGGCGGGTCACCTCGAAATCCCCCGCCACGCCATGGGGGTGTGGCAAGAATTTCCCTAAAGGGTCACCGAGTATGAAAACGTAGAATTTTATATCAGTGTCAGGCTTACGCCCGCCAAAGGGATCACTCTGCACCATTGCGCGCAGGTCTTTTAGCGAACGCAGCATAATTTCGGCCTTGAAGCCGAAATCCGTTTCGATCTGATTTTCAAGACGGGAGACAGTTTGAGGGCTTTTCTCGCCATCGAAAACGACGTTGCCGCTGGCCAGGAAGGTTTCGGCACCTGGAAAACCGGCCCTGGCAAAGCTTTGGCACAAATCCTGTTTGGTCATGGTGCGCTTGCCGATATTGACGCCCCGCAGAAAGGCGAACAGACGGGTCATTTTTTTCTGCCTCCCTCTATCACATCCGCTGGCGTGGTCGCGTCTGCGGCTTTTTTTTTAAAACCCAGTCTGCACGCGAGCATTGGCGATGCAAGCGCAAGCGGCTAGCGTCGTCGCCAGCAGACCTTGTTGATAATTTTCAGGAAGGTAGAAATGGTGGAGCCAGACGGAATCGAACCGACGACCTCTTGCATGCCATGCAAGCGCTCTCCCAACTGAGCTATGGCCCCATATTTTTGGGTCGTATGCGTCCGGGAAAACCTCCCCGAACGCCGCGCAAACTAGTCAAGGTCCCAGCTCTGCGCAAGCCCCTATTTCATGCAAATTTCACATAGGGGCCAGATTGTTGAAAAGCGATGCCTAGGTCTCTTCGTTATCGGTAGAAACGTCGAAGTCCAGATCGTCGTCATCGTCGTCATCGTCTTCCAGAAACGCGTCGTCGTCACCGCCGAGTTCATCATCGACTTCCACATCTTCCACATCAGGGATGACATCGTCGTCGTCATCATCATCATCGTCATCATTGCTCTCGGCATCGTTGAGCGAAATGACTTCCGCACCAGCAGCGACAGCTGCGGTATCGGTCTCGACAACTTCTTCGACTTCTTTTTTCTCTTCTGTCACCGGCAACGGTTTGGCCATTTCGACCAAGAATTGCTTACCGCAATTCGGGCAGAGAATGGGGTCGCGGTTGAGATCGTAGAATTTGGTGCCACAGTGCAGGCACTGGCGCTTTGTACCACGGTCGAGACTGGCCACTCTTCATTCCTTTTATGCGTTATTCCGGTAGGCGGCTGCCTTGTTCAGCGCCGCAAGAAATTTCGGTTAGAGGAGAAAGCGGCCCCATGTCAAACCCAAAATGTCAAAAACCCAAACCAGTTCCCGGGCGCATGGCTGAAGAAAGCTAGCCCCGTGCCCCACTTCATGCTAATTGCAGCCCGCCCGAACGAATTGAACAATATGATGTTTATCCCATGTCGCATGACCTGAATACACCCAGACCAACCGCTGCAATTAACGCTGCACGACCGCTTGCGGGAAATATCCGCGTACCGGGGGACAAATCGATTTCCCACCGCGCCCTGATGTTTGGCGCCCTGGCCGAAGGCGAGACGGTTGTGGAAGGTCTGCTGGAGGGCGACGACATTCTGGCAACCGGACGGGCGATGGCCCAGCTGGGTGCCAAGGTGGAGAAACGCGACGACAAGTGGCACGTCGAGGGCGTGGGCAAGGCCGGATTCAAGCCGGCAAGTGAGGCACTGGATTTCGGCAATGCGGGCACGGGCGTGCGCTTGTGCATGGGCCTGATCGGGGCCTATGATTTTGAGACCCGGTTTACCGGCGATGCGTCCCTGCGGTCGCGGCCGATGGGGCGGGTGCTCGATCCGCTGCGCGCCATGGGCGTTGAAGTGATTGAAGATCATGACGGCAAATTGCCGATCACCCTGCGTGGACCGCGCACACCGCGGCCGATTGAATACACCGTGCCAATGGCCTCGGCACAGGTTAAGTCCTGCGTCTTGCTGGCGGCGCTGGCGATCCCCGGCAAGACCGTTGTGATCGAACCGGTCAAGACCCGCGACCACACGGAAAAAATGCTCAAGGGTTTTGGGGCTGATCTGACCGTGACCGAGATTGAGAACAATGTCTTGAGAATTGAGATTACCGGCCAGCCGGAACTCACCGGGCAGGAAGTTGTCGTGCCGGGCGATCCCAGTTCTGCGGGTTTTCCGCTTGTTGCCGCCCTGATCGTGCCCGGTTCGGATGTGGTTATCGAAAACGTATTGATGAACCCGACCCGAACCGGCCTGTTGCGCACATTGATGGAAATGGGCGGCAATATTGAAATACGCAATCTGAGACAATCAGGTGGCGAAGAGATTGCCGATTTGCGGGTGCAGCATTCGGAACTGCGCGGCGTTGTGGTGCCGCCCGCACGGGCACCCTCTATGATTGATGAATATCCGGTGCTGGCTGTCGCTGCCGCTTTTGCACGCGGGCGCACCGAGATGCGCGATATCGGCGAATTGCGGGTCAAGGAAAGCGACCGGCTGGCGGCCATGGCACGCGGGCTTGAGGCCAATGGTGTTGATTGCCGCGAGGGCAAAGACTTTCTGATCGTTGAGGGGCGCGGCGAAGTGCGCGGCGGCGGTACGGCTGAAACCCATCTGGATCATCGCATCGCCATGAGCTTTCTGGTGATGGGCATGGCGGCCAATGAGCCGGTTGTCATTGACGACAGCAATATGATCATGACCAGCTTCCCGAGTTTTATCGAAGACTTCACGCGCCTCGGCGCCGAATTCGACATGCTGGAGACGCCGGTTTGATTATCGCGGTCGATGGGCCCGCCGCCTCGGGCAAAGGCACGCTTGCGGGCCTGATGGCGGACCATTACGGCCTGCCGCATCTCGATACCGGTCTGCTCTATCGTCAGGTAGGCATGTTGTGGCGGCCATTTGAGCATGACGCCGATGCGGACGCACGCGCGGTCGAGATCGCCCGCGCCCTCGATGCCAGTTCGCTTGACGCTGACGTGCTCGGTACGGCTGAAAATGCGCAGGCCGCCTCAAAAGTGGCAGCGCTCCCCGAAGTCCGGCAGGCATTGCTGCAGTTTCAGCGAGACTTCGCCAATCAACCCGGCGGGGCCATTCTGGACGGGCGCGATATCGGCACAGTGATCACCCCTGAGGCCGATGTGAAGATTTTTGTCACGGCCAGCGCGGAAACGCGTGCGGGACGCCGGGCCAAACAATTCGAGAAACGCGGTGAGACCATGGATTTCGATGCACTGATCGCCGATATCCGTGAACGCGATGCCCGCGACAGTGGACGCAAGGATGCGCCGCTAAAGCAGGCCGAAGACGCGCACTTGCTTGATACGACCGATTTGAGTATAGAAGCCACACTCCGTGCTGCGGTCGCGATTGTCGATGCGGTCATGGCGCGCAAGGCCGAGTAAGGGCGACCTTTCTCAAATTCATTCCTTGCGGTCATAGGACCCTGAACGACAATGTTTCCGGACCACACCCCGGGCGATGGATGCAGGCGGAAAAATAGACAGACCATATTCTGGCTTACAAACCCACACGCCGGGTCGTTTTGGCATTTGCCGAACGGGACGGGGTTTGGCGGCATTGCATGGTTTTTTCAATCTCAAACAGCCGGCGTGACAGATGGAGCTTTAATGGCACAGCCAGAAATGACGATGGAAGATTTTGAATCCCTGTTGATGGATTCGTTTGTTGACAACGAGCCGCTTGAAGGCGCCGTGGTCAAAGGCCGGGTGATGGCAATCGAGAATGATCTCGCCATCATCGATGTGGGACTGAAGACTGAAGGCCGGGTCCCGTTGAAAGAATTCGGTGCTGCCGGACGTGATGGCACCATCAAAGTGGGTTCCGAGGTCGAGGTCTATGTCGACCGCGTCGAGAATTCCATGGGTGAAGCCGTTCTCAGCCGCGAGAAAGCTCGCCGCGAAGAGAGCTGGGTGCGCCTTGAAGTGCTGCACGAGAAGAACGAGCGCGTTGAAGGCACGATCTTCAACCAGGTCAAGGGCGGCTTTACGGTTGATCTTGACGGCGCGATCGCCTTCCTGCCGCGTTCGCAGGTTGATATCCGCCCGATCCGCGACATCGGCCCGTTGATGAATGTGCCGCAGCCGTTCCAGATCCTCAAGATGGACAAGCGCCGGGGCAATATCGTTGTTTCGCGTCGTGCCATCCTCGAAGAGAGCCGGGCCGAGCAGCGTTCTGAAATCGTTCAGCAGCTTGAAGAAGGCCAGGTTGTCGACGGCGTGGTCAAGAACATCACCGATTACGGTGCGTTTGTGGATCTCGGCGGCATTGACGGCCTGTTGCATGTCACCGACATCGCATGGCGTCGTGTGAACCACCCGACCGAAGTGCTCACCATTGGTGAGACCATCAAGGTGCAGATCATCCGCATCAACCACGAGAGCCATCGTATCTCGCTCGGCATGAAGCAGCTTCAGGCCGATCCCTGGGATGGCATCGATGCGAAATATCCGGTCAATGCGCGCTTTACCGGCCGTGTTACCAATATCACTGACTATGGTGCATTCGTTGAACTTGAGCCGGGCATTGAAGGCCTGATCCACGTCTCTGAAATGAGCTGGACCAAGAAGAACGTGCATCCGGGCAAGATCGTTTCGACTTCGCAGGAAGTTGACGTGATGGTGCTCGAAGTTGATCCCGAGAAGCGTCGTATCTCGCTTGGCCTCAAGCAGACCTTGTCGAACCCTTGGGAAAACTTCTCCGAACAGTTCCCGATCGGTGCTGTCATCGAAGGCGAAGTCAAGAACAAGACCGAATTCGGCCTGTTCATTGGCCTCGAAGGCGATGTGGATGGCATGGTCCATCTCTCCGATCTCGACTGGCAGCGTCAGGGTGAAGAAGCCCTTGAGGACTACAACCGTGGCGATATCGTCAAGGCGAAGGTTCTCGATGTTGACGTCGACAAGGAACGCATCTCGCTTGGTATCAAGCAGCTTGCTTCTGATGCCGCGGCAGACAATGCCGATGCCGGTGGCCTGCGCAAGGGTGCGATTGTCACCTGCACCGTGACGGCCATCAATGATGGCGGCGTTGAAGTGCAGATCGGCGAGACGGAAGTCACAGCGTTCATTCGCCGTGCCGACCTTAGCCGTGACCGTGCCGATCAGCGGCCTGAGCGTTTTGCCAAGGGCGACAAGCTTGATGCCCGCATCACGCAGTTCGACCGCAAGACTGGCCGCATCACCCTCTCCATCAAGGCGCTGGAAATCGCCGAGGAGAAGGAAGCCGTGGCACAGTACGGTTCCTCGGATTCGGGCGCTTCGCTCGGCGACATCCTTGGTGCCGCTTTGAAGGATCGCGACGACCAGTAGGTTTTTCGCAACCTTTGAGAAAAAATCAGGCCCGCATTCGCAAGAATGCGGGCCTTTTTTTAGAGGCCATCTTTTGAGGGAAGCTGAATTGTCCGCCAATGCGACTGCCACTTGGCGCCCGATGCTCGCCGCCGATATGAGCGAGGTCATCGCCATCGCTGAAATCGTACATCCCGACTATCCGGAAGATGACGCTGTGCTGGCCGAACGCCTGATGCTTTATGCGCCGGGCTGCTTTGTTCTTTCGCAACGCGGCCAGATTGCCGGATATCTCCTCAGCCATCCATGGATCTACGGTAACCTGCCAAAACTCAACACCCTGCTGCAGGCATTGCCGCAAGACGCCGACACATACTATCTGCACGATATTGCGCTATTGCCCGATGCACAGGGACAAGGCGCGGCAAGCGCCATCACCACACGATTGGCCATCCATGCCGGGGCTGCGGGCTTTGCCCATATCAGCCTTTGCGCGGTCAATGGATCAGCACGGTTCTGGCAGGCCCAAGGCTTTGCGAGAGCAGAGGTGCCGGGCGTTGACGCCCATTTGGCAAGCTATGGGGCAGATGCGGTATTCATGGCGCGGGCGCTGTAGAGAAAAGGCTAACCTTGTTTTTGAGCCGGTTCCAGCTTAATCCCTAGGGCCACTTAATGCATTTCGCGGATGTCAGCATGTCACTTTCCGAGGATCCCGTACACGTAATACCGGCGACGACCCAGTTGCGGCGGTCACGGTCGCGCTGGCGCATTATCGCCTTTGTGGCGCTGGCGATTGCCGTTTTGGCGCTGGTCGGCCGGTTTGCGCTCAGCGCTTATGACGGCGACACAGCACAGATTGCCCGGGTGCGGATCGAGGGCGCTATTACGACCGATGCAGCGCGATTGCATGTGCTCAACAAGCTGGCTAAGAGCGAGAAGGTCAAAGCGGTTATTATCAGCATCAACAGCCCCGGCGGCACCACAGCGGGCGGCGAAGAGCTTTATGAGGCGATCAGCAGGTTGCGTGAGGAAAAGCCGGTTGTGGCCGTCATTGAGGAGCTGGGGGCGTCTGCCGCCTATATGACGGCGATCAGCACGGACCGGATTTTTGCGCGCCGCCTCTCCATTGTGGGATCAATCGGCGTTTTGATGCAGCACGTGAATGCGGGCAAATTGCTGGATACGATCGGCATTTCAATGGACAAGGTGCAAACCGGCCCTTTGAAAGCGGAGCCGGACATCAGCGATCCGCTGGTTGGGGAAGTGCGCGAAAGCCTGCAAGCCCTGGTGGATGACAGTTTTGAATGGTTTGTGGACATTGTTGCGGAACGACGCGACATGCCCCGCCCGGCCGCACTGGCGCTGGCTGACGGCCGTATCGTGACAGGACGAATGGGGCTTGAAAACGGCTTGATTGACGCGATTGGCGGCGAAGCGGAGGCCATTGCCTGGCTGGAAAGCGAAAAAGACATCGCCCCTGATCTTGCCATTGTGACGCAATTTCCACCGGCGCTGACCGAATTTGAACGCATAACACACTATTTTGGCTCTCAAATTCGTGCGATGGTGGGTTTGGGGCCCGAGAACGGCATGACGCTTGACGGGCTGGTTTCGCTTTGGCAGGTTGCGCCATCCAAATGAAAGCCTGTCGAAATTCAGATGCCAAGCAGAACGGTCGGGGGCAACGATGATTAAGTCGGAATTGATCCAAAAACTCGCGGAAGAAAATCCGCATCTGTTTCAGCGTGACCTCGAGAATATCGTCAATGCCATCCTTGATGGGGTTGGGGATGCGATGGCGCGCGGCGACCGGGTGGAATTGCGCGGCTTTGGTGCTTTTTCGGTCAAGAACCGCCCGGCCCGTATCGGCCGCAACCCGCGCACCGGCGAGCAGGTTAGCGTTGGTGAGAAATATGTACCGCAGTTCAAGGCGGGCAAGGAAATTCGCGAGCGACTGAACAAGTAGCTCGCCATCCAGAACCCTGGGGCACCTGATATATGATCAAACGCATTGTGGGCTGGTTTGTTCTTGTGCCCTTGTGTGCGATTCTGATCGTTTTCGCACTGGCCAACCGTCATGCCGTGCCGGTGCGGTTTGACCCGGTTTCACCGGGCAGCCCGCTGATTGCGGATGTGAACACCCCTCTTTTCATTGTTATTTATGGCATGCTGATCCTTGGTGTGCTGCTGGGCGGGTTTGCCGCCTGGCTGGCGCAGGGGCGTGTGCGGCGCGAGCGCCGCCGCTTCAAGCGCGAGAATGACCGACTGACCCGCGAACTGGCCGAAGCCCGCCGGGCACCGCGACAGAATGCAACGGACCGGGCGCTGCTCGGCCCAGATGATTTACTGGAAGACGAATAGGACCTACGGACCCAAGTCCATGCCTTACAATCCCATCATTAAGATCTGTGGCATCAAGACCAGCGACATGTTGAATGTCGCCATTGATGCTGGTGCCGACATTGTCGGTTTTGTGCATTTTCCCAAAAGCCCGCGCCATATCTCAATAGACGAGATCGGTGTGCTGATATCGGAAGCCCGCGGCCGGGTAGAGACAGCGGTGTTGACGGTTAACCCGGACAATTCGCTGATCGCGGAAATTGCCATGTTTGACCCGGAATGGCTGCAATTGCACGGTACGGAAAATGTCGGCCGGGTGGAATCCATCCGTGCCGAAGGCGGTGTGCCGGTGATCAAGGCGCTGCCGATTGGCGCGGCGGAAGATGTGGCGACCGTTGCGCAATATGAAAGTGTTGCCGACCGGATTCTGCTTGATGCCAAGCCGCCAATGAATGCCTCACGGCCAGGCGGGCTTGGGATTACATTTGACTGGGCGCTTTTAAACTCGCTTGACCCGTCATTGCCATTTATGCTTTCGGGAGGCCTGACGCCGGAAAATGTGGCGGATGCCGTGACCAAGGTGAAGCCCTTCGGGATTGACGTTTCGTCCGGTGTCGAGCACGCCAAGGGCGAAAAGGATGCGGGAAAGATCCAAAGCTTCATCGCCAACGTAAGAACGGCAGCAGCCAAAGTTTGAACCAGAAGGATAAGCCGACGTGACTATGACCGGAGCCAATTCATTGCGTAACGGACCGGACGAGCACGGCAAGTTCGGGATTTTCGGCGGACGTTTCGTCGCCGAAACGCTGATGCCGCTTATTCTGGATCTGGAAAAAGCCTATCGCGACGCCAAGAACGACCCCGCTTATGCCGCCGAGATCGAGGATTTGCACACCCATTATGTGGGTCGGCCCTCGCCGCTTTATCATGCCGAGCAGATGAGCGCGGAACTGGGCGGCGCGCAGATTTATTTCAAACGCGAAGACCTCAACCATACCGGCAGCCACAAGATCAATAATTGCCTTGGGCAAATCCTTTTGGCTAAGCGCATGGGCAAGACACGGATTATTGCAGAGACGGGTGCGGGCCAGCATGGCGTCGCCGCTGCAACGGTTTGCGCGCGCTTTGGCTTGCCCTGTACTGTCTTTATGGGCGCGACCGATGTGGAACGGCAGATGCCGAATGTGCTGCGCATGAAAATGCTCGGCGCTGAAGTACGCGCGGTGACAGCGGGCGCGGGCACGCTGAAAGACGCAATGAACGAGGCCCTGCGTGACTGGGTTACCAATGTCGACAATACCTATTATCTGATCGGCACCGCTGCCGGGCCCCACCCCTATCCGGAAATGGTGCGGGATTTCCAGGCGGTGATCGGCACGGAATTGCGTGAGCAGATCGTCAAACAGACAGGCCGCCTGCCGGATGCGCTGGTGGCTTGCATCGGCGGTGGCTCCAATGCAATCGGCACATTCCACCCCTTCCTTGATGACCCGGATGTCAAAATCTATGGCGCGGAAGCGGGCGGGCACGGGATTGACACCGAGAATGGACACGCCGCCTCGATGACCGGCGGACGCCCCGGCGTTTTGCATGGCAACCGTACCTATCTGCTGCAGGACAATGACGGGCAGATTCTGGAAGGCCATTCGATTTCGGCCGGCCTTGATTATCCCGGCGTCGGACCTGAACATTCGTTTCTGCGCGATAGCGGGCGGGTGAACTATGTGCCCATTACCGACAATGAAGCTTTGGAAGCGTTTCAGGCCTGCACAAGGCTTGAGGGGATTATTCCGGCGCTGGAGAGCGCCCACGGGCTGGCACAGGTGATGAAGCTGGCACCGAAAATGGGCAAGGACGAAACCATCGTGCTGTGTCTTTCGGGGCGCGGCGACAAGGATGTGGAATCGGTAGGGCGGCATCTGGGTCTGGATCTCTAGCCGCCTGATGTTGACAGCGGCGCTCCCCTCCCCCTACATCCTCGCCGAAGATAACCGGCCTGCTCTCAAAGGATTTTTGCCGACATGAGTACAACCCGTATCGATGCGCGCTTTGCTGAATGCGCCGCTTTGGGCCGGCCGGCACTGGTGACCTTTGTCACGGCCGGAGACCCGGACCTAGCGACCGGCCAGGCCATTCTGGACGGGCTGCCGGCAGCAGGTGCCGACCTGATCGAACTGGGCATGCCGTTCTCCGACCCGATGGCCGATGGCCCGGCGATCCAGATGGCAGGCCATCGCGCCCTCGCTGCCGGCCAGACGCTGAATAACACCCTTGAAATGGTCAAAGCCTTCCGGGCCAAGGACGACAAAACCCCGATCATTTTGATGGGCTATTACAATCCCATCTATATCTTTGGCCCCGAGGCCTTTGTGAGCGCAGCCAAGAGCGCCGGCGTTGACGGGTTGATCATTGTCGACCTGCCCGCCGAAGAAGATGATGAACTCTGCCTGCCCGCCTTGGCCGCCGGGTTGAACTTCATTCGCCTGACGACACCAACCACCGATGACAAACGTTTGCCGACCGTTTTGAAGAACAGTTCCGGCTTTGTCTATTATGTGTCGATGAACGGCATTACGGGCGGTGCGATCAAAAGCCGCGCCGCGGTAGGCGATGCCGTCAAGCGGATCAAATCGCATACCGACCTGCCGGTAGCCGTGGGTTTTGGTATCAAGACCGCTGAAGATGCTGCCGAAATTGGCCGGGATGCGGATGGCGTTGTGGTGGGCACCGCATTGATCAATGCGATCGCGGAAACGCTTGAGAATGACAAGGCCACCGCTGGAACCGTGGAAGCGGTGCATGCGCTGGTCAGATCGCTCGCAGATGGTGTCAAACGCGCCAGAAGCTGATATAATTCACTTTAATGACTATATAGAACCCAGCATACCGTGCCCCCGGGCGCGGGTAACACAGGTTCAACAGGTAGGCTTTAGCGGCTCATGAACTGGATCAACAACGTCGTCCGTCCGAAAATCCGTTCTTTCCTTAACAAAAGGGAAGTGCAGGAGAATATGTGGGTGAAATGCCCGGAATCCGGCGAGATGGTATTTTACCGCGATCTCGAGGCCAATCAGTGGGTCGTGCCCAATTCCGGCTATCACATGAAGATCAAGGCGCGGGACCGGCTGGCGAATTTCTTCGACGAAGGTGCCTATAGCGAACTTGAACTGCCGCATGTTGCGCAGGATCCGCTCAAGTTCCGCGATACCAAGCGTTATACCGACCGGCTCAAGGAATACCGGACGCGTACCGGCAATGAGGATTCGGTTATTGCAGCGAGCGGCACCCTGCTTGGCAACAAGGTTACGGTTGCGGTGCAGGATTTTGATTTCATGGGCGGATCGCTCGGCATGGCTGCCGGTTCGGCCATTGTGGCCGGGCTTGAAGCGGCTGTGCGCGACAAGACACCCTTCGTGATGTTTGCCGCCTCTGGTGGCGCACGGATGCAGGAAGGCATTCTCTCCCTGATGCAGTTGCCACGCACAACGATTGGCGTGCAGCGCCTGCGTGAGGCGGGCCTGCCCTATATCGTTGTTTTGACCAATCCCACGACCGGGGGCGTCACCGCCTCCTATGCGATGCTGGGTGATGTGCATATTGCCGAGCCGGGCGCGCAGATCGGCTTTGCCGGGGCACGCGTGATCGAGCAGACCATTCGCGAAAAACTGCCCAAGGGCTTCCAGCGTTCCGAATATCTTTTGGAGCATGGCATGGTGGATATGGTTGTGCACCGGCATAACCTGCGGCCGACCATCGGCTCGCTGATTGGCATGTTCATGAAGGCACCCGCACCTGCCGGCACCGATATCGTGGTGGCCAACAATAATGTGTCCTTACGCGATGTGGTTGTTGCGGCGGAAGGTGATGATGATCTGGTCACCGCGCCAGAGGCCGCGCACGCCGAGTAAAAGCAGGACGCAAGCGAATTGAGCCGCACCGACGCAATCCTGCAGCGGCTCTTGTCGCTGCACCCGAACAAGCTGATCGATCTAAGCCTTGTGCGCATAAAGCGCCTCTTGGCCGATCTGGGGCATCCCGAACAAAAGCTGCCACCGGTAATCCATGTGGCCGGCACCAATGGCAAGGGCTCGACCATTGCTTATATGCGCGCCTTTCTGGAGGCGGCGGGCCAGCGGGTACATGTTTATAACTCACCCCATCTGGTGCATTTCCGTGAACGGATAAGGCTTGCGGGAACGCTGGTCAGCAACAAGCAGCTCAATGCGGCGCTGGAGCATTGTGAGCGGGTCAATGCGGGCAAGCCCATCACCTATTTTGAAATAACGACCGCTGCGGCCATCTATCTCTATGCACAAGTGCCTGCCGATTACCTGCTGCTGGAAGTGGGATTGGGCGGGCGGTTTGACGCGACCAATGTCATTGATCATCCGCTCGGCACGGTGATCACCCCGGTCTCAATTGATCACGTGGAATTTCTCGGCGACAGCCTTGCGGGCATTGCGCGTGAGAAGGCCGGTATTCTCAAGCGTGGGGCATCGGCGGTTGTTGCCCGACAAGCCGAAGAAGGCCGCGCCGCTATTGACGAAGAGGCGCAAAAGCTGGGCGTAACGCCCTATCATGCAGGTCAGGATTTTGACGGTTACCAGCAGAACGGGCGGCTGGTCTACCACGACGAGGATGGGTTGCTCGACCTGCCAAAGCCGAAGCTTTTAGGGCCATTCCAGTTTGACAATGCGGCGCTGGCCATTGCCGCTATGCGGCATTTCAAGCTGCCGGTCACGCCCGCGCAGATTGCCGAGGGGCTGGGCGCGGTTTATTGGCCCGCACGCATGATGCCGCTGAAAGCCGGCGCCTTGCGGGACTTATTGCCCGAAGGCCATGAACTCTGGCTTGATGGCGGACACAATGCCGCCGGGGGCGGGGTGGTGGCGGAAGCCATGCGGCAGATGCAGCGCCAAAGCGCCAAGCCGCTGGTGCTGATCATGGGTACATTTGCCAACAAGGACGCCAAGGGTTTTCTCAGCCATTTCGGCGACATGCCGCACAGCGTGTTGACGGTGCGTATTCCGGGTGAACGCGCCTCCTGGACCGCGCGGCAACTGGCTGACCTTGCCAAAGCGCAAGGGCTTGATGCGCGCCCTATGCGCTCGGTCAAAAGCGCTTTGGCGGAAGCTGCGAAAATTGCGGATGCGCGCGTGGTGATTTGCGGTGGGCTTTATCTGGCCGGGCATGTGCTGGCGCAGAACAAGACACCTGTGCATTAGAGCCGTTCAGATTTTGATGGAAGCCCTTCGTCGTCGCCAGGGGCACAGCGCCGTGGCGATCCAGAGCCACAAGTTCCGGTGTTCGTCGCTCTGGATTGCCGCGCGCCTTTGGCGCTCGCAATGACGGGTCGGTATTTCAAGGCCTTAATGTTGCAGATGCATAAAGGCCCCAAAGCTTGTGCGTTGGGGCCTTTAAAATTTCAATTGCCGCTCTGAGCTATCAGGCCGCGTGACCTTCCAGCCATTTGCTGAGGCCTGCCTTGGGGGTACCGGCACCAACCTTCATGTCCGCAGCTTCACCATCCTTGAACAGGATCATGGTCGGGATGGAGCGCACACCATATTGGGCGGTGATATTGGGGTTCTCATCAACGTTGAGTTTGACGATCTTGACCTTGCCAGCCAATTCGCCCGACAATTCCTCCAGTACCGGCGCGATAGCCTTACATGGCCCGCACCATTCGGCCCAAAAGTCGACCAGAACCGGCTCGCTGGAATTGAGCACTTCTTGCTGAAAATCTGCGTCTGTGACCTGTGTGGTCATGGCGTTTCTGCCTTTCGATGAAATAATCTGTTGCACTCAAGCTAGGTAGAGTCGGGCCTTAGTTCAAGTCTGTCACACAAGGGTGAAGCTTGCGGTTGCGTCTTCGAGCAGATTGGCGGGTATTGGCATCAGGGTTTCCGTTGCCGTCCAGAAAATAGCTGCATCGATTCTACGCGGCGCGAAAAGTTTTTTCCCAACCAGCGTATAGAGCCCCAATTGGGTGATGTAGCCGGGGGCAATGTCTTCAGGTCGCTCAGCCGGGACCGCATCCGACTTGAAGTCAACTGCAAGAACATGGGTATCGGTGACTACGAGACGATCAATGCGCCCGGCAATGCGTTTGGGTGCCCCCGCTTTTTCGGCCGCTGCCAAAAACGGCACTTCGGCACGGCTTTGCGGGCCGAATAGTTGCGTATTTTGCGGATTGTCGAGAATCGACAGGGCCTTTTGCGTCAGGGCGATGTGATGTTGCGGATATTCGGGCAGAAGCACGTCGAGCGCGCGCGCAGCGACCTGTTCGCGCATGGCCGGATCCAGCCTACTGAGGTGCTGCAACAGGGCGTGAAGCGCAATGCCCTGTTTGCGGGCCCGTTCTGCGTCGACAACCGCCTCGGCAGCCGTCCCGAAAATCGCCTCATCGCTATCGTCGGCGGTGGAGGGGTGGATGATTTCGGGCACAACTGGCAGCGGCAATAGCGGAACCTGATAGGCCGTGCGGGCACTGACGGCCGGGGTCGCCTTCTCGACAACGGGCGCGGGTGCGGGGCAATTTGCCGGGAAGATCAGGCCGGGTTCGTCGCTTAATGGGGTCGGACAGGGCGCGCTTTCGGGCGCCAGGGCTGCCGCCATGGCATCATACCATGTGCCCTCAAGCTTGCCCTCTTTGGTCAACATGCCGGTGACATAGAGTTCATCTTCCGCACGGGTCATGCCAACATAGAGTTTGCGCCAGTATTCGGCGCGCTGATTGGCTTCATCGGCATCCCTGAAGGTCAGGGTTTCGGCGACATGGTCTTTCTTCGACGACGCATGGATCAAGAGCGGGCCGGGGGCGTCGGGGACAAGATAGACCGGCTTGCCGAGCTTTTGCACATTGGGGCCGGTGGCCGCATCGGCGAGAATGACAATCGGCGCTTCAAGCCCCTTGGCGCCATGGACGGTCATCACCCGGACGCCACTGCCTTTTTCAGCCAGTTCACGCTTGATGGAGATATCGCTTTTGCGCATGGCCGCGAGAAAGCCCTGCAGGGAGGGCTGCGGCGCCCGCTCATGAGCCAAAGCCAGATCGAGAAACTCGGCCAGCACATCGTCCACTTCCTCGCCCAGTCGGGCGTGGAAGCGCTTGAGGCCCTGATCGGCGTAGAGCACTTCGGCAAAAAACTCGAAAGGCCGTTCGAAATCGAGCCGTCCGCGCCAGCGCTGCAACCGTTCGGCGGCATCCCGCGCTTCAGGGAAGTCAGCATTGAGCAAGGCGCGCCAAAGGCTGATTTTTTTCGGACGCCCCGCAGCAAGGACATAAAGGTCATCCTCCGAAATATTGAACAGGGGGGACCGCAGCACCGCGGCAAGGTTGAGATCGTCGGCCGGGTTCAACAGGATATCGGCCAGTGCCAGAAGGTCGAGCACGGCGATATGGTTTGAAACCGGGAGCCGGTCGGATCCCGGACTGGGGATTTGTGCGCGTTTAAGAGCGCGGATGATTTCCTGAAACAATGCGCCGCGCGACTGCACCAGAATGAGGACATCATCGGGGCTGACGGCGCGCTTACGCTGGGCGAGCGGGCGGGCGGTGCTGGTCCATTCGGTGATTGCCGAGGCAATGCGCTCGGCAACGATGCGGGCGGCATTGCGCAGCTCGAGAAAATCCTTGTCGACCGGCCAGCGGTCAGTTGGCAAATCGATATTTTCCTGCCGTACCGGCGGCCAGAGGGTCACCGTGCCGCCCTTGTCGGTGCGGGCGCTCTCATGACCATCGAGCGGGCCCTCAGCCAAGAGGGCGGCGGCTATTTCGGGTGTCGCACAGACCTTGTCGACGGCATCGAGCACACCGGGCAAGGTACGGAAGCTGGCCTTGAGACGGACGTCATTCCAGACCAGATCGACGCCACGGGCGCGCGCGCCCAGCTCCCGGCCGGTCTCACTGAACAATCTGGGATCTGCGCCCTGAAAGGAGTAGATCGACTGTTTCTTGTCGCCCACGGCGAACAGGGTGCGCGGATATTGCACGGCTCCGGCACCATGAAAAAATTCGTCGGAGAGAGCACGGACCACGGCCCATTGCTCGGGATTGGTATCCTGGCTTTCATCGACCAGAATATGGGTGATATTGGCGTCGAGCTTGTAGCGTACCCAGTCGCGGGCGCCGCTGTCATTGAGCAGCGTGCCCATGCGCTCGATCAGGTCATTAAAATCGAGCAGGGCACGGGCGCGTTTTTGCGCCTTGTAGCGATCGAAAATACTGCCGAGCACATCAATCAGCGCTTCCGAACGCGCAACCAGGCGCGCGGCTCTCATCCGGTCGACCAGCCCGGCCAGCCGCTCTGCTTCGGCGCGAATGCGCTCGCCAATGCCGCCTGCGGCCTGCATGAAATCCTTTTTCGGGAAACTGCCCTTCGGCACCAGCCCATCGGCGGTGAGAAAGGCTTTAAGGATCAGGTCCGGATCGGGATTGCGGCTATCGATACGGGCCAGCTTGTCTTCGAAACGGGATTTCGCCGGGTCCGGCTGACAGACGGCAAATACGTCCGGGTAATGGGCAGGCGGCAGAATGGCCCCGCTGACGATCTCGGCGCGGATGGTCTCCATGGTTTCGCCCTGCCGGTGCCCGACAAGATGGCGCAAATGCTGCTTGGCCGCTGCCCGGTCAGCAAGGATCGGGGTCAGGTCACTACCGGCACCAATGGCATTGGCCACGGCACTTTCGATCTGGCTGTCACTCATCAGGTTGAAAAGGGTGGCAACGGCCGGGGCTGCCGGGCCGCGTCCCTCGAGCCCTTCGGCCATAACCTTATCGCGGGCGGCACGGATCAGTTCAGCCTGCTCACCTTCTTCAATGACGGCAAAGCCAAACGGCACCTGCGCTTCAAGCGGGAAGCGATGCAAGACGCTTTCACAAAAGGCGTGGATGGTGTTGATCTTCAAGCCACCTGGGGTTTCGAGTGCGTGACCGAAAAGGGTGCGGGCCCGCAGCAGCATATCCGCATCGGGCTGCCGTTCATCGATGGCGACGAGAGCCTTGACCAGTTCTGGCTCTTCCATCACCGCCCATTCGCCGAGACGCAGCGACACACGGCGGCGCATTTCGGCGGCAGCGGCCTTGGTATAGGTCAGGCAGAGCAGGTTCTCGGGCGCAACGCCTGAGAGCAGCAAGCGCAATACCCGCTCGGTCAGCACATGGGTTTTGCCCGAGCCGGCATTGGCCTCAACCCAGGCGGAGGCCGAGGGATCACCGGCGCGGCGCTGGCTGGCGACAATATCGGGTGTGGGGCGGGCGGCGCGTTCGTTCATTCGCCCTCCTCCCCGTCGGCCAGCGTCCATTCGCCTGTGCGGGCCAGATGATCGTAAGCACCGGTATGGCGCTGTTTGGGATTGGGGAAAATCCGCGCGGCCATCGGATGCGTGTCGCTGAGCAGGTAAGCTTCAACCTGCAAGGCCAACCGCCGCACCACTTCGTCGGTGGCCGAACCGATATCGCGCTCTTTGGCGGTGACAAAACCGCGCGGCACGAATGCCTCCGGCCCTGCGCCGATCTTTATATACGTGAGGGCGCTGGCATTGGCCGGACTGACGCCCTCGAACGCGCCCTCCCCGGCCATTGCCGCTTCAAGCAGCAATTGCGGGGCGGTGAAATCGCGCATCGCACCGGCATCGGGCACGGCTCCGGTCTTGAAATCGATAATCTCGAGACTGCCATCGGCCAATTGGTCAATCCGGTCGGCCCGGCCGCGCAGGGTAAAAATCTCGCCGGCAACCTGGAATTGCCACTCGCCCTTCAATTCGGCATGGCGGCGGGCGACGGCTGGGGCCCGGTCGCGCTCAAAGCTCAAGAAACCTTCGGCAGCGGGGCGGAAACGCTCGCGCCAGAGGGTGCGTCGCTCAGGCAGGGATTCCAGCGCTGCCAGATGTTCATCGGCCAGCGCCATCAGGATATCGAGGGCATCCGGCGCGGCGACATCATGGCCGCGTTCGACAAAATCGCCGAAGATCGCATGGATCAGGGTGCCGCGTTCACGGGCGTCCGGATCGTCGCCAAGCGGATCGAGCTGGCGCAGCTTGAGGACATATTTCGCATAGAGATCGTAAGGGGAGCGCACCAGGGTTTCGATCTCTGTGATCGACAGGCTCCTCGGGCGGGTGGCGGCGGGGGGCGCTGGGGCCGGACGGGACGATGGCTTTGGCTCGCCGGTAAAGTCGAGGTCGCGCGCCCGCTCAACCCAGACTTGTCCTTTTGCCGCCAGTGCGCCAGCCGCATCTAAACCTATAAACGCTTCGAAGCGCTGCAACAGGCGCGAGGCGACGGCCGGCGAGGTGCCGACACGCTCGGCGCGGGTGATCAGCACATTGGCATTGCCGAGCGCCATCTCGAAATCCAGCGCCGCCTGGCCCTGACGCCGTTCGGGTGGCTCCAGCCCGGCGGCAATACGCATGGCGCGGCTGAGCCATGGCCCGGGATCGGCCGGTTCCGGCCAGACCCCCTCGCTCAGGCCCGCCAGAATAATCAGATCAGGGTTTTGCAAACGGGCCTCGAGTTGGCCCCAAATAGCGATGTCCGGCCGCGCCGCGCGGGGCGCGCGGACGCTGGCACTTGCCATCAACCCCTCAAGGGCGAGCTCAATGCCATGGGCGGAAAGGCGCGGCCCGCGGCCGGTCTCCGCTTTCAGCGCATCGAGCCAGTCGCCAAACTGGCGTTGTTCAGGCCAGAGTTCGCCATTGCTGTCGTCGGCAAGAGCGGTGATCGCTTTCATGCTGTCGCCGAGCGCCTGCGAGAAATCGGCCACGCTGAAAAACCCGGCTTCGAAGAGATTGCATAGCGGCTGAAACGCCCGCTCAAGAGCCTCAAGCAGCGCTGTCACGCGCAAGCCATCAGCGGCGGTGAGTTCGAGCGGCACGTGATCGATTTGCCTGGCAAGATTGGCTTCAAGCCGGGCACGTAATCCGGCAATGCCGGGCGCGGGACGCTGGCCGCGCAACAACGCTGCTTCCAGCATATCGGCAACCGTGACCAGTTCGGCACGTTTCAACCCAAGGCCTGTGCGCTTGTTGCGCAGCAAGGCCATAAGATCGACAGGCGCGAACTGATTGGCCGTCAGCGCCAGGGCCTGCCGGGCAAGACGGCCAATGCGGCTGTGAAACAGTGGCGTGCCGGCGCTGTCATCGACTTCGATTTCAAAACGTCCCAGTTCGGCAGCGATGCGGCGCGCCAGATTGCGGTCAGGCGAAATAATGCCGACCGCTTGATGCCGGGCCAATGCATCATGCGCCGCCAGCGCAATGGCGCGGGCCTGTTCCTCATCAGTCCGGGCGATTGCAATCGATATGCCTTCGAGCGCTGCGGGCAATGCCGAGGCCAATGCCGCACGCTGGGCTGCCCAGTCTTTGGTGAAATCGGCCAGAGCCAGAGACTGGCGCACAAGCGTGGTGCGCGCGGCAGGCTGGGATGCCAGTTCCTCAACATATTGCGGGCTGGTGCCGAGACGCTTTAAAAGCTGTGCCAGACCATATTGCGGGTGACCGTGGGGGGCGCGCGCGGGATCGATCAGCGCGGCAAAGGCTTCTCCCTCAAGGGTTGTGTCCAGACCGGGCAGAACCAGCACACCGCGCTCAAGGCGGGATATGGCCTTGAGCAGTTCGGCTGTGGCCGGCACCGAGCCAGTGGACCCGGCGGCAATTACCGGGCGGTCGCCGAAAATCACCGGCGCGGCACCCGCCTGACGGGCCAGTTCGATATTCCGTCTTGAAGCGCTGTCAATGCCGCCGAGATCCTCGCGAATGGCGGGCCAGACCTCAAGCGCCAATTGCAGGAATTCCAGTGTCGCCTGCCAGTTGGCGGCCAGGTTTTCGGGCGCGATGTGACGCAGATCAGCGGGACTGACATTTTCGATATGGCAATCATCGATCAGCTCGGCGAGCGAATCGGCGAGGTCGAGAATTTCACCGGCGCTGGGCGGCGTTGAAAAGCCGGAGAGGCCGGGAATTTCACCCTGCTTTTTTACCCAGGCCTCGACCAGTTGCGCGAGGGTGAGCTTGCGGCGCAGGGACGTGATTGCTTTGGGGATCGGCGGGGCTTCGAAGGGTGGGAGAAAGGGTTCTTCTTCCTCGGGCGCACCGCCAAAGGTGCGAATATCGGGCAGAAGCGCTGCTCCCCCCAGACGTTCGGCAAAGGCTTCCGCCAACACCAGCCGGGCGCGGCGGGTGGGCAGGATGATGGTCACATCGCTCAAGCCGAACGGGGTTGAGGCGTCCCATCCGCCCAGCAGTGTACCATCGCACACCCGTTCCACAAGTGTTTTGAGAAATGGGGCATGCGGGGCAATGGAGAACAGGTTCTGCCGGCTCATTTGTGCCGGTCCCGCAACATGGTGTCGATTTCGTCCAGGGCTTCAGGATCGCCTGCATGCAACCAGGGGGCATTAAGCAGAACACCGTGCAGACGACCCAGATCACCAGCTTTATAGAACAGATCAACCAGAGAGAACGGCCCATCAGGCGTGTCGGCGAACAGGCTGCGCCGGATCAGCGCCACACCGGTGTAGATGACGGGCATGCCGCGATCATTGGTGATCTTTTTGTCGGGAGCCAGACAAAAGTCGTGACTGCGGCGAAAGCCGAGCGCACGGGCCGGATGGGCGCAGAGCAAGACAATATCGCTCTCTTTTGAGAATTGCTGTTGCAAACGCGCAAGCGGCTTGTCGTCGCCCGTGGGCCAGAAAGCGTCGGCATTGGCAATCAGCACCGGATCGCTGTCGAGCAGCGCGAGCGCCTTTTTGACGCCACCGCCCGTGTCGAGTGGTTGGTCAGGCTCTTCGGAAAGCTGGAATTCGGCGAGCGGAAAGCGGCGCTGGAGTTCAGCAACATGCGCTGCAATCTGATCGGCATGGTAGTGGGCGTTGACGGCGAAGCGGTTGCAGCCCTCGGCCATGCAATTTGAGATGACATGATCGATCAACGGACGCCGCCCGGCTTCCAGCAAGGGTTTAGGCGTGGTCTCGGTCAATGGCAGCATGCGCCGGCCAAAGCCGGCAGCCAAAACGACTACATCTGGATTCTTTGTCTCGCTCATTGCGGAAGATGAAAGCCCGAGGGACAGGTCAAAGTCCAGCCCTAGTTGGCGCTTGAGGTGGGTAATCCCGCCTTGTCGGCCTGTGCCGCCAGCTGGCGCGCAGTGCCGGTAATCGTGATTGCGGCAATGCGGCCATCGCTGTTGGGGCCCAAAGCCAGATTGATGACGATTGCCGCCTTGTCATTCAGCTCGGGCGCACGCTCGGGCCATTCGACCAGAACAATGGCATCGGTGTCATCAAGAATACCAAGTTCATCGATCTCCCGCGCATCGGCCAGCCGGTAGAGATCGGCATGCAGAATGGCCTGTTGCCCGGCCTCGTAAGGTTGCACAAGGGCAAAGCTTGGCGAGGGTACGTCGAGCGCGGGGTCCCCCGTCAGGGCGCGGATGGTGGCGCGGGCCAGGGCAGTTTTACCCGCCCCCAGCTCTCCGTTGAGCAACACGATATCGCCCGGGCGCAGGTTATCGGCCAGAAGCGCGCCGAGCCTTGCAGTGTCCGCGTCATTGGAGAGAAACAGGGAGAGATATTCCATGGCGCCTGACCTATTCAGCAGCGCTGACAGCTTCGGCGGGGTTGGCAGGGATGGAGACAATCACCCGGGTGCCGCGCGGTTCACGCCGCTCCAGCGCAATGGTGCCGCCATGCAGGCTGACAAAGGTTTTGACAATCGCCAGCCCGAGGCCCGCACCGCGCTGACGCCCTTCAGCGGAACGCCCTTCAAAGCGCTGGAACATGGCAGCTTTCAACTCGTCGGAAATCCCCACGCCTTCGTCCTCAATGGTGAAGACAATGCGCCCGGCTCTGTCGGAAACACTCAAACGCACTTCGGCACCGGGTGCGGAATAACGGGCAGCATTGGACAAGAGGTTATAGAGGACCTGAACGATGCGGGTGCCATCGGCAACAAATTCGGGCAGATCATCCGCGATATCGATAATCAGATTGGGCGGGGTTTCGCTGCCCGCGGCCGTCAGCGTGCCGGCGAGCCCGGCGCGGGCCCGGTCGACAAGGGTCTGGATATCCTGCCGTTCGAGCCGCAATTCGGCGACACCGGCGTCTGCCGTGGCCAGATCGAGAATATTGTCGATCAGGATGCCAAGGGTCTGGGACGAGGCGCGGATATAATCGGTATAGGCGCGCTGCTTGTCGTTAAGTTCACCGACTGTGCCTGAGGCCAGGAGGTCAGCAAAGCCGATGATATTGGTCAGCGGCGAACGCAATTCGTAGGAAACGTTCTGCACGAAGGCGTCTTTCAGCCGGTCAGCGGTGACCAGGGCGTCATTGCGCTCCTTGAGCACACGCTGGTAATTGGCGCTTTCGGTGACATCGACAAAGGTCATCATGGTCTGCCCGTCGGGCAGCCGGGTTGCGGCATAATCGATCATGCGCCCATCGGCCCGGGTGACCCGGCCGGAGCGGTCGGTGCGGGCGGGATTGAGATCGATGATATTCTGCTTGAGATCCGCCCAGATGGTTGCGCCATCCTCGGGCATGGCGCGCGCGCAGGCCTCGGCGATTTGATCGATATGCGGATGCCGGCCCAGTTCGTTCATGGGCAGCTTCCACAGCGACGAAAGCCGGGGATTGTGCAGGGTCAGGCGGCCATTGGTGCCAAACACCGCGACACCTTCGCTGAGCGCGCCAAGGGTTTCGCTTTGCACATGGATGAGTGCGTTATAGCGGCTCTCGAGCGCCAGTTGCTCGGTGATATTTTCAAAAATGTAGATGACGCCGTCATTGGTGGGGACCGAAACGGCATTGAGGGTACGCCCGTCGGGCAGATACCACGGCTCTTCACGCGGGGCGGTGAGATTATAGGACTTGAGATGCCGTGCACGCCATGCCCGATAATCGGCTTCGCTGGGCAATTGCCCCTGGGTACGCAAACGGTCGAGAATGGCGGATTCGTCAACGCCGGATTTGAGCCATTTGGGATCGAGTTCCCAGAACGCACAATAGGCCTTGTTGAAATGGCGCAGCTTCCGGCCCTTGTCGAAAATCGCGATCGGGGTGGCGATGGCATCGATAATACCGGCGCTGCTGCCAAACTCCGCTTCAACGGGCGGGCTGGTTTCCTGCACGTCCTGGCGGGCCCGCAACAGGCCTGCTGTGCCATTTTCAACCGAGAATAGCACCAGATCATAAGTGCCGAGCGCGGGCAGGACATTGGCGAGATCGAGCACACCGGGGGTGGCGGCGAATTCGCGCTGCTGCATATCTATTTCGGCAGCGGTGAACAGTTCGGGCACATCGCCTGCCCGGCTTTTATGCCCCAGACTTTCGGCCAGTTTCCAATAGGCTGCATTGGCATGGACAAGCTCGCCGCGCGGGCTGCGCACCCAGGCAGGGCTGGGCAGCAGGTCGAGAATGGTTTCGGTATCCAGCACATCGCGCGGCGGGATTGCATCGGTCAGCTGAAGACTTTTTTCCGGCTGGGCGGTGGCCGGACGCACCCGCAGGATGGCGGCGCCGCCCAGTACACGACCGGAAATGCGCACCAGCCGTCCCGACAGGGCCACTGCGCTCAGATCAAAGCTGCGCGCGGCCGTTTTGAGACTGGAGAGATGGCGGGTCAATTCTGCGCCGTCGCTGGGTGTCAGCCATTTGCGGAAATCGGCGACAGCTTCATTGTCCTGGGCGCGCGGCAGGACAATATCGGGCTGGCCGTAAATGGCGGGAGCGGTATTGGCGTCACGCCAGATCAGGGTCAGCTCGTTCAGACCATCGAGAATAGCTGTCGACAAATCCAACTCAGCGCGCATTTCGGCCATTTGCTGATAGGCCTGATCGACCGCCTCATCACTGTAGCGCCGGGAGCGGCGCACCATATAGCTGGCCAGCAGGCCGAAACCCAACGCTCCGATGGCGATGGCGACCGGTGCCGCATCGGTTATGCCCGCTGATGATATCGGCGCTGAAAGCGCAGGCGTGGCTGCGAGAATGGCCAGGGGTGCTGCCTGAATCATTACGAATCCCCGACGATTCCGGAATCTTTCCGGTCGCATGCCCATGTCTCTTTCTTAAATGCCGCCGCATGGGTGCCCACAGGAGGGACACCCGAATCACTTACAAGATAGCGGGCAGTGGAATCCGGCGACAAGGGGCAATTTGTCAGGCTGTGGATGTATCGCCTGAGGGTGTGCCTTGACAGGCACATGCAGGGCGAGCGGCGTTGAATCGCTTTCGACATATTCTGTCAGTCTGCAAGACGACCGCTGCATTAAAAAATCCGCGCCTTTGGCGGGCGCGGATTTCAACAAGTTCATCTCTGGGCAGGTGAAGACCCGAGATGTATTTGCTCATTCGAATATAGCGCAACTGCCCGGAGACAATGGCGATATCTCGAAGGGCTAAATCAGTAGCGGTACTGCTCAGGCTTGAAGGGACCGTTCTGGGCTACACCGATATAGTCGGCCTGTTCCTTGGAGAGCTTGGTCAACTTCGCGCCGAGTTTGGCCAGGTGCAACTCGGCCACTTTCTCATCAAGGTGCTTGGGCAATACGTGGACGGCATTTTCGTATTGGTCGGCCTTTGTCCACAGTTCGATCTGCGCCAGGGTCTGGTTGGCGAAGGAAGCGCTCATCACAAAGCTGGGGTGACCGGTGGCATTGCCCAGGTTGACCAGACGACCTTCCGAGAGAAGGATAATGCGGCGGCCTTCGGACAGTTCGACAATATCAACCTGCGGCTTGACGTTGTCCCACTTGAAGTTCTGCAGTTCGGCGACCTGAATTTCGTTGTCGAAATGACCGATATTGCAAACGATCGCCATGTCCTTGAGCTTTTTCATGACATCAAGCGTGATGATGTCCTTGTTGCCGGTGCACGAGACAACGATATCCGCGCGGTCAGCAGCTTCTTCAAGAATGACGACTTCATAGCCATCCATCGCGGCCTGCAGGGCACAGATCGGATCAACTTCAGTGACCAGAACGCGGGCACCCGCACCGCTGAGGGACTGGGCGGAGCCCTTGCCCACATCGCCATAGCCACAAACGATGGCGACCTTGCCGGCCATCATCACATCGGTACCGCGGCGGATGGCATCAACCAGGCTTTCGCGGCAGCCATACTTGTTGTCGAATTTCGACTTGGTGACGCTGTCATTGACGTTGATGGCGGGGAAAGGCAGTTCGCCCTTTTCATGCAGCTGATACAACCGCATCACGCCGGTTGTGGTTTCCTCGGACACGCCGCGGATATTGGCGCGGACCTTTGAGAAGAAACCGGGATTGGCCGCGAGGCGCTTTTTTACCTGAGCGACAAAATATTCTTCTTCTTCGCTCTTGGGGTGCTCGAGAACCGAGGGATCGGTTTCCGCACGCGCGCCATTGAGCACCAGCATGGTGGCATCGCCGCCATCGTCAAGGATCATGTTGGCGGTTTCGCCATTGCCCCAATCGAGAATGCGATCTGCAAAATCCCAGTATTCCTCGAGCGTTTCACCCTTATGGGCAAAAACCGGGATGCCGGCAGCGGCGATGGCGGCGGCGGCGTGATCCTGAGTCGAGAAAATATTGCATGATGCCCAGCGCACTTCAGCGCCCAGCGCCACGAGCGTTTCAATGAGAACAGCTGTCTGGATGGTCATGTGGAGGGAGCCGGCAATGCGGGCGCCCTTGAGCGGTTGACGGTCGGCATATTCGGCACGGATCGCCATGAGACCGGGCATTTCGATCTCGGCCATCTCGATTTCCTTGCGGCCCCAATCGGCCAGGGAAATATCTCTTACTGCGTAGTCTTTATTCGCTGCGGTCATTGCCGGTCTCCGGTATCCGTTTCATTCGCTGGCGCGACTTATACGCGGGCCGGGCGCAGCATTCAACAATGATATAAAGAAATGTTTATATCCGTCGACCCCATGTCCGGCGTTGCCGCCGGCGGCGGAAAGGCAGGGTCAGGAGGCTGACAAGGCTGTAGCCGCCCAGAATGCCTATGCCAGAAAGCGCAATACCCTCGGGGGTGACGGGAACGGCGGGTTCATAGTTTTCCCAGGCGCGGGCGGCAATCTGGGCATCGTAGAATTCGGCCATGCCTGAGAGTTTTTCAATCGGTCCGGCGTTCTGCACCCGGACCAGGTGCTGGCTCAGGCGTTCATAGCGCGCAATGGTTGCCTCCATATCGGCGCCGCGCCCGACAATGAAGGTGTCGGTATTGGCCTCATAGCGATCGAGCGCCTGTTCCCTGTCGAGACCTTCGCGGGCGGCATCAGCATCAAAATCCGTGACGATGATCCGCAGTTCATCAACGGCACCGCCCAGACGCTGCTCATATTGCTGGGAGAATTCGGGAAACTGGGAAAGCGTCAGCCCAAGCCCCACGCCGCCAATTACACCGAGTGTCCGCCGCATGAGCCGCCCCTCTCTCAGATAACGGGCTCCGGCCCGGCGCTGTCGCTGTCTTCATCAAAACCGTTATTGACGAGTTCGACAATCGCGTCGAGCGCCTCGCGGGCCTGACGGCCCTTGGATTGCACAAGAATGGTGGAACCGGGGCCTGCTGCCAGCATCATCAAGCCCATAATCGAGGTGCCGCCAACCGTGACATCTTCCCGGGTGACGGAAATATCGGCATCAAAACATTCTGCCGTGCGCACAAAGCGGGCCGAGGCGCGCGCGTGCAGGCCGCGTCTGTTGCAGATCGTGAGGCGTTGGCAAAGGGCGCGGCCGGTGTTTGCGGTTTGTGGCATCAGGACCGATCTTGGCGTTCAAATTCACAGATGGTGTAAATGGTGTGCGCCTCCGGCCCAAACAAGATGTCAGCCGCCCAGAACGTCATTGGCGACATTGATGTATTTGCGCCCGGCATCCTGGGCGTCGCGTACCGCATCACGCAGGCTCATTTCGCCGCGCACCCGGGCCAGCTTGACCAGCATGGGCAGGTTGACCCCGGCGATCACCTCGACCTCACGCTTTTGCATGACGGAAATGGCGAGGTTGGAGGGCGTGCCGCCAAACATGTCGGTGAGAATGACAACGCCCTTGCCGTCATCCACCGCCTCGACCGCCTTGATGATGTCGTTGCGGCGCTCTTCCATGTCATCGTCCGGGCCGATGGCCACGGTTTTGCACTGTTCCTGGGGGCCGACCACATGTTCAAGCGCGGCCCTGAATTCATCGGCCAGCCGTCCATGCGTTACCAACACCATACCAATCATGCAAAACTCCAGAGTTGAGATCTATCCCCATTTTCAGGGCGCATTGAGTCTCATCCGAGGCCGGGCAAGATTCAAGCGGTTTTTTTGACGCGCCTGGTTTTGAGCGGCGGCAGGGCGCTGATCGCCTCGTGCACGAGCAATTGCTGATGGGCGGAATCGATAACGCTGCGGTTGGGGATCGGACAACGGGGCAAGGTTACACCCTCGACCTCGGTGACCAGGGCATCCTCCTCGACAAGGCGTATCAGCTTGTTGACGATATCAACCACCAGATGGACCGGCGCGGATTCCACGTGCGGCCGTTTGATGATTCCGCGACCACGCAATTCGATCAATCCGCCAATGGATGGCGGGGCGTGCATGATAAGCGCGCCGTTCTCGACCGTCAGGTCGATCCGGTCATCGGCGACCAGCACCGCTTTTTGCCCCCGCAGCGCTGCCGCGTTCAAAAGCTCAAGCGTCAGCAGGGATTTGCCGGCACCCGAGGGGCCGCGCAGCAGAATGCCGCGACCATCAATGACCAGGCCTGTACTATGGATATTGGCGGAGTCGCTCATGTGCCGCTCCTCACTTTTTCGACCTGGGCAATGTCACCTTAAAGGTCGCTCCAGCAGCATCGGTGCGATTTACGCCCGATATGGTTCCTTTGTGAGCTTCGATGATTTGCCGGGAGATGGAAAGCCCCAATCCCGAATGGTCCCCGAAATGTTCGGCTTCGGGCCTGTCGGTATAAAAGCGCTGGAAAATCCGCTCGGGATCGCCCTGAATACCCGGCCCCTCATCGCAAACCTCAACAATGACATTGTCGGCATCTGCTTCAATACGCACCTCCACCTTGCCGCCATCGGGCGAGAAGGAGACAGCGTTATCGATCAGGTTATTGAAGACCTGCGCCAGGCGGCTGTCATGACCGAGCACAAGCGGCTTGTAGCGGTCCGACGTGACCGTGACATTTATGGTGATGCCACGGGTTGCCGCCAGGTCCTCCTGGATCGAGGCCATGGCCTCGGAGAGATTTTGCACATCGACGATTTCGGCGCTTTCGCGCGCCAGCTCCGCATCAAGACGCGAGGCATTGGAGATATCGGAGATCAGCCGGTCGAGACGGCGCACGTCATGCTGGATGATAGCGGTCAGCCGGTCGCGGTCTTCCTTGCGCTTGACCAGAGGCAGGGTTTCCACCGCGCTTCTGAGTGAGGTCAGCGGATTTTTCAGTTCATGGGCCACGTCTGCTGCGAAACGCTCGATCGCCTCAATCCGGTTATAGAGCGCATTGGTCATGGCGCGCAGGGCCCCGGAGAGGTGGCCGATTTCATCGGTACGGTCGGTGAAATCAGGAATTTCGGCGCGGTGGGTCATGGAGGCCTGCACCCGTTCGGCCGCCGCCGAGAGACGCCGCATCGGCCCCGCAATGGTGCCCGCCAGGAAAAACGACAGGATGGATGTGGAGATGGCGGCAATGAGCGCGATGCGCAGAATGCCCAGCCGCTCGGTTGCAATAATCGTATCGATCTCGCCCGGCTGGGTGGACAGCAACAAGGCACCGACAATGGCGCGCGAGCGCTGGACGGGCACGGCAACGGAGACGACCAACTGGCCCTGCTGATCGACGCGCACAATATCCGCCGGCGCGCCGGTGAGAGCAATATTGACCTCGGGATAGCGCTTGCCCTCGCTGGCATCATATTCCTGATAGAGCGAGAACTGGCTGCCCGGCACCCATGTCATGGCCGCGTTCCACCAGTCGGTGAGAAAGAACCCCGACCCCTTTTCGGTGACCTGTGTGGGCAACAGAACCTGACCGCGCGCGTAGATATTGGCGCTGTCAAGGATCAGCAGCCCATCCTTGTCGTAGATGCGGGCGCGGGTATGGGTGGGGGTGACCAGTTCGCCCAGAAGCGGGGCGACCCGTTCCGGGCTGATGGGAAATTCGAGGGTCGGATCAAAAAAGCTCAGCGGCGAAATCGCATTGCCGGGCAGCACTTCGAGCAGGCGATCGGGATTGACCGAGATCACATCGCTGTCGACCGTGGCCGAGGCGGCGATGGCGGCGGAAATGATCTGGCCCTGAATGCGCAAGGATTGCACCCGCGCCTCAATCAGCCCGGCACGCCACTGGTTGAGATAGAGAATGCCCGCGACAAGGGCTGCAAGCGCGGCGAGATTGAGAAAGACAATGCGCCGGGTGAGATTGGAGAAGATGGTGACGCCGAGAAAGCGGCGGATGGCGGCAACGAGCGCGCGCAGCCGCGCCCACAGGCCAAAGCGGGCCCGCTTTTTGGTGCCGTTCACCTGCCCGACCTGAGCCGGGGATTTTTTCGCTGTCTCAAGCTCATCACTTGCGATTGCCAACTGCGCCTATTGCTCCTTGAAGCGATAGCCGACGCCATAGAGGGTTTCGATCATCTCGAAGTCGTCGTCGGTTACCTTGAACTTCTTTCTCAGACGCTTGATGTGGCTATCGATGGTGCGATCGTCAACATATACCTGATCATCATAGGCCGCATCCATGAGCGCATTGCGGCTTTTGACAACGCCGGGGCGCATGGCCAGCGACTGCAGGATGAGGAATTCGGTGACCGTCAGGGTGACCTTCTGGCCCTTCCATGTGCAGGTGTGGCGTTCCTCATCCATGACCAGCGCACCGCGCTCGATCACCGATTTGGGGGCGCTCACTTCGCCATTGGCGGCAGGGGCGCCCGGCTCGCGCGGGGCGGCGCGGCGCAGGATAGCGCGGACACGCTCGACCAGCAGGCGCTGGGAGAACGGCTTGGTGATGAAATCGTCGGCGCCCATTTTGAGGCCGAACAATTCGTCGATCTCTTCATCCTTGGAGGTGAGGAAGATCACCGGGACATCGGATTTCTGGCGCAGGCGGCGCAGCAGCTCCATGCCATCCATGCGCGGCATCTTGATATCGAGAATGGCCAGATCCGGCTTGTCCGTTGTCAGGCCCTCAAGGCCGGAGGCTCCATCGGTATAGGTCGCCACGGTATAGCCCTCGGCTTCGAGGGTCATGGAAACCGACGTCAGGATATTGCGATCATCGTCTACCAGAGCGATCTTGGGCATAGGCACCCCTTTTGGTTTGGCGGAACGCGTGGCGGGAAATTATCCCCTGCACACAAATGAATAGCCGCTTTGGCACCCACAAATACGCGCATTTTAAGGCAAGGCCAAGCCGTAGCCGGTTCGGGAGCGCAGATGGACAAATTGTAATGTGGCGGGAAGGCGCTGGTTCAGGAAGGGGAATAAAAGATGTGGCTGCCGATCTGGGAGACCTGACGGAAGCTTTGGGCCCAATGGGGCGACACATTGCGTGTGTGATAGTAAAGCACGTTTGCCGGGACCGCATCGGGGCGCTGCCCGGCCTGGAACTGCTTGAAGGCGGCCAGTGCGATGACATTGGCCCGCACCCAGCTTTCGCGCACGATGCGATTGCCATTGCCACCCATATCGGAACGCCCGTCGCAGGCGAAGGAGAACTGGCATCGGAATTTGGGGCCATTGGCGTTCTGGAAGACCACGCCGCAAATGCTGGACGGATAGCGCTTGGAGACAACCCGGTTCAAAATGACATTGGCCACGGCCCACTGGCCTTTTTCCGGCTCGCCGCGGGCCTCATGGTAAATCGCCTGGGCGAGGCAAAGGCGTTCCTTTTGGGCATCGGCCACCCGCTTGGCGGTGGGCACGAATTTGGTGGCCGCATAGGCGCTGAGCATTTCCGGATTAACGGTGGGGGCTTGCGGGGCGAGCCATTGCTCGGGCTTGAAGGTGATGTCCTGCTGCAATCTGGCAGCTGTCTGATGGGCGACATAGGAAGAGAGGAGTTCGGGCGTCAGCGTTGCGACCTGCTGCGCGGAGGCGGTGGCAACCATCGTGACGAAAGCCAGAACCAGAGCGCCAAGGCGCGCGGTTTTGCCCAAAAAGACCTGCCATGCAATGGCCTGCTGACCCAGCGCCATACGCCCTCATCATCATTTTCCTACAATCAAGCGCTTTGAATGCAACAAAAAGCTTGTTGTAAGTTTTTATAATTACGTCGCTTTTTAGCGAACCGGCTTTTGCCCATCCCCCGTGCTCCAACATTCCCGGGGGAACACGACAGCGAAGCCGACCGCACCATAACCGAACCCACCCAGTTTAGGGAACCAAAAATTTACTTGCGGTTAACCACGCCTTTTAGCGTGTGGTTAACCATAATTGCGGCAGCAAGGCGGCGCTGTGCCCCGCGTCCGGCGCGCGGACTCAAGGGTCTGTCGTCAGTGGCGTGGATGTCAGGCGGGCGTGGTGCCGAAGGCGGCTTCGCGCACATGGTGCAGCGAGGGCAGAACGGCGTGGCACAGTGCGGTGATCTCGTCATTGGGTGCCAGCAGATCGGGCACCATGATTGGCATCATGCCTGCGCCATGGGCGGAGCGGATGCCGTTATGGCTGTCCTCGAGCGCAATGCATTGCGCGGGGTCGATGCCCAGACGGGCGGCGGCGGTAAGAAACGGCTCGGGATGCGGTTTGCCATTCTGCACATCATTGCGGGTGACGACCGCATGGAATTTATCAAAAATGCCGGCGCGTTTCAGCCGGTCGGGCGCGATCGGGCTTGCGGTTGAGGTGGCAACGGCGGCGGGAATATTGCGGGCGTTCAGCTCAAACAGCAATTCACGCACGCCGGCCTTGAGCGGCACATCATCGGCGGTCAGCGCCTGCATGGTCTTGGCGGTATATTGGTTATAGAGCGCCAAGGGGAAATCAGCCCCAAAAAACTCGATCAGCATGCGCGCACTCGCATCGGCCGGCGCGCCGATTTGTGCATTGTGCAGGTCTTCGTTCATTTCGAAACCGAGATCGGTGCAGGCCTGGTGCATGGCCTGTTTGTAAAGGGGTTCCGTATCAAGCAGAACGCCATCCATATCAAAGACGATGGCGGAGAAAGGACCGAGGGCTGACAAGGGAGGCTCCTTAAGACTAGGCGGCCCGTTTAGCAGGCCGGGCACGGCATGGGAAGGGGCGCAGCCTGAAACCGGCCACCCCCCACCGCGTCATTCCCGCGCAGGCGGGAATCCAGTGGGGTGGTTCGGCGGTGGCGAAGGGGTTTTATGCGGGCAGGACTGCCCGCTGCTGGCTTCCCGTTTTCACGGGAATGACGATGAGGGTGAGGTGGTCTTTCTCCGCCCTCACATCGTCATACTCGGGCTTGACCCGAGTACCCATGCAATGGTGCAGCGCGATTAGGCAGGCGTGTGGTGTGTAAAGGTTGTGGTTGTCCTGCCCTCAACCGAGGTGGAGAGCGGGTCATGGGCCCTCGGGTCAAGCCCGGGGGTGACGAGTGGGGGTGGGGCGACTTGCACTTTCTTCATCCTGAGCCTGTCGAAGGATGGGCGGCAGGTGCGGTGTTCAAATCCAACCACGCAGCCGAAGGCCCCGCCGGGGCAAATCCGGCGGTTGGAAACGGCGCTTGCATGAGACGGTCGATGTCCCGCCTGATTGTTATTGTTATATGAGACACAGACCGTCTCATGCGATCGGGGTTTTTGGCGTATCCTGCGCAACCTGGGGAGCTGACCCTTTTATCCCCCACCTACGCATGCCGGCTGTTTCGACCCCTTGAACGCCGCCTTGGCTGAGCAAAAAGTCCCGGCAATACCACGAAGCGAAAAACAGAACTCCGTGTACGATTATTTACGGCTAGCCTCGGTGATACCGGCCAGTCGACGCAGCTTGGCCTGGAACAGGGCGACCCCTGTTCCACCCGACCCCGCCCCACTCAATGCTCGTGTGCACCTAAGCGCCATGTGGTTTGGTGGAGAAAGGATAACCGGGGTTGGCGGAGCGTCGATAAGTTTTCTTTGGGGGCTGCATTTTTCCACCCCCCGCATCGTCATACTCGGGCGTGACCCGAGTATCCATGAGATGGTGCCGCGTGATCGTTGGGCGGATGGTGCAGGGGCGGTTTTGCCCCGCCCTCTGTTCGGTGTCGATGGTGGGTCATGGGCCCTCGGGTCAGGCCCGAGGGTGACGAATGGGGACAAGGCCGCGTGATCGCGCACCCCGCTCTGGATTGCCGCGCGGCTGCGCCGCTCGCAATGACGGGGGAGAGTTTTGGAACCTGCAACACCCACAACGTCATTCCCGCGCAGGCGGGAATCCAGTGCGCCGTGTCGATGGCGCGAAAGAAGCCTTGTGCGGGCAGGACTGCCCGCGCTGGATTCCCGTTTTCACGGGAATGACGAGGGGGGTGGCTGATGATTTCCCCACCCTCACATCGTCATACTCGGGCTTGACCCGAGTACCCATGCGATGCCGCAAGGGGATAGTCGGGCGTGAGGTTCGGGGTGGTTTTATCCCGCCCTCTGCCGGTGTGGAGAGTGGGTCATGGGCCCTCGGGTCAAGCCCGAGGGTGACGAATGGGGACAAGGCCGCGTGATCGCGCACCCCGCTCTGGATTGCCACGCGGCGTGGCCGCTCGCAATGACGGGGGAGAGTTTTGGAACCTGCAACACCCACAACGTCATTCCCGCGTAGGCGGGAATCCAGTGGGGTGGTTCAACGGTGGTGAAGAGGTTTTTGCGGGCAGGACTGCCCGCGCTGGATTCCTCATGAAGTCGGAATAACGTTGAGGATCTGTAAAGTTGAACTGCAGGTCGATTTTTATTGGGCCAGAGCAAAACCGTAATTAAAGTCAGGCCGATAAATACTTCTGCAGGGGGAGATTCGATTGACCGACTTTTTTGAGAATTTAAGCAATGAACTTTCTAGGGTGCAACAATCAATTGAGACGTTGAACAAGTCTCAAAATGCGGCTTTTGACCCAACCAAATTCAGTTTTCAATATGACGCGAGACCATCTGAAAGTGTTAGAAGTCTGAACGAAGTGCAAGCTTCGATAAGCGTTATTTTCGAAGAGACCCAGAAATTTATCGGCAATAATCACTTCGAGTTGCTGCCAATATCATCTCTTACGAGCATGATCACATTCGTTGGTGAAGTCTCAGACGAGATCTCTTCTATGACAAAATTATTTGATCAGATCAATGATGAGGAAGGTCTAGCAAAATATGATTCAGCAACCTTCATAGCCACAACCTCTACGGGAACTTCGATAAATTTTGCCCCCCGCTCACAACCCTCTCAACTTCATTAGACAAGCTATTGAAGTCCACATTGATGTTGGCACCTTTGACCAAGTCGCGGGGTGGCATGTCATTTGTAGCGGCTACAAATCAACTCGGTCAATTATTCGATCGGATTGAAAATGAGCTTAAACGCGTGAAATCCGCTCGTTCAGAATACTCCGGTGCCACAGATGAACTCAAGAAATCTGGCGAAGTGGTCGCGGAGTTACTTGAAAAAATACAGACGGCGAATCAGTCGAGTCAATCAGCCAAACTACAAATCGACAGCGTCGTCTCTGAGCTCACGGCCTTACAGACACAAGGGCAAACTATTCATGCGAGCATCGAGGAAGTGGCATCAACGGCACGTAAACTTCATGCGTCCGTTGAAGAGTATCAAAAAAAATTCGACGAATTTGATGGGGCATTAAACACAAGACAAGAAAAAATTGCCTCAGGCGAAATTGAAATTGTCTCGCTTCATAGCCGGTTGGTCGAGACTGAGAAGGAAATTGAAGACATAAAAAAGCGATCAATCGATATGCTTGACGGAGCTACGATTGCGGGATTGGCAGGGGTATATAAAACCAAAGAGAACCAAACCAACAAGCGTCTCGGCTTGGCGGCCGTCGGCTTTTGGTTATCTATCTTTTTGCTGTTCTTATCTGCTGTTCCATTGATTGGATATGCCCTTTCCCCCTTCGCTGTATTTTTGAATGCAGAATGGAAAGACGTGGTCGATCAGATTCGCGGCCCGGTCGTTACCAGTGACTGGCAGTATATAAGCCAAGTGTTCTCAAGGCTCGTTATTTTGCTACCCGCTGCATGGCTAGTTCGTATTACTACGGGAAGATACAATAGTCTGTTCAGGTTGCGAGAGCAGTATGGGCACAAATATGCCATTGCCTCTTCTGTGGAAGGGTTTAAACGACAAGCTCCAGATTTCCAAAGTGAGGTTGTTGCTTCAACATTTGAAGAACTCATGTATAATTCTATTGAACACCTACAGCCTGAGAAGAACGAGTCCAAGCCGCCAAACCGGATACTGAACTTCCTTTTGAACAAGCTCCGGGGGGCAGAAGATTAAGTCCCTCTAATGCGCCTCATCCCAATTCCCCGCCGCCTTCGCGTCCACCTGTAGCGGCACGCTCAGTTTCAGCGCGGGTTCGGGCGCTTTTTCCATGATGCTGGCGATGGCCGCAATTGCCTTCTCCTCCGTCCCCTCAGGCACCTCGAAAATCAATTCGTCATGCACCTGCAGCAGCATGTCGGCGGGGATTTTCTGGGCCGCCAAGGCTGGTTCCATCTGGATCATGGCCCGCCGGATGATGTCGGCGGCGCTGCCCTGGATGGGGGCGTTGATGGAGGCGCGTTCGACGAAACTGCGCTCGGACGGGTTTTTGGAATTGGCGTTGGGGAACGGGATTTTGCGGCCGAAAATCGTCGTCACATAGCCCTCGCGTTTCACCGCTTCCTTTTGCGCTTCCATATAATCCTTGATGCCGGGGAAGCGTTCGAAATAGGCCTTGATATAGTCGGATGCCTCGCCGCGCGGAATGCCGAGCTGGTTGGCCAGCCCGAAGGCGGAAATGCCGTAGATGATGCCGAAATTGATCGCTTTCGCCCGCCGGCGAATCATCGGGTCCATGCCCTCGATGGGCACGTGAAACATTTCGCTGGCCGTCATGGCGTGAATATCGAGCCCGTTGGCAAAGGCATCCTTGAGGGCGGCGATGTCGGCGATATGGGCGAGGACGCGCAATTCGATCTGCGAGTAATCGGCGGAAATCAGCGTCATGCCGGGCGCAGCAACGAAGGCGGTGCGGATTTTGCGGCCATCCTCGGTGCGCACGGGAATGTTTTGCAGGTTCGGATCGGTTGAGGACAGACGCCCGGTGGCAACCGCCGCCTGATGATAGGAGGTATGGACCCGGTTGGTGCGCGGATTGATGTAATTGGGCAGCGCATCGGAATAGGTGGATTTGAGCTTGGTGACACCGCGCCAGTCGAGAATGACCTGGGCCAAAGGCTCGCCCTTGGCGGCGAGATCGTCGAGCACGCTGACCCCGGTGGCCCATTGGCCGGACTTGGTTTTGGTGCCGCCCTCGAGCCCCATTTTGCCGAAAAGAATTTCGCCCAATTGTTTGGGGGAGCCCAGATTGAACGGTTCGCCGACCATTTCCTGCGCTTCTGCCTCGAGCGCTGCGGCGCGCTGGGCGAAATCGCCGGACAAACGCGAGAGGATTTGCCGGTCAACGGAAATGCCGCGCGCCTCCATGCGGGCGAGCACCGGGGCCAGCGGGCGGTCTAGGGTTTCATAAACCGTGGTGGCGCGTTCGGCGACCAGACGGGGTTTTAGAACATGCCAGAGGCGCAGGGTGATATCGGCGTCCTCGGCAGCGTATTTTGTCGCCTCCTCGATGCTGATCTGGTCGAAGGTTTTCTGGTTCTTGCCGGTGCCGGCCAGATCCTTGAAAGCGATCGGGGTGTGGCCGAGCCATTCCTCGGCAAGCGCATCCATGCCATTGCCGCGCGCGCCATCGACCGCATAGGAAATCAGCATAGTATCGTCGAACGGCGTCAGGTTGATGCCATAGCGCGCGAGCAGGCCCATATCGTATTTGGCATTTTGCAGGATTTTGAGGATGGCAGGATCCTCGAAAACGGGTTTCAGCGCCGCGATGACCTCGGCGGTATCGAGCTGGCCCTCAACCTTGCCGCCGCCGAACATGTCATCGTCGCCATCAGTATGCAGCAGCGGGATATAGGCGCCATTGCCCGGCTCGGTTGAGAGGCAAATGCCGACCAGATCGGCCTGCTGATTATCGAGCCCGGTTGTTTCGGTATCGACGGCGACATGACCCTTGTCGATGATCATGGCGATCCAGCGATTGAGCGCCTCGATATCGCGGATGCATTCATACGCCGCATGATCGACGGGAATGGCGGCGATTTTGGCAGCGATTTTGGCGGCATGGGCTGCGGGCCCCTCGCCTGAGGCGCTGGCGACACCGTGATCGGCAACCGGGTCTGATGCATGCCCCTCGTCTTCTCCGGCGGCGATTTCGCGGGCATGGGCGCGCAATTCGGGATCAGGCTCGAAGGCGTCGGGATCTGTATCGAGCAGGCCGGCGACACGGCGAAGGAAGGTGTTGAATTCCATCGCCTTGAGAAAGGGCACGAGAGCTGCGGGCGCCATGGGCTGGCGGACCAGATCATCGAGCGGATGGAGAACAGGCACATCGCGCTTGAGGGTGACAAGGCGGTGGGAAATGCGGGCCTGTTCGGCAAATTCGATGAGGTTTTCGCGGCGCTTGTTCTGTTTGATCTCAGAGGCATTGGCGAGCAGGTTTTCGAGATCGCCATAGGTATTGATCAGCTCGGCGGCGGTCTTGATGCCGATGCCGGGGACACCGGGAACATTGTCGACCGAATCACCGGCGAGGGATTGCACCTCGACCACTTTTTCCGGGCCAACGCCGAATTTTTCGGCGACTTCATCGGGGCCGATCCAGCGGTTTTTCAGCGTGTCGAGCAGGCAGACCTTGTCGTTTACCAGCTGCATCAAATCCTTGTCGGTGGAGACAATGGTAACGCGGCCGCCGGCGGCCACGGCCTGCTCGGTATAAGTGGCGATCAGATCGTCGGCCTCAAAGCCTTCCTGCTCGATGCCGAGAATGGAAAAGGCCTTGGCCGCGACCCGGGTGAGGCCGAACTGGGGCACCAGATCCTCGGGCGCGGGCGGGCGGTGGCCCTTGTATTCGGGGAAGAAATCATTGCGGAAGCTCTTGCCGGAATGATCGAAAATCACCGCCATATGGGTGGGCGCGTCATCGCCCTTCAAATCCTCGGTCAGTTTGAACAGCATGGTGCAGAACCCAGAGACCGCGCCGACCGGCAGCCCGTCGGACTTGCGCGTCAAAGGCGGCAGGGCGTGATAGGCGCGGAAAATGAAAGTCGATCCATCGACGAGCAGCAAATGCATGGGGAACCCGGGTCCTTCGGCGTTGATCACTATTTCATACGGGGGCGGCCCGGTTTTTTCAAACCCGGCGGCACGCAGTGTACTGCAAGCGCTGGCGCGAGGAAATCAAAGAGCGGGGCGGGAGGATCATTTAGCGTGGACAGCGCGCGGCATTAACCGCTGTTTATTTCTTCTTTTGCTAACATACTCCGAACGGAGGGACGTCCATGCACATCTATTCGCGGCTGTTTGCGTTCAGCCGCTACCAGCGCAGCCTGCTGGCAGTAACATTTATCGTCATATTTCTTGTGGCGATGATGGGTGTCATGGCCATCGGTTATCTCAATATACGCAGCGAATTGCGTGGGCAGATTTTCACTGAAATCGGCAATTTCGACCAGCTCGAGCAAAATCTGGATGCGACGTTCAGTGTGCTGGAAGCCAATCGAACGCTGGAACCGTGTTCGCCGGAATTCTTGAGCTGGCTGCGCCGGATCGCGTTTTTCCCCGATGGGGTGCATGAGCTGATCTATGCCGAGAACGACCGGATTCTTTGTTCCGTGACCGGCGGCGTCATGGAGACGCCCATTCTTTTGGGGCCACCGGACATTGCAGATGCGGATTCGCGGACACGCATCTGGCTGGACCGGGATCTGGGCCTGATCGGGTTTCCCGGCCTTACCGGCTCGTTTCAACAGCGGGGCAATTACATTCTGGTTGTGCCCACACCCGAGACCATGTTCACGCCGCCTGAGTGGATCGGCTACCAACTGGTGGCCATCGGCGAGAACGGCAAATGGTGGCACCGGGATGGCAAGAAGGACGCCTATCAACGTTATCTGGACGGTGGTGCGCAGACATTTTCCCTTAAACATCGCGCGTTCTTCAATGTCGTTTGCGACACGTCGCAAACGCTTTGCCTTGTCACCGATACGCCCCTGACAAGCGCGCTGGCCGGCCGGCTGCCGATTCTCGCCCTGGCGCTGGTTCTGGCGCTGATGGTGGCAGGTGTATTAACTTTTGCGCTCAAGCGCCGTCTTGAGGTGTTCTGGTCATTTTCATCGCGTTTGCGGCACCAGCTAGCCGCCGACGCTGTGATGTGTCTTTATCAGCCGATCCTGTCGCTACGTACGAATACGATTTCGGGGGTGGAAGTGCTGGCCCGCTGGCGCGATGTCGACGGGACCATGGTATTCCCCGACAGGTTTCTGCCGGTTATCGAGGAACACGGGCTGACCCGGCCCTTCACCGAGGCGGTTGTGCAGCGGGCCTTTGCAGACCTGTCCGCCCTGCCTTGCGGGCCGGCACGGATGCGGGTGAATTTCAATATTTTCCCCCGCGATTTCGAAGCGGGATGGCTGGAACTCGTTCTGCATGAATTTCTGGCCGTGCCAGAGCGGTTCGAGGTGGTGGTTGAGCTTGTCGAGACGGAGGAAATCGGCGTTGCGGCGACCCGCGAGGTGATCGCTCAATTGCGCAATCTCGGCATCAAGACATTTATCGATGATTTCGGCGTGGGTTATTCCAGCATTAATTATCTGGCCGGACTTGCCGCCGACGGGGTGAAAATTGACCGCTCCTTTGCCATGGCGCCAACCGATTCGCTGATGGACAATATGCTGACCAGCGCCATTGAGATGATCCACAAGACCGGCCAGGAAATGGTGGTTGAGGGCATTGAAACCGCCGGGCGGCTGGCTGAGCTGCGCGACAACCACATGGTTGACCATATCCAAGGCTATCATTTCTGCCGCCCGCTGGAACTGAAGGCGCTGGCCGCCTTCATGACCGGCTATAACGATGCGGCGCCCGCCGTGCCGGCCCGCCACATCGCTGCCCTTATCTAGCGCCTAGTCGCCAATGCCGCCCATGCAGATATATTTCATCTCCAGATAATCATCGGCACCATATTTGGACCCCTCGCGGCCAAAGCCTGACTGTTTGACGCCGCCAAAGGGGGCGATTTCGGTGGAGATCAGGCCGGTATTGACCCCGACAATGCCATATTCGAGCGCTTCGGCGACCGTCCAGACCCGGGAGAGGTCGCGGGCGTAGAAATAGGCGGCGAGGCCGAAAATGGTGTCATTGGCCATCTCAATGACTTCCCCGACAGTATCAAAGGCAAATAACGGGGCGAGCGGGCCGAAGGTTTCCTCTTTGGCGACCTGCATTTTCTGGGTGACGCCGGTGAGGACCGTGGGCTGGAAAAAGGTACCCCCCTTGTCGTCGCGGCTGCCGCCCTCGATGATTTTGGCCCCGCTTGCTGTGGCGTTTTTAATGTGCTCCTCAACTTTTTCAACGGCGGCTTCATCGATCAGCGGCCCGACTTTGACCCCATCGGCAAAGCCATCACCCACGGACAGACCGGCGACGGCCTTGGCCAGTTTTTCGGCAAAGGCATCATAAATGCTGGAATGAATATATAGCCGGTTGGAGCAGACGCAGGTCTGGCCGGCATTGCGGAATTTCGACTGTATCGCGCCTTCAACGGCCGCATCGATATCGGCATCCCCGAACACGATGAAGGGGGCATTGCCGCCCAGTTCCAAGCTGAGCTTTTTAATTTGAGGGGCGCATTGGGCCATCAGCTTGCGTCCGACCTCGGTCGAGCCGGTAAAGCTGAGCTTGCGCATTTTTTCGTTCTCGCAGAATTCAGCGCCAATATCGGCGCTGGAATTGGAGGTAACGACACTGAACAGACCCTTGGGGATGCCCGCCTGTTCGGCAAGAACCGCCAGTGCCAGCGCTGACAAGGGGGTCTGCTTGGCGGGCTTGGAGACGAAGGCACAGCCGACAGCGAGCGCCGGGGCAAGCTTGCGGGCAATCATGGCGTTGGGGAAATTCCACGGTGTAATGGCCCCAACGACGCCGACCGGCTGTTTGATGACGACGATGCGTTTATCGGTGGCGTGGCCCGGGATGACATCACCGTAGATACGGCGGGCCTCTTCGGCAAACCACTGGATATAACCGGCACCGTAAAGCACTTCGCCACGCGCCTCGGCCAGCGGCTTGCCCATTTCGGCAGTGAGGATGGCTGCGAGATCATCCTGATTGGAGACCATCAGATCATGCAAACGGCGCATGATCCGGCTGCGCTCCTCGGCGGTGCGGGCGGCCCATTGCTTTTGGGCGAGATAAGCGGCGTCAATGGCGCGGGCCGCTTCGGCACGGCCCATGTCGGGAATGGTCGAAATGGTCTCGCCGGTCGAGGGATTGGTGACGGGAATGGATTTGCCATTGTCCGCATCAACCCACTCACCCGCGATGAATGCTTTGGCGGCCAGAAGGTCGGGATTGGCGAGGCGAGCTTTAAGGCTATCGGTCAATTGATCATCCTTTCGAGACGCATCTGGCGCCTGTTTTTATTGTGTGCCGGCTATCAGAACAAATCCAGCGCGATCATATTGGTTCCGAAATCTCTTCGGGAACCGGCGCACCCGGATTGCCAGAAGGCTCGCCAAAGCGCTAAGCCTTGGCATCAGGATATTGCGGGGAGCCCGACATGAAACTCTATTATTCCGACGCATCGCCCTATGCGCGCAAGGTGCGGGTTGTAGCGGCTGAGCTGGGCGTGACCCTTGAATTACTGCCGGCCGATACGCTGGCCCATGAAAGTGATTATGGCCTTATCAACCCGGTGCATCGCATTCCTGCGCTGGTGCTGGAGGATGGGCAGGTGCTGATCAACAGCCCGGTGATTTCGGAATATCTCGATGTGCATTTTGGCCCGAAACTTTTGCCTCCTGCCGGGGCCGCGCGCTGGGAAGTGCTGCAATTGCAATCGCTGGGGGACGGACTGATGGATGCGGCGGTGCCGCGCCGCCATGAAAATGCCCGCCCGGCCGAGCAGCAGTCACCAGACCGGCTTTGGCGTTACAAGCGCTCGATGGACCAAACGATGGATTATCTGGAGCAGAACATTGCCCGGCTGGCAGGGATCAATCTGGGCACGATCGCCATTGCGGCAGGGCTTGGCTATACCAGCTTCCGGCATGCGGGCGATGATTGGGAAGCCCACCGCCCCAAGCTTGCGGCATGGTATGCCGAATTTGCCGCGCGCGCCTCAATGCTGGCAACGCCGCATCCGGGATAGGCATTATCCGTGGCCATGTGGATGGCCGAAAACCTAGACCTCATAGCCGGTCAATTTGGCCAGGAGTCCCGCGATATTGCGCACGTCGAACTTGCCTAGAAGCCGGGCGCGGTGTTCCTCGACCGTGCGGGGGGAAATATCGAGCTGACGCCCGATTTCCTTGCTGGTCAGGCCGCGGGCGAGGCATTGCACGATCTGGCGTTCGCGCAGGGTCAGTGAAATCGAGGCGCGGGTTGCCGAGATATCGGCAAAACTCAAAATCGCGCGCTTGAGCGGTTCTTCGGGGAAAAATGTGTGTGCACGGAAGCGACACCAGAACAAGGTGCCGTCGCGGCGCGGCATCAGCCGCTCATCGGAATATTTGCCAGAGGTCTTGAGCGCTTCAAACCCGACCTCGCGAATGGCCTCGAACTCCCGGTGCGAGGCGTAAAGCATGCGGAAAGACTGGCCGATCAGTTCTTCCGCCCCATAGCCGAACATGTCGGCAAAGGTTGCGTTGCAGGTGCGAATGACCCGTTCCTCGGTCAACACAATGCCGACGGGGGCATGCTCGAAGGCCAGCGCCGAAAAGTCATCGACGGCCAGATTTTGCATGGTGGTTTCCCGTATTTTTACTGGATTGCGATTTTGCGCCCGTGAGCGCGACACTGCAAGTCTTGCCGTAATTGGCCCCAAAGGCCGGAGAGAATATCTATATGCTTCACACTGAAGAGGACAAGGTTCGCCTTTACCAGCGGATCGAGGATGCGCGGGACGCACTTATTGCCCTGACCCAGGACCTGATCCGCATTCCAACAATGAACCCGCCCGGTGAAGCCTATCTGGAAATCTGCGAATATCTGCAAAAGCGACTTTTGGGCCGGGGGTTTGACGTGGAACTGGTGCGGGCGACAGGTGCCCCCGGGGACAGCGACAAATATCCGCGCTGGAATGTGATTGCGCGTAAGGAAGGCAAGCGGCCCGGCGATTGCGTGCATTTCAATTCCCACACTGATGTGGTGGAGGTGGGCCGCGGCTGGACGTTTGACCCGTTTGGCGGCGAAGTGTCCGACGGCAAGATTTATGGCCGGGGGGCCTGCGACATGAAGGGGGGCCTGGCCGCCTCGATCATTGCGGCGGAAGTCTTTATCGACACCTTTCCCGATTTTGCCGGGGCGATTGAAATTTCCGGCACGGCGGATGAGGAATCCGGCGGCTATGGCGGTGTTGCCTATCTGGCCGAGCACGGGTTTTTCACCCCCGAACGGGTGCAGCACGTGATTATTCCCGAGCCCTTGAACAAGGACCGGGTTTGCCTTGGCCATCGCGGGGTGTGGTGGGCCGAGATCGAGACCAAGGGGCATATTGCCCATGGCTCGATGCCGTTTCTGGGTGATTGTGCCGTCCGGCATATGGGCGCGGTGGTGGCGGAAATGGAACAATCATTGTTCCCGGCGCTGGCGCAAAAGCGCACCGACATGCCGGTTGTGCCCGAAGGCGCGCGGCAATCGACAATGAATATCAATTCGCTGCATGGCGGGCTGGCGGAACCGGAGGAGGGTTTTACCGGCTTTCCCTCGGCCGTTGTGCCCGACAGCGCGCGCATGGTGATCGACCGGCGTTATCTGATCGAGGAGAATGCCGAAGAGGTGCGCGGGGAAATCGTCAGCCTTTTGGAAAAGGTGAAAGCCGAGCGGCCGAAATTTGAATATGAATTGCATGAAATGTGGCAGGTCAGCCCCACAATGACAGCGCGGGATGCGCCGATTGTGACCTCGGTGGCGCGTTCAATCGAGACCGTGTTGGCGAAAACGCCTGATTATGTGGTGTCGCCGGGCACTTATGACCAGAAACATATCGACCGGATCGGGCGGATGCATAATTGCATCGCCTATGGCCCGGGTATTCTTGATCTGGCGCATCAACCTGATGAATATATTGGAATCGATGATATGATGGACAGCGTCAAGGTGATGGCCTTGACGCTCAAAGAGCTGTTAACTGCCTGACAAGGTGGTGAAAACAGCCGCTTAAAACTCGGAAGGACGACACATGCGAATACCCTTCAAGAGCCTGGCACTGGCCGGCGCGCTTGCTTTGACGACCGCCTTGAGCCCTGCTTATGCCGCGCGCACCGACATCAATGTCGGCATGGTCCTCGAGCCGCCCAATCTCGACCCCACCGGTGGTGCAGCTGCCGCGATTGATGAAGTGGTTTATGCCAATATTTTTGAAGGCCTGACCCGGTTTGATTCAACCGGCGCGGTACAGCCCAATCTGGCGACCAGCTGGGATATTTCCGAGGACGGATTGACCTATACATTCCACCTGGCAACCGGCGTGACCTTTCATGACGGCACCGGTTTTGACGCCGAGGATGTGAAATTCTCGCTCGACCGGGCGCGCGCGGAAGATTCAACCAATGCGCAAAAGGCCTTGTTTGCCGATATCGCCTCGGTCGAGGTTGTTGATCAGGCCACGGTTGTTGTGACCCTGTCCAAGCCGAATGGCAGCTTTTTGTTCAACATGGCCTGGGGTGATGCGGTGATTGTGGCGCCGGAAAGCGCCGAGACCAACGCGACCAACCCTGTGGGCACCGGCCCGTTCACCTTTGTGAACTGGGCGCAGGGCGACCATGTGGAGATTGCCAAGAACCCTGATTACTGGGGTACGCCGGTCAAGCTCGACAAGGCGGTCTTCAAGTTTATCGCCGACCCCACCGCCGCCTTTGCCGCGATGATGGCGGGCGATGTGGACACATTCCCGAACTTTCCCGCCCCCGAAACCCTCGCCCAACTGGGCGCTGATCCGCGCTTCAAGGTGATTGTGGGTTCGACCGAGGGCGAGACCATCATGTCGATGAACAATGGCAAGGCCCCGTTCGACGATGTGAAGGTGCGTGAAGCCGTCTCCCATGCGATCAACCGCCAGGAAATCATCGATGGCGCGATGTTTGGCTATGGCACCCCAATCGGCACATTCTTTGCGCCGCACAATCCCGCCTATGTCGATCTGACAGAGACCTCGAACTATGACCCGGAAAAAGCCAAGGCGCTTCTGGCGGAGGCTGGCTATGCCGACGGGTTCAAGACAACCCTGAAGCTGCCCCCCCCCAGCTATGCCCGCCGTGGTGGCGAGATCATCGCCTCGCAATTGCGCGCTGTCGGCATTGAAGCCGAAATCATCAATATGGAATGGGCGCAATGGCTCGAAGGTCCGTTCAAGGCACGTGACTACGACCTGACAATCGTCTCGCATACCGAGCCGATGGATATCGGCATCTATGGTCGTGACGACTATTATTTCGATTACCATGATGATGGTTTCAAGCAGATCATGGCTGATCTGAACAATACCACGGACCCGGCCAAGCGCACGGAACTGATGCAGGCCGCGCAAAAGAAAGTCTCGGGCGACTTTGTCAGCGTCTTCCTGTTCCAGCTCGCCAAGACCGGTGTCGCCAATGCCAAGATTAAAGGCCTGTGGGAGAATTCCCCCACCCAGGCCAATGATCTGACCGGCGTTTACTGGGTAGATTAAGCTATTTGCGGGCGGGTCGCTTTCGCGGTCCGCCCCAACCTTTTCAGGCCCGATGCTCGCATATTCACTCAATCGTCTGCTATCGCTGTCGCTAAGCCTTGTGGCGGCGAGCATCGTGATTTTTCTGCTGCTTGAAGTTGTCCCCGGTGATCCGGCCGCCTTCATGCTGGGGCTCAATGCCGCCCCCGATACGGTGGCGGCCCTGCGCGAGCAGATGGGGCTGGATGCCCCCTTGATCCAGCGCTATTTCGGCTGGGCGCTGGGGCTGCTGCATGGCGATTTCGGCATCAGCTATACCTATAAGGTGCCGGTGAGCGAACTGATTGCCGACCGGGTGATGGTGTCGCTGCCGCTGGCGATTTTTGCGCTGGGACTTTCCACCCTGATTGCCTTTCCCGTTGGCATTATTGCCGCCTCGCGGCGCAATTCGGCGACGGATGTCTCCATCATGGGCGTGACGCAATTGGGGGTGGCTATTCCCAATTTCTGGTTTGCCATGCTGCTGGTCCTCGCGTTTTCCATAACCTTGCGCTGGTTTTCCGCCGGCGGTTTTCCCGGCTGGGACGCGGGCCTGTTTGAAGGGCTGAAGGCACTCACCCTGCCCGCCATCGCGCTGGCGCTGCCGCAGGCCTCTATCCTTGCGCGGGTGATGCGCTCATCGCTGCTCGATACGCTTTCGGAAGATTATATCCGCACCGCGCGCGCCAAGGGGCTGACCCGGCAACAGGCGCTGTGGCGGCATGCGCTGCGCAATGCGCTGATCCCGGTCCTGACGATTATCGGACTGCAATTCTCGTTTCTTCTCGCCGGGGCGATCATTATCGAAAACGTGTTCTTTCTGCCCGGGCTCGGGCGGCTGGTGTTTCAGGGCATTACCCAGCGCGACCTGATCGTTGTTAAAAGCGTCGTTATGCTGCTGGTGTTTGCGGTGATCAGCGTCACGTTTATTGTCGACATGGCCTATGCGCTGGCTGATCCGCGCCTGCGGAGGCAGAGCCGATGAGTGATGTGACCATCATGGGCCCGAAGCCGGACAGCTTGTTGCGGGCCGCCTTGCAATCGCGCAGCCTGACGCTCGGGACGGCGATTACGCTGGTCTTTGTGATCGCGGCGCTGATCTCGTTTGTCTGGACGCCCTATGACGTGACCCAGCTCGATATCGCGGGCAAGCTGAAGGGCCTCTCCGCAACCCATTGGCTGGGGACGGACCATTTCGGGCGCGATATTTTTTCGATGATCATGGTGGGGGCCCGCACCTCGATTGCGGTTGCGGTTGTCGCCGTCGGGATTGGTGTGGCGCTCGGGGTGCCGCTGGGGCTTTGGGCTGCTGCCAAACGCGGCACGCTGATGGACGAGATCATCATGCGCGGCAATGATCTGGTATTTGCCTTTCCCGCGCTGTTGATCGCCATTCTGATTACCGCCGTATTCGGCCCGGGCGCGATCAATGCGATTGTCGCCATCGGCATTTTCAATATTCCGGTATTTGCGCGGCTGGCGCGCGGGGCGGCCTTGAGCCTCTGGACCCGCGATTTCGTGATGGCAGCGCGGGTTTCGGGCAAGGGCGCGGTGCGCATTTCAGCGGAACATATCCTGCCCAATATCACCAATCTTTTGATCGTGCAGGGCACGATCCAGTTCTCGCTCGGCATTCTGGCCGAGGCGGCGCTGTCCTATGTGGGGCTGGGTGCGCAACCGCCGCTGCCGAGCTGGGGGCGGATGCTGGCGGATGCGCAGACCATGATCAGCTTTGCGCCCCATATGGCGCTGGTGCCCGGGCTGGCGATTGTTTTGACCGTCCTGGGGCTGAACCTGATGGGTGACGGCTTGCGCGATCTGTTTGATCCCAAATTACGGCGGGCCCGCACATGAGCCTGCTGACCATTGAAAATCTCTGCCTGTCGATTGGCGGCTTTTCCATCCTCAAGGATATCGATCTTGCCGTCGATAAAGGGGAAATTCTCGGCGTGATCGGGGAGAGCGGCTCGGGCAAATCGATGACCGCGCTCGCCACCATGCAGCTTTTGCCCGCAGGGTCGGAAACCGGCGGCAGTATCAAGCTCGACGGGGTGGAATTGCTCGGCAAGTCCGAGGCCGAAATGTGCGCCATTCGCGGCAAAGACATTGGCATGATCTTTCAGGAGCCGATGACCGCGCTCAACCCGGTCAAGACCATTGGCGACCAGGTGGCCGAGACGGTGCTCGTGCATGGGCATAAAAGCCGGGAAGAGGCTCTGGCGATTGCCCGTGAAACCCTGAACCGGGTGGAACTGCCCGAAGACAAGTTTCCAATGGACCGCTATCCGCATGAACTCTCGGGCGGCCAGCGCCAGCGGGTGGTGATTGCCATGGCGATTGCCCTGCGCCCCCGATTGCTGATTGCCGATGAACCGACCACGGCGCTGGATGTGACGACCCAGGCGCAGATCCTGACCCTACTGAAAAAGCTGGTTGAGGAAGACCGGATGGGGCTGATCCTGATCACCCATGATCTGGCGGTCGTCGCGGGGATTGCCGACCATATTGCCATCATGAGTGCCGGCGATGTGGTGGAGGCGGGGGAAACGCTGCACCTGTTCAAACATATGCAGCATCCCTATTCCAAGGCGCTTTATGCCGCCTCCAGCCATCAGCCGGAGCGGACCCCGCCCGTGCCCGATGACAAGGCAGTACCGGTGCTCGAGGTCAGTGAGGTTGTGCGCGATTATAAATTGCCGCGCCGCTCGCTGTTCAAGGCACCGGGGGTTTTTCGCGCCGTCAACAAGGTGAGCTTTGCCATCAGGCGCGGCGAGAATGTGGGGCTGGTTGGGGAAAGCGGTTGCGGGAAATCGACGCTCAGCCGCGCCATCATGGCACTGGAGCCGACCCAGGCCGGTGCCATCCGCATTGACGGGGAACCGGTGACCACGGAGCGCGGCGCGAGCCTGATTGCCCGGCGCAAGATGCAGGTGGTATTTCAGGACCCCTATGGCTCGTTCAATCCGCGCCACCGGGTCGACCGGCTGGTGACCGAACCGTTTCATCTGCTGGGTGCCGACGCACCGCAGGGCAAGGAACGGGACAAAAGGATTGCCGAGGCGCTCGAAAATGTGGGGCTTGCGGCCAGTGACGCGGAAAAATACATCCACGAATTTTCCGGCGGGCAGCGCCAGCGCATTGCCATTGCCCGGGCGCTGATTATTCATCCCTCGCTGATCGTGCTCGATGAGGCGGTCTCGGCGCTTGATGTATCGATCAGGGCGCAAATTCTTGACCTGCTGGCCGATCTTTCCGACCGCTTGCACCTCTCCTATCTGTTCATTTCGCATGATCTCTCGGTGGTACGGGCGATTACCGACCGGGTGATGGTGATGAAGGCCGGGCAGATCGTTGAGAGTGGCGAGACCGAAGAAGTGTTCCGCAACCCCACCCATCCCTATACCCGCGAGCTTTTGGCCGCGGCACCCAATCTGGAACAGGCGCTGAAAACGCGCAGTGACGCGGGCCTTGGTGCCAGCACAACAACATAGAAGATTTATACAATGACCGAGATCTGGTTCGACCCCACAAAATGTTTCATCGGTGGCCAATGGGTGGCGCCCGCCAAGGGGCAAACCCTCACCCTCGAGAACCCCTCTGACGGCACGCCAATCTGTGAGATTGCGCGCGGGACCGCTGAGGACATTGATGCAGCCGTCGCGGCAGCACGCACAGCGCTTAAAGGGGAATGGGGCAAGCTGCCGGCTCTGGAACGCGGCCGCATTCTGACCCGAATCGGGCAGAAGGTGCTGGAGCGCGTGGATGAGCTGGCCGCACTTGAGGCGCGCGATGTGGGCAAGCCGCTGAAACAGGCGCGGGCCGATGCGGTGGCGCTGGCGCGCTATATGGAATTTTACGGCGGGGCCGCCGACAAGATCCATGGCGAGACCATTCCCTATCTCGATGGCTATACGGTTTATAGCCTGCGCGAACCGCATGGGGTGACCGGGCATATCGTGCCGTGGAATTATCCGATGCAGATCATTGGCCGTTCGGTGGGTGCCGCCCTGACCATGGGCAATGCTGCCGTATTAAAGCCGGCGGAAGAAGCCTGCCTGACCGCCCTCGCCTTTGCCGCGATTGCCGAAGAGGCGGGCCTGCCCAAGGGTGCGCTCAATGTGGTGCCGGGCCTCGGCGAAGAAGCGGGGGCCGCATTGTCCGGACATGCGGGCATCAACCATATCTCGTTTACCGGCTCGGTTGGGGTGGGCAGCATGATCCAGGCGGCGGCGGCGAAAAACGTGGTGCCGGTGACGCTGGAACTGGGGGGCAAGTCGCCGCAACTGGTGTTTGCCGATGCCGATCTCGACAAGGCGCTGCCCTTCCTCGTCAATGCGGGCATTCAGAACGCGGGCCAGACCTGTTCGGCGGCGTCGCGCATTCTGGTGCAGCGGGAAATTTATGACGAAGTGGTGGCGCGGATGGCGGAACGCTATCGCGCCTTGAAGGTGGGCCCGGCTGTGGCCGACCTTGATGTCGGACCGCTGATTTCGGCGCGGCAAAAAGAAATTGTCACCGGATTTCTCGACCTGATCGGCGACGGGCGCATTGTGGCGCAGGCCGAGATCGTCGGGGATGCGCCGGCAGGCGGGCATTATGTGGCCCCAACCCTTGTGGCTGATGTGACCCCCGACCATCGCCTGGCGCAGGAAGAGATTTTCGGGCCCGTGCAGGTGGTCATTCCCTTTGATACCGAAGAGGACGCCATAGCCATTGCCAATGGCACTGATTTTGGCCTTGTCGCCGGGATCTGGACGAATGATGGCGGCCGGCAGATGCGGCTGGCCCGCGCCATCAGTTCGGGGCAGGTATTCATCAATAATTACGGGGCCGGGGGCGGTGTGGAATTGCCGTTTGGCGGCACCGGCAAATCCGGGCATGGCCGCGAAAAGGGCTTTGAAGCGCTTTACGGCTTTTCCGTTTTAAAGACAGTGGCGGCGCATCATGGCTGACGCTTGCGCCCCTCAACAATTGATCATGAGGATGAAATAATGCGGCTTGAAGGTAAGAGCGCCATTGTAACCGGCGGGGCGTCGGGCTTTGGCGCGGGGATTGTGCGCAAGTTCGCCGCCGAAGGCGCGCGGGTGATGATTGCCGATATCAATATCGAGGGCGCAAAGGCTTTGGCCGCCGAACTGGGCAATGGCGCTTTGGCGCAGCAGGTTGACGTCTCGCGCGACGAGAGCGTTTCGCGGCTGGCAGCAGCGGCGATCATGGCATTCGGCAAGCTCGATATTCTGGTCAATAATGCCGGGGTTTCGCACCAGCCGGCAGCGCTGGATGATATTTCGGAAGCCGATTTTGACCGGGTGTTTCTGGTCAATATGAAATCGGTCTATCTGACCGCACGGCATCTGGTGCCACATATGAAGGCCAACAAGGCGGGGGCCATTCTCAATGTCGCCTCGACCGCCGGGGTCAGCCCGCGTCCGCGCCTCTCCTGGTACAACGCGTCCAAGGGCTGGATGATCAATGCGACCAAATCCATGGCCGTGGAACTGGCGCCGATCGGCATTCGCGTCAACGCGATCAATCCGGTGGCGGGCGAGACGCCGTTGCTGAAAACCTTCATGGGCGAAGACACGCCTGAGATGCGGGCCAAGTTCCTCTCGACCATTCCGATGGGGCGGTTTTCCACCCCTGAGGATATGGGCAATGCCGCGTGCTATTTGTGCTCGGATGAAGCCTCGATGGTGACCGGTGTGGCAATGGAAGTGGATGGTGGCCGCTGCATCTAGCGCCACGATAATTAAGGGACGACAGGATGCAGCCGGGACCGCGCAATCTGATTACCGATGTGGCTGGCCTTCGGGTTGGCAATGCCGAGGACCACAAGGTCAAATCCGGGGTGACGGTTTTGATCGGCGACAAGCCGTTTGTGGCCGCTGTCGATGTGATGGGTGGCGCGCCGGGGACGCGCGAGACCGATTTGCTGGCACCGGACAAGCTGGTGGAGGCGATCGACGCGCTGGTGCTCTCAGGCGGCTCGGCCTTTGGGCTTGATGCCGGGTCCGGGGTGACGGATGCCTTGGCGCGGGCCGGCCGCGGATTTGAGGTTGGGCCGGTCAGGGTGCCGATTGTACCGGGGGCGATCATTTTCGATCTGATCAATGGCGGCGACAAGCAATGGGGCACCAATCCTTATCGCGGGCTGGGCGAACAGGCGCTTGAGAACGCCGCCGAGGATTTTGCCCTTGGCACAGCCGGGGCCGGCACCGGGGCGCTGACAGCGGGGCTTAAAGGCGGGCTTGGGTCGGCCTCGCTGGTGCTTGAAAACGGCATAACCGTTGGGGCGCTGGTGGTGGCCAACCCCACCGGGACGGTGACCATGGGCCCACACCCCAATTTCTGGGCCAATGCGTTTGAGATGAACGGCGAATTTGGTGGGCTGGGGCCGGCAGGTGAACCGGTCAGCTTTGCCGAGACGGCGATGACCAAGGCGCAGGTGATGGCCGAAATCGCCAATACCACCATCGCCATTGTGGCGACCGATGCGGTGCTGACCAAGGCGCAGGCGAAACGCATGGCGGTGGCGGCCCATGATGGCATGGGCCGCGCGATCAGCCCGGCGCATACACCCGTCGACGGGGATTTGATCTTTGCAGTATCGACCGGCGAAAAAGCGCTGCAAGACCCGCTGGCCGATGCGATTGCGCTGGGGCATGCCGCCTCAGTGTGTCTGGCGCGGGCAATCGCGCGGGCGGTCTATCTCGCCAGCCCTGCCCCCGGTGACCTTGCGCCGAGCTGGCAGGAAAAATTCGGCGGGCGCTGAATGGCTCAGGCCGAATTGCGCACCTGAAGCGTGGTGTCTGCAACCGTCTTGGCCGTGCCATCAAAGGTGCGCAGCAAAACGGCGATAGCGTCGCGATCAACAGGGCGGGCATAATGATAGCCCTGCCCCAGCGGACACCCAATCTCAAGCAGGCGCCTGGCCTGCTCCAGCGTTTCGACGCCTTCGGCAATGATGCCGATCTGCATTTTTTGCGCCATGCTGATCAGCGCCTCGACAATGGCACCACAGGCAATGTCGGAGAGCAGGCTGTCGACGAAGGATTTGTCGATCTTGATATAATCGAGCGGGAAATCCTTGAGATGGCTAAGTGAGGCAAAGCCGGTGCCAAAATCATCGAGCGCCACCTGCAGGCCCTGGGCGCGCAAACGGGTGACCATGCCCGCAACTTCCTGATCCATCAAGACGTTTTCAGTGACTTCGATCTGCAGGAAATGCAGGGGCACATTGTGGGCCTTGAAGGGCGCGATCAGACGTTGTTCGAGATCGCCACGATGGAAATCGACAGTGGAAAGATTGAGCGCCACATGCCGCAATTCCAGCCCCTCATCCATCCAGCCGCGCATGGCGCTGGCGATCTGTTCGAGCATGCAGGAGGTCAGGCGATAGGCATTTTTTGAATCGGTGAGGCCCATGGCAAAGGAGCCCGCGCTGATGACCTCGCCCTCGGGTGTGCGGATGCGGGCCAGCGCTTCCACGCCGACAATCCGCGCCCGGCGCATGCACACTACGGGCTGGAAATGGGCAAAGACCCGGTTTTCATCCAGCGCCTTGTCGAGCAGGGCGATCTGTTCGGTGCGGCGCTGGATCGAGGTGCGCAGACCGGGATGAAAGTGGATATATTCGCCCCTGGCGGTATGTTTGGCATGATAAAGGGCCAGGTCAGCATTCTGGCGCAATGTGTCGGCACTGGTCCCGTCCCTGTTACTGAGCACGCCGCCAATGGTGATTTGCAGCAAGATGGTGTTGCCCTCGCATTCATGGGGGCGTTCCATCTGGCCGAGCAGGCGTGCGGCAATGCCGGCCAAGGCCTCGGGATCATCGCAATCAGGACACAACACCGCAAATTCGTCGCCGCCGAGACGATAAACATGCATGCCCGTGCCCGCATTGGCCAGACGATTGCCGACCTCGCAGATCAACTGGTCCCCGACGGCATGACCCATGCTGTCATTGACCTGTTTCAGATTATCGATGTCGAGCATGAGCAGGCCAAAACCATGGTCGGGAACCGCCATGCTCTGGGTGATGATTTCATCGAAGGCGTAGCGATTGTGCAGGCCGGTCAGCTGATCGTGGTAGGCCAGATGCTGCAGCCGCCGGCTGACCTCGGCGCGCTCCATGGCAATGGAACACAAGTGCACGCACGTATCGACGAGCTGGCGTTCCATATCGCTGGGGCCGCGCGACTGGCGGTAGTAAAATGCAAATGTGCCAACCACCTGCCCGTCGGGTGATTTGATCGGGCTGGACCAGCAGGCCCGCAATCCGAGCGGCAGCGCGAGACCGGTATAATTTTTCCAGCGCCGGTCCGTGGCGATATCAACAACTTCCACCGGTGTGCCGAAATAGGCGGCTGTGCCACACGAGCCCACCTCCGGACCGATAGGGACGCCGTCAATCGCCTCGCCATAGGATCTGGGCAGGCTGGGGCCGGCGACGGGATGTATCAATCCCTCGGTATCAATCGCGGCGACCGTGCAAATGGCATCAGGGGCAAGCGCTTCGGCCCGGCGACACAGGATTTCAGCAACCTCGGCAAGCGGCATGCCGGTGGCCACGGCTTCAAGTATCTCGTTCTGCAATGCCGACAATTCTGAATCACGATGCGCTTGCATAGAATATTCCTTCGCGTACGACTTCGATATAACAGCACGTGCGAATGTTTATTTTCTTTACGAAAGTGCAGATTGCGCGATTTACAGCCAATATCTCCGGGAAGATTTTGTGGTGGTTAACACTTGTTTTCCGGCGGTGGGCAGAGACGATCTTTTTGGGCCGGCAGCGGCATGCCCCCGCACCTGCAACGGCGCGGGGTTGCCAAGCGGTCAGGCGCTGCGGGCATAATCCTGATGGGCAGATGCGTTGCCGGGGCGCGGTCTTGCGCCAAGCGAGAAGACGCTGACGATCCGGTCCAGCCCTGAAGCCTGGGCCTCGGTCTGCTCGATGGCCGCATTTATTTCCTCGACCAGTGCCGCATTGTGTTGCGTCATTTCATCCATATGCCGCACGGCCGAATTCATCTCGTCAATCGCCGTTGCCTGATCATGACTGTCTCTGGCAATTTCATCCATGACGGCCGCATTCTTGTGCACGGCCTCCAGAATATGCGTCAGCTTTTCGGCGGCATCGGCCACAAGGCGCGACCCATCGCCCACTTCGCTCTCGCTTTGTTCGACCAGTTGCTTGACCTCAGATGACGCATTGGCGGCGGACTGCGCCAGCCGGCGCACCTCTACCGCGACCACGGCAAAGCCCTTGCCGGCCTCCCCGGCCCGCGCCGCCTCGACCGAGGCGTTGAGCGCCAGAAGGTTGGTCTGGAAGGCGATATCATCGATCATGCCGATGATTCTGGAGATCTTGGCGCTGGAGGCGGTGATGCGCTGCATGGCCTCATTCGCCTCGTGCATGACGCTGCCGCCCGCCTCGGCAATCTCCGACACCCCTTGCGAGGTATCCCGCGCGCTGCGGGCCTTGGCCGCATTGCTGGAGACGGTTTGGGCCAACTGATCCATGGCCGCCGATGTCTCTTCGATGGTTGCCGCCTGCCGCGTTGTCCGGTCGGCCAGATCATTGGCACCGGACAGGATCTCGCCGGTGGCTGTTTTGACCGCGCCCGAGGTGGTGCGCAGCCGCGCCACAATATCGGCCAGCTTGTCGACAACCGCATTGGTGTCCTGCTTGATCTGTTCAAATTCAGGATCAAACTCGGCGGTGATGTGTTTATCGAGATCCCCATCAACGACATGGCGCAGGACCTCGCCGGTCAGCGTGACCGCCCGGTTGATCTTGTCGCTGGCCGCGGCCTGTTCTGCGGCGGCATTGGCTGTCAGCTTGTCAAAATAGGCGGACACCCCGATATCGACATCAAGCAGCATGGATTTGAGCAGATCAGCGAGATTTTCCCCCATGCGCTCAGCCTCGGCCCGCACATGATCGGGATCGACAGGCGCCTTCCGGCCAAAGCGCCCGGTCTGCGGGGTCAGCGCTGCATCGATGCTGTCGCGAATAATACCGCGCATCAGCGTTTCGAAAATTACGCCATAGCCACCGATATGCCAGCGGGGCTCAAGACCGATTTCTGCGTGCCGCAACCCCACATGCGCGCTGGCCTGATAATAGGCGGCATCGAGCTCGCCGCTGGCAATGGCGCGCCAATGCGCCGCCTGACGGCTCTCGGCGCGGTCCATCTGGGCCTGGCCCGCGAAAAACCCGGCGACCGCAGGCACCTGTTTTATTTGATCGTAAAACGCGCTGAGGGCCAGTGGCAGGTGTTTATCGACATGGTGGCGCACACCTGCAAGGCGAGCCGCTGATTCATGATCCAGCTTCAGAAAATCCAGTCGTGACTGCAGAGCCTCCGGCATAGATGCCGTCGCGTCGGGGGCCTTCATAAATTAAGTCTCCTGCGGGAATATAGGGGTGTTTCAAATTGAACGGGAAAACATTAGCCCGTCCTGAATAATTCCGCGCCGCCGGTTAACAAAGTGCTGCTGCGGGTCTGATTTCAGGTCGACGCGAGAATTATTTGGGGAGCCGCCCAATGCCTTGAAGTCCCCGGAAAGCCGGGGAAACAGGCACCGGGAGAAGCCGCCCCCAACCTGCTGCGGCCATTTGAAGCGGATCACGAGCAACGTGCTGATCATGGGCAGGCCTGAACGTTCCAAAGTCAGCGGAACCCGATGGCGTGACAGCCCCCAAAAGCCGCTCCGACATGGATGCCGCCAGACGACCGCACCTGTCGCGCTTCAAACAGATATGCGGGGCGCTATCAAGATTTACGTCTTCCCTCTTGCAGCCAGGGCCTTGCTGCGCCATAAGCATAAAACTGGTTTAGCACCCGTAGCTCAGCTGGATAGAGCGCTGCCCTCCGAAGAGCTGCACAGCCTACTTCGTAATCCTTGCCAAGTCTGGCCTTCTCGCCGCATTCAACCAAAATATGCCCCCTTAGGCACTCTCTAGGCACCGAAAACGACTGATCCACACCTCGTTACTTGACAACACGGTTAGCGACTTGATCGCTGTGGACTTGCAAAGCGGAATGATCGTGTCAATAAATAAGCCATAATTTTAAACATTTTTGGTGGCGCGACGTTGAGCCTAAAATCCGTCATGGAAGAAACACTAATTGCTGCGGTGCCGGTTGCTGCGCTTTTCTTATGCGGCTGGGCTTACTTATCATTCTACCTCGGTGCATTCGCGATCGACATTACTGAAGTCGCCATTCCGATGCCCACCATTCTTGTCTTTTCTCTAAAGCCTTTTGCCCAATGGTGGAGTGCGCTTTTACTCTTTGCTGGACTCTGCCTATTTGTATTCGCCTTCCCGTGCCTGTCTGCGACAAAAAAATTGAGGCTAAAGGCAGCGCTTCTCCAGTGCTCACTACTTGCGGCGATTGTTCTCTCCACCTTTGGTGGAATTGAACTGGCCAAAATTGCTGCGGAGGCCGATGCAAAAAGAGTATGGGAAGGGAAGCGTGCTCGAGTTGAAACGGTGATTTTGGATGACACCTCATCTGGAGAAGTCGAAAAAGATTATAGAGCGTGCGCAATTAGAAAGGGGTTGGTTCAGGTGTTTGCGACGGACAGCCAAACCTTCCTTTTATGCCGGTCGACTTATAATCCGCAGGAGTATGGATCGATCTTTTCAATTTTAGAATCCGGCAAAATTCGAGCCCGAAAATGGGTGGGGAGGAAGGATTAATGCAGGTTGCACTGTTTGCGATTATCACGGCGGTGATCACGGGAAGCGCCTCCGCACAATCAATACAGTTGGATTCCATCTCGCAGGCTGTGGTCGTAAGTCAGCCCAAAGGCCCATATGAAACCACAGATGGTAGTGCACAAGTTGGACATATAATTGCTGAATACGATGACGGAATGGTTATTTTCGAACCGTGCAACACTAGTCCATTTTCTCTCCCGAAAGACCACCTTCGCCTCTCAGCGGCAAGTTGTGCCGAGGAACCAGACGGCGATGGGACAGATGGTATCTGGCTGGCGATCGGTTCCGATCAGGAAGACCAAGAACTGCTGAACCGCCATTTAAACGGCAAATTTGCGGAAGCGAGCTGCGAACAATTCCCAAAGCAGGTTTACGCGGCAATTAAAAATGTGGTTACCGACGCGCCACCTTCTGGCACAATCTACTCTTGGAGTTCTTCGAACAGTGCGGTCATTGACGCTCATATCGCTAGGTCCGACAAATCGGTCTCTTTGCCAGTGTCCTTGAATGATTGCTCGCCTGTCACCAACGTGGTGGTGACGAAATACCCTTCAACGGTCGGATCTGGTTTAGATGATAGCATTCAAGAAACCTGGTTGATTAGGCCATTACCAGCTCCGTAGCCTGCCACGACAAAGCGCTGCCTTAACAACACGGCCCTCGTGCCGGCTTGCTCCTCGCGGCAAACGACTGCCCCCCAAAGGAAACACAAAGGCAGCACCCGTCTAGGATTATGCAAATTCGACCCAACGGCACGTTTGCGCCACTCCCGCAACAGGACCGAAGGGGTGCATTAAGTTTACATTCGTGTTGCCCTAAGTTTACATCGGGTCGTTTTGGGGTGTCATAAACGCCATTTTAGGCTCGCGCGCATCTCAAATCTGGTGGCCAATGTTACGGTTCCTCGTATTCAAATACGAGCAGGGGTAACCGGTTGTTTCCCCTATGTTGACAAAAACGCCCGAAAATTGATTTTTTGCCAATTTGTCAACATGGACGGCATCCAGCGAACTGGTCTCGACAACTTGATCGCAACTATCCGGCATAACCTTTCTCCCCCACTAGGATTGCTGCCATACAGCGTCGAAGTTTCGCCTCCCCGCGCATTCCGCCACAAGCGAAAGCTCTGGCCTGCCTGGCTGAAAATGTTTTCGACGCGCCTTTTGTAGATGCATCTATAGTGCGCAGACGACGCGTTTGATGCCAGACTGTGAAACGCCAGCGACCCCGAAAAAGGCATAACTCCGATAATCGCGATAATGATCTCCTGCTTTTAATTGCACTGAAAACGGCCCCCGACCTTCAGTTTGCGCACGCACGTAGAGCCGGATCCTCCGCTTACAAACGCGCCAGCTATCTATCGAACGGAAAGAGCCTTGGCACCCCTCAGGGGGCGTCCTACGCACATGAAAGGCGAATTCAAAAGGTGTGTGATGGCGACTATTCGCAAACTCAGAGGACGTTGGCAGGCACAAGTCCGCCGTAAAGGATTACAGCCCCGCGCCAAATCCTTTGATATCAAATCCGACGCCGAGAAATGGGCCCGAAACCTTGAAGCCGAAATCGACCGCGTCGGTCATTTCTCCGACACCCGGCTTGCAGAGAGAATGACTGTCCGCGAGCTGCTGGAGCGTTATCTGGATGAAGTGACACCTTTAAAACGGAGCGCCGCAGTTGAGGGCTTTCGCGTCAGGGCGATGACCAGACGCTCTATAGCTTACCGGACACTTGCCATGCTGACCCCTGCTGTGGTCGCTCAATATAGAGATGAGCGCTTAAAGGAGGTCGCATCATCGACAGTGCTCAAGGAGATCAATACGCTCGGCCATGCTGTCGAGACCGCGAGACGCGAATGGGGTGTCAATCTCGCAATCAACCCGTGCCGTATGATCCGGCGACCCAAGACACCCAGAGGCCGGGATCGCCGACTGGAAATTGGCGAAGAGGAAAGGCTACTCGCCGCAGCCGATACGGGGCGAAGCCCATATATGCGACCCTTGATCATTCTCGCACTCGAGACCGCAATGCGCCAAGGCGAACTTCTAGCCCTGCGCTGGGACGATGTGGACCTCCAGAAACGTATCGCGCACCTTCAGCTTACGAAGAACGGTGAAAGTCGCGACATCCCTCTCTCTCGAAGGGCCCTAGGAGCGCTTCAGGAGCTCGCTGAGACACGGTCCGGCAGCGCCGTGATACCCAGCACCAAATCTGCGGCTGTGCAAGCCTGGAGCCATCTGAGAGTCAGGGCTGAAAGCGATGACCTTCGATTCCATGACCTGAGACATGAGGCCGTGACCCGGCTGCTGGAGCGTGGCCTGAACGTAATCGAAGTGTCCACGATCTCCGGGCACAAAGAACTGAGGATGTTGCAGCGATATAGCCATCTGAAGGCGGCAGACTTGGTCGCTCGACTAGACTGATTATTTTGATTTTTCGGAAGAAAATTGCGACTTCCCTTGTCAATTTTGCTATAATGTAGCTGTCAATGCTCTCTTGCGAGGGCTCATATGCGGACTTTGAACAAGGCGGTTGGGCGAAAACGAGACGCCCGCTATGAGGGCTCCGCACCCGAACGGGATATCGCTACAAGCGCTCCCCTGATGTTCTCAGGACGCCTTGTGGAGGTTGCACCAACAGCCGACGTGCTGTGAACGCGCAAAAATGATGGAAGCTCTGCGTCGCCGCATCTTCCTCTCGCTGTTTGGTAGTAGGTATTAGCCTTACAGTGAGGCGTCGGCATCGCCGACGACCGTGTGATCTTTTAAAGATCGAGAACGGAGCCGCATGCAGGTCTAGGACACCGCCTGCTTCGACAGACAATCGTAAGGCTCTTTACCAGCTTGATACGGAAGCAGTTCTTTCCTTAAGGCCTTCAACATCATAAGGAAGGTCTTGGGGGGAAGAAAGCTTAACCGGATGCTTGATTACTATTGTATGTCATTTTTATCTATTGTTTACCTGTCCACTGCTGGATAGCTAAGTCTTAGGTTTCTGAGGGCGAACAGGTGCGGATGCCTTTAGTTTACAGCGAGAATTCTGGACCTATCCTCCTTTGTTACAAGGCAAACATGAGAGTCCATTGTCCTCTTCCTACTACCCCGCAATAAATAAATTGATCCAGCATTTTTTGCGCCTCTCGAGATGCAACGTCCATCAAACAGACGCGTTGTCAGCTATCCACTTTTCAAGGGCGGCTATCATGGCTGGCCGCAGGCTACTATCCCGGTTCAACGCCATTCCGAGTGATGGGTTGAGGCGCTCGAAACCCATCTCATCCATTACATCTCCCATCTTTAGTCCACGGGTAGCGAAAATTTCTTCAATTCGTTTCTTAGCCCACGGCTGAAGGTAAGCATTGAGCGCAATAGGCGACGCCGCGGAGGTCCCGCCCAGGCTAGCAGCTCCGAGCCGCAACCAGCTGAGAAAATCTTGCTGCTCTGCGCGGCTTGCTTTTCCCCATGCGTTCTTGAGTTCGTGAAGCGGTGTGCGCTCAGTAATCATCCCGGCAGCGCGCCGCGCCTCATTCACCGACTTGAACTTGCCAGATTTCCAGTCAGCCCAAACTGCCGGATGCTCGGTTTCGATACGCTTGAGATAATAGGCATTGTCCCGGATTACTTTCTTGGCCATGTCGGCACTCCACCAAATACGCTTTGCTGCGCACCCGGCGCTCATGGGCTCGGTATGCGCGATATATAGATGCACCTATGCAGTAACTCGCTAACGTGCGCCAGCGCGCTTCTATTCATGCCGCCCGATTTTTGTGCCCTATGATGTTAAACACCGCGAATATTAGCGCGGGACGAAATACCGGGTTTGACCGTCCATCTCGCCGGTGCGGGCAGAGCCGGTGGCGACGAGGGTGTTGAGCACCTGTTCGACACGGGTTTTGCGTTTTGGCGTATTGCGCCCGTCGAACGCTGCAGCGATGGCATCGGGGAGCACCGGGGCTGGTGCCTGTGCCAGCACATCGACAACCACACGGATCTGGTCGAGACCGTCGGTTGGCCATTTTGGCTTGTCGGCCTTGGTAATGATCGTGAGGTCCGCTTCTGCCTGCACGCCATCTGGCCGGGCAACTTTGTGACCAAGTTTTGGGATTTGATAGTCGGGGCGCAGCCAGCGCACCTGCCCACGTGCTTCTTCGGCAGCACGTGTTTGATTGAGGGCGACGAGGCGGGTCAGAAGGTCTTCTTCTGCTGCCTGCTGGTCTTCGGTCTTGTAACCGCTGGGCGTGGTCGCACCGGGCATCCCCACAAGGCGGGGTGCCAGATCATCCCACCCATAGGCCGCAAAGACCAATTGGTCGATTTCGTCGTGAATATCCTTGAGGACGCCGACCAGACCGGCATCGTAAATAGCGCGCTCCTTGTCGGTGAGCGGGTCGATAGTTTCACCGCGTTCAGCCAGAACGGCGCGACCCGGTCCGGCGCCCCATTCCAGCTCACGGACGCGTTCGAGCACATTATAAAGCCCGGTCATGGTGAGAAACTCGTGCGCCGCCAGACGCTCCTTGCGGAAGTTGTCGAGACGTTCGCCTAGGTCGGTGAGGCGCGATAAAGTTTCGGCGTTTTCGGCAAGATCTGGAAACGGAAAGGGAGTAAAGCAATCTGAGTGATTGTAAGTAGCATCATTTCCGACACCTAACCAGCCACCAGTGTTCTCACTGAAAGCCAAGTGCGGTCGTGACGAAACTACCGCCAGCACACTTGGATCATCCACGCCGATGCCAACTACCTTGCTTTCAATCACTACATCTTTGCTGAGATACTGGAACACTCGGTGCCTAGCTGTCCTAGCGGTTGCTATGAACCGAGGAAGTGGATTTGTGAGTGTTCGCCACTCCCCTCTAGGTTTGCCCCATACCCACCAATTCTCCGCGTAAGAAACGGCATCAGCAGTTGGCGACTTGTTAGCTTGGGCTTCCCGTTCAGGTTTTACTCGGTCGCGAATATATTGAAAAGCATAAGGCGCTTTGGTAGCGGCTTCCTTTCGAGAGAGTCCGAAAAGGTCTATCGCCAGAACGTTTCTGGAGGACTGCGCGAGATCACGCCCATTTACAAACCGTTTGAACAGTTCTCTTTCTGTTTCAGGAAACTCATCAGCAGATTTAACTATGAAGCCCATGCCGTGCAATTTTACCCCCATGTGCGCCAAACTGCTGTTGCCATGAAGTGGCTTAAGCAGACTCAGATCTGCTCCGACACTCAAATTAGCGCGAAGCTTCCCTTCCTTCGTCTCCAGTGACACCAAGGGCGCATCCGTATTCAGCCCGTTTTCATCTACCACCTCCGCCAGCACACCCTCACGTGCGCCCTTCACCGCAACAGTCATGGCAATGCGAACTGCCGCCTTGTCGGAGGCTTTCAGCCAAGGATGGTCCGGCACAGCAAAGATCAGTGAGAGCGGGGTCTTTCCCGCCATGTGCTTTTCGATCACGCGACGGGAAAACGTCTGGGTGATGGAATTGGTGGTGATGAAGCCAAAACGGCGGAGCGGATTGGGGTTGGATTTCGTCGCTTTGCGGGTGAGCCGCGTTGCCGCCTCATCCCAGAACTGCATGACGAAATCGGCACCGCCGGGCACATTCGGTCGGGCTTTCCACACCGCTTCGGCATAGCCATCACCCAGCTCGGCGCGCAAGTCCTTGCCGCCGATAAAGGGCGGGTTGCCGACAATGAACTCCACCTCTGGCCATGGGGCGGAACGCGGGTTTTTATAGGTATAAAGTTCTATATGGGCTGATGGGTCGGGCACATCTTCTCCGGTAATCGGATGGGCCATTTTCGTCACCCCGTCCCAGCGGGTGACAGGTGCGCCTTTGTCGTCGCGCACCAGCTCCTCGGCATCATAGGCCAGGATTGCATCCTGATGTTGGATGGTGCCATAGGCATGCAAGATTGGCTCGGGGATGTCTTTCAGACCGACCGTTTTAAGTTGCCATTTCAAAAACCCGATCCACAACACCAGATCGGCAATGGGCACCGCGCGTGGATTGAGTTCGAGCCCATGGAACTGGCGCGGGTTGACGGTTTCGCCGTCCATCATCAATGAGGACTGGTCCTCGCCCAAATCCTCGATGGCGGTAAGCACTTCGCCCTCGAGCTTTTTCAATAGCTCAAGCGACACATAGAGAAAATTGCCGGTGCCGCAGGCCGGGTCGAGCACGCGGGTGGTGCAGAGTTTGTGATGGAAGTCCTTGGCCAGTTTCAATGCCGCGTCATCGTCGCCCGCATCATGCAATTCCCTCAGCCGCGCCTGCACCTCGACCCAGTCGCCGCGCAGTGGCTCGATGATGGTGGGAACCACCAGCCGCTCCACATAGGCGCGCGGGGTGTAATGGGCACCGAGTTTAGAGCGCTCGCGCGGATCAAGTGCGCGTTCGAGCAGGGTGCCAAAAATGGCCGGCTCCACATCCTGCCAATCCATTTTGGCTGCGACGTAAAGCTCGTGAATATCCTCTGGTGCTAATGGCAGGGCGCGGCGCGTTTTGAACAGGGAACCGTTGAAGCGCTTCAGCGAGGCCATGGAGCGCGGCTCAAACCCGCCTTCGTCCATGGTCTTCCACAACGTCTCAAGAGCTGGAACGAAAGCTTTTGGATCATCAGCAAGCTGGCCCAGCAGATCGGCGAACATGCCTTTGGGCAGCAGATCCACATCTTCGGCAAACATTGTGAACAGGCAGCGCATGAGGAACTCGGCCACGTCGCGCGGGTCATGTTTGCCTTCAAGGCGCTTGGCGATGATCGAGAGGCGGCCAGCAATGTCTCGCGTGACTTCGGCCGATTTTTTCGCGGGGTCGAGGCTGTGCGGATCTGACCAAATGGCCGCGAGCCGGGCTTGCACGTTTGCATCGCGCAGATCGTCCATACGGATGCGATAGTTCTGCCGGTCTGGGAAATGTGCGTAGTTTTTTCCCTGCCCTGAGAAGTCGGCATAGATTTCGATGACATGGCCAACATCGACCACAATCAAAAAGGGCGGGTAGCCGTGTTCAACCGGCAACGCGCGGGCATAGTTCTCCGCCTGCCGCCGCGCTTCGATCATCACCTTGTCCCAGCCAGCACCACCCCGGCGGGCATGGCCAAGCTTGCGCTGACCAGCTTCTTCGCCATGCAGGTCGAACTGGTTTTCAGCCGCCTTTTGGCGCTTGGCGGATTGTTTGGCTTCGAGCACGAAACTGTCGCGCTTATAGCAATCGATAAAGCCTGCCGTGCGCGAGCCATCGGGATGTTTGAAATCGACACGGCGTTCAAAAACATAATCGTTGTGATGATTGTGCTCTTGCGCCATCTCAGGCTTTTGCAAACCGAGCGCTTCACACAGCCCGAGAATGAACAGCTGATAGTTGGCCCGCTCCGAACCACCCGAAGCGGAGGCGTTGGCTATGAGTTGGTCTAAATCGGTCAAATGCAAATGCCTGAATGAAATCCCCTGGGGGGCAGGTTAGCCATGGGCAGAGGGAGCGTCCAGAGAAGAGTTTTGACCTTTAGCGCAGGGCACTTGTTCCTGTTAAAAATGCCGTTCATTATATTGACTGCAGTTGGAAGCTTTTGGGGGAGGCACAAGTGCCAGTATGGGTTGCACGCGCTGGTCGCAATGGTGAGCAGGAACAATATGCGTTGTCGAACAATGTAGCTGTGGCGGGATGGGACGATGCGCCTGATTTTGCCGCCGTAAAGTCTCGCGAACAGCTTCTGCCCTTACTCGTGGAGACTTATTCCGAAGAGGCCGAAAATAAGCTGAAGAACTGGGAAACCCAGATTTGGGCGTTCTCGAACAGAATAGCGATTGGAGACCTTGTTATCCTCCCCCGGAAGCGCACCTCGACTGTCGCGATTGGCAAGGTTACTGGCACCTATCGTTTTGTCACCGACGCGCCAGCGGGTTGCAAACATCAAATTCCGATAGAGTGGATCAAAAAGGACATCCCGCGACAAAGCATAGATAGCGACCTGCGATTCTCTATTGGTGGCGCGATGACCGTGTTTCAGGTCAGCCGCAATCGTGCGGAGGATCGGTTTCGCGCCATGCTTGAAGGGCGAACATTGTCAGTCGGAAATGACCGCAAGCAGGAAGCAGTATCTGAAGGAGAGGATATTTCGGCTCCTGATCTTGAGCGGATCGCAACCGACCAGATTTCTGATCACATCAGCCGAAAATTTCGCGGGCATGAATTAGAGCGGCTTGTGGAGGCGGTTCTGATTGCGCAGGGTTTCGTGACCGACCGCACCGACGAGGGAGCGGATGGAGGCGTTGATATCCTGTGCGGCAAAGGCTCACTCGGGCTAGAATCTCCTCGCATGTGCGTTCAGGTCAAATCGCAAGACGGCGCTCTTGATGTGAAGGTTGTGCGGGAGCTTCAAGGGGTGTTGAGCACCTTCGGTGCAGATCTTGGTCTCATAGTCGCATGGGGTGGCTTTACCAGCAAAGCTGATGACGAAGCGCGGCGGAATTTTTTCAAGATCCGCTTATGGACCCCGGATACTCTGATCAGTCAGCTGGTCTCAGTGTATGACAAGCTTCCAGAAGATATTCAAAAGGACTTGCCGCTCAAGCGCATTTGGACGCTGGTTCAGGACTAATACGTATCCCGGCACTTACCCGCCACATAAAAGCACCCGACACGATTCGAACGTGTGACCGAGGCCGTTAAGAATTTTGCGCGTCTTCCCTCTTGCAGCCAGGGCTTTGCTGCGCCATAAGCATGAAACTGGTTTAGCACCCGTAGCTCAGCTGGATAGAGCGCTGCCCTCCGAAGGCAGAGGTCACACGTTCGAATCGTGTCGGGTGCACCAGTTTTTCTCTGGGTTGGATGATTGTGGTACCACCACGGTGGCCGTGAAAAGGGTGCCGTATATTGGTTCGCGCCAATAGGTGGGGCCGGGCAAGGTTTCGTGCGCCAGATTTTATACGAAGTGGGTTGTTTCCCGCTTTTGCTTTTTTTGCCTCGTTCCGGTTTCGCTGTGTTCCGGCGTGGCGAATACTTATTTTGGTGATCGCTTCACTTGCAGTTTCAGGGGCGTCATCGTGACGATGTGCGGATTGCTGCATGCTGCCGGGGACGTGCGGCCTTGGTCCTCTTCTTTAGAAGAAACCTGTTCCCCAGGACGAAGACTTACCGAATAAATGCGAGCGCTGATGTGGGGCCTGTTGACGGGCCTGGCACCCGCACGCGATGCGTGCGGGTGCCAGGCAGAAGGCATAATTGCTAGAGTTCGCGCTTATACTCTAGAGACCCATCAGCTTTGCCATTTCGTCGGATTCGGCCTGGGCAATTGCCGGATCGATCACCACGACCTTGGGCATATTACGTGCACCGGGCACGCCCTCGATCGGGGGGAAGCCATCGGGGTTGTTGAGCTGCTGGCCTTCCACTGTGGTCAGGAAGGACATGAACAGCTTCGCCGCATTGGGGTTTGGCGCATCTGCCACCAGACTCATCAGGTTATTCGATGAGATCGTCGGCTCAGGGAACGCCTCTTGCAGCGGCGCGCCCTTGGCGATCAGTCCCACTGCGACCTGATGAATGCCCGGGGCATACATGGCCTGTGCTCCGGCGGCTACCTGTTGCATTCCCGGCACCGCGCTTTTCGAATAGGTTGCGTTCTTGCCCAGCCGCCGCAGGAAGTCGTCACCATAGGCATCGCGCAACATTTTGTAGAACTGGTTCGAGGTGACGCCAGAGCGTGGATCTGTGAGCATAACCTGTCCCGCCCATTGCGGATCAGCCAGATCTTCCCAACTATCCAGCCCCTCGGCCACCAGATCCGTATTCCACACCAGCGAATAGGGATTATAGCCCAGAATGACATAGCCATCGAACACGGCTTCGGCGGGCCATGTCGATATGCCGGGCACGTCGTCGAGAGCGGCGAAGATACCCGCTTTCACGCCATCGACGTGAAAGGCCTGGTCGGTGCTGTAATAGATGTCTGCAATATTGATGCTGGATTCACGCTCGGCCATGAAACGCTGGGCCAGCGCCGATGAGCTTTGGCGCTGCACATCAACGGTGATATTGTATTTTTCCTGAAATGCATCCGCGAGCCCTTGCAGGATACCCGGATCAATATTGGCATAAATGGATAGTTTGCCTTCGCCTTGGGCGGCATCGACCAGTGCCTGGTCCTGTCCCTGGGCGGCTCCGGTAAGCGTCGCTGACATGACCAGCGAAGCGGCCAAAGCCGACAGGGTTGAAACCATCCTGCCGATATGGGTTTTGTAGTTATGTGACATAGTCTCCTCCTTATTCACAATTATTGGTTTTCAACGGCACGGACGATGGCCCGTGCCAAGCCGTCACGAAACGGTGGCCTTGTGTGCCCGCCGGGTTATGAAGAGCATTAGCCCCACAAGCGTTGAGCTGATCACCGTGATCACCAGGGCAAGTGCCGCCACTTGCGGAAAGTTTCCAAAGTTCCAGAAATCGAGCAGTACCCGCCCGATCACCGGGTTATGCGTACCGGAGAGAAAGGCTGAGGCCGTGACCTCTCCGACCGTATGCACGAAGACCATGATCCAGCCCGCAACAAGACCTGGCAGGGCCAACGGCAGCAAGATCTTCACCAGTGTCCTGAGGTCGCTGGCCTTTGAGACGCGGGACGATTCACTGAGCTCGGCCCCGATAGAATCGGCAGCGGCAGCCGATGCGCGGGCGGCATAGGTAATTGTCATTATCAGGTATGCAAAAAACAGAATGGCGGTGGTGCCATAAATGCGTAGCGGCTCGCGACTGAAAGCCAGAATGAAAGCCACCCCGATCACCGTATGCGGAATGGTCGCTGGCAGGCCTGTCAGGCTATCGGCGAATTTGCGCGCTGTACCATTCCGGGTGAAGTGCAGGGCAATGGCACCCGTGAGCAGCATGTTGAGTGTGGCAACGGCAAAACCCAGCACCATCGAGTTGACGAGAGCTGCCACGGTCTGCCGGTTCTCGAACAGGACAAAGCGGAAATTGTCGAGGGTCAGCACCGACAGATTGATCGCAGGCGTCCAGAAAGGCTGCAAAGATACCAGCAGCAAACCCAGAAGCGGGAGGACCGAGGTCGCCACGAGATATAGCACCGCAACGCCGAGCACCGCATAGCGGAAACGCCCAAGCCGCACGGCCGTGCCCCGGAACCCCTTGCCGGCAATGGTGGCATTTTGCCCGCGTTTGACCAGCATGTTCTGGCCGAAAAGCAGGATCTGCACCACCAAGAGCAAACCGATTGCAAGAACAAGAGCCGGGCCGGTCTGGGCGGGGTATTCGCTTAAAAGCCGGAAAATATAAACCGACAGCACATCGATGCGCGCGCCCGCGCCAAGCACGGCGGGGACGGAAAACAAGCTGACGCCGGAAATGAAGCCCAAGAGAATGGAAGCGGCGAGCGCAGGCTTGATTGCGGGAAAGGTCACCTTCAGGATGGTGCGCAACGGGCCGGCACCACTTACGCGTGACGCTTCTTCAACCGCTGGATCGAGCCTTTGCAAGGCGGCAGACACAACCAGATAGACATATGGAACCGTGTAAAGTCCGGTGATGATCACCAGGCCGGTCATGGAATATATGTTGAACGGCCCCTGACGCAGATCGATCCCGAAGAGCTGCAGCATTCCGCGAAAGAAATAATTGAGCAGCCCTGCGCGCGGATCGAGCAACACCGCCCAGCCAATCACACCGGCGACGGGGGGCACGATAAGAGCGGCAAGGGGCAGCAACTGCCCCATAAAGCCCAGGCTGGCATCGGACCGTTCATTGGCCCAGGCGAGGGCCGAACCAATAACAATCGCGATACCGGTTGCGCCGACAACGACAATCAGCGTGTTGAGGATGACCGTGGGAATTGAGCGCGACAAGTCACCCGTTGTAAGCCGCGCAAATCCGTCGACCACGTTGCTGAATTCGTAAATCAGGGCGATGCCAAGGGGGTAGATAATGAGCATTGCGGAAAGTGCGATCAGTATTGACCACAAGGTAATAGTGAACGGGCTCAGCCGGGCGACATAGGGCCGGAGCCGGAATCGTCTGGTGGCCGTCTCGATCTCAGGAGCAGTGAAGCTCATTATTCACTGCCCCCTACCTCAAAGATCCGGACCTTTTCCAGCGGACAGCATATATGAACCTGCTGGCCGATTTCGCGTGGCGCCTGGCCGCTTTGCGACACCACTATATCGTGGTCACCGCACCGGATTACGTGCTGGACAACTGCCCCCAGATAGAAGGAGTGAGTCAGTTCGCCGGAAACGACATTTGTTTCGGCGGCCCGGCTTGCATCAACAAAACTGCAATGTTCAGGGCGGAACATCACCCAGGCCTTGTCGCCGGATTTGAGCGGGGTACCGCCCACCACGCCCTTGAGCGCACCAATGGGGGTCGACACGGTCAGCGTGTCACCGGCTTCAAGGATTTCTGCCTCGATCTCATTGGCCGAGCCCACAAAGTCGGCCACATAGCGGGTGCGCGGCCTGTCATAGATATCCATGGGCGTTCCGGTCTGCGCAATTTGGCCGACATTCATCACCGCCACGCGGTCGGCAAGCGCGAGCGCTTCGACCTGGTCGTGTGTCACATAAACGGCTGAAAATCCGATGCGGGCCTGCAGGTTGAGCAGTTCGATACGCAAACGCTCGCGCACCTTGGCATCGAGATTTGACAAAGGCTCATCAAACAGCACAAGCCCATCGCCCGATACAATCGCACGGGCCAGCGCCACGCGCTGTTGCTGACCGCCGCTTAACTGTCCGGGGTAAGCGGCACCATAGGTGCCAAGACCGACCAGCTCCAGCGCCTCCTGGGCCCGGGCGTGCGCATCCCGCGTATTCACGCCACCGTTTTTGAGCGGATAAGCCACGTTCTCGCTGATTTTAAGGTGTGGCCACAGCGCATAGGACTGAAACACCATGTTGAGCTGACGCTTTTCGGGGGGCACGAAAACCCCGGATTCCGAACAGAAAACCAGTTGCCCATTGATATAGATCTGACCGGCATCCGGTTCTTCCAGACCAGCAATACATCGCAGAAGCGTCGTTTTTCCGCAGCCGCTCGGCCCCAGCAAGACAACGAATTCATCAGCACCGATTTCCAGCGACACATTGTCGAGTGCGACATGCTCGCCCCGGCGTGTGCGGTAGATCTTGGACAGGTTGCGAATCGAAACCCGCACCGCTGTACCTTCCTGTTTTTCCGCACCTTCCTGCCGCCGTTCAAGCATCAGTCCCTCCTCCCAGATTGCGCCTATTGGCGTTTGGACTTCGTTATGTTACATAGCGGAAACTATCACGATGTGCAATAGACTCGCACCATGTGAAAAGATTAGCTCGTATTTGGGCAAAGATGGCAGGAGCAAGAAATCTATGGCGCAAGCATTAAACGGGATCAAAATCCTCGACCTTTCCCATGTAATGGCGGGCCCATTCTGCACACGTCAACTGGCGCTGCTGGGCGCGGAGGTGATCAAGGTGGAGCGCCCGGGTGAGGGCGATGTCATGCGTTATTACGGCCATGATCCGCGCTTTGGACGAAACTCTCCCAACTTTGTGGGCTATAATGCGGGCAAGCGGTCGATCACGCTCGATTTTTCGACCGCAGAAGGCATGAATATCCTCAGGCGCCTGATCAGCGACACCGATGTTCTGGTGGAAAATTTTCGCCCCGGCGTGCTCGATGCCAAAGGCCTGGGCTGGGAAGACTGCAAGGCAATCAACAGCTCACTTATTTATTGCTCAATCTCCGGATACGGGCAGGATTCTCACCTCAAGCACAACCCCGCCTATGACCACATCGCTCAGGCAATGTCCGGAATGATGTCGCTGCAAGGCGCCGAGAACGATCCGCCCATGAAGGTCGGTTTTCCCTTGATTGACACTTTTTCAGGCCACATGGCAGCGTTCTCCATACTTGCCGCGCTGGTTCGGCGTGAGCGCGGGGGCGGCGGCCAGCGCATCGATGTGAGCATGCTGGACGCCTCGATGGTGCTGATGAGTTCAATGGTTCTGAAGTATCTTGCGACCGGCGATGTGCCGCCGCGTGTTGGCAACAAGGGGTTCAGTCTCAGCGCGACTGCAGACATGTTCGAGACCAGTGACCGGCCTATCTCCATTGGTGCGAATACCAACGCCCAGTTCGTTTCACTCTGCAAGGTGCTGGGACTTGACGGTCTCATCGAGGATCCGCGTTACGCAAACGCGCCTGGACGATGGGAGCATTCCAAACCGTTGCGCGCAGAAATTTCTGCAGCGGTTGCCAAGTGGAAGGCCGAAGAGCTCGAAATCGAACTCAATGCCAGCGATGTGCCGGCAGCGGTGGTGCGCGATCTCGCCGGGATCATCAATCATCCCCATTTCGATGGCCGGCCAACCTTTTACGATGTGGACGTCCCTGCATGGGAGGGGTCAACGCGGATCATCAACGGCGGATTTGTTACCGATGTGGATGGACCGGGAACCAGCACCCAAGCCCCCGACCTTGGCGAACACACCGATGAAATACTGTCGGAACTGGGGTTTGACGCGCGTACGGTCGCGGACTTGAAGGAGCGCAAGGTCATATGAGTAAAAGCCTGACCGATCTGCACCAACTTGATGCGCTGCTTGCCGACCCTCTCGCGCCGGCGCGCGCCAAAAAAGAGGCAGGCACGATGGTTTTCGGCGTTCTGGGCGCCGCCGCGCCGCGCGAAGTCATCGAAGCCGCTGGCGGGTTCGGTGTCAGATTGCGTGGCGGCCCGCAAGGCGCGACGCCGCGCGCTGACCGCTTCATGGAACCTGTGCACGAGATGTGGCTCCGCCAGGTGTTCGACACATTGCTCTCGGGCGAGTTCGACCTGTTGGACGCCATTGTCGTGCCGCGAAGCTCGGAGGGCCTGCTGCAGTTTTACTATCTCGTTGAATATGTGCGTTCGGTCGAGCCTGACCTCAAACTGCCACCGCTTATTCTGTTCGATCTGCTGCAAACGCCCGGCAAACTAACCGAAGATTACGTGCACCAACGTGTGCTTGGCCTTGCAGAGACCTTCGGCACGATCACCGGCAAACCGGTGACGGCCGAGGCTCTGTCAACTCAGATAGCTCATGCCAACGGTGCGCGGGCAGCGTTTCGGGCTGCAACCAGGCTCCCGGGCGCGACTGGCGCGCAGCGACTGCGGCTTGCTGCCGCCGGCCAGTTGCTAGACGCCGCTGATTTTCGCTTATTGTGCGAGACCGCCGGGGATGCGTGGCACGGGGACATTCCGGCACGCCCGGGGATCTTTGTCAGTGGTGCCGGGCATGAATCTCCCATGATCTATGATGTCATCGCCGCGGCCGGCATCGATGTCATCGGCGAAGATCATGACTGGGGTGAACGCCTTTATGCCCATGACATCGCAACCGAGGCGGACCCGTTCCGCGCCGTTGCGCGCCACTACCAAATCCATGGCATCACGCCACGTCAATTTGAACCAGGCCCACCCGCTGACGATCAAACCGGAACGGATGCCCCGGCCGGTGCGCTATTCTGTTTCGATGAGCATGATGACACCTTTGGCTGGGACTATCCCGCCCATCGGTCCCGGCTGGCGGCCGCAGGCCTGGCGGTAGGTGTCGTGCGTACGCGAAGCGGCGCGTTCGCCACAAATGCCGACGCCGAGACCCTTTCGCGATTTCTGAACACCGTGACCTCCGGGGGATCCCAATGACGCAACCCGCCTACGAGCCCCTTGCAGCGACTGCGCTGGCCAAAGAGCGGCAGAAGCAGTGGTTTACCGATTTCCGCGATCGCGCAATCAACGAGGGTGAACCTTATGTGATCGCGGCAGCGGTCTCCCCCCACGAAATTTTTCACACCATGGGCGTGCCGCTGGTGACCAACACCTGGTATTCCTCCATCATTTCGGCCAAGCGGCTCTCCCCCTATTATTTCGATCTTATGGAAAAGCTTGGATACCACGCGGATCTTCCGCGTTATCTGAGCCTGCCGATGATGACGACACTTGATGGGGATGCCGAGCGGGCGCCCTATGGCGGATTGCCCAAACCCGCCATGATCGTGGACCGTCTGCGCGGCGATTATGCGCAGCGCATCTCGCGTCAATGGGCTGCCGCGTTCGGCTCTCCCCATTATTTTCTGGATGTGCCGGCACAGACACGGCTTGCGCCCGATTGGTGGAACAGGGCCCAGCACGCCTGGGAGAACCTTTATGAGCCGCACCGCCTCGACTTCTATGTGAACCAGATCAAGGGCCTGATCGCGTTTGCCCAAGAGGAGACCGGGCGCCGGTTCGATCTGGACGCATTCGGGGACCAGATGCACAAGATCAACGCTGCCGGCGAAAACGTCTCCCGCGCCCGCGATTTGATTGCCAGCGCCGACAAACTGCCCGTTGCCATGCCGGATCAGCTGACCAATGTGATGGCTGCAACCTGGAACAGAGGTTCCCAATGGTCCGTTGACCATACAGCGCGCTATGCCGACGAGATCGCCGGGCGCGTTGAAAACGGAACCTCGGTCGCACCCAATGAAAAAAAGCGCCTCTTGTGGCTCAATACGGGGCTGTGGTTCAACACAGCCTTCTATCGCGCATTTGAGGAAAGCCACGGTGCGGTTTTTGTGTGGTCGATGTATTCGAACTATCTTTCGGACGGGTACCGCAAATATTCCTCTTCGGATCCGTTGCGGGCCCTGGCGGCACGCAGCATCTCGATGAACGAACAATTGCACCTGCCGCCTTGGATGTCCGGCTGGATCTTGAAACAGGCGGAAGATTTTCGCGCCGACGGGGCGGTGATGCTGACCCCGATCGGGGACCGGCTTTCCGCATTCGGCACCCGCGCCTGCATTGACATGCTGGAGCGGAATGGCCTGCCCGTGCTTGAACTGAGCGCCAGCATGGTCGATGCCCGGATGTGGGACAATGACGAGATGATTGCCAAGGTGGGTAATTTTATCGAAACGCGTCTTTAGGCACCAGGGAGAGCATTATGCAGGCAATTGAAATCGACGGTAAAGGTGGCCCGGAAGTTCTCAGGATGGTCGAGCGGCCAGCGCCGCAACCAAGAGCCGGAGAAGTGCAGATCGCTGTGACGGCCGCCGGCGTCAATGGCGCTGATCTCGCACAACGCCGCGGTGTTTATCCGCCCCCTGAAGGGGCGTCGGATTTGCCGGGGCTCGAGGTGTCGGGAACCATTTCCGCGCTTGGGGCAGATGTGTCCGGTTTTGCGGTTGGCGACAGGGTTTGTGCCCTGCTGGAGGGCGGCGGGTATGCACAATATTGCACCGTGCCCGCAGGTCAGGTTCTGCCTGTGCCGGACAGCATGGACCTGGTGGCCAGCGCGGGCATAGTTGAGACCACGGCCACGGTCTGGAGTAATATTTTCGAGATCGGCAAGCTCAAGAAGGGCGAGACCCTGCTCGTGCATGGCGGTGGCAGCGGCATCGGCACGACTGCCATTCAACTGGGCAAGCTGTTCGGCGCGCGCGTCTTCGTCACCTGCCAGAATGAAGAAAAGGCGCAGCGCTGCGTCCAACTCGGTGCTGAGCGCGCGATCAATTACCGCCGCGAAGATTTTGCGGAAATCCTGCGCAGTGAAGGCGGTGCCGACGTCATTCTTGATATCATCGGCGGCCCCTATCTCGAAAATAATATAAAGGCCCTGAAACGCGGTGGCCGGCTCGTTTTCATCGCATTCGGGCAGGGCCGCAACGGCACGCTCGACATCGCACGCGTGATGATGAACGGGTTGACGGTTACCGGCTCGACCTTGCGTGCCCGGCCAATCGCGGAAAAGGCGCGGCTTGTCTCTGAATTGAGGAAACATGTCTGGCCGCATCTGACCAATGGCGGGTTCGTTCCTGTGATTGATCAGGTCTTTTCAATGGCGGATGCAGCCAAAGCCCATGAGCACATGGAGGCAAGCCGCCATTTCGGCAAAATCGTGCTCAAGATGCCCGCGTGAGCCGGCGCGCAGACCAAGCACAATGTTCATTTGCGGATTGCGCCTATATATAGCTGGTGAAACGCAACGAACATTGAGTCGGGCCCAATGACACAAGAGGTCGAGCCGAACGCCGATACGCAAGCTGCCGCGGACGGCAAACGCCCTTACAAGATAAATGTGCTTGATCGCGTCGTTGGGATTTTGGAGGCCTTTGCCCGCAGGGGCAGCAACCTGTCGCTCAGCGAGATCGCTCAGGAAACCGACCTGCATGTAAGCACCTGCCTGCGCCTGCTCTCAAACCTCCAGTTCCATGGCCTTGTCACCAAGGAAGAGGACAGTGGGCGCTATCGCCTCGGCTACCGGTTTCTGGCGCTTGCCGAAGTGGCCCGTGGGCAATCAGGATTAGTGGAGACCGCACGGCCCATCATGCGCGACCTTTCGCGCAAGTTCAACGAAACGGTGGTCTTTTCCGTACGCTCCGGCGACTTCCGGATTGATCTTGAGCAGATTGTTGGATTGCAGGCTGTAAGGCGGGTGGTCACGCTGGGGATTGAAAAACCACTCTATGCGGGCGCAGCCAGCCGGGTATTGCTGTCGGGCATGTCAGAGGTTGAACTCGACCGGTATCTTGCACGCGTGAAGCTCAAAAAACTCGCGACGCGCACAATTACAGATGTTCAGGTGCTCAAGGCGTCGCTGGTGGATATCCGCACACAGGGCTATGCCAAAAGTGTCCAAGAACAGTTTGACGATAGCGGCGGTGGCATCGTTGCGCCGGTTTACGGTGTGCGAGGCGAAGTTGCGGCGGCACTTGGTATCTCGGTTCCCCAATTTCGCTTCAGCGAGGCCCTGCAGGAGCTTCTGGTGCCGGAAGTCCTTAAAGCGGCAAGCCAGGTCTCTGACGCAATTTCGGGCAAGAAATCCTAGACAATTGACCGGCGGCATCACGCCTGGGTGTCGCGTCACGTTTACAACCGGATGGCGTTCAGCCACCGCTATGCCGGGTATTCATCGACTTTCTGAATGGCGCTGCGCGTCCGGCGCAAAAGCCGTTCCCCCATGCCTTTTTGACGGCAAAACTTTTGGATTGCCAAATACCGACCGTATGGTATGTATTGATCATGTCCAGACCCACCAAACAGGCCCCGGAGCGAGGTGATGCAAGTACGCGGCTTTTGGAAGCCGCGCGGGATGTCATTCGTCAAAAGGGCTTCGCCGCGACCAGTGTTGACGACCTTTGCCGGATGGCCGCCGTTACCAAGGGCGCGTTCTTTCATAATTTCGGCAGCAAGGAAGCCCTTGGGGTGGCGGCTGCCGATTTCTGGGCCGAGACGACATCGGCTTTCTTCGCTGCTGCCCCCTATCATCAACCCGCCGACCCGCTGGCGCGCGTGCTCGCCTATGTTGCATTCCGCCGGGCCATCATCAGCGGAGAACTGGCCGATTTCACCTGTCTTGTGGGCACCATGGCGCAGGAAGTTCATGCAAGCTCGCCGGACATTCGTGATGCGTGCGGCCGCAGCATTTTCGGCCATGCGGCAACGCTTGAAGCGGACATCGAACAGGCCCGATCCGACCGCAACATTACGGGCGACTGGACTGCGGCAAGTCTCGCCCGGCACACCCAGGCCGTTATCCAGGGCGGGTTCGTGCTGGCGAAAGCGGGAAACAATGCCGAGCTGGCGAAGGAAAGCCTCGACCATCTCGACCGCTATATCCGTCATCTCTTTCATATTACGGGAGACAACCCGACATGAACAAAACCACCCATATCGGCTGCGCCTGCGGCGAGACCCGTCTCGAATTGCACGGCGCGCCGTTCCTTGTGTCGGAATGTCTTTGTGACAGTTGCCGCGCTGCGGCAGCCCGGCTGGCGAGGTTAGAAGGGGCAAAGAACATGCTGACCGCTTACGCGGCGACGCCAAGCGCCGATTATCGCAAAGACCGCGTTCAGGTGGTTTCAGGGATGAAACATCTGAAGGCATTCAGGCTGTCGCCAGACGCCGGCACGCGCCGCATCGTCGCCACGTGCTGCAACACGCCGGTCTTTCAGGAATTGAAGGGCGCGCACTGGCTCAGCATCTATTTGCACCTGTGGCCGAACGCGGCACGGCCACGTCCCGAAATGCGTACCATGACCGGCGACCTGCCCGATGCGACCGGTCTGCCCGATGATATTCCGAACCTTAAAACCCACAATTTTTCTTTTTACATGAAGCTGCTGGGGGCGTGGATCGGCATGGGCTTTCGCAATCCAAAACTTGAGATACGGGGACAGATCGATGCCTGAGGACAAGATCGAAGTTGAGAGCATCACAACGCCCGGCCGTACCCGGCGTGTCGATCGCGCCAAGTATACGGCGATGCGCGCGGCGCTTCTGGCTGTGCTGCCAGAGGCGGTGCCCGGCATGTCGGTGGCTGAGGCCAAGGCGGCCTTGCTTTCGCGCCTGCCTGACGCACTGTTCCCCCAGGGGAAAACAGCGGGATGGTGGTTGAAGGCGGTTCAGCTTGATCTGGAAGCCAAAGGCATTATTTCTCGGGCACCCGGCAAGCCGGTACGGCTTTACAAGCACCCCGCCGTCCCTGAATAGCGCAGCCCGGATATGGGTGGACGCCGGGTTGCCGGTCCTGTATTTTTATGGCTAAAATGCCGTGATCAACAGGATGCCAATAACGTGAAATCTGACACGGTATATAAAAAGGCCTTCAACACCATCCTGCCGCTTTTGCGGCAGCAAACGCCCGGCAGCCTGATGCCTTCTGAAAACACGCTGCGGGTGCAGCTGGGTGTGAGCCGAACCACTGTTCGCAAGGTGCTGGCGGAGCTGGAGACGCGCGGCTATTTGCGGTCGACAGAAGACGGACGGGTTGTGACCGCGCTGCCACCGCAAGGGACCGGATATCCTGAATCAGAGGTGCTCTCGACCGCCGAGCTGGTGGAACGCCAGTTCATGGAATGGATTGTGCGCGAGGATGTGCAACCCGACGCGCTGATCAACGAACTTGAACTGGCGCGGCAATTTGGGGTTGGCACCAATGGCATCCGCGAGTTTCTCAACGGCTTCCGGCGTTTTGGGCTGATTGAAAAACGTCCCAATTCCGGCTGGAGTTTCAAGGGTTTTACACCTGAATTCGCCGGCGAATTGTTTGAGATCCGCGAGCTGTTCGAGATGCGTTCAGCGATTGCCTTTACCGATCTCGGCCCGCAGGATCCGCTCTGGGCCGGGCTTGATGATCTCGATGTCGAGCATCGCGCCCTGCTTGACGATATCGACACGCGGTTCAATGATTTCTCGGATCTGGACAACCGGTTCCATCGCCTCGTCAACTCGGTGCAACCCAATCGCTTTGTCACCGATTTCTACGAGATCATCGCCTTTGTGTTTCACTATCACTACCAGTGGAACAAGACATGCGAGCGCACCCGCAATGAACGGGCTCTGCTTGAACATCTGAACTATATCGATGCGCTCAAATCCCGTAATCGCCGCCGGATCGTTTCCGCATGCCGCAAGCATCTGGCAACAGCCCGGCTGACGCTTTTGCAAACAAATTTCGGGGCTGGCGAACCGGCGACAGCCGCTTGAAGGCCCCGCCTCTCCTTGCGTGCCGGCCGGTCTGCGCTGTCAAATCTCGATGACGGCCTTGATGAGGCCGGACTTGTGGGTGGCCCAATGCGGCATATCCTTGAGCGCCCCGCGCAATGTCGTGCGGTGGGTGATCCAGTCGGCAGAGCGGGCACCCCCGGCCTTGATGGCGGCAATCACGCGCTCGAAATCAACCTGCAATGCATTGCGGCTGGCCAGAAGCGTCATTTCCTTGCGGTGAAAATCCGCATCGACAAAGCTGATGTCGCCCTTGACGATGCTGACAAGACAGTAACGGCCGCCATGCGCCACATGATTGAAGCCCTGCTCGATTGAGGCCCGGCTGCCGGTTGCATCGAACACCACATCGAACCCCTCATCGGCAATGGCGTGAAGCGCCCCGCTGTCACCGGCGTCCACGGCATGGCAATTGGGGACGAGTTTTTGTGCGGCATCCAGACGGTCGCGATCCCGGTCGATAACCGTGACGGCGCCGCCGGCAAGGGCTGCGAACAGAGCTGTGCCAAGACCGATCGGACCAGCCCCGACGACAAGCACCTGATCGTGCGCGGATACATTCGCGCGCCGTGCCGCATGTGCGCCAATTGCGAGAAACTCGACCATGGCGCACTCATCGACGCTGAGGCCCGCGGCCGGCACCAGATTGCGCAAAGGCAAGGCCAGCAGCCCGGCCATGCCGCCATCACGGTGCACACCCAGAACGCCAATTTGGGTGCAACAATTGGGTTTGTCCTTGCGGCAGGCAATGCAGGTGCCGCAGGCAATATAGGGATTGACCGCATAGGTTGTGCCCGGCGCGATGCCGGATCCTGCCGGGGCCTCCACGATTTCGACGGCCAGCTCATGGCCCATGATGCGCGGGTAATTCAGAAACGGCTGGTTGCCCGCCAAGATATGATAATCGGTGCCGCAAATTCCAGAACGGCGGGGTGCCACCAGGACCTCGTCATCGCCACGGGCTGGTTGGGGACGTTGTTCAATTGCGAGTGCGCCCGGTGCGGTAACGACAAGGGCGGGAAAGCTGGTCATTTGAAATCCTTGGTGTGGTCAGGCCGGCATGAGAGGCCGGCACCGAGGTGCCGGCCCGGATATCTGATTATTGAAAATCGGCGACGTTATCCGCTGTGACGAGGGCCGCGCCGGAATCAATCAATGTGGGCACGTCTTCCCCGGCAATGGCACGCACCAGGGCATCGACACCCAGCTCAGCCATTTTTGAGGGATATTGCGCCACAGTTGCATCTTCCTGACCGGAAACGATCTTTTCGATCTCGCCGCAACAGGCATCGAAGCCGACAAGAATGATGGCATCATTGGCAATGCCGGCATTGGAGATGGCCTGGGCTGCACCAACGGCGGGGGGCCCACAGGCGGCATAGATGGCCTTGAGGTCCGGGTTGGCAGTCAGCAGATCGTCGGCAACGGAAATGCCAAGTTCCTCGGTGCAGTTGGTGCCATTGCGGCCAACGATCTCGACGTCGAGACCATCAAGCCCCTCAAGCATGCCATTGACGCGATCATCAAGGGCGGGGACGCCGGGCACACCCTCGAGAATACCAAGGGTGTCGCCGGCCTTGAGCACCGATTTCAGATAGCCGCCGGCGATCTTGCCAGCCGCATAATTGTCAGTGGTGGCAAGCGCTGTGGCATTTTCCCAACCGGGAATTGAATTGTCCATCAAGACGACTTTGACCCCGTCAGCGATGGCCCGGTCCAGTGTCGGGGCGACAGTTGGATCGACCGGCGTGATGGCGATGCCTTGTACCCCTTGGGTGACCATGGATTCGATAAGAGCGATCTGCCCTTCAATGTCGGTCGATGATGCGCCCTGGCCATAGATGATTTCCACGCCCGGATTGGCTTCGGCGTAGGCCTTGGCCGCATTTTCCATGGTGGCAAAGAACGGCACCGGAAATTTGGTGATGAAGCCAAGCTTCACATCCGCGGCGGTAGCGGGAACGGCAATTGACGCTGCCAGCGCCAGCCCTCCCAGAAGTCGAACAAGTTTCATTGTAGATCCTCCCGTGTTGCAGCCGGCCCTCTCCGGGCGGCCATTATTCCTGTCGAGCGACAGTAAATTTGCTTATTCCGCGCCCACGATCATGGAGACGAGTTCCTGCTGATTGGACCGTGTGGGATTTGTCAGTTCGCCGACCTTGTTGCCTTGCCGCAGCACGACGGCGCGGTCGGCCAGTTCAACGACATGTTCCATGTTATGGGTGATCAGGATCACGGCATTGCCCTCGTCACGAAGCTGGGCCACCAGATCGAGCACCTTGCGGCTTTCGCGCAAGCCAAGCGCTGCTGTCGGCTCATCAAGGATGACGACCTTGCGGGCAAACACCGTGGCCCGGGCCACCGCGATCGCCTGGCGCTGCCCGCCCGACATCAGCGCCACCGGCGCATCAAACCTGGGCAGGTTCACCTTGAGACGGTCGATCACGGAGGCCGCTTCGCGATCCATCCGGCGGGTCGCCAGAAACCGCATGCCCCGCGGCAGCCAGCGGGGAAAAGAAAGTTCGCGGCCGCAGTAAAAATTCTGGGCCGGGGTCAGATTGTCGAACAATGCCAGGTCCTGATAGACCGTCTCGACACCCGCGCTTCGCGCCGCTGAGGGGGTGCGTAACGCAATCTTTTTCCCGTCGAGCAGAATGTCGCCTTCGGTCAGCGTGTGGACGCCGCTGATGCATTTGATCAGGGTCGATTTGCCGGCACCATTATCGCCAAGCAGCGCCAGCACCTCGCCGCGATGCGCTTGCAGGCTGACGCCCTTGAGCGCGTGGACGGCGCCGAAACGCATATGGGCGTCGCGCACCTCGAGAACGGGCGTCTTCATCGTGCGCCCCCCGCCTGCCGTACGCGCATTCGCGCCTCCAGATGATTGCGCAACACGTCTGACTCCACGGCCATGACAATGATCACGCCTATGGCGATGAGCTGAAAGTAGAGGTTCACATTGAGCAGGTTGAGGGCATTGCGGATAACGCCGATCATGACCGCGCCGACCAGCGCATGGCCGATATGGCCGCGACCGCCAAGAAAGCTGGCGCCGCCTATGATGACCGCGGCAATTGTATCGAGTTCGAGCAGGTTGCCATAAAGCGGGGAGCCGGCTTCGGTGCGGCCCGATAACAGGATCGCCCCCACGCCACAGCACAATCCGGCGATTACATAGGTCGAGACAATAATCGCATTGACGGGTATGCCCATGCGCCGTGCCGCATCGGGTTGACCGCCGACCGCATAAATCCAGCGGCCCCAAACCACATAGCGCGCCATTACCGTGATCAGCAGGGCAACCAGCACGACGACAAAAAAGGAGTTGGGAACGCCAAAGCTGGAACCGCCGCCGATTGTGGTGATCAGCTCGGGCATGCCGCGCATGGTTGTGTGACCGATGGACAATTCCAGCGCAAGCCCGCGGGCTATCGACAAGGTCGCCAGGGTAATAATGAAGGCGTGCGGCAACCGGCCATAAACAAATATCAAGCCGTTGACCGCCCCCACCGCCGCCCCGGCCATGAGCATGGTGCCCATCACCACAATCGCGTTGTCATTCACCCGGAACATGAGGGCGCCCAACACCGTAGCCAGCGCCAGATTGGCACCGACCGAGAGGTCAATGCCGCGTGTCAGGATCACCAGATGCTGGCCCATGGCGACAACCGAGATCACCGCAATCTGGGCCAGAATGTTGGAGAGGTTGCGTGGCGAAAAGAAATTCGGGACCCCCAGACTGAGCACCACGAACAGCGCCAGCAGGATCACAACCGGCCCGGCGCCGAGCAGTTTGAGGCCGAGCGAAAGGCCCGTCAAAGGCACACGCGCACCCGCCCCGGAGGACGTGGTTTTGCCGATGGAATTAATCGTCACTTTTCTCTCCCCAGCGGGGGCGTTTGGACCCCGCGCATTTGTGGGACAAATTAAAGTCGGGGGGGCGCCGAAGCGTCAAATTGTTTTTTATGGGCGTAAAATGGGTGATATATACAAGCAACGGGCTTTGGTTCGGGTTGACTTTGGCGACGCTGATGATCACCAAAAATACCTTTGATGCAGATCTTTCCTGAGGTGAAAAACGGCAATGCCGAGGACGAAACGACGGGCAAGCGCTGGACGGCCCACGATGATGGACGTCGCTGCCGCAGCGGGTGTTTCCCAGGCGACAGTCTCGCTTGTCCTTAGTGGAAGCAAGGGCGCGAGACTGTCTGCGGAAACCCGGCGGAAAGTGCTCGAGGCGTCCAAGACGCTCGGGTACCGGTTCGTGCGCCGCGGGTCGCGGACGGTGCCGGACGGCCATTCGACCATCGTTTTCATTGCCGATGAAATCTCGACGGATCCATGGATGTCGCTGGCATTCGAGGGCGCGCGCGACAGGGCAATCGAGGTCGGGGTGAACCTGCTGATGGTGGTCAGCCACGGGGATGCCGATGTGGAAACCAATATCCTGGCTGACCTTGGCAAGTTGCCCCTTTTGGGGGTGATCTATGGCACGATCCTGACACGGCAGGTTCAGGTTCCCCCGGCGCTGGCAGAGAACCGTCTGGTCATGGTCAATTGCTATGATGCGGCGGGCGCGTTTCACGCCATTCTGCCCGGCGACCAGTTGGGTGGCCGGACCGCAACCGAACACCTGCTCCAGACCGGACGCCGGCGCATTGCCCTCATCAATGGGCAACCCGGGCTCGATGCGACGCGGGACCGCCTCAAGGGTTACCGCCAGGCGCTGGCCAGCAACGATATTCCGTTCGACCCTGCTCTGGTGCGTCCGGGCAATTGGGAGCCGTCAGCAGGATATGAAATGACCCTGCAACTGATGGGGCTCGACAACCCACCCGACGCGATATTCTGCGCCAATGACATGATGGCGGTCGGTTGTTATGACGCCTTGCGGTTTCTGGGGGTCAATGTGCCAAGGGACGTATCGGTCATAGGTTTCGATGACCGCGAGATTGCCCAATATCTGCACCCGCCCCTGAGCACGCTGATACTGCCCTTTTACGAGATGGGGCGGACGGCTGTGGAACTGATGCTTGATGTTGCCGGCGGGTTGCACCGCTCACCGAGCCGGACAAAAATTGAATGCGAGTTACTGCCGCGGGCCTCAACGCGGGTCCGCCCGGAAATGTCCGGCAAGGAGATGGCGGCAGAGTAGGTTTTAAGCCGCCCCGCGCTTGGCGGGACGGCCTGGGGCTGCGCTCAGTCCGAGGACCGGGCGCTGCGGAAGCGGTCAAAGGCCACGGCGATCACGATGAACGAGCCGACGAAAGCGCCCTGCCAGAAGGTGCTGATGCCCAGCAGGATAAGACTGTTGCGAATTACCTCAATCAGCAATGCGCCCACAACCGCCCCGAAGGCGGTGCCAACGCCGCCAGCCAGATTGGCACCGCCGATAACGGCAGCGGCAATCACCGACAATTCCATTGCCTGACCGAGGTTTGTGGTGACACCACCCAGCCAACCGACTTCAAGTACGCCGGTGATCCCGGCCATCAGGGCCGTGAAAACATAAACCGATACCTTGAGCTGTTTGACAGGAATACCGGTCAGCTTTGCGGCCTGTTCATTGCCGCCCATGGCGAACAGGTGTTGTCCCCAGCGGGTCCATTTGAACAGAAATCCGGTCAGAACAGCCAGGACAGCCAGAACGATCAATGGATTGGGCAGGCCAAGTGTCGAGCCGCCGCCCAGGGACAGCAGCAAATCATGATCGGGCCCGAATTCGTAAATCATCTTGTTGTTGGAGAGAACCATGGCAAGTGAACGGGCCACCGACAACATGCCCAGGGTGACCACAAACGGGGGCATGCCCGCATAGGCAATCAGGATGCCATTGACGGCACCAACCGCCATGGCCGCGAGCAAGGCGGCGGGCACGCCGACCCAGAAGGGCAATCCCGAGGACATGAGGACAGCCACTGTCATGGCAGAGAGAACCACGGTCGACCCCACCGAAAGGTCGATGCCCCCGGAGGCAATGGCGGCTGTCATGCCAAGCGCGATAATGCCCACAAAGGCAAAATTGCGCGACACGTTGAACAGGTTCCGTTCGGTCGCAAATGTGTCGGTAAGCAAGGTCAGCGCCATGCATGCAAGCAATGCGGCGATGAACACCCAGAAGGTATGATGGCTGGTCAGACGGGAAAGCATGCTGCGATGCTCGGAGCGGTCGATGACTTCGGTCAGGGTATTGGTGGTTGTCATGTTTTTTCTTTCAATCATCAGGCGGCTTCAATCGCGCCGGTAATCAATCCCGTCACTTCCTCGGGGGAAGAATCGGACACGTTCTTGCTGGCCACCAGCGTGCCGCGGCGCAGGACCGCGATCCTGTCGGCAACCTGAAACACATCGGGCATGCGATGGCTGATGAGCACGACTGAAATGCCCTGGTCGCGCAGGTAACGAATAAGGTTGAGCACCTCGGCAACCTGACGCACCGAAATGGCCGCTGTCGGCTCGTCCATGAGCACGATCTTGGCGTCGGACAAAAGCGTCCGGGCGATCGCCACAGCCTGGCGCTGCCCCCCCGACATGCGTCTGACCAGATCCCGCGGACGCGTCTCTGACTTGAGACGGGCAAACAGCTCCGCTGACTTGGTGCGCATGGCCGCATAATCGATGACACGGATCGGGCCAAGCTGCCGCGTCAGTTCGCGCCCGAGGAAGACATTCGATGCTGCGGTGAGATTGTTGCAGATCGCCAGATCCTGATAGACGACTTCAATGCCCGCCCTCTGGGCATCCAGAGGTTTGTGGAAATTGACCTTTTTCCCGGAAATATAAATTTCGCCATGGGTGGGCGCGAAATTGCCGGCTATGACCTTGACCAGCGTGGATTTTCCAGCCCCGTTATCCCCCATCAGGCCAACCACCTGGCCCGGCTCTATGGTCAGCGACACATCATTGAGCGCTTTGATGGCCCCATAGTGTTTGCTAATATTACTAATTTTCAATGCGCTCATGCGCCTCCCCCTAAATTTCATTTTCGTCGTCACGCTCAGGCGTCAAAGTGCGGTTAGCAAGCATTTTGCCCATGGTTTTTACCGGTCAGCGCCACACAAACACCATGCAGCCTCCCGGCACGATCCACTTCACGCTTGACGCCCGCATCAATGAATGCTGATATTATATGATAATATTATCAAGTCCAATGATGTATTTATCACTGGAGGGGCGCGGGGACGTGTTCAAGGGCTTTGCCGACTATCGAGCAACTCGAAACGGCATGGACGACCGGCGCGGTGGGCTTCCACCCGTCGGCATAATGTAACAGGGAGGGAGAACCCAAATTGAGGTACGTAAATCGAACTGTGGCTGCGACGGCCATTCTCGCGCTGGTTGCCGGTGGGGCGCTGGCTGAGGACAAAAAGACACTGGCCATTGTGGTGAAGGGTCTCGACAATCCGTTCTTCGAACAGATCAACCTGGGCTGCCAGGACTGGGCTGCCAATAATCCGGATTCCGAATATGAGTGCCTTTATACCGGCCCCGCGTCGAGCGCGGATGAATCGGGACAGGTGCAGCTTGTGGACGATCTGATTACCAAGGGCGTTGCCGCCATCGCCATTTCACCGTCCAATGCCCCGGCCATGGCCAACCGGCTCAAGGAAATCGCGCCCAGCATGCCCGTGATGACCGTGGATGCCGACCTGTCCGAGGACAACCGTTCCTTGCGTGCAACCTTCCTTGGCACCGACAATTACCTGATGGGCGTCATGATGGCCGAGCAGGCCCAAAAGCTTAAGCCAGAGGGCGGCACGGTCTGTTTGCAGCTTGGCAATGTGGCGGCTGACAACATCAATGCCCGCGCTGCCGGCTTCCGTGACACGGTCGCGGGTGCCAAGGGAACCGATCGCCTGACTGGCGAGGGTGGCTGGTCTGAAATCGAGGGTTGCCCGGTCTTTACCAATGACCAGATCGATCTGGCCAACCAGCAGATGGCCGACGTTTTCACCACCAATCCTGATCTTGATGCCTTCATCCTGATCGGCGGCTGGGCCCAGTTCGCACCGCAAGCCTATGCCCAGGTGACAGACCAGGTCATGGACAAGCTCAAATCCAACGAGCTCATTATCATTGCGGGTGACACCCTGCCGCCGCAGGTCCAGGCTTTCAACGAAGGCCGCAGCCACGCTCAGGTGGGCCAGCGCCCGTTTGAAATGGGCCAGCGCGCACCGGATGTGATGATTGACCTGATCAACGGCGTCGATGTTGGGGATCCGCTCTATACCGGGCTGGATGTGTGCACCCATGACGACCCTGGTTTCTGCAGCCAGTAAAACCTGCATTCCGTCAAATCCGGCATGGCGCTGGAACGCGCCATGCCATCCGGCCGATCACCTGAGGACGCCTGCGGTTCCCGGCCCGACCGGCCACATGGATCTGGCGCGGCCTACCGCATCCAGACAAATACAGGAATTAGACTTTGAAACTCTTGGTCACCGGCATTACCGGCAAGGTGGGAACAAGCTTTCTGCCCGCATTCCTTTCAGAGGAGCGCTTCTCCGGCTGGTCCATCCGGGCGCTTTGCAACAACCGGGTTATCGACAACCCTGCGGTGGAGATCGTGCGCGGCTCACTGGCCGATACCGGCACTGTCCGGGATGCGATGGCGGGGGTGACCCATGTGCTGCACATGGCGGCGGTCAAGGAATCACCGGACATGGCCATCGATGTCGGTGTCAAAGGCATGTTCAACCTGCTTGAGACTTTCCGGGTATCGCCCACGGCCGAGCAGTTCATTCTGATCGGCGGCGACTGTTCGGTGGGGCATATCGTGCACGATTACGAGATACCCATCACCGAAACCGCGCCCCGCCGTGCCTATGCGGGCTGCTATGCGCTGACCAAGGTGATCGAAGAGGTCATGCTTGAGCAATATCACATTCAGTATGGCCTTAAGGGTTGCTGCCTGCGCGCGCCCTGGATCATGGAAAAAGATGACTTCCGCTTCGCCTTGAGCTTTTCAGAGCAGTTCGGCGGGCCGCCATGGCGTGAGTTTCTCAGCGAGGCGGATATCGCGCGCCACGCCAAGGCGGGTGCCATCCCCTTGATGCGCGACAGTCTGGGTCATGCGCTCAAACGCAATTTTATTCATGTCACCGATCTGGTGGCGGCCATTCTCGTCGCTCTCGATAATCCGGTGGCGCACGGGCACCTGTTCAATATCGCAATGGATCAACCCATCGATTACGGCCAGGTGACCGAGCATCTGCAACAAACGCGTGGGGTGCCGGTGGTGGAGATCAACACCCCATATCACAGCAACTGGCTCGACAATGCCAAGGCCGGGCACCTGCTTGGCTGGCGGCCGGGGATGGATATGCGGCAACTCGTTGAAAGCGCCTGGACCCATGTCCGGGCTGAGGATGACCCGCGCATTGTCTGGTATCCGGGCTAGGCCCGGCGACAACAGGCGCGGTCAGAATCCAGGGCCTTTTGGGGTGCCGGTGCATGCGGGCTCCAAGGTCATGGATAAGAGTGCTTTGCTGCAAATGAGTGCGGCAAAGTGATTTAGCAAAACTGGTGCGACCGGGGTCATCATCCTCACGGGCCAGTCAGGGAGGACAAGAATGAAAATGAAATTTGCTGTTTCCGTTATTGCTGTTGCAGCGGCGCTGGCCGGCCCCGCCATGGCACAGGACAAGCCTCAGCTTGCCTTTGTCGTCAATGCGGCATCGGACTTCTGGAAGCTGGCCGAAGCCGGGGTAAACAAGGCGCAATCCGAGCTGCCCGGCTATGATCTGCAATTCCGCTACCCCGCGCAGGGCACAGCCGCTTTGCAGAACGCCCTGATGGACGATCTGGTTGCCGCGGGCACGGACGCCATCATGATCTCGTCGGCTGATCCCAAGAACTCGATTGATGCTTTCAACCGCATTGCCGCCCAGGTGCCCCTGTTTACCACCGATAGTGACGCACCGGACAGTGACCGCGTCGCCTATCTGGGTTCATCCAACACCCTGGCGGGTATCCAGGCAGGTGAGATCGCCGTTGCGGCCCTGCCCGATGGTGCCAAGTGCATGGGCTTTGTCGGCTTTCTGGGGGCGGACAATGCCATTGAACGTATTGCCGGTTTCCGCCAGGCCGTTGAGGTGGCGGGCATCGAGCTGGTCGATGTGCGTGGTGACGATGTCGATTTTGCCCGCGCACGCTCCAATGTGGATGACGTTCTGGCCGCCAATCCGGAAATTGACTGCATGGTCGGTTTCTATTCCTACAATCCGCCCAAAATCTATGAAGCCCTTCAGGCCGCCGGCAAACTCGGTGAGGTCACGGTCATCGGCTTTGACGAAGACCCAATCACCCTGGGCGCAGTGCGTGAGGGGAGCTTTGCCGGCACCGTTGTGCAGGATCCCTATCAATGGGGTTACCAGGGCATGCATCTGATGGCCAAAACTCTGGAAGGCGACACATCGGGCATTCCGGATGACGGGCTGATCATTGTTCCGACCAAGGTTATCGACGCCTCCAATGTGGATGCTTTCGAGGCCGAGCTCAAAGCGCGTATCGGCGGGTAATCCTCCCCAGCCGAGAGGGCCGCACCGGGTGGATCACATCAACCCAGTGCGGCCGCATTCCAGTGAATCCCATGCAACGGCGTTTCATGGCCATGTTAGTTTTTGTTCGAGGCAGAGTTGTCCGCCCCAATGTCATTACCGCATAAATCATCCCAGCCGCTGCTGGTGCTTGAAAACATCTCCAAGGTTTATCCCGGCGTCGTCGCCCTCTCCGACGTCGCCTTTCATGTCATGCCCGGTGAGGTGCTGGCGCTGATCGGCGAAAATGGCGCGGGCAAATCCACCCTGATGAAAATTCTTGGCGGTGTTATCGCCCCCAGTTCGGGCACCATCACCATCGATGGGGTGCGCCATGACAAGCTTTCGGTGCCGCAATCCCAGGCCGCCGGCATTGCCTTTGTGCATCAGGAACTCAACGTCTTCGACAATCTGGACGTGACCGCCAATATGTTTCTGGGGCGCGAATTGCGTCAGGGGCGGTTCGGGCTGGTTGATGTGAAAGCGATGCGCGCGGCGGCGGCACCCCTGCTCAAACGTGTCGGGGCCACCTTTCGGCCGGACACCCCTGTTCTTGACCTGTCTCTGGCCGAGCGGCAATTGCTTGAAATTGCCAAGGCGCTTTCCATTGATGCGCGTGTTGTGATCATGGATGAGCCCACCTCATCGCTGACCCTTTCTGAAACCAATACCCTGATGAAGGTGATTGCCGACCTCAAGGCCGAGGGCATTGCCGTTATCTATATCTCCCACCGCCTGGGCGAGGTGGAGGTTTGCGCCGACCGGGTATTCAGCTTGCGCGACGGGCACGTTGCCGGCGAACTGCATCGCCACGAGATTACCCATGATGCCATGATCTGGCTGATGATCGGGCGCGACCTGACATCGTTTTATTCCCCGCCAAGCCGGGCGGTTGGCGCGCCGATTCTGAGCCTGAGCGGGGTGAGAACCACCACCGATCCGCAGGCCTTTGTCGACCTTGAAGTGCGCAGTGGCGAAATTCTTGGCCTGGCCGGGCTGGTTGGCGCGGGGCGCACCGAACTGGCCGAGGCCATTTTCGGCATCACCCCCATTCACGAAGGTACCGTCACGCTTGATGGCAAGACCTTTCTGGCCAGCTCACCGAGAGAGGCTATTGGTGCGGGTCTCTATCTGGTGCCGGAGGACCGCAAGCGTACCGGCCTGGTGCTCGAAAGTTCGATTTGTGACAATATTTCGCTGGCCGACCTCGCTTCAGTCACGCGTGCGGGACTGGTATCCCAAAGCAAGATCAGGGCCCGCGCTGAAGACCAGCGCGGCAAGCTCAACATCAAAACCGCAGATGTCATGCGTGCGGCGGCCGAGCTTTCAGGCGGCAACCAGCAAAAGGTCGTACTGGGCAAATGGCTGTCGATGCAACCGCGTGTGATCATCTTTGATGAGCCAACCCGGGGCATTGATGTCGGTGCGAAATCAGAAATCTACAAGCTCATGCGTGCCCTGGCGGAGGCCGGGGTCGGCGTCATGATGATTTCAAGTGACATGGAGGAAGTCATCGGCGTGTCCGACCGGATTGTGGTGCTGCGTGGCGGCCGGGTCGCGGGGACACTGACACGGGAAGATTTCTCCGAACACAACGTGCTCAAGCTGGCCGTTGGCGCTTAACAAGGGACGGAACGAATGCAGAAAAAAGACCTGGGACTGGCGGTCCTCATCATCATCGTGGGCGCGGTTGTGTATCTGCGCAATCCGCTGTTTCTATCTCCCATCAATCTGGGCAACACCGCCAATCTGATCGGTCTGTTCGGCCTGTTTGCCATTGGCCAGGGCTTTGTGATCATGACCGGGGGCATCGACCTTTCGGTGGGCTCAATGATCGCGCTGCTCGGGGTGATCTTTGTCGACATGGTGGGCAAGTTCGGGGTGCCCTGGCCCCTGGCAATCCTGATTACCATCGGTCTGGGCACGCTGATGGGACTGGCGCATGGCCTGCTGATCACGCGGCTCAAAATGCAACCATTCGTTGTCACCTTGTGCGGGCTGCTGATCTATCGCGGTGTCGCGCGGGGTTACACTGGCGAGGCGACAGCGGGGTTTCCCTTCGGGGCCAGCCATCCGGAGCTTGAATGGCTCACTATTGGCCGTTCTTTTGGTGTGCCGCATTCCTTTTACGCCATGATCATTGTGGGGGTTATTGCCTGGTTCGTGCTGCACCGGTCGGTGTTTGGCCGCCATCTCTATGCGGTGGGCAAGAATGAGGAAGCCGCCCGCTATTCCGGCGTACGCACCGGCCTGGTCATTACCGCCGCCTATGTTATCTGCGCGGCACTCACCGCGATTGCGGCGATCTATTTTGCCATGTTCACCAAATCGGTACAGCCATCATCCCATGGCAATTTCTATGAACTCTATGCCATCGCTGCAGCAGTTCTGGGCGGCTTTTCCCTGCGAGGGGGTGAGGGATCGGTCATTGGTGTCATTCTGGGCGCTGTGTTGCTGCAGGAGCTGCAAAATCTGGTAAACCTTCTGGGCATTCCCTCATCGCTCAATTTCGCGGTGATGGGTGGGGTGATCCTTGCCGGCGTTCTCGCTGATCAGCAGTTCAACCGCTACCGGGAGAAGAAGCGCGCCGCGCGTGCGCTTGAGGCCCTCACTGGCGACACGCCTGCGGCTGCCTGAGGCAGCCGCGCCAGCACATGCGGCGCAAATCCCCCTCCGGGGGGACAGCACTAATGATGACGCGGCAGTCATCATTGCTGACAAGGAACGATCATGCGGGGACGTAAGTCAGGCGGACGACATCCTCGTCCACCCGGTCATGCGACATCAGGCGGAGCGGCGGTCGCGGTCCGGCGAAATAGGGCGCGCCGTGACCGAGCACGACCGGGTGAAGGTAAATCCGGTACTCATCGATCAGGCCGAGATCGGTGAGGCTTTTGGCAAGGTTCGGCCCCGCGACGTCGATCTCCCCGTCGTGCTCATCCTTCAGCCTGCGGATCGCAGCCTCCAGATCGTTCCCGACGAGACTTGCATTGGGGCCGACGGATTTCAAGGTGCGCGAGACGACCCATTTCGTCTGTTTGCGCCAAGCTGCGGCGAAGGCACTTCCCTCCGTCTCCCAGTCGGCATGGTCCTCGTCCCAGTAGCGCATGATTTCATACATGTTGCGACCATAGATGCTGCCCGTCAGTCCCTCGGCTTCGTCGATAAAATGACGAAAGAGGGTCGGGTTCGGCTGAAAGCGCATATGATCAACATAGCCGTCCAGCGACACGTTCATTCCGAATACAAGTCTGGCCATTCTGTTTCCTCCTGAGTAAGTCACTCACGTGGCGAGAGGCCGCCACGGTTCATGCACGTGCGCGATCCACACCAGCTCGGGGTTCATCGCAATGACCTTGAGCTGGCCTTCGCTCGCAGGTTCTTCCAACTCGCCGAACCACACGGCCACATCGCCGCCGACCACGATGGGTCGCGCGCCGGTCTCAATGACGACGACCTGCATCCCCGCAGTATGGCCCGGTGCGGGAACCAGACGTATTCCGGGAAGCAAATCGAACTCACCGTCGACCGGCGTGTACTGCACACCCGGCGCATCGACCCACTCGGTGATGGGATAGGCCTTCTTGTCCCTATGCGCATCTTCGAGCTCTTGACGTTGCACGTAGAACGGTTTGCCCGCGAAAAGATGGTTGCCCCCGCAATGATCGGCGTGAAGGTGGGTGTTCACAACGATATCGATGCTCGCGAGGTCAAAGTCCTGCTTGTCCAGCGGGTAAAGGACCGGATCGAAGGCCTCAGCGATGAGCGGGTGAATCTCGGTCATCCCGGTATCCACCAGGATACGCGCGTCGGGATGGTCGATCACGTGGACGCAGACGGGCATGATTTCGCCTTCCACATGCAGGTCGGCAACGTGAATGGGGGTTACGGTGATTGGCGCGGGCACGTTCATGGCATCTATCCTTCTGCCGTGTTGAATGGCTATTTCAGCGGCCAGACCTCGACGACGCCGTGGGCGACGGCGCAGGGAACCTGCGAGACCTTGTCGATGGCTTTTTCCAGGCTTGCGGCCTCGAACACTGTGAAACCGGCAATCGGCAAATCGGAGGCCAGATAAGGACCTTCAGATATCTCGACACCGGCCGCGCCGTGATTGCGCACCTGCACCGGTGCGCCAGCGATGCCGACCAAAGCCCCTTCCGCGATCAGCTTTGCATCCTGCGCGTGTGCCGCATCTTTGACCGCTTGGGGGCTACGGTCATAACCAGCCTGATCGCCATATCCGATGGTGACAAACATTGGCATGACGCACTCTCCTGTCTGTATGCAGTTTGCAAGCAGTTGCCTTATAGCAAAACCGTACCTATGTTGCAATCAGTTTTACGGAGCCTCTTATGCACAAACCCTTCCGATCCGGATGTCCAATTAATCTGACGCTGGAAACGCTCGGCGACAGCTGGAGCCTGATCGTCATCCGCGACATCATGTTCGGCAATCGCAGGCACTACCGCGACCTCCTCAACAATTCGGAGGAAGGCATCGCCTCGAACATTCTGGCCAGCCGTCTCAAAAACCTCGTGAGCGCGGGCCTGCTCTCGACCAGCCCGGACCCGGCACACAAGCAGAAGACGGTCTACAGCCTGACAGAGCCGGCCATCCAACTGGTGCCCTTGCTTGCCCAGATGGGCGCCTGGGGCAGGCGCTTCACGCCGGCGACGCGGGAATTGTCGATCCGCGCCCAGCTTCTCGAAGAAGGCGGGCCGGAGATGTGGGATGGGTTTATAGCGGAGTTGCGCGCCATACATCTCGGCGCAAAGCCGCCGGCACGCTCGGTAATCAGGGAATTAACAGAGGCCTATCAGGCGGCCGCTGGACCGCAACCGGCATAGGGGCCGGTTGCGGGATCTTGGCGAGACCAGCCGTCAGAGACGGTCGGCGACGAGGCTTTTCAGCTTGACCAGATCCGCGTCAAACTTGCGGATGCCTTCGGCCAGCTTCTCCGTTGCCATGGCGTCCGCGTTCATTTCCCAGCGGAAGGCGGCTTCATCGAGCTTTATGGGCGCGGCTTCGCCAGCGTTTTGCGGATCAAGGCAACGTTCCAGCGTGCCGCTTTCCTGCGCCAGTGCTTCCAGCAATTTCGGGGAGATCGTCAAACGATCGCAACCGGCCAGCGCCTTGACCTGCCCCACATTGCGGAAGGACGCGCCCATGACAATGGTCTCAATGCCGTTGGCCTTGTAGTAATCATAGATGCGCCGCACAGACAGCACGCCGGGATCCTCCTCAGGCGCATAGCTTTCCTTGCCGCTTGTCGCCATATGCCAATCGGTGATGCGCCCCACAAAAGGCGAGATCAGGAAGACACCCGCATCGGCACAGGCCACGGCCTGCGCCAGTGAGAACACCAGGGTAAGATTGCAATCGATGCCTTCGGCCTGCAGAATTTCTGCGGCCCGTATGCCTTCCCAGGTCGCCGCCAGCTTGATCAGAATACGGTCCTTGCCGATACCACGCGCCGCATAGTCCGCAATGATGGCCCGCGCCCGCTGAACCGATCCTTCGGTGTCAAACGACAGCCGGGCATCGACTTCGGTTGAAACCCGTCCGGTCACCAGGGCCGCAAGGGTCGCGCCCATCGCCGCTGGCAGGGTATCGGTGATCTGGTCGACATTGAGGCCGTTTTCATGACCCTTGGCAATTTCCCGGGCCAACAATTCGGCAGCCTCAGGCTCTCCAAGCGCGGCCAGAACCAGTGACGGATTTGTAGTGCAGTCCACAGGGCTATAGGCCTTGACGGCCTCGACAGAACCGGTGTCGGCAACGACCACGCTCATCGCGCGCAGCTGATCCAGAATATTCACGTGAGAAAGCCTTTCATGTTTTAAGACGCAAAAGATGCGTTTGTATTATCTGATCGACAGGCGCGCACCAGAATTTTCCATATGTGCGCCCGCTTTCAGCAGCTCACTGATCGAGCGCGCGGGTGCTGCCGCGTTGAATAAGGGTTGGCTGCACCAGGAAACTGGAAACCGAGCCCTGAAGATGCTCATCTTCGATCGACCCAATCAACTGCTCAGCGGCCTTTCGCCCCAGCAGATCGACATGCTGGGTAATGACCGAAATCGCGGGCCGCACCATCGCCGTCCAGTTGGCATCGTCATAGGCCACAAGCGAGATGTCGCCGGGCACCTCGATACCAAAATCCTGCAAGGCGATATAGAGCAATTGCGCCACAACGCTATTGGCGGCGAAAATGGCGGTTATCTCGCGCTCAAGCAAGCGCGGCACGATGGCATTCAGCGCCTCGGCAATGGTTTTCTGACCATCTTCCAGCTTGATGCAAAGACCGTCAGCTGGCTCAAGACCGAGGCTGGTAAATGCATCATGCCAGCCGGCAATGCGGGCCTGGCCCGTCGTCCATTGATCATGGTCAATCATCACCGCGATATTCCGGTGGCCAAGCGCCAAAAGATGTTCGGTGGCAATCATGCCGCCGACCCGGTTGTCGCCACCAATCAGCGAATATTTTGAACTGACCGCCCTGTCGATTTGCAAAGCCGGAATGCCGTAGCCCTGCACCCGCTCAAGCGCGCCCTGGGATACGGGCGTCAGCGCGATGCCATCAACCCCCATGGCCAGCAGCGAGTCCACGGCATCGCGTTCTTTTTTGCGGTCGGCACCGTCGATAATCAGAATGACTTCATAACCGCGCCGCCGGGCGACTTCCTGAAATCCTGTGGCCAGCTGGGCGTAGAACGGGTCAAGCAGACTGGAGACCACCAGCCCCACCTGCGTGCTGGAACCCCGGCGCAAATTGCGGGCCGTCAGATCGGGCACATAGCCCATTCTGTCAGCGGCCTCGAGCACCCGCGCCTTCACCTCGGCAGCGACATAGCCCTTGCTTGAAAGCGCGCGTGACACGGTGGAGTTGGAAAGGCCCAGTTCCCTGGAGATATCGCCAATGCGTACCCGTTTGTCCGACAAACCGCCCCTCATTTCTTTTGTCATTCCCGCAGATGTCTGCGTATTAACGTGTCAATCGCAAATAGACTAGTGCAAGCGCCTTCTGTCGTACCAGCATCAAGCGTGCGTGCATAGCTATGCATACACAATCCCTCTTCGCGTTGCGACAATAAAAATTTGGCGGAGGCGGGATAATTCTTCTCCAGTGCCGCATCGGCGGCGGTCATGAGAAGCGAGAGCGTATCTTCGGGGTCCGTTGCGGCGCGACCAAGGACACCGGGATAGATATTGGCCATCAGGCCGCAAAACCCGTCGGCACCTGCCGCAAAGGAGGCGCGGAACGAGGCCATTTCCGCATTGAGAAGCTGCAAACGCGTGCCGGCGGTCAGGCCCGCCCGCCGGGTCATGCGGGCCAGATCCAGACAGGTATCCTTGTAAAAAGTGAAGCGCCCGGATTGCGCGGCCAGGGCTACGGCATCGTCAGACAACAGCCGCTTGAAGGGGCGGGGGGCCTCGTAAAGCCCGAGATCGCCCTTTGTGCCCGCAATAATCTGCTCGAGTGCCTGCAAAACCTCGGTCTCGGGTGCGTCTTTTGCGGCGAGATAGGCTGTCAGCAGCACGGCAATATTGGCACCCGCGTCATGGGCGCCGCCAATCACGCGGCTAAAATCCGTCACGGCTTCGGGATAGACCGCCGCCGCAATCGGGATGCGTCCATTGGCCGTTTCAACACAGGCGCGGACAATCGACAGTCTTTCCGCCTCGGACATTTTAAACGGTTCGGCCGAAAGACCGGTCACCAGAAGGCCGGTGACCCCCTTGTCGATGTTGAATTCGACCAAACGGGCCAGCGCAGCAAAATCAATCTGGCCATCAGGGTCGAATGGGGTCAGCAGTGGTGGCCAGATCTCCGGAGCGCGCGTCATACTCACACCCCTTTGGACAGATGCGGCAGGTCGCGATCAACTGCAAATTCCAGAAGATCGGCCTTGAATGCGGCACCGTCGGCCGGAATGACCCAGGTAGCGATCTCTTCGGGGCCAAGGGTGACAGGCAGTTCGAAATCATCCCGGAAATGCAGGACCAGTTGCGCGGCAACGGATTCCTGGGTGTCATTCGCCAGCCTTATCACCAGACCCTCCGGATCGTCTTCCCACGCCTTGATGGCGGTCAGCCGCAGACCTCGGACCGTCTCGAGGCCGGAAATCCCGGCGGTCTCGGCGGGCAGCGTGCCCGGGTGAAAGCTCTCCATCATCAGGCGCGGTGGCGTGAGCATCAGGTCGGCCAGCCGGTGTGCCTCTGACATGTCGTCGTCTGCCTGAGGCAACAGCTTGACCGTAAAGCTCTGCAGGCCCTGATCCTGATAATGATAATGCTCATTATCACGCAGTTCACGGGGGTCGTGCCAAGCATAAACCGGGCTGCGTGCCGCCGTGATGCCGATATCGCCCTTATCGCAATCATAGGCGTATTTGGCATTATTGATCACGGTCAGGCGCTGGCCGTTTCCGGCCACGCTGACCCAGCGTTGACCGGGATATTCATTGGCATCGGCGGGGCGCTCAAGCGCGCCATGCTGCATCTGATAGAGTGCCTTATCGGCGCTGATGGCAGATGGATAGCGCAGCTTGAGTACCGAAAGCGTTTCACGCCAGTCGAGTTCACAACGGATCTCGAGAGCGCGGGCACCGGCGTCGAGCACGAAATGCTCGGTGAGGCGCGACTGGCCATAGCGCGAGGTGACCCGGATGGCGCTGCGCACCGGCCCTTCATCGATCAGGCGCACATCCTCGATTTCGAAGGCATTACCCTCTGCCACATAACTCTCGACACGATGGCCCCAGGTGTCCGATTGATCGGGGGTGACCACCGTGTGCACAGCACCCGGCTGCGGCGCATAATTGCGCCCGTCGGCCAGCGTCACCAGTTCAGACAGCCAGCCGGTTGCCGGATCAATGGTCACGCGCAGATGCGCGTTTTCCATGGTCAGGCCTGCGGCCTTGACGGATGTTGTCTTGACCACGGGCCGCTCGGCCACCTGATGCAGGCGATAGAGTTTGTAGCCCAGCGCCGGCAGGGTGGCGCCAAAGGCGATGCGCCCGCGCAACCGGTCGCGGAAAATGTCTTTTTCCTGAATGGTCGCATCGGCGCGGATTTTCTGCCATTCGACGGGCGTACCCGCTTCATCGGTCAGCGCCCAGTCGCCGGGCAGGAAGGAGAGTTCGAGTTCCGCCGTGACGTCCACCGGATAGGGATGCGGGTTGAACAGGACAACCGGCTGACTCTTTTCATCCTCGGGGATGGCGATATCGCGGGCGGTTGTCTGCATGGCGAGATTGATGATCCGGTCGGCGGCAGCGATCACCCCGCCTACCTGATGCTCTGCATCGTCATAGCAAACCTTCAACGAACTGCCGGGCAGGATATCGTGGAACTGGTTGAAAAGGAGATCCTTCCAGGCCGCGGTCAATGCCTCGGCGGGATAGCTCATCGCCCCGCGGCGCGCGGTCAGCGTTGCATAGCGCTCGGCCTCAACCAGAATGGCTTCGGCCTTCAGATTGAGCTGTTTGATTTTGGCGTGCGCGGCATAACAACCTGCCGCGTGGCGCTGCAATTCGCCCTGCCATTGGGGTATCTTCTGGTCACTGTCGCGCACCATATCGAGATAGCGCCCGGGACCGGACATGGTCAGCCGGCCGTGATGGCCCTCAGCGTCAATGCGCGCAATACTTTCCAGATTGCGCCGGGTGGGACCGCCGCCATGGTTACCAACGCCGTAGAACACCATCGCCTCACTATTAACGCTTGGTGCGATCTTGGACACGGCGGCGTTGAGATGGTCGTCAATGGCTTCTGAGGTCGAGCAATATTCATGCGGAATGCGGTAGGCGAGAACGCTTGCGCCGCCCATGCCCTGCCAGTCGAATACTGTGTGCGCCATCGCCGTCTCGTGGGGACCGGGGCGCAGGAAGCAATAGCCGCCGATTCTCTGGCCCTGCAGAATTTGAGGCAGAACGGCGGAATGGCCGAAGGGATCGGCATTGAGGCCGACCGTTGCAATGCCGCCGAAATGCTCCAGCAAATAACGCTGACCCAAAAGACCCTGCCGGACAAAGGCTTCCAGCGAGGGCAGGTTGCAATCCGGCTCGACCCACCAGCCGCCCACCAGGGCGATGCGGCCCGCGGCCACCAGTTCCTGCAGTTTTTCGAAAAGCTTCGGATCGCTTTCGCGGATCCACTCGATCACCGCCATCTGTTCGAAGGTGAAGACGTAATCGGGGTTCTCAGCCAGCAGTTTGACCGCCGCATGCAGTGTCGCGCGGGCTTCCTGATAGCCCTCGGTCCAGCGCCAGAGCCAGACCGGATCAAGATGCGCATGGCCAACCATATAAAGGCGGTCGAACCGGTTTTTCTCAGCGTTCATGTCTCAAGCCTCCGTGGCGAATTGGTCAATGCGGGCGCAAATCAGATGCATGGCCAGCTGGTGCATTTCCTGAACCCGGGCCGTGCCGGCGTTGGGCGAAACAAAGGCGTGATCGGCCGCCGTCGCTGCCGCCTCTCCGGCCTCGCCGGTAAAGATGACCGTCACCGCGCCGGCGGCGCGTGCGGCTTCCAGTCCCTTGATGACATTGGGCGAACGGCCGCTGGTGGTAAAGCCCACTGCGATATCGCCTGCACCGGCAAAAGCCTTAACCTGCCGGGCGAACACCTCGTCGAACGCATAGTCATTGCCAATGCAGGTCAGGGTCGCCACATCGGCGCACAGCGCCTGCGCGGGCAAGGGGGCGCGTTCGGCCTTGTAACGGCCGGTGAGTTCGCCGGTAAAATGCAGTGCCTCAGACGCACTGCCCCCGTTGCCGAACGCGTAAAGCCGGCCACCACCGGAGAGAGACTGCCAGATTGCGGTGGCGATGATCTCGATCCCGGCCACCTTGTCGCGCATCTTGTCGGCCATCGCGAAATGCGCCTCAAGCTCATTCAGCATCATTGCCTTGCCCATCCCCTCACTCCTTCTCGCGCAGTGCCACGCGCCTGCCGTTCGCCGCACCCATTTCATTCCAGGCAACCGCCGCTGCGGACAGAACGCCCGAGTCGCGGCCAAACAGCGTCCGGCGCACGCACAGCCCCCGACCGACCGCCGCCGACATGCCGCCCTCATCAAAAGTAACAGCTGGCGCCAGCAGGTCGCTGCGGGCGTCCGTGACACCGCCACCGAGACAAAGCAGCGCCGGATCGAACACATCGACCGCCGCGCGCACGGTCCGGCGCAGCATGCGCATGGAGCCGGTCCAGTGCGCGAGCGCAACCGGATCACCCGCAGCCGCGCTGGCCGCGATCTGCTGGGCCGTTGCCGGTGGGCCACCATTTTCTTCCGAGAAACGCTCGCCGATCGAGGTGCCCGACACATAGGCTTCCACACAGCCTGACAGGCCGCATTTGCAGCGCCGCCCATCGAAAACCAGCGGCATATGGCCCAGCTCACCGCCATTGCCGGAATGCCCGGTCAGCAGGGTGCCATTGGTGATGACCCCGCAGCCGACACCTGACGACACAGTGATATAGGTGACATCCTTCACGTGACCTGGATTGTCCCAGAGGAAGGTCGCAATCGCGCCGGCGGCAGCGTCATTCTGCAAATAGGCAGGCACGCCGGCCGCGGCGGCGAGCCGGTCGCGAATGGGGACAGCATCCCAGTCGGGGAGATTGGGCGGCGTCAGCACCAGACCCCGTTCAAGATCCAGCGGACCGCCGCAGGCAATACCCACGCCATCAACGCGCGCGCCATGCGCATGCGCCCTTTGCAGCATCCGGCCAGAAAGCTCGTCAATAAGAGCAAGGCTGTTGGTCACTGAACGGGGCGAAGGCTCGCGCGCCTGAAACAGGACGCCCCCCTCAGAATCAACCACACCGACCGCCATTTTTGTCGCCCCGATGTCGATGGCGAGAACGACGGGGGTACCATGAGTATTTTGCGACACTTAACCACCAATATATGACAACGATTTCATACCAATCTCTGGCATGCAGCGAAAAGCCAGTCAAGGCTGAACCGTTAATATAGCATATTTTCTCAAGTATTAGGCGCTGCCACAGGAATTATCTCGCAAGCTCATGGTTGACACAGCCAACTTATGTGATAACGATTGCATACCCAACCAGGGAGGAAAGCATGAAAAACACTCATATCTTAAGCGCATCCGTTTTTGCATTGGCGGCCGCATCTGCCACCGTCGGCTATGCAGCCGATGGTGAATTGCGTGTCGTTTATCGCGAAGCGCCGTATCTCAATGCGGTGATGGAATCAGCCGAGGCCGGCTTTGAAGCTGCCAATCCAGGCATTGACGTAAAGCTGGAGCCAATCAGCTCGTCATCCCGCGATTACTACACAAAAGTATCGCTGATGAACCAGTCGGCTTCCACGGCGCCCGACGTCATTTACGAAGACGGTTATAACGTGACCGCAGATGCCGCCGCGGGCTTCCTTGCCCCGCTGGACGCGCGCGTTGCCAATTGGGACGACTGGGGCAAGTTCGTCGAGATCGCCAAACAGAACGGCACCTCCTTTGTTGATGGCAAGCTCTATGCAATCCCGATGGGCACCGACACGCAGGCGATCTGGTTCAACCGGAACGTGCTTGCCAAAGCCGGCCTGCCCGCCGACTGGCAGCCAAAGACCTGGCAGGACATTCTCGATGCCGCCGCCAAGATCAAGGCCGCAGTGCCGGACGCGATCCCGCTGAACCTTTATGTCACCAAGGCCGGCGGCGAAGCCTCGACCATGCGCGGGTTGATGAACCTGCTCTCGGGCACACCCGGTGCCTTGTCCGCAACGCTTTACGATCCGGCAGAAGGCAAATGGGTTGTCGGCTCGCAGGGGATGCGCGACACATTGCAATTCCTCAAGACCGCGTATGAAAGCGGCTATCTTGCCTCCGACAATGACCTGCAGGACGGCAATTTCCAGAACGTTCTGGTCGAACAGCACGTTCCCGCCGACAAGGTTGGCATGTTCATCGACGGCAGCTGGATCTGGTCCCGTTGGTCGGAGCTGGGCACTGCACCCTGGGCTGACTGGACCACAACCGTGGGCATGGCCAAAATTCCGACACAGAACGGCGAAGGCAATGGCTTCACCTCCATGTCGGGCGGCTGGACAATTGCGATGAGCGCCCATGCCGAAGACAAGGATGCCGCGTTTGAATTCCTCACCACTGTCGCCAATTACGAGAACAGCCTGAAATATTCGGTTCTGTCCGGTGCGGTTGGTGTGCGTGAAGACGTGATCTCCGATCCGGAATTCCTCGATGCCAACCCAACGGGTGAATTCTTCTCTTCCCTCGTGGCGGTTACCAATTTCCGCCCGGCGGTCGAGGTCTATCCGCAGGTCTCCTCGCTCATTCAGGAAACCATGGAAGCCGTCACAGTTGGTGGTACAAGCGTCGAAGATGCTATGGAACGTTTTGACAGCCAAATCGCACGCCTTGTTGGCCGTGCCAACGTGAAATCCGCGGAGTAAATCATGGCGGCCGAGACCAGCATATCGGGACGCGTGTCCTCTTTGACAACCAAGTTGATCCGCGTTTTGCCGCTGGTCCCGGCCACTTTAATGATCCTGGGGTTTTTCCTGGTCCCGATCCTTTGGGCAATCTATGCCTCGCTGACAAACCAGGGCCTGTCGGGTGCCAATGCCCGCAACCCGCAATTTATCGGGTTTGAGAACTACTATTATCTGTTCACCGACACACGGACATGGGAGGCATTGTCGCGCACCGCGATCTTTGTCTGCCTGTCCGTGTTCGGGCAGAATGTGGTCGGCTTTCTGATTGCCTATGGCCGGCAAGCCGCTTCCTCACTTATTCAAAACACCGTCTCAACAATCGTCATTATCGCCTGGGTCGTTCCCGAGGTGGTGGCCGGATTTCTCTGGTACACTTTCCTGCGCGGTGACGATGCCGGCATGAACCAGATTCTGAGCCTTTTGGGCATGCAAAAGCAGGCCTGGCTGCTCACCTCCCCCATGGCGGCGGTTATCGTCATCAATATCTGGCGTGGTTGCGCCTTCTCGATGCTGGTCTACAACGCGGCGCTGCAGGATGTGCCAAGCGAAGTGCTTGAGGCCGCCGAGATCGATGGTGCCGGCGGGTTCCACAAGGTTTTCGGCATGATCCTGCCGATCATCCGGCCTGTTATTGCGATCAATGTCGTTTTGACGACCCTCAATACGCTCGGCGTGTTTGGCCTGATCTGGATTACCACTGCCGGTGGTCCGGGCACCCAGTCGGAAACGCTGCCCTTGCTGATGTACAATCAGGCCTATGATTTCGGCATGATCGGTTACGGCTCGGCCATTGCCGTCCTGCTGCTGGCTTTCGGTGTCATCGCGTCGCTGTTTTATGTTCGCCTCTTCCGCGTAGGAGCCACCCGGAATGACTGACCTCTCCACTCCCAAGGGCCGCAGCCGCGCCGCCGCCAACCTGTCGTTGACCCTTGTCGCGCTGGCCTTTCTGGCCCCGATGCTCTGGGTGGTTCTGGCGGCATTCGATACCGAGGCAACGCTGGCAATCAAGATGCCCGCACGCTGGAGCCTGGGCAATTTCGGGTCCATCCTCACCGAGAATGTGACCATCCGCCCGTTCTTCAACAGCCTGATTATTTCGGCGGGCACCTCGGCGCTGGTGGTGTTTATTGCGCTTTTTGCCGGCTATCCCCTGTCGCGCTACAAGCTGCGCTATGGCACCCACTATATCTATGTCATCGTTTTTGCGAGCGCCCTGCCCGTTACCGCGATCATGGTGCCGATCTATGTGATGTTTGTACATATCGGCATGGTCGATACGCTTTTGGGTGTCATCATCTTCCGCGCCGCCTCTGAATTGCCGTTTGCGATCTGGCTGATGAAGGGCTTTATGGACGCAATCCCCACAGATCTGGAGGAAGCCGCCTGGGTCGAGGGTGCCTCCCGCCTGCAGGGCGTGACCGCGATCATGCTGCCGCTATTGGCGCCCGGTCTCGCGACGATCTTCATTCTCAGCTTCATTGAGAACTGGGGGAATTTCTTTGTGCCGTTTATCCTTTTGCAGACGCGCGAGAACTATCCCATGGCGGTGTCGCTCTACAGTTTCTTTGGCGAATATGGTGAAGCGGTCTACGGCCAGCTGGCGGCCTTCGCACTGATCTATACCGCGCCGTCCCTTCTGGTCTACTTCCTGGTGCGCAAACCCTTGCAAAGCGGTGGCCTGCGCCTCGGCGGTGCAGTCAAGGCATAGGCAAAATGAGCAAGCGCCCCAACATCCTTTTTCTGCTTTCAGATCAGCACGCGTTCCGCGCTCTGGGCGATGTCGCCGGGAGCGCGGTGCAAACGCCCAATTTGCTGAAACTGGCGGCAGAGGGGGTGCGGTTCGACAATGCCTATTGCCAGAACCCGCTATGCGTGCCCAGCCGCGCCAGCCTTTTGACCGGCAAGCACGGGCGCACGACCGGTATTTATGACAATCAACACATTCTGCCCGCCAATGCGCCAACGCTGGCGCGCAGCTTTTCCGAGAACGGCTATCGCACCGCGCTGATCGGGAAATCCCATTTCAATGGCGAGCAGTTTCAGGGTTTCCAGCAACGTCCCTATGGCGATTTTTACGGGCAGGCGCATCAGCCGGATCCGCGCCGGCATGCCAATGAAAGCGGGCTGGGCGATATTTTGAAAGATGCGGGACCATCGGGCATTCCCCTTGCGATGACGCAAACGGAGATTTGCGTGGCCGAGGCGACCAAATGGCTGCAAGGGTGGACCGCCCAGCCGGATGCGCCCTTCTTTCTGGCTGTCCAGTTCGACAAGCCGCATTTCCCGATCAACCCGCCGGCCGAATATTACGACCGGTTTGCGGGCAGGATTGATCTGCCGGTTCACGACAAGAACTGGCTAAAGAGCGCCCCCGCCTTTGTGCAGGCCGCCATGGCCCGCAGCGGCACCGCCCACCATAGCGGTGACACGGATGTGAGCCTGCGGGCGCTTGCCGCCTATTTCGGCTGTGTTGAATGGGTCGACGACGCGGTTGGCCGCCTGCTGGCGGTGCTCGATTATCTTGACTTAAGCGGCGACACGATCGTTGTTTATGCCTCGGATCATGGCGAGATGGCCGCCCAGCGCGGCATGTGGCAGAAAACCGTTTTCTATGAAGACAGCGCCCGCGTGCCGCTGATCATGCGCTGGCCGGGCCAGGCTGAGCCGGGCCTCCGGAGCAATGCCGCCGTGGGACTGATTGACCTCTACCCGACATTATGCGCGGCCGCCGGCATTACCCCGCCTGACGATCTGGAGGGGATCGACATCTCTCCCGCGCTCACCGGCAAACCTCTTGCCCGGCGCGACCTGTTTTGTGAGAGCGTCGTGCTGCATCAGCCCGAACATGCGGGATGCATGCTGCGGCGGGATCAGTGGAAATACGCGCTTTACCTCGATGGCACTGAAGAGCTTTACGACCTCAGCGCGGATCCGGACGAATGGAACGATTTGTCCGGTGATCCAGCGACCGAGGCCTTGCGCGATGATTTCCGCGCGGCTGTGCGCCAGTTCTGGCAACCGGAAGCGTTTCCGGCGCGCTATGCGGCTACGCCGCGCATGCCGCAGGAAAAGCACTTCTACCCCTATTCCAATCAGTTTCTGACCGGTGACGGCAGGATGTTTGATGCGCGTCCCTGAGACGTCCAGACCAAAAGGAAAAAAACGATGGCGGGCCTAACGCTCAAAAACGTGCGCAAAAGCTATGGTGCGGTTGAAATCATCAAGGGCATCGACCTTGAGGTGAAGGATGGCGAGTTCATCGTCTTCGTGGGCCCATCAGGGTGTGGCAAGTCCACATTGCTGCGGATGATTGCGGGACTGGAAGAAATCTCGGATGGCGAATTGCGGATCGGCGATACGCTTTGCAACGACATCCCCGCCAAGGCCCGCGGCATTGCGATGGTGTTTCAGTCCTATGCGCTTTACCCGCATAAATCTGTGCGCGAGAACATGAGCTTCGGGTTGAAGATCGCCCGCAGGCCGAAGGAAGAGATCGCGCAAAAGGTTCAGGAAGCGGCCGAGATCCTGCATATCGAACACCTGCTCGACCGGCGCCCCTCGCAATTGTCCGGTGGCCAGCGTCAGCGGGTTGCCATTGGCCGCGCCATTGTGCGTGACCCGGAAGTCTTTTTGTTCGACGAGCCGCTGTCCAATCTCGATGCGGCGCTGCGCGTTCACATGCGCATGGAACTGGCCAAGCTGCATGCCGATCTTGGCACGACCATGGCCTATGTGACCCATGACCAGATCGAGGCGATGACCCTGGCCGACCGGATCGTTGTGCTGGAGGCCGGGGTTGCCCGGCAGGTTGGCACCCCGCTCGAACTCTACCATCTGCCCGACAATGTGTTTGTCGCCGGCTTTATCGGCTCACCCAAGATGAACCTGCTGGACGCTCATATTACGGCCTTGACCGATAATACCGTGACGGTGGATGCGGCGGGTCTGGGGCCGGTCACGGTGCCGGTGCGCCCCCATGCGGACAGCAAGGTTGGCGACGCGGCGACCTTTGGCGTGCGGCCCGAGCACATTTTGAGCAGTGACAAGGCAGAGAGCTTTTTATGCAAGGTCGAGGTGGCCGAAAATATCGGGGACCACGCCATGCTGCGCCTTAACGCGCCGGAAGGTGCCGTGCTGATGGCGGCGGCCAGCGCGGACCGGCTGTGGCGGGCCGGCGACGATTACCAGATCGGCTTTGAGGAAGCGTCGCTGCATCTGTTCGACCAGAATGGCAATGCCTTTGAACGGACACGCCGTCCCAGCGTTCTCGCGCAAGTGACCGCGTCCGAAAAGCACTGACTTTGAGCACTTGCGGCGGCAAAGCGGATGCGTTTTTTGTATTTGCCTTGCCGCCGGTTCCGCGCATCAGCCATCATAAGCGATGCGGAACCCGTTATTGCTTGCCGATGAATCAGCTGTGAGCGCCGTGCGTGCGGCAATGCGGTAGCGGTAGCAATAGGATTTGTGGCACAGAAACGAGCCGCCTTTGCACACTTTCTCATTGCCCGCCCGCGCCTCGGCATTGCGCCTTTTCGCCGCCCGGGACAGTGAGCGCACGCGGAAAGCATCGGCCGTCCATTCCCACACATTGCCGGCCATCCCGTAAAGCCCGGCCCCATTGGGCGCGAAAGCTGTAACGGGACTGGTACCGAAATAGCCATCGGTCATTGTGTTGGTATGGGGGAAATTGCCCTGCCAGATATTGCATAGGGGCTGCGTGTCATCGGGCTCGGTGTCGCCCCATGGAAAGCGCGGATCATCAAGCCCGCCGCGCGCGGCGTGCTCCCATTCAGCTTCGCTGGGCAGCCGCCCGCCGCACCATTGGGCAAAGGCGCGCGCGTCGGCAAAGGAGACGTGCACCACCGGATGATCAAGGCGATCCGCGATCGCACTGCCCGGTCCCTCGGGCGCGGCCCAGAACGCCCCATCGCCCTTGACCCACCAGGGGGTCGCCGTCTCTGAGGGGGGTGGCGGATCCTGCATCAGGCCCCTGAAAACCGCCGACCAGCCAAACCGTTCCGCTTCTGTAATATAGCCCGTTTCTGCCACGAAAGCGGCGAAACGCGCATTGGTCACCGGCTGGATTTCCAGCGCGAAAGCCTTCAGGGTCACCACCCGGCGCGGCCCCTCGCCATCAGCGGCAATTTGCGGATTATCCGTGCCGACAAAAGTGCGGGTTGCGGCAAAATACGCCCGCTCAGGCGCGCCGGTTGTCTCATAACCGGCCATATCCACGCGCGCATCGGCACCGGCTTGATGCGCGGCAATTGTGCGCCGCGAAGGCGTGCAGCAACTCAAGAAAATTCCTCCCGTAAGACACCGCGCCCTCACCCCCAAAACGTGCGACGGCACCATGTTTTCAGGATCGCCGATCCATAGCGCCGGATCAATGGACAAGTGCTCAAAAAAGCCCGTTGCCCAAATCAAGGGGTGCCCAATGCCGGGCGACAGACCGGCCGAGAGGTCAATCAGTCGCCCGTTTTTTTCGGGATCGCACGCCGGGTCAGTTCATCAGGGATGGCAGACCGGTGGAGAGAATCGGGAAGACGCAGACCAGGATCAGGACAATGATCGGCGGGATCAGCCAGGGCAGCACATCCACCGCCAGTTTCTGGAAGGGAATATTGCCGACCTGGGAGACGATGAACAGGGCCATGCCCATGGGCGGTGTCTGGATCGAAATCATCAGGTTGAGCACAACGATAATGCCGAAATGCACCGGATCAATGCCAAAGCCCATGGCCAGCGGCACCAGAATTGGCACCACGATCAAAAGGATCACCAGGGATTCAATGAAAGCCCCAAGCACAAAGATCATCAGGTTGACCGCGATCAGGAAGCTGATCGGACCATCGGCAATCGTGAGAAACATTTGCGCAATCTGCTGGGGTGCCTGTTCACGGGCCAGAACCCAGCCCAGCAGCCCGACACCGGCGATGATCGTGGCGATGCCGGAGGTGGTGACGACCGTGCCGTAAATGGCATCCCACAGGCGACGGATTGTCAGTTCCCGATAGAAGAGCAGATCAATCATGATCGCATAGAGCACGGTGATGGCGGCGGCTTCCGTTGGGGAAAAATAGCCCGAGAAAATGCCGCCCACGATAACAACGGGGGTCAGGAGTGCGGGCAGGGATTTGATGAATAGTTTGAAGATCTGGCGCGGTGACTGGACCGGGTCGCGCGGATAATTGCGGCGCTTGGCAACGATATAGACCATGATCATCAAAGCGCCGGCGCACATGACGCCGGGGATGACCCCGCCCAGAAACAGCTTGCCGATCGAGGTATTGGCGATGACCCCGTAAAGCACCATGGTGATGGAGGGGGGAATAAGGGGGCCGATCATCGAGGAGGTTGCGGTGATGGGACCGGAGAAATCATCATCATAGCCGGCCTCACGCATGGCCTCGATTTCCATCTTGCCCAAGCCGCCCGCATCGGCCATGGCCGAACCGGACATGCCGGAGAAAAACAGCGACGCCATGACATTCACATGGCCAAGCCCGCCGGTAATATGGCCGACAAGCGCCCGGGCAAAACCAAAAAGCTGTTTGGTAATGCCGGCCGAATTGAGAATTTCGGCGGTGAGGATGAACAGTGGCACGGCCAGCAGGGGAAAGCTGTTGAGCGAATCCACCATGCGCTGGGTGGCAAAACTCAACCCCAGGCCCGACCAGTAGGAATAGGCCATCGAGACGAAAATCATTGCCAGCCCGATGGGGACATTAAGCAGGACGAGAAACAGCCAGCCCAGAACAACTGCCAGAAGAATCATGGTTTGGCCTCCGGCTCAATGTCGGCATTGCGGAGCGTTGCGACAAGGCGGCGTATGATGCGGTGAACGATAAGAACAAAGGCCACCAGCGCGGAGGCGTAAAGCAGGGCATCGGTTGTCGGCAGGGAGACCGATTCATTGTTCCAGGTGCGCAGGACGGATTTATAGGCGATCCAGACCAGGTGGCAGGCAATGCCGAGATAAACCAGATCGAAGAATATGTTCAGGCCGCGCTGAAAACCTTGCGGGAGAATTGCCGTCAAAAGCCCCATGCGCAAATGGCTCTGATTGCGCTCCACCGCACCGATGCCGATCAAGGCCATCCAGACCCATAGCCAGCGGGCCGTCTCCTCAGTCCACACCACGCCCACAAAAAGCCCGGTCCGCCCGAAGACCTGCAGCAGGACAACGGCAAACAGGGCGATGAAAAGCACACAGCCAATACTGGCTTCAAGGGCGTAATTCTTGAACAAATCGGATCCCCCCGGAGATGGTGGCGGGGCCGGTTCCGGCCCCGCCAGTCAGAACTTATTCGCCGCGAACCCGCGCGATGACACCTTCACCGAATTCGGCTTCCAGTTCGTCATAATAGGGTTTCATGGCAGCCCGGAAGGGAGCGGTATCGGGCTCTGTGATGGTCAGGCCCCGTTCCTTGAAGGTCGAGATCAGATCGGCCTCGGCCTTGAAAGTCAGCCCGTCAGTGACATCGCCGCCATGCTTGGTGGCGGTCTCGAGCCAGCCTTTTTCCTCATCGCTGAGCGAATCCCAGACATCATTGCCGATCTTGATCGAGGCGGAGCTGATGAAATGGTTTGTCAGCGCGATATAATCCTGCACTTCGTAGAATTTCATCGCCTCGATTGTGGGCAGCGGGTTCTCTTCGCCATCGACCTGATTGGTCTGCAGCGCGAGATAGACTTCCTGGAAGGCCACCGGCGCGGGCACGGCGCCGACATTTTCCGCATAGGCAATCAGGAAGGGCACGTTGGGGGTGCGCAGGCGCAGGCCCTTCATGTCCTCAATGGAATTGATGGCGCGGTTGGCCGTGGTCTGGCGCGTGCCCTGATACCAGACATCAAGCGAGGTCAGCCCCTGCTCTTTCATCTTTTCGGCCATTTCCTGGCCCCATGGGCCGGCAACGATTTCCTCGAGATGCTCGAAGCTGTCAACGACATAGGGGGCGCCGACCAGTTTCAGCTCGGGAATGGTGTAGGACATGTCAGGATAGCCGGTGACAACCATGTCCAGCTCGCCTGCCTGCACCTGCGCCACCATGGCCTTGAAATCACCCAGGGTCGCGGAGGGGAAAATCTTGAGCTTGAATTCACCATCGGAGAGCTCTTCAAGCTTCTCGGAAATGGCGGACACACCCATAAAGGTTGTCGAGACCTCATTGTCCTGCAGGCCAATGGTCAGCTCCCGGGCCTGAACGGCCCCCGTCATCAGCGCCAGGGTGGCAACACCCACCAGCAGTTTGGCATGAATAGTCATAGAATTTTCCTCCGGTTCTTCGTTTGGCTTTGGTTTGCTTCTTTGATGAAGTTCAGGAGACAGTGTGCGCGTCCGGCTCGGCCACAAGCGATCTGGGAGCCTTGAGGCGCGAACGATAAGAGCGCTCCAAATGCTGGTCCATGACCTCTGTGGCGGCGGCGGCATCACCATCCAAAATTGCCTGGTATATGCGTCGGTGTTCGTCATAGGACCGGCGGTCATGCGCCGCCCGGTCCGGGGCAACAGGGCGCTGGGAGAGCAGTTCCGAGACAAACATGTCGTGCAGTGTCAACAGAACCGGGTTGGCAACTACCGAGACGAGAATCCGGTGAAATGCATGATCTGTTTCCGAGAATGCATCGGTGCCGATGGCCTGATAGTTCCGCTCCAGCGCCGTTTGCAGCTGCTTGATCTGTATATTGTTGGCCCGCCGCGCGGCCTGGCGGACAGCGCCGGTCTCGATAAACTGGCGCATCTGCTCAAGATGGGCGCTGCTCTCGTCATCGCCGAGGGTCTCGCGGATGTGATTGCCCGCTCCCCGCAGAATGCCCGCAAGGGAAGGCCTTGCAGCCCGGGGGCGCTTGCCTGCACCCAGAACGGCAAATCCGCGCATCTGCAATTGGGCCAGCGCTTCGCGCACGGTTGGCCTTGAGGCCTCGAACCGTTCACACAATTCCCGCTCTGTGGGCAGCGGCGCGTCATCGTGTATCACTCCGCCCCGGATTTCCTCAATCAGGGCATCAGCAATCACATCAGAAGCGCGCTTCTGCTTTCCGTCACTCATCATAGGGTCCTTTCAAAGGCCTGAAATGCGTGGGCGTGTTACCAAACTGCGCATTTTTGTATTACCATGTGTTTTTGATTGTCAACTCAAAACTTTTGTCTTAAACCAACCGACCAGAGCAAACACTGCCCCATTGGCAGGCAAAAGGGATTTAGCATGAAAGAGCCATTTTCAGGAATGTATGCAGCGCTGATGAGCGCAATGGATGACGCGGGCAATCTGGACCTGAACCGGCAGCGCGACCTGACAGACTATGTGCTCAAGCAGGGGCTGCGGGGATTATATGTTGGCGGCAGCAGCGGCGAATCCGGCCTGCTGGAAACGGCGGCCCTTTTGGAGCAGCAAGGCGTGGTTGCTGAATGTGCACGGGGCACGGACCACAAGCTGATCGCCCATGTCGGCGTGCCGGCGCTGGCCGATTCCATTACCCTTGCAAAAAGCGCCAAAAAGAACGGCTATGATGCCCTTTCGGCCTTGCCGCCCCATTCCTACCCGTTCTCTGACGCGGAAATTTACGGCTATTATCAAGAGCTTGCCGCGGCCACGGACTTACCCTTGATCGTTTACGAGATACCGTTCCGCACGGGCCGCCCATTGCCGCTCGACCTGCTTGTGCGCATCCTCGACCTGCCCAATGTCGCGGGGATCAAGTTCACCTCCAACGATTTGTTCAAGCTCTCGCAATTGCGCCGCCGGCGCCCGGAAAAACTGTACTTTTTCGGCTCCGACGAGATCTTTCTCGGCGCGGCATCGCTCGGGGCAGATGGCGGCATCGGCACCACATATAATCTGTTCGGCAAGCTTTACGCGGCGCTGTTTGCCGCCGTGACAGCCAAGGATCTGGCCAGGGCGCAGCCCTTGCAGACGATCTCCCAGGAATATGTTGAAATTCTCATGGAGACCGGCGTGCTGCCCGGCATGAAAGCCTCGTTCCGGCTGCTCGGCATTGAATGTGGCCCCACCCGTGCGCCGATGGCCGCCAAGGTGCCGGATGTCGAGGCGCGCCTTAAACCCTTCCTTGCACGCGACGACGTCAAGCCATGGCTCTCTGTCTGATCCGGCGGCTTTAACGGCGCATTTGCGCCGCCAAAGCGCCCCCGGCCCAGGCAATATGAGACCCCGAAAGCGCCCGGCAGCCTTCCGATGCCGGGCGTTTTTGCATCTGCGGCACGGCTTGGCGGCGCAAATGCGTGATGGGCTCTTTTCAATACCGTGATTTACGGCTATCGCATGTAAGGGTTACAAAAATTTTTCTTTTGTCATACCAAATGAATTCTGGAGAATGAGACGATGACCGATCTCCCTGACCTGTTCCGTCTTGATGGCAAAACCGCGCTGGTGACCGGAGGCGCAAGCTTTCTTGGTTTTGACATTGCATCGGCGCTGGCCGAGGCGGGCTGCGCTGTTTGTGTAACATCACGGGATCTGGCGAAAGCCGAGGCGGCGGCCGCCCGGCTGGCGGCGGCCCATGGCGTCAAAACCATTGGCCTTTCCCTCGATGTCCGCGACGATGCCTCGATCGCGCGCATGGCTGATCAGGCGGCGGCAGCGCTCGGGGGCATCGATATCCTGGTCAATAATTCCGGCGGCGGTGCGGGCAAAAGCCTCTCGGTGCTGACCGCCCGCGATATCGCCGATATCCGCGATGTCATCGACACCAATCTGACCGGCACTATTCTTGTGACCCGCTGCGTGGTGCCCGGCATGATTGCGCGTGGCACCGGCAAAATCATCAATCTGGGATCAATCGCCGGACTGGTGGGGCGGGACCGCCGCATTTATGAAGGCGCGGGCATGAAGGGACAGCCGGTCGATTATGCCGCCGCCAAGGCGGGCATTATCGGGCTGACGCGCGATCTGGCGGGCTGGCTGTCGCCTCAGGGCATTAATGTCAACACGATCTCGCCGGGCGGTTTTGGTCCGCGCGACCTGCCGGCGGATTTCGTTGCCGGCTATGGCGACAAGACACCGCTTGGGCGCATGGGGCGCGACGGCATGGACATCAAGGGCGCGGCCCTGTTTCTCGCATCGGCAGCATCGGATTATGTCACCGGGCATAATCTTGTGGTCGATGGTGGTTTCTCGAACTGGAAATGACACGGCAATGAAGACAATCGGACTGGTTGGCCTTGGCTCTATCGGCCGGCGGCATGCGCGCCTCCTCTCGGAACGGGACGACATTGCGTTACACGTAATGGATCTCTCACCGGCGGAAATCGAGCTGGCGCGCTCTGAATGTGCCGGCCGGATTGCCGGCACGCATGGCACGCTTGAAGACTTGCTGGCGACCGGGCTTGATGCGGTGGTGATTGCCACCCCGCACCATTTGCATGTGGCGCAGGCCCGTGCAGCTTTGGCGGCGGGTTGTCATGTCCTTTGCGAAAAGCCGGTCAGCCATTCCCCCGAAGAGGCGCGGGTGCTGGCCGCCGATCCTAACCGGGCAGGCAAAATCCTCAGCTTCGGGTTTCATTTGCATTTTCATCCGGCGCTGCGGCGGCTCAAGCAGATTATTGATACAAAGGCGTTGGGTGAACTGGTTCATCTCAGTTGCCATGTCGGTTCCTATCAGACGCTGGAATTCTCCCGGTCGCGCTACCAAAAGGACATGTTTGGGGCCCTTCTGCTCGACTATGTGCATCAGCCGGACCTGATGTTCTGGCTGTCGGGGCAAAAGCCGCTCTCGGTCTATGCAACGGGCGCGCGCGGGGGCCACAAGGCGCTCTCTTCAGACCCGGACCTGATTTCGATGCTTTACAGTTTCGGCGGCAATTTTTCAGCCCATGTGCACCAGAACTATCTCGAACATCCCGAGGTGCATCGCTATCACGCCGTGTTTTCGGGCGGATCGGTCCTGATCGATCTGCTGGCGGGCACCTTGCAGCTGCATGATGGCAGCGCCGTTGTCGATGAAGGTTTCAAGGTGGATCGCGATGCCGTCTACCGGGACGAGCATCAGGCATTTTTCGATGCCATTGCCGGCAAGCGCAATGCGGAAAGCCCGATTGAGGAGGCTGGCATTTCGCAGGAAGCCCAGGCGGCGGCATTGAGATCGCTTTTAAGCGGCCTGCCCGAAACAATCCCTGCCATTTAAGCGGGGCGCGGTTTATGCCGCCCGGCCCCAAAAGCATTTCCCCGACGCGATGCGCCGGGGAAAAGTTGTTTTGATCAGATGGCTGGCTGAAAGAGCCGTTTGTGGAACAGGCCGGTGCCGGAGAACCGGTGCAGGGCCTTGGCTCCGGCGAGCACACCGAGATCGACCAAAGGCTCAAGAATGATGACCGTCATATAGGCGGCACCGAATGTGGCGACATTGGCCAGATTTTCCGCGCCGAACCCGTGTCCGTAAAGCGCCCAGAAGCCGACCCAGACCACAATGCCACCCTGATAGGACGTCGAGAGAGCAAACGCCTGCGCATAGGTGACGTCCTTATAGGCGGTTGCTGCCGGGATGATGCGCTTGGCCAGAAGGCTCATGGCATAAAGCGGCACGATCAACGTGGTGACATTCATGCCGTATTGCGGCAGGTCGAAGGGCGCAAACAGCAGGCCCTGGGCCAGAAGCCCGATGGCCAGCCCCAGCATTGCCGGTCCGGCCCCGAAAATCAGGAACAGGGTCGAGCCGAGAATCAGATGCACTTCGGAGACCCCGACCGCGTGATGGGGGAAAATCTCGAAGAAGCAGAATACCAGGGCCGATGTGAAAATCGTGCGGATGACAAGGCCGGACAATCCACCATCCTGACGGATTGCGTCCTTGGCAAGCTTGCCCGCAAGGCCGATTGCCGCCGCGCCTGTTGCGTAGCTGAGGATGATTTTGGCGCCGTCGACGACGCCGGGTTCGATATGCATTTTCAGTTCCTTTGCTGCACCCATCGTGCATTGCGACCAGCGTCAGGCGCTGGTCCGGTTCAGACACGTTCGGGCAGGTCTCCTGACTCACGCTTCACCGCCTCATTCCGCCTTCCCAGGCGCGTGCCCAGTGGCTTTTTTGGAACAGGCTCAGCGTTCACAGTTGCGAGGGCAGTCACGGATCGGGCCCCTGTTGGGTCGTCCCTACCGTGTTCCCTTTTAATCCCACAGGCCTTTTGCCGGTGTGGAACCCGAACAGGTTGACGCTAACGCCCCTTGGACGCCAACGCAACTTGAATACATGAATGGGTGCACGGATTGCCGCGGTTGTGGTCAGGTGCCGGCCCGGCGCGCCTCGACCCGCTGCTGGGCAATGCCTTGATAGACAAAGACCACGATGAACGTGCCCGACATCAAAAGGACGATGGTGGGAGCGGGGGCGCTGTCGAGGAAGAAACTGAGATAGACCCCGGCCAGCGCGGCTGCTACCGCGACGACGACGGAAACCACCAGCATGCGCCCGAAGGAACGGGTGATCAGGAAAGCGATGGCGCCGGGGGCGATCAGCAAGGCGATCGCCAGAATGATCCCGACTGCCTTCAAGGCCCCTACAATGGTCAGGGACAGGATGGCCAGCAGCCCGTAATGCAGCCACCCGACCGGCAGGCCGATGGCTTGCGCCTGAGCGGGGTCAAACGCATGCAGCAGCAGGTCGCGCCATTTAAAGATGATCAGACCAGTGACGACCAAAGCGATGAGACCCGTCTCGATAATATCGGGACCCCCAATGCCCAGCATGTCACCGAACAGGATATGGTCGAGGTGAATATCGGTCTGGATGGCGACATAGAGCACCAGCCCCAGCCCGAACATGCCGGAAAAAACCACGCCCATCACCGTATCCTGCTTGATGCGGCTGTTCTGGGTGAGAAATCCGGTTGAGACCGCGCAGATCATGCCGGCAGCGAATGCGCCGATGCCAAGGGGAATACCCGCGATATAGGCGAGCACAATGCCCGGCAAGACCGCATGGGACACCGCGTCCCCCATCAGGGACCAGCCCTTGAGCACCAGAAATCCCGAGAGGAGAGCTGCGGGCACAGCGACCAGTGCCGAGATGACAAGCGCGTTGCGCATAAACTCGAACTGGAAGGGCAAAAGGAGCGTGTCGATCATTGGCCTGTCTCCAATGCTTTCGCCGCCCGGCGGCGCGCGGCGAGCATGCCGTGCTTGGGGGCGAAGAAGAAGGCGACAAGAAAGATCAGGGTTTGCAATACAACGATGATGCCGCCGGTCGCGCCATCAAGAAAATAGCTGATATAGGCCCCGAAAAAGCAGGTCAGCGTGCCGATGGTAACACTGATGACCAGAAGGCGCGGAAACCGGTCGGTCAGCAGATAGGCCGTCGCGCCCGGGGTCACCACCATGGCGATCACCAGAAACGCGCCAACCGTTTGCAATGCGGCAACCGTGCAGGCGCTGAGCAGGGTGAAGAACATGATCTTGAGCAGGGTGGGGTGAAGGCCGATGGAGCGGGCGTGGTTCTCGTCAAAGAAGGTGACCATCAAATCCTTCCATTTGAGCAAAAGGACCGCCAGCGAGACGAAACCGATAATCGCCAATTGCATGATGTCATCGGGCGAAATGGCGAGAATATTGCCCAAAACGATAGTCTGGATATTGACCGAGGTTGGCGCGAGGGAGACCATGAACAGGCCCAGCCCGAAAAACGAGGTGAAGATCAGCCCGATTATGGTGTCTTCCTTCAAACGGGTGCGCTGGTTGAGAAACAGCATGGCCCCGGCCGCAAGGCCGCCGGAGAGAAAGGCCCCAAGGGAAAACGGCAGGCCCAGCATATAGGCCCCGGCAACACCGGGCACGATGGCATGGCTGAGCGCGTCACCAATCAGCGACCAGCCCTTGAGCATGAGATAGGCGGAGAGAAAGGCGCACACAGCGCCAACCAGCGCGCTGACCCACATGGCATTGAGCATATATTGATAGGTGAACGGCTCGATGAGGACGCTCATTTGGGCTCGCCCGCTTTGGTCTTGCCCGCTTTGGTCTTGCCCGCGTCATAGACAACAAAGGGCCGCTCGTCATCGGTGAGAACCGTGACCTTGCGGTGATCGTCATCGTCATGCAGATCGGTGCCGCCGAGCACAAAATGGCGCAGCACGCCGCCAAAGGTTTTTTCCAGATTGTCGTGGGTGAAGATTTCCGCGGTCGGGCCATAGGCGAGAACCGTGTTCTTGACCAGAACCGTGCGGTCGCAGAATTCGGGCACGCTCCCCAGATTATGGGTGGAGACCAGCATGACCCGGCCTTCGTCCCGCAAGGCTTTCAGCAAGATTATGATGGCTTCTTCGGTCTTGACGTCAACGCCGGTGAACGGTTCGTCGAGCAGGATCACCTGCCCGTTTTGCGCCAGCGCCCGGGCGAGAAAAACCCGCTTGCGCTGGCCGCCGGACAATTCACCGATCTGGCGTTTGCGAAAGCTCGACATGCCGACGCGTTCCAGCGCTTCATCAACGGCATGGCGGTCCGCGTCGCGCGGCATGCGCAGCATGTTCATGTGGCCATAACGGCCCATCATCACCACATCCTCAACGAGAACGGGAAAGCTCCAGTCCACCTCCTCGGCTTGCGGCACATAGGCGACAATGCTTTTTTTCAAGGCTTCGGGCACGCTCATGCCCAGCACCGAAATCGAGCCTTTCGCGGTGCGCACAAAGCCCATAATGGCCTTGAACAGGGTCGACTTGCCCGAGCCGTTGACGCCGACAAGCGCTGTAATTGTACCTGTCGGCGTTTCAAAACTGGCGTCGCGCAGCGCGGTGTGCCCATTGCGGTAGGTGACCGTCACGTCATGCACGGCAATCCCCGCGCCTGCGTTTTCAGGCTTTGTGTTCAAAGGCCTGAGGTTGGATGAAGTCACTGGGTGAGCCCTTTCACGATGGTATCCGATGTCACCCGCAGCAGGTCGATATAGGTTGGCACGGGGCCATCAGCCTCGCTGAGTGAATCCACATAGAGCATGCCGCCATATCTTGCGCCAGTCTCACGGGCGACCTGTTCAGCGGGGGCCGCGGGCACTGTGCTTTCACTGAATACCACGCCGATATTTTCCGCACGCACCGTGTCGATGACCTTGCGGACCTGGCTCGGTGTGCCCTGCTGGTCGGCATTGATGGGCCAGAGGTAAAGTTCCTTCAAACCGAAATCACGGGCGAGATAGCTGAACGCGCCTTCGCTTGTGACCAGCCAGCGCTTGCCCTCGGGAATGGCGCGGGCAGCGTCGCGCAACGGGGCCACAGCGGCGGTCACTTCCGCCTTGTAGGCTTCAGCATTGGCCCGGTAGGTCTCGGCATTCTCCGGATCATAGGTGATGAACCCATCGCGGATATTGTCGATATAGATGAGGGCTGAATCGAGCGACATCCAGGCATGGGGATTGGGCTTGCCGGTATAGGGCCCCTCGGCAATGCCCATTGGTTCAATGCCGTCGGAGACGGTGACGCTGGGGAGATCGCGCAGGTTGCGGAAGAATTTCTCGAACCAGAGTTCGAGATTGAGGCCATTCCAGAAGATCAGATCCGCGCCCTGTGCCCGCACCAGATCGCCCGGTGTCGGTTGATAGTTATGGATCTCGGCACCCGGCTTGGTGATCGATTCAACGATGGCGGCATCGCCGGCCACATTGCGCGCCATATCAGCGATGACAGTGAAAGTGGTCACGGCCTTGAATTTTTCTTTCGCCAAGGCGGAGCCGGCCCCCAGCATCAGGCTTAAGCCCAGCACAGCGGCCATGATCGTATTTCGAGGGTGCATTGCATGAGCCTTAATTGCGAATGATTTGCAAGTAATAGTCGTTCACATCTGCAATTGCAAGCCATTTGCAACAATACGGCAAACGGGGAAATGTTCCATTGTCGGAATCTCTCGGTCGTCATTGCGAGGCGCGTAGCGCCGTGGCAATCCAGAGCGACAAGCACTGATGTTCGCGGCTCTGGATTGCCGCGCGCCTTTGGCGCTCGCAATGACGATGGTAAGGCGCGCCAAGGAAACGACCATCCCCCACCTTCTCCCTCGGGCTTGACCCGAGGGCCCATGACCCGCCATCCACACCGGCAGAGGGCGGGACAAGCCTCCGACCCCACGCCCACCTGAAGCGCAGCCATATCGCATGGGTACTCGGGTCAAGCCCGAGTATGACGATTGGGGGGATAGGGCTATCGGGGGCATATGATAGTTTGCAAATTGCCCGCCCCATTCTGGATTGCCGCGCGCATCGGAGCATGCCGCATGCTCTCTTCTCCCTCCCCCTTGTGGGGAGGGATCAAGGGTGGGGGTCGGCCCGAAGGGCCAAACAAAGAGTCTTTGGGCTGTCGGCAAATACGGCGCGGGCCGCTCCACCCCACCCGACCCGGCTTTGCCGGGCCACCCTCCCCATCAAGGGGAGGGAAAGGGGGCATGCCGCCCTTCGTCATTGCGAGCGCCAAAGGCGCGCGGCAATCCAGAAGCCGCGGAAATCGGTGCTTGCGGCTCTGGATCGCCACGGCGCTACGCGCCTCGCGATGACGAGGAATGTTTCCAGCAAAACGGGAACGGCGTCAGAAGGATCAGCGACCCGTCCTGACCCAAAGCCCTTCTCCAAAAGGCCTTCACGGCCAAATCTCAGCTATGCAGGCCGGGGGCTTCCTGGCCGGTGCTTTCGACATATTCGGTATAGCCGCCGCCATAGACATGCACACCGTCCGCCGTCAGTTCGAGCACCCGGTTGGAGAGGGCACCGAGGAAATGGCGGTCATGGGAGACGAACAGCATGGTGCCCTCATATTGCTGGAGCGCTGCAATCAGCATTTCCTTGGTGGCAATATCAAGGTGGTTGGTCGGCTCGTCGAGGACGAGAAAATTGGGGGGATCGAACAACAGGCCGGCCATGACCAGACGCGCCTTCTCCCCGCCTGAAAGCACCCGGCATTTCTTTTCAATGTCATCGCCCGAAAAACCGAAACAGCCGGCGAGCGCGCGCAAGGGCGGCTGGCCTGCCTGCGGGAAAGATTGCTCGAGCCACTGGAAGACCGTTAGGTCGCCATCGAGCAGATCCATGGCGTGCTGGGCGAAATACCCCAGCTTGACGCTGGGCCCGCGCTTGACCGTGCCGCTATCGGGTTCGGCCGCGCCCGTGATCAGTTTGAGCAAAGTGGATTTGCCCGCGCCATTAACCCCCATGACGCACCAGCGCTCGCGGCGGCGCACCTGAAAATCGAGGCCTTCATAAATGGTGCGGCTACCATAGCTTTTATGGACATCTTTTAGGATCGCCACATCCTCGCCGGAACGGGGGGCGGGGCGGAATTCGAAATTGACCACCTGCCGGCGCTTCGGGGGTTCGACCTTGTCGATCTTGTCGAGTTTTTTCACCCGGCTTTGCACCTGGGCGGCATGGGAAGCGCGCGCCTTGAAGCGTTCGATAAAGGCGATTTCCTTGGCCAGCATCGCCTGCTGCCGGTCGAACTGCGCCTGCATCTGCTTGTCCGCGAGGGCACGCTGGGCGGTATAGAATTCATAATCGCCGGTATAGCTGGTCAGCGACCCGGCATCGATCTCGATGATCTTGTTGACGATACGGTTCATGAACTCGCGGTCATGCGAGGTCATCAGGATGGTGCCGTCATAGTTCTTCAAAAAATCCTCAAGCCAGATCAGGCTTTCAAGATCGAGATGGTTGCTCGGCTCATCGAGCAGCAGCGCGCTGGGACGCTTCAACAGGATCTGCGCCAAAGCAACGCGCATTTTCCAGCCACCGGACAATTTGCCGACATCGCCATCCATCATCTCGTCACTAAAGCCGAGACCGGACAGGACTTCGCGGGCGCGGCTATCAAGGGCATAGCCGTCCAGCTCCTCGAACTTGGCCTGCACCTCGCCATAGCGCTCGATGATCGCGTCCATTTCATCAGCGCGGTCTGGGTCACCCATCGCCGCTTCCAGCTCGCGCATCTCCGCCATCAAGGCCGCCACCGGGCCGACGCCGTCCATCACTTCGGTCACGACACTGCGCCCGGACATCTCGCCCACATCCTGGGAGAAATAGCCAATGGTGGTGCCCCGATCGACAGAGACCTGCCCTTCATCGGGGGCTTCCTCGCCGGTGATCATGCGAAACAGCGTCGTCTTGCCCGCACCATTGGGGCCGACAAGGCCCACCCGTTCGCCCTTGTTCAGCGCGGCGGACGCCTCGATGAAGACAATCTGCTTGCCGTTTTGCTTGCCAATGCTTTCGAGACGAATCATGGAGAAAGGAGACCTGAGACTTGCGGCCGCCATTGCGCTGGCGGGCCATGAGAAAAACAAGCCGCATAAAGCATTGTCGGCCATGCGGCGCAAGCGGGGGCGGGATGAAAGTCAGGGCGATTGGTTTGGGCTGAGTGCGCGCGGCCAGACAGAAACACCAATCCGCCCGGTCGACTTACCCGCCACCCTGACGCCCATACCAGCGCCATATGACAAAAGACCTGCCCCAATCGTCTTGAAACCCGGCCTCGCGTCTCACGTTTCCGTGACCCCCCACAAATTTAATAGACGACCGGTCTATTTTTTCCTATATGCCGGTCATGGCACATGCAAAGAAATCAGACCTGACCCGCAAACGCATTCTTGATGCCGGGCGCGAACTTATGCTGACCGGCGGCTTTGGCGGGGCGGGGCTGAAGGCATTGCTGGAGCAGGCAGAGGTGCCGAAAGGCTCATTCTACCATTATTTCGCTTCGAAAGAGGCGTTCGGCTGCGCTGTGCTGGAGGACTATGTCGCCGCCTATCTGGCGCGCTTTGGCGCTCTTCTGGCCCAGCCCACCAGCGGGGCGGACCGGTTGATGCATTTCTGGTCGGCCTGGCTGGATGACCCGGATGCCGGGGCGATTGCCGACCGGTGCCTTGTGGTCCGGCTCGGTGCCGAGATCTCCGATCTGTCTGATGACATGCGCCTGATCATGAACGCGGGCATTGCCCGTCTGGTCGATCTGATTGGGCAATTGCTTGAAGAGGGCATTGCCGACGGCTCCATCCGACCGCAATCCGACATACCGGCCACCGCCAGCGTGCTTTACGGCCAGTTTCTGGGGGCGGCGATCCTTGCCAAACTCTCCCGCGACAAGACCCCGCTGCATAATGCCCTGGCGGATACGAAAGCGCGGCTGCTGCCCTGACGGCACACCCCGCACCCCCCCTATCACCGCACAAACCACCCAAAAGGAATTTTTCCATGCGTACTGCATTTCACAAGACATTCGGCGAAGCCGCCGAGGTTCTCGAACTTGGCGACAGCCCCAAGCCAAATCCCGGCGCGGGTGAAGCGCTTGTCAAAATGATCCTGTCCCCGATCCACAATCACGACCTTTGGACCATTCGCGGCAATTATGGCTACAAGCCGGAACTGCCCGCCATTGGCGGCAGCGAAGCGCTGGGTATTGTCGCAGCGGTTGGTGCAGACGTTGACGAGAACCTGATCGGCAAGCGCGTGGCCGTTGCCGGTGTGCATGGCACATGGGCTGAATATTTCACCGCCCCGGCGGCAAGCATTCTGCCCCTGCCCGAGGAGATTTCTAATGAACTGGGCGCGCAGCTGATCGCCATGCCGTTCAGCGCCATTTCCCTGCTCGAATATCTCAACGTCAAGGACGGTGACTGGGTGATCCAGACCGCCGCCAATGGCGCGGTGGGCAAGATTTTTGCCGCATTGGCCAAGGCCCGTGGCGTCCATACGCTCAATCTTGTGCGCCGGGCAGAAGCTGTGGCCGAGCTGGAGGCCATGGGTATTGAAAACGTGCTGTCGACTGGGGTTGAAGGCTGGCAGGACAAGGCCCGCGCCTTGCTTGGAGCCGCTGGTGCCCGTGCGGCAATCGATTCTGTTGGCGGGCCGCTGGCGACCGATCTGGGCGATTTGCTGGGCAATGAAGGCACGCTGGTGATCTTTGGCACGGCAACCGGTGCGCCGCTGGAACTCAGTTCAGGTGCCCTGATCATGAAACACCTGACCGTTAAAGGGTTCTGGGGTTCAAAAGTCAGCGCCGAAATGGCCCCCGCCGAGCGGGCGCGCCTGATTGGCGAACTGGTGACGCTGGCGGTCAAGGGCGAACTGACGCTTGATGTGGGTGGGGTCTATGATCTCGGCCAGACCAGGGAAGCAATGACCGCTGCCCTGACACCGGGCCGGGCCGGCAAGATCATGCTGCGCCCGTAAGCGCTGCTTAAGTGATGAGAGAGGGCGGGATTTATCCCGCCCTTTTTTAATGCTCGGTTTCGCACAAATCGTGATTGGCCAGCGCCCGGATGACATAGCAATCGCGCACCTGATCGCCGTGGCAATGGCTGGTGATCCGTTCCAGCTCATGTTCGAGCCGTTTGAGATTTTCAATTCTGGCCCGCACCGCGATCAGCTGTTCGGCAGCAATCCGGTCGGCCTCGTGGCAGGGGCGTTCGGGATGGGCGCTGAGATCCAGCAATTCGCGGATCGCCTCAATCTTCAACCCCAGATCGCGGGCATGCTTGATAAACGACAGCCGCTCCCGCTCATGGCTGCCATAACGGCGCTGATTGCCCTCGGAACGTTCAGTTGGTGCAATCAGGCCCATCTGCTCATAATAGCGGATGGTGGGCACTTTCACCCCGGTGCGGCGGGACAGGTCTCCGATCGATAACATGATGGCTCTCCATATCTCCAGTGACTAGAGGTTAGCGCTGCACGCCTGTCTGTGGCAAGCCGCGCCAGGCCAGCAGGCGCATGGCATTGGCGGTGACCAGAACGGTCGCGCCGGTATCGGCGAGGATGGCGGGCCAGAGGCCGGTAATGCCCAATATGGTGGTGACCAGAAACACACCCTTCAACCCCAGGGCAATGGTGATGTTCTGCCAGATATTGGTCATGGTCGCCCGCGACAGGGAGACCATGCCAGCGACATCCATCACCCGCCCATGCAAAACGGCGGCATCGGCGGTCTCCAGCGCCACGTCCGTGCCCCCGCCCATGGCAATGCCGACATCTGCCGTGGCCAGCGCCGGGGCGTCATTGATCCCGTCGCCGATCTTGGCAACGATGGCTCCCGACTGGCGCAATTCAGAGACAATGCGCTGCTTGTCCTCGGGCAGCAATTCAGCCCGTGCTTCCATGCCAAGGCTTGCCGCAATCGCGTCGGCGGTGCGCTGGTTGTCACCGGTCAGCATGACGCTGGAAATACCGAGAGCCGTCAGTGCCTTGATGCCGGCAATCGCATCGTCACGGGGTTCATCCCGCATGGCGATCATGCCGGCCAGCTGCCCATTGGCGATTAGCACCGAGACGGTTTTGCCCGAAGCGTTCAGCGCTTCGATCTCGGCCTTTACCGCGTCGGAAAGCGCCACCTGTTTTTCCGCCGCTTGCGGCGCGCCGAGAAACAATTCGGTATCACCGGAGGTGCCGCTGACGCCCGCGCCGCCAATGGCGCGGCCATTCTCGACACTGGCCGGGGTGATGCCCTCTCTTTCAGCCTCAGCCAGAATGGCTTTGGCCAGCGGATGCGATGATTCAGCTTCCAGATCAGCGGCCCATTGCAACACCGCCGCCGCGCTCTGGCCAATGCCGGTAATGTCGGTGACTTTCGGCTTGCCCTCGGTCAGGGTGCCGGTCTTGTCGAAGGCGGCCCTGGTGACCTTGCCGAGCGTTTCCAGCACCGCGCCGCCCTTCATCAGCATGCCCCGCCTTGCCCCTGCCGACAGGCTGGCAGCAATCGCCGCCGGCGTGGAAATAACCAGGGCGCAGGGGCAGCCGATCAACAACACGGCGAGGCCCTTATAGATCCATTCATCCCAGACCCCGCCCATCATGAGCGGCGGCACAAGGGCGACAAGTGCTGCAACCACCATGACGCCGGGCGTGTAATATTTCGAGAAGCGGTCGATAAAGCGTTCGGTTGGCGCCTTGGTTTCCTGCGCCTCTTCCACCAGCGAGATGATGCGGGAAATGGTATTGTCTTTTGCCAATGCGGAGACCTGAACCCTAATGGCCGCATTCTGGTTGATGGTGCCGGCAAAAACATTATCGCCTTGCTGTTTGGTTTTGGGCACGGATTCGCCGGTCATCGGCGATTCGTCGATCGCGGTTTCACCGGTCAGGATTGTGCCATCGGCGGGAATACGGTCGCCGGGCCGCACCAGAATGATCGCGTCCACGCCAAGACTTGCCGCCGCCACTTCAACGGTTTTGCCGTTCTGTTCAAGCAGGGCTGTTTTCGGGACGAGGCTGGCGAGTGCCTTGATGCTGGCGCGGGCGCGGCCCGAGGCGATATTTTCGAGCAGTTCACCCACAAGAAACAGGAACACCACAACCGCGGCTTCCTCGCTCGCGCCGATCAGAACCGCGCCGATCGCGGCAACGCTCATTAATGTTTCGATGGTGAAGGGCATGCCGTTTATCGCAGCCATCATCGCCCGCCGGGCAATCGGGATCAGGCCAACGGCCATGGCGGCTAAAAAAATCCAGGTCGCCGCGTCGGGATAGAACCGGGCGATGACAAAGGCCAGCCCCAGCGCCAGACCGCAGGCAATCGTCAGGCGCGCCTTGGCGCTTCCCCAGAAAGCCCCCTCTTCAGCACCATGTTCGTGCCCGTGCAAACCGGCGGTCACCGGCGCGCTGGCGGCGGGTTCGTCTTGACGCGAAATGCCATAGCCGAGACTTTTGACCTTTTTGCCCAGACCATCAAGATCGGTCTGGTCATTATGGTCGACCACCATGGTCCCGGCGGTGACCGAGACATTGACATCGTGCACACCGGGCGCGCGGCGCACCACTTTATCCACCTTGGTGGCACATCCGGCACAATCCATACCTTCAATGCGGAAACGGGTTTTCTGGTTGATTTCGGTCATGCGGCGTCTTTCTGAAACGTTCTGGCGCACCCCATAAGTAATTGCTCTAGTCACTAGAGGTACAAGGGGTGTGTTTCAGAAAATTTGCGCACGGACGAACGACACCCGCATCCGGAGACCGGATACGGGCTGGAGGTCGTTTCGTTGTATTCAGTCGATTGCCGGTTTCTGCGTGGCCCGGCGCCAGTAATTGCGCAGCTTGTTGCGAATGGTGCGAATGGAGATGCCAAGGGTTTTCGCCGCATGGGTGCGATTGCCCTGACAATGGCGCAGGGTCTGCAATATCAGGAGACGCTCGACATCTTCCACCGATTGCCCCACCAGCGTGCGCACCGCCATGCCTGCCGTGTGCGGCGCCAGAAAGCGGGTGCCGGCAGAAAGATGGCAGATCACATGATCGAGCAAACGCTCGTCGCTGGCGGTCACCACCAGCACACCGGATTCGGGGCCCTTTTCCTGAAAAGTGAACAGGCCGCTTTCGGGATCGATCATGATCACGGCATCGTCGCCGATCAAAAGTTGCGGGGTCTGCGGTTCGGCATCGATCACAAAGGGCAGCTTGTCCTCGGGATAGGCCCGATCGGCGAACAGGGTTTGCAGTTCGGCCAGCAAGCCATCGAGCCGCGCCAGTTGCAGATTATTGTCCAGCACAGGCGGCGTTTGCCGCCGGCCAAAAGTCCGGCTGCGTGCGGGGTCATTGGCCGCACGTCCGGGCTTGGCAATACCGGCACGTCCGGCTCTCAATCCATAGGACCCGAACAGCGTGGCACTCCCGCTCATTTCAGCCCCCACGCCCGCAGATATGCAGCTTGCACGGCGACAGGATACGCTATGAATTCCGGCATGCTGACGTCTCCTTGTCGTTGGTTGCGCAAAAGTGATTTTCAGACACGGATTGTTTCTCAGAACGCACGGCGGCACCGGGAGTTAGGGAACGGTGCCGCCGCACGATTGGAGGGTGCTGCCTCCGTTTCAGGCGCTTAAGGGATCGGGATCACCGGAACAGCAAGGCCGACATTGGCGGTGAAGTTGTTGGCAACCGCCGTCGCCTTCGAGCTGACGACCGGGGCAGGCAAGAGACCGAGACCGATAAAGCCGGTATTCAGTACGCCCGAGACATCCGAGGTCGCAGTTGCCGCGATCAGTGCGGACTGCTCGTTATTGCCGATAGCCAGCGCGTTTTGCGGATCCAGATAGGCCACATCAACCGACAGGCTGTTGCCCACGGCCGTGGCCGCACTGTCAACGCTTGCATTGACGATGGTTGTTGCCGTCGAATCGGCATTGATCAACGCTGCCGTTACCGGGTCGAGACCGGTCAGGGTCTGCAGCGAATCGTACTGGATTGAGACATCTGCCGTCAGCGAGGCGCTGTTGCCCATGGCCTGCCCGCCAACTTCAACGATCGCCAGGTCGGCTGCCGGGAATGGCAGGATTGCCGCCAGGTCAGGCGTCATGACAATGTCGGTAGCAATGCCGCTCGCGCTGACATCACCGAGCGCTGACTGAAGGTTTTCAGCCTGATTGATCCCGGTTGGGACAAGGATCGTGTCGGCCACAACACTGGTATCGACAGCACTGGTGACGGTCGCCGTCCAGTCCCACTGAACCGAGTCAAAGGCTTGTGCCGAAGCCCCAAGGGCGATTGACAGAGCCATGGCACTCGACCCGGTCACCAGAAGTTTGAATAGTTCACGCGTCATTGGTTTTTCCTCAATTTGAGCCCTCAATAATGTCCCTGCCGGATTGGCAGTACCTGGCCCCCAATGGCAGGACCCTAGGCAGCGGCTGAAGCGGCTGGCAGGCACGCTTCGGGCCGGTTTGGCGCTGTACTGCAACGGCTCTTTTTTGCCGCACAAACACCGAATTCTTTCTGGCTGGCGGCGGATACAGCGCCCAAGGGCGCGCCATCACACCAGCCTTCAATAGCCCTCGTTCAAAACCTGCGAGAGAGCATTGGAATCGCCATTACTGGTCTGGTGGTTCTCGGTCATGATTAGACCCTCAGCACCATCGCCGAGTTCCATGGTGATCTGCTGCCAATTGCCCACCGCGTAGGAGAAGGAATTGATAGTGATGGGTGAGCCGTAGGCCGCCCCTACAACCAGCGCGCCGATGAGTTCCTGATTGCCGGCATCGTGGGCCTGCTGATAGGCCAGCGCGGTTTCGCGATTGCGTGGCTCGAAATCCCATGAATGAGGCCCGAGCAAAGTTTCCCGATCCCATGCATGCGCCGGCATCGCAGTGCCGAACAGGGTCAGCGTTGTCATCAGGCTGGCGGCCAATAAACGCGCGGTAGCGCGGGGTGCATAAATCTGGGTCATTTCCATTTTCCTGCCGGATCACCGGGTTATGTTGGGTTCGCAAAATGGGCGGCGGATCCGGTTTTTTGGGGGGACGAACCCGCCGCTCGCTCGGGAGGTACTGCCTCCGATCCTGACGTTTACGGCACGGGTACCGGGGGAACGCCCACGGCCACATTGGCCGTAAAGTTGTTGGCCACCGCCGTCGCTTTCGAACTGACAACCGGGATTGGCAAGGTGCCCAGCGCGCCAAAACCGAGAAGGTTCACACCATCAACGGTGGAAGTGGCACTCGCATTGATGAGGGCGTTCTGGACATTGTTGCCGATGGCCAGCGCGTTCTGCGGATCGAGATAGGCAAGATCGACAGAAAGGCTGTTGCCAACCGACGTCGCCGCGCTGTCGACCGCGGCGTTGTCAATTCCGGATGCCAGCGAGGTCGATGTGATATTGGCGGCCGTTGCCGGATCCAGACCTGTCAAGGTCTGAAGCGAATCGTACTGGATCGACACATCAGCGGTGATCGAGGCACTGTTGCCCATGGCCTGGCCGCCGACTTCAACGACAGGCAGATCGTCAATCGGATAGGGCAGAATGACACTCAGGTCCGGTACAACGGCAATATTGGTTGCAATACCGTCTGCCGTTACATCACCCAGAGCCTCCTGGAGATTTTCGGCCTGGTTGATACCGGTCGGTGCGAGGATGGTGTCAGCGACAACACTGGTATCGATTACCGTCGTGACTAAGGCAGTCCAGTCCCATTGAACCGTATCAAACGCCTGAGCCGAAGCCCCCAGTGCCAAAGTCATGGCCAGGGCGCTGCTGCCCGCGACCAGTGTCTTGTATAGTTCACGCGTCATTGGATTTTTCCTTGGTTTGAGCCGTCGAGAGTGTGTCCATGCCTGGTTGGCAATGGCGGGCTTTCACCGCAGGAAAGCCCAGGCCTTCGGTCAGAATCTGGTAGGTGGCCAGTTCTGCGACCGATCTGACGCCAAGCTGCAATGGCTCGTTTTTCACAGCGCCGGCGTCGAATTCGACAAGATTGTGATCAAAGAAGCGGTAGACCCCGCCTTCCACTTCGTGGCCGACGATCTGCTTCTGAAGGCTGGTGACATAGATGGTCTTGAAGGTGCGCACATCGACAACGCGGACATCGAGGCCGACATTGATCACCGCCGAGCGCACCCCGGCGCCGACACCGGCGACGTAAAGGCGGGCACCGCCACTCACAATATTGTAATTGAGTTCGGTCAGCGCCCCGAGCACCATGAAGTCGGCGGGCTGCACAGACATGGGCCGTGTGCGGCTTTTGATGGCCCGCTGCTCAATCAGCTTCTGCTCGGCAAGGCCGACGCCCATGTCCAGCCGCTCGGTCAGCCCGACCTGTTTGGTCTTGTAAAAGGCACTGATCATCATTTCCGATACGCCCTGGGTCAGGGCGGTGCTGTCGGAATGGCCGTCATAGGATTTCTGGCCGGTCTTGTCGGCGATCTGGCCGATGGCAAAGACTGGCTTGTGGGCGCTTTTGCGCAATGACAGCTCTGTGAGGCAGGCCGAATAGGGCGTGTCATTGCTATTGACCGGCGAGCCGGTGGCCGGCTGGATGTGCCGTCCCGAGGTATAGGCGGCATTGGTGCAGCCTGAGAGTATGGTTCCCGCCATCAGGGCTGCCAGCGCCAAGGCCGTGCGGCGCTTGCCTGCACCCTTTTTGGCATGGATATCCCGAGCTGTCTGATTTTCAAGTCGCATACTTGCCCCCTTCGGCTTCTGGACGACGCCGGACAAATCGCCGCCGCAGTAACGTTGACCTAAGGTCGGGGGTGACAGGCCAGAAGTCTAACAAGCATAGGGGTAGTATTGCGCGCGATAGATCAGATTATATTCTCGAATTTTCGCGGGGATTTCTTTCCGGATACAGGGATGCACAAAAGTATATCTCGCCTAGCCCGAAGCAATCGCTTCAACGTCAAGGGGTTATTAACCTTTAGAGCAGCAGGCCGATATCTTTGGCGATCATGGCGGCATGGGTGCGGTTGCGGGCACCCAGTTTGCGGCTGAGGGTTTTTACGTGCAGCTTGACGGTCACTTCACGCAGGTCGAGCTGCAGGCCGATCTCCTTGTTTGAGCGTCCGGCATATAGCCCGCTGAGCACTTCGAGTTCCCGCTCGGTCAGGTTGCGGCGACGCACCGCCTCGACCCCCTGTTCCTCAGCGGCCATGAAGCTGACGGGGACGTAAATCTCCCCGGAAGCCATGAAGCTGACCGCATGGACCATGGATTTGGCCTTTACCGTTTTCGGCAGAAATCCGGCAGCGCCCGCGGCAAGCGCCTTTTCGGCAATAGCCTTGCTGGCCACGCCGGAAATGAGGGCGACCGGCTGACCCTGACCGGCCTCAATGACACGGGTCAGCCCCTCCAGTTCATTCATGCCCGGCATGCTGTAATCGAGCAGGACCAGATCAAAGGCATCCTCGACCTGCATCAGGTCCAGCACCTCATCGAGCGTGCTGGCGGCGAGAACCTGACAATCCGCCTCCCGCGTCAGCAATTCCCCGATCATATCCCGCACCAGGTCGTGGTCATCGGCAATCAAAATCCGCATGGCGTCCCCCTGTCATGAGGGGGATAACCTAACAGTCACAGACATTTCCAAAAAGATCGTATTTATATGTAACCGCATACCCCGATATACGTAAGAATACAAAATAGCATCTCCAGAATACATGGTCTATTTTGTTTTCATACTATAGATTTTTATGGACACAATTCTTGCATCGCATCAGGGATGGTCGAGATAATGCGTCGAATAGTTACATTTCATGTCTACGGCATTCTCGCCCTGTCCCTGGTCGGGATGGGGCACGCGGCTGGCGGCGAGGCCGGGCGCACAGATCCCTGGTCAGCCGAAAGCCGGTATTTTCCCGGCACTGCCGGCATGCCGGAGAAACCCATAAAACCAAACTGGGAGGCAGGGCCGGACAGCGTGATCCACGCCGACTTGCTGGGTGCAATGCAATGTCTCGCCCCTGCGCACATTGAAACTGTTGACGGCACTCGTCATTTCCATCGCAGCTGGCCCTATTTCGATACCAGCCGCCGCCCGCATGTAAACACCGCTCCTCCCATCCCGCCCCGCGCGACACCGGTCGTGGTGCGCATTGTCTGGCAGAACAAAACCCGTCGACGCGGCATGCACTAGCATGGATAGCGGGGGCCACGGGCAGTCGACAATAGTTGATAAAAACGGCCGGGGCTTTGCGCCGTTCCGTATCGGCAATTTTGTGCTGGCACTGGCCGTGGCGACAGTGCTGGGCCTCAGTCTCGTCGGCACGATGGTCATGGGGCGGCTGATCGAGTTTGAGCGGGCACAGTCAGCGATCACCGACTGGCCCCTGTCGCAGCTGGAAGTCGGCATGATCGCCCTGATCGAGGCCAGCCAGGATCCATCAGGTGACCCCACCCGGTTTCGCGACCGGTTTCATACCTATCTGGGGCAGATCGAGATGCTGCGCAAAAGCCCACTCTGGGGGGTGGTTGCCGAGGAGGGGCGGATGCAGGCCCAGCTGGCCACGCTCAAATCGGGGCTTCATGCGCTGACCTCGCTGGTTGATGGACCGGAAGCGGCTTTGCGCGCCTCCCGCCCCTATCTTGTCCCCCGGCTTGAAGACATGCGCGAGGAAGCCCGCCAGATCGCCATGACCGGCATGAACCTGTCCACACTCGCATCGGATTACCGGCAGGAGAGAGTGCTCTCCCTGGTGCGGCTGATGGTGGTGGGCGCGCTGGCGCTGATCGTGGTTCTGGCGCTGTCGTTTTATGCCCTTGCCCGGCAATACCGGCTGGCGCTGGCCAATGCCGCCGATGCCAATCAATCCAACCTGCGTCTCAAAAGCACGATCAATACCGCGCTGGATGCCATTATTGTCTGCGACGCGGACAAGACCATTATCGGGTTCAATCCGGCGGCGGTTGCCGTGTTCGGCCACGACCGGCACCAGGCGATCGGCATGCCGTTTGATGCCTTGTTTGCCAGCCCGGAAGATGACGCGGACCGGCAATGGCCCATCCATGTGCTGGAAGGCGCACGGACGCATGCCGGGGGTGGCAGCGGCCGCATTGAAATGGAGGCCGTGCGCCGCAGTGGCGACAGGTTCGCCGTCGAGGTTTCGGTGGGCATGGTCAAAACGCCCGCCGGCCCGCTCTATAATGTGTTCATGCGCGACATATCCGAACAGAAGCGGATCAGCGAGGCGCTCGCGGAAGCCTATGATGTGGCCCTTAAATCGGGGCGGGCACGTTCCAATTTCCTGACGGTGATGAGCCATGAAATGCGCACGGCGCTGAACGGGGTCATCGGGGTGCTGGAACTGCTGCAAACCACGCGGCTGAACAAGCGGCAAAGCCGCTATACCGAGATCGCCGCCCGTTCGAGCGATATTTTATTGCGGCACATCAATGATGTGCTCGATATCGCCATGGTCTCGGCGGGCAAGCTTGTGGTGCAGCCAAAGCCGTTCGACCTGCCGACATTGCTGGGCGAGGTTATTGATATCCAGCAACCGGCGGCCCTGGCCCAGAAGGATGCCGTCACGCTGGAGATCGATCCGGCGATTGGCGGCATCAATGGTGACAGGATGCGCATTGAACAGGTCTTGCTCAACCTTTTGAGCAATGCCATCAAGTTCACGCGCAATGGCAAGGTCGTCGTCGAAGCCGGCCTGATCGAACGGCGCGGGGCGACACCGCTGCTGGAACTGGCCGTAAGGGACAGCGGCTGCGGCATTGCCCCCTCGGATCAGGAACGGATTTTCGAGGAATTTGTCGCGCTCGATGCGGCCCCGAAAACCACCATATCCGGCTCCGGGCTGGGCTTGAGCATTTGCCGGCACATTGCCCGGGCGATGCGCGGGGAGATGGGGGTTACCAGCACGCCGGGCACGGGCAGCCGCTTCTGGCTGCGCCTGCCCTATTCGCCCGCCAGAGCCGAACTCATCGCGCCGCCCGCCCCTATAGCCGCCCCCCTGCCCCTGTTGCACCATGCGCCGGATGTGCTGGTGATCGAGGATAATTGCATTGCCCGGTTCGTCGCCCGGCATATGCTGGATGAAGCGGGCTGCCAGACAAGCGAAGCCAGCACGGGGCGGGAGGGTATCGCCCTTGCCGCCAAGCACCGGTTTGACCTGATCCTGATGGATATCAACATGCCCGGGCTTGATGGGCGGGAGACGTGCCGGGCCATTCGCCGGGGACAGGGGCAATCCAGCGCAAGCCCGATTGTGGGGCTGACGGCCCATGCCATGCCAGCCGACCACCAGAATTTTATCGATGCGGGCATGCTGATGTGCCTCACCAAACCCTTGCGCCGCCGCGATGTGGAACATGTGCTCTCGGTGGTGCGCGAACAGGCCAAGCCGCTCGACACACCCATATCAAGGGCACCGGCGCCTGCGCAAAAAGTGCTCGACCGGACGGTGCTGGCGGAACTGGGCGATATTTTCCCCGCCCCGGTTCTCTCGGACAGGGCCGCGGATTTCACCCGCCAGATCGATGCCATGCTCAGCCGGATTTCAGCAGCCATTGCCGCAGACGAAACACAAGAGGCGGCAGATATTGCGCATAATCTTGCCGGGGCCTGTGCGGTGTTCGGCGCGCTGACCCTGCGCGAAAAACTGCTCGGTTTTGTCGCCGCCTGCAAAACGGGCAGCATCCCCGAACAGCGGGCCTTGCATGCAGCCCTCGCTCCTGCTGCCAGCGCCGCACAGGGCGAGCTGGATCACTATATGCGTCAGTTCACCCTGGTCGATGCCTAGCCTTTGACGGCACCGGCGGTCATTGATCCGGAGATCTGCTTGTACATGACAAGCCCCAGCAGCATGGGCGGCAAGGCGCCAATAATCATCACCGCCGAGGCCGGGCCCCATTGCACCCCGCCACCGCTTGCCGAGAAAAAGAATGAAGCCCCGACCGTCATGGGCACGGCCTTGTTGGTGGTCAGCATCAGGCCGAACAGGAATTCGTTCCAGGCCGTGATGAAGCCGAAAATAAAGGTGGTGACGATCGCCGGGCGGACGACCGGACGGATAATGCCGAGCATGATTTCAAACGTGCTGGCCCCATCCATTTTCGCGGCCTCATCCAGTTCGAGCGGCACCTCGGCAATGGCATTGACCAGAATGACCAGCGCCAGGGGCAGGTTGACGATGGTCAGCATCAGGCCAAGGCCCAACTGGGTGTCCAAAAGACCCATCCACTGAAACATCATATAGATGGGGATGGCGAAAATGATCAGCGGCACGGCGCGCAGATTAACAACGCTCGGCATCAATATGCGCCGCCCGTAATCGCCGCGGGCAATGGCATAGGCGGCGGGAAAGGCAAGGATCAGTGCGAGGGTTGTGCCAATCAGGGCGGCGGCAAGACTGTTGCCCAGATAGGCAAAAATATTCAGCCGGTCGGAAACCTCAAGCACTTGCAGATAATTGGCAAAGGTGGGTTGATTGATCCAGAAACCGGGATTGGTGGTGATCTCGCGGGCGCTCTTGAACGAGGTCACGAGGGTGACAATCACCGGGAAATTCATCGCCAGTGCCGCGATGATGAACACAACCCAACGCAATGCCGCAATCATGCCCTTGCCCCTTTTGACTTGCGGCTGGAGAGCCAGTTGAGACCGAACAGAACAGCGAATGAGGCGATAAACAGCACCATGGAGGCGGCGACGGCCTTGCCGATGGCGCCCTGCTTGAAAAAGGCCTCATAGATATAGATCGACAGGGAGGTGGTGGAGCCGCCCGGCCCGGTGCCCGTGAGGGTATAGACATTGTCAAAAACCCGGAACCCGTCGATGAAACGGATGAAGAAGGCAACAATAATGGTGGGCACCATCAGGGGCAGATCAATGGTGCGGACAATCTGCATGGGCGTTGCCCCGTCAATGGTCGCGGCTTCATGCACCTCATCGGGCACGGCGCGATAGGCCATGTAGAACAGCAGAAAGGCAAAGGGGGTCCATTGCAGGGTTTCAACAACGATCAGCGTCCAGAACGCCGCCTCGACGCTGAAGAATGTGGGGCTGTCACCAAACCATTCATAAAGATAATAGGGCACCGGCCCGACGAATTCGTGCAGCACCAAACGATACATCAGCCCCACCATGGCGGGGGCAACCATGAGGGGCAGCATCATGGGCGCCATCAGGAAAGTGCGCTTGGCCAGAAGCGGGGCGAGAAAGATCGCAAGGGCCAGCCCGATAATGCATTCTGCCAGGGCGGTGAGAATGCCGAAACGCAGGGAGAACCAGCTGGCACGCCAGAAATCGCCTTCACCCAGCAGGGCAATGTAATTGGAAAACCCGGTAATGGTGGGGCTGCGCAAGGTCTCGAAGGTCACATCTGATACCGAGTAGACCAGATTGACGACAATCGGAAAGCCGAGAAACAATAACAGGAAGCCAACCAGCGGCGTGGTCAGAATTCTCCATTCGCGTCGATTGGCTACTTGCATCAGATATCCCGATTGTGTGGGGGATGCGGGCAGCTTGCCCGCATCCGGAGATCGGCGCCAGGCCTTATTTCAACAGCTCTTCCATGCCTGCTGTTGTATTGGCGAGGGCCTCATCAAGCGTGGTCTGACCCGACCAGTAGCCTGTGAACTCCTTGGCCTGCAATTCGTAAACCGACAGGGCCTTGGCAGAGGTGCCGCCGTTCATGACGTAACCGTATTTACCGGCAAAATCGCCCAGCTTGACCAGATCGGGCCGTTCGTCGGCAATCTTGGCCACAACCTCAGGCGTCAGGGCCGGGGAACCGCCATTACCCGCATAGAGCAGGGCTGCGTCTTCGGTTGCCATCCATTGCAGGAAGCGGGTTGCGCCTTCCTTGTTCTTGGCATTGGCATTGAGGCCAAGGCCGAGACCGTGAATGTGGTCAGCACGGGCTTCAGGGCCTGAGGGCGGGGCAACAATACCGACGCTTTCGGCAACAGCCGGAGCGGTTTCGGGATTGGTGAGTTCGCCCGCAGCCGCATTCCACTGCAAGGCCGTTGCGGCCTGCCCGGCGGCAAAGGCTGCGTTGGTTTCAGCATATTCATAGCTGAGCGAATCCTTTGGTGTCGCGCCGGCATCATAGAGCATTTTGTAAAGCTCCAGACCCTTGCGATAGGCCTCGGAATCAACCGTGATATTGCCTTCATCATCCATCCAGTCGGCACCATAGGCACGCGGCAGGGACTGGAACACCATCATGTTGAACAACAGGTTCTTCATCTGCAGCACGGTGCCATAACGGGTCGGGCTGTCAGAATTGATCGACTTGGTGAAATAGAGCGCGGTGGCCGCCCAGTCGTCCCAGGTCCATTCATCCGGATCCTTCGGGGTCAGCGCCTCGCCCAGATATTCCTCAGCGATTTCGGCATACTTGGCCTTGGCCGCCTCGTCGCCCATCAATTCGTCCATCAGGTCCTGACGGAAATACATGAAGTGCAGCGACAAATCGGTGGGCACGCCATATTGCTTGCCCTCGAACTGGGTGGTCTCAAGCACGGCTTCACCGAACACATCCGCCGCACCGGCACCCAGATCAACCGGCTCCATATAAGGGGCATAACGGCCGATGGAATAGGTGGCGATCAGGTTGATGTCGAAGGCGTCAGAGCCTGCGGCCATATCGGCCTGCAATTTGTCGTAAAAGCCGTCACGGTTGAAAAACAGCAGTTCAACCTTGTCGTCTTCCGCCACATCACCCTTGGCGTTATAGGCTTCCACTGCGGCGCGCAGGGCCGTTTCCTCAGAGCCGCCGGGCCAGCCGAGCACGGTCACTTCTGCCTGTGCCGCGCTGGCACTGAGCAGAGCGGCCGTCAGCAGGGCCAGGCCTGTTAGAATTGGTGTTCTCGATTTCAGCATTTTCCCATCCTTTTTTGTTGACGTTATTTATTGGGAGGCGTGCTTATGCCGTCTCCGTATTCTCGCCGTTCCGCCGGGCCAGGTCCGCAACGCCGATCGCGCCCGCCTTGCCACCCAGTGTCGCCGCCACCAATTGTGGCCGCAGCCTTGCCGGCACGTCGTCGAGGTTCTTTTCGACCTGTTCGCGATAGCCGGCCGCCAACCCGATTCCACCGCCAATGACGATGCAATCAGGGTCAATCATCATTTGAATATCCCGGCACAACAGCGCGGTGCGCGCAGCCGAGGTCTCAACGATTTTTTGTGCCCAGCCTGCGCCGGCACGGGCAGCAGCGAAGACTTCAGGGGCTTCCATTGCATGGCCGGCCGCTGACGCCTCAGCCGCGATCCAGCGCCCGGACACCTGGTCTTCAAGCGGGGCCGCGCCGGCCGAGGGGCCGCGCAACAGACCGAAGTGCCCGGCAATGCCCAGCAATGGCTTGCCGTTTAAAACGATACCGCCGCCAATGCCGGTGGAGATGGTGAGAAAGACGATATTTTCCGCGCCATGACCGCCAAAGCGGTATTCGCCCCAGGCCGCAGCCTGGGCATCGTTCATGGCAAAAACGGGGGCGGCAAAAATCCCGCTGGCCTTTTCAGCCAGTGGATAGGTGCCCGGAATATCCAGCGTTGCTGTGTTGAGCGCCGACCAGTCGCCCTTGTCCACCGCGCCGGTCACGGCAATGCCGATTGCGGTATAGCTACCGCGCCAGTCGGCAATGCTTTCAGCGATATCCGCCAGCCACTGGTCGGGGCCCGCATCGCGCCGCGTCGGTATCTGGATTTCGCGCAAGGGCACGCCATCTTCCATGATGGTGGCCAGCGATTTGGTGCCGCCGATATCGATAGCCAGGACGGGCCTCATGGCTTTTTCCCGGGCGGCAAAGGCGCTGTCCAGCGCCTCACGAAACCAGGATGTGGCGTGTTCGGTCCGGGTGATGGCGGAGCCGACCACAACACAAAAGGCCCCGGCCTCAGCGGCAGCGGCGGCCTGTTGGGTATTGCGGATACGGCCCTCGGCGATGACATAAGGGGTCAGCTGGCGCATGGCCGCGATCAGGGGCAGGTCCGGATCTTCCGGCTCGTCGGGACCCACATAACCGGACAGTGTGGTGCCGACAAAATCCACCCCGGCGGCAAGCGCCTGACGGGCGTCTTCAAGGCAGGAACAATCGGCCATGGTCAGTTTGCCGCGTGCCTTGGCCGCCTCAATCAGCGCCTCAATGGTGGCGGGGCGGGCGCGGTCGGTTGCATCAAAGGCAATGACATCGGCCCCGGCATCGGCCAGCGCTTCGACATCGGCAATAAAGGGGGTGATGCGCACGGGGCTGTCATCCAGGTCGCGTTTGACAATGCCGATAATCGGCGCGTCGGTTGCGGCACGGACCGCCCGGACATAGGCCGCCGATTCAATCCTGAGGGCTGATGCCCCGGACTGCATGGCAGCAAGCGCGAAGCCGACCACCATTTCCGCCCGGTCCATGGGCCCATCGGGCACCGGCTGGCATGATACGATCAAACCCTGATCAAGCGCGTCACGTTGCAATCGTCTTCTCCTTGATGGATATCACGATAACCGCACTATACCAGATTGCAACCAGTTTGTTACTGGTATTATCTATTCAGCTCCAGCACAAAATCGTAGATGTCGCCAACATAGCGGCTTTCGGAAAGTTCAACGATTTGCCCGTCGGCCAGAAAGCAGCGCCGCTCCATGATCAGCATGGGCGAGCCGATGTCGCATTTCAAATGTTCGGCATCATAGGCGGAGGCGAGACGGGAGCGCATGCGCTGAATGGCCCGTTCCGGCATGGCCCCCAGCTTGTCGAGCGCTTCATAAAGGGAATCGCCGACCAGATCGGGGGACGGGAGGAACTTGACCGGGACGGTGGAAATCTCCAGCGCCATGGGCGTGCCATCGGCCACGCGAATCCGGGTCATGCGGATGACCTGGGTATCGCTGGAAATGCCCAGCGCCATCATTTCCGTGGGCGAGGGCCGGCTGACCTTCTTGTTCAGCCAGATACATCCGGGATTGAGGCCGCGCGCCACCATATCTTCGGAAAAGCTGGTCAGGGTGGACATGGATTTTTCGACCCGCGAGCGCACCTCGGTGCGGGCGCCATGCCGGCGCAGCAGATAGCCCTCTTCCACCAGCAATTCGATGGCCTTGCGCACCGTCACCCGCGACAGGTTGACCGCCTCGGCCAGCGCCCGCTCGCCGGGCAGGGCCGCGCCCGGTTTCAGCCGGTTGTCGGTGATCAGCTCTTCCAGCGCAGATTTGAGGCGCTTGTGCAGCGGCAAGGCGATATCGGCGCGGGTAACGGCAGTCTTGAGATGCGCGAGCAGTGCGGGCGTCTCCATGGGGCCTCCTCGAATTCGTGGCGCACCCTTTGGGGGATGCACATAGCCATCATCAAGGATTTTCCAGCTGATGTCTAACTGGTATGCACTGTCTCTCCCCAAATTCCGTGCGCAAGGGCGGAACCGAGGGCGCGGCAAATGGCAATTACCCGGCCTTTCTCCGCGCGATTAATGGGCATGCCCATCGTCAAAATCGGCTTCGCCACTGCGCCAATATCCGGCGGCCTTGACCCGATCCTCGCCAAATCCGTGTTCAGCGATCAGTATTTCACGCACCTGCTTGGACATGGCGGCCTCCCCGGCAACAAAAGCATAGCCGCCCGCCGCATCGGGCAGGCTGGCGGCGCGCACAGCCTGGGACAGCAGGTCCAGCCGGCCCGGCATCACCCCGTTGCGCGCGATCCAGTGCATTTCAAGATCGGCTTCGGTGTCGAAATCCTGCCGCTCAGCGGTATCGGCAACCTCGACAAAGGCGATGATTTTGGCCCCTTGCGGCAATTCCTCGATCCGCCGGCCAATGGCGGGCAGCGCCGTCTCGTCGCCGACCAGCAGATACCAGTCAAAGCCGGCGCGCACGACAAATGAGCCGCGCGGACCGCCAACCCCGATCTGGTCACCCGGTTTGGCGCTCGCCGCCCAGCTGGTGGCGATGCCGTCCCCATGAATGACAAAATCGAGGGTCAATTGATTGGTCGCGGGATCAAAGGCGCGGGGGGTATAATCGCGTGCTTCGGGCCGTTTTGTCCCCTCGGGAAACACCAGGCCGTTCGGCCCCGGCTGGGGGGCTTTCAGCATTTCCCCATTTTCGGGGAAGAACAGTTTGACGTGGTCGTCATAGGCAAGGCTGGTGAAGCCGGCCAGATCATCGGATGCCACGACAATGCGCGCCATATTGGGCGTGATCCTTTCATTGGAGACCACCCTTACAAGCCGGAATTTCAGCTCGTGGCGGACACGTTCGATGATCTTTTCACTGGTCGTCATATCGGCTCTCTTTGTATTCTGCTGTGGCGCGCTTCGGGGCCGGACACGTGGTGCCCGCGCCCTTTCGAAAAACGCACTAGTTGTAATAGACGCTGATCAATTGCCCACCGATATGGTGCACCTTGATATCGATCTGGTAGACTTCGCGCATGATTTCCGGGGTGATCACTTCCGTGGGTGTGCCCTGACAGGCGATCTTGCCGTCCTGCATCACCACAATCTGGTCGGAATAGCAGGACGCGAAATTGATATCGTGCATGACCAGCACAAAAGTGCGCCCCAGTTCTGTGGCGGCGCTGCGCAACAGTTTCATCATCTCCACCCCGTGCTTGAGATCAAGATTGTTGAGCGGCTCGTCGAGCAGCACAAAATCGGTATCCTGACACAAAACCATGGCCACAAAGGCGCGTTGGCGCTGGCCGCCTGAAAGCTCATCGAGAAACCGGTCGCGCATGCTCTCAAGATTGAGATAGCCGATGGCCTTGTCGATCTCTTCATGGTCCGCCGCCGTCAGCCGCCCCTTGGAATAGGGATAGCGCCCGAAGGCCACCAGATCATGCACGGTCAGCCGCGTGCCGATGTGATTGTCCTGGCGCAGAATGGCCATGCGCCGGGCCAGCTGGTCGGTGGGGGTGCGGGTGACATCGAGACCGTCGATCAGCACCCGGCCCGCATCCATGGGCAAAAGGCGGCTGATCATCGACATCAGCGAGGATTTGCCCGCACCATTGGGCCCGATGATCGAGGTGATGCCGCCCGCCGGCAGGGTCAGGGAGACCCCGTCGACCACCAGCGTGCCGTCATAGCTTTTGGTGAGGTTCTCGACCTTGATCATCGTGTCGCGCCCTTCAAAATGAGAAAGATGAAAACCAGCCCGCCGATGAATTCGATGATGATCGACAGGCTGGTATTGAGGCCGAACACCTGTTCGACAATCACCTGTCCGCCCACAAGGCTGATAATGGCCAACAGAATGGCTGCGGGCAGGATGAAGACATGTTTGTGGCTGCCGATGAGCACATAGGCCAGATTGGCCACCAGCAGCCCGAAAAACGTGACCGGGCCGACAAGGGCGGTGGAGACAGAGACGAGCACCGCCACCAGCATGAGAATGAACATGACAGTGCGCCGGTGGGCGACACCCAGATTGACGGCGGTTTCGCGGCCCAGTGCCAGCACATCCAGCGTGTGCAGCAGTTTCAGGCCCAGCAGGCTGCTGACAATGATCGTCAGCGCGGCGATGCCCATCAGATCCCGGTCGAATGTGTTGAAGCTGGCAAACATGGAATCCTGCAACACCACAAAGGCATTGGGGTCGATCAGGCGTTGCAGGAAATTGGCAATCGAGCGGAACAACACCCCGAAAATAATACCGACCAGCACCATGAGATGCAGGCTGCGCACCCGGCCAGAGAACAGCCAGAGATTGAGTGCCGTGGCAAAGGTGACCATGGCGAGCGTTTCAAGGGCGAATTTCACGCCCGGGTCGAGCAGGCCAACGCTGCTGCCGGCTATAAACACCAGAATGGTCTGGATCAGCACATAAAGCGCATCAAACCCCATGATCGAGGGGGTGAGGATGCGGTTATTGGTGACCGTTTGAAACAGCACGGTGGAAACCGCAATCGCATAGGCGATCAAAACCAGCGCCAGCAATTTGGTGCCGCGGAACGGCAGCACAAAGCCCCAATTGCCGCGCGCATTGATGGTCATGAAAATTACGCAGGCCAGCAGTGCCAAAAGGGTCAACACAGGCAGGGTCAAAGCGGGGCGCAGGCGCCAGGGGTTAGCCGACATGAGCCCCCCTCCGCAACAACACATAAAGGAACAACAGGCTGCCCACCACACCGGCCACGGTGCCGATGGGAATTTCATAAGGGAAGCGCACCAGCCGCCCGAAAATATCGCAGGCCAGCACAAACCCGGCCCCGGTCACGGCAATCCATGGCAGGGCGCGGCGCAGGTTGTCGCCCAGCACCATGCGCACCAGATTGGGCACAACCAGCCCAAGGAAGGGCACAATGCCAACGCTGACCACGACAATGGCCGTCACCATGGAAACAATGATCAGGCCCAGCGTCATCACCCGGCGATAGGTCATCCCGAGATTGGTGGCAAAGGCCTCGCCCATGCCCGCCACGGTGAACCGGTCGGCGGCAAGATAGGCGGCAAATGTCAGCCCGAGGGTGATCCAGAGCAGTTCATAGCGGCCGCGCATGACGCCGGAGAAATCACCGGTGGTCCAGGCCCCCAGCGATTGCAGCAGGTCATAGCGATAAGCGATGAACGTGGTCACCGCGCTGATGACACCGCCCAGCATCATGCCGATCAAGGGCACAATGAGCACAGAGCGCAGGGGAATGCTTTGCAAGATGCGCAGGAACAGCAAGGTTCCGGCCATGGCAAACATCCCGGCGACAATCATCTTGCCGAACAGGGGCATGCCAGGGGCCAGAAGGGTCACCGCAAGAATGCCCAGACTGGCCGATTCCACCGTGCCGGCGGTCGAGGGTTCGACAAACCGGTTGCGGGTGAGCATTTGCATAATCATGCCGGCAACAGCCATCGCCGTGCCCGAAAGCAGCAGGGCCAGCGTGCGCGGAATGCGGCTGGCGAGCAGAATCTGGAGCTGACGCGCATCCGGCTCTGCCGAAAACAACAGCAGGGGCGAGACATCGCTCACCCCGATAAACAGGCTGATGAGCGCGAGCACAAGAACGGCGATAAGGGCAATCAGCAGGCGCATGTCATATCCGGCAGCAACATGAAGCGGGCCGCCAGGGCTTTACGCCCGGCGGCCCTGCCTTTTCCGCGCGCGTCCCGCGGTCCAGGTTTCATTAGGGCAGCATTGCCGCCTTGAGATCATCGACCATGATCTGCAGATTGCGCAGGCCGCCATTGACGATGTACCAGCGGACCGGATCGACATAGACGATCTGCTCGTTCTGCCAGGCCTTGGTCTGGTGGACGAGTTCATTGTCGAGCACCTGTTCGGCAGCGCCGGTGGCCTCACCGGTTGCCGCATCCCGGTCGATGACAATCATCCAGTCGGGATTGGTTTCCAGCAGGAACTCAAACGAGACGGCTTCACCATGGGTGGCCGCTTCAACATCGGCGACAGCCGGCTCAAGCCCCAGCGTGTCATGGATAAGCCCAAAGCGGGAGCCGGGGCCATAGGCGGTCACCTTGCCGCCATTGGTCAGAACGATCAGCACATTGCCCAGCTCCGGGGCCGCTGCCTGGAATTCAGCAACGCTGGCATCAAAATCGGCAATCATGGTCTCGACTTCAGCCTGCTTGCCGAAAATCTCGCCAATGATCTGGCTGTTGCGCTTCACCGCACCTTCAAAATCATCCCAGCCATTGCTGAGATCAATCGTTGGCAAAATGGCAGCCAGCTGTTCATAAGCCGTTGAAGAACGGCCCGCGACAATGGCCAGATCGCCACCGGCGGCAGCAACCGCTTCATAATCGGGCTCAAAAAGCGAGCCGATCTTGAGATATTCATCACCCTGATATTGCGACAGGAAGGGCGGCATATTGGTACCGGGGACGCCCGCCACCTTGACGCCGAGTGCGTCGAGCATGTCGAGGGCGGCATAGTCAAACACCAGCACCGATTGCGGATTGGCCGCAATTTCGGTTTCGCCCTGGGCATGGGTGATGGTGAGTTCGTCAGCCTGAAGCGGCAGCGCAGAGAAAGCAAAAGCCGTTGCCAGGGCGACGGCACGCAAAGAGGCGGTGAGGCCGGGGTTTTTCATTGAATTCGGGCTCCTGTCAGGTTTAAGGCCTGGTGGTTGCAAGGACCCGTTGTGGCAAGGAGGCTGGCCGGCGCAAGAGCCGAACCGGGGCATGAAAAACCCCTGAAACATCCTCGATCAACGGGATTAAAAGTCCCGCCATCGAAATGGCTGGGTCCTGCCTAGCCCGGCATTTTTGGAAATTCAACAAATTTTTCAATAACTTAGAACGACTCTAAGTTAGAAGGAATATATTCCTGCCTATCTCGTTCATTGCCGGGGCTGCCCGCCCTGCTGCATGAACCAGGCGACCAGTTCGGCGCTATTGGCGAGACCAAGTGTGCGGATGATGCGCAGGCGGTGGGTTTCAACCGTGCGCTGTGACAGGCCGGTTTCGCGGGCGATGTCCTTGTTGGTTTTGCCCATCGCCACCAAAGTCACGATCTGGGTCTGGCGCGGGGTCAGGCCGGTGCGGGCGGCGGGCACCGGGCGGGCCATGGCATCAAAACAATAGATCGCCTCGGAGAACGGGTCTTCGGCCAGCATCGACCGGCCCCGCACCCGGCACCAGAATTTTGTGCCATCGCGCTTTTGCATGATGCGCTCATCCTCATAGGAACGGCCCCCGGCAAAATTTGTGCGCCACATATCCCCCACCATGACGAAATCGGCGAGTTTTGGGTAAAGGATATTGAAGCTTTGATGGCGCAACTCGGCGCGCTCATACCCGAACAGGTCGGCGAACTCGGCATTGACCGCGCGAATGATGCGGTGCGCGGCATAGACCATGGGCACGGGCAGCGCCTCCAGCGCGAAGCGCATCGTTTCATTCCTGTCGCCATCGCGTCTGTCGTCATGTGCAATCATGACGTATAAATACGTCTATCGGTTCGGCTTGTGCAAGCGTTAGCTAGAAAAAAACAGGAACCGGCCCCAACCCATGGCGGCACGGGAGGAGAGAGCATGAGCCAGAAAGACGTTTTCATCACGGCGGCGCGGCGCACCCCGGTGGGGGCCTTTAACGGGGCGCTGTCGACGCTTGAGGCGCACCAGCTGGGGGCGACAGCCATTACCGCCGCCATTGCTGATGCCGGGATTGCGCCGGACATGATTGACGAGAGCATTATGGGGCAGGTGCTGACTGGGGGGGTGGGCATGAACCCGGCCCGACAGGCAACCCGGCTGGCCGGCCTGCCTGATGCGTCCCCGGCGCTCAATATCAACCAGGTCTGCGGTTCGGGGTTGCGCGCGGTGGCGCTTGGCAGCCGGCAAATCATGGCGGGTGACGCTGAAATCGTTATCGCCGGCGGGCAGGAAAGCATGAGCCGCGCCCCCCATGTCGCAGTTTTGCGGCAGGGGCAAAAGCTGGGCGACATCAGCCTCATCGATACGGTGATGCGCGACGGTCTGTCCGATGCATTCTATGGCTATCCAATGGGCAAGACGGCGGAGAATGTGGCCGATCTCTACAAGCTCAGCCGGCAGGCGCAGGACGTGTTCGCCCTCACCTCGCAACAGCGCGCGTCCGCCGCTTCAAAGGCCGGGCGTTTTGCGGATGAGATCGCGCCGGTCACCGTCAAGGGGCGCAAGGGCGACACAATAGTTAGCGATGACGAATATATCCGGCATGACGCGACCCTTGAAAGCATGGCGCGGCTGAAACCGGCCTTTCAGGCCGATGGCACGGTGACAGCGGCCAATGCGTCGGGGATCAATGACGGCGCGGCGGCGCTGGTGCTGATGTCAGAGACGGCCCTTGCGGCCAATGGCACCGCGCCGCTGGCGCGGATTGCCGGCTTCGCCCATACAGGGCTTGACCCGCAGGTGATGGGCCTTGGCCCGATCAGCGCCAGCCACAAGGCGCTGGAGCGTGCCGGATGGGCCGTTGACGATGTGGATTTGTGGGAGCTCAATGAAGCCTTCGCCGCGCAGAGCCTTGCCGTGGTGCAGGATCTGGCGCTCGACCCGGAACGGGTCAATGTCAATGGCGGGGCGATTGCCATCGGTCATCCCATCGGCGCGTCGGGCGCGCGGGTGCTGGTGACGCTGGTACATGAAATGATCAAGCGCGATGCCAAACGCGGCCTCGCCGCACTCTGCATTGGCGGCGGCATGGGCATTGCCCTTTGTCTCGAACGTTAGGGGGTTAGTATGGCTGACAATATCCCTTACATATGGGCACCAAAACCCGACCAGAAACGCCAGTCAGCGCTCTGGCAATTTGCCGAGAAAACCCATACCCACCATGGCGCCGCCCCCGATGATTATGCGGCCCTGCTCGACTGGTCGATCAAGGCCCCTGACGCTTTTTACGATGCCCTCTGGGATGATCTGGCGATTATCGGCGACAAGGGCGATGCCGCTTTCATCCCCGGCGCGACCCTGCGCGATGCGCAGTTTTATCCCGGCGCGCGGCTCAATTACGCGGAAAATCTCTTACGCAATCCCGATGACAGTCTCGCCATCATCGCCCATCGCGACGACGGGACAAAGCGCTCCATCACCCGGCGCGACCTTTATGACGCGGTCTCCCGGGCCGAACAGGCCTTGCGCGCCGAGGGCGTTGTCGCCGGTGACCGGGTGGGGGCAATTGTCACCCATGATATTGAAGCGATTATCTTTTATCTCGCCACGTCAGCAATCGGGGCGATCTGGTCATCCTGCTCGCCCGATTTCGGGCCCGCCGGGGCCAGTGACCGGCTGTGCCAGATCGCGCCGAAAGTGCTGGTCGCCGTGCCCGGCTATGGCTATGCCGGCAAGAAGATCGATGTTGCCCCGACCATTGCCGCCGTGGCCGCCGGCACACCGCTGACGCGGATCGTCATTCTCGGCGACACGGTGCCCGAGAGCCTCTCAACCCTCCCCGCTCGCACCATGGCCGACTTTCTGGCACCCTTTACGCCCGAAACCATTGCCTTTAACCGGCTGCCGTTTGCAGCGCCCTTGGTGATCCTTTTTTCCTCTGGCACCACGGGCAAGCCGAAATGCATCACCCATTCAGCCGCCGGATTGCTGATCCAGCACATGAAGGAACATAAGCTGCATTGCGACATCACGCCCGGCGAGCGGTTTTTCTATTTCACCACCTGCGGCTGGATGATGTGGAACTGGCAGGTTTCCGGCCTCGCGCTGGGGGCAGTGCTGGTCACCTATGACGGCAACCCCTTCTACCCCGCGCCCGAAAGGCTGATCGACCTGATCGATAGCGAAGAGATCGCCATCTTTGGCACCTCGGCGAAATATATCGATGCCTGTCTCAAGGCCGGATTGAAGCCGGGCAAAACCCACAAGCTCGACACGCTGCGGCTGATCCTTTCGACCGGCTCACCGCTGATCCCGCCGAGTTTCGATTATATCTATACGGACTGGAAGGCCGATGTGCATCTGGCCTCAATTTCCGGCGGCACCGATATCTGCGCCTGTTTTCTCGGCGGCAATCCGCTTTTGCCGGTCTATCGCGGCGAGCTGCAATGCGCGCTTTTGGGCATGGATGTGGATACGCTCGATGACGCGGGGAACCCGGTCAGCGGCGAGGCCGGTGAATTCGTCTGCCGCAACGCCCATCTCTCCATGCCGGTCAGTTTTTGGGGCGATGAGGATGGCGCGCGCTATCACAGCGCCTATTTCGAACGCTTTCCCGGGCTTTGGGCCCATGGCGATTTCGTCGAAAAACGCCCCTCGGGCGGTTTCATCATTCATGGCCGTTCCGACACCACGCTCAATCCGGGCGGGGTGCGGATCGGCACGGCGGAAATCTACCGGCAGGTGGAAACCATTGCCGAAGTGGAAGAAGCGATTGCGGTGGGGCAGGACAAGGATGGCGACCAGCGGGTGATCCTCTTCGTCAAACTGCGCCCGGGCAAAACATTGACCGAGGAAGTGACCAAAGAGATCCGGACCCGTATCCGGACGGGCGCCACCCCGCGCCATGTGCCGGCCAAAATCATCGCCATCAGCGCCATCCCGCGCACCCGCTCGGGCAAGATTTCTGAAATCGCGGTGCGCGATACCATTCACGGGCGGGTGGTGAAAAACACCGATGCGCTGGCCAATCCGGAAAGTCTGGCGCTTTACCGGGATATTGCGGAATTGAACGACTAACCCTCGCCTTCCTTCTCCCTCGGGCTGGACCCGAGGGCATAGGTAACGGCCCTCACCGTGTCATTCCCGTGAAAACGGGAATCCAGCGCACCGCGTCAGCGGTGCCAGAAGAAATCTTTTGCGGGCAGGACTGCCCGCACTGGATTCCCGCCTGCGCGGGAATGACGAAGTGTTAGAAGCGCATTCTGAACTTTCCCAAACCCTCATGGTGAGCTTGTCGAACCACGAGGGTTTTTACCCAGTGGGTGCAGCCCATCCTTTTACAGGCTCAGGATGAGGGTGGTGTTTGGCACCCAAATCTCCGCCGTCATTGCGCGCGGGTTACCGCCGGAAAACCGCGACGGTTTCGAGATGGGCGGACCAGATGAACTGGTCGATCGGGGTTACTTTTTCCAGCCGAAAGCCGCCGGCGATCAGGATGGCGGCATCGCGGGCAAAGCTCACCGGGTCGCAGGAGACCATGACCACCAGCTTGACCTTTGACTGGGCCAGTTCGCGGGCCTGTGCCTCGGCGCCAGCCCGGGGCGGGTCGAGCACAACCGCATCAAACGGTTTCAACTCCATCGGCACCAGCGGATCGCGCATCAGGTCGCGGGTTTCGGTGCCCATGATCTTGAGGCCCGGCGTGCCGCGCAAGGCCGCGTCACAGGCAGCCACGGCCTGGCGGTCACTGTCGACGGCAAAGGTCTTGGCAGTAGCGGCCAGGCGCAAGGCAAACGGGCCCACGCCACAAAACAGGTCAGCGACCCGCTTTGCGCCCTTGCAGGCTGTGACAATCTCGGCCCCGATAATTTCTTCGGCCGCGGCCGTTGCCTGCAGGAAACTCCCGGCGGGCAGGCGCACCATTGCGGTGCCCATTCTGACCTCAGGGGGGCGATTGATGATGATGTCTTCACCATTCAAAGCCAGACGGGCCAGTTTGTAGCGCATGGCGATATTGGTCAGGGGTTTGTAGGCACCCCGCGCCTTGGCGCGGATCGCCACGTCAATGCCGGTATCGGTTGCCGTCAGGGAGACATCGCAATCACCAAGCGCCCGGTAGCAGGCGCGGGTGATATCCGCCGCCTCGGCCAATTCGGGCACGAGAACCGGACACTGGTCGAGATCATGCACCTCATGGGAACGCAAGCCGTTAAACCCTGCCCCTTCGCGCCGGCCATGCAGCGTGGCGCGGCGACGGCCTGCCCCTTCCGCATCAATGAGCGGGGCGACATCGGCTGCAATTCCGGCGCGCTCAAGCGCTGTGACCAGCAATTGCCGTTTCCATTGGCGATAGCCTTGCCGGTCCCAGTGCTGCAACTGGCACCCGCCGCAGGAGCCGAAATGTTTACATCCAGGTTCGACCCGTTCGGGCGAGGCGGAAACCACCGCCTCCAGCCGGCCGCGATTGCCCTCAATCAGCGCGCGCACGCTTTCACCCTTCAGGGTACCGGCAATGAAAACCGGCTTGTCATCGACAAGGGCAATGCCCTCACCGCGCGCGCCCATATCGGCAATTTCAAGAAGCTGGAGTGCGGCTTGCGCTGTCATGGTGGCGGCTTTGTTGCTCGTGTCAGGGATAAAGCGCACACCTTTGCGGCATAAGCGGCCCGGTATCAATAGGCCGCTATAAAAGCCTTGCGGCTAATTGGCCCGGCGACGCCTGAGGTTGCGGTTTGAGGCCATGGAGCGGGTCTTGAGCTTTTGGGCCGCTTGCTTGAGCTTTGAGATATCCGCCACCGGGGATTTGGTCCCTTCAAGCGCTGCGGTGATTTCCGCGGAGGGCAGTTCCAGCAATTCAGCCACCGGGACAGGCCGCCCCAGAATGAAGCCCTGGATTTCCCGGCAACCGCGCTCGGCCAGCATTGAAACCTCATCGATATATTCAACGCCTTCAGCAACGATATTCATCTCCAGCGCCCGGCCCAGCCGGATGATGGTATCGATAATGGCCAGCGCATCGCCATCCGTGCGGGCGTTTTGCAAAAAGGAGCGGTCGATCTTGATGGTGTCGAACGGAAAACGGCTGAGATAGCCCAGCGAGGAATAGCCGGTGCCGAAATCATCAAGCGCAATACGGATGCCGAGCTTTTTGAGGTGTTTGAGCAGGGCAATGGCGCGTTTGTCATCATCAATCAGCACGCTTTCGGTGATCTCGATTTCCAGCCGTTCGGCTTCCAGACCACTGTCCTTGAGCGCCATGGCAATTGTTTCGACAAACTGCTTGTCGCGGAACTGTACCGGGCTGACATTGACGCTGACGGTGGCAGAACCGAGATGGGCGACCGCCAGGCGGCAGGCCTCGCGCAATACCCAGGTGCCGATCGGCACGATCTTGCCGGAATGTTCGGCCACGGGAATAAAATCGGCCGGATTGATCAGACCGTTTTCAGGGTGCTGCCAGCGGATCAATGCCTCATAGCAATCAATCGAGGCCGTCGCCAGATCAAGCCGGGGCTGGAAATAAAGCCGGAACTGATCGCCTTCAAGCGCCGGCATCAGGTCCGCGTCGAGCAATTGGCGGCGGCGCAATTCGGCATCCATGCCCGGTTCAAACAGGGCATACTGGTTCCGGCCGCTGTTCTTGGCGTGATAAAGGGCGGTATCGGCGCGGGTGATCAGCTGGTCCCCCTGCAGGCCATCGCGCGGACAAATGGCAACGCCCACGCTGGCGCCAATGCGAATCTTTGTGTCGCGCGCCACGGTGATCGGGCGCGAGAGTTCGGTGACGATCCGGTGGGCCAGGTCTTCAGCCTGATTGGCGAATTCCACACGCCCCTGCAACACGGCATATTCATCGCCGCCAAGGCGGGCGACCATATCCCCGGCCCGCACCACCTGGCGCAGGCGTTCCGCTGTCACCTTGATCACCTCGTCACCTGCCGGGTGGCCATGCAGGTCATTAATATCCTTGAAGTGATCGAGATCGACCAGCAGCACCGCCGAGGGCGTGCCCGTGGCGATGGTTACGCGGATCATCTCGTTGAGGTTTTCGTTGAACAAGGCCCGGTTGGGCAGGTTTGTCAGCGGGTCATGCTGGGCGAGAAAACGGATCTGGTCCTCTGCCTTCTTGCGGTCGCGCAAATCGAAAATGGCACTGACCCGTGTGCGGGCACCGCGATAGATGATGTCGCGCCCGCGCATTTCGACGGGAATGCGTTCGCCATGGGCATTGAGAATGTGAATTTCGTGCGGCTCGGGCAAGCCATCGGCCAGCCGCTCAGCCATGGGCGCGCGGTCGTCGGGCGCGATCAGGTCGAACAGTTCCCGGTCGGCGAGTTCGGCCATGGGCAGACCGATCAGGGTTTCAAAGGCGGCATTGCCATCAATGATCTTGCCTTCCACTGAAATGCACAGCGCTTCAAACGTCGCGTCAGTCAGAGCGGCCAGACGTTCGGCCTCCTCATCGGAACGGCGCAGATCGGTGGCCTTGGAGCGCAGCGCCTCTTCCTTTTGCATATTGTCCATCAGCGCATTGAGCATGCGGGTGAGCTGTTCGGCCTCATCGCCCGGCTCGATGCGCAAACGGGTATCAAAATCGGCTGTGCCGTGCACCAGCGCGCCCAGCGCTTCCTCGACATGGCCAATGCCAATCCGGGTGGCGTGTTCGGCCTCGTTGAGGCCCCGGCCTTCGGCCTGTGCGGTCACCCGCACCTTCATCACCCGGTCGAGCACAAAAAACAGGGCCAGCCCGAGCACAAAGGTCCAGGCAAAATTGATCCCGATGCCAAGCACCTGCACACCCAATTGCTCAAGCCGGTTGCCAAGAGGCAGGTTGGCGGCAGGGGCCAGCAAGGCGAGCAGGAGGGTGCCGGTCGCCCCGGCAAAACCGTGAACACCAATGGCGCCCACCGCATCATCAATCTGAAAGCGCTCTTCGAGCAATTTGTTGCCGAGCACGGCGGCCATGCCGCCAGCGATCCCCACAAGCACGGCTCCCGCACTGTCGAGCACCATGCAACCGGCAGTGACCGCGACCAGTCCCCCCAGCATGCCCGAGACGGCCTTTTCGGGCAGGATCACCTTGTCCTGGGCCCAGCCCAGCAGGTATCCGGCAGCACCGCCCGCCGCACCGGCCATGACGGTGTTGAGAATGATATGAGCGATATCGGGGGTTGCAGCGACCGTCGATCCGCCGTTGAAGCCTATCCAGCCAAAGAACAAAAGCAGCGCCCCGGCAGTCGCCAGCACAGGGCTGTGGCCCGCAATGCGCACCGGCTTGCCATCGGCAGTGAAACGGCCAAAGCGCGGGCCCAGAATCAGACAGGCGGCCAGCGCCACCCATGCGCCGGTGGCGTGGACGACGGTGGAGCCGGCAAAATCGACAAAGCCCATATTGCCCAGAAACGCGCCCTGGCTTGGCCCCAGTGCCGAGCCCCAGGCCCAATGGGCGAAAACCGGATAAATGAACCCGGCCATGATGACCGACCCCAGCACATAGGCGGGGAGTTTCATGCGTTCGGCAACAGCCCCGGAGACAATGGTCGCCGCGGTGCCGCAGAACATGACCTGAAACACGAAAAAGCCTGCCGTCCAGGGATCAAGCCCGGTGAGCAGGAACAGGTTCGCGTCCATGCCCACCGGCAGCGCCAGTGTGCCGGTGCCAAAGGCGAACATGAAACCGAACGCCCCGAAGACCAGTACTGAAAACATGAAATCCAGCAGGTTTTTCTGGGCCACATTGATGGTATTCTTGGACCGCACCATGCCCGCTTCCAAAAGCATGAAGCCGATCTGCATCATCATGACCAGGGCGGCGGCGACCAGCATCCAGACCATATCGAGCCGGACGGCCTGGTCGGCGATCATTTCTGCGGGGGTCACAGCTTCGGCAGCGGCAACAGGTAATGTCCCGAGCGCTGACACCATGGGTGCAAGGACCAAAGGGAAGTGCCGGAATAATCTGTCCAAAGGACCGCCGCCGTTCTTGTTGTTTTTCAGGCGGTAAGCTGGGCAAATCTGTTTAATGAAATGTTATTTTTACGCGCTCAAGGGCGATTTTTTGCTTAATTTGTCAACAAATATCCAACCATGGCCACCATCGCCTAAATTTTATGCATGTTTTCCGACGTCTGGCAGGTGTCGCCATGCAAAAGGCGGGGCCATGGCCCCGCCTCTCTAGTCACACTCAAAAAAAGCGGATTACATGCCGGCTTTGTCGGTGATCTCCAGCGTATAGGCGCCTTCCGGCTGGTTCTCGATGATCTTTTGATCGAGCAATGCCTTCTCGGTACGGTTATAGGCATCAATATTGAGCGCAAAGTCGTCCGGATCGACCAGTTTGGCCACTTCGCTCATCATATATTGCTGATGCTCAAGGGTCTGGGCGCCGGATTCGTCATTATCGATAACGATCTGTGCGGCTTCATCGGGATTCTCCACCGCATATTTCCAGCCCTTTTGCGAGGCTTTGACGAAGCGGACCATGGTTTCGGCAAAGGCGGGATCCGCGAGATCTTCTTCCATTGCATAAAGACCGTCTTCGAGCAGGTCATTGCCCATTTCGGTGTAGTTGAAGATGGTCAGCTTGTCGGTGGTGAACCCGGCATCGATCGCCTGGCCCAGTTCATTATAGGTCATGACCGAAATGCAATCGGCCTGGCCTTGAATCAAGGGCTCAACATCAAAGCTCTGCTTGAGCACATTGACGCCGGCATCGCCGCCATCTGTTGGAATGCCTTCCTTGTTCATCCAGGCATAGAAGGGATATTCATTGCCAAAGAACCAGACGCCGAGTGTGTGGCCGGGGAAATCCGCCACGGTCTGTACCGGGCCATCCTTGGGACAGATCAGCAACAGGCCGGATTTCTTGAATGGCTGGGCGATATTGACGAGCCCCACACCCTTGTCCCGCGCGGCCAGTGCGCCGGCCATCCAGTCGACGATCACATCAGCACCGCCACCGGCAATCACCTGTTCCGGCGCCACGTCGGGCCCGCCGTTCTTGATGGTGATGTCGATGCCTTCTTCTTCATAAAAGCCTTTGTCCTTGGCGACAAAATAACCGGCGAATTGCGCCTGAGCGACCCATTTGAGCTGCAGGGTCACTGCGTCCGCTGCCATGCCGGCAGAGGTCGACAGCGCCATGGCACTGGCCATCAGGCCTACCAAAATTATTTTTTTCATTAGCGTTTCCCTTTTCCCTGTTAAGCCCGCCCACTGCGGACGGACGGATGCCAGAATGTGACGGCGCGTTCGAGCAATGCCATCACACCGTAAAATGCAGAGCCCGCCAGTGCCGCGATGGCGATTTCTGCCCAGACCATCTCGACATTCAGCTTGCCGATCTCGGAGGAGATGCGAAAGCCCATGCCAACGATGGGTGTCCCGAAAAATTCGGCCACGATGGCCCCGATCAGGGCGAGGGTGGAATTGATTTTCAGGGCATTGAAAATGAAAGGGGCCGCCGCCGGCAGGCGCAGCTTGGCCAGTGTCTGCCAATAGCTCGAGGCATAGGTGCGCATCAAATCGCGCTCCATCTCGCCCGAAGCGTTAAGGCCGGAAATCGTATTCACCAGCATGGGAAAGAAGGTCATCACCACAACCACCGCCGCCTTTGACTGCCAGTCAAAGCCGAACCACATCACCATGATCGGGGCGATGCCGATCAGGGGCAAGGCCGAGACGAAATTACCCAGCGGCAACAGCCCGCGCTTGAGAAAGGGGGAGCGGTCAATGGCAATGGCGACGGCAAACCCTGCTGCACAGCCCATGGCATAGCCAATCAGCACTGCCTTGATGAAGGTCTGATAAAAATCGGCGGCGAGAACGGGCACGCTATTGATCAACTGGTCCCAGATGCCCGAGGGCGCGGGCAGAAGAATGGTCGGCACACCGCCACCCCGCGTCACCCCTTCCCAGACCACCAGAATGGCCGCGCCGAACATGGCGGGGATCAGAACCCCCGTCTGGGCCAGCGTGGTGCCTCTCGCAATCCCCGTCGACAGGCGTTCGGCGAATAGCCAGCCGAACAACCAAGTGCCGACCAGTGTGCACCAGAAACCGGGGGCTGCCAGATCGATCACGGCAAGCGAGACCATCAAGACCACAGCGCCGGCCACAGCCAGCAGGCCATCGATCACATAGTTGAAGGCCACACGGAAGCGGGCAAGGCTCACCACACCCAAAATCAGAAACACCAACACTGCGGGAAAATTTAGAATGCCGCTCTGGGCCTCACCAACAAGGCCATAGGGCAGCACGAGCGCCAGCAAACAAAGCAGGCCTGCGCCAAGCGCCAGCGCTTTTTGAAGCCGCGTCATGTTCGCGCTCCCATGCTGAGATGGGTCAAGCGCTCAACGGCGGAGACACAAAAGATCAGGGCACCGGCCAGCAGCGCAGCAGTCACAAGAGCCGACCAGATTTGTACCGTCTGCCCGTAATAGGACCCGGCCAAAAGCCGCGCGCCAAGACCCGATCCGCCACCGGCGGGGAGTTCCGCAACAATGGCCCCAACAAGGCTGGCGGCGACGCCGACCTTCATGGAAGTGAACAGATAGGGCAGCGCCGTGGGCCAGCGCAGTTTCCAGAATGTCTGGAATTTAGAGGCGCTATAGGTATGCATCAGATCGAGCTGAATACCCTCGGGACTGCGCAGACCCTTGACCATGCCGACAACGACGGGGAAGAAACTGAGATAGGTCGAGATCAGCGCCTTGGGGATCAGCCCGGATACGCCAACCGCGTTGAGCACCACCACCACCATGGGTGCAATCGCGAGAATAGGCACAGTCTGGCTGGCAATGATCCAGGGCATCAGCGAGCGGTCCATGGTCGCGCTATGGATGATGAACACGGCCAGACCTATGCCGAACAATGTGCCAAAGACAAAGCCCAAAAGGGTGGCCGAGAGGGTGATCCAGCCATGATAGACAAGGCTGCGCTTGGAGGTGATGGCCTGCCCCATCGTGGTGTTCCAGAATTCGCCAGCGACCTGATGCGGGGTCGGCAGCAATGGTTTTTTCTGGTTGAGCACATCATTGAGCAATTCGCTCGTGCTCCAGCCCACCACATCGGTGCGGTTATAGGTATCGATCTGGCGCTGCCAGTTCATGCCGATGGCGGCAAAATACCAGATGACGATGAGCGCCGCTGAGACGAGAAGGACGGGAAGCGTTTTACCCTCAATCAGCTGCCGCATCATGCTCATTGCTCCTCGTAGCTGTGTCCGGCCCGAAGGCCCTCGCGGACCCTGTGGGCGATGGCGAGGAATTCGGGCGTCTCGCGGATATCGAGGGGGCGCTCGGCGGGCAATGTGCTTTCAATCACATCGGTCACCCGACCGGGGCGCGGCGACATGACGACGATCTTTGTCGACAGGTACACTGCCTCGGGAATGGAATGGGTGACGAAACAGATGGTCTTTTTCGTTTCGGCCCAGAGTTTGAGCAATTGTTCGTTGAGGTGATCGCGGACGATTTCATCGAGCGCGCCAAACGGCTCATCCATCAGCAACAGGTCGGCATCAAAGGCCAGCGCGCGGGCAATGGAGGCGCGCTGCTGCATGCCGCCGGAGAGTTGCCAGGGGTATTTCTGTTCAAACCCGGCGAGATTGACCAGTTCCAGTGTCCGGGCAATCCGCGCCTTTTGTTCCGCTTTGGTATAGCCCATGATCTCAAGCGGCAGGCCGACATTTTTCTCGATCGTCCGCCAGGGATAGAGTGCCGAGGCCTGAAACACATAGCCATAGGCCCGGTCCTGCCGCGCCTTTTTTGGCGTGGTGCCATTGACCAGGATCGTGCCTTCGGTCGGCTGTTCCAGATCGGCAATGACCCGCAAGAACGTCGTCTTGCCGCAGCCGGAGGGACCAATGAAGGAAACGAATTCGCCGGGTTTGACGGTCAGATCGACATTATGCAGTGCCTCAACCGGCCCGTCATTGGTGGGAAAGGTCAGGCCGAGGCCCTTGGCGGAGACGACAGCCGTAGGAGACGTGTTCAAATCCTAGACCCCCGACGCCGGAATGCCGGTGCGTTCGACTTTGCGGGGCGCGGTGATTTCCTTCCAGGTGGACAGCGCCTTGTTGACGGCCTGGAACGGTTCGCGCTTGATGAATTTGCCATGCCCTTCCTCGGTTTTCATCGTGCCCTCTTCCACCGCCACATGGCCGCGGGTCAGGGTGAAGCGCGGCAGGCCTTTGACATGCTTGCCCTCAAACACATTGTAATCGATCGCCGATTGCTGTGATTTCGCCGAAATCGTCTTTTCGCGTTCCGGGTCCCAGACAACGAGATCGGCATCGGCCCCCACCAGCACCGCACCCTTTTTGGGATAGGTGTTCAAGATCTTGGCGATATTGGTCGAGGTCACGGCGACGAATTCGTTCATGGTCAGCCGGCCGGTATTCACCCCATAGGTCCACAGCATCGGCATGCGGTCTTCCAACCCGCCGGTGCCATTGGGGATCTTGGTGAAATCGCCAACGCCATAGCGCTTCTGCTCGGTGGTGAAGGCGCAATGATCGGTGGCCACAACCTGTAACGACCCCGATTGCAGCCCGGCCCAGAGCGAATCCTGATGTTGCTTGTTGCGGAAAGGCGGCGACATCACCCGGCGGGCGGCGTGGTCCCAGTCCTTGTCGAAATATTCGCTTTCATCGAGGGTTAAATGCTGGATCAGCGGTTCGCCATAAACCCGCATGCCGTTCTGCCGGGCGCGGCGGATGGCTTCGTGGCTCTGCTCGCAGGAGGTGTGCACCACATAAAGGGGCACCCCGGCCATATCGGCAATCATGATCGCCCGGTTGGTGGCCTCGCCTTCCACTTGCGGCGGGCGGGAATAGGCATGGGCCTCGGGGCCGTTATTGCCCTCGGCCAAAAGCCGGGCCGACATGTCGGCAACGATATCGCCGTTTTCGGCATGGACCAGCGGCATGGCCCCGAGTTCGGCGCAGCGCTGGAACGAGGCATACATCTCGTCATCATTGACCATCAGCGCGCCCTTATAGGCCATGAAATGCTTGAAGGTATTGATGCCGCGCTCGCGCACCACGGTTTCCATCTCGTTGAAAACCTGCTCGCTCCACCAGGTAATCGCCATGTGGAAGGAATAATCGCAATTGGCGCGGGTGGATTTATTGTCCCACATGGAGAGCGCTTCAAGCAGCGACTGGCCGGGGGATGGCAGGCAGAAATCCACCACCATGGTCGTGCCCCCCGCCAAAGCCGCGCGGGTGCCGCTTTCAAAATCATCGGTCGAATAGGTGCCCATGAACGGCATTTCGAGATGCACATGCGGATCGATCCCGCCCGGCATCACATAACAGCCGGTCGCATCGAGCACCTCATCGCCACTGAGGTTGGGCCCAATCTCAACTATCGTGCCGCCCTCGATTTTTACATCGCCCTTATAGGTCAGGTCGGCGGTGACGATCGTGCCGTTCTTGATGACTTTGCTCATGGCGATAATCTCCAGATGCTAATTGTGAACAGACGCAAGCTTGGCGCCAAAACCGAGAAAGACGATGCCTGTTATGCCCTTGAGCCAGCGATGCGCGGTCCCTGACCTGGCAAACATGGTGACCCGGTCCAGCACCAGCACCATGCTCCCGAACCAGACGAGGTTGAGCACTGAATGGATGAACACAAGCGTCAGCACGTTGGTGGCGTTCATGGCGCTCGCGGGCAGAAACTGAGGGAATGCAGCGAGATAGAACATGGAGACCTTGGGGTTGAGCGCATTGGTCAAAAACCCCTCCAAATAGGCTTTGGCAAACCTGCGCGGGCGGCGAGACGGTACGTCGTGATGCGCCGGTTGTTGCTTGCCCAGGGCTTCCCGCAACGCCTTGATTCCGATCCAGCAAAGATACGCGGCCCCCACCCATTTGACCGCGGTGAACAATTCAGCAGACCGCATGATCAGGATCGACAGACCAAAAATTACAAAAAGGCCGTGGAGATAAAACGCCGACATAAAGCCCAGAACATTTGCAAAGCCGCTGGACCGGCCCGAAGTCGGCACTGTCTTGGCAATGAGGACGCCGTTTGGCCCCGGCGATATCACCAGCAGGGCTGCAACAAGAGTGAAGGCGACAATTATTGTAAAAGTCACTCAACAATCTCCGCTGTCTCCAGCACCGCATGCAGCAGCACGTCGGCGCCGGCGGCGGCCCATTCCTTGGTGATCTCTTCGGCTTCGTGATGGGACAGCCCGTCAACGCAGGGGCACATCACCATCGCCGTGGGGGCCACGCGGTTGATCCAGCAGGCGTCATGGCCAGCTCCCGAGACGATATCCATATGGGAATAGCCCAGCCGTTCAGCGGCATTGCGCACGGCTGAGACACAATTCTTGTCGAATTCGGGGGGATCGAACTGGCCGGAAATCGTGTGCTTGAATGTCAGCCCCAGCGCTTCGCAAACGCCGGGCGCGCGGTCGTAGAGTTCTTGCTCCATTGCCGTCAGCGAATCGAGAATTGGCGAGCGGAAATCGACCGTGAACACAACCTTGCCGGGAATGACATTGCGTGAATTGGGATAGACATCGATATGCCCGATCGCGCCCACCGCCGTCGGCTGGTATTTCATGGCAATCTCGTGCACCAGCTCGGTCACCTGCGCCAGCCCGCGCCCGGCATTCTTGCGCATGGGCATGGGGGTGGAGCCGGTATGGCTTTCCTTGCCGGTAATGGTGCATTCGATCCAGCGCAGACCCTGACCATGGGTGACGACGCCAATATCCTTGCCTTCAGCCTCCAAAATCGGACCCTGCTCGATATGCAGCTCAAAAAACGCATGCATCTTGCGGGCACCGACCTCTTCGTCGCCCTGCCAGCCGATGCGCTTTAGCTCATCGCCGAATTTGATGCCCTTGGCATCTTCCCGGTCATAGGCCCAATCGAGTTCATGCATGCCGGCAAAAACGCCGGAGGCCAGCATGGCGGGGGCGAAACGGGTGCCCTCTTCATTGGTCCAGTTGGTCACCACAATCGGGTGCTTGGTCTTGATGTCGAGATCGTTGAGGGAGCGCACCAGTTCCAGCGCGCCCAGCACACCCAAAACCCCGTCATATTTACCCCCCGTCGGCTGGGTATCGAGATGGGACCCCACATAAACAGGGAGGGCATCCGGATCGGACCCCTCCCTTTTCGCAAACATTGTGCCCATCTTGTCGACGCCCATTGTCATGCCGGCATCTTCGCACCATTTCTGGAACAGCTTGCGGCCTTCCCCATCGGCGTCGGTCAGGGTCTGGCGGTTATTGCCGCCGGCGACACCTGGCCCGATCTTGGCCATCTCCATGAGCGCATCCCAGAGGCGATCTGCGTTGATCCTGAGGTTTTTTCCGGGGGCTGACATGGGTTTTACGTCCTTTCGTTTCGTCGTGATCAGGCGGGGAAGGTGAAAACAGCGCCTTCCTTGACACCGCTCGGCCAGCGGGCCGTGACGGTTTTCAGCCGCGTGTAGAAATGCACCCCTTCGGGGCCATAGATGGAATGATCGCCAAACAGTGAGCGCTTCCAGCCGCCAAAGGAATGATAGGCGACCGGGACGGGGATCGGCACATTGATACCCACCATGCCCACTTCAATCTTGTCGGCAAAGGCGCGGGCGGTGTCGCCGTCACGGGTAAAGATGGCGGTGCCATTGCCATATTCATGGCCATGGATCAGTTCGACCGCTTCATCGAAATTCTGGGTGCGCACCACCGAAAGCACCGGGCCGAAAATCTCGTCGCGATAGATCGACATGTCCGGGGTCACATGGTCAAACAGGGTGCCGCCGACAAAATAGCCGTTTTCATAGCCCTGCAATTTGAAGCCGCGGCCATCAACCACCAGACTGGCCCCGGCCTTTTCGCCCGCATCAATATAACCGAGCACACGCTCCTGCGCCTGTTGGGTGATCAGCGGGCCCATCTCGGCGCTGGCATCAGACGCCGGACCGATCTTGAGCGCTTCCACCTTGGGCTTGAGCGCCGCGACCAGACGGTCTGCGGTTTCGTCCCCCACGGGCACGGCGACGGAAATCGCCATGCAGCGTTCACCGGCCGAACCGTACCCCGCGCCCATCAGCGCGTTCGCCGCCTGATCCATATCGGCATCTGGCATGACGATCATGTGGTTTTTCGCGCCGCCCAGCGCCTGTACGCGTTTGCCCGCCTTGGTCCCGCGCTGATAGACATATTCGGCAATCGGGGTGGACCCCACAAAGCTGACCGCCTTGATATCCGGATGATCGAGGATCGTATCGACCGCTTCCTTGTCGCCATGCACGATGTTGAAAATGCCGTCGGGCAGACCGGCCTGTTTGAACAGGTCAAAGGCGATCATCGCCGCCGACGGGTCGCGCTCGGAGGGTTTGAGGATGAAGGCATTGCCGCAGGCAATGGCCATTGGGTACATCCACATCGGCACCATGGCCGGGAAATTGAACGGGGTAATGCCCGCCACAACGCCCAAGGGCTGGCGGTCGGCATAGGTATCAATCGCCGGGCCGACATTGCGCGAATATTCGCCCTTCAACAAATGCGGAATACCGCAGGAAAATTCGACCACTTCAATGCCGCGCGCCAATTCGCCCAGGGCATCTTCATGGGTCTTGCCATGTTCGGCGGAAATCGCGTTGGCGATGGCATCCGCATTCTGGTTGAGCAATTCCAGAAACCGGAACATCACCCGGGCGCGCTTGGCCGGGGGCGTGTCGCCCCAGGCCGGTTGTGCGGCCTTGGCGGCGGCGACCGCTGCGTTCAGTTCATCAATAGTCGAGAGCGGCAGTTCTGCCGTCTGCTCGCCGGTCGCGGGGTTAAAAACCGCCCCGCGCCGGGTGGATTTGGAGATATAGCGTTGGCCGTTAACGGCATTTTCGATGACGTTCATCAGTCGATCTCATTCAAAACGCTGCGCAGTTTCCCGACGATTTCGTCGATATGCTGCTTTTCAATGATCAGGGGCGGGCTGAGGGCAATGATATCGCCCGTGGTGCGGATCAGCAAACCGTCATCATAGGCCTTAAGGAATGCGGAGAAGGCCCGCTTGGTCGGCTCCCCCTTGATCGGCTCCAGTTCGATGGCACCAATCAGGCCGATATTGCGGATATCGATGACATGGGGCGCATCTTTCAGCGAATGCAAGGCCTCGGCCCAGTAATCGCCGAGCTCCGCCCCGCGGGTCAGCAGCCCTTCCTCGCGATAAGTCTCGAGTGTGGCAAGCCCGGCGGCAGAGGCAATCGGATTGCCCGAATAGGTATAGCCGTGGAAGAACTCAATCATGTGCTCGGGGCCTTGCATGAAGGCGTCGTGAATTTCACCTTTCACAAAGACCGCGCCCATGGGGATGACACCATTGGTCAGGCCTTTGGCGGTGACCATGATATCGGGGGTCACGCCGAAATAATCGGCGGCAAACGGGGTGCCGACACGGCCAAAGCCGGTAATGACCTCGTCAAAAATCAGCAAGATGCCATGCTTGTCGCAAATATTGCGCAGGCGCTGCAAATAGCCCTTGGGCGGAATCAAAACGCCGGTGGAACCGGCAACCGGCTCGACAATGACAGCGGCAATGGTCGAGGCATCGTGCAGGGTGACAATCCGTTCCAGCTCGTCGGCCAGATTGGCGCCATGCTCGGGCTCGCCCTTGGTGAAGGCATTGCGGGCAATATCATGGGTATGGGGCATGTGGTCGACACCGGTCAAAAGGGTGCCGAACATCTTGCGGTTGGTGACAATACCCCCGACTGAGATGCCGCCAAAATTGACGCCGTGATAGCCGCGCTCACGCCCGATCAACCGCGAGCGGGCGCCATCGCCCTTGACCCGGTGATAGGCGAGCGCGACCTTCAGCGCGGTCTCGACCGATTCAGAGCCTGAATTGGTGAACAGCACATTGTCCATGCCCTTGGGCGCGATATCGACCAGCCGGTTGGCCAGTTCAAACGCCTTGGGGTGGCCCATCTGGAACGCCGGCGCGTAATCGAGTTCGGCGGCCTGTTTCTGAATGGCTTCGGTGATTTTGGGCCGGCAGTGCCCGGCATTGACGCACCAGAGGCCCGCCGTGCCATCGAGGACCTGCTTGCCATCAGAGGTGGTATAATACATGTCCTTTGCACCCACGAACATGCGCGGTGCTTTCTTGAACTGCCGATTTGCCGTAAACGGCATCCAGAATGCGCTCAAATCGTTCGGCGCCACATTCCCTTTATCCGACACTTTGTTTATTCCCCTAAATCACGCCTGTGGCAAAAATCCCGATAAATACTGGCATAGCTGTTGCTCGCGAAAAACTATGCTAACAATTTTTGACCAATTGGAAAAATGTTAGCATTCCTGTGGTGGCGATCAAGGTGAAAATTACTACATTGTCATAAAGAGGCGAGGAAGAGCACAAATGGACCAGAGAGTTACCGCCCGCCCGCTGACGCGGATCCAGCGCGAAAAGCAGGAAATCATCCTGGAAGCGGCGCTCGAGGTTTTCTCCACCCATGGCTTTCGCGGGGCAACGATCGACCAGATTGCCGAGGCGGCGGGCATGTCCAAGCCCAATCTTTTGTATTATTTTGGCCGCAAGGAAGACATCCACAAAGCGCTGATCGAGCAGCTGCTGGACACATGGCTGGCGCCGCTCGAGGAAATGGACGCGGACGGCGATCCCATCCCTGAAATCCGTTCCTATATCCGGCGCAAGCTGGAAATGGCGCGCGACTTTCCGCGCGAAAGCCGGTTGTTCGCCAATGAATTGCTGCAGGGCGCACCGCGTATCGTTGACCTTTTGGAAGACCGGCTGAAAATACTGGTTGATGAGAAGGCGGGCATTATCCAGCGCTGGATGGATGAGGGCAAGCTGGTGCAGGCTGACCCTTATCACCTGATCTTCGCCATCTGGGCGACCACCCAGCATTATGCCGATTTCGATGTGCAGGTCAGGGCGGTGCTTGGCAAGAACCGGGGCGGCGAAGGCCGTTTCGAGGATGCGGCACGCTTTCTCGAGCAGCTATTCATGCATGGGCTGAAACCCAAACAGAAATAGCTATTTGTCGGGCACCAGCGCCAGAATAACCATGCCCAGCACCGTCACAATTGCGCCCGCCATCACCGTCAGGCTGACCCAGCCATGCCCGGCCAGGCCCTCATAGGCAATCACAAAGGCTGGCACTAGATAGCCATAGGCCTGCACTTTTGAGGCCGGCAGCCGCATTGAGGCATATTGCACGAGGAACAGGGTGATCGCCGTGGTGAAAATGGCCAGATAAAGCAGGACGAACCAGACCAGCGGCGGCAGGGACGCCCAATCGGTACGGCTGATTTCGCCAAAGCCGTAAAGGCCGACCCAGATCGTGGTGGCGATGAGAATATAAAAGGTTGAAACCGGCAGGCTTTCGCCACGATTGAATTTGCGCAAGAGAGCCGTGAACAGGGCATAGCAGGCGCAGCCTGCAAGAAAGATCAGCTCACCGACGCCGATTTCAAAACCGGCAAGCGCCTGATAATCGCCCCTGAAAATAACCCATATCGAGCCGATGCCCGCGCACAGCAGACTGACCATCGCTGCCCAGCGCACATTCTGGCTCAGCAGGAAATAGGCAAATATCGCGGTCATGATCGGTGTCAGGGTGAACACGGCGCTTGTCGATACCGGCGAGGTCAGGGCGAGGGCCATGAACATGGTGACGAAATAAACGGCCATGCAAAAGCCCAGCAAGACAAAGCGCCAGGATGCGGGTGGCCATTTCAGCGTCTCCCGGCGCACGCCAAAGGCCAGCACGCCCATGATCAGCGCGGCGAGCACGAAACGCGCGCCATTAAGCGCTGCGGGACCAATATAGGGGGTGGTCAGTTTGCCCAGCGAGAAAGACCCGGCAATGAAGGCGGCGAAAAACACCATGGCCAGATGGCCTTTGAGCTTTTCTGCCCCTTGTGCATGGGTTGTGTGGTGCGCGCGCGCCATGGGATCAGATCACCTCACTTAAGGGGTTCTGGCCGGTTCGGCACTCAGGCGGTGCCGATCACCTGCAGGAGACCTGCGGCAAGGGTTATGTTGACCAATGTTGCGTAAAGATGAGGCGCTTGCGCGTCGCCCTCGAACCGGAAGAGGTTGTGATAGAACGCGGTGGCCAGTACCAGAAACACAATCAGCGCGATGGCGGCCCATGTGGTGAACAGCCCGAAAACAAGTGCCAGCCCCGCGACGAGCTGCACGCCGAAACCTGCCACCAGCAATAGCCGGTGCAAGGGGAAGCCGTAATTTGTCAGCGCGGTGGTGCGCGCGCCAAAATTGGCAAAATTGCGTATTCCGGCGATGACGAAGAACAGTCCGAAGACCACCCGTCCGATAGTAATGAACAGTTCTGCTTGTGCCACGATGTCCCCCCAGCTTTTGTGCCCTTCTTACTAGGGGATCGCGCACCGGGTGTGAAGCAGGCGCCGGCTTTGTCACCGACAAAACACAAAGGGTACGCATGACGGTAACGCCCCCTTACGGCCGGGCGGCTTCTATTCCGCCGGTTCCGTCACCCGGCCGGGATTATTGGGGTGGGTCGTCCAGTTGGCGTAATCGGCTTCAACCGGCTTGCCGGTGCGTTCATCCATCATGCCGGGGCTGAGCTCTTCCATGGTGATGCAATTCTCGACCGGACAGACATCGATGCAAAGATTACAGGCGACGCATTCGTCATCCTTGACCTCAAAGCCGCGCTTGCCATCAATCGTATTGGCGATGGCCTGATGCGAGGTGTCTTCGCACGCGATATAGCAGCGGCCGCATTTGATGCAGAGGTCCTGATCGATCCGCGCCTTGGAGATGTAATTGAGGTTGAGATATTGCCAGTCGGTGACATTGGGTGTCGCCCGGCCAATCACATCATCAAGGCTGGTGTGACCCTTTTCATCCATCCAGTTGGAGAGGCCTGAAATCATTTCCTCGACCACCTTGAAGCCATAGGTCATGGCGGCGGTGCAGACCTGCACATTGCCCGCGCCCAAGGCGAGAAATTCCGCCGCGTCGCGCCAGGTGGTGATGCCGCCAATGCCTGAAATCGGCAATCCGGCGGTTGCCGGATCGCGCGCAATTTCGGCGACCATATTAAGGGCGATGGGTTTAACCGCCGGGCCGCAATAGCCGCCATGGGTGCCCTTGCCGTCGATCGAGGGCTCGGGAGAAAACGTGTCGAGATTGACCGAGGTGATCGAGTTGATGGTGTTGATCAGCGAAACCGCATCGGTGCCGCCGTTTTTCGCGGCGCGGGTGGGCTTGCGCACATCGGCGATATTGGGCGTCAGCTTGGTAATCACCGGCATGCGCGAATATTGCTTGCACCAGCGCACCACCATTTCCACATATTCAGGCACCTGGCCGACAGCGGCACCCATGCCGCGTTCGCTCATGCCGTGGGGGCAACCGAAATTGAGTTCGATCCCGTCGGCCCCGGTCTCCTCGACCAGCGGCAGAATGGCTTTCCAGCTTTCTTCCTCACAGGGCACCATCAGCGAGACGACGACAGCGCGGTCGGGCCAGTTCATCTTGACCTGCTTGATTTCGCGCAGGTTCACATAGAGATCGCGGTCGGTGATCAGTTCGATATTGTTGAGGCCAAGCAGACGCCGGTCGGCACCATAGATCGCGCCATAGCGCGGGCCGTTGACATTGACCACTGGCGGACCTTCTTCGCCAAGGGTCTTCCAGACCACACCGCCCCAGCCCGCCTTGAACGCGCGCTCGACATTATAGGCCTTGTCGGTTGGTGGAGCCGAGGCCAACCAGAACGGGTTCGGTGATTTGATACCCACAAAACTGCTACGGAGGTCAGCCATTTTGTTCTCCTTGGATCAATCGATCTTTTTGTTCGGGTTGCGCAATTCTTTTCTGACCATAAGCTTGAGCCCCGACCAGACCGTATCAATTGCGCATACTTTGATGTCGACGAAGCCGGTGGGCAGCGCCACATCGCGCACCACGTCTTCGGTAATATCGGTTTCAACCTTTGCGGCCTTTTTCGGCCATGAAACCCAGACCATTGCATTGTCATCGAGGTGTTGGCGGGCCTCGCTTATCAGCTGTTCGAGCCGCTGGCGTTCGGTCACAAAAAAGTGCGCGGCGGCCGACCCATTCACCCTGTCCTGCCAGTGGACGTCGCCCGTGCTTTCAATTTCCATGCGCACGCTTTCAGGCATGTTCACCGCCCAGACCGCCCCGGCATAACCGAGCTTCCGGGCCAATGGGGTGCCTGAATATCCCGCGCTCATTTCACCCGCGCTCCCACACCGGCTTGCGCCATATCCGGCGGGTTGCGCATTGAATAGCGCCTGAGAAGGGGGGCGATATGATCTGTCATTGCCCGTGTCTCATGAAAGCGCCTTGTTGATCGCCTCGGCCGCGTCGCGGCCATGGGCTGCGGCGGTCACTGTCAGATCGTCGCCGCCATAAACACAGTCGCCCCCGGCCCACACCTTTTCATGTGAGGTGCGCATGTCGGCATCCACCTTGATCCGCCCGCCTTCCAGCGTCACATCGGAGAAATCATTGTCAAAGCTCTGGCCGATGGCCTTGAAAACCTGATCAGCCTCAAGGGTCATGGTCGCCCCCATCATGGCCAGCTTGCCATCCTTGAGACTTGTATATTCCAGCTCCAGCCCGGTGACTTTGCCATTCGCGCTCAGCACCCGTTTCGGGGCCAGCCAGTGGCGGATATTGACGCCTCTGGCGGCAGCCAGTTCCTGCTCAAAGACAGAAGCGTTCATATGATCCTGGCCGCGCCGGTAACAAATCGTCACCTCTTCAGCGCCCAAAAGCTTGGCCTGGATGCCGGCGTCAATGGCGGTCATGCCGCCGCCAATCACCACGACCTTGCGCCCGATGGGCAGTTTGGCAATGTCGGAAGACTGGCGCAATTCGGCGATAAAATCGATGGCGTCACGCACCCCGTCGGCACCCTCGCCTTCGGCGCGTAATGCATTGACGCCGGAAAGTCCCAGCCCCAGAAACACCGCGTCATGGCTTGCGGTCAGCTCATCCAGATTGAAATCGCGCCCCAGCGCCTTGCCGGTTTCAACCGTAATGCCGCCAATCGAGAGGATATAGTCCACCTCTTCCTGAGCAAAGCCGTCGGGGGCCTTGTAGGCGGCGATGCCATATTCATTGAGACCACCCGGTTTCGGCCGCGCATCAAACATCGTGACGTCATGCCCGTGCATGGCCAGCCGGTGGGCGCAGGCGAGACCGGCCGGTCCGGCGCCAATAACGGCTATCTTTTTGCCGGTCTCTGCAGCGCGCGCATAAAACTGCTTGTCCTCCGCCATGGCGATATCGGTGGCGTAGCGTTGCAGCTGGCCGATCTTGACCGGCTTGCCTTCCGCTTCCATGCGCACGCAGGCTTCCTCGCAAAGGGTCTCGGTGGGGCAGACCCGGGCACACATGCCGCCCAGAATGTTCTGGTCGAAAATTGTCTCGGCCGCGCCCAGCGGATTGCCGGTCGAGATTTCGCGAATGAACATCGGGATGTCGATTTCGGTGGGACAGGCCTTCTGGCAGGGCGCGTCATAGCAGAAGTAACAGCGGTCCGCCTCGACATGGGCTTCGTGCCGGTCAAGCGCCGGGTGCAGGTCAGAGAAGTTTTCGGCATAGCGGCCGGGCTCAAGGCGCTCCGGTGCGATACCCTGTTTGAGAAGACCTTCGGTCATTCCATCCCCCGCTCTTTAATCCCTGAACGAGAGGCTAGCGCAGATAAAAAATTTTATCAATTGGTCAAAAATGAGAAAATATCATGCCTGTTCCGCCGGCAGCATTGAGGTGTAACCGGCGGCACGCAAGGGTTTCGGGCGTTAAATGTCACGCAAATGCCACAGCGGGCCACCCATATCCGGCATTTGTGACAATGGCCACATTGCCGCCAAGTTACCTCCTTAGGCGGCGCGCTTCGCTAACGATCAAGTGCTGGAACCTTTGTGCAGAACAGAAAACTGACCGCCCTGCTGCTGAGTGCAGGGCTGGTATTGAACGCCGGTGCCGCAATGGCGGCGGGCGGCAATGCCTGCGGACGCGCCTCGTGGTACGCTCTCACCTCAATGACCGCCTCGGGACAAATGATGAATCCCGACGCCATGACCGCGGCGCACCGCTCCCTGCCTTTCGGTACAAAGGTGAAAGTGGTCAACCAGAGCAATGGCCGCGAGATTACCGTCACGATCAATGACCGGGGACCGTTCATCAAGGGCCGGATCATCGATCTCAGCCGGGCGGCGGCCAGTCATCTCGGCTTCAAGAATGCCGGCGTGACCAAGGTTTGTATCATACACAGCTAAAGCGCCGCTTTTGCTGTCTGGCGCTTTACCTGTTTGCCCTCACGATCAGACCCTGATTGGCCGGGGGCGTCCAGAAACCGGCCGCATCCTCAGCGGGCGGATAGCCGATATCCGCCCGCAATCTATCGCTTAAATGCCCTGTCGCCCGCAACACGCGCCGGCGTTGGCGATAGGCTGTATAGCGGCGGGTCAGGGTCGCGAAAAACCCACGAAGACCCCGCCTTTGCGTGCCTTCCGGTGCCGTTATTGTCTGGCGCAGAATTTGTTTTTCAATTTCAATATACACAATGACCTCGCAAGAGAATTATCGCCCGTGATTTTGAGCCCACGCCGTATGCCGTGGACCATATACGTCTCAGAGCGCTGATATTGATGGAGTTAGTGTTGCACCCATGAGTTCCAGGCGGTAGAAGGAAATCAGAACCTTGTTTTTCAAAAATGAAACAATATGGACTGGAATGACCTGAAACTGTTCGTGGACGTGGCCCGCATGGGCGGTCTGAGTGCTGCGCAACGGATCAATGGTGTAAGCGCGCCCACGCTGGGCCGACGGATCACGGCACTTGAAAACGAGATCGGGGAATCCCTGTTCATCCGCTCCCAGACCGGCTACCGGCTAACCCCGGCGGGCCTGGCGCTGATGGAGCACGCCAAGCATGTCGAAGCGGCCATGGTGGGCGTCGATCAATGGCGGGCCGAAAATCAGGGAACACGGCTGGTTCTGGTGTCGGCCGGCAATTGGACATCGGGGTTTCTGGCCCGGAATATTACCGCCCTCTGGTCGCCGGACAGTCCCTATCGTATCGAACTGGTCACCGCGAACGAGAAGATCGATATCGGCCATCGCCAGGCCGATATCGGGTTACGCAATGCGCGGCCCACCGAGCAATGGCTGGCCGGGCGGCAGGTGGGACACGTCGCTTACGCTCTTTATTCCGGGCACACCCTCACCCATGGGCTGAAAGCTGGATTGTTTGTCGGGCTTTCGGGCGCTGCCACCACGCCCTCGGCACGCTGGATGCAGGCGCGATATGGTGACCGGATAGGGGTGCGTGGCAATGACCCGCACAGTATTCTGGAACTGGTGGCGGCGGGGGCCGGGTTAACGGTTCTGCCGTGCTTTGTTGGCGACAGCGACCCGCGGCTAGTGCGGGTTACCGGCATTATCGAGGACCTGACAACCGAACAATGGCTGGTTTCACACCATGACGAGCGGCATAATTCTGCCGTTCGGCGCACTGTCGATTCCATTGCCCGGCTGTTATTGCAGCATACCGGTTTATTTCGGGGCGAGAAGCCGAACCGGTAACCAATTTGAAGTTGGCAGTCTCGACTTTTACGGCGCTGCGGGTTAAGGGACGGGCGGCAATATTCTGCCCTAAGGACGCAAAATATTATGTTTTCAAATGCCTTTGTCGTCGGCGCCAGCAATGGCCCTGCGCCAGCGCTTGTCGACGCGGCAAATTGCGCCGAGTTTGCAAGAATAGAACCTTTTACACGCCTCAGCGCGGTTGAAACCGCCCTCAAATCCGTGCCCAGTTGCTTTTTTCTTTTCGCGCCTGTCGCCGATATTTCGCGGATGGGCAAACTTGTGCGCCAGATCCGCCAGAGCAGGCATGCCGGCATCCGTTACGCGCCCCTGATTTATTTCTGCAACACCGCCTCGCGCGAGGTTATCCGCGCCTGCGTGACCCTTGGTTTTGACGACGTGATCGCCATGCCATTCTCTCCCCCCTATTTCCGCAAGCGGCTGACCACGCATATGGACAGGCCGGTCATCTATTTCGAGACCCGCGATTACCTGGGTCCGGATCGCCGCGAGGAAATGCGGACCCAGGAACGCGGACACAGCCAAACCATCACGTTCCAGCGCCATGCCGACATCGGCATTCGCATTGCCGACCGGCGCCGGAATGCGGCCTGAACCCTGCATTTCTGTGCACGCGTATGAGGTTTCCAGCGCGCCTTCGCGGGCAGGCTTTCACTCCGTGATGGATATTGTCTAACACCTGCCGACCCCCTAATCTCACCCCGATTCAACGGGAAGTCTCAATCATGCGTTTCGGTCTCGACCTTGCCCCGCAGATGCGGGTTTATGGTGCGTTTTTCATCTATTCACTGGCGCTGGGCGGGCTTTACCCGCGCATTGGCGACCTGCAGCTGGCCATGGGTGTGCGCGAAGGTGCCCTTGGGCTGGCGCTGACGGGCGGTGGCATTGGCACAATGATTTCACTGACCTTTGCCAGCCCGGTCCTTGACAGGCTCGGTTACCGGCGCACCCTCACCCTTGGCATTATCCTGCTCGGCATGATCATTGCGACCGCCAGCTTTGCCACCGGCCCTGCCATGCTGTTCGGCATCCTGTTTTTCATGGGCCTGACAATCGGGGCGATTGAAGTGGTCGCCAATGTGGAGGCCGACCGGACCGAACATCTCGTTGGGCGGCGCATCATGAACCGCTGTCATGCCTTCTGGAGTTTCGGCTTTTTCTCCGCCGGCATGATCGGGGCTTTTGCCAAGCAGGCCGGGGTCAGCCCGCAACTGCATTTGCTGGGCATGGTGCCGATCATTGCGGTGGGTGTGGTGCTCATGCTGGGCCGGATGACCCCGGCCGCCGCCCGCCTGCATGCCGCCAGCCAGGCGAAAGCGCCCCGGTTTGCCGTGCCCAGCTTTGACATCATGGCGCTGGTTGCCCTGTCGCTTTCTGCCATGTTCCTTGAGGGCGCGGGGGCCGACTGGTCGGTGATTTTCATGCGCGATATTTTTGCCGCCGCCCCCTTCGTCAACGGGCTGGCCTTTGCCGTGGGCGCGCTGGCCCAGGCATTGGCACGGTTTTTTGCCGATGGCTATATCGAGCGGTTCGGCCCGGTGGCCGTTGCGCGCACCCTCATTCTCACCCTTGGGGCCGGCGCGGTGATCATCACCACCGCTTCTCACCCCTATATCGCGCTTTTCGGCTTTGCCCTTGCTGGATTGGGCACCAGCGCGATTTTCCCGCTCGCCATGTCAGCCGCCGCCCAACGCACGGACCGGCCCGCTGCCATCAATGTCGCCGCGCTGGCGCAATTGTCGTTTGTCGCCTTTTTGATCGGCCCGCCCCTGCTGGGCTTTGTCGCCGAACATTACGGGCTGCGTATGGCTTTCGGAATCTGTTTGCCCCTCGTCGTTCTCAGCTGGTTCTCGATCGGGTCATTACGCCCAAAGGCGGCTGATGACTGAGCTTCCGCCCATTGTTGATAGAAGGCAATCCGCCACAGCGCTGCGGGTGCAGCGGGGGGTCATGCGGTTCCTTCGGGCCCGTTATGATCTGTGCTGTTATGCGGAAGTGCCGCTCGCCAATGGGCGGCGCGCCGATGTGCTGGCGGTTGGACCCAAGGGGCAAATCTGGATTATCGAGATCAAATCCAGCCTTGAGGATTTCCGGGTCGACAGCAAATGGCCCGAATACAAGGCATTCTGCGACCGGTTTTTCTTTGCCAAACCGCCGGAACTGGAAGCGGAAATCTTCCCCGAATTTGAAGGGTTGATCGTGGCCGACGGGCACGGGGCGGACATTTTGCGTGATGCGCTGGATGACCCCCTGCCTGCGGCACGGCGCAAGGCGATGATGCTGAAGCTGACCCGGCTGGGGGCCGACCGGATCCATGCCCTGATGGATCCGGGTCCCGCCTAGGCGGCGTTCTCGAGCGCCTTTTTGAGTGCCTGCATCAGTTCAAGCCGTTCGCGGTCGGTTTTCGCCTCATGCAGGTGCTGGCTCAGCTGAATGGTGAAATCGGAGAATTCATTATGCCAGTCGCGGCTGAACTGTACCGGATCGATCCGGCGGGCCAGCGGCTTGGTGACTTCACCGAGCCCCGAGGCGCGCAATTCAAAAGCGTCATCGAGCTGGGGCATGACCACCTGATCGCCGCCAATGCCTAAATGGATCAGTGCTTCCCGCATGGCGTTGCGGCCCTTGTCCTCGCCATGGGTGAGAAAAATCGCGCCATGGGCGGGCAGGCGCTCGCGGATCCAGTCCATCAGTTCGGAATGATCGGCATGGGCGGAATAGTTGGAGATGGTGCGAATCGTGCCGCGGATGGGCACCAGTGAGCCGTGAATGCGCACTTCTTTGGCGCCGCCCTGAATAACCGAGCCGAGCGTGCCCGGCGCCTGATAACCGACAAACAGCACTGTGGCATCATGGCGGATCAGGTTATTGCGCAAATGATGCTTGATCCGGCCGGCATCGCACATGCCGGAGGCCGACATGATGATCGCGCCGCCCTTGATATTGTTGATGTCCTTTGATTCCTGCACACTCTCAACAATGCGGAAGCGATTGTCGGAGAACAATTCCTCGGCCCCGAGTTCCGTATCATCGAACATGCCGGCATATTTCTTGTAGACGCCGGTCACCTTGCGGGCCAGAGGCGAGTCGAGGAAAACCAGATGGGGGTTCACCTCGCCGCTTTTGATCAGATAGCCGATATCATGCAGCAATTCCTGCGAGCGCTCGACGGCAAAGGTGGGGATGACCAGATTGCCGCCGCGCTTTAAGGCGGCATTGATTTCGGTCTTTAAGGCCTCGCGGCGCTGGTTCAGCGTATAATCTTCGCGCTCCCGACCACCATAGGTGGATTCGGAGAGGATATAGTCAAAGCCGGAGGGGGCATCGGGTTCCTTGTAGAACACCTTTTCGTCAGGGCCGAGATCGCCGGAGAACAGGAGGCGGATTTTCTGGCCCTCGCCATCGTCCACCTCTACCTCGATTGAGGCGGAGCCAAGGATGTGGCCGGCATTCCAGAACCGGAAACGCACGCCGGGGCCGGGTTCAACCCATTGCTGATATTCATGCGGCACCCGGTGTTTCAAGGCCTCTTCGGCATCCTTGACCTGATAGAGCGGCTCGACCGGCGGTTCGCCGCGCCGGGAGCGTTTGCGGTTCTCGCGCTCGGCTTCGCTTTCCTGAATACCGGCACCGTCCTCGAGCAGGAATTCAATCAGCCCGCCGGTGGGCGCTGTCAGGTGTATCGGCCCCCGGAAGCCCTCACGATAGAGTTTCGGCACCAGGCCGCAATGGTCGATATGCGCGTGGGTCAGCAGCAGATAGTCAATGGCTTTCGGATCATAGGGCTGGGGTTTGAGGTTCAGTTCCCTGACCGTCTTGTTGCCCTGGAACAGGCCGCAATCAACAAGGAATTGCCCACCAGGATGCACGATGCGGTAGCTGGAGCCGGTAACCGTGCCGGCGGCACCGTGGAAATGAAGGGTGACGGACATATTGACCTCCTTGGCGGGTCCTGAAGGCCAGAGATCCGCTGATGCATTCAAAGTCGGGAGCGGCCCGGGCGATCAGCGCGGGGCGCGTTTGGCAAGGATACGCTGCAGGGTGCGGCGGTGCATATTGAGGCGGCGCGCCGTTTCCGAGACATTGCGGTCACATAATTCATAGACCCGCTGAATATGCTCCCAGCGCACCCGGTCAGCCGACATCGGGTTCTCGGGCGGTTCGGGCTTGTCTTCGGTATCGGAGAGCAATGCCTTGATGACATCATCGGCATCGGCGGGCTTGGCCAGATAATCGACCGCGCCGAGTTTCACCGCGGTCACGGCGGTCGCGATATTGCCATAGCCGGTCAACACCACGGCGCGGGCATCGGCCCGGCGGGCATGCAGGGCCGAGACCACATCCAGCCCGTTACCGTCTTCAAGCCGCAGGTCAACAACGGCAAAGGCGGGCGGGGCGGCGGCAACGGCGGCAAGACCACCGGCAACGCTGTCGGCGATGCGCACATCAAAGCCACGCCGTTCCATGGCCCGCTCCAGCCGGGTCAACCAGGGTTTGTCGTCATCTACAAGCAGCAAGGACCGATCGCGGTTCAAAAGCTCGTCAAGTACCATGACTTTCACTCCAGACCCCGGCGCATCTGAGACGTCTTCGTGTTTCACCTGCGCTCCGTCTTTTTTGTTCTGCGGCTCCGCGGCCTCTGTTACCGGCCCGGACCTTATTTAGAACCTGTACAAACTGACATATAGGATTTTCCGTCACAAAGGTCAAAGCTGACGCGGCAATCATCCGTCGGAAACCAGGCCCTCGCGCCAGTGCACAATCACCTCGGCATGCCCCTCCGGGTCGACATTGCGGAAGGTAAGTTGTGCGCCGGTCCGCTCCAGCAAGGTCTTGGCAATGAAGATGCCAAGGCCCAGCCCGCCCGCCGCTGCCGGGTCCTTGCCCGGCCCATGCACCCGGGTGGTCAGATAGGGTTCGCCCAGCCGGGTGATCAGGTCGGGGGGAAAGCCCGCGCCGTCATCGGTGACAGAGATTGTAAAGCCGGCCCCGTCCCATTCCATTTCAATGGTCACGCTGGTCAGGGCAAAATCCACCGCATTCTCAATGAGGTTGCCAAGGCCATAAAGCAGGCTGACATTGCGGGTCACAAACGGTTCCGGCCCGGTGCCGCTGCCGGGCAGAATGATCAGGTTTTTGCCCGGAACCTCGCGGATTTTGGCCACTTCCTCGACCAGATCATGCAGGGATACGCGGCCAAACGGGCCATCATCATTGTCGCCATCAAGATTGCGCAATTTGCCAAGGATGGCCCGGCAGCGCGCGGCCTGTTCGATAATCAGCTGCGCATCATCGGCCACCGGCCCCTCGCCCAGTTCGGACCGCATTTCCTTGGCGGCCAGCGCAATGGTTGAAAGGGGGGTGCCCAGTTCATGGGCGGCGGCGGCGGCAAGCCCGTCGAGCGCTGAGAGCCGTTGCTGGCGCGACAGGGTCAGTTCGGTGGCCGCCAGGGCGTCGGCCAATTGCCGCGCCTCATGCGCCACCCGGTTGGTATAGGCGGCAATAAAAACAACACCCAGCAGCAGCGCCGCCCAGATACCTGCGACATATAGCGCATCGAGCTGCAAGGGCGCCTGCGGATGCCAGGGCAGCGGACGATGCCAGATCACCAGCCCGGAGGCGATCAGGGCCACAAGCACCGACAGCAGGAAGGTGGCCCGCTGGGTAAGCGTGGTCGCCGAGACCGAGACCGGGGCCAGCAATAAAAGCGAGAAGGGGTTTTGCAGCCCGCCGGTCAGCCACAGCAGCCCGCCCAGCTGCAGACAGTCATAGGCGAGCTGGATGGCGGCAAAGCCGGGGGTCATGCGGTGGCTGGACCCCAGCCAGACCAGAAGACCGATATTGAGCGCCGCTGAAAGTCCGATCAGGGCGATACATTCGACAAGCGGCACGGGAAAGCCGATGAACAGGGCGACAAAAAACACGCTGGCCAGCTGGCCGGCAATAGCCAGCCAGCGCAAACGCACCAGGGTCGCCAACCGCAAGGGGCGCCATGCATGGGTCGAGACCGGTTGTATCACCATTGGCCATTTGTCCTTCTTTTTTGCCCGCAAGGGGCCCGAAACCCCCGGCAACAAGGGGCGTGTAGTATGCACCAGCCGCATTTCAAGACCGAAAAACCCATAAAATACGGGTTGACCGGCGTCTCGCAGCCCCCACATCAGCAGTGTTCGTGACTGGGAGAGTTGAAAATGAACACTGCACTTATCAAACCTGAATGGTCTCCGATTACCATCGGCCTGATGGTTCTCGGTTTTATCATCTTCTGGCCCCTGGGTCTTGCCATGCTGGCTTATATCCTTTGGGGTGAAAAGTTCGGCGGTTCGGCCGAACGGGCCGAAGCCTGGGTAAAAGACAAAAAGCACTGGGCGAAGAATTGCCGCCATGAGCGTCGCGGTTCCCGCCATTCCAGCGGCAATGCTGCCTTTGACGATTATCGCGCAGAGCAGATGAAGCGGCTGGAAGAGGAACGCAAACGCCTCGATGAAGAGGTCAATGCTTTCCATGAATATATGCGCAATCTGCATATGGCCCGCGACCGCGAGGAATTCGACCGGTTCATGCGTGACCGCAAGGATCCACGCGACGGCAATGACAACCGGCCGGATCACGGCCACGACTATTCCGGCGACCGCACCTAGCGGCCGCCCCTCCAAGGTCTCCGAAGCATGGCGGTTCCCCCCAACCCCATGCGCAGGACTGGCGCCCCTTCTGGAATGGAAGGGGCGTTTTTTTGTGAGCGCTCCAATGCCCCCGGCCACCGTGTTCTAAGGGCCAAAAATATCCCATAATCGACCAGAAAACGAATCAGGTGAGCCTTCCCTTCATGCTCGGATTTGGCAAAAACAAATGGCCGGAAAGTACCCATGCCGAGATTGATGGCCAACAGGTCACCATCGCGGTGAAGGTGCGCCAGAATGCCAAAAGCTACCGGCTGACCATTGCGGCGGGGGGCAAACCGGTATTAAGCGTGCCGCCCCATGGGCACTGGCGCGAGGCGGCGGGGTTTCTCAACCGCAATCAGGCCTGGCTTGAAGCCCGGCTGAAACGCACCCCTGACGGGGTTTCGTTCCGGGATGGTGCGGTTATTCCCCTGCGCGGGGTCGATCATTTGATTGTTGCGGCCGAACGGGTCCGGGGCACTGTCGAGGTGATCGCCGAGGATGAGCGGACGGTTTTGCTGGTGCCCGGCGGCCCGGCACATATGGCGCGCCGGCTGACGGACTGGCTCAAGGCGGAAGCCTTGCGCGATATCGAGGAATGTGTGGGTCTGCATGCCCGCCAGCTGGGCGTGCGCCCCACCGGCATTTCCATGCGCGGGCAATCCACACGCTGGGGCTCGTGTTCCAGCGCCGGGCGGCTCAATTTCAACTGGCGTTTGATCCTCGCCCCGCCCTTTGTGCTGGATTATGTCGCCGCCCATGAGGTGGCGCATATGGTGGAGATGAACCATTCACAGGCATTCTGGGATACGGTTGAACGCACCCTGCCCGACATGAACCGGGGCCGGGCCTGGCTGAAGGCGCATGGAAGACAGCTCATGGCCTATGGCGTGGACAGCTAGCGCATTTCTCCCAAAAGCGACGCTGTCATTGCGCTCATCGGCAATTCCCAATCCTCCCAAACCCGCATCCTGAGCCTGTCGAAGAACGAGGGTTTGAGCAGCGCTCTCTCCCTCCCCCTTGTGGGGAGGGATTAAGGGTGGGGGTTGGCCCGAAGGGCCAAACAAGGAAACTGCAATCTCCCCGAAAACATGGCGCTTGTGGCTCCACCCCACCCGACCCGGCTTTGCCGGGCCACCCTCCCCATCAAGGGGAGGGAAAAAGGAATAGCCAAACTCGGGCCGCTAATTGCCAAACAGGCCGGAGAACAAATCAACCAGGGTGCGCGGCTTTTCCGTGCCTGACGGGGTGCCGGCATTGTCCGGTGCGGCCGGGGCCGCATTTGCAAAGCGTGTGTAATCGCCACCGGGCAGGGCCGCAACGGCCAGGCCCTGATGCGCTTTTTCCATGAATTCCGACCAGATGGCGACCGGAAAACCGCCGCCCCCGACGCCCTTCATCGGGCTGTCATCGTCATTGCCAAGCCAGACGCCGGTGACCATGCGGGCGGAAAACCCGACAAATACCGCGTCGCGATTATCCTGGGTCGTGCCGGTCTTGCCAGCAATCGGCCAGTTGCCGACATGGGCTTTCTTGGCGGTGCCGACTTCGACAGCATAGGAGAGCATGTCATTCATCATCGCCACATTTTCCGGGGCAATGACCCGGCCGGGCCCTGCGGGAATATTCTGGTAGAGTTGCTGGCCATCTGCGGTTTCGATGCGGGTAATCACATGGGCAATCACCCCGTTGCCACCATTGGCAAAAGGCGCAAAAGCCGCTGTCAGTTCCAGCAGGGAGACTTCCTGGGAGCCAAGGGCAATTGAGGGCACGGCCTGCAATGGTGACGAAATGCCAAGGCGCATGGCCGTATTGACTACACTTTCCGGGCCCATTTCGATGGCCAGCCGGCCCGCAACAGTATTGAGCGAATTGGCCAGCGCATCGCGCAGGGTGACCCGGCCGACATATTTGTTGGAATAGTTTTGCGGCTTCCAGCCCTTATATTCAAACGGCGCATCTTCAACGATGGAGTCCGGTGTCAGCCCATGCTCAAGGGCACTCAGATAGACAAAGGGCTTGAACGATGAACCCGGCTGACGGCGGGCCGTGACGGCGCGGTTATACTGGCTCTTGGCATAATCGGTACCGCCGACAATGGCGCGCACGGCGCCGTCCGGCTCCATCGCCACCAGGGCCCCTTGACTGAAATTGTGGTCGGGACCGTTTTCACGCACCATTTCGCGGACAAAGAACTCGCCCTGTTTCTGCAAATCCCAGTCGATAGTTGTATAAACGATCACGTCCTCATCGACCGAACCGATATAGGCGTCCATCAGGGTCTCGACCCAGTCGGCCACATAATATTCAGCGCCCGCTACACGGGTGCGGATACGCTTGTTGGGATCGATTGCGGCAGCGGCAGCTTCCGCCTCGGAAATATAGCCTTCATCGGCCATTTCATTGAGCACAACACGGGCGCGGGCGGCTGCGGCTTCCGGGTGACGGTCGGGCGAGAGGCGCGAGGGGGCCTGCAGCAAACCGGCAAGAATCGCAGCTTCCCCAAGAGACAGGTTGCGCGCCGATTTGGCAAAATAGGTCTGGGAGGCCGCCTCGATGCCATAGGCACCGGCGCCGAAATAGACCCGGTTGAGATAGAGCTCGAGGATCTGGTCCTTGGAATAATTCTGTTCCAGCCAGATCGAGAGCAGGGCTTCCTGGATTTTACGGCCAATATTCTGGTCCGGGGTCAGGAACAGGTTTTTGGCGAGCTGCTGGGTCAGGGTGGAACCGCCGCGGGCGATGCGCCCCTCGGTGATATTGTCGACCAGAGCTGCCAGAATGCCGATGGGATCAACGCCGGGATGGCTCATGAAGCGCTTGTCTTCAATCGAGATCACGGCGGCGGGCACATATTGCGGCAATTCACGGAAGGAGACCGCCTCGCCGCCCATTTTGCCGCGATTGGAAATCAATTGCCCGTCGGCGGCAACGATCCGGATATTGGCGGGGCGTTCAGGCACGGCCCATGTGTCAGCGGCCGGCAATTGCATGGCGTAATAAATGACGATGCCGGTGACCGCGATACCGCCCCAGACGGCAGCCACCACGCCCCAGTAAAACAGCTTGCCAAGCACCCGGCCAAAAGTCAGCTTCGGCTTGGTCCGTTTGCTGCGGCTGGTGCGGCCTTTGACAGGTTTTTTGGCGCGTGTGCGCGTTGTCTTGGTCGTGCGGCCTTTTTTCTTGCCGCCGGTTCCACCAACCCTGTCTTCCGGCGATAGCTTCAAATCCATCGGCCGTCCCGATCCCTTGCGCCTTGGCAAATTCCAAGCCTCTCCAAATTCATGCCCGGCTATCAAGGGTAAATGTGGCCGGTTTATGTGGGCTTAAGAATGCGGGGGTTTATCGGGGGTGAATTCCACCAGGCAAGGCGGTGCAAAAAGGCGGCCCTCACCGCCGGATGTGCGCCATTGCCGTTAAAAAAACGGCAATGGCTTTAAGCGCTTAAACGTCGAGATTGGCGACGGTGAGGGCGTTGCTCTGGATAAAGTCGCGGCGCGGCTCAACCAGATCACCCATCAGCTGGGAGAAGGTCTCGTCGGCAATGTCGCTTTCCTTGACCTGAACCTGCAACAGGGTGCGGGCATTGGGATCAAGGGTGGTTTCCCAAAGCTGGTCGGGGTTCATTTCACCCAGACCTTTATAACGCTGGAGCGAAATGCCCTTGCGCCCGAAGGTCGTCACCGCGCTGAACAGCGAGAACGGCCCGTAAATCGGGGTCTCGGTATCCTTGCGGCTGAGGGTTGCGACCCCGCCATAAAGTTCGTCGAGCCGGCCGGCAATCTGGCGCAGCCGCCTTGCATCGGTCGAGGCGAGAAGGCTTGCGTCAAGGGTATGGGTTTCCTCGACACCGCGCACGGTGCGGCGGAAGGTCAATCCACCCTCGCCATCGGGTTCGCCCTGCCAGCCCTGTTCGACCTCATCAGAGATGCGGTCGAGCCGGTTGGCCACGCGGGTGGCGAGGGCCTGCGCCTGTGCCGGATCGGCCACGGCTTCCCCATCGAGCGCGCCGACAATGGCAGCCTGTTCAATAATGGTGCGGTTATAGCGGGTGTTGACGCTGTTGATGGCATGCACCAGGTCGCGGGCCTGTTCGGCCACGGCCAGCAAGTCGCCGCCGGCGCGGGTATCGCCGTCACGGGTCGCCAGTGCGGCATCATCAGTGCCCGTCATGAGCAGGTAATCCTCAAGCGCGCGCTCGTCTTTCAGATATTGCTCGGACTGGCCGCGCTTGATCTTATAAAGCGGTGGCTGGGCGATATAGAGATGGCCGCGTTCGATGACTTCGCGCATCTGCCGGTAGAAAAAGGTCAAGAGCAGCGTGCGGATATGGGCACCGTCGACATCAGCATCGGTCATGATGATGATCTTGTGATAGCGCAGCTTGTCGATATTGAATTCTTCGCGGCCAATGCCGGTGCCAAGCGCTGTGATCAGCGTGCCGACCTGGTCGGAGCCGAGCATGCGGTCGAAACGGGCGCGTTCCACATTGAGAATTTTACCGCGCAGCGGCAAGACGGCCTGGGTGCCGCGATCACGGCCCTGCTTGGCCGAACCGCCAGCGGAATCCCCTTCCACGATAAAGACTTCGGACTTGGCGGGATCCTTTTCCTGACAATCGGCAAGCTTGCCGGGCAGGGAGGAAATTTCCAGCGCCGATTTGCGCCTTGTCAGTTCGCGGGCCTTGCGCGCCGCTTCACGGGCAGCGGCGGCTTCTGCCACTTTCGAGACAATGATCTTGCTCTCGGTGGGATGTTCCTCAAACCACTGGTTGAGCCGTTCATTGACGACATTCTCAACCACCGGGCGCACCTCGGAGGAGACCAGCTTGTCCTTGGTCTGCGAGGAGAATTTGGGATCAGGCACCTTGACCGAGAGCACGCAGGTCAGCCCTTCGCGGCAATCATCGCCGGTCAGCGAGACCTTTTCGCGCTTGGTCACCCCGGAGCTTTCCGCGTAAGCGGTGACCTGACGGGTCAAGGCACCGCGGAGGCCCGCCAGATGGGTGCCGCCATCGCGCTGGGGGATGTTATTGGTAAAGCAGAGCACGTTTTCGTGGTAGCTGTCATTCCACCACATCGCCACTTCAACGGTGATGCCGTCCTTTTCCGCGATCAGGGCAATCGGCGCATCGATCAGCGGTGACTTGGTGCGGTCGAGATAGCGGACAAAGGCTTCAAGCCCGCCCTCGTAATAGAGTTCCACCTTGACGGGTTCCGGGTGACGGTTATCGGTCAGCAGAACGCGCACGCCGGAATTGAGGAAGGCCAGCTCCCGCAAACGGTGCTCAAGGGTTGGGAAATCGAACTCGACCATGGTGAAGGTCTCGCTCGAGGGCAGGAAGGTTACTTCCGTGCCCGTCTCGTCGCCCGCATCCCCGGTCACCTCAAGCGGCCCATCGGCCACGCCGTGGCTGAAGCTCATCTCGTGGATTTTGCCCTTGCGGCGGATTTTCAGCTTCAACGACACCGAGAGCGCGTTGACCACGGAAACACCCACGCCGTGCAGACCACCGGAAACCTTGTAGGAATTCTGGTCGAACTTACCGCCGGCATGCAGCTGGGTCATGATGACCTCGGCGGCGGAAATGCCTTCTTCGGTATGGATATCAGTGGGAATGCCACGGCCATTGTCGGTGACTGTCACCGAACCGTCGACATTAAGGGTTACGGTAACAAGGTCGGCATGGCCCGCAAGGGCCTCGTCGATGGCGTTATCGACCACTTCATAGACCATGTGGTGCAGGCCGGAACCGTCATCGGTATCACCGATATACATGCCCGGCCGCTTGCGCACCGCATCGAGGCCTTTAAGGACCTTGATGGAGTCTGCGCCATAGTCTTCGGCATCTTGAAATTTATCGTCGCTCATTGGGCCCCGAATCAGGGTGGAAATTGGCTAATCTGTTGTACCGGATCACCCCCCGTACCCCAAGGGAAATGGTGCTTTTTTGAGATTTTTCAACGTTCTGAGCCCGCTTTTATGCCCCCTCGGGCACCAAACGGCCTGCATTGACCCCAATATGCTGCGCCCCGCCCCCCAAAGCCTCAAACAACATCGGATCGGTCCCGGTCATCCAGCATTGGGTATCAAGGCTGTTCAGAGCCGAAAACAGGGCGGCACGCCGGTCCGGATCGAGATGGGCGGCCACCTCATCGAGCAGCAGCAAGGGGGTCAATCCGGTCATCTTGGCGACCAGCCGCGCATGGGCCAGCACCAGTCCGATCAGCAGGGCTTTCTGCTCGCCGGTGGAACAGAGATTGGCCGGCATGGCCTTTTGCGCGTGCACCACTTCAAGATCGACCCGGTGCGGTCCCATTATGGTGCGCCCGGCGGCCCGGTCCAGTGCCCGCGTGTCGCGCCAGCGCGCAATCAGGCTGGCCTCCAGGGTCGAGGAAGATGTGGGTTCGTGATGATCCTCAAACAATGGCGTCAGCGCGAGCCTTGCGGCCGGGAAGGCCTCCTGGTCGACACTCTCGCTGGCCAGCCGCTGCAAATGCCCCAGACTGTCGGCGCGGGCGAAATAGATCGCACCGGCATATTCGGCCATTTGCGCCTCGATCGCGTTAAGCCAGGTCCCGTCGCCCCCCTCATCGAGCAGCTTGTTGCGCTGGCGCATGGTTTTTTCATACCCCGCCACCGCCACCCCGTGATCGGGAATAAGGGTCATGACCAGCCGGTCGAGAAACCGCCGCCGGTCGGACGCGGGACCGCGAAACAGCCCGTCCATGTCCGGGGTCAGCCACATCAGCCGGACATAGGCGCTCAGCGCCTCCACGGTTCTCGCATTGGCCCCGTTGATGCGCACCCGTCGGCCGGCCTCGCCATCGCCGCCGGCCCCCGTCCCCAGATCGACCGGACCGTCCTTTGTCTCAAGCGTCACCGCCACCGCCCATTGGGCATGGGCGCCGGCCTGAATGAGACTGTCAAAGGGGGCGCGCCGCAGCCCGCGGCCCGGCGAAAGCAGCGAGACAGCTTCCAAAAGATTGGTCTTGCCAGCCCCGTTCGGGCCGGTCAGCACCACATGGCGGGAATCCAGATCAAGCGCCGCCGCCGTGTAATTGCGGTATTGCGACAGGCGGAGGCGGGAAATGTGCATGGATCTGGCCAAAAAGGCACGGCGACAGGAGATTGCCCCCTGCGCCGCGCATCGGGGTTTTGCGTGATGCGCCTAAACGCGCATCGGCATCAGAACGTAAAGCGCCTTGGCGTCACCCTCTTCCTGCACCAGGGTGGGGGAGCCGGAATCGTTGAACAGGAAGCTGACATTTTCCGAGCGGATCTGGCCCACGATATCGAGCAGGTAACGGGCATTAAAGCCGATCTCGAAACTCTCGGGCTCAAATTCAACTGCCAGTTCCTCGCTGGCCGTGCCGTGGTCGGGATTGGTCACCGACAATTCCAGCTGACCTGAACCGGCGGAGAGTTTGACCGCCTTGCCGCCGCGCTCGGAGGCAATGGTCGACACGCGGTCAACAGCGGTGGCGAAAGTGGCGCGGTCAACGCTCATCAGCTTGTCATTGTTCTTCGGGGTCACCCGGTCATAATCTGGGAATGTGCCCTCAATCAGCTTGGAGAGGAGCACAACACCGCCCACCGAGAAGCGGATCTTGGTGTCGGAGAGTTCCACCTCGACATCGCCTTCAGCGCCATCGAGCAGTTTTTGCACCTCGGAGACGGTCTTGCGCGGCACGATAATGCCGGGCATGCCCGCGGCCCCTTCAGGCGCTGTGGTTTCAGCCCGGGCCATGCGGTGGCCATCGGTTGCAACCGCGCGCAGCACTTCGGTCTGGTCCGAGGTGATGGTGTGGAAATAGATGCCATTGAGATAATAGCGCGTCTCTTCATTGGAAATGGCGAACTGGGTGCGTTCGATCAGTTCCAGCAAGGCTGCGGCGGGCATCGAAAACGTGTGCGAGAAGCTGCCTGACTTGAGATCCGGGAAACCTTCCGGCGACAGGCAGGCGAGGTGAAAACGCGAGCGGCCCGAGATGATCGACATCTGCTCGGAACCATCGGTTTCCAGCTTGACCTCGGCCCCGTCGGCAAGCTTGCGAATGATTTCATAAAGCGTGTGGGCGGGCACGGTGGTGGTACCCGGCGTGCCGATCATGGCGGGCACGTGTTCGGTCACCTCGATATCAAGATCGGTGGCCCTGAGGTCGAGACCGTCATCCGCCGCCTTGATCAATACGTTGGCGAGAATTGGATAGGTGTTGCGCCGCTCCACGACACGATGGACGTGCCCCAGCGATTTCAGAAGATGATTACGTTCAAGCGTGACTTTCATAACTCAATTCCCTGCCCGGTCGTGTGCCGCCTTGAAAGCGGTCAACCCCCATGTTCGGAGGGGGTGAGACAATCGCAAGAGACGGTCAAAAAGGCAAGCGGGTCAAAGGCCCTGCCTGTCCTTGTATTGTTGGTAGTTGTGCATATCGTCATCAAGGGTCAGCTTCAAGCACCCTTGGGGGGCATTGACGGTGGATAAAACAACGAACGGGGAACGCAGCCTGCCCGCCGCGTTCCCCGTGCTCCCCCTTGCCGCCCCGCAAGGAGACGGCCTGGCCAGAATGTTTTCTGGCGGGTTCCTGATTGGCGGCCGTGCCGGTCGCCTGTTATTCCTCGAGCATCTTTTTGAGCAGTTCGACTTCCTGCTGCAGCTCACCATCATCCTTCATCAGCTGCTCAACCTTGCGCACGGAATGCAGCACTGTTGTGTGATCGCGTCCCCCAAAACGGCGGCCGATTTCCGGCAGCGAACGGGCGGTCAGGGATTTGGCCAGATACATGGCAATCTGACGCGGGCGGACGACATCGCGCGAGCGGCGGGCCGAGAGCAGGTCATTGCGCGGTACCTTGTAATGGCGCGAGACCATTTTGAGAATGTCCTCAATCCGCACCCGGCGGCTTTCGCGCGAGCGGATCAGATCGGCAAGGGTCTTTTCGGCCAGCCCCACAGTGATCGGCTCACCGGTCAGCTGATTGGCCGCGACCAACCGGTTTACAGCGCCGTCGAGATCGCGGCCATGGGAGACCACGGAATGGGCGATATAATCGAGCACGGGGGTTGGGAAATGCACCCCGGCAAACCGGACGGTCGCCTGTTCGGCCCGGCGGGCAACAATGGCCCGGCGCAATTCCTCGTCAAAGGGATTGATCGGCACGACAAGGCCACCCGAAAGGCGTGATTTCACCCGGTCATCGAGCATGTCGAGATCGCGCGGCGGCGCGTCCCCTGCAACAACCACCTGTTTGGCACCGGTAAGGAGCGCGGAAAGCGTGTGGCCGAATTCGGTCGCGGATTTGCCCTGGAGGAACTGCATGTCGTCGATCAGCAGCAGATCGATGCGGCGCAGCCATTCCTTGAAACCGATCGCCGACTGGCGCTGCACGGCGGTGATGAAATGATACATGAAGTGGTCGGCGGTCAGATAGACCACATTGCGGTTGGCGTCCGCCGCACCGGCGGCCCAGGCAATGGCGTTGAGCAGATGGGATTTACCCAGACCAACGGTTGAATGGATATAGACCGGATTGAAGGTCACCGTGTTGTTGGCGGCGGCATGGGCCACCTGTTTGGCAACACCAAGGGCGATATCGTTCGGGCCACCGGGCACAAAGGTATCGAAGGTCATTTTCGGATCAAGCGCACTGCCCGAGAGCGCATCGGTACGGGCAGCCTGGGCCGGGGCCATGGGGCGGGCCGGGGCCGGCGCCGGATCACCATGGCTGGGTTCGGCAGCCACGGGCTCGGCGGGCGGCACCAGACGGGGCCGGGCCTGACCATTTACCCGCACGGTAAAGTGCAGGCGCTGAATGTCACGGGTTTCCTGCTGAAAGGCTTCCAGAATGCGTTCGGCATAATTCGACTGGATCCAGGAACACAAGAAACGGGTAGGGACAGAGAGGTGGGCCAGATCGTCGACAACCTCTTCCAGTTCCAGTCGGGCAAACCAGCTTGTGAACACGTCTTCGCCAACCGCTGCGCGCAACATTTGTCGAACGCGTGTCCATGTATCGGCCGTGACCGGCTTGTTGCCGCGAGCTCCCATCTTCTTGTCCCCTGTCCGAACAGGTTGTGCACCTTCCGCGCTGCCGCCTTCGAGCACATCGGTACGTCCTGTTACAATCATGTTTTTCATTGTGTTCTGCCTCTTGCATGTCTGAACGGCTACGCAAGGCGAGCCAAACCGACACATTTGTATATGCTTGCAATTCCGGACAAAGCTTCGCCATCACCGCCAAGTATAGCGGTCCGAAATTGCAGGGATTTATTGAACGCGGCCGATAAGGGCCAAATAGATTACTAGTTTTCGGGAGACCCCAAAAATACTCTGACTTTTAAATTCAGTTCGGCGTGTTGCCGATTACCAAAGGGTAGTTCAGACCTGATCGAAGTGGCCTTCTTATGCCGCATGATGACTTCCCCCAACATTTATAGCATTCGCCGACGCCGCGTGTTCGACGCCCTTTTTCTGATCCAACACGGCTATCTTAGCCAGCCAAATTTTGGCTTTCAATCCGCCTGAGGGCAAAAAAACAGGTTGACTCTGGGGGGCGTCAGTCAATGCCCGTGTGAAGAGAAGTTAACATAATTTTAATGCCCTGAGACTCCACACAGAATCTTGACCGGGGGCCTTTCAGACGGGGTTTAAAAAAAAATTTCGCGCTGTCGCACGGCCTAATTTACCATGTTCTAAAGCATCGACGGGGCGGGGATGAGTGCGCGGCGCAGTGCCCTGATTCTGAAGGCTTTTTGACATGTCACCCAAACAGGCAAAAACCGGTCACGGCCGGTATAAGCAAAAATCGATATTTCGCGCGTTTACCAATCTTTGCAGAGTGTGACATTGAGGTGACAGGTGTGCAGACAATAAAAAAGCCCCCTCGGAAGGGGGCTTTTGAAAGATCAGACCCGGTGGTCTGGGGCCGTATTCAACCGATTCTCAGGCGAGAGCCTTGATCCGGTTGGACAGACGCGAAACCTTGCGCGAGGCCGCATTGCGGTGAACGATGCCGTGACCGGCTGCGCGCTGAATGATGGGCTGCGCGACCTTGAGGGCCTCGTTTGCAGCGTCCTTGTTCCCCGCCGTGATAGCTTCCTCGACCTTGCGCAGGAATGTGCGCATGCGGGAGCGGCGAGCCTTGTTGACTTCCGTGCGGCGGGCGATCTTGCGGGTCGCTTTTTTCGCCGAAGGCGTATTGGCCATGAAAAACCTCTTGGGCGTTGCGACCGGAAAATCCTGGCGCTTATGCGCATCCCAGAACCGGTCGGTAAATGAAAGCGGCGGCCACAAGCCGCCAATTGCCCGGCGTTATAGTCAGGACCGGGCAGGACGTCAACTGATTTCCACCTGACATTGCGGGCAGTAAAAGCTCGAGCGCCCCGACTGGACGACCCGGACAATGCTGCCGCCGCAACCGGCGGTCCGGCAGGGGCTGTCCCGGCGGTCATATACATCGAAACTGTGCTGGAAGTAACCCGCCTCGCCTTTTGCATTGCGGAAGTCCTTAAGGGTCGACCCGCCCGCCTCGATTGCGGCGGCCAGAACATCGCGGATGGCGCGCACCAGTGCCTCCAGTTCCGCCCTCGGCTGGCCGTCGGGTGTCACCAGATGCAAGGCCAGGGTTTGCGGGGCGATACCGGCACGCCAGAGCGCCTCGCAGACATAGATATTGCCCAGACCTGCAATATGGCGCTGATCGAGCAGCGCGGTCTTGACCGGGGTCTTGCGCCCGGCAAAACGGCTGGCAATGTAAGCGGAGGTCAGTTCATTGCCGAGCGGCTCAGGCCCGAGCGAATTGAGAAAGGCACAATCCGCTTCCCTGGCAAACAGGTCCATAAAGCCGAAACGGCGCGGGTCGCTATAGACAAGGTCCGCCATCTGCCCGTTTTGAGCGCATAGGGCAATAACCACATGATCGTGCTTGCCGGGGGCCGCGGCCGGGCGCAGGCGGCTTGGCTGATCAAGAGGGGTATCCGCCACCCGGAAATTACCGGTCATGCCCAGATGACTTAGAAGCGTCATGCCGTCATCAAGTTCGATCAGCAGGTATTTGGCCCGTCGGTTGACCGCTTTAATGGTCCGCCCGGTCAGGCTTTGGGCAAAGCCCGATGGGAAGGGGAAACGCAGATTGGGGCGATTAAGGGTAACCCCCTTGATTTGCGCGCCGGTAATCAGCGGCGCCAGCCCGCGCCGGACGGTTTCGACTTCGGGCAGTTCTGGCATGCTTTAACCCCGTTACCATGACACCCGATGACGCATGGATAATGGCCGCCGGTTCGGGTATTGTGCAGCTCTTATAGTAGAGACCACATTTTTTCGAGCCAGATATCGCATGAGTGAGCCGCAGGAAACCACCCATTTCGGAGCCAGACAAGTCGCGCTTGAGGATAAGCAGGGGCTGGTCAATGCCGTGTTCCACGGGGTTGCTGACCGTTATGACCTGATGAACGATTTGATGAGCGGTGGTGTGCACCGCTTATGGAAAGACGCCATGGTTGCCCGGCTGGCGCCGCCGAAACAGGGCAAGCGCCCCTATCGCGTGCTCGACATGGCCGGGGGCACCGGCGATATCGCCATGCGCATCATCAATGAATCCCATGGCTATGCCGATGTCACCGTGTCCGACATCAATTCCGACATGCTCCGGGTGGGGGCCGAGCGCGCCAAGGCCTGGCGCTATCCCGGCAAGGCCAGCTTTGTTGAAGCCAATGCCGAAGAACTGCCCTTCGAAGACGATTATTTTGACGCCTATACGATTGCCTTTGGCATTCGCAATGTGCCGCGCATCGACAAGGCGCTGAAAGAAGCCCATCGGGTTTTGAAGCGCGGCGGACGGTTATTGGTGCTGGAATTCTCCCATGTGGATGTGCCGGGGCTCGACCGGGTCTATAATGCCTTTTCCGACGGGTTGATCCCGCCGATCGGCAAGATGGTCACGGGCGATGGCGACCCTTATCAATATCTGGTCGAGAGCATCCGCCAGTTCCCCCGGCCCGATGCCTTTGCCAAAATGATTGCCGATGCCGGGTTCAAACGGGTCACCCATTCCGCCTTTACCGGCAATATCGCCGCGCTGCACAGCGGCTGGAAGCTTTAGGACCGGCCGATGGGATTATCCGCTTATTTGCGCCTTTTCCGCGCCGGGTTCGTTCTGGCGCGCGAGGGGGCGTTCTCGCTGATCGAGGCGAAGGACCTGCCCCTGCCCGCGCGGCTCGGGCTGAGTACATTGCGGCTGGTCGAGCGGGGCGCGGTGCGCAAGACCGGCCGGGTCGAGCGGCTGACCCGGGCGCTGAACCGGCTGGGGCCCACTTATGTGAAATTCGGGCAGACCCTTGCCACCCGCCCCGACATTGTCGGCATCGAAATTGCCGAAGACCTGTCGGCCCTGCAGGATCGCATGACCCCGTTCGATCCGGCGACGGTGCCCGGCCTCCTCAAGGCGGCGCTGGGGCCGAAGGCTGCCCAATTGCAGGACCTGTCGCCCCCCATTGCCGCCGCCTCGATTGCCCAGGTGCACAAGGCCTGGCTCAAACAGGATGACGGAGAGATGCAGCCGGTTGCGGTGAAAATTCTCCGCCCCGGTGTGCGCGACCGTTTCCGGCGCGATCTTGAAAGCTATTATGCCGGCGCCCGGCTGGCCGAACGGTTTGTCCCCGCGCTGCGGCGTCTCAAACCGGTCTCCGTGGTTGAAATTCTGGATCGATCGGCCCGGCTCGAACTCGATTTGCGCTTCGAGGCCGCGGCGATTTCCGAATTTGCCGAAAACATTGCCGCCGATGACGGTTTTGCCGTGCCCCAACTGGAATGGGATCTGGTGGCGCCCAATGTGCTGACCACATCCTGGATCGAGGGCATTCCCATTCGCGACCTTGATGCGCTGGATGCGGCCGGCATTGATCGCAAACTTCTGGCCGCGCATCTGATGCAGAGCTTTTTGCGGCACGCCATTCGCGACGGCTTTTTTCATGCCGACATGCATCCGGGCAATCTGTTTGCCGACCCAAAGACCCATGGGGTCATCGCGGTCGATTTCGGCATTATGGGCCGCATCTCGCCCAGGGAGCGCCGGTTCCTCGCCGATATCATTTATGGCTTCATCACCCGCGATTACGAAATGATCGCCCAACGGCATTTCGACATCGGTTATGTGCCGAGAAACCAGTCGGTCGGTGACTTCACCCTGGCGCTGCGTTCCATCGGCGAACCCCTGCAGGGCCGGCTGTCGCGCGAGATTTCCATGGCCCGGGTGCTGGGGCAGCTGTTTGCCGTCACCGACATGTTCCAGATGCAGGCCCGGCCCGAACTGATCCTGTTGCAAAAGACCATGGTGCTGGTCGAGGGCGTGTCCCGGGCGCTCGATCCCGATCTCGATATCTGGAAAATCTCCGAACCGGTGGTCAGCGATTGGCTCAAACGCCAGATCGGCCCGGCGGGACGCCTGGCCGAGATTAAAACCCATGTGGACACCGCAACCCAGACGCTGGGCATGATCCCCGGGCTTGTGGTGCGGGCCAATGCAGCGCTCGACGACTATGAAGCGCACAAGGCCAAACCGCCCCGGCTGATGAACACATTGATCGCGATCACCTGTGTCTTGCTGTCGCTGGCCAGTCTGGCGTTTTTAATCCGGATCATGGGGTAAGGAGCGGGCCGATGACACTCAGCGGCAAACACATCCTCTTGATCATCACCGGCGGGATTGCCGCCTATAAAGCTCTGGAGCTGATCCGCCTGATCCAGAAACAGGGCGGCAGCGTGCAGCCGATCCTGACGCAGGCGGCAACCGAATTTGTCACCCCGCTTTCCGCCTCGACCCTTTCGGGCCATGCAGCGCTGACCGCATTATTCGACCTGACCCGCGAGGCCGAGATCGGCCATATCGAATTGTCGCGTTCCGCCGACCTGATTGTGGTTGCCCCCGCCAGCGCCGATTTCCTCGCCAAGATGGCGCAGGGCCGCGCCGACGATCTGGCCTCGACGACGATTCTCGCCACCGATACCGACATTCTGGTCGCCCCGGCGATGAATGTGCGCATGTGGGAAGCTGCGGCCACCCAGCGCAATCTTAAGACCCTCAGCGCTGATGGCGTCCAATTTGCCGGCCCCGATGAGGGGGAAATGGCCTGTGGCGAATTCGGGCCGGGCCGGATGGCCGAACCTTCCGCCATTCTCGGTGCCATCAGCAATTATTTCGCAACCGCCAACCACCAGCCCCTTGCCGGGCGGCATGTCATTGTCACCTCGGGCCCCACCCGGGAATGGATCGATCCGGTGCGCTATATTTCCAATGCCTCCTCGGGCAAGCAGGGCACGGCGATTGCCGAGGCTTTGGTGGCGCAGGGCGCAAGGGTCAGCTTCATCACCGGCCCCGCCGAGGCGGCAATGCCCACCGGTTGTGAGATCATTGCAGTCGACACGGCCCTTCAAATGCACGAACAGGTGATGGCCGCTCTTGCCGCCCAACCCGCGGACGCGGCGATTTTTTGCGCCGCTGTTGCCGATTGGCGGGCGGCGATACCGGCAACATCCAAGATCAAGAAGCAGGATGATGCCGACGTGCCGGCGCTCAAACTGCTGCGCAATCCCGATATTCTGGCCGAGGTCAGTGCGCTTGATCATGACAGGCGACCGGCGCTGGTTGTCGGTTTTGCGGCTGAAACGGACAATGTTCTGGCCCATGCGCGCGCCAAACTAAAGCGCAAGGGCTGCGACTGGCTCCTCGCCAATGATGTGGGTGCGCACAGCAATGTGTTTGGCGGCGATGCCAATCACATCATCCTTATGGATTCTTCTGGAGAGGATGACTGGGGCACCTTGTCCAAGCGCGACGCAGGTCATAAGCTTGCGCAAAGACTGGTGGCATTTTTCACCCCCTCGTAAAGCTGAAGGACGCAGGCGGCATGGGTGCGGCACCCCTTACTATTGATTTCAAATGGCTCGATCACGGCACGGGGCTGAATGTGCCGCGCGCCGAAAGTGACGGCGCGGCGGGCCTCGATCTGAGCGCGGCGCTTGCGCCGGGCGACAGTCTCGACCTGCAGCCGGGCGCGCGGGCGATTGTGCCTTGCGGTTTCGCCATGGCGCTGCCTATTGGCTATGAAGCGCAGGTGCGGCCCCGGTCGGGACTGGCGGCAAAATTCGGCATTACCGTTCTCAACGCCCCCGGCACGATTGACGCGGATTACCGGGGTGAGGTGAAAGTCATTCTGATCAATCATGGTGAAGACATTTTCACCATTCAGCGCGGCGACCGGATCGCCCAGATGGTGGTGGCGCCGGTCAGCGCGGCTCAATTCTCCCTTGTTGAAAGCCTTGATGCCACGGCACGGGGCGCAAACGGATTTGGATCGACAGGTCATGTGGCTGCGCAATAGTCTTTTGGGCCTTCTGGCTCTTGCCGGGCCGCTGCTTGTGCCCGCTGCAGCCCTTGCGGGCGACCGTGCCCTGCTGGAGGTGATCGGCTATTCCCGGGATGCCCGCTATATCGCTTTTGAGGAATATGGCATCGAGGACGGATCGGGCTTTGCCTACAGCAATCTTTATGTGGTCGACCTGAACACCGACCAGTGGGTCGTTGGCACCCCTATCCGCCTCAAGGCGGAGCGTGAAGAGGAATCGCTTTTGACGCTGCGGGCAGAGGTGCGGGCAGAGGCGCTCGACCGCATGATCGACCTCGAGATCGACCAGCCGGCCCAGGTCGCGGCACTGCGCGGTGACGGCACGATTGATACGGACGGGTTCTCGCTCCAGTTCGGTGTGCCGGGTTATGCGCCCGATGCGATTTCAGGTGCCTATACGGTTTCGCTGGAAATGTTTGACGCGCCCGCAGCGCTTGCCTGTGCCGACTGGATGGACAGTCAGGCGCAGGGTTTTGTCCTGCAGTTGAAGAACGATACGGGCGCGCAAATCGTTCATCGCGACGACAGCCTGCCCCGTTCGCGGGGCTGCCCGGTCACCTATCGCATTTTCGGGGTCTATCTCCCCTATTATGCTCTCGACATTTCACGGGCAGTGGCCATAGTCTCAGTCTTCGCCCATGGCTTTGAGGGACCGGACAGGCGCTTTGTCGCCGTGCCACTGGCCGCTGCAGAATAGGAACTGAACCGACGTGAACCTGTCGCCCGAAGAAAGCCGCCGTTATGCCCGTCACATCGTCCTCAAGGGCGTTGGTGGACCGGGGCAGAAACGTCTGAAGGCGGCGCGGGTTCTCATGGTTGGCGCGGGCGGGCTGGGCAGTCCGGTGATTGCCTATCTCGCCGCTGCCGGGGTCGGCACGATCGGGGTCGTTGATGACGACAAGGTCTCCCTGTCCAACCTGCATCGCCAGGTCATTCACGCCACCGCCGATATCGGCACGCAAAAGGCGACAAGCGCGGCGCGCTTTGCCAAGTCGCTCAATCCCGAAGTGGTGATCAATACCCATGATGTGCGGCTGGACGACACCAATGCCGTCAGCCTTCTGGGTGACTATGATCTGGTGATCGATGGCACCGATAATTTCGAAACCCGGATTGCCATTTCCGATGCGGCCCACAAGCTCAGCCGCCCGATGGTCTCGGGCGGGGTGTCGATGTATGACGGCCATCTGACGGTCATCTCACCCCACACACCGGACGCCACCGGCAAGCCCAATCCCCGCTTCCGCGACCTGTTCCCCGAAATACCCGATCAGGACCAATTGCCCAGCTGCGAGGCCACCGGCGTTCTCGGCGCCGTCACCGGCGTCATCGGCACCCTGATGGCCATGGAAGCGATCAAGCTGATCACCTGGATCGGCGAACCCCTGATCGGCCGCCTGCTGCTCTATGACGGACGCGAGGCCAAATTCTCCGAAGTCAAATACGGCCGCCGGCACTAGGCCCGCATCGCAAGTCCTCCCAGCGCCACCCCATCGTCATCCCCGCGCAGGCGGGGATCCAGCAGCGGACAGTCCTGCCCGCAGGATTTGCCTTTTGCACCGCCGACGCGGTGCACTGGATTCCCGTTTTCACGGGAATGACGGAGTGGGCGTGGAACGCCCCAAACCCTCATCCCCCCACATCGTCACCCTCGGGCTTGACCCGAGGGCCCATGACCAAGCACCAGCAAATACAAAAGGGCGGATACGCAACACCGCATGACCACACGCCCACCTATGGCCGTCGCACCACCGCATGGGTACTCGGGTCGAGCCCGAGTATGACGATCGGAGATAGGACAACAAATGGCACCTCCCCCTTCCTTCGACAGTCTCAGTATGAGGTAAGGGACAAACCCAATCACAAATCCCTCGTCGTCATTGCGAGCGGCGAAGCCGCGCGGCAATCCAGAGCGGCACGCATATAACCCGGCGACCTTCTTCTCCACAAAACTTATCGACGCCCCCCAAACCCCGTTTATCCTCATCCCACCTTTTCACATCACCGGCGCCGGCGCGACGAACGTCCGGGGTGAAGGGGGACCGGGTTCCTTGGGGGTCGCCTCAGGGAAGGCCAAAACTGTGCCGCGACCAGCCTGCCCCCGAAGGCAGGTGTACCGGGGAAACCCGGCGGGGATGGGCCCCAGCGCTTTAAGAGTACAGGCCACGCCAAAAATCCCGGTTGCATGAGACGGTGTATGTCTCATTTGTTTTAACTCTCAGACGGGCCATGCACCGTCTCATGCCGCCTGATTATCAACACCGTCGGGTCTTTGGGCCTGACGGGGGCTTTGGGGTGGGTGGAATTTGAGGGGTGCCCAAAAAAAATCTTTCACCACCCCCACATCGTCACCCTCGGGCCTGACCCGAGGGCCCATGACCAACCATCAGCAAATACAAAAGGACCGACCAAACAAAATCACGCCCCCATGCCCACCTGATGGGCTGCACCATCGCATGGATACTCGGGTCAAGCCCGAGTATGATGATCGGAGATAGGACAACAAATGGCACCTCCCCCTTCGTTCTCCCTCGGACTTGATCCGAGGGTCCATACGATACCTGCGACACCGCATGGATGCCCGGATCAAGTCCGGGCAAAAAGGAGAATGGACCAGACGCAATGTGAACCCCAAAACCCTCATCCTGAGCTTGTCGAAGGGCGAGGGTTCCAGCACCGCACCTGCTGCCCATCCTTCGACAGGCTCAGGATGAGGACAGTGCCGGACACGAAAATGCCCGGCACAAGGTCCGGGCACAGTCAGGGCTTAAAGCCGGTATTGCCGCCCTTAAGCGTCCGGGTGTTTGAACACCAGGGTGGCGTTGGTGCCGCCGAAGCCGAAGGAGTTGGACAGGGCAACGCCGATATCGACGTTGTCGCGGCGCTTGCGCACGATGGGCATGTCGGCGAACTCGGGGTCGAGTTCTTCGATATTGGCGCTCTCGCAGATGAAGCGGTTCTGCATCATCAGAATCGAATAGATCGATTCCTGCACACCGGTGGCCCCCAGCGAATGGCCGGTCAGGGATTTGGTGGCCGAGAAGGGCGGGCAGCTGTCTTCATTGCCAAAGACGGCGCGCAGCGCTTCCATTTCCTTGCGGTCGCCGACCGGGGTCGAGGTGGCGTGCGGGTTGATATAATCGATCGGCATGTTGACGGTCTCGAGCGCCATGCGCATGCAGCGCTCGGCGCCTTCGCCCGAGGGCGCAACCATGTCATAGCCGTCCGAGGTCGCCGCATAGCCGATGATCTCGGCCAGAATATTGGCCCCGCGTGCCTTGGCATGCTCCAACTCTTCGAGCACCAGCACGCCGGCACCGCCGGCGATGACAAAACCATCACGGTTCTTGTCATAGGCGCGCGAGGCCTTTTCAGGCGTGTCGTTGAAACTAGTGGACATGGCGCCCATGGCGTCAAACAGGTTGGACATGGACCAGTGCAGGTCCTCGTGGCCGCCGGCAAAAACCAGATCCTGCTTGCCCAGCTGGATCTGCTCGTAAGCATTGCCAATGCAATGCTTGGAGGTCGCACAGGCCGAGGAGATGGAATAGTTGACGCCGTGAATATTGAAGGCGGTGGCCAGGGTTGCCGAGGCGGTCGAACTCATGGCCTTGGGCACGGCGGTTGGGCCGATGCGCTTGGGGCCGCGTTCACGGGTGATATCCGCCGCTTCAATCACGGCCATGGTCGAGGGGCCGCCCGAACCCATGACAATGCCGGTGCGCGGATTGTGACGATAGTCCTTTTCGTCAAGCCCGGCATGTTCGATGGCTTCGACCATGGCGATATAATTCCACGCCGCGCCCTTGCCCATGAAACGGGTGGTGCGGCGATCGAGCACTTCAAACGGATCAAGGGTCGGCGCGCCTTCAACCTGGCAGCGGAAACCGAGATCAGCGTAATCCTTTGCAAAGCGGATGCCCGGACGAGCCTCCATGAGGCTGGTGAGCACTTCCTGCTTGTTGTTGCCGATCGAGGACACAATGCCCATACCGGTGATCACAACTCGTCTCATATTATCCTCACTGCCGTCTTTTGTTCAAACCAGTGGCGCTTACGCGCCGCCGATCAGGCCAACCCGAAGCATGTCGGCCACATATATGGTTTCACCATCCGCCTTCACCGTGCCCTGGGCAATGCCAAAAGGCAGGGGGGTGCGCATATGGCGCTTAATATCAATCCGGTATTCCAGCATTTTGACATCGGGGGTTGCCTGACCGGTAAACTTGATGCTGCCTCCCAAAGCGCGGCCACGGCCGGGCGACCCGGACCAGCCGAGAAAGAAGCCGACCATCTGCCAGAGCGCATCAAGCCCCAGACAACCGGGCATCACGGGATCATCGATGAAGTGGCATTTGAAAAACCACAGGTCGGGGTGTATGTCGAGTTCAGCAACAACAGAGCCCTTGCCAAATTCGCCGTCGTCCTCGCCGATATGGGTGATGCGGTCGAACATAAGCATGGGGGGAGCCGGCAAACGGGCATCCATTTGGCCGGGCAGTTCGCCACGGCTGTGCGCCAACAGTTCTTCGTAGTTAAATTGATGGGCACGCTCTGCCATGCTGTCGCCTCTTTAAAGGATTGATCGAGTTTGTGTAGAGGGCGACCGGGAGAGGGTCAACATAACTTTTCCCAAGGATGGGGCCACTTGTGGAACAATGGCACTCTGGGCACCTTGCGGCAAGAGGCCCTAACCATGTGACCGGCGCTGCGCTTGTATGCCGTGCGCCTTGCACGTATAGTTTGGCTGAAGAGATAAACTTATGTACCGGGTAAAATACTGATATGGCCTATCGCGCTAACGCTCAGCGTCAAATTCCCTCGCGCCGTCCGTGTCTGACGGCCGTCTTGCGGATGGCTGGCCTGCGGCCCACGCGGCAGCGGATTGCCCTGGCGGAACTTCTGTTCTCGGGCGATCATCGTCACGTCAGCGCCGAAGCGCTGCACGGGGAAGCGGGCGCCGGCGGGATCGAGGTGTCGCTGGCCACGGTCTATAACACATTGCACCAGTTCCGGCGGGCCGGCCTCCTGCGGGAAGTCACGGTTGACGCCGCCCGCTCCTATTTCGACACCGACACGTCGGATCACCACCATTTCTTCGTGGAAGACGAACAGCGGGTGATCGATATCCCGGCTGATTCAATCGTCATACAGGGTCTTCCCGATGCGCCGAACGGCATGGAAGTCACCCATGTCGATGTGGTGGTGCGGGTCAAGAAAGTCTGAACCGGGCAATCCGGTTCAACCTGAAATTAAAAACGGCGTTTTGATCCACTCAAAACGCCGTTTTTCTATATCGTATGCCGGATCAGCTTCAGTTCGGCTTGGGCGTCTCGCCTGCTTCACTTGCCTGCTTGGCCATGGCCGCCAGGTTCTGCTGATAGATGGCAACAAAATCGACCGGCTCCATCAACAGGGGCGGGAAGCCGCCGGCCTGGGTGACATTGGCCATGACCTGCCGGGCGAAGGGGAAGACCAGCCGCGGGCATTCGATCATCAACAGCTGCGGCAGCTGATTTTCAGGCACGTTGGAAATGCGGAAAAGCCCGCCATAAACCAGCTCTATATTGAACAGCAATTTGCTGTCGCGCTCGGCCTTGGCATTGATCGTCAGCTCGACCGCATAAACATCCTCGGCCTGCTTCTTGACCTGGACATTGATCGAGACATTGAAGCCGGGATTGCTGGTGCCGCCGATTATGGAGCCGGGCGCGCCGGGATTCTCGAAACTGAGATCACGGACATATTGCCCAATAATGTTGAACTGCGGAGCCTTGCCCTGTTCTGGCGCTGCGCCATTGGCATCGGCTTGCGGCGCGGCTGGTTTGTCTTTGGCCATTTAATTGTTCCTGACTAACGAGAATTCCGGTTTGCTGGCTAGCACTTTTGACCCAAGGTCACAAGGCTGACAGGCCTTGGCGTTCAGTCATCATCCCGCCAATCCTTCCGATCAAGGTCGATTACATCGGGGTCCTGGGGCGGGCGCTGGCGGGTACCTGTTGTCGCGCCAACAATGGTGATGCGGGATTTGAGCGCGTTGTAAATGCCCGCACGGATGGCGGGTACCAGTAACAGGAAACCACAAAGGTCCGTGAAATAACCCGGCGTCAGCAGCAGGGCGCCTGCAACGCCCAGCATCATGCCTTCGGCCAGCTGCTGGGCCGGCAGGGTGCCTGCGGCGGTTGTGGCACGGATATCCGAGAGCAGCGACAGGCCCTGTTTGCGGATGATCGCGGAACCAATCATCGCGGTCACGATAACCCCGAGCAGGGTGGGCCAGAGGCCGATTACCTGACCAATGGAGATGAAGAGGCCGATTTCGATCAAAGGCACGATCAGAAAAATGCCGAATAACAAGCGTCCCAAGGTCGCAATACTCCCGTGTAATCAACGCATTTTCGCCCACAACGGCGATTCATGCATATGTGAACTGGTTTCCAGTCAATGTTTACCTATATATAGGTGAGTAAACCGCATATCGCGACCCGCTGAGGGTCTGGTATATGCATTTTTGTCCGAGATGTGATGCCAGAGGCCCATGACCGATTTTCTTGATCTCCCCACCCTTATCATCATTGGCGTAGCAATTGTCGTATTGTTGCGGCTGCGCTCGGTCCTTGGCACCCGCACAGGGCACGAACGCCCGCCGGAGGAGCGCATCCAGGCCCGCGAAGAGACCCGCAACAATAATGACACGGTTATACCGTTGCGCCCGCGCACCGCTGCTGTCGAGGAAGATCCCGATGCCGAGCGGCGGGCCCGCAAGATCGAGGCTGAAATCGAGCAGTTCTCGCGTGGCGACGAAAAACTGGCCGAAGGCCTGAAATCCATTACCGAGCATGATGCCAGCTTCATGCCGAAAAGTTTTCTTGAGGGCGCAAAGTCCGCCTATGAGATGATCGTGACCGCGTTTGCCGCAGGCGATCACCGGACACTGAAATCGCTGCTCGAAAAAGATGTCTATGACGATTTCGAAGCGGCCATATCCGCACGTGAAGCCAAGGGGCATACCGTTGACTTCACTTTTGTGGGGCTGCCCAGCATCGGGATTTCCGATGCCGGTGTAGACAAGAAGGTTGCCCAGGTGACGATTCAGTTCAAGGCTGAGGTGGTTTCGGCCACCCGCGACGCAGACGGCGAGCTGGTCGAGGGCAATGCCGATCAGGTTATCACCATTGCCGACGAATGGAGCTTTGCCCGCAATACCCGCTCGCGCGATCCCAACTGGAAGCTTGTGGCCACCGACCAGCTCGACTAGGGCGAAAAGGGTGGGCGGCACATATGGCCAAGCGCGACCGGAAAACGAAACCGCCCCTTGGTGACTGGCACTTGTGGTCTGAAGTCGCCCGGACCGTTTCGCCGCTGCGGCCCGGTGCCAAATTGCCGCCGGTGCCCGATGCGGCTCCAGTACGCGACGGCCCGGTTGCTGCTGCCAAGGGCAAATCCTCGGTGGCAACGCCAATGCATCAGCACAAGGCGATTACCCCTTTGGGACGCGGGGTACAAAAAGCCAGCCCGGACCGGGACATCGAACCGCGTATCCGCCGGCGCCTGATGCGCGGCCAGTTGCCGATTGACGGCACCATTGATTTGCATGGCATGCGCCAGTCGGAAGCGCATACAGCGCTTTTGCGCTTTGTAGCCGCGCGCTATGCGCGTGGTGACCGCACCCTTTTGGTGATCACCGGCAAGGGGCTGAAAAAAACCGGCTATGGCGCTATCGAACAAAAGGGCGTTTTGCGCCACATGCTGCCGATCTGGCTGCGCGACCCGGCCATGGCCCCCATGATCGCCGGCTGGGAAATATCCGCGCAGGCGCATGGCGGGGAAGGCGCTTATTATGTCAGGCTGAAGAGGGTGGGGAAATGACGCCGCTCGGAGCAAAAATGCGCGCACTGAGAGCAGAGCGCAATATTACGCTGAAACAGATGGCGGAAGCGCTCGATGTGTCCAGCGCCTATTTATCGGCGCTCGAACACGGCCGGCGCGGCAAACCGACATGGTTCCTGCTGCAACGCATCATCACCTATTTCAATGTGATCTGGGATGAAGCAGAAGAGCTGCAGCGGCTGGCTGAGATCTCCGACCCCAAGATTACCATCGACACCGCCGGGCTGAGCCCCGAGGCGACAGAATTGACCAACCGGCTGGCCAATGTCATCGACAAGCTGACGCCGGAAGACCTTGTCAGTTTGAAAAACGAAGTCGTCAGGCGGGCGGCAGGACGCTGATCCCGACGCCCACCCTCCGGGTCTAGAGCACGAATTTCGACAGGTCAGTGTCGCCGGCCAGTTTGCCGACCTGACTTTCGACAAACGCCCCGTCAATAACGATTGTCTCACCGTCCTTGTCAGGCGCGTCGAAGGAAATATCCTCGACCAGCCGTTCCAGCACCGTTGAAAGTCGCCGCGCGCCGATATTCTCGACGCTCGCATTGACAGTCACTGCGGCCTTCGCAATCGCCTCGATAGCGTCCGGGGTGAACTCCAAGGTTACCCCTTCAGTTTGCAGCAAGGCCACATATTGCTTGATCAGCGAGGCTTCAGTGTCGTTGAGAATGCAGACGAAATCGTCATGGGTCAGCGCCCGCAATTCCACCCGAATCGGCAAACGGCCCTGCAATTCAGGCAACAGGTCCGACGGCTTGGCGACATGGAAAGCGCCCGAGGCGATGAACAGGATATGGTCGGTCTTGACCGGCCCATGCTTTGTCGCAACCGTTGTGCCCTCGATCAGCGGCAGCAGATCGCGCTGCACACCTTCACGGGACACATCGCCGCCGCCCCGGCCTTCGCGCACGGTAATCTTGTCGATCTCGTCAAGGAAGACGATGCCGTGATTTTCGACCAGATCGATGGCTTCGGATTTAAGCTGATCCTGATCCAGCAGCTTGTCGGCTTCTTCATTGATCAGAAGCGGATAGCTGTCCTTGACCTTGACGCGCTTCTTGACGCCCTTGCCGCCCATGGCTTTGCCGAGCATGTCGGAGAGATTGATCATGCCCATATTGGCCCCGGGCATGCCGGGGATTTCAAACATGCCGCCACCGGGCTGGGCCTGTATCTCGATTTCGATTTCCTTGTCGTCCAGCTCGTTGTCGCGCAGTTTCTTGCGGAAGCTCTCGCGGGTGGACGATTGCGAAGAGGCACCGACAAGCGCGTCGAGCACACGTTCTTCAGCATTGAGATGGGCCTTGGCCTGCACTTCGCTGCGGCGCTTGTCCTGCAACAGCGAAATGCCGCTTTCCACCAGATCGCGGATGATCTGTTCTACATCACGGCCGACATAGCCGACCTCGGTAAACTTGGTGGCTTCCACCTTGATGAAGGGCGCATTGGCGAGGCGGGCGAGACGCCGGGAAATTTCGGTTTTGCCGACGCCGGTTGGTCCAATCATCAGGATATTTTTCGGGGTCACTTCCCGGCGCATATCCTCTGGCAATTGCTGACGCCGCCAGCGATTGCGCAGGGCAATGGCGACAGCACGTTTGGCGTCGGACTGACCAACGATATACCGGTCGAGCTCGGAAACGATCTCGCGGGGGGAAAAACTGTTCTCACTCATGGTCTTAACTTTCATCCGTCGCCAATGTTTCCAGGGTCACCTGTTCATTGGTGTAAACACAGATTTTGGCGGCAATTTCCATCGCCTTACGCGCCACGGCTTCAGCATCCATATCGGTTTCCTGCAAAGCCAGCGCAGCGGACAGCGCATAATTGCCGCCTGAACCGATGGCGGTGATGCCGCTATCGGGGCTGAGCACATCGCCTGTACCGGTCAGGACCAGAGAATCGGTCTTGTCGACGACGATCATCATGGCCTCGAGGCGGCGCAGGTAACGATCCGTGCGCCAGTCCTTGGCCAGTTCAACGCAGGCGCGCATCAATTGGTCGGGATATTGCTCGAGCTTGGCTTCAAGCCGCTCAAACAGGGTAAAGGCATCGGCTGTGGCCCCGGCGAAACCGCCGATTACCTTGCCGCCTGCCAGAAGGCGTACTTTTTTGGCGCTGTGCTTGATTACTGTTGGTCCGAGCGATACCTGCCCGTCACCGGCGACAACCACCTTGCCGCCCTTCCGCACTGTGACAATGGTCGTGCCATGCCAGCCGGGAAAATTTTGTGCCTGATCGGCCATAAACAACTCCATATTCCGCGCCCATTTTTTGGGCCGCTCCGGTTCCGCCGCGCTTTGAACTGCACCAACGGAACGCATCCATATTTAGGCGGTTGCGCGCCAATTACAATGTGAAGGAGGTGTTAGCCTTTTCGCGGGATAATGAAACTGATAGAGGATCGCTCGGAATTCGCCCTTACTGGCGGTTCCGGCAAAGCGGTTGCGCGCAGAACGGGTGAAGGTCACTTGTTCGTGAAACCGCCCAAGGAGTTCGAACCCATGCGTAAAGCGGAAATCGCCCGCAAGACCAATGAGACCGAGATCAAGGTCTCCGTCAATCTGGATGGCACCGGCAAACATGACATGGCGACCGGTATCGGCTTTTTCGATCACATGCTGGACCAGCTGGCCAGGCATTCGCTGATCGACATGAAAGTCGAAGCCAAGGGCGATCTGCATATTGATTTTCACCACACAGCCGAAGACGTGGGCATTGCCCTTGGCGCGGCGGTGAAGGAGGCATTGGGCGACAAAAAAGGCATCAAACGTTATGCCAGCGCTGATCTGGCCATGGATGGCACGCTCAGCCGCGCGGTCATCGATGTGTCCGGACGGCCATTTCTCGTCTGGCGGGTGGAGTTTACCCGCGACAAGGTGGGCGAGATGGATACCGAATTGTTCCGGGAATGGTTTCAGGCCTTTGCCATGAATGCCGGGATCACCTTGCATATGGAAACCTTTTACGCGGACAATAACCACCATATCGCCGAGAGCTGTTTCAAGGCACTGGCGCGGGCCCTGCGGCAGGCGGTGGAGATTGATCCGCGCACGGCGGACGCCATTCCCTCGACCAAGGGCAGCCTTTAAAGCGTCTCTTTGCGCCATCCGGTTCGGATAATGTTGGAAACTGAGCCGATCTTGCGTTAATCAGGCGCGGCAAGGAGCCTTTGCATGTCCATTTTTCATGTATTCTACCGCCCTTCGGGGATCAAAGATCCGGCAATTGAAAGCGGCGCGCTGTTCGTTGAAGAGCGCTTTTCGTGGTTTGCCGCGCTGTTGCCGCCCTTCTGGGCCATGGCACATGGGCTTTGGGTGGAATTGCTTGTCTGGCTGGGGCTGATGGTGGCACTGGTCGCGGTCAGTTTCGGGCTGGGGGATGAGGCCGGCTTTTGGCTTTACGTACTGGGCGCAGTCCTTTTGGGCTTTGAGGCGGCGACTATCCGCATGCGTGCGTTGATCCGGCGCGGGTATCAGCCAATGGGTGATCTTATCGCGACGGATGCGGAACTGGCTGAAATGGCATGGGTTAAACGCGGGGTTTCAGCGTGAGCGTTGCAATTATCGATTATGGCTCGGGCAATCTGAAATCGGCGGAAAAAGCGTTTCAGCGCGCCGCCGCCCAATTGGATAATGCCCCTGAAATCATCGTCACCAATGATCCTGAACGCGTCGCCAGGGCCGAGCGCATTGTCTTGCCGGGGGTTGGTGCCTTTGCCGATTGCCGTTCCGGGCTGCTGGCGGTTTCGGGCATGCGTGAGATGCTGGAAGAGCGGGTGATAAAAAACGGCGTGCCCTATCTCGGCATTTGCGTTGGCATGCAGCTGATGGCGACCACAGGCCTTGAAAAAGGCGCGCATGAAGGTTTCGGCTGGATCCCAGGGGCCGTGCAAATGATCACCCCGGATGATCCGGCACTTAAAATTCCGCATATGGGCTGGAACACGCTGCGCTTTGCCCAAAAGCATGCATTGTTCGAGAATATTGCCGACGGACCGGACGGTCTGCATGCCTATTTCGTCCATTCCTACCAGCTGGCCGCAACCGATCCGGCGACTGTACTGGCGACCACCGATTATGGTGGGCCGGTAACGGCAGCGGTCGGGCGCGATAATATGGTGGGCACCCAGTTCCACCCCGAAAAGAGCCAAAAGCTTGGCCTGACCCTGATCGAGAATTTTTTGAGGTGGAAGCCGTGATCCTTTTTCCTGCCATTGATCTCAAGGATGGCCAGTGCGTGCGTCTCAAGCTCGGGGACATGGAACAGGCGACGGTCTTTAACGATTCGCCTGCAGCCCAAGCCAGAAGCTTTGAAGCGCAGGGCTTTGAATATCTGCATGTGGTCGATCTCAATGGTGCCTTTGCCGGTGAGAGCGTCAATGGCAGTGCGGTGGATGCGATTTTGCAAAGCGTCAAGTTTCCGGTGCAGCTCGGAGGCGGTATCCGCACCCTCGCCCATATCGAGGCCTGGCTTAACAAGGGTCTGGCGCGGGTCATTCTCGGCACGATTGCCGTGCGCGATCCGGACCTCGTCAAGCAAGCGTGCAAGGCTTTCCCCGGACAGGTCGCTGTCGGCATTGATGCGCGCGGTGGCAAGGTGGCCGTCGAGGGTTGGGCCGAGACCTCGCAATTGAGCGCCATCGAACTGGCGAAGCGCTTTGAGGGCGCCGGGGTTGCCGCGATCATTTATACCGATATCGACCGCGACGGCATTTTGGCCGGCATTAACTGGCCTTCAACGCTGGAACTGGCAGAGGCCACGTCCATTCCCGTGATCGCCTCGGGCGGGCTGGCTGCCATGACCGATATTGAAATGATGACCCGGCCCGAAATGCGCATTCTTGAAGGGGCCATATCGGGCCGCGCGCTTTACGATGGGCGGATCGATCCTGAAGAGGCGCTGTCCATGCTGCGCGCTGCCGCATGAACGGGCCTGAGAGAACCGGTTTGAGGAAAACCCAATGACCCTTAAAACCCGCATCATCCCCTGTCTCGACGTCAAGGATGGCCGCGTGGTCAAGGGCGTCAATTTCGTTGATCTGATCGACGCCGGGGACCCGGTTGAAGCCGCGATTGCCTATGATGCCGCCGGGGCCGATGAATTGTGCTTTCTCGATATCACTGCCAGCCATGAAGATCGCGAGACGATTTTCGACGTGGTCAGCCGCACTGCCGAGCATTGCTTCATGCCAGTGACCGTGGGCGGTGGCGTGCGTACGATTGAAGATATCCGCAAATTGCTGCTCTCGGGCGCGGACAAGGTGTCGATCAATACAGCAGCCGTCAGGGATCCCGATTTTGTGGCCCGCGCTGCCGACAAGTTTGGCGACCAGTGCATCGTCGTCTCGGTTGATGCCAAGCGCCGGGCGACGCAAGCCTCGGGCGGTGACAACCGGTCGGACTGGGAGATCTATACCCATGGCGGGCGCACCGCGTCAGGTCTCGATGCCGTGGAATTTGCCAGCCGTATGGTGGAACTCGGGGCCGGTGAATTGCTGGTCACCTCGATGGATCGCGATGGCACCAAGATCGGCTTTGATCTCGAACTGACGCGCACCATTGCCGACGCTGTGCATGTGCCGGTTGTTGCCTCTGGCGGAGTTGGCACACTTGATCATCTGGTCGATGGGGTAACCAAGGGCCATGCCAGCGCTGTTCTGGCCGCTTCAATCTTTCATTTTGGGACATTCACCGTTCGTGAGGCCAAAGATCATATGGCCGCGCACGGTATTGCGGTGCGCCGCGACGACTGATCCCCGCTCCCGTTTATTTTCCGAAGAACCCGGTTTTCAGGAAGAAATCATGTCCTTTACCCTCGAACAATTGAACGCCCGGCTGGCCGAACGCGCCAAAGCTGCACCAAGCGAAAGCTATACAGCCAAGCTGCTGGACAAGGGCGTTGAAAAATGCGCCCAGAAACTGGGTGAGGAAGCGGTTGAGGCAGCGATTGCAGCGGTAACCCATGACCGGGACGGGCTGATCGGGGAAGCCGGCGATGTGCTTTACCACCTGTTGGTGACATTGATGGCTGCCGGGGTTGAGCTGGACGCGGTCATGGCCGAGCTGGAAAGCCGCACGGCCCAGTCCGGTCTCGCTGAAAAGGCGGCACGGCAAGAGGGTGATCTCTAAACATGACCACAAAGATGTTCGACGTCGTCCCCTATCATCAGTTCACAAAATCCGAATGGGCCGCGCTGCGCGATGGCGAGCCCATGACCCTTACCGAGAGTGACCTTGAGCGCCTGCGCTCCCTTAACGATCCGATATCGCTTACCGAGGCGGAACAGGTTTATCTGCCGTTGACCCGTCTGCTGTCCTTCTATGTTGAAGCGACACAAGGCATTCACAGCGCGGCCACAAAATTTCTCGGCACCAATGGCGACAAGGTGCCCTTTATCATCGGTGTTGCGGGATCGGTCGCGGTAGGCAAATCCACCACCGCACGTATCCTTCATGCGCTGTTGCAGCGCTGGCCGGCCAGCCCCAAGGTGGACCTGGTCACCACTGACGGGTTTCTGCATCCCAATAGTGTGCTGGAAGCGCGCAACCAGATGGAACGGAAAGGCTTTCCCGAAAGCTATGACCGGGCACGGTTTGTACGGTTTCTGGCCGACATCAAATCCGGACGGCCGAATGTGGCGGCGCCCGTTTATTCTCACCTCGTTTATGACGTGGTGCCGGGAGAGGAGGTCATCGTTGACCGCCCTGATATTCTGATTGTCGAGGGATTGAACATTCTGCAACCGGGCGAATTGCCCAAAAGCGGCACGCCGATTGTCTTCGCCTCGGATTTCATCGATTTTTCGGTCTATATCGATGCTGAAGAAAAGCATTTGCGGCAATGGTTCATTGCCCGGTTCCAGCGCTTGCGCGAAACCGCCTTCCGCGACCCGAGCTCGTTTTTTCACCGGTTCTCCAAGCTGAGCGAAGAAGAGGCTGTGTCGCTGGCAACGACAATCTGGACGGGCATCAACCTGCCAAACCTGAGCGAGAATATTCTGCCCACGCGAGGCCGGGCCGACCTGATCCTGACCAAGGGTGTGGAACACACCATCGACCATGTGGCGCTGAGAAAGCTTTAAGCCAGGTCATGGCCGGCGCGGCATAGCGCGCCGGCGAAACCGAATTCTAGACGGCAAGCCCGTGGGTCAGAGCCAGGGCCCGCAGGTTTTTCAGCGGGCGGGCACCCACATGGGAAATGACTTCCGAGGCTGACAGACACCCCAGCTTCAAGGCCTCTTCCATGGTCTGGTTACGCGCGAGGCCGAACAGGAAGCCGGAGGCAAACAAATCGCCGGCGCCGGTTGCGTCTTCCACTTTGTCCACCTTGAAGGCTGGCACCGTGATAACTTCGCCATTGGCGATGGCCATGGCCCCATCAGCGCCCATGGTAATCGCCGCCACTTCAGCATCCTGGGCGACCGCCTGCACGGCGTCATGAAGATTGTCGGTCTGATAAAGCGCTTTCAATTCCTCGACATTGGCGAAGACGTAATCACAGGTTTGCGAGCGCAACAGATCGAGAAACTCATCCCGAAACCGATTAACGCAGAATGGATCCGACAAGGTGATCGCGGCAGCCCGCTCGTGCTTATGGGCAAAATGGGCGGCCTTGACGAAAGCCCGCTTGGCTTCGGGGGGATCCCACAGATATCCCTCCATGAAGGTGATCGCAGCGGAGCCAATCTGATCTTCGAGAATATCAGCTTCGGTCAGGTCGTGACAGGCACCGAGATAGGTGTTCATCGTGCGCTCGCCATCGGGCGTGATCAGGATCATTGAGCGGCCGGAACCGGCGCCGTGTTCAAGCATGCGTGTGGTATAGTCGACACCAGCTTCGCGCAGATCATTGGCGTAGAATTCGCCAACCTCGTCTTCTGCCACTTTACCCACAAAGGCTGCATTACCGCCGAGCGAGGCCACGCCGGCCGCCGTGTTGGCGGCGCTGCCGCCGGAAATCTGCTGCTTGTCTTCAGGCATCAGGGCGTAGAGATGTTCGCTCCGTTCGCCCTCAATCAGGTGCATGATGCCCTTGTCGAGTTTTTCAGATGTGATGAAATCTTCTTCAACCCGGGCAAGAATATCGGTAATGGCATTGCCAATGGTCAAGACGTCGTATTTGGCTTCCGCCATGAACTGATCCCTTGTGCTGCGTGTGTCCCACGGGACCATACAAATCATGGGCGCACTGGCAAGAACTTGTGCCATGAACGCCATCGCTGGCGGGTTTTATCCCCGAAACAGGATAAATGTGCAACGCATTTAGAACATGCCCCGGCCCGACGCGGCATCAGGCCACTGTCTTGTCCTTGTAGCGGCACCATTCGGCAATGATGCAGTTTGGACAATCCGGTTTGCGCGCCTTGCAGACATAGCGCCCATGCAGGATCAGCCAGTGATGCGCATGTAACATGAAGCGGTCAGGGATGACTTTTTCGAGAATCAGTTCCACGGCAAGTGGGGTTTTTCCAGGTGCCAGTCCGGTACGATTGCCGACGCGAAACAGATGCGTATCAACGGCAATCACGGGCTGTCCAAAGGCAATATTGAGGACGACATTGGCGGTCTTGCGGCCGACACCGGGCAGGCTCTCCAGCGCTTCACGCGTCCGGGGGACTTCGGACCCGAATTCGGCGATCAGCTTTTCAGACAAGGCGAGCACGTTTTTGGCCTTGTTCCGGTATAGCCCTATGGTCCGGATGTGACGGGTAATGCCCTCCAATCCCAGCGCCACCATTTTTTCAGGTGTATCAGCGATCGGGAACAGGTTTTTGGTCGCCTTGTTGACGCCGATATCGGTGGCCTGGGCGCTCAGCACCACTGCGACCAACAGGGTGAAATCGTTGCAGTAATCGAGTTCACCCTTCGGTTCCGGATCATGCCGGGAAAAGCTTTCGAACATTGCGTCGATCGCAGCGGCGGAAAGCCGCGATTTTAGAACAGGTTTGGCCATCGTTTTTGCCCGATTCGAGGAGTATATTGCGTCAAATGCCGCGATCAGGAAACCGCCATTAACGGACCCAAGCCATGCAGGACCATCCGCTTTTTGCCGCCCTTTTGACCCCGCACCGCTCGCTCGACACGCGGGGCATTCGCATTGTTGTTGCGGTTTATGCCATTCTCGCCAGCGTACCCGGTATTTATTTCTTTGCCACCGGCGCCTGGCCGGTCGTTGGTTTTCTCGGTCTCGATATTCTGGCGCTCTGGTGGGCGCTGAGTGCGTCACGCAAAACCGGTGATGCGTTCGAGGAGGTCACGTTGTGGGCAGACAGTCTTGAGGTTCGCCATGTTTCCCACAAGGGAAAAGCGCATAACCACGCCTTTAATCCCTTCTGGGTGCGGCTGCATGTGGAGCGCGATCATGATGATCGGGTAACCAAGCTGGCCTTGCGCATGCGCGATGAGGAACTGGAAATAGGCGCGTTCCTCAATCCCGACGACAAGGCGAGTTTTGCCGCAGTCTTTGGTCAAGCCCTGCACAAGGCACGGGCCTGACACCACTACAAGTCTTTAGACGCCGCTTACCGATTCAACACCGCCATCGGCTTTGAGCTTGTAGATAATCGGATCACCGGTCTTGATCTCGCGCTTGAGGATTTCCTCAGGCGACAGCTTTTCCAGCTCCATGACCAGGGCACGCAGCGAATTGCCGTGCGCTGCGACCAGAATGGTTTCACCGGCAACGACCCTGGGTTCAATCTCGGCGTGGTAATAGGGCAGCACCCGTTCGGCGGTATCCTTTAGGCTTTCACCGCCCGGCGGTGGTGTATCGAAGGAACGCCGCCAGATATGCACCTGCTCCTCACCCCATTTTTCGCGGGCATCATCCTTGTTGAGACCGGCCAGATCGCCATAATCGCGTTCGTTAAGCGCCTGATTGCGGATAATGGTCATATTGACGATATCCATCTCTTCCAGCATCAAATCCAGCGTGTGCTGGGCGCGGACCAGCGCGGAGGTGAAGCACAGGTCCACATTGAAATTAAGCGCTTTCAGCGCCTTGCCGGCAGCGCGGGCTTCCTCAATGCCTTTGTCGGTAAGGCCGGGATTGCGCCAGCCGGTGAACAGGTTCTTGAGGTTCCATTCGCTTTGTCCATGCCGGACAAGGATCAATGTGCGTTCCATCATTTTTCCATCTGATAGGGCGCCTTGAAAATCGTATCCGCTTTTCAAGGGACCGGGTTAAACGGGGACAGACCGTTTTGGTCAGTCGAGATCAAGCACGTCAGCCATGGTGTAATAGCCGGGTGCGCGGCCATGAACCCAGAGCACAGCCTTGACCGCGCCATTGGCGAACAGGCCACGGTCCTCGGCCTTGTGGGTCAATTCAATCCGCTCCGAGGGACCAGCAAAGATCACCGAATGCTCGCCCACCACACTGCCACCGCGCAATGAGGCAAAGCCGATTGCACCCTCTTCACGCGGGCCTGTAATGCCATCCCGCCCGCGGTCGGACCGTGTCGCGAGATCAATTTCACGGCCGGCAGCTGCGGCTTCACCCAGCAGCAAGGCCGTGCCGGAGGGGGCATCGACCTTTTTATTGTGATGCATTTCGATAATTTCGATATCGAAATCATTACCCAGCGCTGCGGCGGCTCTTTTGACAAGGCTGGCGAGCAGATTGACGCCAAGCGACATATTGCCGGATTTCACGATGCGCGCGCCGGCCCGTGCCGCGTCATGCAAGGCTTCTTCATCAGCATCAGAACACCCTGTGGTGCCGATGATATGCGCAATGCCACGCTCCGCGACTTGTGCCGCAAGAGCTACTGTTGCTGCCGGGGCGGTGAAATCAATAACCGCATGCGCGCCTTCAAGCGCTTCGGGCACGTTATCGCCAACCGCGACATCAAGGGGTGGCAGGCCGGCAAGGACACCTGCATCCATACCGATTGCCGGCGCGTCAGGACGATCAATCGCCGCATGCAGCCGGAGCCCTTCACTTGCCACCACAGCCTTGATGCAGGCGAGGCCCATGCGCCCGCTGGCACCGGTAATCACGACATTAATATCGGCCATGTTTTTCAAGCTCCCATACTCAGCACCGGCTATAGCAAACTTGGCGGCCCAAAAGAAGCAGGCCCTACTCCAAAGGAGCTTTCAGTGCCGTCATGCGAGACGGACGCCGCCATTGCGCATTTCGGCAACAACCGCCTTTGCGGCGTCCGCCGGGTCAGGGGCAGCGGTGATCGGACGCCCGACAACCAGATGGCTGGCACCGGCTTCCAGCGCCTCACTCGGGCTCATTGTGCGCTTTTGATCATTCGATTTGACACCGGCGGGTCGAATGCCCGGGGTCACAATGGACATGTCGTCCCCCACCAGCGTGCGCACCATCGCCGCCTCATGGGCCGAGCAGACAACCCCGCCCATATTGGCAAGGCTTGCCTGATGGGCACGCAGGCCGACGATCCCGGCAATATCCCGGTCGTAGCCCGCATTCATCAGGTCTTCATCGTCAAACGAGGTCAGCACGGTCACGGCGAGAATTTCAAGCTTGGAGCCATGGGCCGCGCGGGCGGCTGCCCCCATGGTCTTGGGATAGGCATGTACGGTGAGAAATGTCGCGCCGGTCTTGGCAATCGCTTCAACGCCTTTTTCGACCGTGTTCTCGATATCAAGCAGTTTCAGGTCGAAAAATACGTTCTTGCCGGCGGCCACCAATTCCTTACCCAGATTGAGCCCATCGCCACCGTAAAAGGACTGATAGCCGATCTTGTAAAAGCTGACCTGATCACCCAAGCGTTCAACCAGTGTTTCGGCTTCAGCGCGGGAGGAGAAATCCAGCGCCACGATCAAACGGTCATCGGCTCGGCTCATTGCTCAAATCCAGTCCATGTTTCCATAGGGGTCCACTCGCATATGAGGGCTTTTTGCGCAAGATCGAAGGCAAAACAATTGCCACCGCCCGGCCCTGGCTGGTCTTCGCTTCGGGCGATCGCCCGGCCCGCCACATGGCATTTCAACAAAGTCCCCACGCCGCCATGGCCGCAAAATACCAGCGCTGCGTCGGCATAAGACGCAGCGCTCGCGGTCACGGCCGCCACTATGCGTGCCTGTGCATCAATGGCGCGTTCCCAGCCTTCAATGCTTTCCGCCGGGTGGGCAAAAAACCTGTTGGCCATCGGCTCGAATTCTTCAGGCGGCAGAAAGCCGGTCGCCGAGCGGTCATTTTCGCCAAAATCCGCGTTCGAAACCACCCGGTTTGCTCCCGGTTTTGCAAGGATTTCCGCCAGTTCCAGCGCTTTTCGCTCGGTGCTGGAGACAAACACAATATCTGGTGCAAACAGATTTCGCGCCGCCATTGCCTCTGCCCGCGCCCGTCCGATTGCGGACAATCCCCAATCCGGCACGGCAATGCCGGGATCTATATTGACCTCAGGATGGGTCAGATAGAGGGCGCGCGCCATCAAGAATGCCGGGAAATGGTCATCAGCTGTTCAGCAAGCTGATCGGCTCTCGATCCTTGTACCTTGTCGGTAAATTCGCCGTTTGAATCGAAGGCTTCCGCACTATTGGCGACGCTGAGTGAGGTGGGTGCCATCAAGGCCCCGATCTTGCCGAAAACATCGCGCAGATGGCTCAGCGCCACCACACCGGAGAGACGACCCGAGGAGACCGCACCCAGACCAAAGATGGCATGCTTGAAGGGCCCACCCTTCTGGCGGCTGATCCAGTCGATCGTGTTCTTGGTCAGCGGGCTCATTGAATTATTGTATTCAGGGGTTGCGAAAAAAACCGCGTCCGCCTCTGCAAACAGTGCTGCCAGCTTCACCGCTGCTTCCGGCGCGCCGTGCTCAGCTTCAAGATCTTCGTTGAACAATGGCAAGGGGAAGTCCGTGAGATCAAGATCGGTGACTTCAGCGCCCAGCGTGCGCAACCTTTTTCCCATCAAAAGGGCGAGATGCGCATTATAGGAATTCTGCCGGATCGATCCTGAAAGTGTGAGCACTTTACGCATGAGCGGTCTTTCCGGAGCAGATTTCGAAGGGATTGTTACTCGAACAATCCCTTCAACTTGTCAAAAAAACCTGAAGAGGTCGGATTATTCGCACCGGTGCTCAGGCTCTGGAATTCTTCCAGCAGCTCGCGCTGACGCTTGTTGAGGTTCTGGGGCACCTCGATATCCATTTGCACATAGAGGTCGCCGATCTGGGCTGAACGCAGCACCGGCATGCCCTTGCCCTTGAGACGGATGCGCTGGCCGGGCTGCGTGCCTGCGGCCACCTTGACCCGCGCACGGGCCCCGCCAAGGGTCGGCACTTCAAACTCACCGCCCAAGGCAGCTGTCGCCATGGCAATCGGCACGCGGGCATAAAGATCGGCCCCATCGCGCTGGAACAGCTCGTGGGGTTTTACGGACACGAAAATATAAAGGTCGCCCGGGGGACCGCCCCTCAGACCGGCCTCGCCTTCATCAGCCAGACGGATGCGCGTGCCATCCTCGATCCCTTTGGGAATATCGACAGAAAGGTTGCGGCTTTCCTGATGGCGGCCCTGGCCCGAACAATCGGTGCAGGGCTGATCCATGACCTCACCACGGCCGTGGCAATGCGGGCAGGTGCGCTCAATGGTGAAAAAGCCCTGTGCCGCACGCACTTTGCCATAGCCATTGCAGGTGGTGCATTGCGACATGCCTGTGCCCGGCTTGGCCCCGCTGGCATCACATGTGTCGCAACGGACCATGGTCGGCACGTCGATTTCGACCGTACGCCCGGCAAAGGCCTCTTCAAGGGTAATTTCAAGGTTATAACGCAGATCGGACCCACGCAGCCGCGAGGGCCTTTCGCGCCCGCGACCGGCACCGGCAGCGCCGCCCATGAAATCGCCGAAAATATCCTCGAACATGTCGGACATTGAGGACGAAAAGTCCGGACCAAAACCGGCACCACCACGGCCACCGCCGCCATTCTCAAATGCGGCATGACCGAAACGGTCATAGGCAGCCCGTTTTTGCGGATCCTTCAGCGTATCATATGCTTCGCTGACTTCCTTGAACTTGTGTTCGGCTTCGTCATCATCCGGATTGCGGTCCGGATGGTATTGCATGGCGAGCTTGCGGTAGGCAACTTTAAGGGCGCCATCGTCGGCACCCTTTGCCACACCCAATATTTCGTAGAAATCGCGCTTGGCCAATTTAGCGGCTCCAAATCAGTGAACGGGAGCCGAAGCTCCCGTTACTTTCAGTTTCGTGGCGCTAGGCCGATTTCTGACTGTTGTCGTCGTCATCTTTGACTTCTTCGAAGTCAGCATCGACCACATCGTCATCATCGTCAGCAGCAGCGTCGGATTCGGCATCTGCTTCGGCCGCTTCGGCCTGCTGCGCCTGATACATGGCTTCACCCAGCTTCATCGAGGCTTCGGCCAAAGCATTGGTCTTTTCCTTGATGGTCTCGGCATTGTCGCCTTCAAGCGCGGTCTTGAGCTCGGCAACAGCGTTTTCGATGGCAGACTTGTCCTCATCGGACACCTTGTCAGCATAATCCTTGAGCGATTTCTCGGTCGAATGGATCAGGCTTTCTGCCTGGTTCTTGGCTTCAACGGTTTCGCGTTTGGCCTTGTCGCTCTCAGCGTTCGCTTCGGCTTCCTTGACCATTTTCTCGATGTCAGCATCGGACAGACCACCCGAGGCCTGGATGCGGATCTGCTGCTCCTTGCCGGTGCCCTTGTCTTTTGCCGACACGTTGACGATGCCGTTGGCGTCGATATCGAAAGCCACTTCAATCTGGGGCACACCGCGCGGTGCGGGCGGAATACCGGCGAGATCAAACCGGCCAAGGCTCTTGTTGTCCTGTGCCATTTCGCGTTCACCCTGGAACACATTGATGGTCACAGCCGACTGATTGTCTTCAGCCGTGGAGAACACCTGGGACTTTTTGGTCGGGATCGTGGTGTTACGATCGATCAGGCGGGTGAAAACACCACCCAGTGTCTCGATACCGAGCGACAGCGGGGTCACATCGAGCAGCAAGACGTCCTTGACGTCGCCCTGAAGCACACCGGCCTGAATGGCCGCGCCCAGCGCTACAACCTCATCGGGGTTCACACCCTTATGCGGTTCCTTGCCAAAGAATTCCTTGACCACTTCCTGCACCTTGGGCATGCGGGTCATACCGCCAACGAGCACGACTTCGTCGATTTCGCCTGCCTTGATCCCGGCATCCTTAAGAGCGGCGCGGCAAGGCTCGACCGTGCGCTTGATCAAGTCTTCAACCAGTTGCTCGAACTTGGCGCGGGTCAGCTTGAGCTGCAAATGCTTCGGGCCGGAGGAATCGGCCGTGATAAAGGGCAGGTTCACCTCGGTCTGGGTCGAGGAGGACAATTCGATCTTGGCCTTTTCAGCCGCTTCCTTCAGACGCTGCAAAGCCAGCTTGTCGGAGCGCAGGTCAATCGACTGCTCTTTCTTGAATTCGTCGGCGAGATAATCGACCAGACGCATGTCAAAATCTTCACCGCCAAGGAAAGTATCACCATTGGTGGATTTGACTTCAAAAACGCCATCGCCGATCTCAAGGATCGAAACGTCGAAGGTGCCGCCGCCGAGGTCATAAACCGCAATAACGCCGGTATTCTTCTTGTCGAGACCATAGGCAAGCGCGGCCGCCGTCGGCTCATTGATGATGCGCAGAACTTCAAGGCCGGCAATCTTGCCTGCATCCTTGGTCGCCTGACGCTGACTGTCGTTGAAATAGGCCGGAACGGTGATGACCGCCTGGGTCACGTTCTCGCCGAGATAGCTTTCGGCTGTCTCTTTCATCTTGGTCAGGATCATGGCCGAGGTTTCGCTCGGGCTCATTTTCTTGCCGTCAATCTCAACCCAGGCGTCGCCATTGTCCGCCTTGGTGATCTTGTATGGCACAAGGCCCTTGTCCTTGGTCACCATCGGATCGTCGTAACGACGGCCCATCAGGCGCTTGACGGCGAACAGCGTGCCTTCAGGATTGGTCACAGCCTGACGCTTGGCCGGCTGGCCGACAAGACGCTCACCATCGGATGAAAACGCGACCATTGACGGCGTTGTCCGCGCGCCCTCGGCGTTTTCGATAACTTTCGGATCCTTGCCGTCCATGACGGCGACACACGAGTTAGTCGTGCCAAGGTCAATACCGATTACTTTTCCCATTTGTCACAAACCTCTATTTCAGCAGACCCGTTGGAAACCCCGAAAACGGCAGCTCCGCGGCCAGGCCCCTATGCTGGGATTGGTAAATAGCCTCATGATGAAGCTTTCCGGGGCTATATAAGGGTGCCTGATGGCCCCTTCAAGCGCCCGGTGTCATAAAATCAATCTGCCGGGCGGTCTCAGGCTTCCTTGTCGATATGAATATCAACCGGATCAACCTTCGGCGCTTCGGCTTTCGCGCCGCCCTTGGCAACGCCAACCATGGATGGGCGCAAAACGCGGTCGCCAATGGCAAAACCCGCCTGCACAACCTGAACAATGGTGCCCTCGGGCACTTCATTGTTCGGCACCTCGAACATGGCCTGGTGCTTGTGGGGATCAAACTTCTCACCTTCGGCCAAAATCGGCTTGACGCCGTTCTTTTGCAGCAGGCGCTGCATTTCGCGATCGGTCATCTCGATACCCTCAATCAGGGCCGCCATGGAGGCGTCCGCATTTTCGCGGGCCTCGGCGGGCAGCATCATCAGGGCACGGGACAGGTTGTCGGTGGCGGTCAGCATGTCGCGGGCGAAATTGGCAATGGCATAAGAACGCGTATCGGCGATCTCACGCTCGGTCCGCTTGCGCAGATTCTCCATTTCGGCAGCCGCGCGCAGCAGCCGATCCTTGAGCTCGGCATTCTCGGCCGCCATCGCCTCAAGAGGTGTCACCTCGGCTTCAGGCGCAGAAACTTCCTCGGCGGCGGTCTCCACGGGGTCCTGTTCGGTCTCGGGGGTCTGGTTTTCGTCGCTGGTCATTTTATGTATCGATCCGCTTGAAGAGCTAAAACTGTGATGGCCCGCATATCGGCCAGATCGCGCGCGATTTCAACTCTTGCGTGCCACAAGCCGTGAAATCACATGGGCCGTATAGTCCACAACCGGCACAATCCGGGCATAATTGAGCCGGGTCGGCCCGATGACACCAAGCACGCCGACGACCTTGTCATTGGCATCCTTATAGGGCGACAAGATCACCGAAGAGCCTGAAAGGGAAAACAATTTATTCTCCGAGCCAATGAAAATGCGCACACCTTGTGCCGTCTCGGCATCACCCAAAAGGTCGATCAGGCCGCGTTTGGATTCCAGTTCGTCAAATAATTCGCGCACGCGCGCCAGATCGTCCGACGCCATGGTGTCATTAATCAGATTGGCGCGCCCGCGCACGATCAGGGTCGGGGTGGATTTGCTTTCTGCTTCAGAGAGCGTCGCCAGTCCGGCATCAACCAGTTTTTGTGTCAGCTCGTCGAGTTCAGCCGCCTGTTGTTGCCGCTGGGCGTTAAGGACAGCCCGCGCTTCTGACAGGGTACGCCCGACGGCGTGATGGGCCAGATAATTTGTCGCCTGGGTCAGGGCACTTGCTGTCATGCCCGGCGGCAGGGCGACAACACGGTTTTCAACATGGCCGTCCTCGCCCACCAGAACGGCCATCGCTGTGGCCGTATCGAGGCGGATAAATTCGATATGCTTGAGCACCATGTCCGCCTTGGCCGCGATCACCATGCCCGCGCCCCGGCTCAGACCGGACAGGAGCGAGCTCGCCTCGGTCAGCAAGTCCTCAATCCGCCCGCCAGGCGCGCTGTCCTCGATATGCGTGGAAATACGCGCCCGTTCGCGCGCGTCCATGTCACCAACCTCGAGCATGGCATCGACGAAAAAACGCAGGCCATTCTGGGTAGGTGCCCGGCCCGCCGAGGTATGGGGGGCGGCGATGAGGCCAAGCTCTTCGAGATCCGACATGACATTGCGGACCGAGGCCGGGCTGAGGCTGATGTCGAGCATGTGGGATAATTGCCGTGAACCCACAGGTTCGCCGGTGTCGAGATAGCGTTCAACGAGCCGGCGAAAGATATCCTGCGAGCGCTGGTTCAAGGCGGCCAGGAAATCTTCTCTTTGATAGCGCTTGTCTTCTGCCAATTCCCTCTCCGGGATCAAATTGCGAATTACCGCTTTCATTTAGGTCATATCACAAGCAACGCCAAGCGTCGGTGCTTGTTTCCACGCCACGGAACCGCTAAGAGGCGCAACCAGAAAAAACCCGGAAGATTTGAAAATGCGGCCATCCGGACGTAGCGCCGACCAAATGCGTGCTGTTACCATCGAACGCAATGTAGCCCCCCAGGCTGAGGGCTCATGCCTGATCAGCTTCGGCAATACAAAGGTATTGTGCACCGCCAGTGTTGAGACCAACCTGCCACCCTGGCGGCGCGGCCAGGGGCTTGGCTGGGTCACTGCCGAATATGGCATGTTGCCCCGGGCAACCGGACAGCGCACACGGCGCGAGGCGACCGCCGGCAAGCAATCGGGCCGCACCCAGGAAATCCAGCGCCTGATCGGACGTTCCCTGCGGGCTGTGACCGACATGGCCTTGCTGGGTGAAAACCAGGTTGTGCTTGATTGCGATGTGATCCAGGCCGATGGCGGCACCCGCACCGCCTCGATCACCGGGGCTTTTGTGGCGCTGAGTGACGCCATTACCTGGATGCAAACGCGCGAACTGATCAAGACCAATCCCTTGCGCGAGCATGTGGCGGCGATCTCGTGTGGTATTTACCGGGGCACCCCTGTGCTCGATCTCGATTATCCTGAAGATTCCGAGGCCGATACCGACGCCAATTTTGTCATGACCGGCGCGGGCCATTTTGTCGAAATCCAGGGCACGGCCGAGCAGACACCGTTTTCCCGCACGGAACTGGACAGTCTGATGGGATTGGCCGAAAAAGGGATTGGCGAACTGGTTGATCTGCAAAAGGCGGCTTTGGCACAATAATGCTTGAACAGTTCAAACTCAAAAAAGGCGCAAAACTTGTGCTTGCCACGCATAATGCGGGCAAGTTGCGGGAGTTCAAACAGCTGTTTGCGCCGTTTGAACTGGACCTGACTTCCGCCGGCGAGCTGGGCCTGCCTGAACCGGCGGAAACCGGGACAACATTTCACGAAAATGCCCGACTGAAAGCGCATGCCGCCGCGCAAGGCGCCGGACTGATCGCCCTTGCTGACGATTCCGGGCTTTGTGTTGACGCGCTTGATGGTGATCCGGGGGTTTATACCGCCGACTGGGCCGGTGAGCCGCGTGATTTCAATGTCGCCATGCAAAGGGTTGAAACCGCATTGCAGGCACGCGGCGCAACCACGCCTGCCCAACGGCGCGGCAATTTTCACGCCACGCTTTGCCTCGCATTGCCGAGCGGCGAAGACCTGATATTTGACGGTGATGCCCATGGCACGCTGATCTGGCCACCCCGCGGCACAATTGGTTTTGGCTATGACCCGGTCTTCATGCCCGAGGGCTTTGATATAACCTTCGGCGAAATGCCGGCCGAACAAAAGCATGCCTGGTCGCCGGGGCATACCGGCCTGTCGCACCGCGCACGCGCTTTTGCCAAACTGGTCGAGGCCTGTTGTGAATAGCGGCGCGCAAGAGCGCGGCAACGGCTTGTTCGGTGTTTATGTGCACTGGCCGTTCTGCGCTGCGAAATGTCCTTATTGCGACTTCAATTCGCATGTCCATCGCGGGGCGTTCGACGAGGACGCCTTCGTTGCTGCCTATAAAAAGGAACTGGGCTATTTCGCTGCCCTGAAACCGGGCGAGACCGTGCGCTCGATTTTTTTCGGCGGCGGCACGCCTTCGCTGATGAGCCCGGCTGCCGTTGGCGAAATTCTTGATTGCATTGCCGCGTTGTGGCCGGTTGCCGAGGGTGCCGAAATCACCCTGGAAGCCAACCCGACCAGCGTGGAGGCTGACCGGTTTCGGGGATATCGCGCCGCCGGGGTCAATCGCGTCTCCCTCGGGGTGCAGTCTTTGCGGCCTGAGCCGCTGGCAGCACTTGGACGTCTGCATTCAGTGGATGAAGCCAAAGCCGCTGTCGCGCTGGCGCAATCGATTTTTGACCGGTCCAGTTTTGACCTGATTTATGCCCGCCCCCACCAGACCCTTGCAGAATGGCATGGAGAACTGGAAGAGGCCATTGCCATGGCTGCCGGGCATTTATCGCTCTATCAGCTGACCATTGAGCAGGGCACGCGCTATTATGACCTGCAGCAGGCCGGCAAGCTGATCATGCCGGATGAGGATCTGAGCGCCGATTTCTATGAGCTGACCCAGGAGCTCTGCGGCGCGGCAGGCATGCCCGCCTATGAGATTTCCAACCATGCCCTGCCGGGCGATGAGAGCCAGCATAACCTGCTTTATTGGCGCTATGGCGAATATGCCGGCATTGGACCGGGTGCGCATGGCCGCATTCTGGTCGACAATGAGCGGTTTGCCACCGCGACCGAGAAAATGCCGTTTGACTGGCAGAAACGGGTGACCGAAACCGGTTCGGGCCTTGTGACCAATGACGTTCTGACCTGGGAAGAAGAAGGGGACGAATATCTGGTCATGGGCTTGCGGCTGCGTGAAGGGATTGATCCGAAACGCTATGCGCTGCTGTCCGGCCGCAAATTTGATCCCTCCCGCACCCAGGACCTGATCGGCTACGGGTTTATCGAGGTGCTCGAGAATGGCAATATCCGCGTCACCGAACGCGGCTTTCCCGTACTTGATGCGGTTGTGGCGGATCTGGCGGCTTAAGGCTGGTTTGATCGCAGATACGCCGTTATTCCGCGTTTTTGCCCGGCGTTGATCCGGCCATCCATCCTTTTTTGACGCCTAGCGCATGGGCCCTCGGGTCAAGCCCGGGGGAGAAGGAAGAGAGCGGCATTCCGCTTCTTCTCACTCCCCTTGATGGGGACTTCGAGCCGTCCCATAGGGCCAATCGTGCCAGTGGCACGATTGGAGGTGAGAAGGCCATGAGGCCTATGGCCGAATGGCAAGGGTGCGGTGGCGCGACACGCGCAAAGCCCGCAAAAAGCGCCATCCACTCAAACGCTCCGCCCTTAAGGCAGTTTTGGTCCATCCACGCGCTGCGCACCGCCGGCAATAACCTGCTTGATGGTCAGCGCATATTCGGAGCGGCCATCGGGCAGGAAGCGGAACAGGCCATCGCGGCCATTGAAACCGGAGGCGCGGGTCAGCTGGCCACGATCATATTTGGGTGTACCCAGCGCCAGCGAGGAAGAATTCGCCAACAGGGTCGCGGTATAAGCGATCGAGGCGAAAGGATGCGGGGTGGCGCCGAAACGGGTCTGGTATTCGGGGCGCAGGGCCTGTTGGCCCGTATCGTCGATTGCCGGATAGATCGCGCCGACCAGATAGGGGGTCTGGCTGATATTGACGTCATTGTCCCAATCAGCCGAACCGATAATGGTCACGCTACCCCGCTCGATACCTGCCGCTTCAAGCAGAACGGCAAAGCTGGGCGCTGTCGCGCGGTCCGGAATGAACAGGGCATCGACCTGACCGCTTTTGATCAGCGGGATCACCTGTTCGACGGCCGTACGCGCTTCAGTTTCGCTGGTGAATGTGTGCACGGCACGGGCGTTCAAGCCCAGATCCGCCACGGCCTGACGGAAGGCACCATCCTGAATGCGACCGAAATCGGTGCTGGGGACGATGGCCGCGTAGGCACGACGCCCCTGGCTCTGGGCATAGGCCATGGAGCGGCGCACCTCGCCTTCGGGCAGCACGTTGAGCAAATAAACACCGGGCGACGCGGCGCCGGTATTGTTGGAAAAGCCGATGACGGTAATGCCGGCCGTGCGGGCAACCGATCCGGCGGCGCGCACGCTTTCCGCCCGCAAGGGGCCGAGAATGAGGCTGGCCCCTTCGGCAACCGCCTCGCTGGCCATGCGGCCGGCAATGGCCGGGTCACCCTTGGTATCTTTCAGCACCAGCGTGATATTGTCCGCCACTGTGGGGCTGGACTGGATGAATTCCATTGCCAGCCGCGCGCCATTGGCCATTGAAATACCGACATTGGAAAGATCGCCGGAAACCGGCAGCAACAGGGCCACACGTACGGGACCATTGCCAATCGGCTCGCCGGCTGCCGCCGGCAGCACCTGATTCGTTGATGGCAGCTGGCTGACGCTGGTATTACGGGTCTCGATATTGGGACCAAAACTGAAATTCGAACAGGCCGAAAGCAGGACCATGGTCGCAGCGCTTGCCGCGATGGCCGCTATCCGCCGCATGCGCGAACGCATGCCGTGCATTTTCAGATCCACCGACTGTTCCAATGATCCGCCCCTTAGACTTTATCTGGCTGACACCGGTTCTCGCTGCGAAGCTAGGCGGCAACGTGGCGAAGGTCCGATGTTTTTCATCCCATGCTATACAAAATCGCATCCAGTGCTTAAAGACTTGAACGCCCGAACCCGGCAATCCATGGGAATAATCTTGTGACTAACCCAAAAGATTTCTATTTGAGCGGGCAAGCTCTTGCTGCACCGGCCCTCGCACCGGGACTTTATATTGTCGCCACGCCCATCGGCAACCTTCGCGACATTACCATCCGGGCGCTGGAAACGCTGGCCGCTGCCGACATGATCCTTTGCGAGGACACACGCCAGAGCGCGCGCCTGCTCACCCATTACGGTATCAAAACCCATCGCTCGGCGCTGCATGAACATAATGAGCGTGAACGCATGGGCAATATCGTCACCCGGCTGGGCGAGGGCCAGGCGATTGCCTTGATTTCTGACGCGGGCACGCCGCTTCTCTCCGATCCAGGGTTTCCACTGGTCCGCGCCGTGCGCGAGGCCGGTTTTGAGGTATTCGCCGTGCCGGGTGCCTCGGCATTGCTCGCGGCCCTGACCGTTGCCGGACTGCCCACTGACCGGTTCAGCTTTATTGGCTTTTTGCCCCCAAAACAGGGCGCCCGGGCCAATATGTTGCGGCCCTTGGCGAATAATGCGGAAACGCTGGTATTTTATGAATCACCGCGCCGGCTCGCTGCGACACTTGAAGCGATGATAAAAGTGTTCGGGCCAGAGCGCGAAGCGGCGGTTGCACTGGAACTGACCAAACGATTTGAACGGGTTGAGCGCGGCACGCTGGCCGAATTGCATACATTTTACACCGAGGACGACACCAAGGGCGAGGCGGTTATTCTTGTTTCGGGTGCCGTGCCGGGGGCGGTGGATAGCGCTGACTGGGAAGCCGCGCTGGCCAAGGCGATGGAAGACCAGCCCCTGCGTGCAGCCGTTGATGAAATCAGCACGTTGTTCTCCCTCAAACGCAAGCAGGTCTATGATGCCGCCCTTGCCCTCCGCCAGACAAAAGGCTGAGCGGCGCGGCCGTCTCGGCGAAGTACTGGCGGCGCTTTATCTGCGCCTGCAATTCTACCGTATTCTGGCCACGCGGGTGAAAACGCCGGTAGGTGAGATTGACCTCATTGCCCGGCGCGGCCGGACAGTGATTTTCGTCGAGGTGAAACTGCGGCGCAATATTACGAGCCTCGGCGCGGCGCTTGATGCAGTGAACCGCCGGCGCATCAGCCGCGCGGCGCAATATTTTCTGACCCAGCGCCCCAAGCTAACCGATTACACACTACGATTTGATGTGATTTTCCTTGCACCCTTTGCCTGGCCACGCCATGTCAAAGGTGCCTTCGAAACGCTGGAGTAAAAAATGGCCCTCAAGACTGCCGTGCAAATGGACCCGATTGAAAGCATTGAGCCCAAAGGGGATTCCAGCTTTGCCATCATGCTGGAAGCGCAGGCGCGCGGCCATGAGCTGTTTTATTATCTGCCCGACACCATTGCGCTGCGCGACAATATTGTCAGCGCGCAGGTGATGCCGGTTGAAGTTTTTGACAAGCCGAAGGGCGAACATTTCAAGGCCGGCGCGCCGGTTTTGACGGATCTCTCGACATTCGATGTGGTGCATTTGCGCCAGGATCCGCCGTTTGACATGCATTACATCACCAATACGCATTTGCTGGAACGCATTCATCCAAAGACTTATGTGGTCAATGCGCCGGGCGCGGTGCGCAATGCGCCCGAGAAAATTCTCGTGACCGAATTTCCCGAATTGATGCCCCCCACGCTGATTACCCGCGACCGGCAGGCCATTCATGCGTTCCGCCGCGAGCATGGCAATATCATCGTCAAGCCGCTCTTCGGCAATGGCGGTGCCGGGGTGTTCCTGATTTCGGAAAGCGACCAGAATCTAGCCTCGCTGATCGAATTGTTCGAGCAGAGCTTTCGCGAACCCTTCATGATCCAGAAATATCTCCCCGATGTGCGCAAGGGCGACAAGCGCATCATCATTATCGACGGCGAGCCTGTAGCGGCAATCAACCGGGTGCCCGCAGAGGGTGAGGCGCGTTCCAACATGCATGTGGGCGGCCGGGCCGAACACAGCGAATTGACCGCGCGCGAACACGAGATCTGCCAGACCATCGCCCCGGCGCTCAAGGAGCGTGACCTGATTTTCGTCGGCATCGATGTGATTGGTGGCTTCCTGACCGAGATCAATGTCACATCGCCCACCGGCATTCGTGAAGTGAAACGCTTTGGCGGACCGGACATTGCCGCCCTTTATTGGGATGCAATCGAGAAGCGGCGGGCGCACTAGGTTCACAAGCGGCAAACCATCCGCTAGCCTCTCCGCCAATCGGGGGATTTCATGAGCAGTTCATATCTTGTGGCGCTGGCCACTTTTTTTGCGACAGTAGGCGTTGCGGATATTGCCTTTATCTTTGCGGCCCTGACCAAGGACAATACGCCGCCTGAGCGGCGCGCGCTGGCAACACGGGGCGTATTGATCGCCTCGGGCATCCTGTTTTTCTTCGGTTTTCTCGGCAATCAGATCCTTGATCTGTTCGGCGTCACCATCGCGGCATTGCGTACCGGTGGTGGCATTTTGCTGATGTTGATTGCCATCGACATGGTATTTGCCCGCCATTCAGGCGGCACAAGCACAACCAGTGAGGAACATGCCGAATCGCGCAAGCGCGATGATATTTCGGTTTTCCCCCTCGCCATGCCGCTCATGGCCGGGCCCGGGGCAATTTCGGCGGTGATTCTGTTGACCACCAGCGCCAAGACAGACACGGAGTTCTGGCTGGTCCTCGCCGCACTGGCGACAATCATGTTTGCAGCCTGGCTGACCCTGCTTGTGGCCATTCCGGTTCAGCGTCTGTTGGGGCTCACCGGCCTTTCAGTGGTCTCACGGGTGATTGGCATTCTGTTGGCGGCGCTGTCAGTGCAGTTTATTTTTGACGGCATCAAGGCCAGTGGCCTGCTCACGGGGGGTTAGGCCTACCGCCGCCCGGGCCTTGGGCTGCAGGCGGCGGCGATCCGTCATGGCGCTATTTGCCTTTGAGTTTGACAGCAGCCGTGGCAGCGGGCTTTGCCGCTTCCTTTTTCGGCTTTTTGGCTTCCTTATTCGAACGTAGCTGACCTTTGGCCATTTGTTGCACTCTCATAGAGAACAGGGTCTCGACCCCGGGCGCGCAATGCGTCCACACTTGATATCGCTCCCAAAATGGCAAAAATTCAAGCGGGTAATGCAACACTCTCGTGGATGGTTGCAGGTCCAGGCCGAGGAGTTCAATCATGAGCAAAGCTGAACGTTACATCACCGGCATTTTGTCCGATGTCGCAGGTGTCGAAGTGGGCGGCACCCGCCCCTGGGACATCAGTGTGCGTGACAAACGTACCTATGGGCGCGTTCTGACACGGGGCACGCTGGGCCTGGGCGAAAGCTATATGGATGGGTGGTGGGATGCTGAAAATATCGATCAGTTCATCCATCGCCTGCTGGTCTCGGATATCAAGGCACGGATACCTGTAGATGTGGCGCTTTGGGGCTCAATGGCAAAGGCCGCCTTGTTGAACCTGCAACGTTTGCGGGTCTTTGAAGTTGCCGAGAAACACTATGACGCGGGCAATGACCTCTACCGCGCCATGCTGGACAAGCGCATGGTCTATTCCTGCGGCTATTGGCCGGAGGCTGCAAATCTTGACGAGGCACAGGAACACAAGTTTGACCTGATCTGTCGCAAGGCCGGGCTAGAACCAGGCATGCGGATACTTGATATCGGTTCCGGCTGGGGCGGATTTTTGAAGTTTGCGGCAGAGAATTACGGCGTGGAAGCGGTCGGGGTGACCATTTCCAAAGAGCAGTACAATCTCTCGCGCGAAATTTGCGCTGGGCTGCCGATTGATATCCGGCTTGAGGATTATCAGGCACTCGGGGGGCAGTTCGACCGGGTTATTTCCATCGGCATGTTTGAACATGTGGGCTACAAGAATTACCGCCGTTACATGCAAAAGGTCCATGATCTGCTGGCGGATGATGGCTTGTTCATTCTGCACACGATTGGTGGCAACCACACGGTGAACCATGGCGACCCGTGGTCAGAAAAATACATTTTTCCCAATGGCATGCTGCCCAGTCAGCAGCAACTGTCCTCGGCCAGCGAAGGGCTGTTCATCATGGAAGACTGGCATAATTTCGGCGCTGATTACGACCGGACACTGATGGAATGGCATCGCAATTTCGAGGCAGCGTGGCCTGAGCTCGCCCCCCATTACAACGAACGGTTCTACCGGATGTGGCGCTACTATCTGTTGAGCTTTGCTGCGACCTTCCGGGCGCGTAAAATCCAGCTCTGGCAGGTGGTTTACAGCAAGCAGGGGGTTGTGGGCGGCTATCGCTCCGTCCGGTGACGCGGTCCTTTGGGACCGCGCCGGACGGGTTTTATTTCAGGCCACCGCATTTGCCATAAGGGGCAAGACGATTGGCCATGCGCGGGTCGCAACCGGTCAGCAGGAAACGCACCCATTCACCCTCGGAGCCATAAAAGGCGTTGCGATCCACCTCGCCGCGAATGCCGGGCATGGTGCCGGTCTGGGTCCATTGCCAGAAGGTCCATTCGGGACGGCGGTCATAGCGGTGATGCGGCTCGGCTGCTGTCGAGCGCAACCAGAAGGCATTGTCGAAATGCTCGCCTTCGAGAATATCGCGGTGGAAATTGATATCGGAATAGATGATCGGAATTTTGCCGGTATGGGCTTCCATTTCTGCCAGCATGAGGCGGATTTTTTCCAGCGTGTCTTCCTTTGAGAACTTGGCCTTGCAGCTGGACTGGTGGTTCCATTCCAGATCAAGGACGGGCGGCAGGGCGTCCGGATCGGCGGGAACATTGCGCTTGAACCATTCGGCCTGATCCTTGGCCAGCGAACACCAGGTCATGAAATGATAGGCGCCACGCGGCATGCCGGCGGCCTTGGCGCGATGCCAGTTCTGGCGGAACATGGGATCGATATAATCGGCGCCCTCTGTGGCCTTCATGAAAACGAAATGCGTGCCCGCGTTACGGGCCGCAACAAAGTCGACATTGCCCTGATACCGGGCGATATCAATGCCCTGAACCGGCAAGGCGCGGGCGCGGGCAACGCCCGGATGCGGTTTGTTGTCCCCCTTGACCACACCGTAGGAAAAGCAGCCTGCCAGCAGGATGGGCAGGCCGATGGCGCAGATAATTTTTGCTGCAATTGTGGAAAATCTGGCGGCGGAGACTGCGGTCATTCAATGCAACTTGGTTGGAGGGAAAGGTTGCATTTGATTCAACATGTGCTGGTTAAGGGTTTATTGCCAAAGCCGTTTTGGCCGGAGTATCTGCAAATTGTCAGTTAATGAAAACTTAATGTCAGGGCTGACAAAACATCGTTTACCAGCCTTTTTAAGTGATGATGTTTTCAACATCCCGGCTCATGTTCCCTAAATGTTCTTGCCGATCATAAATAAACCGGCTAGATTTTTTGCGATTTGGGGGATCGCATGGTCACGCGTGTCAGAACGGTTGCGTTCCAGGGCATTGAGGCGGTGCCGGTTGATGTTCAGGTGCAGATCGCGCCGGGCCTGCCGGCATTCCGCATTGTGGGCCTGCCCGACAAGGCGGTGAATGAAAGCGGCGAACGGGTGCGCGCGGCCCTGATCGCCTCGGGCCTCTCGCTACCGCCCAAACGCATTACCATCAATCTCGCGCCCGCTGACCTGCCGAAAGAGGGCAGTCACTACGACCTGCCGATCGCGCTCGGGCTGATGGGGGCTATCGGGGCGGTGCCGACCGACATGCTGGAGAATTTTGTGGTGCTGGGGGAACTGGGGCTGGACGGGCGTCTTGCCGCCATTGCCGGCACCCTGCCCGCCGCGATTGCCGCCAGTGCTGCCGGGCGCGGCATAATCTGTCCGGAAGCCTCGGGCCCGGAAGCGGCATGGGCGGGGGAAGAAATTGATATCATTGCGCCGGAAAGCCTTTTGGCGCTGGTCAACCATCTGGCCGGACATCAGGTCTGTACAAGGCCACAGCCCAAACGGCAGGCTGATGCGGCGGGCTTGCCGGACCTTGCCGATGTGCGCGGGCAGGAAGCGGCCCGGCGCGCGCTGGAAGTGGCAGCGGCCGGCGGACATAATCTTTTGATGATCGGCCCGCCGGGCGCGGGCAAATCCATGCTGGCGACCCGCCTGCCCTCGATCCTGCCCCCGCTTAATCCACGCGAATTGCTGGACGTGTCGATGATCCAGTCGATTGCCGGGGAACTGGCCGGCGGGCGGATTTCGGACCGGCGGCCGTTTCGCGCGCCGCATCATTCTGCCTCTATGGCGGCATTGGTGGGCGGCGGCCTGAAGGTGCGGCCCGGCGAGGTGTCCCTCGCGCATAACGGCATTCTGTTTCTCGATGAACTGCCCGAATTCAACCCGCAAACCCTCGACAGCCTGCGCCAGCCACTGGAAGCGGGGGAGACCGTAATCGCCCGGGCCAATGCGCGGATCACCTATCCGGCACGGTTTCAGCTGGTGGCCGCGATGAACCCGTGCAAATGCGGCATGGCGGGGACACCGGGACATGTGTGCAAGCGGGGCGAGCGGTGCACGGCGGACTATCAGGGCCGCATTTCGGGACCGTTTCTCGACCGGATCGATATCCGCGTTGATGTGCCCGCCGTCTCGGCGCGTGAGATGATTGCGCCACCGGGCCCGACGGAAACCAGCGCGGTTGTGGCGCGGCGGGTGGCGCGGGCCCGCGAGATGCAACAGGCCCGCTATCTCGGGCTGGGTACCACTGGCGTGCATACCAATGCAGGTGCCAGCGCAACACTGATCGAACAGGTGGCCAATCCCGACCCGGAAAGCCAGACCCTGTTATTGCAGGCAGCGGAACGTTTTGCGCTTTCCGCCCGCGCCTATCACAGGGTGCTCAAGGTCGCCCGCACGCTGGCCGACCTTGCGGGAACTGAAAAAGTTGCCCGTGTGCATATTGCCGAGGCGCTCGGCTATCGTGTCAGCCTGATGCAGGCCGCCATATAAATTCCATTGACCAAAGGCGGGTGGACACCACCCATTATGACAGAGTACACGGGGGACGAATCCAAGGCCTGTCCCGCCTAGAAGCTGTCCGTTGCCGGCGCTGCTTTGATGCGTTGCGGCCTGGCCAATGGTGAACGAATGTTAACCTTTGCGGTGCTATCCACAAACGCATGTTTGCGGGGCGCGCAAGGGTCGAAGGAATTAAAATATGCCGCGCGTAACTGCGAATCTGGTGGAGTGGAAAGACGACAAGGGCTATGGATTTGCCCGCCAACCGGGTGGCACCGAACGGATTTTTGTGCATGTAAAAGCCTTTGACAGCAACGGCCCGCGCCCCAAAAAAGGCGACGAGCTGGAGCTTGATATTGTCGCCGGGCGCAATGGCAAACCGGCAGCGGAAAATGTCAAAGTGCTGGGTGCGGAAGAAGTGGCGCAACAACTGCCCTTCCATCTGGTGACGGCGATCATGCTGTTTCTTTTGGCGCAGATTGTCGTCATTCTGGGCCGCGCACCAATTGACATTCTGGTGGTCTATGCCGTGATGGGCGGGCTTTCCATATATCTTTACAGCCGGGACAAGCAGGCCGCCCTGTTTGGCTGGTGGCGCATTCGCGAATCGACGCTTTTGACGGTGGATTTTTTCGGCGGAATTATCGGTGGCCTGCTGGCGCAGCACCGGTATCGCCACAAAAAATCAAAAGCATCCTATCAGGTGCGCACCCTGATAATTGTTGGTGTGCACGCAGCCCTTCTGGCCGCGCTCGGCAGCGGATTGCTGAGCGTCAACACCCTCTCAAGCGTCATGACGCTGTTCGCGGGCAACTAGCCACAGCCGCTTTTGCCAAAAGCCACGGGATGCCCGCAGCTTTTGGCAAAACCCGGGGTATCGGTCTAGCCGATCTCGATATCGCACCAATGGCTATAGGGCTTGTCGGGGGTGCAGATGATATTGGGGAAATGGGCGTGATGCACCGCGTCTGGGAACATCTGGTCCTCAAGGCAAAGCCCGGCGTGTTTTTTGTACATTTTGCCGCCAAGGCCGGGCACCGGCACATCGGTGGTGACGCTGTTATAGAGCTGCAGACCGGGGCGGTCTGTCCACAGTTTCAGGGTCAGATCCTTATCAGGCGCGGTGACGATGGCGACCGGATCGGCCAGATCCCGGCCATGATCGAGCACGTAATTGAGATCATAATCGACAGGTTTGCCATCCTGCCCGTAAAGGGTTTTGCCGGCGCGGAAATCATAATCCGTGCCAGCGACGGGCACGATCTCGCCGGTTGGCACCAGACCTTCGCCCAAAAGGGTGCGGGCGCCGGACGCCAATTGCACATGATGGTCCAGAACGTGATCGCTGGTGCCCAGATTGAAATATTGATGCTGGACCAGACTGATAGGGGTTGGGGCGTCGGTTGTGGCGGAAAGCGCCAGTTTCAGCTTTTTGCCCTCAAGGGTATAGACCGCCTCGAAATGGACATTGCCGGGATAGCCCATGGCCCCATCCGGGCTGTCGAGCGTGAACTTGACTGCATTGGCGGCGCTGTCCGGTTCCATCGCCCAGACCTTGCGGCCGATGCCTTCGGGACCACCATGCAGGTGGTTGGGGCCGGTATTGGGCACCAGATCATAGGTTTTCCCGTTAAGCTCGAAACGGGACCCGGCAATGCGGTTGGCGACACGCCCGGCCAGCGAACCAAGATGAGGGCTGTGTTCGGGATAGGGGGAGAAGCTGTCAAACCCGAGAACGACGGAGCGCATGCCGCCCGCCACGGGGACCTGCCAGTCGCGCACGTTGACACCCCAATTGGTCAGGCTGACGACAACGCCCGCATCACTTTGCAGCACGGCCTGATCGACCCGCTGCCCTTCAAATTCCCCGAATGCCGAGACCGGTATGGCCATAATATTCACTCCCTCAATATTGCTGGCCGCAAGCTCTAGCGGATTCCCGGCGCAAGGCAAAGCTTTGCTGCATCAACATGATCGCGGTTGACCTTGGCAACGCGGCGGGCCATTTCTTTAGCATGGTCAGGCGAGGTGCGATGTGGGCAGCGGGAACATGAAGCGGGCGACAGTGCATGACGTGGCGCGACAGGCCGGCGTGTCACTGGCCACGGTGGACCGGGTACTCAACAATCGTCCGGGTGTGCGGCAAGGCACAATCGACAAGGTGGAGAGCGCGATTGCCCAGATCGGGTTTCGCCGGGATCTTTCTGCCTCGCTGCTGGCCCGGTCGCGGGCGATCCATGTTCATTTCGTCATGCCCATGGGCAGCAATCAGTTCATGAAGGGGCTGGCGGGCGCGATTGAAATCCATGCGGTGGAGGCCGCAGCGGAGCGGATGCAGATCAGCACGCATTTTGTGCGCGCCTTTGACAGTGCCGCGCTGGCGGCGGCGCTGGAGGCATTAAGCCCCGAGAATTGCGATTGCGCCATTGTGGTGGCAACCGATGATGCCGGGGCGCGGGCGGCCGTGAATGCGGCGGCGGGCCGCGGCATTGCAATCATGACGCTGGTCTCGGACCTGCCCGGCACAGCGCGCCGGCAATTTATCGGCATTGATAATCGCGCCGCGGGCCGGACGGCGGCGGGGCTGATGGGCCGGTTTTGCGGCGGGACTTGCAAGATCGGGCTGATTGCCGGTTCGCTTGACCTGGCCGACCACCGGGACCGCTATGAAGGCTTTCGCGAAATCGCCAACGCGGAATTTCCGCATTTACAGCTGATCGGGCCCGAAGAGGGGTTTGATGAGGCGGGCATGACCGAGGCCGCTGTTAGCAGGCTGGTGGCCGCGCATGGGGACCTGGCCGGACTTTATTCGATGGGGGCGGGTAATGCCGGGTTGATTGCCGCGCTCGAGGCAAGCGGGCGGGCCGGAGATTTGCGGGTAATCGCCCATGAACTGACCCAATCAACCCGCACAGCGCTTAAATCCGGGGTGATGGATGTGGTGATTGACCAGAATCCGGATGGCGAAATTCGGGCGGCCATTGCGGCCGCGCGGCAGATTGCGCTGGGGGGGGATGCCGGGTTTTCTGGCGCGCCGATTGAAATCGGTATTTTCCTGCGCGACAATTTGCGCTAATCGTTCAGGGATCAGCTGACAGAAAACATGACGGGCCGCAAAAAGGGCCGTTCCGGGAGGAAAATATGACAATCAATTTTGAGGTACGTGCCTCATGAGTACCTATCTCGGTCTTGATATTGGCACCTCGGGGGTCAAAGCCATGCTGATTGACCGGGCGGGCAAGGCGCTTGGCGAGGCCAGCGCGCCGCTTGAGGTGATGCGGCCGCAGCCCGGCTGGTCGGAACAAAATCCGGCTGACTGGTGGCGCGCGGTGCTGGAAGCGGTTGACGCCTTGTCAAAATCGCATCCGGCTGAGCTGGCCAGGGTGCGCGGGCTTGGGCTTTCGGGCCAAATGCATGGTGCCGTTTTGCTTGATGATGCCGACGCGGTACTGCGCCCGGCGATTTTGTGGAATGACGGCCGCTCGAGTGCGGAATGTGCGGAAATCGAGCAAGCCTGCCCCGAAGCCCGCGCGATTGCCGGCAATATTGCCATGCCCGGCTTTACCGCCCCGAAAATTCTCTGGGTGAAAAAGCATGAGCCGGAAATTTTCGCGCAGATTGCCAAAGTGCTGCTGCCGAAAGCCTATGTCCGGCTGTTATTGTCCGGGGACTATCTGGAAGACATGTCCGATGCCTCGGGCACGCTCTGGCTGGATGTGGGCAAGCGCGACTGGTCTGATGCGCTATTGGCGGCGACCGGGCTGAACCGCTCGCATATGCCGGCGCTGGTTGAAGGCTCGGCCCCGGCAGGGCAATTGAAAGCCGAACTGGCGGCACGCTGGGGCATGACCGGACCGGTGATTATCGCCGGTGGCGGCGGGGACAATGCAGCCTCGGCCTGCGGCATTGGCGCGATCCAGCCGGGGGATGGGTTTGTCTCGCTGGGCACCTCGGGGGTTTTGTTTGTCTCCAATGACAAGTTCCGGCCCAATGTGGAGGGCGCAGTGCATGCATTTTGCCATGCGATCCCCGACACCTGGCACCAGATGGGCGTGATCCTGTCGGCGACGGATAGTTTGAACTGGCTGGCGAAGATCACCGGGCAAAGCGCGACCAAACTGGCCGGCGCGGCGGAAGCGCAATTCAAGGGGCCGGGAGCGGAGATTTTCCTGCCCTATCTCTCGGGCGAACGCACACCACACAATAATGCCGGGGCGCGCGGCAGTTTTACCGGGCTGTCGCATGTGACCGATCCGGCGCGACTGGCGCAGGCGGTGATGGAGGGCGTTGCCTTTGCCTTTCGCGATAGCCAGCGGGTGCTGGCGGATGCGGGCACAAGGATCGACCGGCTATTGGCGGTTGGCGGCGGCTCGAATTCCCAGCTCTGGCTGAAAATGATCGCTACCAATCTCAACATGGAAATCCATGTGCCCCATGACGGGGATTTCGGCGGCGCCTTTGGCGCGGCACGACTGGGGCTTTGTGCAGCGGAAGGCGCCGACCCGCGCGCTGTCTGCACCATGCCCGAAATCAAATCCGTGATCACGCCCGATGCGGCGCTGGTTGAGGCCTATTCCAATCAATATGCGCGTTATCGCGCGCTTTATCCTGCCATTGAGGAGGCAACTGCATGACCGATTTTTTCAAGGGGCTGACCCCCGCCAAATATGAAGGCCCCGAGAGCACCAATCCGCTCGCCTTCCGCCATTACAACCCGGACGAAATCGTGCTCGGCAAACCGATGAAAGAGCATTTGCGCTTTGCTGTTGCCTATTGGCATTCGTTTGCCTGGGAAGGCGGCGACCCGTTTGGCGGGCGCACCTTCGACCGCCCCTGGTTTGGCGGCGATATGGACGATGCCCGGCTGAAGGCCGATGTGGCGTTTGAATTGTTCACCCTGCTTGATGCGCCCTATTTCTGCTTTCACGATGCGGATGTGCGGCCCGAGGGCGAGAGCTATGCCAAATCGGTGAAGCGGCTGAACAAGCTGGCCGATATTTTTGAGGAAAAGATCGCCGAGACCGGCACAAAACTGCTCTGGGGCACGGCGAACCTGTTCTCCAACCGCCGTTTCATGTCGGGGGCAGCGACCAATCCGGACCCGGATGTGTTTGCCTATGCGGCGGCGACCATCAAGGCGAATATGGACGTGACCCATCGCCTTGGCGGCGAGAATTATGTGCTCTGGGGCGGGCGCGAAGGCTATGAGACATTGCTCAATACCCGTGTGGGCCAGGAAATGGACCAGATGGCGCGCATGCTCTCCATGGTGGTCGATTATAAGCACAAGATCGGCTTTGAAGGCGCGATCCTGATCGAGCCGAAGCCGCAGGAACCGGCCAAGCATCAATATGATTATGACGTTTCGACGGTCTACGGGTTTTTGAAAAAGTACGGGCTGGAAAAAGAGGTGAAGGTCAATATCGAGGTGGGCCACGCGATTTTGGCCGGGCACACATTCGAGCATGAAGTGGCGATGGCTTCAGCGCACGGGATTTTCGGTTCCATCGACATGAACCGCAATGATTACCAGTCCGGCTGGGACACCGACCAGTTTCCGAACAATGTGCCGGAAGTGGCGCTGGCCTATTACCACATCCTCAAGGCGGGCGGCTTTACCACCGGCGGCACCAATTTCGATTCGAAATTGCGGCGGCAGTCCATTGATCCGGAAGACCTGTTGCATGGTCATATCGGCGGCATGGACACCTGCGCCCGTGGGTTGAAAGCGGCAGCGGCGATCATTGAGGACGGGACTTATGACAAGTTCCTTGAAGAGCGTTATGCGGGCTGGAACGGCAAGGAAGCGCAAGCCATGCTGAAGGGCGAACGCTCGCTTGAGGAGATTGCGGCGCGCGTTGAGACAGATGATCTCGACCCGCAACCGCGTTCGGGCCGTCAGGAATATCTCGAGAACCTGATCAACCGGTTTGTTTGAGACTATATCCTTCACCTCTCCCCTTGGGGAGAGGTCGGCGCAACGCGCCGGGTGAGGGGGGCTTTTGCGCGTACCGCAAGGCCCCCTCACCCCGGCCCTCTCCCCCAAAGGGAGAGGGAGGGAACGCGCAACACGCCGAATGCACAACACAAATAGCTGAGACCCTTATCCGGCGTTAAAGCGCCACCTTTGCCCCAAGCGCAAAGGGAGACAGGAGCCCGATATGCCAATTGTTCAAAATCCGATATTGCCCGGGTTTAATCCCGACCCCTCGATCTTAAGGGTCGGTGACGACTATTATATCGCCACCTCGACCTTTGAATGGTTTCCCGGGGTGCAGATCCATCATTCAAAAGATCTGACCAACTGGGAGTTGATCACCCGGCCGCTCAACCGAAAGTCACAACTGGATATGCGGGGGGACCCGGACAGCTGCGGGGTCTGGGCGCCATGCCTGACCCATGATGGCGAACAATTCTGGCTCGTTTATACCGATGTGAAGCGCAAGGACGGCTCGTTCAAGGATGCGCATAATTATATCGTGACCGCGCCTTCAATCGAGGGGCCCTGGTCCGATCCGGTCTACATCAATTCCTCGGGCTTTGACCCCTCGCTGTTTCATGATGATGACGGGCGGAAATGGTTCATCAACATGATGTGGGACCACCGGGTGCGCCCGCTCTTGTTTGCCGGCATCGCCGCCCAGGAATATGACCCGGTGGCGCAAAAGCTGGTGGGCGAACGCCAGAATATTTTCACCGGCACAGATTTGAAACTGGTTGAGGGCCCGCATCTCTACAAGCGCGATGGCTGGTATTACCTGCTGACCGCGGAAGGCGGCACGGGTTATGAGCATGCCTGCACCTTTGCCCGGTCACGCCAGATCGAGGGGCCGTATGAACTGCATCCGCAAAAGCATATCATTACTGCCAAGGACCATCCGCTAAACCCGGTGCAGCGCTCGGGCCATGGGGATATTGTCGAGACGCCGGATGGCAAGACCTTTGTGGTGCATTTGATGGGCCGCCCGACGACGCAGAAACGCCGCTGCGTACTGGGACGGGAAACCGGCATTCAGGAGGCCGAATGGCGTGATGGCTGGCTCTGGGTCAAGGACGGGCCGGTGCCCGCGCTTGAGGTGGACCTGCCCGCCGCCCGCGACGAGGCCAAATACTGGGCTGCAAAGCGCTATGATTTTGACAGTGCTGAATTGCCGATTGACCTGCAATGGTTGCGCACGCCAGAGCCGGAGCGGATTTTCTCGCTGACCGACAAGCCGGGCGTCCTCAGGCTTTATGGCCGCGAATCGATTGGCTCGTGGTTTGAACAGGCGCTGGTGGCGCGCCGGCAGCAGCATTTCAATTATCAGGCAGAAACCGAGATCGATTTCTCGCCGACCGATGAACGACAAATGGCCGGGCTGACCGCTTATTATTCGCGCTATAATTTCCACTATCTGGTGGTGACCGCCCATGCTGACGGGCAGCGCGAATTGATGATCGTTAGTTCCGAGGCCAGCCATCCCGATGGCAAGCTGACCTTTCATGGCGACCCGCTCAGCGTACCTAATGACGGCAAACTGCGGCTCGGGGTGACGGTCAAGGATTCAAAGCTGCAGTTTGCCTATGCGCTCGAGGGCGGGGAGATGGCCCCGTTCGGCCCGGCGCTGGATGCCTCGCTCCTCTCGGATGAATGCGGCGGGCATGCAGAGCATGGCTCGTTTACCGGGGCGTTCATTGGTGTTTGTGCGCAGGATTTGAACGGGACGGCGCTTGAAGCGGATTTCAGCTATCTGACTTATACGCCAATCCAGTAGGCCAGACCCCATCATTGCGAGCGCCCGACGGGCGCGCGGCAATCCAGAAACTCAAGCACCGCGCCTGTTGCTCTGGATTGCTTCGGCGGCTTGGCCGCCTCGCCGTGACGGGGAACACACGTGAATATAAAGGCGGCCCCGTCAGGGCCGCCCAAACCCGAGGAGACATGCCCCATGAAAACCATCGCAGTTACCGGCGGATCGGGGTCGCCCGAGCGCGGCATTGGTGCCGTTATCGTCAAAATGCTGGCCGACAAGGGCTATGAGGTTGTCAATCTCGACATTGCCCCGCCGCGTCAGGATGTGGGGTCCTTTCGTCATGTGGACCTGACCCATTACGGCGATACCTTTGCCTGCCTGCATGGGTGTGATGCGGTGGTGCATCTGGCGGCGAACGCCAATCCCGATTTTGACCATTTCACCGGGGCGAAGCGGTTTCACACCAATACGCTGGCGACCTATAATGTATTTCAGGCCGCTGTGGCGCTCGGCATGGAAAAGGTCGTCTGGGCCTCGTCGGAAACCGTGCTCGGCTTTCCCTATGACAAACACGTGCCGGACTTGCTGCCGACCCATGATGACGAACCGGCGATCCCAACCGGTTCCTACGGGATTTCCAAGGCGGTGTGCGAGGAGATGGCCGCGCATTTCTTCCGCCTGCACGGCATGCCGATCCTGGGCCTCAGGTTCTCCAATATCTATTATGACATTGCAGGCCATGAGACCGGCTATGACCAATTGCCCCCCTATTGGGAGAAGCCCGAGGACAAGAAATTCAATCTCTGGGGCTATGTGGACAGCCGCGACATCGCGCAAGGGATCTGGCTGGCGCTTCAGGCCGACATCAGAAGCGCCCGCAATTACACGCTGGCCGCTGCCGATACCAATATGAAAATGACCAATGAAGAGCTGCTCGAACGCTGCTTTCCGGGCACGAAACTGCGCCCCGGCACCGGGCCGCATGACACGCTGATCGGCATTGACCGGGCCCGGGATGAGTTGGGCTATCAGCCGCAATATTCGTGGCGCGACATACTGGGTGAAAAATAACCTGAATTCTGGCGTCAGGGGCGGTTGGATTTAGCCGCCAACTGCCCTAGTCTCGCCAACTTGCGTTTTCAGGAACCAGTCTTTTTTTGATGGATCAAGCCCCTTACGATCCGGCGCCCGGCCAGGCCGCGTCCAAGCCCGCACCAGAGGCGGCGCTGACGCCGATGATGGCGCAGTTTTTCGAGATCAAATCGATCAATCCCGGCTTTTTGCTGTTTTACCGCATGGGGGATTTCTACGAGCTGTTTTTCGAAGACGCGGAAATCGCCTCGCAGACCCTCGGGATTGTGCTGACCAAGCGCGGCAAGCATCTGGACAATGATATTCCCATGTGTGGTGTGCCGGTGCATGCCGCCCAGGATTATCTGAAAAAGCTGATCGCCGCCGGGCACCGGGTGGCCATTTGCGAACAGATGGAAGACCCCGCCGAGGCCAAGAAACGCGGCTCCAAATCTGTTGTTAAACGGGATGTGGTGCGGCTGGTGACCCCCGGCACCCTGACCGAAGACGACCTTTTGCCCGCACGGGCCAATAACTTTCTCGCGTCTCTGGCCATGATCCGGCACGGGGAAACCGACTTTGCCCTTGCCTGGACCGATATTTCCACGGGCGAGACATGGGTGAGCGACCTTGATGGCGAAGGGGTGAGCGACGCTTTGGGGCGGATTGCGCCCGCCGAAGTGATCATGGCGAAAACCGCCCATGAAATGCTGTCTGGCCAGCCGCTGCTGCCGCCCGGTTCCAAAGCGCATCTGACGCTGCTCGATAGCGACAGTTTTGATTCCGAGCTGGGTGCTGACCGCTTGCGGCAAAGTTTTGAGGGCATTGACCCCAGTGCATTCACCAGAGCGGGACGCGCCGCCATTGGTGCCCTGATTGCCTATGTGACCGAAGCGCAAAAAGGCGGCGCGGTGGCCTTGCGGGCGCCGGTGACCGAGACCAGCGGCAAGCTGATGGCGATTGATGCGGCAACCCGCAGTTCGCTTGAAATTCTTGTCACCAATCGCGGGGAAGCCAAGGGCTCGCTGCGGCATGCAATTGACCAGACACTGACCTCGGCGGGATCGCGCCTGCTGGCGCGGCGGCTGGCGGCCCCCCTTGCCGATGCCGAGCAGATCAATGCGCGGCTCGACATGGTGACGACCTGCGTTGACAACAGCCAGTTCACAAGCCGTTTGCGGCAGGCCTTGCGCACGGTGCCGGACATTACCCGTGCACTGACGCGGCTGGCGCTTGATCGCGGCGGTCCGCGCGATCTGGTGAGTATTGGCAATGCCATTGCCGGTGCCAAGGCGCTCGGTGCGCTGATCCGCCAGCAGACGGATTTGCCCGAAGGGCTGCAAACGCTGGCCGACACATTGGCTTCAGCGCCGGGCGAACTGGCAGATGAACTGGGCCGGGCCATTGGCGATGAGCCGCCCAATCTGGCACGTGATGGCGGCTTTGTGCGCCCCGGTTATGACGCAGCGCTGGACCGGGAACGGGCGCTGGCCACCGAAAGTCGGGGCGTGATTGCTGAATTGCAGGCGCGGCTGGCTGGGGAGACCGACATCAAGTCGCTGAAAATCAAGCATAATAATGTGCTTGGCTATTTCGTCGAAGTGCCGGCCAATTTCGGGGCGCGGCTTCTGGCCGAACCGTTCAATGCCAGTTTCATCCATCGCCAGACCATGGCCAATGCCATGCGCTTCACCACCAGTGAACTGGCGGAACTGGCCGGGGCGATTGCCCATGCGCATCAGGCAGCGCTTGAGATCGAGATCGGGATTTTTGCCCGGCTGCACCAGGCGGTTCTGGCCGAGACCGACCGGCTGCGCGACGCCGCCGATGCGCTGGCGGAAGTGGATGTGACCACCGCATTGGGCAATCTTGCCGCTGAGCGCGCCTATTGCCGGCCGGTGATCGACAATTCGCTGGCCTTCAGGATTGAAGGCGGCCGCCACCCGGTGGTTGAGCAGACGCTGGCGGCGAATGGCGAAAGCTTTGTGGTCAATGATTGCGACCTCTCGGGGCCTGAGGGCGAGGGCGGGCAGCTGTGGCTGGTTACCGGCCCGAACATGGGTGGTAAATCGACGTTTTTGCGCCAGAACGCACTGATTGCCATTCTGGCCCAGACCGGGGGCTATGTGCCGGCGCGCGCCGCCCATATCGGGGTGGTGGACCGGGTGTTCTCGCGGGTCGGGGCGTCGGATGATATCGCCCATGGCCGCTCGACCTTTATGGTGGAAATGGTGGAGACGGCGGCAATCCTCAATCGGGCGACCCGCAAATCGCTGGTGGTGCTGGACGAAATCGGACGCGGCACCTCGACCTTTGACGGCCTGTCGATTGCCTGGGCGACCGCCGAGGCGTTGCATGAAGCCAATGCCTCGCGGGCGCTGTTTGCGACCCATCTCCATGAACTGACGGCCCTGTCGAAAACCCTTTCCCGCACCTCGAACCACACGATGAAAGTGCGCGAGTGGCAGGGGAAAGTGGTGTTTTTGCATGAAGTGGCCGACGGGGCTGCCGACCGTTCCTATGGTATTCAGGTCGCCCGGCTGGCAGGACTGCCCGAGGCGGTGCTTGTCAGGGCGCGCGATGTTTTGACCCATCTGGAACAACAGCCGAGCGGGGCGGCCGGACCGGCCCTTGATGACTTGCCGCTATTTACCCATCGCCCGGCACCGCCGCAAATCGCCGCTGACCCGCTGGCGGATATGATCGACACGATACGGCCCGATGAGCTAACACCACGTCAGGCCATTGATTTGATTTACCAGCTCAAGAAAGTTCGTGATGACAATAGTCACCACTAAACAGGCGCCGAAAAAGCCGAAATTTGAAACCCGGTCCGCCCGTGACATCGTTAGTGACGTGCTTGGGGCGCTGGGAGATGCGCCGGTGGATTCGCCAGCTGCGCGGGCGCTGTTTTTGGAGCATATCAAGGCGAATGTCGCCAAGGCACGCCAATCGGCGGAAGCTGAACTTCTAGGCTCGGGGCGCGGCACACGCTGTGCGCAGAATATCTGCAAGGCCGAGGATGAGATTATCCGGGCGACCTATATGTTTGCCGCCGAGCATGTCTATAAAAGCCGGGAAAAGACGCCGCATACCATTACCATCGCCGCTGTTGGCGGGTATGGCCGCGCCACGCTGGCGCCCGGATCGGACATTGACCTATTGTTCATTCTGCCGGCCAAGCAGACCCCTCGCGGCGAAAAGATTACCGAATATGTGCTCTATATCCTTTGGGATTTACGGCAAAAGGTCGGTCATGCGGTGCGCACGCTCGATGACTGCCTGAAAATGGCCAAGACCGACATGACGGTGCGCACAGCGACGCTTGAAGCGCGTTATCTGGCCGGGGACAAAAGCCTGTTCACGACCATGGTCAGCCGGTTCGAGCAGGAAATCATGGTCAATACCGGGCCGGAATTCATTGCCGCGAAAATGGCGGAACGCGATGAGCGCCATGCTGCCATCGGCAATACGCGCTATGTGGTTGAGCCGAATGTGAAGGATGGCAAGGGCGGGTTGCGCGACCTCAATACGCTGTTCTGGATCGGCAAATATTTCTACCGGGTGCGCTCATCCAAGGAACTGGTGGGCAAGGGCGTTTTCTCGCGGGAGGAATTGCGGCTTTTTGAAAAGGCCGAGGACTTTTTGTGGGCGGTGCGCTGTCACCTGCATTTCATGACCGGTCGGGCTGACGAGAAAATCACCTTTGAGGTGCAGCACGATCTGGCCGAGCGGCTAGGCTTTGCCAATCGCGGCAATATGCTGGCGGCCGAGCGGCTGATGAAACGCTATTTTCTGGTGGCAAAAGACGTGGGCGACCTCACCCGTATCATTTGCACCTCGCTGGAATTTGCGCATGCGAAAAGCCCCGCGCTGGTGGGGCGGGTGCTTGAGGGTTTGCGCGGGGGCGCGCGGCGCAAGATCCGCGGCGAGAGCGATTTTCTGATCGAACAGGGCCGGATCAATCTGGCGCGGCCTGATGTGTTTGAGGAAGACCCGGTCAATATCATCAAGGTCTTCTGGCTGGCTGGACGCGAGGACCTGCTGTTTCATCCAGATGCACTCAAGGCCCTGACGCGGACCTTGCGGCTGGTCGACAAGGCCTTGCGCAGCAATGACAAGGCCAATGCCTATTTCCTTGAAATCCTGACTTCGCCGCAATCGGTGGAGCGGATTTTGCGGCGGATGAATGAAAGCGGGGTTTTGGGCAAGTTCGTGCCCGAATTCGGCAAGATCGTCGCCCTGATGCAGTTCAACATGTATCATCATTATACCGTCGATGAGCATTTGATCCGCTCGGTCGGGGTGATGGCCAAGATTGCCAATGGCGGGCTGAAAAACGAGCTTCCCCTCACCCATGAATTGCTGCCAACGCTGAATGATGTGCGCCTGCTTTATGTGGCGCTGTTCCTGCATGACATTGCCAAGGGCCGCAATGAGGACCATTCGATTGCAGGCGCCAGGATTGCGCGCAAGTTCTGCCCGCGTCTGGGGCTGACCCCGGCTGAGACGGAAACGGTGACCTGGCTGGTGGAATACCACTTGCTGATGAGCGAGGTGGCGCAAAGCCGCGATATTCAGGACCCGGAAACCGCGCAGAATTTTGGTGATATCGTGCAAAGCCCGGCCCGGCTGGCCCTGTTGATGATTTTGACCGCCTGCGATATCCGCGCGGTGGGGCCTGGCGTCTGGACCGGATGGAAGGGTTCGCTGTTGCGGGCGCTTTATTATGCGACCGAACCGCTCTTGTCGGGCGGGCATTCGCAATTGACCCAGAAGGACCGGATTGAAGAGGCCAAGCGGGCGCTGGCGGAAAAGCTGACCGGCTGGACGGCCAAGGAAATCAAGACCTATCAGGACCGGCAATATAGCGCCTATTGGCTGAGAGCCGATGCGGAATTGCAGCGGGCGCATGCGGAAATGATCCGTACCGCGGACAAGGTGGGCAAACCGTTTGAAGGCTCGGTGCATATCAAGAGCTTTGAGAGCATTACCGAATTGTCGTTTTATACCCCCGATCACCCGCGGCTTTTGTCGATGATTGCGGGCGCATGCACGCTTGGGGAAGCCTCGATTATCGGGGCGCAGGTGTTCTCCATGCGGGACGGGCAGGCGCTCGACACGTTCCGGCTGCGCCGGGCGTTTACCTCCGATGAAGATGAGCGGATCCGGGCCTTGCGGATTATCGAGACGGTGCGCGACCTGTTGCAGGGCAAGCGTTATTTATCACGCGACCTGCCCGGCGATTCGCGGCTCAACCGGCGGGTCAAACCGTTCTCGGTGCCAGCCGAAGTGCAAGTCTCGAATGCGCTCAGCCAGAAATTTACCGTGATCGAGGTCACCGGGCTGGACCGGACCGGGCTGTTGCATGATCTGACGCGGGAAATCGCTGATTTGAGCCTGACCATTGGATCGGCCCATATCGGTACCTATGGCGAAAAGGCGGTCGACGTTTTCTATGTTACCGATCTGACCGGCTCCAAGATCGAGCTGAAAGCCCGTCAGAAGCGGATACATGACCGGCTGATGAAAGTGCTGGAACCCCCAAAAGCCGTGCCGGACGCGGCGAAGCGGGCCGGATAATGGCCGCCCAGGGCGGCGGCGCGGGCCTGTTGCGCAATTTCGTCAATGTCGGCGCGCTGACATTGCTCAGCCGGATATTGGGATTTGTCCGCGATGTGCTGATGGCCAGCCTGTTGGGTACGGGCATGGCAGCGGATGCGTTTTTTGCCGCCTTCCGCTTTCCAAACCTGTTCAGGCGGCTGTTTGCCGAGGGCGCATTCAACACCGCCTTTGTGCCCCTTTTTGCCAAATCCCTTGAGCAGGAAGGCAATGAGGCAGCTTACGCGCTGGCCTCGCGCATTGTCTCCTGGCTCTTGGTATTTCTGGTGGGTTTGACCATTCTGGCGGAAATTTTCATGCCGGTGGTGATGGCCCCGTTTGTGCCGGGGTTTCTCGATGATCCGGAGAAATACGATCTGACGGTTTTGCTGACCCGGATTTGTTTCCCCTATCTCGCCTTCATGTCGCTGATGGCCGCCTATAGCGGCATTCTCAATGCGCTCGGACGGTTCACCGCTTCGGCGGCGGCCCCAATCCTGCTTAACATCGCCTCGATCGTCTTTTTTGTGCCAATGCTGATTATCGGCATCGAAAGCCCGGAGACGACCGCCATCTGGGTGGCGATCGCGATTATTGCAGGGGGCATTGCCCAATTGGTGCTGGTGACCATTGCGGTCAGGCGCGCCAATTTTCTGCCGCGTTTTGCCTGGCCGCGGGTCGATAAACAGGTGCAACGGTTCTGGGTGCTGGCCATTCCCGCGGTTATGACCGGCGGGATTACCCAGATCAATATTTTCGTGGGCACGATCATCGCCTCGGCGGCGGACAGTGCCATTTCCTATCTTTATTACGCCGACCGGCTCTATCAATTGCCATTGGGGATTATCGGCATTGCCATTGGCACGGTGCTGTTGCCCGAACTGTCGCGCCACCTGAAGGGCGGGCGCGATGTGGAAGCCAAGGCGGCGCAGGATCAATCGCTTTTGATCGCCATGCTGTTGACCCTGCCGGCAGCGGCCGCTTTCGTGCCGCTTGCCCATCCGATTGTTCAAATCCTTTTTGAACGCGGGGCCTTTACGCCCGAGGCGACCGCAGCGACAGCGGCCGCATTGATCGGGTTTGCCGTCGGGCTGCCGGCCTTTGTGCTGGTGCGGGTGTTGCAACCGGGATTTTTCGCCCGGGAGGATACGCTGACGCCAACGATTTATGCCGGCATATCGGTTGTGATCAATATCGGCCTGTCGCTGATATTGTTTCCAACCCTTGAGCATGTGGGCATTGCCATTGCGACCTCGGTGGCGGCCTGGGCCAATACCGGCTTGCTGGCCATTACCCTGGCGCGGCGCGGGCATTTTTCACTTTCGGCCAGCCACTGGCAGAAACAGGGGCTGATCGTTCTGATCAGTCTTTTGCTGGCATTGGCGCTTTGGGGCGTTTTGCTTCTTGCCGGACCGGTTTTTGCGGGCACCTATGGTTTCTGGCTGCAGACGTTGGTGCTTGGGGTCACGATATTGGCCGGGATGGCAGGCTATTTTGCGCTTGTTCATCTGACCGGTGTGCAAAAGCTCGGCACGCTTTTGGGGGCGTTCCGCCGCCGCAAATAACAAGGCCTCACCCAACAGAAATCCCGCCAAGGCTTGCAGGGGCGGGTCAGTTTGCGCGATAAGCCTTCGTCCCGGCTTTCCCGCCCGATATCAGGAACAGGTTCATGTCTTTTACTCCGCGCGTTTTTTCCGGCATCCAGCCCTCCGGCGATCTGCACCTTGGCAATTATCTGGGCGCCATGCGCCGGTTTGTGCCGCTGCAGGACAGCCATGACTGCCTTTATTGTGTGGTCGACATGCACGCGATCACCGTGTGGCAAACCCCTGAGGACCTGCGGCGGACAACGCTGGAACTGACAGCATCCTATCTGGCGGCCGGAATCGACCCGAAAAAATCGATCCTTTTCAACCAGTCGCAGGTGCATCAGCATGCGGAACTGGCCTGGGTGTTTAATTGCGTTGCCCGCATTGGCTGGATGACGCGCATGACCCAGTTCAAGGACAAGGCTGGCAAGAATTCGGAAAATGTATCGCTGGGGCTTCTGGCCTATCCCTCGCTGATGGCAGCGGACATTCTGCTCTATAAGGCAACGCATGTGCCGGTGGGCGATGACCAGAAACAGCATCTGGAACTGACCCGCGACATTGCGCAAAAATTCAACAATGATTTTGCCGACAGCATTGCCAGCAATGGTTTTGACAAGGAATATTTCCCCGTCACCGAGCCGCTGATTGCCGGACCCGCAACCCGGGTCATGTCCTTGCGCGATGGCAGCAAGAAAATGTCGAAATCGGACCCCTCCGACCAGTCACGCATCGTTTTGACCGATGATGCCGACACCATCGCCAAGAAGATCAAGAAGGCCAAATCGGACGCGGAACCGCTCCCCACAGAATTGGACGGGCTCAAGGGCCGGCCGGAAGCGGATAATCTCGTTGGGATTTATGCAGCCCTTTCGGGCAAGAGCAAACAGGATGTGCTGGACGCATTCGGCGGGCAGGGTTTTGGTGCTTTCAAGCCGGCCCTTGCGGAACTGGCTGTGACCGAACTGGCGCCGATGGCGGATGAAATCCGGCGTTATCTGGCTGATCCGACCGAGATTGAAGCGGTGCTGCGCGACGGGGCGGAACGGGCCTCGGTTATTGCGGCAGAAACCATGGGGCAGGTGCGCGATATTATCGGGTTTGTGCGCTAACGGCTTTCGGCGTTGATTTAAAAGCATGAAACGGGTTTGGCCCGCCCGTCCGGCTGAGGCAAAATTGGGGTTGGGACAATCCCACTTGCCGCTCCTGCGGGACGATGGCACGATGAACAACAGATTTTGGCAATGACGGGTGGCAGCTTGGTTAGTGAACAGGACGAATATAAGCGCAAATTTCTCGTCATCATCGATGACACCGAGGAATGCGACCGGGCGGTGACCTTTGCCGCCTATCGCGTGCGCCGTACGGGCGGCACCGTGGTGCTGATGGGGGTAATTGAACCCGATGATTTCCAGCACTGGCTGGGGGTCGAGAAAATCATGCGGGCCGAGGCGCTTGAAGAGGTCGAACGGCTCCTGGACCTGCGCACGGCGCGGATCGCCACGATTGGCAAGATCAAGGTTGAAACCGTGGTGCGCGAGGGGCGCAAGGCCGAAGAGATCGAAAAACTGATCGATGAGGACAAGGATATCGCCATTCTGGTTCTCGCCGCGGGCACCTCGTCGGAAGGACCGGGGCCGCTGGTTTCCGCCTTTGCCTCACGCGGGGCCACCGCCCTGCCGATCCCTGTCACCATTATCCCGGGCGGGCTGAGCGACGACCAGATCGCCGCCGTGTGCTAGCCAATCGGGCGGACCGCCCCCAAAGACCGCCTGCCGGGCTGGCGGAATCAATTTTTAACGCGCCCCCTTCACATTGCCGGGTGAAAGGTCTATTTTCGGTGTGTCTGGAATTATTCTAAAGAAGAATTTCCGGACCGAAGAAGGACAATGCCAAATGTTTATCCAGACCGAAGCGACACCTAATCCGTCGACGCTGAAATTCCTGCCGGGCCGCGAAGTGCTGACCGGCGACCCGCGCGATTTCCGCAATGCCGAAACTGCCAGCGCCTCGCCGCTGGCCAGTGCGCTGTTTGCCGTCAATGGTGTAACGGGCGTGTTTCTGGGCAGCGATTTTATCTCGGTGACCAAGGATGATGCCGACTGGGCCCATATCAAACCCGCTGTTCTGGGCGCGATCATGGAGCATTTTCTCTCCGGCGCGCCGATTCTGGGCGATGCGGCGGTCGCCCATGAAGACGAAGGCGGTGCCGAGTTTTTTGATGAAGGCGATGGCGAAACGGTTGAAGTGATCAAGGAATTACTGGCCACCCGCGTGCGCCCGGCTGTGGCCATGGATGGCGGCGACATTATCTTCAAGGGTTTCCGCGAAGGCACGGTTTACCTGCACATGCAGGGCGCGTGTTCGGGTTGCCCCTCCTCCACGGCCACGCTGAAAAGCGGCATTGAAAACCTGTTGCGGCATTTTGTGCCCGGCGTCGAGGACGTACAGCAGGTCTAGGCATTAACGGGGCGCGGGACCCAAGGCCCACGCCCCCTTTTAAAGCCATTTGCGCGCCCCTTGCCGGGATAATCGCGCTTGCCCCCGGCCGGTGTGGGCTTTATCTGATCAGACATGACAATCGCGATACCCCATCCGGCCCTGCTGGCCATCGACACTGCCGGGCCGCGCCTGCAATTGGCGCTGGCACTTGAGGGCCGGGTTGATACGCTGGTTGAAGAGGTGGCCAAGGGGCATGCGGAAATCATTTTCGACCGTATTGACGCCCTGCTGGCGCGCCATCAACTTGGGCCTGACAGCCTTTCCCATATTGCGGTGACGAGCGGGCCGGGGTCTTTTACCGGTTTGCGGATCGGGCTTTCGGCCGCGCGGGGACTTGGGCTGGGGCTGGGTATTCCGGTGATCGGCATACCGACACTTGTGGCCATGTCCTTGAGCGGCGCGCCGGACCTGCCTTTAGGCATTCTTGTTGATGCGCGCCGCAACGAGGCCTATGTGCAGAATTTTGACGCGCCCGGTGCGCCCGCGGAGGCCGCGCAAATCCTGCCAATGGCGGCGGCGCGGGCGCATATGTGGGCGGATGCCTTGCTGCTGGAACCCAAATTTGCCGATATCGGGCTGATGGCAGGTTTTGCAGCCCTTGCCGATCCGGCGCTTTATCCTCCCGATCCCACCTATATCCGGGCGGCAGATGCAAAGCCGCAGGACACGAGAAAAATTGTGCCGCGCGCACCCTTGGAAACCCCGGCACCATGAAAATCTGGATGGCCCCCGGCGGATTGCATGTCGCCCCGGCGCGCCCGGAGGATGCTGATGCACTGGCGCGGCTGCATGCGGGCGCATTTTATCGCGGCTGGCCCGCCAGCGAATTTGCCGCCTATGTGCGCGACGCCGAGCGCACGCCTGGCTATGCTGCTCTTGATACAAAACGCCGGGTGGCCGGTTTTGCCATGTTGCGGCTTTTGGAAGACGAAGCGGAATTACTGACAATTGTTGTTGATCCGAAATGGCGCGGCAAAGGGGTTGGCGCGGCGCTGTTGCGGGCGACGATGGATGACCTGCTGATGACCCCGGTCACGCGCATGTTTTTGGAGGTTGAAACTGACAATCAACCGGCAATTGCGCTATACAAGGCATTCGGTTTTGCCGAGATTGGCCAGCGTAAAGGCTATTATGCCAAACCCGATGGGACGGCGGCGACGGCGCTGGTGATGCGCTGCCAGCTCGAGTAGGCGCATAAAAGCCTGAAGACAAGGAAATTGCCCGTGGTGGACCAGGTACAGCAGAACGACACGCTGGAAGAACAATGTGTTGGCCGTGGCATGCGCATGACCGAGCAGCGCCGGATCATCGCCCAGGTGATCGAGCGGGCCGATGATCACCCCGATGTGGAAGAACTTTACCGCCGCGCCTCCGAGCTGGATCCGAAAATCTCGCTGTCGACGGTCTATCGCACCGTCAACCTGTTCGAGGAAGCCGGGCTTGTGACCAAGCATGATTTCAAGGACGGACGGGCCCGGTTCGAATTGATCCCCGATGAGCACCATGACCATTTGATCGATATCCGCACCGGCAAGGTGATCGAATTCCGCAATGAGGAAATCGAGGCGATCCAGGAAGTGATTGCCAAACGGCTCGGCTATAAACTGGTCGATCACCGGCTTGAGCTTTATGCGGTACCGCTCAAATCCGACAAGCCGGATTAGGCGTCTCAGGCCTTACGCGCCGAGATGCTTTCAAAAGCCCAGCTTTCAGTGTAAATCCCCGCTTATGACATCGAATACAAAAAAGCTCTTCATCAAGACCTATGGTTGCCAGATGAATGTTTATGACAGCGACCGGATGACGGACGCGCTGGCAGAACATGGCTATGAGACAACGGCGGAGATGGGCGAGGCCGATCTGGTGCTGCTCAATACCTGCCATATCCGCGAAAAGGCGGCGGAAAAGGTCTATTCCGAACTTGGGCGGCTGAAAATCATGCGCGATGCGCGACGGGAAGCCGGCAGCGACGTGATGATCGGGGTTGCCGGCTGCGTGGCGCAGGCCGAGGGCGACGAGATCATGGCGCGGGCGCCCGTGGTTGATCTGGTGTTCGGACCGCAATCCTATCACAAACTGCCCGATCTGGTGGCGCGGGCCGCCAATGGACGGATTGTTGATACCGATTTCCCTGAAGAGGACAAGTTTGAGCACCTGCCACAGGCGCGGCGCGAGAAAACCATCGCCCGGGGCATGACCGCCTTCCTGACCGTGCAGGAAGGGTGCGATAAATTCTGCTCATTCTGCGTTGTGCCCTATACGCGCGGCAGCGAAGTGTCGCGGCCGGTGGCACAGATCATGGCCGAGGCGCAAAATCTGGCTGAGGCGGGGGTGCGTGAAATTACCCTTCTGGGTCAGAATGTTAACGCCTATCACGGCCTTGACGCCAATGGCGAACCGATCGGTCTGGGGGCGCTTTTATACCGTCTGGCCGAGATCGAGGGGCTGGAGCGATTGCGTTATACCACCTCGCATCCGCGCGACATGGATGATGCGCTGATCGATGCCCATCGCGACCTGCCCGAGGTGATGCCTTATCTGCATCTGCCGGTGCAATCGGGTTCGGACCGGATTTTGAAGGCGATGAACCGCAAGCATACGCGGGCTGAATATCTGGCGCTGATTGCGCGGATCCGTGCGGTCCGGCCCGACATTGCCATCTCGGGTGATTTCATTGTCGGGTTCCCCGGGGAGACCGATCAGGATTTCGAGGACACGATGCAGATCGTGCGCGAGACCGGTTATGCGGCAGCCTTTTCGTTCAAATATTCCTCGCGGCCGGGCACACCGGGGGCGCTGATGGACGATCAGGTGCCGGAAGAGGTGAAAATGGAGCGGCTTTACCGTCTGCAGGCGCTGATTACCGAACAGCAGGCCGCGTTCAACCAATCGTGCATTGGTAAAACCCTGCCGGTCCTCCTCGACAAGCCGGGGCGTAATGAGGGGCAGATTGGCGGGCGTTCGCCCTATTTGCAGGCCGTGCATGTGGATGCGCCGGTCAGCCTGATCGGGCAAATGCGGATGGTGGAAATTACCGGACTATCCAAAAATTCACTTCAGGGTAGAATTGTCACAGAATCGCCCGAAGAATCGGCTAATCTTGACGTATCGAGTGAACATAACGCCCATGAGCGGAGTGAAAACGTTTGATCACGCATCTGTCGCCCAAGACTGATCCCAAACTTAAAACTGATCTTGAACTCGCCTTCGAAGACAATCGTCTTGCCGCCCAGCTTTACGGTGAATACGACCAGAATCTGGCGCTGATTGAACAGCGGCTCGGGGTCGAGGCCACGCCCCGGGGCAATCATGTGCTGTTGCGCGGCACCAGTACCGGGGTCGATCAGGCCCGGCGGGCGCTGGAATCGCTTTATGCAGCGCTTGAAGAAGGCCGGGTGCTGGTGATTGCCGATGTCGATGCGATCATTCGCGTCATCGAGGACGAAGACAATCAGCTGACCCTGCCCACGATGGAGAAAAAGGGCAAGGTGCGCATGGCGCAGATTGCTACGCGCAAGGCGACCATTGTCGCACGCACGCCGGCCCAGGACGGCTATATGCGCGCCATGGAAAAGCGCGAGCTGGTGTTCGGCGCCGGGCCTGCGGGCACGGGCAAGACCTATCTGGCGGTCGCCCATGCGGCGACATTGCTGGAACGCGGCGATATCAACCGGATCATTTTGAGCCGCCCCGCCGTTGAGGCCGGGGAACGGTTGGGTTTTCTGCCCGGCGACATGAAGGAAAAGGTCGATCCGTATCTGCGCCCGCTTTATGACGCGCTTTACGACATGATGCGGCCCGAACATGTGGAACGGGGCATTGCCACCGGCGTGATCGAGGTGGCCCCGCTCGCTTTCATGCGTGGCCGGACCCTTTCAAATGCCGTGGTCATTCTCGATGAGGCGCAAAATACCACCTCGATGCAAATGAAGATGTTTTTGACCCGTCTGGGTGAAAACTCGAAAATGATCGTCACCGGTGATCCCAGCCAGGTTGATCTGCCGCGCGGCGAACGTTCGGGGCTGGTGGAAGCGCTCGATCTGCTTTCCGGGGTTGAGGGCGTGCATATCTCGCGGTTTACCGACCGGGATGTGGTGCGGCATGAGCTGGTGGCGCGCATTGTGCGGGCCTATGAGGCGGTTGGCGCCCAGAAAAACCAAAAGACACAAGGATAAACCGACCTGACCGCCCCGGCCTATCCGCTTGAAATTGATTTTGCCATAGAAGACGACGCCTGGCCGGAAACGCTGGAGCCTTTGGCCGAAACCGCCATTCTGGCGGCGCTTGCGCAAAGCGGTGTGCCCATGACGGGACCGGCCATGCTCTCGGTATTGCTGACCGATGACGCCGCCCAGCGCGCCCTCAACGCGCAATGGCGCCAGATGGATAAATCAACAAATGTCCTGTCTTTTCCAGCGATGGACCCTTTCACCCCGATCAATGGCCTGATTGGCGATATCTCCATGGCCCGGGAGACCCTTGAGCGGGAAACCGGGGAACTGGACAAAAGTTTTACCGATCATTTTACCCATTTGCTGGTACACGGGTTTTTACATTGTCTTGGTTATGATCATGAGAATGACGCGGATGCCCTTGTCATGGAGGGTCTGGAGACCCAGATTCTGGCAAGTCTTGGCATTGACGACCCCTATGCGGGCGACGCGCCGGAAATGTGATATGCTGAGGCGACAGGTTATTTTTGGACTTATATTTTTAACGGAGAGATGGAACCGTGTTTGAACCACGGTTCGTTGAGATGAACGACAGCGACCAATCTACCGCCGCGGCCACAGGGCCGCATCGCTCCAATGGCGACAGCGAAACCGGGCGCAAGCCATCCGCATGGACACGGCTACGCGCGCTTTTAACCTTCCGCTCCGCAAGTCTGCGTGACGATCTGGCCGAGGCTCTTGAAGACAAGGCCCATGACGGTACCGGCGCGTTCTCGGACAATGAACGGGCCATTTTGCAAAATGTGCTCAAGCTTGGCGGCATGCGCGTGGGCGACGTCATGGTGCCGCGCGCCAATATCGAGGCGGTGGACGAGGACGAGACCATGGCGACACTGATCGCCACTTTTCACAGCGCCGGTCATTCGCGCCTGCCGGTCTATGCCGACAATCTCGACAATATCCTGGGCTTTGTGCACATCAAGGATGCGTTGCAGCGGCTCACCGAAATCCGCGACATCAACGGCAGCGAGAGCAATGGCAAGGAAATCCCGGTCAAAATGCTGACCGCTGTGCTCAAGCACAAGATCGGCCATCGCGACATGGTGCGCAAAGTGCTGTTTGTCCCCCCCTCCATGCCGGTGGGTGATCTGTTGCAGACCATGCAGGCAACCCGTGTGCATATGGCCATGGTGGTTGACGAATATGGTGGCACGGACGGGCTGGTGACCATTGAGGATCTGCTTGAAGCGGTGGTCGGCGATATCGAAGACGAACACGATGATGAAGATGAAGATCTCGTCCGCAAGATCGACGACAATACCTATGTCGCCGATGCCCGGGTGGAACTGAACGAATTGCAGGAGATTTTCGGCACCGATTTTCAGCCCGGCGTCCACGCGGAAGACGCGGATACGCTGGGTGGTCTGATTTTCGATCTGATCGACAGGGTGCCGGTGCGCGGCGAGGTGGTGACACGGCTTAAGGGTTTCGAATTTGAAATCATGCAGGCAGATCCCCGCCGGATCCGCAAGGTGCGGATTGTGCGGCGCAAGCGCCTGGCGCGGGCACGGCCAACAACGCCACCGCTGCCGGTACAACAGAACCCGGCAGAACCATCCGGCCAAGCCGACCAGAAAGCGGGCTGAACCCCACCATTCAATGCCAGAGACGGCACGGCATCTTGACGGCGGTGCCGCCCGGCGGCGAGCTAGGCGGTGAGGTGATTCGCGCCTGGCATTGAGGATTGGCATTTGATGAACCGGCTTGCTGAAATCTGCATGCTCGCCCATGGCTGGCGCCGCCAGCTGATTCTGATCCTTGGCGGGGCGGTCTCCGCGCTTTCCATGCCGCCGCTGTTTTTATTGCCTTTATTGTTTGTGGGCATGCCGGTCTGGGTGTGGTGCCTTGATGGCGCGGAACGGCGCCGGGGCTTTTGGGGCCGCATGTTCGGCCCCGCCTTTTCCATCGGGTTTGCCTTCGGCCTTGGCTATTTTCTCGTAGCCATTCACTGGATCGGGGCGGCATTTTTCGTCGATGGCGGCTGGGTGCTGGCCGCAATGCCGTTTGCTGTTTTGGCGCTCGCCGCCGTTCTGGCGCTGTTTTGGGGATTTGCCAGCAGTTTTGCGCATATGCTGTGGAGCGCAGGCGCGATGCGGGTGGTGGCGCTGGCTGTCATGCTGACCATAGCCGAATTTGCCCGTGGCCATTTGCTGACCGGCTTTCCGTTTGACCTTCTGGGGTACGCCCTGACCGCCAACGCGCAGATGATGCAGCTGGCCTCGATTATCGGCATTTACGGGCTGACCCTTCTGGCGGCTTTGCTGGCTGTGCTGCCGGCATTGATCTGGCCGCGTGACGAACGCGGACTGACCCGGCGGCTGGTGCCGTTTTTCACCATCATCGTTGTGCTGGCCGGTCAGATTGTCTGGGGCCAGTACCGGCTCGATACAATAATTACCGCCCCGATAGAGAGGATCAAGCTGCGGCTGGTGCAACCGGCCATCGCGCAAAGCGTCAAATGGCAGGCCGACAGCCGTGAATTTGTGATGGAGCGGCTATTATCGCTTTCCGAGACCCGGCTGACGCCGGATGATCCCGGCCTTGCGGGCGTGAGCCAATTGATCTGGCCGGAATCGGCGATGCCGTTCTATCTGGCCGAGCAGCCGGACGAACTCGCGCGGATCGGACGGATGCTGGCCGGAGACACCGTATTGGTGACCGGCGCCCCGCGGCGCGAATATGGAACCGGGACGCCGGAAGCCTCGTTCAATTCCATCCTGATGATCAATGCCGATGGGGAACTGGTCACCCGCTATGACAAAACCCATCTGGTGCCGATTGGCGAATATCTGCCCTTCAAGGCGCTGTTCCGGCAATTGGGTTTTACCCAGTTCGTTCCCGGTGCCGAAGGCTGGAGCGCTGGCGACAGCCGCAGGCTGATGGCCGGGCCGGTCGGCCCCGCCTTCCTGCCGCTGATTTGCTATGAGGCGATTTTTTCCGGCGATCTGGGCGCTGATATCACCGAGGCTGGTTATCTGCTCAACCTGACCAATGATGGCTGGTTTGACGGGTCTATTGGCGGGGCCCAGCATTTTCATCATGCCCGGCTACGGGCCGTGGAAGAGGGACGGGCGCTGGTCCGGGTTGCCAATACAGGCACCACGGCGCTTGTCGATCCGCTGGGACGAATCACGGCGATGGTCCAGCCCGGTGCGGTGGGTGTGGCCGATGTGGTGCCCGATCAGCCCCTGGCCATGACCCTGTTTGCCCAATACCGGCACTGGCCCCTGCTGGCGGTTCTGCTTTTTGGCCTGTTGGCCGTGATTGTGCGCCGACGCTTTGCAGGGGAATAATTAACCTGAAGCCCCCGTCTGGAACATAAAGATTTCTTTATATCTGCCTTGACCACGGCGGCGACCGCTGGCACAAAGCGTGCTGAAGATGTGAATTTATTAATTCCGTCACATTGTGTCCGCCGCAAGCGCCTGGCGCTGGGGTGGGTCATAGGGTCAGTAAGTGCCCGTTTTGGCGGTCGGCGACATGCCGGCTGCGATGCCTTTGCGGGGGCTGTAACAAACAAGCGGGCAAGCCCGTTCCGGGATAACCGGAATGGGTTCCCGGGAAAACTACGGGGTTATCGTGGCTAGATCTTCCTATCTGTTTACATCTGAATCCGTTTCCGAGGGTCATCCGGACAAGGTGTGCGACCGCATTTCCGACGAAATCGTCGACATGATCTACAAGGAAGCCAAAAAGACCGGCATTGACCCCTGGAATGTGCGGGTCGCCTGTGAAACCCTGGCGACCACCAATCGCGTTGTGATTGCCGGTGAAGTGCGGGTGCCGCCAACCTTCCTCAAGACCGACAAGCATGGCAATGAGGTGATCAATCCCTCCAAGTTCAAATCCGCCGCGCGCCGGGCGATCAAATCGATCGGTTATGAGCAGGACGGGTTTCACTGGAAGAGCGCCAAGATTGATGTCCTGCTGCACTCCCAATCCGCCGATATTGCCCAGGGCGTGGATAATGCCGCCGACATGCAGGGCGAAGAGGGCGCGGGCGATCAGGGCATCATGTTCGGTTATGCCTGCGGGGAAACCCCGGACCTGATGCCGGCACCGATTTATTACGCCCACAAGATTCTCGAGCTGCTCGCCGCTGCCCGCAAGAGCGGGACAGGCGATGCGGCAAAGCTTGGCCCCGATGCCAAGTCGCAGGTGACCGTGCGCTATGAAAACGGCGAACCGGTTGAAGCCACCCAGATCGTGTTGTCGACCCAGCATCTCGATGCGAGCTGGGATTCGAAAAAAGTGCGGCAGGTTGTCGAGCCTTATATCCGCGAAGCGCTTGATGGGATCAGGATTGCCGAAGACTGCAAATGGCATATCAACCCGACCGGCAAGTTCGTCATTGGCGGACCGGATGGCGATGCGGGCCTGACCGGGCGCAAGATCATTGTCGACACCTATGGCGGGGCTGCCCCCCATGGCGGCGGCGCGTTTTCGGGCAAGGACACCACCAAGGTGGACCGGTCTGCCGCTTATGCGGCGCGCTATCTCGCCAAAAATGTGGTTGCCGCGAAACTGGCCGGCCGCTGCACCATCCAGCTGAGCTATGCCATTGGCGTGGCACAGCCGCTTTCCATTTATGTCGATACCCATGGCACCGGCCAGGTGGACGAAGCCTTGCTGGAAAAAGCGCTGGGTGAGGTGATGGATCTGTCCCCCTCGGGCATTCGCCGTCATCTCGATCTCAACAAGCCGATCTATGCCAAGACCGCAGCCTATGGCCATTTTGGCCGCAAGCCGGGGCGTGATGGCAGCTTCTCCTGGGAGAAGACCGATCTGGTGCAGGCATTGAAGGCTGCTGTGAAGAACCAGATCGCCGCCTGAACGGGCCCTTACTGACAACGAAATAAAAACCATCAACCCTCGCCCCGAACTTGCTGACGGGCGAGGGTTTGTTTATGGGCTGCAGCATGAAGACCAAACCGCCGCTTACCGTTGATGGCGCGCCCCGCGCCTTTTTTGGCCGCCGCTCGGGCAAGACCCTGCATGCGCGCCAGCAATTGCTGTTCGACAACCTGCTGCCCGACCTGTCGATCGATTTGCCTGAAGGCGGCGCTTTAGACCCCGATAGCCTGTTCCCCTCCGGTACTGGCCCCCTCATTCTGGAAATCGGCTATGGCGGGGGCGAGCATCTGGCGCGGCAGGCCGAAGAAAACCCGGACAGCCGGTTTATCGGCTGCGAAGTCTTTACCGGCGGGATCGGCAAATTGCTGGAAAAGATTGCGGGCAATGACCTCGGCAATATCCGGCTTTATGCCGATGATGCGCTGAAACTGTTGCAGACCCTGCCCGATGCGGTGCTGGACGGGGTTTATCTGCTTTATCCCGACCCCTGGCCGAAACTGCGCCATCACAAGCGCCGCTTTGTGTCCCCGACAACCCTTGCAGAGCTGGCGCGGGTGATCAAACCGGGTGGTTTCTTCCGCTTTGCCAGCGATATCGAGGATTATGCCAACTGGACGCTGGCCCATATTCTGCGCCATCCGGATTTTGACTGGGTGGCCGGTGCGCCTGAAAGCTGGCATGTGCCCTATCCCGGCTGGCAACCGACCCGGTATGAGCAAAAGGCGCGCCGCGAAGGCCGGCTCAAAAGTTTCTATTTCAGCTTCACACGGCACGGACCCACGCCCTAGACTATTGGGGCGAGGGAGATATTGCATGCGATTCATCATTTACGGCACCGGCGCGATTGGCGGCACATTTGCCGCCCGGCTGGCCCTTTCGGGCTACAATGTTACCGGCATTGCCCGGGGGCCGCATCTGGCGGCAATTAAGGATGCGGGGCTGACCCTGCGCACACCAGCGGATACGCATGTGGTGAGCCTTGATTGTGTGGCTGATCCCGGCGAGATCGATTTTAAACCCGATGACGTGATCTTTTTGACCATGAAGACGCAGGACACCCCGGCGGCCCTTGCGCGCCTCAGGGCGGCGGGCGTCAAGGAACAGGCAATCGTCTGTGCCCAGAACGGGGTGGCCAATGAGCGTTTTGCCCTAAGGTTGTTTCCCAATGTCTACGGGATGATGATGCTGATGCCAGCCACCCATATGGTGCCCGGCGAGGTGAATGCGTTCGGTGTGCCCAAATACGGTGTACTGGATATTGGCCGCTATCCCGCCGGAGACGATGTGCTGGCGGAACAGCTGACCGCGGCGTTGAACGCATCCGGCTTTGCGGCCTATACCAGTGCCGATGTGATGCAGAGCAAATATACCAAACTGCTGATGAATCTGGGCAATATCGTGCATGCCGTGATGGATAAGGGCGAAGCCTCTACGGCGCTAACCGGGAAGGTGCGGGCCGAGGGCGCAGCGGTTTTGCGCGCGGCAGGCATTGCCTTTAACACCCAGGATTCGCGGAGTGAAACCGACATACAGGAAAAGGATATTGCGGGGGTGGACCGGATCGGGTCCTCTTCGGCCCAAAGCCTTGCGCGCAATGCCGGCTCGATTGAAACCGATTATCTCAATGGTGAAATCGTCTTGCTGGGGCGTTTGAACGGGGTTGAGACCCCGGCCAATGCCTATCTGACAAGGCTGGCGCAGGATCTGGTATCGGGCCGGGTCAAACGCGCCGATATCAGCGCCGAACAGATTTCAGCGGGGGCCGGGCTCTAGAAATTCCGCCCCAGCGTGCTTTTGTGTTCACCAATCGCGAACACTGCGATGGCCATTCGGGGGGCTGGTCGCGGGGCGCTTGAGCGCCCTAACGTGAGGGCCTGTTGACCGGCCCGTCAATCACAAGGAGCGTTTCCAATGCCGCATCGTGCCGAAATCATCGCCATCACCCCCTTGACCCATAATGTCCGCGCCTATCGTCTCGGGCGCCCCAAGGGATATACATTTGCCGCCGGGCAGGCGACAGAAGCCGCGCTTGATATTGAGGGGTGGCGCGACAAGAAGCGGCCGTTCACCTTTACCGGGCTGGCGCAGGATGCGGATCTGGAATTCACCATCAAATCCTATAATGACCATGAGGGTGTCACCCACAGGCTGGGGCAGATGCAGGTCGGTGACGCGTTATTGCTGGATGATGCCTGGGAAACGCTGCCCTATAAGGGGCCGGGCTGTTTCATCGCCGGTGGCGCGGGCATCACCCCGTTTCTGGCCATATTGCGCCAGTTGCAGCTGGAGGGCGGATTGGCTGGTAACCGGCTGATTTTTTCCAACAGTGCGGCGCGGGATATCATTTTGCGCGATGAGCTGGAGGCCATGGCGGGGCTGGAACTGGTGCTGACAGTGACCGATGACGACGCGCCGGGCGTGTTGCACCAGCGAATCGACAAGGATTTCCTCAAAACCCATGCGGGTGGTCCCGGGCAGAATTTCTACCTTTGCGGCCCTGATCCGATGACCAAGGCGCTGCAAGAGGCGCTTGTGGGGCTGGGTGCCGACACGGACCGGGTGTTCATTGCCGACTAGAGGGCGGGGCTGAAGACCGCGCTTGCCTTGGCGCCGGTTCGGTATTATACAATCCCCAACATCTCAGGGCTAACCAGAGAGTGGGTGCCAACCGGCCCCGCTCTTTTTTGTTGCCCGGCGCAATATCCGGCTGACCATCAGTGCCGGATGCACCGGCTGGAAGAGACGATACGATGACCGAGGCAGAACTGAACAGCAAACGCTATATCCGTGAGACCGGACAGGAAGCGCGGATCGCCGCGATCCTCGCGCCCGTTGCCGCCGATATGGGCTATGATCTGGTACGGGTCAAAATCCTGCCGGATAATGGCTGTACCCTGCAGATCATGGCGGAAGATGCCAATGGGCAATTCTCGATCCAGGATTGCGAGAAGCTGAGCCGGGAAATCAATCCGGTGCTCGATGTTGAAGAGCCGATTTCGCAGGCCTATCACCTTGAGGTCTCCTCGCCCGGCGTTGACCGGCCTTTGGTGCGCCCGCGCGATTTTGCCCGCTGGGCCGGTCATGAGGCACGCATTGAGCTGACGGATATGGTGGACGGGCGCAAGCGGTTCCGCGGCAAGATTGCCGAGAGCGATGCGACCAGCGTCACCATTGACCTGCCGGATGTGCCAGAGGGTGGCAAGGCGCTTTACAAGCTGGACCTCGAATCAATTGCCGAAGCCAAACTGATCATGACCGACGCCTTGCTGGAAGCGGCGCGTCTGGAACAGGAAAACCAGGACATACTTGATAATCCCGATATCGAAACGATCGAGGATAATTCAGAGGAGAACGACTAATGGCCGTTTCAGCCAACAGGCTTGAACTTTTGCAGATCGCCGATGCGGTTGCGCGCGAAAAATCCATCGACCGCATGATCGTCATCGATGCGATGCAGGACGCCATTCAGAAAGCCGCCCGCTCGCGCTACGGCGCCGAGACCGAGGTGCGTGCCGAGATCAACCCCAAGACCGGCGAATTGCGCCTGTGGCGCTTGCGCGAAGTGGTTGAGACCGTCGAAGAGCCCGGCCGCGAAATCTCGCTGCCCGAGGCCCAGGCCAAGAATGATGCCGCCAAATATGGCGACTACATCACCGAGCCGCTGCCGCCGATCGAATTTGGCCGCATCGCCGCCCAGTCGGCCAAGCAGGTCATCGTGCAAAAAGTGCGCGACGCCGAACGCGACCGCATGTTTGACGACTATTCCTCGCGCATTGGTGAAATCGTCAACGGGTCGGTCAAGCGGGTCGAATATGGCAATGTCATTGTCGATCTGGGCCGGGGCGAAGCCATTATCCGCCGTGACGAACTGATCCCGCGTGAGCAGTTCCGCTATGGCGACCGTGTACGCGCCTATATTTATGACGTGCGCCGCGAACAGCGCGGCCCGCAGATTTTCCTGTCGCGTACCCATCCCCAGTTCATGGCCAAACTGTTCACCCAGGAAGTGCCGGAAATCTATGATGGCGTGATCCAGATCCGCTCGATCGCCCGCGATCCGGGCTCGCGCGCCAAGATTGCCGTGACCTCCAATGACGGTTCGATCGATCCGGTCGGTGCCTGTGTGGGTATGCGCGGTTCGCGCGTGCAGGCGGTTGTTGCCGAATTGCAGGGCGAAAAGATCGACATCATTCCCTGGACCGAAAACATTGCTGATCTGGTGGTCTCTGCATTGCAGCCCGCCGAAGTCGCCAAGGTTGTGCTCGACGAGCAGGCCGAAAAGATCGAAGTCGTTGTACCCGATGAGCAATTGTCGCTGGCCATTGGCCGCCGCGGCCAGAATGTGCGTCTTGCCAGCCAGTTGATCGGCTGGGATATCGACATTCTTACCGAGCAGGAAGAATCAGAGCGCCGGCAGAAAGAATTCACCGAACGGTCCGAATTGTTCATGCAGGCCCTTGATGTTGACGAGATGGTTGCCCAGCTATTGGCATCGGAAGGCTTTTCCTCGCTGGAAGAAGTCGCCTATATCGAACTGGACGAAATTGCCTCAATCCAGGGCTTTGATGCCGAGACTGCATCGGAAATCCAGCAGCGCGCCATTGATTATCTCAGTGCCCAGGAAGCCGCTCTTGATGATGAGCGCAAATCGCTGGGCGTCGAAGACGATCTTTACGAAATTCCTGGCCTGACCGCTGCCATGCTGGTGGCTCTTGGCAAGGAAGAGATCAAGAGCGTCGATGATTTTGCCGGCTGTGCCGCTGATGATCTGGTTGGCTGGGTCGAGCGTCAGGATGGCGAAGTGAAGCGGTTCGAGGGTACGTTCTCGGATTTCCCGGTTTCCCGCGAGGAAGCTGAGGAAATGATTATGTCCGCCCGCCTGAAGGCTGGCTGGGTGACCGAGGAAGACCTCGCACCTGCCGAGACGGAAGAGGAAGAAGCTGTCGCGGAATAAGGGGTAAGGGGGCCTTTGCCCCCTCCCCGCCCGTTGCGGCGCAATATATATGCCCAAAGAGGAACCGATCCGTCAGTGTGCGCTGACACGTGAAACAAAACCGGCCGAGGACCTATTGCGTTTTGCCCTCGGACCGGACGATGTTCTGGTACCTGATATCGACGCCAGGGCCGAAGGCCGCGGTGTCTGGATCACCCTCTCGAAGGCATCTGTTGAGGCCGCAGCGCAGAAAAATGTCTTTGCGCGCAGCCTGAAACAAAATGTCACCGTGCCACCGGACCTTGCTTTAATGGCCCTGACGCGGTTAGAACAGCGTCTGCTTGGCGCACTTGGCCTGGCGCGGAAGGCCGGACAATTGCTCACCGGAGCAACAAAGGTCCGGGCCGCCATCGAAAAACCGGGGATTATAGCCCTGTTCACGGCGACGGACGCAGCGCCAGACGGGCGACAGAAAATGCTAGGGGCGGCACGCGCCATGTCGGCGGACGTGCCCACGCCCCATTTTGAAGTTTTAACCTCGGTACAAATGGGTTTGGCACTGGGGCAGGAAAATGTGATACATGCGGCCCTGATTAACGGGTCCGCGGCAAAATCGGCACTGTACCGGGCGGATAGGCTGCATCGGTACATGATGAATTAGACGGAAAAGAAACGGCTATATGAGCGATCAAGACGATAAGCGTGACGATACGACTTCCGGCGGGGGCCCTAAGAAAACCCTGACGCTGAAAGGTGCCCCGAATCTCGGTGGGCGACCCGGCGTGGCGCGTTCTTCGCGCGCGGTTGTGGTTGAAAAGCGCACGCGGCGCGTTGGTGCGCCAGCGGGCCCGGGGCCTGCTGCACGTCCGCAACCCGCAAAACCGGCCGGACAGGGCGGACAGCAGGCTGGCAATCGGCCGCCGCGTCCTTCTGCACCGCGTCCCCAGCCCCGCACAGGCGGTGGCCTGACGGCTGGCGAGAATTCGGCCCGCGAACGGGTGCTGCGTGAAGCGGCGGCCCGTCAGCATGAGGAACAGAAGCGCTTTGCGGAAGAAGAGCGCCGCCGGGTTGAAGAAGATACCCGCCGCCGCGCCCAGCGCGAGGAAGAAGAACGCCGCCGTGCAGCAGAAGCCGAGGCTGCCGCAGCACCGGCTCCGGCAGAAGAAGCGCCCGCGGCGGCAAAACCCGAGGCACCTGCCGCACGCACGCGCCCGGCCAATAATACCCGCCGCGCCGAACCGGCCATGCCTGCGCCCACACCGGCGGATGCCGAGGCTGATGCCGAGCGCCGCACCCGCGGCCGCGGTGTGCAGCCCAAGGGTCTTGTTAATGCCGATGAGCTGGAACGCGCCCGCCGCGCGGCCCGCCCCTCACCGACACCGACCCGCCGTGGTGCGCCCGGTGGCAATAATCGTGGCCGCCTGACGGTGACCACAGCGCTGACAGATGGCGGCGATCGCGATCGCAGCCCCTCTTTGGCCGCCATGCGCCGCCGCCGCGAAAAACAGCGCGGCAAGCAGCGTGAAGTGCAGCCTAAGCTCAGCCGTGAAGTGACGATTCCGGAAGCCATCACCGTGCAGGAACTTGCCAACCGCATGTCCGAGCGCGCTGTCGACGTCATCAAGTTCCTGATGGGTCAGGACATGATGGTCAAGATGAACGATGTGCTCGATGCGGATACCGCCGAACTGGTGGCGACTGAACTGGGCCATACGGTGAAGCGCGTTGCGGAAAGCGACGTTGAAACCGGCCTGTTCGAGGATGCCAAGACCGACCGCCCCGAAGACATGAAGCCACGGCCTCCGGTTGTGACCATTATGGGCCATGTCGATCACGGCAAGACCTCGCTGCTCGATGCGATCCGCGAAGCCAATGTGGTTTCGGGGGAAGCCGGCGGCATTACCCAGCATATCGGTGCCTATCAGGTCGAAAAGAACGGCCAGAAGATCACCTTCCTTGACACACCGGGCCACGCGGCATTTACCGCGATGCGCGCCCGTGGTGCCCAGGCGACGGATATTGCGGTTCTGGTGGTTGCGGCCGATGACAGTGTCATGCCGCAGACCATTGAATCGATCAAACACGCCAAGGCGGCCGGTGTGCCGATCATCGTGGCGATCAACAAGATCGACAAGCCCGAGGCAGATGCCAACAAGGTGCGCACCGAATTGCTGCAACACGAAGTGTTTGTGGAATCGATGGGCGGTGAAGTGCTGGATGTGGAAGTTTCCGCGCTCAAGCACACCAATCTCGACAAACTGCTCGAAACCATCCTGCTGCAGTCGGAAATTCTCGAATTGCGGGTCAATCCCGAGGGCCGGGCCCAGGGCACGGTCATCGAAGCCAAGCTCGACAAGGGCCGGGGCGCTGTGGCCACGGTTCTGGTGCAGCGCGGCACACTGGGCATTGGCGACATTGTGGTTGCCGGCTCGGAATGGGCCCGTGTACGCGCCCTGATCGACGACAAGGGTGCCCAGATCAAGACGGCTGGTCCCTCGACCCCGGTTGAAGTGCTCGGCTTTACCGGCGTGCCGGATGCGGGCGACCTTTTCTCGGTTGTCGAGACGGAAGCGCGTGCCCGCGAAATCACTGAATACCGTCAGCGCCAGATTCGCGAGAAATCGGGAACCGGCGGGGCCACCTCGCTTGAGCAGATGATGAATCAGCTCAAAGCGTCGGGCGTTGCCAAGTTCCCGCTGATCATCAAGGGCGATGTGCAGGGTTCGGTTGAAGCCATTGTCGGCTCGCTCGACAAGCTGGCGACAGACGAGGTTTCCGCGCAGATCCTGATGGCTGGTGTCGGCGGCATCACTGAAAGCGATGTCACCCTGGCGCAGGCCTCCAATGCCATCATCATCGGCTTCAATGTGCGTGCCAACAAGCAGGCCCGTGAAAGCGCCGAGCGTGAAGGCCTTGAGATCCGTTATTACAACATCATCTACGATCTGGTTGATGATGTGAAATCGGCCATGTCGGGTCTGTTGGCTCCGGAACGGCGCGAAACCTTTATCGGTTACGCCGAAATTCTGGAAGTGTTCAACATCACCAAGGTCGGCAAAGTTGCCGGTTGCCGGGTTACCGAGGGCATGGTCGAACGTGGTTCAGGCGTCCGCCTATTGCGCGACGACGTAGTCATTCACGAAGGCAAGCTTTCGACGCTCAAGCGCTTCAAGGACGAGGTCAAGGACGTGCAGATGGGCCAGGAATGCGGCATGGCGTTCGAGAACTATCAGGACATGCGTGCTGGTGACGTGATCGAATGTTTCCGCGTCGAGACGGTGCAGCGCACGCTCTGATGCGCCCCTTCAACCGGCTCATCGCCTGTGTATTTTCGGGACTGGCAGCCAGCATGGCCGCCAGTCCTGCTGTTTTTGCGCAAGAGGCAACGGACGAACCGGTGATCGAGGTGACGGGCCGGGTGCTCAAAACCGAAATGTCCGGCTTTGCCGTCGCCTTTCCGGCCCCCGGCTGGGTCGATGACGAGAACGGATCTGTTCTGGACCAGTCGCGCTCGAAGGTGACCGAAATCCGGCCCGGCCTGACCTCGCTGGTTTTTCATAAAAAAGACGAGAACACGGCCTTCTGGTCGGAATTGATGGCGGTTCTGGCCGTTCATGTGCCCGGCTATACTGCCGGTCAGCAATTCAAGCGCATGGCTGATCCGCTGGCGGCATCGTGCATGCCGGGGCAGATTGATCTGTCATGGATTGTGCCCCTGCCCGGCTCTGACCGGGAGGCACTGGTGGGCATGTGCGGGGCGTATAATTTGCAGGCCCGGCAGACACAGGCCTGTATTGGGGGGATTGTGGTTGCCGTCTCGCTGGAAGCCGAAGAGGGCGTGGTGACTGTCTATAACGAATGGTGCACCCCCAGCTATGACGTGAAGAACCCCGATAAATGGCCGGTCAGCCGCGCTGAAATTGAAAACCGCGCCCGGATGATGCAATCGCTGACCCGGTTCGAGGTTTTGCCCGAATAGGCCGGGCGGTTTTGCCGTTCCCCGTTGGTTCTAATGTATTTTCTTGTTATCGAACCGGGTCTGAGGGTAGATCAACACAACAATGCCTCACATCGCCGTTTAGATTGCGGGCAGAATTTGAATTCACATCAAGAGCGATACAATGTCCCAATCCGGTAGAGGCCCCACCCAGCGCATGCTGCGCGTCGGCGAACTGATCCGCCACGCGCTGGCCAATATGCTGACCCGTGGTGACATTATCGATCCCGTCATCGAGCGCGCGGTCATCACCGTGCCCGAGGTGCGCATGAGCCATGACCTGAAGCTGGCCAAGGCCTATATCGTGCCGCTTGGCGGACAGAATGCCGAACAGATCGTTACGGCACTCAACAAGCATGCCAAATTTGTGCGCGGGCAGATTGCGCCACAGGTCAATCTGAAATTCGCGCCGGAAATCCGGTTCTATTTCGATGACACGTTTGATGAGGCCAGCCGCATCGACATGCTGTTGCGTTCGGACAAGGTGCAACGCGACCTCGCCCGCGATGATGATGCGGATGACGAAGACTAGAGCGCGCCGGGTTTTGACGCCCCTTATCCGCCTGAACGAAAAGACCCCGACTGAATGACCCAGCAAAAACGGCCCAAACGCAACATCTCCGGATGGCTTGTGCTCAACAAGCCCTATGACATGTCCTCGACCGAGGCCGTGGGCAAGGTGCGCTGGCTGTTGAGCGCCAAAAAGGGCGGCCATGCGGGCACGCTCGATCCGCTGGCGACCGGGATTTTGCCGATTGCGCTGGGGGAAGCCACCAAGACGGTACCGCAGGTGCAGGATGGCACAAAGGTTTATCAATTCACCCTGGTCTGGGGGGCGGCCACGGCGACCGATGATATTGAAGGCGAGGTGATTGCGACCTCAGACCATCGCCCCAATCGTGAGGCTGTTGAACAGGCATTGCCGGCGTTTCGGGGCCTGATCACACAGATTCCGCCCGCCTTTTCAGCCATCAAGATTGATGGCGAACGCGCCTATGATCTGGCGCGGGCCGGTGAAAAATTTGATATGCCCGCCCGCGAGGTCGAAATCGACCGGTTTGACCTGCTTGAGCATGGCGAGACCCAGTCCCGGTTTGAAGTTGAATGCGCCAAAGGCACCTATATCCGGGCACTGGCGCGTGATCTGGCTGAAGCCCTTGGCAGCAAGGGCCATGTGGGCCAGTTGCACCGGGCGGCGGTGGGCGATTTTGCCGATGCGCAGTCGATTGACCTTGATGTGTTTGAAGCGGCCAGCCTTGACGAGCGCGACGCCATGTTGCTGCCGGTTGCCGCGGGCCTTGCCGGTGTGCCGGAAATCCGGCTCGACGCCCGGCAGGCCACCACAATTCGTCTGGGTAATCCGGTGTTGCTGACCGGCGCTGACGCGCCGATCGCTATTGATGAAGCCTGGGCCAGTTGCCGGGGCGAGGCGATTGCGACAGGATTTGTCGAGAAGGGCCAGTTCAAGCCGAAACGGGTAATCCTGCCGAACTGAGCGGCCGGGCTGAAACGCGATTGCCCAAATTTGAGGCCCGATATATTCTATCCCAAAATAGCTGCATCATGGAGCACGCGGTTACCGCATGACATCTAATCCTAACGTGCCCGTGCGCCGCGAGCGTTCCATTGTTGTTGTTCTTGTCTCGCTGGCCCTGATGAGCCTGTTGCCGGCTTTTGCCTACGCTTCGGTATTGTTGCTGCGCAACAACCAGGCCCAGCTCGAGATTGTGCGCAGCCTGACCATTTCGACAACACGCACGATGAACGAGGCGGTTGATCGCGAACTTGACGGCATGATCACCACCTTGCGGGTGCTCTCGAGCGCCCCATCGCTGCTGGAGGGTGACTTACAGGCTTTTCATCAGCGGACGCAGGAAGCCTTGCGCGGCAGTGCCACCTTTTTGCTTGTTCTCGATGAAACCGGCCAGCAACTTTTGAATACCCGCCTGCCCTATGGTTCCGAATTGCCGAAATCGGGCGATCTCGAAACGCCCAAAAAGGCGCGTGAGAACAACAAGATTACCGTTTCTGACATGTTCATGGGGGCGGTGGCCAAGCGGTTGGTGTTTGACATTATCCTGCCCCTCAATGGCAGCCCGGATGAAAAACGGGTGCTGATGCTGGGCCAGAACGCCGACAATCTGCGCGATACGTTAAGCGCGTCGCGCTTGCCGGACGGTTGGCATGGCACCCTGATCGACGGCAATCATGTGGTCGCGATATCGACCAATCCCGATATCAAGCAGGGTGAGCGGTTTTTCCTGCCCCTGCCCGACCGGGCCGGCTCATCCGGCTGGAGCGAAATCGCGCATGAGGGCGAAACCTATCGGGTGGTGAAGCAATATTCCTCGCTCAGCGGCTGGTCCGTTGTCGCCTGGGCGCCTGAAACCGTTGTCGCAAAGCCGCTGCGCGAAGCGATGTTCTGGCTTTTGGGTGGCGGCATCGTTTTGATGATCCTCACCCTTGCCGCCACTTTGTGGATGTCCGGCCATCTGGCGAGCGCGGTGCGCAGTCTGGCGCGGACCGCCCGGTCTCTGGGCCAGGGGCAAGAGGTCAAAACCCGCCATTATTCGGTGCGCGAACTCAATACCATCGCCGATGAACTGGTCGATGCCGCGCGCAAACGTCAGACCTCGGAGGCCGAAATCCGGTTTCTGATGGGTGAGGTGGCGCATCGGGCGAAGAACCAGCTATCGGTTATTCAATCCATGGCGCGGCAAACGGCCAGCACCTCGGATTCGCTGGAGAATTTTCTCGATTATTTCCAGAAGCGGATTATCGGGCTGGCCCGGTCGACCGACCTTCTGCTCAATTACGGCTCCAGCGGTGTGGCGCTGGAGGAACTGGCGGCTGCCCATTTGCAGCCCTTTGCCCCCGATGATGCCGAACGGGTCAGTCTTTCTGGGCCGGAAGTGCGCTTGAGCGCGGAAGCCTCGCAGACCCTTGGCATGGCCCTGCACGAGCTGGCCACAAATGCTGCCAAATACGGTGCCTTTGCGCAATTGGAGGGGCATTTGCGCCTCAGCTGGGTCTGGCAGGATGACATGCTGGAACTGGTCTGGCGGGAGACCGGGGTGTCGCTAGACACGCCGGCAAGCGAGCGCGAGGGGTTCGGTACGGTGGTGATCAACCGTTTCCTCAAATCGACACTTCAGGCAGAAATCGAGCGAACGATGCATGATGACGGGCTGGAATGGCGCTTTAAGATGCCGCGCGCTGTGCTGCTTGCCGCCGCGCCGGCACAAGCGCCGGTTTGAGCCTTTGGAGCCGCTGAGCGCGGCCCAACGCTTAGTCTTTGCATTTTGCGCGATTTTCCACTATATGAGCGCCAGCTTTGACCTTTGGGTCAGGCGAATTCACGGCCCTGTGCTGGACGACATCCCGGCCATGGGCGACCCAATCCTCCAAATCGAAAGGATTTCATGATGTCGATTACTGCTGAACGCAAAGCTGAACTCATCAAGGAATATGCCACCAAGAAGGACGATACCGGTTCACCGGAAGTCCAGGTTGCCGTTCTTTCCGAGCGCATTGCCAATCTGACTGATCACTTCAAGACCCATGGCAAGGATAATCATTCGCGCCGTGGCCTGTTGAAAATGGTCAGCCAGCGCCGTCGTCTGCTTGATTATGTCAAGCGCAATGACGAAGCGCGCTACCGGGGCCTGATTGAACGGCTCGGTCTGCGCCGCTAAAGCGCAATAATGTCGACAAGGCGCGGCTCAGCCCGCGCCTTGTCCATATCCGGCAGAATGTTTTGCAAACACTCTGCCAGCTGGCCTCAAGTGAGGCGTGGCAGGATCGTTGGCTGTTTTTGAAACTGGCTATCGCCAGGCGTTATCCGGCAGGGTCTGCCGCAGGCGCAAAAATGTTTCAGGAATAGCTTGCCGTCTTGTCCACGTTTCGCCCGAGGGCCGAAACCGGTACCCGCAAAGGCCATGCACATGGGGTGTTTGGCGACCGGGTACATCTGGGGCACCCAAAGGGGCGTTCCAATTGATGAATGGAAAAGACGTATATGTTTGAACACCACAAGGTAGAAATGAACTGGGGCGGCCAGCCGCTGACCCTTGAAACCGGCAAGATTGCCCGTCAGGCTGACGGTGCTGTGCTGGCAACCCTTGGCGAGACCGTCGTTCTGGCGACCGTTGTCAGCGCCAAGACCCCGAAAGCGGGCGTTGATTTCTTCCCGCTGACTGTGAATTACCAGGAAAAGGCCTTTGCTGCCGGCAAGATCCCCGGTGGCTATTTCAAGCGCGAAGGCCGCCCGACAGAAGCTGAAACGCTGATCTGCCGCCTGATTGACCGCCCGATCCGCCCGCTGTTCCCCGCCGGTTACAAGAACGAGACCCAGGTCATCGTCACCGTGCTGCAGCATGACCTCGAGAACGAGCCTGACGTATTGGCGATGATCGCGACCTCTGCGGCGCTGACCATTTCCGGCGTGCCCTTCATGGGCCCGATCGGTGCGGCACGCGTTGGCTATATCGATGGCGAATATGTGCTCAATACCCCGATCGACCGCCGTTCGGATTCAAAGCTTGATCTGGTCATGGCCGGCACGACCGACGCCGTCTTGATGGTTGAATCGGAAGCCAAGGAACTGAGCGAAGAAGTGATGCTTGGTGCCGTGATGTTCGGCCATGCCGAAAGCGCCAAGGTTATCGATGCGATCATCCAGCTGGCCGAACTGGCCGCCAAGGAACCGCGCGAATTCGTTCCCGAAGACCTGAGCGCCCTTGAAGGCGAAATGCTCAAGCTGGTGGATGCCGATATCCGCGCCGCCTACAAGATCACCGACAAGGCCGAACGCTATGTTGCGCTTGATGCAGCAAAAGCAAAGGTGAAAGAGCATTTCACCCCGGCTGAAGGCGAAGAGGCTGCCTGGACGCCTGAACAGATCGGTTCTGTCTTCAAGTCCCTGCAGGCCAAGATCGTGCGTTGGGATATTCTGGACACCGGCACCCGTATTGATGGCCGTGACCTGACCACTGTGCGCCCGATTGTTGCCGAAGTCGGCCTGTTGCCGCGCACCCATGGTTCCGCCGTGTTCACCCGTGGTGAAACCCAGGCGCTGGTTGTGGCAACCCTTGGTACGGGCGACGACGAGCAATATGTCGACAGCCTTGAGGGCACCTACAAGCAGAACTTCCTGCTGCATTACAACTTCCCGCCCTATTCGGTCGGTGAAGCGGGTCGTGTCGGCTTTACTTCCCGGCGTGAAACCGGCCATGGCAAGCTCGCCTGGCGCGCAATCAACCCGGTCCGTCCCTCGGCTGAGGAATTCCCCTATACGCTGCGTATCGTCTCGGAAATCACCGAGTCGAACGGTTCCTCCTCGATGGCAACCGTCTGCGGCACCTCGCTGGCGCTGATGGATGCCGGTGTGCCGATGAAGGCACCTGTTGCCGGTATCGCCATGGGCCTGATCCTTGAAGGCGAGAAGTTCGCGGTTCTGTCCGATATTCTGGGCGACGAAGATCACCTCGGCGACATGGATTTCAAGGTGGCCGGTACTGCTGAGGGTATTACCTCGCTGCAGATGGACATCAAGATTGCCGGTATCACCGAAGAGATCATGCAAAAGGCGCTTGGCCAGGCCAAGGGCGGCCGTGAGCATATCCTTGGCGAAATGTCCAAGGCGCTCGATACGGCCCGTGACGAGGTTGGCGAATTCGCCCCGCGCATCGAGACCATGAAGATCCCGACCGACAAGATCCGTGAAGTCATCGGTACTGGTGGCAAGGTCATCCGCGAAATCGTGGAAAAGACCGGCGCCAAGGTGAATATCGAAGACGACGGCACGATCAAGATCGCCTCTTCCGATGGCAAGGCCATTGATGCAGCCATCAAGTGGATCAAGTCGATCACTGACGAGCCTGAAGTGGGCGTCATCTATCAGGGCACCGTGGTCAAGACCGCCGATTTCGGCGCGTTCGTGAACTTCTTCGGTCCCCGGGATGGCCTTGTGCACATTTCCCAGCTGGCTTCCGAGCGCGTTGGCAAGACCACCGATGTCGTCAAGGAAGGCGACAAGGTCTGGGTCAAGCTCCTCGGCTTTGACGATCGTGGCAAGGTCCGGTTGTCGATGAAAGTCGTCAATCAGGAAACTGGCGAAGAGATCGAAAACGAGGGTGGCGACGACTAAATCGCGCTTTCCCGATCAAATTGTAAAAGGCCCGGACGTTTGTCCGGGCTTTTTTTTGGCCAAACCCCGAAATTATTTTTGTGCCGATGTCGTATCGGCGGATAGCGGTTCGACGTGTCAGTATCAGCGGGAGAGAAAGGTCATCGGGACCGCCCCACCCGCAAACAGGCAAGGAGAATGACAATGCGTTATTTGATGATGGTCAAGGCGACCGCAGACTATGAAGCGGGCGCGCAGGCTTCTAATTCTTTGCAGGCGCTGATGGGCGATTATGTCGGCAAAAGCATTGAACAGGGCATATTTATCGATGGTGCCGGGCTGCAGCCGACACGAGCAGGGTCCCGGATGCACCTGCGGGATGGTCAGATCAGCGTCACGGACGGCCCCTTTGCTTTGACAGAGGGTTTGGTCAGTGGCTTTGCCATTGTCGAGGTTGCCGATGAGGCGGCGGCCCGGCAAGTCGGGCGTGAATTTCTCGAGGTGCATATTGCGGGGGGCGTTGCAGATATCGAGATCGAAATCCGCCCCTATGAAGCCTGAACCCGTCAGAATATCGACAATTTTACGATAAGGAGAAAAACATGCGTTTCATGGCGATTATCAAGGCCACGCCCGAGACAGAAGCCGGGGTCATGCCCTCGAACGAGCTGCTGCTGGCCATGGGCAAATACAATGAAGAACTGGTCAAGGCCGGGGTGATGCTCGACGGGGCGGGATTGCAATCAAGCGCCAAGGGCGCCCGCGTCGCGTTCAGCGGCGGCAAGACCATGGTTACCGACGGGCCGTTTGCCGAAACCAAGGAGTTGATTGCCGGTTTCTGGATCTGGGAATGCAAATCCCTTGCCGAGGCGGTGGAATGGGCCAGGCGCTGCCCCAGTGACTCTGATGTCGATGGGCAGATTGAAATCCGCCAGCTGTTTGAAATCGAAGATTTCGAAGCGGGCGAAGGGGTCGACCAGCACCACAAGGTCGCCGAGCAGATGGCCAAGAGCTGACCCTATGTCGTTGGCGCTGCGCTTTGTCATGGCCGTGGCTGTAACCAGATTACAGCTACGGCCATGACCGATATAAACCAAACCATTGCCGCGCTCTGGCGCATAGAATCCGCCAAAATCATTGGCGGGCTGACCCGTATTGTGCGTGATCTCGGACTGGCCGAAGAGCTGGCGCAGGATGCGCTGGTGGCGGCACTGGAACAATGGCCGCGCGAAGGCGTGCCGGACAATGCCGGGGCCTGGCTGATGACCACGGCCAAGCGCCGGGCGATAGACCGGTTCCGCCGCAGCCGGATGATGCGCGACAAAAATGCCGAGCTGGCACAGGAACTGGATGCGCGCGAGGATGTGTCCGTGCAATTGCTCGAGGCGACGCTTGACGATGATATTGGCGACGACCGGCTGGCGCTGATTTTTGCCGCCTGTCACCCGGATCTGGGGCAAGAGGCCCGCACAGCGTTGACGTTGCGCATCATGGGCGGGCTGACGACCGCGGAAATTGCCCGGGCCTTTCTCGTACCCGAAACCACAATCGCCCAGCGCATTACCCGCGCCAAGAAAACTTTACGCGATGGCGACTACAGTTTTGACGTGCCCCATGGCGCCGCGCGGCATCCCCGGCTCGCGGCGGTATTGCAGGTCATCTATCTGATTTTCAACGAAGGTTATGCCGCCAGTTCAGGAGAAGATGTTCTCCGGCCGCAATTATGCAATGAAGCGATGCGGCTGGGACGGATTCTGGCGGAACTGGTCTCCGACGCGCCTGAAGTGTTTGGCCTTTTGAGTCTGATGGAAATTCAAGCCTCGCGGTTTGCAGCCCGACGTGACGCGGCGGGTGCGGCCATTTTGCTGGCCGATCAGGACAGGGCCCGTTGGGACCGGTTGCTGATCAGGCGCGGGCTGGAGGCACTGGCCCGGGCGCAAAGCCTGACCGGATCGCCCGGTCCTTACCAGCTTCAGGCCGAGATTGCCGCCTGCCATGCCCGGGCGATAAGCGCTGAGGCGACGGACTGGGGGCGGATCGCTGCGCTTTATGTCCGGCTCATGGTTATCATGCCCAGCCCTGTTGTCGCCCTTAATCACGCCGTGGCTGTCGGCATGGCTTTTGGCCCCGCGGTGGGGCTGGCACATGCGGACAGGCTTGTGGGGGAAGAAGCCCTTACAAACTATCACTTTCTGCCAGCGGTGCGGGCCGATCTTCTGGAAAAGCTCGGACGGCTGCCTGAGGCAGCTGACGCCTATGAGCAGGCTGCCCGATTGGCCCCGAATCAGGCGGATCAGGCGGTGCTGCTGGCGCGGGCGACAACCTGCCGGGCAGGCTAGCGGGTGCCACTTTCAGGCAAGACCCGGTGCGGCGGGTTATGGCCATCGAGAAAAACCCGGATATTGACGATCACTGTCTCGCCCATTTCCACCCGGCCCTCAAGCGTGGACGAGGCCATATGCGGGGTGAGCACAATGCGGTTGTCGCGTGCCAGCGCCAACAGGCGCGGATTGATGTGGCGGCGGTTATTGACCACATCAAGACCGGCGCCGCTCAATTCGCCGCTTTCAATCAGGCTGGCCAGCGCATTCTCGTCGATCAATTCAGGCCGGGAAACATTGACCAGAAACGCATCGCGCTTCATCCGCTTCAGCCGGTCCTCATTCATCAGATTATAGGTGTCGCGGGTATGAGGGGTGTGCAGCGAAACAATGTCGACATGTTCGAGCATCTTGTCGAGATCCGGCCAATAGGCGGCTTCGAGCGGTTCCTCGATCTGGGGCGGCCGCCGGCTGCGCGAATAATAATGGATGGACAAGCCAAACGCCTTTGCCCGGCGCGCCACAGCCGTGCCGATGCGGCCCATGCCGACAATCCCCAGCGCCTTGCCGCCCAGTCTGCGGCCCAGCATCCAGGTGGGTGACCAGCCCGGCCAGGTGCCATCGCGCGGGATCACAGTCGCCCCCTCAGGCAGGCGGCGCGGCACGGAGAGAATAAGGGCCATGGCCATGTCGGCTGTATCTTCGGTCAGAACACTTGGGGTATTGGTGACGGCAACGCCGCGTTGATGGGCGGCGTTAACGTCAATATTGTCGATACCATTGCCGAACTGTGCGATCAGGCGCACGCTTTGCGGCAGGCGGGCGATCACCTCGGCATCGATGATATCGGTAATGGTAGAGACCAGAACATCATGCCCGGCGGCGGCAGCAATCAGCGCGTCCGCTTCGAGGCGTTTGTCGTCCGGGCTCAGAGTGACATCGAACAGCGCCTGCATGCGCTGTTCAACGGGCGCGGGCAGGCGGCGGGTGACAAAAATTCTGGCAGTCGATGTGCTCATTGGCCACAATCCCGCGCAAAACCCGGTGCGCTATACCAAGCACTGACCAGGAAAATGCTCTTGCCGGGTCTATCCATGAAAAGCCTTTCAGTGACCATTAAGGTCTATGCTCCATTGTGAAGAAAAACTGCACCTCTTGCAAAGCCATGTTTGCCATTCAGCCCGCGTTCCGCCTGTCATTCTCCGCCCTGTTTCGTAACGGCCTTACCCGGTTGGGGCAAGCCCTGCGGCTGGTTGTGTTTGTAACGCTTGTGTTCGGCTTCGCTGCGCCGGTTGCCGCCCAGTCGGCCAGCAATCCCTCAGGCCTGCCGCTGCCGCGCTTTGCCAGTACCCGTTCCGAACCGATCAATGTGCGGGTGGGGCCGGGCACGCGCTATGACATCTCCTGGGTCTATGTGAAATCCGGCCAGCCGGTGGAAATCATCAATGAATTCGATACCTGGCGCAAAATCCGCGATGTGGACGGGGAAGAGGGCTGGATTCACCAGAATCTTTTATCCGGCCGCCGCACCGGGCTGATTACACCCTGGCGGGAAAGCGGGCAGGTGGCCTTGCGGGCCCAGCAATCCGAGAACGCGGGCGTGCGCGCCTGGCTTACCCCGCATTATCTGGTGGAAATCGATAATTGCCGGGATCTGTGGTGTGCTGTGAAAGCTGAAACCAACCCAGCCGAAGGCCGGCCCCGCAGCTATACCGGCTATGTGGCGCAGACCGATCTCTGGGGTGTTTATCCCGGGGAAGAGTTCAACTAGCACCCAAGGGCCAGGCAAAACTGCCGTTCTTTATTTTTGATACTGATGCCAGAGCGCATCCGCGCCGATATCGGCGATCAGTTCCGCATGGGCGGCTTTTGCCGCATCGCTCAGCCGGGATGGTAACGGGGTGGGGCGGGGCGCACGCGGGGTCCTGTCGATTTCCGGGGTGACACCGGCGGCCTGATTTTGCGCCTCTGCCGACAAGGCCAGCGCGACCTGCCGCCCGCCGATCAGTTCCAGATAAACTTCCGCCAGAATTTCACTGTCGAGCAGCGCGCCATGCAGGGTGCGTTTGGAATTATCGATACCATAATGCTTGCAAAGGGCATCCAGGCTGACCCGCGCGCCGGGATAGACCTTGCGGGCCACCTGCACGGTGTCGATCACCTCATTGGTCAGGGCCGGCCGGTCAATGCGCTTCAATTCGGCATTGAGAAACCCCATATCAAATGGCGCATTGTGAATGACCAGCGTCCCCTCGCCAATGAAATCCAGAAAATCCTGCGCCGCATCGGCAAAAAGCGGTTTGCCTGCCAGAAACTCGTCAGAAAGACCGTGGACGCGAAACGCCTCTTCGGGCATGGGGCGCTGGGGATCAAGATAAACGTGATGATGCTTGCCGGTCGGCACGTGATTGATCAGTTCGACACAACCGATTTCGACAATGCGGTCACCGCTGGCGGGGCTGAGGCCGGTGGTTTCGGTGTCGAGGACGATTTCACGGGTCATCTGGGGGTTTTAACCGTTTCTATGGAAGTGTCTTGTTTCAATCTTTACTGGACGCAGTGCCCCGGCATTTTTCAATGATTTCAATCACTTCAGCACGGGTATCGGGCAGGGGCACATCGGTATTGATAACAAAGCCGGCCCGTCTCTTCTTTTCGGCCTGTGGCATCTGGCGCGCAAGAATCGTTTCGAGCTTTTCCACGCTCATCCCCGGCCGCGCCAGCGCGCGGCGGCGCTGTTCGGCATCCGAACAGGCGGTCACCGCCACGGCATCCACGGGATAGTCCTTGCCGGTTTCAAACAGAAGCGGGATTTCCAGCACCGCCAAATCCGCGCCGTCAGCGGCTGTATCATCCAGAAACTGCTGCATTTTCTGGTGCACCAGCGGATGCACCACGGCTTCAAGCTCTCCGATACGGTCCGGCGCTGCAATCAGCGCTCCGGCCAGCTTCTGCCGGTTGATCACGCCATTCTCGGCAACGCCGGGAAAAAGGGCTTCAACAGGGGTGACAGCTTCTCCCTGATAAAGCGCGTGAACCGCATCATCGGCGGAATAGACCGGGATACCCTGATCCTTGAACAAGGCGAGAACCGTTGATTTACCTGTCGCAATAGAACCGGTCAGCCCGAGCGCGAACATCATTGTTCTCCAAGGCTTTGCTCGGCCAGCGCCCGCAGATCCGGGCTTACCTCCGGCCGTTTGCCGAACCAGGCTTCAAAACCCGGCACCGCCTGATGCAACAGCATGCCAAGACCATCCACCGTATCAAGCCCGAGGGCGCTGGCGTCAGCCAGAAGCGGGGTTTCCAATGGGGTATAAACAATATCTGTGACCAGAGCCGTTTTGGGCAACAGGCCTAGATCAAGATCGTCAAACCGGCTGCCGTGCATGCCGATCGCACTGGTATTGACCACCAGCGTCGCTTTGGGGGCGAGGCTGGCAAAGGCGGACAGGCCTGCGCCGATAAAGGGACCGGGCAATTCTTCTGCCAGCTCTTTTGCCGTTGCTTCGGTGCGGTTGAGAATATGGATGTTTTTAAAGCCGCGTCGGGCCAGCCCCACCAATACCGCCCGTGCCGCGCCACCTGCGCCCAGCACAATCGCTGTGTCGCCGCGCGCGTCCCAGCCGGGGGCTTTCTGATCCAGATTGCCCAGAAAACCGGCCAGATCGGTATTGCTGCCGTGCAGTTTGCCCGCGCGCATGACCAATGTGTTTACCGCGCCTATGATTTTGGCGTCATCCGCGAGCACATCGCAAAGCGCAAATACGGCCTGCTTATGCGGTATGGTGACATTGCCGCCGATATAGGCGCCCGCGCGCATGGCGTTAATGAAACCCGGCAGGGCATCGGGCGCCACATCAACCGAATTATAGCTCCCGGCGATATCAAGGGTTTGCAGCCAGTGATTGTGGACAAGCGGCGAGCGCGAATGGGCGATGGGATGGCCGATAACGAATGCTTTGATCATGATGTCTTTTCGAAAAGGTCAGGGGCGTGCTGGCGCAAGCCAGCAAGCAATGGCAGCAAAGGCAAGCCCAAAATGGTGAAATAGTCGCCCTCGATCCGCTCAAAAAGCTGCACCGAGGGGCCTTCGAGCCGATAGGAACCGACAGAGGACAGAATTTCTTCCCCCTCAAGGGCGAGAACACGGTCCCGCTCTTCATCAGTGAAATCGCGCATGGTCAGAGCGGCGGTGGCGAGATGATCCCATATGACCCGGCCCGCTCTGGCAAGGGCGACCCCGGCGAAGAGCTGATGGGTCCGGCCACGTAACCTGGATAATTGCTGCTGCGCGCCAGCAAGGTTTGCCGGCTTGTGGAAAGCTGCACCATCAAGGGCCAGGGTCTGATCGGCGCCAATCACGAAAGCGCGCGGAAACTGGCGCGATACCGCCTCAGCTTTTGCACCGGCCAGATACCGGGCAATTTCCCCTTCATCCCCGGCGATCCCGGCAGTCACTGCCCGCTCATCAATCTCTGCCGGATACACTGAAAAGCCCAGTCCTGCTTGGGTTAAGAGCTGTCGGCGGGCAGAACTGGTGGAGGCAAGGATCAACATGGACCGAAGGTTATCCGTGGTTTTATCAACAGGGCGGCATGGGCACGTATGGGCAAAACCGGTTCGAATCAAACAGGGCGACTTACACACACAATGCTTAATTTCGTCCACAGGTTTGCCCGAGAGGGTTCCTGCAAGGCGGCTATGGGAATAACGGGGATAACGCGATTTTTGCCGCATGCGAATCCGGCAGGTTTTCCCCGGCGGCTTTCACCAATTATGCCGGTTAAGGAAATTGTTAATGCTTTGTTTACCATCCAAAAAAAGGAATTGTTAAGATTTGGCCGCCACGACGTTTCCCCAGGGAGGTGTTTCTGACGGGTGAGACAAGATGGCTCTGGCCCGGCCGGTTGTGGGCAAAGCTGAATTCATGCAAAACACCGCTATAAAGATAATTAAGAATCTATGAAGACTCTTTAATAGCACCGGAGCCTGCCTTGACCGCGACCCCAAAGATTCTGCTCGAAACCGTTCTCGGTAAGGCTCAGGCCAGACCCCCCATCTGGATCATGCGACAGGCCGGCCGCTATTTGCCTGAATACCGCGAACTGCGGGCAGCGGCAGATGGATTTCTGGATGTTTGTTACACACCCAAACTGGCAACCGAGGTGACCCTTCAGCCTTTGCGCCGGTTTGATCTGGATGCTGCTATCCTTTTTTCCGATATTCTCGTTATTCCGGATGCGCTGGGCCAGAAAGTGGCTTTTGAAAAAGGTGAGGGGCCAATTCTGGATCCCTTGTCAAAAGGGCATGTATCGATGCTCAACCCAAGACAGGTTTTGAGCCATTTACAGCCTGTGCTGGAGACGGTAGCCAATGTTCGGGCAGCGCTGCCCGCTGACAAGACACTTATCGGCTTCTGTGGGGCCCCCTGGACCGTGGCGACCTATATGATTGGCGGCAAGGGGTCGCCGGATCAGGCCGCGGCGCGTTTGTTTGCCTTGCGCGAACCGGATGCGTTCCGGGCGCTGATTGATATTCTGGTCGAGGCCAGCATTGATTATCTGGTGGCCCAGTTTGAAGCCGGCGTTGACGTGGTGCAGATTTTTGAAAGCTGGGCCCTCAATCTTGACGAGATTTCCTTTGCCAATCATGTGATCGCCCCGAACAAGCGGGTTGTCGATGGGGTGCGGGCACGGGTGCCGAATGCGCCGATTATTGGTTTTCCCCGGGGCGCGGCGGCAATGGTTTCGCGTTATGCGGCGGAAACGCAGGTGAATATGCTCGGGCTTGATTATTCGATGCCGGTCGGCTTCGCGCATCAGGAATTGCCCGCCGGGCTTGGGGTGCAGGGCAATCTTGATCCGCTCAGGCTGGCCGCAGGCGGGGTGCAGATGGAAATGCGGGCCCGCGAGATCATCGAGGGGTTTTCCGGCCGGCCGCATGTTTTCAATCTCGGGCATGGTATTATCCCACAAACACCAATCGAGCATGTGGCGCGACTGGTTGATATCGTTAAAAAGGGCTAGGCCATGCTCTGGTTCAAGGCATTGCATGTGATATCGGTGATTGCCTGGATGGCCGGGCTTTTGTATCTGCCGCGGCTGTTTGTCTATCATGCCGGTGTGGCGGCGGGTTCCGAGCAGTCTGAAACCTTCAAGATCATGGAACGGCGGCTTTATCGCGGGATCATGACGCCGGCCATGATCGCCAGCTGGTTGTTCGGGCTCATCCTTGTGATTGGTTTTGGCGCTGTGAGCTGGGATTGGTCTGCGGGTTGGGGCTGGGTCTGGGCCAAGGCTATATTTGTGCTGATATTATCCGGATATCATGGTTTGCTTGGGCGTTATTTGCGCCAGTTCAAAGCCGATGCCAACGTCAAGACGTCGCGCTATTTCAGGATGATCAACGAAATTCCGACATTGTTGATGATCGGAATTGTTGTTTTTGTCATCGTGCGGCCCTTCTAAGGACTTAATTGCGCACAAATCTTGAATTGTCGGTAATTTCAGTTTAAGCAGGTGCATCCCACCCATAAGCCTGCTCGGCCGGTATGTTGATCGGCTGCGGTGAATCTCTCCTAATCATTTTCAGTGTTGCCCAAACGGTGCGCCCTTACATGCAGAATATGAAGCTCAGTGAGCTTAAAGCCAAATCGCCAGCGGAATTGCTGTCATTTGCAGAACAACTCGAAGTTGAAAACGCCTCTACCCTGCGCAAGCAGGAATTGATGTTTGCGATTTTGAAACAACTCGCCTCCAATGATGTCGATATTACTGGTGAAGGTGTGGTCGAAATCCTCTCGGATGGTTTCGGCTTCTTGCGGTCCCCGGATGCAAACTACCTGCCCGGTCCCGATGATATCTATGTCTCTCCCTCCCAGATCCGGCGGTTTTCGCTGCGTACGGGCGATACGGTTGAGGGTCAGATTCGCTCTCCCAAGGATGGCGAACGCTATTTTGCGCTGCTCAAGGTCAATACGATCAATTTCGAAGACCCTGAAGCGGTCCGTCACAAGATCAATTTCGACAATCTCACGCCGCTTTATCCCGATGAGCGCTTGCGTCTGGAAGTTGCCGATCCAACCACCAAGGATCGCAGTGCGCGGGTACTTGATCTGGTTGCGCCGCTTGGCAAGGGCCAGCGCGCCCTGATCGTTGCGCCGCCGAGAACCGGTAAAACCGTATTGTTGCAGAATATCGCACAGTCGATCGCGCTCAATCATCCGGAATGCTATTTGATCGTTCTGTTGATCGATGAGCGGCCGGAAGAAGTTACCGACATGCAGCGTTCGGTAAAGGGCGAGGTGATTTCCTCGACATTTGACGAACCTGCCTCGCGCCACGTTCAGGTCGCGGAAATGGTGATCGAGAAGGCGAAACGCCTGGTCGAGCACAAACGTGATGTGGTGATCCTTCTTGATTCCATCACGCGTTTGGGCCGGGCCTACAACACTGTTGTGCCCTCTTCTGGCAAGGTTTTGACCGGTGGTGTCGATGCCAATGCGCTGCAACGTCCGAAGCGTTTTTTCGGCGCGGCGCGGAATATCGAGGATGGCGGTTCGCTGACCATTATCTCGACAGCGCTGATCGATACCGGCAGCCGCATGGATGAAGTGATCTTTGAAGAATTCAAGGGCACCGGTAACTCGGAAATCATTCTCGATCGCAAGGTTGCCGACAAACGCATCTTCCCGGCGATGGACATCACCAAGTCCGGTACCCGCAAGGAAGAATTGCTGGTCGATCCGGATACGCTCAAGAAAATGTATGTCTTGCGGCGTATTCTCAACCCGATGGGCACGATCGATGCCATGGAATTCCTTTTGGACAAGCTCAAGCAGACCAAAACCAATTCCGATTTCTTCGATTCGATGAATACCTGAAGGCCGGGCGATGCGCGACGGTGATACAATCGTCGCTCTCTCGTCGGGGAGCCTGCCATCTGGCGTTGCCGTGATCCGGATTTCCGGTCCGGCGACGCGTTTGGTCATAATGGCGCTGGCGGGAGACCTGCCTGCGCCGCGCAAACTGAGCTTGCGGCCCATTCAGATCGATGCCGAAGTGCTCGATCATGGTCTTGTTGCCTTTTTCCCATCCCCTCACAGCTTTACCGGTGAAGATTGCGCTGAATTGCAGGTGCATGGTGCCCCGGCGATTGTACGCGCCCTGTTGCGCGGCATTTGTGCGCATGAGGGTGTGCGTCTGGCGGAAGCGGGGGAATTCACCCGACGGGCGTTTGAGCACGGCAAGCTGGATCTGACCGAGGTTGAAGGCCTGGGCGATCTGATCATTGCTGAAACCGAGGGCCAGCGCGTGCAGGCGCTGGCGCGAATGACCGGCGGGCTGTCGGAAAAGCTGGAAATCTGGCGGCTGCAAATGCTGGATTTGCGAGCGGAAATCGAAGCGCGCCTAGATTTTTCCGATGAAGGTGATGTCAGCGATGATCTGCCAGCGGAATGGTTTGAAAGCCTTGGGGACCTCGAGGGTGCGCTGGAGCAAGCTCTGGGCGATGTGCAGCGCGGCCGTATCATTCGCGAAGGGTTTCGCGTTGCTTTGGCCGGGCGGCCCAATGCGGGTAAATCCAGCCTGTTGAACGCTTTGGCCAAATCCGATCTGGCAATTGTCAGTGACGAGGCGGGCACAACCCGCGATGTGCGCGAAGTGCCGCTCGATCTTGATGGTCAGCTGGTGATTTTTGTCGATATGGCGGGCTTGCGCGAAAGCGACAGTATGGCGGAGACGGAGGGGGTGCGCCGGGCGGAAGCCGAGATCAAGCGTGCCGACCTGGTACTATGGCTGCAGGCACCTGATGATGATGGCATGCCCTATGATAGCCCTACCGACAGCCCGATATGGCGGGTGGCGACCAAGGCCGATCTTGGTTTGGACAACGGCACCGATCCTGACCATGTCGTATCGGTGATCGACGAGAGAGGCCTTTCTGATCTTATTGCAGCCATCCGTGAGGCGGCGGGTGAGAACACAGGTGCCGGTGATACTGTGCTGGTGAGCCGGGAGCGGGACCGCCTCGCCTTGAACGAGGCGTTGTTGCGCATAAGGGCGGTGCGGGCTGAACTGGCCGCGCCCGAGATCGCCGCTGAGGCTTTGCGGCAAGCCAGTGACGCGCTGGCGCGGCTGATCGGCAAGCTGGATCCGGAACAGGTTCTGGACCGCTTGTTCATCCATTTCTGTATCGGCAAGTGATTCACGTGAAACACCGGGGCCATGATTTGACCACGGAAAACATTGATTCACGTGAAACAAGCGATTAGACGGAACCGGAAACGGGAAATGCCATGCGTGATTTTGAGGTTATTATTGTAGGTGGAGGCCATGCCGGCTGCGAGGCGGCGGCGGCATCTGCACGCCTTGGTGTGCCTACGGCATTGATCACCCATAAGTTTGCAACAATCGGCGAAATGAGCTGCAACCCTGCGATTGGTGGTCTCGGTAAAGGCCATCTGGTGCGCGAAATCGATGCGCTCGACGGTTTAATGGGCCGCGTGGCCGATGCGGCCGGTATTCAGTTCCGGGTTTTGAACCGGCGGAAGGGCCCAGCGGTGCGCGGACCTCGGGCGCAGGCAGACCGCAAGCTTTACCGCGAGGCAATGCAGGCCGCGCTGCAAGCGCAAACCCATCTTGAGATCATTGAAGGCGAAGTTGACGATCTGATCGTTACCGATGGTGTCGTGTCCGGGGTGGCCTTGCTGGATGGGCGCAAATTCTCGACCCAAGGGGTTGTGCTGACCACGGGCACGTTCCTGCGCGGCCTTATTCATCAGGGCGATGAAACCATTCCCGCCGGGCGGGTGGGGGAAAAGCCGGTGCTGGGTCTTTCAGTGCGGCTTGAGGCCCTGGGCTTGCGGCTGGGGCGATTGAAAACCGGCACGCCGGCGCGGCTGGACGGTCGGACAATCGATTTTTCCGTTTTGGAAGAACAGGTTGGCGATAATCCGCCCGAACCGTTCTCGATGCTGACCGAGGCGATTACCACGCCGCAGGTTTCGTGTTTTATCACCCGGACCCTGAAGGAAACCCATCAGATCATTGCCGATAATCTGCATCGGTCGGCGATGTATTCGGGTCGTATCCAGAGCAAGGGGCCGCGCTATTGTCCCTCGATCGAGGACAAGATCGTGCGCTTTGCCGATCGTGACAGCCATCAGATTTTTCTGGAACCGGAAAGCCTGAGCGATCATTTGATTTATCCAAATGGTTTGTCGACCTCGCTGCCGGCCGATGTGCAAGCGGCGTTCCTGCGCTCCATGCCGGGGCTGGAGAATGTCGAAATTGTGCGTCCCGGTTATGCCATCGAATATGATCACGTCGATCCGCGTGAGCTGCAGCATACGCTGGAGATGAAAGCCTTGCCGGGTCTTTATCTTGCCGGGCAGATTAACGGCACCACTGGCTATGAAGAGGCCGGGGCGCAAGGGTTGCTGGCGGGCGCCAATGCGGCGTTAAAGGCCAAAGGCGCAGCGCCGATGGTCATGTCCCGTACCGACAGCTATCTGGGGGTTATGGTTGATGACCTGGTCACACGCGGGGTGACTGAGCCTTATCGGATGTTTACATCACGCGCCGAATTCCGGCTGCATTTGCGTTCTGACAATGCTGGCCAGCGTTTGACCGAGATGGGTATTGCCACCGGGTTGGTTGGCGACGTCCGTCAGCAGGCCTTCCGTATGCGCAAGGATGCGCTGGATAAGGGGCTGGTGCAGTTAAAGAGCTTGCAGGCATCGCCCAATGCGGCGCGGGCCGCGGGCCTGTCGGTCAACGCCGATGGGGTAAAACGCTCGGCATTTGATCTTTTATCCTACCCGGATGTCGATGCTGATGATTTGATCCGGCTGTTTCCGGATCTTTCGGCGCTTGCGCCGTCAGTATTCGAGCAATTGGCAATTGATGCGCGCTACGCGGTTTATCTCGAACGTCAGCAAGCGGATATTGACGCGGTGAAGCGCGACGAGAACCGGGAAATCCCGGACTGGGTTGATTACGATGCGATGGCCGGTCTGTCCGGCGAAATGCGACAAAAACTCAAGGCCGCCCGCCCGGCGAGCATAGCGCAAGCCCAAAAGCTTGAAGGCGTTACCCCAGCTGCAATTACCCTGATACTGGCTTTTGTCCGGCGCGGTGCGCCGGCACGTAAGGCCAGTTAAGATGCAAAAACAAGCGCTTGACGCAATCACTATGGCCGGCTGCGCCTTGACGCGCCCAAATGAAGCAGCGGCACAGGATTTGGTGCGCCTGCATGATCTGCTGGTCAAATGGCAAAAAGTACAAAATCTGGTTTCACGTGAAACACTGAACCAGATCTGGGACCGGCATATTGCTGACAGCCTGCAGCTGGTTGACCTTGTCCCGACCGGTACCAAGCGGATCGTCGACCTTGGCAGTGGGGGCGGTTTTCCCGCATTACCTCTCGCCATCGCGTTCAAGGATGCAGATATTGGTTTTACCCTTGTGGAGGCCAATAGCCGTAAAGTGGCCTTCCTGCGGGCTGTGGCGCGAGAACTGGGGTTAAATCTGAAAGTTGTTGACGAGCGTATTGACAGTTTTGTTTCACGTGAAACATCCCCCGTTGATCTGATAACCGCCCGTGCTCTGGCCTCTTTGGACCAGCTGTTTGGCTTTTCACACCCGATCTGGTCGGCAAAAACCCGTGCCCTGTTCCATAAAGGGCGGGAACATGTGGAGGAAATGACGGAATCGGATGCGCGCTGGCGATATGATGTGGTAAAACATCCAAGTACCATCGACGAGACGGGCGTTATTCTCGAGATTTCGAATCTCCAGCCGCGATCTGAGTGATGGTATTTGCGGCGCAGGCTTCTCATAACTAGCTGAAAAGCCACGTTTTTTGCGGTATCAAACATCGGGGAGGCCAAATTGGGACCTCGTATTCTTACCCTGGCCAATCAAAAGGGCGGCGTGGGCAAAACCACCACCGCTATTAATCTTGCGACAGCGCTTGCTGCTGTGGGCGAGCGCGTGCTGATCATCGATCTTGATCCGCAGGGGAACGCTTCGACAGGGCTTGGCATTGCACGGCAGGATCGTGGTTTGTCGACTTATGAAATTCTGCTGGGCGAAGCCGGTATTGCCGAGGCGTCGGTGATGACGCAGGTGCCCCAGGTGGCGATTGTACCCTCGACCATGGACCTGCTCGGCGTTGAAGCGCATATTTCCTCAGCCTCTGACCGGGCGTTTCGCCTTCGGGAATCATTCAAGAGAATCAATGAGTTGCTCGTTGATGGGCGGCCAGTGACCTATGTGCTGATCGATTGCCCGCCCTCGCTCAACCTGTTGACGATCAATGCGCTGGTGGCGGCGGATGCGGTTCTCGTGCCGTTGCAGTGTGAGTTCTTTGCCCTCGAAGGTCTCAGTCAGCTGTTGCAGACGATCGAGCAGATCCGCACGACGCTGAACCCGCAGCTTTATATTCAGGGCGTGGTGATGACCATGTATGACGGGCGCAACAATCTCAGTTTGCAGGTGTTGGATGATGTGCGCTCGGAAATGGGTGACCTTGTTTATGACACAGTGATTCCGCGCAATGTGCGCCTGTCGGAGGCGCCCTCCTATGGCAAGCCCGCGCTGCTGTATGATCTGAAATGTGCGGGCAGTCAGGCTTATTTGCGGTTGGCAACAGAAGTGATTCGGCGTGAGCGCCAGCTCAATGCGGCTTAAGGAATAGAGTGATGAATGAGAGACCAGCACGCCTGGGGCGTGGACTTGCAGCATTGATTGGAGATATGGCGCCGATTGAGGCGCCGCGTGTCGCCGAATCCGGTGGCATCAAGCGTTTGCCGGTGGATTTTGTCATCGCCAACCGGGCCAATCCACGGCGCACTTTCGATGATTCGCAGCTTGAAGAACTGACCAACTCGATCCGCGAAAAGGGTGTGATGCAGCCGCTGCTGGTACGCCCAAGCGAAGATCCGAATATTTTTGAACTCATCGCCGGTGAACGGCGCTGGCGTGCGGCGCAGCGCGCCGGTTTGCATGAAGTGCCGGTGATCATTCGCGATGTGGATGACAAGGAAGCGCTTGAACTTGCCATTATCGAGAATGTGCAGCGCGCCGACCTCAATCCGGTGGAAGAAGCCATGGGGTATGATCAGCTGATGGATCAGTTCGGCTATACCCAGAATGATCTGGCGCAGGTGATCGGCAAAAGCCGTTCGCATGTGGCCAATACGCTGCGGCTGATGAAGCTGCCGGATGATGTGCGCACCATGCTGGCTTCAGGGGATTTGACGGCGGGGCATGCCCGTACGCTGATCACGGCCGAGGATCCCTCGGCGCTGGCGCGCCGGATCGTGGGCGAGGGCCTTTCGGTGCGGCAGGCAGAGGCCATGCACCAGGAAAATGGCGGCGCCCGCAAGAAAACTGCCAGTGCGCCGGCCCCGAAAGACGCCGATACGCAGGCGCTGGAAAAACGTTTGTCCGATGCCCTGGGCTTGTCCGTGTCGATTTCGCACCATGACAAGGGCGGGCGGATGGAAATCCGCTACAAGACGCTCGAGCAGCTCGATGGGGTCTGTCAAAGGCTGACTTCCCACTAAGCTATTGAATTAAATAAGAAATATTTTGAATTGAGAGGCGGGCTTTGGCCCGCCTTTTGTTTTGGCAAAGAAAATTTGAGGTCTGTCGAGAGAAAACCTGCAGTTTTGAACCAAAAACGACTTTCAAAAACGGCCTCTCTCGTCGAGCTGAGCGCGAAAAACCGTACTATCGGTGGGCTGCGGCAACACAGATGGCCAAAAGTGCGCGGTGGGCAATGGGATGTGCCAGGTTTGCAGACTTGCGGCTGTCCAAAATCGCGTCATAAAGCCTGTTCGAGGCCGAGGCGAGCGCGTCATCATTCCACAAACGCAATTGCTGTTCGAGGCTGGCCTTGCGGGAAAAATGCGGGCGGGGCCGTTGGGCGTCCAGCACATCCCGGGGCGCGCGGCCCGCGTCGACATCAACTCTCAGGCGGCGCAGCCAGGTAAAATGCAACAGGGCGGAAATCAGCAGACGCTGCACATCTATGCCGCCCGAAAGAGCGCGGCCAATTGCGGTGTCGAGCCGGTCGGCGCGCCCGGTGCCCGCCGCGTCCAGAATGGCATCCATGGCCAAAGCCGCGTTATCGCCACAAAGGGTAATGACGTCTTCGCGGGTCAGCACCTTGTCGTCGGCGGCAAAAAGCGACAGCTTTTCGAGCTCACGCCGCGTGATTTCGCGATCATTGCCCAGTGTGTCCCTGATCGTGGCAATTGTTTCCTGATCGACGGTGATCCCGGCATCGGTGAAGTTCTGACGAATAAGGTTGCGCAGGGTTTCCTCATTATCCGCGTAGCAGGGCAGGGCGCGGGCATTTTTGCGTGCTTCGGCCAGGGCTCTGAGGGCATCCCGGGGCAATAAATTGCCAGCCTCGAGTACGATAACAGCCTCAGGCATGTCATCAAGCAATTCCGACAGGGTGGTGGCCAGAGCCTTGGCGGCATTGCGTACGCGAATGCGCCGTAACCCGCCAAACATCGATATTGTCCGGGCTTCAACGGCGAGGCGCGAGGGATCGCTGCTTAATTCTGCGGCATCAAGGGTCAATTCCGACATGGGATCGGCATTATCGCCTGCGAAATGCCGCATCAGGCGCTGCGCAGTTTCGCGCACCAGGCCCTGATCTGGCCCATAGGCCAGAAAGACACCGGTTTTCAGGTCCGGATTATCGAGAAAGCGGCTGACTTCATGGGCTTTAAGCGCGGTCATTACGGCCTAGAGTTTGCCGGGCAAATTGGCGGCCAACAACAAGCGAAGAGTTTGAGCAACGGCCAAAGCGGCGCGCTCGTCGGCGTCCTGCTGGGCCTGCTGATCGGCAAGACGTTGGCCGTTTGTGGTATAGGTAGCGCTGGCCTTGCGGGAGACCGAATAGAGCACATTAGATTTTTTATCTGAAATTTCTTCTTTATTTTCAGATACTTGCTTGTTGTCTGTCAGGGCAGAACTGCCGGGCAGCTGCCGGGTGACGGTGACAGAGGCGGTCACAATTGATTCGTAAGTGGTTGCGGGCGAGCCACTTGATGTGCGGCCCACACGGCGGCCGCTGCGTGAGGTTTTCACAGTCACCAGCGGTGCATCAGCCGTGCGGGTGCGGCCCAGACGCAAGGCCAGATCCTGATAAATGATCTGGTCGAGCCGGGTTTCCGGCTCCGCATAGGCAAGATCGAGACTGGTGCCGACCGCTGAATTCTCGCCGTAAAGAGGAGTGAAGCTGCAGGCCGCAAGCAGCCCTGCACCCAAGCAGAGCGAGATAGCTAACGCCAGAGGGCGAAGGGTTTTGCTAGATAACCACATTGACGATCCTGTTCGGCACGACGATGAGTTTTTTTGGCGCCTTGCCCTCAAGCATGCGGGCAACCACGTCAAGAGACAAGGCCTGTTGTTCGATATCTGCCTTGTCTGCCTCTTTGGCCACGGTAATTTCCCCGCGTTTCTTGCCATTGACCTGCACTGGCAGGGTCACCGTGTCGTCCGCTAGATAGGCGGGATCGGCCACCGGCCAGGGCGCGTCGCAGACAAGACCGCTCTTGCCTAGTTCAGCCCAGCAGGTTTCAGCCAGATGCGGCATCATTGGGGCGATCAATTGCACCAGATATTCAACGCCGGTGCGCAGGGTGGCAAGGCGCGCCATGTCCGGGGCTTTGCTTGCATGGGCGAGATAGCGCTGCAACGCATTGGTCAGCTCATAAATCTGTGCCACTGCACGATTGAAGCGCAGACCGTCGATTTCCTTGCCGATCTGGTCCGTGGCGCGGTGGATGGCTTTCAGCGCGTCGATGGTCTCAGCGTCGTTTTCGCCGGGATTATCGGGGTGGGTGGCGATGATGGCGGCAGATTCTGCCACCAGTTTCCAGACGCGCTGGGTGAAGCGGGCCGCGCCTTCAATACCGGCTTCGGTCCATTCGACATCGCGCTCGGGCGGTGAATCGGAAAGCATGAACCAGCGGGCGGTGTCGGCACCATAGGTTTGAACGATATCGTCGGGATCGACGACGTTCTTCTTGGATTTCGACATTTTCTCGCCCGAACCGATGGTCACGGGGTCGCCGTCAGCTGTTTTGGCGGTACGGGTGTTATCCGACTGGGTGAAATGCACCTCGGTGGGGTTCAGCCAGTCGCCGTCTGCCGATTTATAGGTTTCGTGGGTCACCATGCCTTGGGTGAACATGCCCTTGAATGGTTCCGTCACTTCAAGATGACCGGTTTTCTGCATGGCCCGGGCGAAGAAACGCGAATAGAGCAGGTGCAGGATCGCATGCTCGACGCCACCGATATACTGATCCACCGGCAACCAGGCGTTGGCGACATCCGGAATGGTCGGGGTCGAGGCCTGGGGCGCTGTGAAGCGGGCAAAATACCAGGACGAATCAACGAATGTGTCCATGGTGTCGGTTTCGCGCAGCGCCGGGCGGCCGCAATCGGGGCAATCAACATGTTTCCATGTGGGGTGATGATCCAGCGGATTGCCCGGTTTCGCGAAGCTGACCTCTTCGGGCAGTTCCACGGGCAATTGTGCGGCGGGCACCGGCACGATACCGCAGGTATCGCAATGGATGATCGGGATCGGGCATCCCCAATAGCGCTGGCGCGAAACGCCCCAGTCGCGCAGGCGGTAATTGGTCTGGCGGGTGCCTTGCGGCTGGCCGTCGATGGAGCGGGATTCAAGCGTTGTGGCGACTTGTGCCTTGGCATCCTCAATGCTCATGCCGTCCAGCGGACCTGAATTGAACAGGGTGCCGGGGCCGGTATAGGCGGTGTCGAGAATGGCAAACGTCTCTGGATCTTCGCCTTCTGGCAAAACCACCGGGGTGACATTGAGGTCATAGGTGCGGGCAAAGTCGAGGTCGCGCTGGTCATGGCCGGGGCAACCAAAGATGGCGCCGGTGCCGTAATCCATCAAAACAAAATTGGCGACATAGACGGGAAGGGTGGCATCCTTGATCAGCGGATGTTTCACGTGAATCCCTGTGGCAACACCGCGCTTGTCCGCTTTCTCGATCACCTCGGTCGAGGTGCCCTGCCGACGGCACTCGGCAACGAAGGCCGCCAGAGCGTCATTGTCGGCCATGAGTTTTGCTGTCAGCGGATGGTCCGGGGACAGCGCCATGAAAGAGGCGCCATAAAGGGTGTCTGGCCGGGTGGTGAAAATTTCCAGCGTTTCATCATCGGTCAGGTCGTTGGGGGCGATTTCGAACAGAACCCGCATGCCCTCGGATTTGCCGATCCAGTTGCGCTGCATGGTGCGCACTTTCTCCGGCCAATCGGTCAGGCCGTCGATCGCCTCGAGCAGTTCTTCGGCATAATCGGAAATCTTGAAGGCCCACTGATTCAGCTCGCGCTGTTCCACCAGCGCGCCGGAACGCCAGCCACGCCCGTCAATGACCTGTTCATTGGCCAGAACGGTTTCGTCTACCGGATCCCAATTGACCTTGGATTTTTTGCGGGCAACCAGATCGGCTGCGAGAAAATCGAGGAAGAGTTTTTGCTGTTGCGCGTAATAATCGACATCACAAGTGGCGAATTCGCGGCTCCAGTCGAGGCTGAGCCCCATGGATTTGAGCTGGGCCCGCATGGTATCGATGTTCTGGTAGGTCCAGTCGCGCGGGTGCACATTGGATTGTTTGGCGGCATTTTCCGCCGGCAGGCCAAAGGCATCCCAGCCCATTGGGTGCAGCACGTTTTTGCCCAATGCCCGCTGATAGCGCGCCAGGACATCGCCCATGGCATAATTGCGTACATGACCCATATGGATACGGCCAGAAGGGTAGGGGAACATTTCGAGCACGTAATAGCGCTCGCGCGGATCGTCATTCTTGGTGACGAAAGTTGCGCGTTCATCCCAGATTTTCTGCCAATGAGGTTCCTTGTCGCGCGGATTATACCGCTCAACACTATTCGCGTTCACAGCCTGGTCCCTGTAACTTGAGTTCGTTGGGTTTTTTCGTTACCGGACCATCATCAGAAAAGCCCCCGAAGGTCAACAGGAACGCAGTATGTCAACGATAGCAGAAAATGGTGCAGAGCGGCTTAACGTCATGCTGGAGCGGGTAAAAAAGGCCGCTATGCGCTTTGACGGGGCCGGGCGCGATGTGCAGCTTGTGGCGGTGTCCAAAACCTTCCCGGCAAAAGACATGCGGCCCTTGCTTGACGCCGGGCAACGGGTTTTTGGTGAAAACTGGGTGCAGGAGGCCAAGGAGAAATGGCCGGATTTGCGTAAAGACTGGCCGGATATTGAATTGCACCTGATCGGCCCGTTGCAAACCAACAAGGCGCGCGAGGCAGTGGCCTTGTTCGATGTGATTGAAAGCGTTGACCGGGAGAAGCTGGCCGGGGTGCTGAAGGCGGAGATGGACAAGGCCGGCCGTAATCTCCCTTGTTTCGTTCAGGTCAATATCGGGCGCGAGGCGCAAAAGGCCGGTATTGCCCCGGAAGAGACGGTGGATTTTGTTGCCCGGTGCCGCGACGTGCATGGGCTCAATATTGTGGGGCTGATGTGCATTCCCCCCGCTGATGCCGCGCCGGGGCCTTATTTTGCACAACTGGCCGGACTGGCGAAACAGGCGGGTCTTGAGCAGTTATCGATGGGGATGAGTGCTGATTTCGAAACCGCTATTGCCATGGGCGCAACTCATGTCCGGGTCGGGTCAGCCCTGTTCGGGGGACGGGATTACGGGACGCCTGCTTAACCATCCCGGTGCGATGACGTGCATGTGATTGGCGCTTGATCACGGTCTGCCTATGTTGAGAGCTTCCATGATTGGTCCATGACGGGCCAAGTGCAGAACCCTTGCGGAGTAGGGATAATGAACAAGCGCCGACTGTTTCTCGTCGATGACGACGATAATTTACGCCAGACCCTTGCGGACCAGCTCGCCCATTACCGGGAATTCGATATTACCGAGGCCAGCACGGCCTGTGAGGCGCTCGACAAGGTCAAGGGTGCCCATGTGGACCTGATGATCCTTGATGTCGGCCTGCCCGACATGGATGGACGTGAGGCGGTGAAGATTTTGCGCAAGGACGGCTTCAACGCGCCGATCCTGTTGCTGACCGGCCATGACAGCGATTCCGATGAAATTCTCGGGCTTGAATCCGGGGCCAATGATTATGTCACCAAACCGTTCCGGTTCTCAGTGCTTCTGGCGCGCATTCGCGCCGCCTTGCGCCAGCATGACCAGAGCGAGGATGTGGTTTTCACCATCGGCCAGTATACGTTCCAGCCTGCGGCCAAAGTGCTCGAGGCGACGGATGGCGGCAAGGTGCGGCTGACCGACAAGGAAACCTCGATCCTTAAATATCTCTACCGGCAGGGACCGAAAACGGTATCGCGCGACATCCTTTTGCAGGAGGTCTGGGGGTACAATAACCGGGTGACGACCCACACGCTTGAAACCCATATCTACCGGCTGCGACAAAAAATAGAGCGGGACCCCTCGAATGCGCGGTTGCTCGTGACCGAAGAAGGCGGCTATCGTCTCGTACCGTAAAGACGCGATGATGCCGACCGATTCGGCGCAGGTGCTTTACCGGTTTTGGTTATGTCGCGCTTCCCGATTGCATAAGGGAGATCCCTTTTGCCCGGAAGCGCCCTGAAGCGCGGGCAGGGGTGCCGGCGGTTTCATTGGGGGCCTTGAGAGCAGATGGAGCTGGACGACGTCACGTCGATTCTCGCGAATGCGGCTTTTTTCGATATTTGTGAGCCGGAGCAGCAGCGCCTGCTGGCCTTTGCCAGCGAGCAGCGCCAGTTCCGGGCCGGTGAGGTTATTTACACTCAGGGTGACCCGGCGGACGGTGCCTATATCGTCATGCGCGGTTCGGTAGCGATCAGCGATGATGTGCAGCGTGCGCTCAAAAGCTATGGCGTGTCCGGCCCCAATGTCATGATCGGTGAACTGGCTTTGGTGCTTGACCGGCCACGGCGGAAAACCGCGACGGCGGTGACCAATGTCGAGGCCCTGTTCGTGCCGCGCATGGCTTTTGTCAAACTGATGCGGCAGTTCCCCGATATGGCAGAACGCGCAGCGGCGCGGATCGAGAACGAACTGGGCGCCTATCTCGGCGCCCTCGACAAGTTCCGTCCCGACAGGGGCCAGGCCTAGAACGCCTCGCGCCTTCCCGCCATTGCTGCACCGTCATCGCGAGGCGCGCAGCGCCGTGGCGATCCAGAGCCACAAGCGCCGGGGTTCGCGGCTCTGGATTGCCGCGCGGGCTTTGCCCGCTCGCAATGACGGGGCAGTTATTTTGGTAAAAGCCGGAAACGCTCTCGGCTCGGTGGTTTATGCGGCCTGCCCCATTTCAATCAGCTAAAGCGCGTGATCACCGGCACATGGTCTGAGGGCTTTTCGCTCCAGCCGCGGGCCGGGCGCAGAATTTCGGCGCCGGCGGAATGGGCGGCAATGTCGGGCGTGGACCAGATATGGTCGAGGCGGCGGCCCTTGTCGGCAGCGTCCCAGTCCTTGGCACGATAGGACCACCAGGAATAAAGCTTTTCGCTATGGGGGATGTGCTTGCGCACCAGATCGACCCATTGCCGCCGCGCCAGAAGGGCGTTGAGGAAATCGGTTTCGATGGGCGTGTGGCTGACCACCTTGAGGAGCTGTTTGTGGCTCCACACATCATTCTCATGCGGGGCGATATTGAAATCACCGGCAATCAGCTGGCTGCTGTCAAAAACAGGGGTGTCAAACCAGTCCTGCAATTCGGCGAGGAAATCGAGCTTGTGGCGGAATTTGGGATTGATCTCGGGATCGGGTTCATCGCCGCCGGCGGGGATATAAAAATTATGTACGGTGAGCGGGCCGCGGCCAAAATCGAGCGTGGCGGCCACATGGCGCGAATCAGGGATATCGCAAAACCCGCGTGAATGGCTTTCGCTCAAGGGCAGGCGCGAAATGGTTGCGACCCCGTGATAGCCCTTTTGCCCGTGTACCGCCTGATAGGGATATCCCGCTTCGGCGAAAGCTCCTGCCGGGAACTGGTCATTGGTGCATTTGATTTCCTGCAAGGCCAGCACGTCGGGCTGATATTGTTTAAGGAAATCGAGCACCATGGGCAGGCGCAGGCGGACGGAATTGATGTTCCAGGTGGCAAAGGTCAAAGGCATAACGGGCTGGTCCTTGATAAAAGCCCGTGTCTTATCACCCGGCAGTTCGCCGCCGTCCAGAGTGGTGGTGCCGGTTTATTGCGTCTTCGGCTTATAGGTGGGGTCGATATAGAAATAGGATTTCGGAATGTCGACATCGACCGAGACGTCATAGAGCGAGAAGGTCAGCTCGGCGCCGCTCGGTTCGGTCAGCGTCCATTGCTTGAGATCCTTGCTGGCAATGTCGAATATCAGCGCGACCTCGATAACCCCGATCGGGGTATCGTCGGAAATGACAACGGAGATAAAATCGTCGGTGGTCACCACATCGATGATATTGGCGGAGAACAGATCGATCTTTTCTTCCAGAAACTGGCGCAGGGGCACCCGGTCCTGAGGGTAGGCATATTGGGTTCTTTCGCGCCGGTCGATGACATAAAAGCCGCGGCCGACCGAGATGATTTCCTCACGCGATGGCGGGGCGTAGCGGAAGCGGACCTTGCCCGGGCGCTCGATATAGAATGTACCTTCCACCCGGCCGCCATTGGTGTCGATTTGCAGGAAACGTCCAACCATGGTGCGAATGGCGGAATTGTGGGCGTTGATCTCGCGGATCATCTGCTCTTCTTGCGGGGTCAGTAGGCGATCAAGTGCCATAGCGGGGGCGGCGCTGATCAGCATGAGGGCGATGATGAAGAAACGACGGATCATGGAAAAGCCTCTCTGGCCGGAAGAAAATCAATCTCAATGCCGCGATGACAGGCAAATGCGGCAATAGAACGCCAAAGGAGCCCGAAAGGTTTCACGTGAATCTTTTCCCTTTTCGGGCAGACCTCAGTAATCGACACCGTCACCGACGAGGATTTCGCGCTTGCCGGCATGGTTGGCCGGGGAAATAACGCCTTCCTGTTCCATCTTCTCGATCAGGGTGGCGGCGCGGTTATAGCCGATCGACAGACGGCGCTGGATATAGGAGGTCGAGGCCTTCTTGTCCTGCAAAACGATATTGACGGCCTTGTCATAAAGTTCGTCGCCCGATCCGCCGAACTCGCCGGCATTGTCGAACCCGCCCATTGTTTCTTCGTCTTCCTCGACGGTGATCGATTCTAGATAATCGGGTGAACCCTGCATCTTGAGATGGGAGACGACATCCTCAACTTCACTATCGGCGCAGAAGGGGCCGTGCAGACGCCGGATGCGGCCACCGCCAGCCATATAGAGCATATCGCCCATGCCAAGGAGCTGTTCGGCGCCCTGCTCACCCAGAATGGTGCGGCTGTCGATCTTGGAGGTCACCTGGAACGAGATCCGGGTGGGGAAGTTGGCCTTGATGGTGCCGGTGATGACATCGACCGAGGGGCGCTGCGTGGCCATGACCACATGAATGCCGGCGGCACGGGCCATCTGGGCCAGCCGCTGGACGGCGCCTTCAATATCCTTGCCCGCGACCATCATCAGGTCGGCCATTTCGTCAATGATGATGACGATATAGGGGAGCGGTTCGAGTTCGAATTCCTCGCTCTCGAAAATTGCTTCGCCGGTATCCTTGTTGAAGCCGGTCTGCACGGTGCGGGAAATCACCTTGCCCTTGTCATTGGCCTCGCTGACGCGCTGGTTGAAACCATCAATATTGCGCACGCCAATCTTGGACATCTTGCGATAGCGGTCTTCCATCTCGCGCACGGCCCATTTGAGGGCGACGACGGCCTTTGAAGGATCAGTGACCACGGGCGAGAGCAGATGCGGAATGCCGTCATAGACCGAGAGTTCGAGCATTTTTGGGTCGATCATGATCAGGCGACATTGTTCCGGGGTCATCCGGTACAGAAGCGAGAGGATCATGGTATTAATGGCGACGGATTTACCCGAGCCGGTGGTGCCTGCGACCAGAAGGTGGGGCATGCGGGCGAGATCGGCAATCACCGGTTCGCCGCCTATGGTCTTGCCAAGGCAGATATTGAGCTTGCCCTTCATCTTCTCGAAATCGGCAGAGGCCAGCATTTCGCGCAGATAAACGGTCTCGCGGCTCTTGTTGGGCAATTCGATGCCAATGGCATTGCGGCCGGGCACAACCGCGACACGGGCGGAGATGGCGCTCATCGACCGGGCGATATCGTCGGCGAGGGAAATGACGCGGCTCGATTTGATGCCGGGGGCCGGTTCAAGTTCGTACAAGGTGACGACCGGGCCGGGGCGGACATTGATGATGTCACCCTTGACGCCGAAATCGGCGAGTACGCCTTCGAGCCGCCGCGCGTTCTCTTCAAGCTTTTCCGGCCGGTGCTCGGGGGCGAGCCCCTTGTGCTTGGGTTCGGCGAGCAGGTTGAGTTCGGGCAGTTCAAAACCCTCGGTTTCCAGCAGGGAGCCTTGCGCTTCCTGGGCCAGCCGTGTGCCGGGCTTCGGGCGGGCGGCGGGGGCCACCACGCGCTGTGGATTGTTGGCTGCCGGACCGGGGCCGTGCTCAACGCTCATGCGCGCGCGATTGTCGTCGGTCTTTGGCTGGGCGACGCGGTTTGATGCCTGTTGCACCGGCGCCGGGGCATAATCCGGTTCGGGGGCATAGGCGGTCTCGTCATAATAGTCAGCGTCGGCGTAATCGCTGTCGTCCTCGACGGGAGGATAAAAGTCGTCCTCGGGCAGGGCGAGATGCGGTTCCTGCCGTTCGGCGGACGCATAATGGTCGTGGGACGGCAAGGCCTCAAGCGGCGGTTCAACCGGCTCGGGTGCCTGATATTTGAAATCGCGGGTGGCGCGTTCCCACTCGGCGTCGCTTTCCTGCCGGCGGGTGCGGCTTTCCATCCAGGCACGCCGCCAGGCGGTGCGTATGGAATAGGCGGTGTGGGCGAGCCCACCAATGGTGACGTCGAAAATGCTGGTGCGGTAGCGCTTTTCATCGTCGATATTTTCGCTGATCGGGGCGGGGGCATGGCTGCCGGTTCCGGCGGCCAGCCAGAACAGCGCGAGGGCGGGCGGCAAAAGGATCAGGCTGTACAATATCGATTCGGCACCAGCGGGCGTGTGGCCGATGACAAAACCGGCCAGCGCGCTGAAACCATTGCCGGCAAGACCACCAAGACCGGTCGGCAGGGGCCAGGATGCGGGCACGGCAATGCAGGACATAAACCCGGCTGCGAGCACACTGCCACCGATCCAGGTAATGAGGCGCAGACCGAAGCGGGCGGGTACCTGACGCCGGAACAGGCTCCAGCCCCAAAAGGCGGGCGGGATCAGGGCGACGAGCGCGGCAAGCCCCAAGAGCTGGAAACCGAGATCGGCAATGACAGCGCCCCAGAAACCGAGCCAGTTGGCCGGGGCCTTGTCCGTGGCATAGGACAGGCTGGGATCATCGATCGACCAGGATGCCAGTGCGGTAAGGATCAAAAGAACAAGGACAAGGATGGTCAGGCCGACAAGGCGCGCGGGAATATGCACCGCAAAGCTTGGGGTGTCGGGGCTGTCATCGTCCAGCAGGGGTGAAGAATGGTTTGCCATCGGGCGCCGGGAACTCTTTACACTACGCGTTAGGCATAAAGAGTAGCGACCCATGGTTAACCTGAGACTAACTCGGTGTGCCGGGTCGCAAGAAAACCCGGCCAGAGATACTGGCCGGGTTTCGCTGGTTTTGACCTGATGGCGATAAGGCCCTTAATTATAGGCCCGTTCGCCGTGGGTTGAGAGGTCAAGCCCGTCATTCTCGTCACTGTCCGAGACGCGCAGCGGCATGACAAGTTTGACGATCATCAAGGCGACAAAAGTGACGACTGCCGACCAGACAATGGCGATGATTACCGCAATGATCTGGGTTATCAGCTGACCACCGATATCAAAGCCCTCGCCGCCGAAGCCGCCAAGGGCGGGTGCGGCAACAATGGCCGTGCCGATGGCGCCGACAATGCCGCCGACCCCGTGCACGCCAAAAACATCGAGACTGTCATCATATTTGAGCATGGGCTTGAGGGTGACGACGGCCCAGAGACAAACGATACCGGCAAAAGCGCCAAGGAAAATGGCACCCATGGTGCCGGCAAGCCCGGCTGCCGGGGTGATGGCAACAAGACCGGCGACGGCACCGGAGACGGCACCGAGCAGGCTGGCATGACCGCGCAAAATTCGTTCGGCAGTGGCCCAGGCAAGGGCTGCGGCCGAGGTGGCGGTGATGGTGTTGAGCATGGCTTGTGCCGTCAGGCCATTGGCCTCGAGATTGGAGCCGGCATTAAAGCCGAACCAGCCAACCCAGAGCAGACACGCCCCGATCATGGTGAAGGTCAGATTGTGCGGGGCCATGGGCTCCTTTGGGAAACCGGCGCGCGGGCCAAGAACGATGGCCGCCACAAGCCCGGCGATACCGGCATTGATATGCACCACCGTGCCACCGGCAAAATCAAGGGCACCGAGATTGAACAAAAAGCCTGATCCGGCCCAGACCATGTGGGCGATGGGCAGGTAGGAGAAGGTGAACCAGATGGCCAGAAACAGCATGACCGCGCCGAATTTGGCCCGTTCCGCAATGGCACCAATAATCAGCGCCGGGGTGATGGCGGCAAAAGTCAGCTGGAAGACCACGAAGGTGAGTTCGGGAATATAGACCCCATCAGTGAACGTGGCGACAACGCTGTCGGGAGTGACGCCGGCCAGAAAGAGTTTCGAGAAATCGCCGATAAAGGGGCTGAGGCTGCCGGTTTCAGGTCCGGCAAAAGCCAGCGAATAGCCGTAGATCACCCAGAGCAGGGCCATCATGGCGAAACCGGCAAAAACCTGCATGAGGACCGAGAGCATGTTCTTGGCGCGCACGAGCCCGCCATAGAACAGGGCGAGGCCGGGCAGTGTCATGAGGATGACGAGGATGGTGGATACCAGCATCCATGTGGTATCGCCCTTGTCGACGGCCTGGATGGTTTTGGCGGCCGCTTCCAGGGCTGCCTCCTGCGCCAGGGTGGGCAAAGTCAGGCCAAGCGCAATCAGCGATGCAGCGCCGGCCAGCTTTGACATCTTTATCGGTGTCATTTTGTGTCTCCGTTTTGATTGGGTCGCTGGTTACAGCGCGTCGGGGCCGGTCTCGCCGGTGCGGATGCGGGTTGCGGCGATCAGGTCGAGCTGAAAAATCTTGCCGTCGCCGATCTTGCCGGTAGCGGCCGCCTCGCGGATGGCATTGGTCACCGCGTCGGCCTGATTGGCATTGACGGCGATCTCGAGCTTCAGCTTGGGCAGGAAATGCACTTCATATTCTGCGCCGCGATAGATTTCGGCATGGCCTTTCTGCCGGCCATAGCCCTTGACCTCGGTCACGGTCATGCCGTGGATATCGAGGCCGGTCAGTGCCTTGCGGACGTCTTCCAGACGGGAAGGTTTTATAATCGCGATCAAGAGTTTCATCTGCTTTTGCTCTCCTCTTGCAAACCGGCAGGTCGGCCCTGCTATGCCTTGGAGACTCAAAAGGCGTGCCAGCTTGCGCAGTTCTGGAAAACCTATTCAAAACAATGGTTTATGATTTTCTGCACCGGGCGCAGGCTAAGCGTTTCGGAAAATTGCATAAATTTTGTGCCGAATTGCAGGTCTGTGCATAATAATTGCGCACATGACAAAACCACCCGGCTTGCCAGCGCAAGGGGTGTCTGTTGCCCTTTGTTGGACATTGATCGTGGGGTGCAGCCCATGTGGTTTGCGAGTGGGAAGTCCAAAAGACGGATCTTTTAAGGACCATGAGCCGCACGCCACGATCAATGTGGGGCCCTTTGGCGGTTTGCCGCTGCCAGAGCCGGGGGGTGGTGGCCCGGCTATTGCCGGACCACCCGTTTGGATCAGAATTCGGGATAGGCTTCGATACCGACTTCCGCCTTGTCGAGACCGAGCGCTTCATCTTCTTCAGAGACCCGGATGCCCATGGTCGATTTGAGGATGAACCAGACGATGCCCGAGGCGATCATGGTGAAGGCGCCGATGGCAACAATGCCGATGATCTGGGTGCCGTAATTGCCCGAGCCGGAGAGCGGGGTGATGAAGGTGCCCCAGATGCCGGCGAGAAGGTGAACCGGGATGGCACCGACAACATCGTCGATCTTGAGCTTGTCGAGCAGCGGTACGGCGAAGACAACGATCACGCCGCCGACAGCACCGATGAGCAGGGCCGCAGGCACGCTGGGGGCCAGCGGTTCAGCAGTGATGGAGACCAGGCCGGCCAGTGCGCCGTTGATCACCATGGTTACGTCGACCTTCTTGTAGATGATCTGCACGAGGATCAGGGCGGAAACCGCGCCAGCCGCTGCGGCCAGGTTGGTATTGGCAAAGATGCGGGAAATGTCCGTTACATCCGAGACCGTGCCCATGGCCAGCTGCGAGGCGCCATTGAAGCCGAACCAGCCGAGCCAGAGGATGAACATGCCCAGCGTTGCAAGCGGAATGGAGGAACCCGGCATCGGTGTGACCGAACCATCGGCGCCATATTTGCCTTTGCGGGCCCCAAGGATCAGCGCACCAGCAAGAGCGGCCCAGCCACCAACAGAGTGCACAAGGGTCGAACCGGCGAAATCGGAGAAGCCCATTTCAGACAGCCAGCCGCCGCCCCACTGCCATGAACCGGTGATCGGATAGAGAATGCCGGTCAAAACGACGGTGAAGATGAGGAAGGGCCACAACTTGATGCGCTCGGCCAGTGTGCCCGAGACGATCGAGGCGGTGGTGGCGCAGAACACCATCTGGAAGAACCAGTCAGAGGCGACCGAATAGCCGGCAGAGGCATCGCCGCCGCCAACGGCTTCGAAATTATAGGGGCCAAAGGAGCCCATGAAGCCGCCGTCAACGCCGACATACATCAGCGAATAGCCGGTGAGCCAGAACATGATGCCGGCGATGGCATAAAGGGCGATATTCTTGAGGCCCTGCATCGAAACGTTCTTGGAACGGACGAGGCCCATTTCCAGACAGGCAAAGCCCGCCGCCATCCACATGACGAGAAAACCGCCGATGAGGAACAAAAGCGTGTTGAAGATGTAGGCTACGTCAACCGCCGATGCGAAAACCACGGCTTCTTCGGCCGGGGCTGCGTCCTGCCCGAAGGCGGGCAGCATGAGAGCGAGAGAGCCAAGCGTAGCCGCACCCGCCAGTTTTGACATTTTAAGATTTGTCATCTGATTGTCTCCAGTAATTCCAAGTGCTCTGCACCGGTTAAAGTGCCGCGGCGCCGGTCTCTGCGGTGCGGATGCGGGTCACTTGCTCAAGGTCCATGACGAAGATCTTGCCATCGCCAATCCGCCCGGTCTGGGCAGCTTCGCGAATCGCCGAGCTGAGGGCATCCGCCTGGGATGCCTCGACGGCAATCTCGATTTTGAGCTTGGGCAGGAAATGAACGGCATATTCTGTGCCGCGATAGATTTCGGAATGGCCTTTCTGACGGCCATAGCCTTTGACTTCGGTCACGGTCATGCCGTGCACATCAAGCGCGTTCAGTGCCTGACGCACTTCTTCGAGCCGCGATGGTTTGATGATTGCAACCACCAGTTTCATAGGGGTTTCCTTTCATGCCCTTTGCAGACGAGTACTGGCTGGATAGACTCAAGCGCCGTGCCAGATGCATGATTTTTCTGGCAAGTTATTGTTTTGTTTGCGAAAAAATTTATATGGGCACTAGAATGCCGCGCGCTGGATGTAAGGCTTTGTGCATTTTTGCATAAATATTGTGCAGCTGCGCGAGTGGTGACTAAATTATAAACAAAATCCTGCGGCAGTGTGGCCGTTGCGTCTTGGGCCCGGCGGGATCAATATGCGGCAGCAGCAAACCGGGATGAAAAAGTGGCCAGCACATCGAATTCATATGACATCATCATTGTCGGTGGCGGGCCGGTGGGGCTGACACTCGCAGCGAGCCTGATCCGGTTCGGTTCGGGCCTTAAGATTGCGGTTTGCGACCGCCGGCCTTTCACGGTGCCTGAAGATGCGCGGGCGTCTGCGCTCGCAGCCGGGGTGACGCGGGTTTTCGAAGGTTTGGGGCTTTGGGAAGACATGCGTGCTGCCGCCTCCCCGATTGCCCGGATGGAAATTACCGATTCAGGGCAGGGTGATCTGGCGCGGCCCTTGTTCCTGCAATTCGAGGGGGATGTGGCCCCCAATACCCCTTATGCGCATATGGTGCCGAACAAGGTCACTATTGCCACCCTGCTGGAGGCCATTGCCGGCAAGGTGGATTTGCTGGTGCCGGGCGAGATTACCGGGCTGGAAACTGACGGGGCGCTGGCCCGCCTGAAAATTGCCGGGGGCGATGATCTTTCCGCCCCCCTGATCGTTGCGGCAGACGGGGCCCGTTCTGCCCTGCGTGATATGGCGGGGATCGGCGTCGTCGGGCATGATTATGACCAGATGGGGATTGTCACAACGATCAGCCATGCGCTTGCGCATCACAATACTGCCTGGGAGCATTTTCGCCCCGCCGGGCCATTTGCCAGCCTGCCGCTGCCCGGGCAGCGCTCTTCGCTGGTCTGGACCGAAAAGACTGAAGACGCGCTCAGGTACAAGGATATGTCACGTGAGGAATTGGCGCCGGTGATTGAGGCGGCGATGGGTTCCGTGCTGGGCACAGTTGTGGTCGATGATGTGGTGCAGGCCTTTCCCTTGCGGTTGCAGATTGCGCGGTCGTTTGTCGGCAAGCGCCTGGCGCTGATCGGGGATGCCGCCCATGTGGTGCATCCGATTGCCGGGCAGGGGCTTAATCTGGGGCTGAAGGATGTGGCAGCGCTTGCCGAGGTGATCATCGAGGCGCAGCGGCTGGGGCAGGATATGGGCGGGGCTGATATTCTTGAGCGCTATGAGCGCTGGCGCCGGTTCGATACCGCGCTGATGGCGCTGGCGACGGACGGGCTTAATCGCCTGTTTTCCAATGATGTCGCCCCGGTCCGGGCGGTGCGCGATTTGGGGCTTGGGCTGGTGGATCGTCTGCCTTTTCTTAAAGCGGGGCTCATTCGTCACGCGGCCGGATTAAGCGACGGGCCGAAATTGCTGCGCGGTCAGCCAATCTGACAATCGGATTTTGTAAGGCTGTTTAAGGTGTCACTCAGATAAAGCGTATCCGGCCTTCCCGGCATCGCAGCGCCTTTGGCGCTCGCGATGACGGCGCTGTAGTTCCCCGCAAACCTGAACGGCTCTAATCCTTAAGGGCGTCGTATTCCGCATCGGACAGGGTACGGGATTCCTCAAGGCTGAGCAGGGGGACGCCGGAACGGATAGGAAAGGCGATGCGGGCGGCGCGCGAGATCAGTTCGGTTTTCTCGCGGTTAAGGGTCAGCCGCGTCTTGGTCAGCGGACAGACGAGAATTTCCAGCGTTTGCGGATCAATCGAATAACGGGCCGGGTTCATTGCACAATCGTGCCCGAACGGCTGCGGGCCATTTCGAGTTCGGCAATGGCCATCAGGGTTTCGGCCCGCGTTTCAAGTGTCCGGGCTTCCAAAAGGACCTGTTTTTCCGCCGCGCCATAAGGGCTCATCATGCAGGCGAAGTTCACGAGGTCGGCGGTTGCCGTCTCGTCAATCTCGTTCCAGTCGATATCGAGCTGGGCGAAATCGGCATATTCCCGCATCATGCCCAGAAAGCGCTGCCGGTCGACGGCTTCCTCGCCTGCGTCGGGATCGAAATCATTGGCAAAACGGGCCGTGGCGATGCGGTATTGCCGGAACGGGGTGTCGGTTTCCACCTCGCTGACAATCTCGAAGCGGGAAATGCCCTCCAAGACGACAAGATAGCGGTCATCGTCGCTTTCATCGAATTGGGAAATCCGCCCCACGCAGCCGATCCGGCGCAATGGCACGCTGCCGGCGGGCGATTCTTCCTTGGCGCTTTCAGGCTGAATCAGCCCGATCAGGCGGCCATGCCCCAGGGCATGATCGACCAGGGCGATATAGCGCGGCTCAAAAAGATTGAGCGGGCGATGGGTATGCGGCAGCAATAGCGCACCCGAAAGCGGCAATACCGGAATGGTATCGGGCAGCATGTCGGGAGATGTGGGGCGTTTGGACATATAATAACCTTAGGCGAAAAGCGCGGTCGACAATAGCCGCCGCCCTTTGAGAGTTGCCGGGTCCTTGGGGCCCCAGGCGTCGAGCAGCTCGATCAGTTTCTTGCGGGCCGCATCTTCATTCCAGTCGCGGTTCTGGCGCATCAGCTTGACCAGTGCCTCGGCCGCCTCGAGTTTCATGCCATCGGCATTGAGGGCCAGGGCGAGATCGAAACGGGCCTGATGATCGTTTTCATCCGCCACGAGGCGCTGTTCCAGTTCAGCGATCGAACCGAGGCCTGCCGCTTCCCGCTTCAATTGCAGGCTGGAGATTGCCGACAGATATTCCGCGGATTTGCGTCCCTCTTCGGAGACCAGATCAAGGGTGGCCTCGGCCCGGTCCAGATCGCCGGTCTTGAGGGTAACGCGGGCGAGGCCGGTCAGGGCGGCGTCGTGATCGGGCTTATGTTGCAGCACAAGGCCATAAACATGTTCGGCGCTGGCATAATCACCGGCATCGAATGCCTGAACGGCGGCCTCAAGCGCTTCACTGATCTGCGCTTCCATATCGTTTGCGGGGGCGCCGCCGCCTGCGGCATCGACAATTTTTTGAACGAAGGCACGAATTTCGCTTTCCGGCAGCGCGCCCATGAAACCGTCAACGGGCCGGCCCCCGGCAAAGGCGAACACGGCGGGAATCGACTGGACACCCATCTGGCCAGCCAGCGCCTGATTCTCATCGACATTGATCTTGACCAGTTTAACCTTGCCGGCAAATTCGGTGACAATTTTTTCAATTGCCGGGCCAAGCTGACGGCACGGGCCGCACCAGGGGGCCCAGAAATCGACAAGAACGGGCGTGGTTACCGAAGCCTGAAGCACGTCTTTTTCAAAGCTGGCTGTTGTGGATTCCTTGATCAGATCCGTGGCAGCGCCCGGATTTGCGGGGGTTCCAGCCGGGTTGGCCATGAAAGAGTCCATTTTTCAGATCCTGTTTTTACGCCGTGAAGCTTTGTGTTTTCAGCACGTTTGAGGCACCAAAACACATGGGCCGGCACGATGAAACACACAAGCTGAGTTTTTGGTTGCAATTGCTGTGCTGATTAGGCATATAAGCGCGCGTCGGCCCGGTGCCAAGTGCATCGGTTGACTGGAGTGCGGGCGTAGCTCAGGGGTAGAGCATAACCTTGCCAAGGTTAGGGTCGTGAGTTCGAATCTCATCGCCCGCTCCAAATTCCTCCCCGGCGGGATAAAGCCGGAACCAAAGGGTCCGCATGCGGGCCCTTTTGCTTTGTCAATTTTTCAAAATGATATGGCTACGGACGCGGTCTGGCGTCTTTGGGTTTACGCTGTCCCGGGATCGGTGCAGAGGTTATGCCTTGAGGGTCGGCCGGCAGCGCATCTCACGTTTGTCGCCTGACGCGCTAGTCCAGATCCTGGGACAATGCCTTGCTGATCTGGCTTGCTGCCTGCCGTATAATCTCGGAAACATTATGTGTGTCCGACAATTCTTCGAACACCGTAATTTCCATGACGATGCTGAGCGAGGCAACGATTGCGCCGTCGCGGAAAACAGGCGCGGCAATACCCACCCGTGATTTCGTGACCTCCGATGTCGTTAAGCAAAACCCCTGCTTGCGTATATGTTTCAGCTCTTCCTTCAGCCCGCTCCATGTCTGTGCCGGCAAGGTCTTCTTGATCAAGTCTTCCATTTCCAGATAGAGGCGGCGCAATGCACGGTCCGGCATATGCGCGAGAATAACTTTGGATGTCGCGCCCACGAATAATGGCATTGCCACCCCGCGCGCATAGCTTGTGGGGGGATGCGGCATCGGGCCGTTCTCCTGATGGATACACAGCACACAATTGTTGAACAGACGGGACAGCACGATATCAATCCGCGGGTCTGTGCGCGCTATCATGTCTTGCATGATCGGTGTTGCGTGGCGGATCAGGGGGTCATCTGCGCGGAGCAGGTAATCATACTGAATAAATGCCGGGCCGAGCGCGTATTTTGATCGACTGATGGGATCCAGAAAGCCGGCGGCGCAGAGCTCTTTTGTATAGCGGTAGGCCGTGCTTGTGGACACGCCGATGGCTTCGGCCATTTCTTCCACGGTCCATTCAGCCTTGCCGCTGACATACAGATCCAAGATGGCAAGCACCCTGCTGGGAACAGACATTTTATCGACCCTCAGTGTTTATATCGACAGATTTGATATGCGCCATTTGCGGCCAATTATCAATAAGTGAAAAATAGCCAATTTCGCACTATTTGCGAAAATTGGTTGACCTTGGTAATTTTCAATCGTAGCTTTTTGCAACCCACCGGCGCCACCGAGCCGGGTTCGGGCGCTGAGCTACTATCCGCAAAAGGAGTGCCACATGAAATTTTCTCAAAAGTTGAAGTCCTCCGTCGTCACAGGTCTATTGATATCAAGCGCTGTGGTGGCGCTGTCCACATCTGTCGCCAAGGCTGAAACCGTCAGGGTGGCCATGTTGGCCCCCAGCGCATTGCTCTGGCTTCATGCGATTGCTGAAGAAGAAGGTTTTTACGACAAGCGCGACATCCAGATCGAAGAGCTGCGGGCACAAAACAGCCCGGCGCTGCTGCAAGCCGTATCCTCGCGCAGTGTTGAGGCCGGCATTTCACTGGGCGACCTTGTCATTCGCGCCATCGATCAGGGCGCACCGATTGCCATCACTGGTGCGGTTCTGGACAAGACGATCCTGCGCTTTGTTGGTGCACCTGGAATCGAAACGCCTGCTGATCTGGCCGGCAAGAAAGTGACGGCGGGCGCTGTAAAGGGCGGTACGGCGAACTTGCTGCTGCATCAATTGCAGGGCCATGGTGTGGCACCGGATCAGGTCCAGATGATTGCTATTCCAAACTCGCGGGACCGGATTGTCGCGTTAGGCAATGGCCAGGTCGATGGTGCTTTGCTCATCGCACCATTTGACGCCGTGGCCCAGGAACAGGGCATGAAGGTGCTGGAAGATTATGCGGAGCCATATTTGCAGACCCCGCTGATCGTCAACAAGGACTGGGCGGCTGAAAATCCTGAAGCGGCTGAGGGGCTTACACAAGCCATGCAGGAAGCTGCCGTGTGGATTTACGATCCGGAAAACAAGGATGCAGCGATCTCAATCCTGGCCAATTATACCAAGGCAGAACCCGAAATTGCCGCCGCTTCCTATGCGTTCATTGTTGAGCAGCAGCAAGCCATCGGCAAAAACTTCGAAGTGCCTGCCGCCTCCTTGCAGAACATTGTCGATATTAACGCCTCGCTTGAGGGCACTGAGCCCGTCACTCTCGACATCTCCAAATATTACGATCCCTCAATGCTCGCCAAATAGCGATCACACTTTGCATGCCGCCGGACCAGCCGTGCGGCGGCATGTTGCTATTTGAGACGAACGGGAAGACCTCATGACAGACCAACGCATACCGGTGTTTCTACTGACGGGATTTTTGGGCAGCGGCAAGACAACAGTGCTTAATCACTGGCTGGCGCAGCCCGAGTTCTCCAACACCGCGGTTATTGTCAATGAGTTTGGCGCCATCGGCGTGGACAATGAACTCATTGCAAAAAGTGACGACAATACCATCGAACTGACGACCGGTTGCCTTTGCTGCACGGTAAGCGGTTCATTGGTGGACACATTGCAGGACCTCATGATCCGCCAAAGACGTGGCGAGATCAAAAAATTCGATTCCGTGATGATTGAGACCACGGGCCTGGCCGATCCTGCGCCCGTGATCCAAGCCTTGATGACGTCGCCGGTGGTGGGCGAATACCGGCTGTGCCGGGTGATCACCACGGTCGAGGCGCCGCAGGGGCTTTCCACCATCAAGGACTATCCCGAGGCGATGAAACAGGCGGCCGTCGCTGACGATATCATCGTCACCAAGATGGACCTGTCAAAAGATCACGGGGCCGCTACAAGATCCAGTTTGCGCACCCTCAATCCAGGCGCCGCCTTTCATGAAGCGCGCCCCGATGCCATACCGGTTATCTTGTCACTGGAAGATGGCGGCAGCTATGACGTGGCGGTTCGGGCAGACAATGTGCAGCAATGGCTCAACGTCGAGGCGTTTGATGATCATGACCATCATCACGCGCATGGCAATGCCCATGACAGCGGCATCAGTTCATTTGTCCTCAGCTTCGATGGCCCAATGGTCTGGCAGGAAGTTGCGGCATGGCTTGATGCGCTGGTGATTGCGCACGGTCCGCAGATGCTGCGTGTCAAAGGCATTTTGAACATTGAAGGACGCGATCAACCGATCGTTGTGCAAGCCGTGCAGCGGCTGTTCCATCCGCCTTTTGCGCTGGAAAAATGGCCCGATGACAGGCCGCAGAGCCGTCTGGTGTTCATCACCAACAAGATATCCGAGGCCTATGTTCGCGAAGTTTATGACGTTATTCGCGCGCCCAAGGGCACCTCTATTCAACCAAATACCCTAAACCTAGGAGCTTAATCATCATCATGATGCTCGATACCTTAGTCAAAAATGCCCGCATTATCGATGCGCAGGGTGAAATCCAGGGTTCCGTTGGGATCGAGAATGGCGTGATTGCCGGAATCTACCAGCCCGGCGAAGAACCCGAAGCGCGCGAGGTTATTGACGCGGCAGGTCTGGCGCTTGTGCCGGGTGCCATCGATATGCATTCACACCACAGAGAAGGCAGTGCGCCGGGGTTTGAATACAAGGACACCATCTACACCTCGACCCAGCAATGTGCAGCCGGCGGGGTGACCACCAGTGTGGCCATGCCCAATGTGACGCCACCACCCAATACTGATGACCTGCTCAAAAAGCAGTTTGCGATTTATGAGCGGGACGCGGTGGTCGATTGGAATTTCAATCCTGCCCCCACCATTTTGTCAGAAGTACCTGCCATGTCCGAGCAGGGTATCGCGGCTTTCAAGTTTTTCATGGTGGTGGATACGGGCCGGGATTATCCGCACATGCCGGGTATTGGCGTACATGATCACGGCAAGATTCTTGAGATCATGAAGGCGTGTGCCGCGGTCAATGTGCCGTTGATGGTGCATCCTCACGATCAGGCGCTGATGGATTCCATCGAGAAGGAATTCTGGGATCGCGGCGAGCGTGATGCCCTGGCATATGCGCGCGCCTATGCGGCGCATGATGGTTTGATCTGGGAAACGGCTATTGCCACTCTGCTCCGGTTGCAACAGGCTGCCGGTTGCCATTTGCACATCTTGCATACGCAAACGGCGGGCAGTGTGCAGTTGATCAGGGAGGCCAAGGCGCGTGGGCAAAAGGTCACTTGCGAGATCAATCCATGGGCCTTGTTCCTGGGCAATGAATGGTCGGCAATCGAGCGGCTGGGCTCATATGCGCTGAGCTATTGGGTGCCTGAGAAAAACACGCCAGGCCTTTGGGAAGGCCTCAACGATGGCACAATTGATATTGTTGCCACAGATCATGCGCCGCATCTTGCCGAGGAAAAGGAGATCGGCTGGACGGACGGCTGGAAAGCGCATACCGGCACACCTTCCACGCAGTTTTATCTCTCGATGTTCCTGACCGCGGCCATGGAAGGGAAAATTTCGCTGGAGCGGGTCGTTGAGGCCTGCTCGACAGCGCCCGCCCGCATATTCGGCATTGAAAAGAAAGGCGAGCTGAAGCCGGGCTATTTTGCCGATCTGGTGCTGGTTGATCTTGAGACCGAATATGAAGTTGCCAACGAGGATGTGCTGAGCCTGATCGGCTGGAGCCCTTATGCGGGCCGCAAGCTGAAAGGCAAGCCGGTGACGACCATGGTGCGTGGCAAAATAGTCTATCAAGATGGCAAGGTCGTCGGCGAGCGTGGCTTCGGGAAACAGGCCAAAGCGAAACAGGCGAGCTGAAACGTGAACAGGTTTAACCGCTATGTTGCATAAGATTAATGACTATCTGAACGGCGAGACCCATCTTGCATCTGCGGCAAGACTGTTCTTGTCGTTTGGGTCGGTGCTGATCATCTGGGAAATTCTGACGGCGACGATTGTTACCAATCGCCTGCTGCTGGTGCCGCCAATGGAGGTTCTCTACGCCTTCATGAATGAAGTTTCCAGCGGTGAAATGTGGACCAATGCCCAGGCCACTGTGCTGGCGGTTGGCACTTCATTTCCCGTGGCCGTACTGGTGGGTGTCCTGATCGGGCTTATCCTTGCGTCAAGCCGGGCCATGTCCTTGATGGGGGGCCCAATGCTTACGGCATTGAACTCGGTGCCCATCATCGCGCTGGCACCATTGTTCATTGCATGGCTGGGGCTCGGGTTTACCTCAAAATTTGTGCTTGTGTTGCTGGTTGCCGTGTTCCCGGTGGTCGTGACCACGGAGGCGGGCTTGCGGGCCGCCGACAAAAATCTGATTGAAACCGCACGTTCTTTTAATGCGACCCCCTTGCAGATTTTTACAACGGTCACCTTCCCTTATGCGCTGCCATTCATTGTCAGTGGCGTGCGGGTGGCATGGGCGCGTGCGCTTGTGGGCATCGTGGTGGCCGAATTTTTCGGCTCGTTTGCCGGCTTCGGTTTTGCGGTTATGGCGGCCAGCCAGACGTTCGATACCGCGACATTGCTTGCCTATGTGATTGTCCTTGGTGTGATGGGTCTTGTCGGCTCCATGATCTTCCAGTCCATTGAAGAAAGGTTGGCTCCATGGCGCAAGGCGTAAGGGACGAGCACATCCTCGAAATTGAAAATATCGGCAAGTCCTTTATGCGCCAGGACAAGAGCGAACTGGTGGCGCTGGATGATATTAACCTGCAGATCAAGCAGGGATCATTCACCTCGATCGTGGGGGCAAGCGGCAGCGGCAAATCTACGCTTTTGCGCATTATTGACGGCTTGCTGACGCCCAGCCAGGGCACGGTAAAGGTCAATCGCCAGGTGGTGACAAAGCCGGGCAAAGACCGGGCCGTTGTGTTTCAAAACGATTCACTGCTGCCATGGAAAACCGTTATCCAGAATGTGGCATATGGCTTGACGCTGTCTGGCATGAAATGGCGCGACGCGGCAAAGATCGCGCAGGGCTTTATTGACCTTGCCGGCCTTTCAGGTTTCGAGAATCAGTTCCCGCACCAATTGTCCGGGGGCATGCGGCAAAGGGTCAATGTTGCGCGCGGGTTGGCGGTCGATCCCGATATCCTGTTGCTTGACGAGCCGTTCGCGGCCCTTGATTCCCAAACCCGCGAAATCATGCAAACGGAGTTGTTGCGCATCTGGCAGCAGAGCGGGAAAACGGTGGTGTTGATCACCCACCAAATCGATGAAGCCGTCTTTCTCTCGGACGAAGTCGTGGTGTTCAGCGCCCGTCCCGGGACGGTTCGCGAACGCATTCCAATTTCCTTGCCCCGCCCCCGTGATTTGAACATCAAACGTTCCATGGAATTTGTGGGGCTGGTCGATCAGATATGGAAACTCATCGAGGACGAGGTTAAAGCCGCGACCAAGCTTTAGCTTTCCCGTTTTGGGCGCTGTTGCCGCGCATTTTGGCGGGTGGCTGTTTGCGCCTGTGGAATGTCTTTAATCAAAAAAGGGGCGCCCATAAGGGCGCCCCAGTCGCAGACGGAGGACCAAACCGCCTTAGAAGGGTGAATCCGGATAGTAGAAATCTTCAGCGTTTTCCGGGGTGATCAGCGGTGCGCCAAGGACATAGCGCCCCTGAACCGGACCGTTGGAGGTGAACTTGGCAACCGTCACGTCCATTGCGGTTGCAATCATTGCGGGCGGATAAAGCACATCCACCGGTACCAGTTCGTCACCTTCCATGACACCCTTGATGATGTCCTTCATGCCGGCGCCGCCGACAATGAAGAGGTCCTTGTCGCGTCCGGCCTGCTTGACCGCCTCGACCACGCCAAGGGTGATGTCGTCATCCTGGGCCCAGACTGCATCGATATCGGGGAAGCGGGACAAAAAGTCCTGCATGACCTCAAAGCCGTCATCGCGGTTCCAGTTGGCAAATTCATCATCAAGCACATTGATGCCCGAACCCTCGATTTCAGCCATGAAAGCGTCAAAGCGCTCGGTGTCGATGACGGTGGGGATGCCGCGCAGAATGACGATATTGTCACCTGACTGGAGGCGGCTCTTCATATACTCGGCCGAGATGCGGCCCAGTTCGGTATTGTTGCCGGCCACATAGACATCTTCGATGCCCGGTTCGGTCAGGCCACGATCGACCACGGTGATGAAAGCACCCGATGCCTTGACCTGCTTGACCGGATCGGTCAGCGGGCCGGATTCAAACGGCAATACCACCAGGGCGTCGATCTGTTGTACGGAGACGAGATCTTCCAGATCGCTGGCCTGATCGGAGGGGCCATCGGCGGTGACAATGATGATGTCGATATTGGAATGGGTCGCTTCCAGACGCTTTTCAGCTTCCTGGGCGTGCCAGTTCAGGCCGCCGGCCCAGCCATGGGTTGCAGCGGGAATGGAGACGCCGATCTTGATTTTTTCCTGAGCCAAAGCGGCACCGGTGGTGAGCAGGGTGCCCAGAGCCAGTGTCATGGCAAGTGTCTTGAGTTTCATATCCTTGGTTCCTCCCTTGATATGCTGGCGTCGTTACAACGCCGGTCACGCCAGCCCGGGTGTGCCGGGCCGGAATTCAGGTTTTGGGCTTGCGCCGGGCACTGATATTGGCGCGCTGCAGATAGACCGCGACGATAATGATGACGCCCTGAACAGTGCCGTTGAGATAGTTGGAGATGATATCCGTCAGATTGAGGATATTGGCGATGGCGGTGAGAATCAGCGCGCCGATAACCGTGCCGCCGACCCGGCCAAAGCCGCCCTTGAGCATGGTGCCGCCGATAATAACCGCCGCGATGGCCTCGAGTTCCCACAATACGCCGGTTGCCGACGATGCCGAGCCAAGACGGGGCACATAGATGATGGTCGCCAGGCTGACGCACAGCCCCTGCAGGACATAGGTGATCGTCTTGATCCGGTCGACCTTGATGGCCGAATAACGCGCCACAGCTTCATTGGAGCCGATGGCCATGCAATAGCGCCCGAAGGCTGTACGGTTCATCAGTACCCAGCCGGCAATGGCCACCAGCACGAACACCAGAACCGGTATGGGGACGCCCAGCACGGAATCGTAATAGACCGGGCGGTAGATGTCGCGCACCGGGGACTGGAGTGACAGGGTCCCACCATTGGCGAAATAGGTAACGAGCGAGCGGTATATGCCCATGGTGCCCAGCGTGACGATGAACGCCTCGATCTTGCCCTTGGTGGTCATGAAACCATTGATGAACCCGGCGCCGATCCCCAGAATGACGGAGCAGCCGGCCCCGATCAGTACCGTTGTCAGCGATACCCCGAATGTGTCGGCGGCCGCGTTCATGATGATAATCATCATGCCGGCGATGAAGGCCGCCATGGACCCCACCGACAAATCGATGCCGCCGGCTGTGATAACAAAGGTCGCGCCGACCGCGATGATGCCGATAAAGGCCGAGCGGGTCAGCAGGTTGGAAATATTGCCCTCGCTCAAAAACAACGGGTTGAGCGAATAGCCGATGATCACCAGGATGATCAGGGCGATCAGCGGCCCGGCCGTCTTGAGATCAATGCGGGGTTTTCCTGCCGGTTTCATCTGCGAGGTCTCACGCGCTAAGTCGCTCATTATTTCCCGTTCCTCTGGGTCCCAGGCCCGCGGCATGGCGGACGATATTGTGTTCTGAAATTTCTGCGCCTTCGAGCGTGCCGGCGACATGGCCCTCGCGCATGACAACCACACGATGGCAAAGGCCGATGATCTCCTGCATTTCCGAGGAGATCACGATGATGGATTTCCCTTCGGCGGCGAGGGCGGCGATGATGTGGTACAGTTGTTGTTTGGTGCCGACATCGATACCCCTTGTGGGTTCGTCGATAATGATGATGTCGGGATCGGCTTCCATGGTTTTGCCGAGCAGAAGTTTTTGCTGGTTGCCGCCGGAAAGCTGCCCCACATTGACGGAATTGTCACGGGCGCGGATATCAAAGCGGCGCATGGCGCGGTCAAGGGCATCGGTTTCGCTGCGATCGTTCAGAAACAGGTTTTTGACATGGCGCGCGAGGGTGAACAGCGTCAGGTTTGGCCGCAGGCCCATATTGAGCAACAGCCCCTTACCCTTCCTGTCCTTGGTCATATAGACCAGACCTTTGGCAAGGGCTTCGCCGACATGCCTGAAATCGACCTTTTCGCCCCTAAGGGTCACCGTGCCTGCGCTTGGGGGTGCAAGGCCCACCGTTGCTTCAAGCGCTGCAGTGCGGCCCGAACCGATCAGGCCGGAAAACCCCAGGATTTCGCCCTGACGCAGGGTGAAGGAGACATTGTCGACGCCCGGTGCGGAGAGATTTTCAACCTCGAACACCACCGGCGCATCGGCATCAGGTTCCTTTTTGGGCGGGTAAAGATTGGACAGTTCGCGTCCGACCATCATCTGGGCAATGGCATCGGCGCTCAGATTGGTGGCGTCAACGGTGGCAATCAGCTGACCATCGCGCAAGACAGTGACCCGGTCAGCCAGACGTTTGACCTCATCGAGTTTGTGGGAAATGAAAACAATGGCCACGCCGCTTTGGCGCAGGCGTTCAATCTGTTCAAACAGCGCTTCGGATTCGGTGACCGAGAGGACGGCGGTGGGCTCGTCCATGATCAGTACACGGGCGTCGCGGCTGATGGCCCGGGCGATCTCGACCATTTGCCGGTCGGCGATGGGCAGATCCTTTATGCGGGCTGTCACATCGATATGCATATGCAAGAGATCTAGAATGCGGGCGGCCTCCCGCTGCATGTCTGTGCGGCGCAAAAAGCCGTTCCGGGTCATCTCGCGGCCAAGGAAAATACTTTCCGTGACGGTCAGATGTTCGGCGAGATTGAGTTCTTGATGAATGACGACAATCCCCAGGGCCTCAGCCTGCCCGTCAGGTGGCAGAATGGCGGGGTTGCCCTCGAAACGGATCGTGCCCGAGGTCGGGGCCTCAAGTCCGGAGAGGATTTTCATCAGGGTGGATTTGCCGGCACCATTCTCGCCAACAACGGCATGGACTTCGCCGGGCTTGATGTCGAAATCAATGGAAAAAAGGACAGGCACCTCGCCAAAGGATTTGGAAACCCTTTCGGCAGACAGGATCGCGCTTGCCGCCTGTGGCGTGCCCTCCATCATCATACAGATGCCCTCCCCGGCAGAACTGGCTATTGCTGCCAATCCGTGTATTGTCGGCGTTGTAAACCTTTTCATTCGCTGTGTAAAGGTTTACATTGGGGGTGAAATGACAGATTTAAGCTGCATTTCCAGCTTCTGGTGATAGAAGACCCCATCGCGTGACCGCTGCAAGGAGGCTTTGGGAGCCTTTTGTGCAGCTCGGGGAGTGTGGCGTTGAACAAGCACAATGTTGCGACCATCGAAGATGTGGCCCAGATTGCCGGGGTGTCGATTGCCACTGTGAGCCGGGCCATCCATACACCCGCCAAAGTGGCTGACACGACACGGCGCAAGGTGCTCGAGGCGGTGGCGCAAACCGGTTATACGGCCAATGCCATGGCGCGCAGCCTCAGGATGCGCCGCTCCAACATGATTTTGATTCTGGCGCCGGATGTGGGCGACCCGAATTTTTCCAATATTCTGGTGGGGCTGGAAACCGAGGCCTCCAAGCGCGGCTATGGTGTATTGATTGGCAATACCCAGAATGATCCGGCCCGTGAAGCGGATTATCTTGGTTTTATCGCGTCCAACAAGGCGGACGGGCTGATTCTTTTGACCGGGCACTTGCCGTTCGGGCTGGCGGAGAATGGCGGGGCTGCCAAATTGCCGCCGGTGGTGGCGGTCAATGAGCCGGTGCGCAATGCGGATGTGCCTTTTGTGGGGGTGGATAATTTCGCCGGGGCGCGGATTGCGACCGATTACCTGATTGCCCAGGGCCATCGGCGCATCGCCTTTATCGGCCATTCAACCTCGAAAATGGTCTCCATGCTGCGCGAGGAGGGTTATCGCGGTTCCCTGGCTTCTGCCGGGATTGCGGTTGATCCGGCTCTGGTGCTCGATGGGGAGGGGACGACTGAAAGCGGCCGGGCGGCGGTTGAGCACATGTTCGTGCGCGACCATCTGCCGACGGCCTTCTTTTGCGTCAATGATGCGACGGCCCTTGGGGTGTTTATCGCGCTATCGGCGCGTGGCTATGAATTGCCGCGTGATTTCTCGGTCATGGGGTTTGACGATATTTCGCTGGCCAGTTTCGTCACGCCATCGCTGACAACCATGAAGCAGCCCCGGTTGAACATTGGGGAGGCGGCGATGGAACTGTTGCTGACGCTGCTGGAAGACAAGAAACCGCATTCACGTGAAATGCTGTTGCGCTCCGAGCTGATCGTGCGCAATTCCGTGCGTACGATCACCAGTGTCTAGTCGGTGAAGCGGCGCAAGGCTTCGTTTTCTTCGCTTTTCACCGGGGCGAGATCGCCCAGAATGGCATTGAGCAGCAAACGCCCTTCAAGGGTGGCCACGATATTACGGGAATGGCCTTCGGCAACGCCGGGGGGCACTTCGCGTTCTTCATAGGTGCGCGCGGTGAGAACCTCGACAAGGGTCAGATAGTAGGATTGCACCGAGGCCCGGAATTCGGGCAGGCGGGAAATGGCCTCAAAGAACATGGCGAAATACCGTGCCATATCGATATCAGCGCGATTGGCAACGTCCTGGGGCAGGCTGGCATAATGATCTGCCAGAATGAGCCGGATATCCCGCAGGGGGAGTTGCGCCATTTTGTCGAAATCGGTCGCCTCGAGCGGCTGGATGAAAAATGTCGAGATGATCTCGGCGTAGATTTCATCCTTGCTTTTGAAGTGGTGATAAAATGCGCCCTTGGACAGACCGGACTTTTGCAAAATCTGATTAACCCCGGTGCCATCAAAGCCGTGGTTGAGAAACAGCTCAAAAGCCGCAGCAACAATGCGCTCGCGCGTGGTTGGGGCAATGGCGTCCATAAGCAAACTCCCTGCGGCAATTGAATAATACTTTGCAGACCGCCCGGTCTTTACCTCTTTCATATTAGCGACGTCAAATCAACAACGGGTAAATACACGGGTATTTATCCGTTGATGGATGTTTTAACTGATTTGAATGCTCATGTTATGCTGGCGGGCGGCTGACATATTCAAGCAGGCTGGCAAGGCCGACAAACGGGATGCCGAGATGATCGCTGAGGCCGGTGGCGCAAGTGGTCACCGTGGAAATGCCGATCCGGCAGGTGTCCGGTACATCGTTTTTGGCAAAACGCAGGGCATGCGCGTTGAGCTCAGGCTGATACATGCCCTTGTCACCGGCATAGCCGCAACAGGTGACCGAAGACAAGACAGCAATTTCCTTTGCACAGGCCTTTACCAGCGCCTCGGTGATGGGCTGTTCGTTCATCCGCTGGGCCGAGCAATTGTGATGGATGGCCACAACCGGCAGGGGCTGGGTGATCGCGAGATGCGGCAAGACGTTTTGTAGCAGGAATTCGGCACTGTCGGCGACAGGCAGACCGTCATGCTTGAGGTGCAGCGAACAGGTCGACATGTCGGTGACCATGGGCAGGCTATTGTCCGGATTGACCGCTTGAAGGCTCGTTTGCAGCTTGCTACCGACTTTTTCCGCTTCTTGCGGAAAGCCTTTTGACTGGAAGGGCTGGCCGCAACACTGGCCGTTCAGATTGTCGGGCAATACCGGCTCATAGCCGGCGCGGGTCAAAAGGGCCAGCATGGCTTCTGTCACGGGCAGCAGATCAAGATCTGTTTTGGGGGCACCGAACATGCGCGACGCACAGGCGGGAAAATAAACGATTTTGCCCCGTGGTGCCTTGGTATTCGCTGCAGGCTGTTTGGGGGTGCCGGGGCCGGGCTTGAGATTGCGATTGGGTTTGGGAATCTTATGACCTGAAAACGCATTGAGGGCCCCGGAAACCGAATCGACAATGCCATCACCCACAATATTGCGCGCCACGCCCTGGGCGGCGACGCCGGTGCGCATCAGCGTTTCGATCGTGCCGGTATGATCGGCCATGAAACCGGCAATTGCATTAGCAGAGCCGGAACGTTTGCGGTCGCGCCGTCCCAGAATCATTGTCCCGGTTTCAATACCGACCGGACAGCGGGTGGAACAGAGATTGCACGCCGCGCAGGTGTCCATGCCCGCATGGACAAAGCCTTGTTCGAGGGCTGCCAGCAGGTCATTGCCATTGCCTTCACGTTCCAGCCGCGCCTGTTCGCGGGTGACGACAATGCGCTGACGTGGTGACAGGGTGAGGCCAGCCGAGGGACAGGCGGGTTCGCAAAAGCCGCATTCAATGCAGAGATCGACAATATCGTCGGCCACTGCCATTTCCTTGGTGTCCTTCAGGTGCAGTTGCGGATCGTCATTGAGCATGACGCCGGGGTTGAGCAGCTTTTCACCGTCCAGCAAATCCTTGATGCGGTGCATCAGGCCATAGGCGCGTTTGCCCCATTCCTGTTCGACAAAGGGCGCGATAGCGCGGCCGGTGCCGTGCTCGGCTTTCAGGGAGCCTTGATAATCTACCGAGACAAGCCGGGCGAGATCGGCCGAGAACGCATCGAAACGGGCGACTTCACTGGGATTGGTGAAATCGGTATGCATCTGGAAATGCAGGTTGCCCGCAAGCGCATGCCCGAAAATAATGCCATCTTCATAGCCATGCCTGTCGAGGGTCTCGCGCAGATCCCCCACCGCGTCGGCGAGGCGATGGATGGGCACGGCGACATCTTCGGTCAGCATGACGGTGCCTTTGGGCCGGCCGGAGCTGCCCGAGGCGAACAGACCCTTGCGCACATCCCAAAGCCCGGCCTGCAATGCGGGGTCCTTGGTGAATTGCGGGGTAGAGAGTGCGCCAACTGCCATCAGGGCTGCGGAGGCTTTGGCCACTTCCGCGTCCAGCGCTGCGTCGGTTTCGGCCATGATCTCGATGAGAACGGCGGGCGAGGTATCGTTGAGCAGCGGCAGGAAGGGCTGCATGGCCGGCTGATCCTCGACTGTTGCGAGGGCCCGGCGTTCCATAAATTCAGCGGCGGAAACGCCGGCATGATGAGCCGCCTCAACGCCCTGCGCTGCCTTGTGATTGGAGGGGAAGGGCACTAGCGCCGTGGCTTTGTGCGGATGGTCGGGCACGGTATTATAGGTAATCTCGGAGACGAAGCCGAGCGTGCCTTCCGAGCCGACAATCAGATGGGTCAGGATATCGATGGGATCATCGAAATCGGCCAGTGCATTGATCGAATAGCCAACGGTATTCTTGATGGCATATTTGCGCCGGATCAGATCGATCAGTTCATTGTCGCGTTTGACCTCGGCGGAAAGCTTTTCCAGCCCTTCAATGATATCAGGGCGTTTGAGGCGGAAGGCGTCGCGGGAAGCGGGGTCGCCGCTGTCGAGCAAAGTGCCATCGGTCAGGATGATCCGCAGCCGGTGCATGGTGTGATAGGTGTTTTGCACCACGCCGCAGCACATGCCGGAGGAATTATTGGAGACAACGCCGCCGATCTTGCAGGTCGCCTGGCTGGCGGGGTCCGGGCCGATCTTGCGGTCAAAGGGTTTCAGCGCCTTGTTGGCATTGGCAACGATAATGGCGGGGCCAAGGGTCACCCTTTGGCCTTCGTCGAGGATCTCGACCTTGCGCCAGCCATCACCAAGCACGCAAAGCACCCCATCGGTAATCGCCTGACCGGAAAGCGAGGTTCCCGCTGCGCGAAAGGTCACGGGCAGGTTTTCGGCGCGGGCCGCCTTGATCACGGCGCGCACTTCGTCCTCGGTATTGACGATGACCACAAGGGCCGGGACGAGGCGAAAATAGCTGGCATCACCTGAATAGGCATAGGTATAGAGCGGGTCGGTCTTGATGCGCGCAGCCGGAATATCCGCCTCGAGCCGCTTTGCGGCGCGTTGGCCGGCCAGTTTCTTCTCGCTCATTGTAAGCTCCTCTTCCGGCTAACTTGTAGCGCAACATTAAAAGATGTTGAACTCCCCGGCGGTGGAAATTTGCCGGGGCAGGCGGGGATCATAACCGGTCAAAGGCAGCAATGAAAAAACCCCGGACCTTGCGGGCCGGGGTTTTAAAACAGTCAGGCGTCAAAGCTTGAAGCGTTATTCGCTCTTGGGCTCTTCGGCAGGTGCCTCTGCAGCCGCAGCGGCTTCTTCAGCGGCCTTGGCTTCTGCGGCAGCAGCCTCTTCAGCGGCGCGCTCGGCGGCGAGGGCAAGAGCTGCTTCCTCGCGCTCTTTTTCGCGCTGGGCACGGGCTTCCAGAGCGGCTTCGCGCTCGGTCTGCTCGATCTTTTTGGTGCGGGCGCTGGTCGATTCGAAAATACGCGCCGATTTACCGCGACGATCGCGCAGGTAGTAAAGCTTGGCGCGCCGGACCTTGCCGCGCTTGAGAACTTCGATCTTGTCGATGTTCGGGGAGTAGATGGGGAACACACGTTCCACGCCTTCACCATAGGAAATCTTGCGTACGGTGAAGCTTTCCATGAGGCCGGAGCCCTGACGCGAAATCACAACGCCTTCATAGGCCTGCAAACGCTCACGGGTACCTTCGCGCACCTTGACCCAAACCTTGACGGTATCGCCATGGGTGAAGTCAGGGGTTTCGCGCTTGGCGGCCAATTCCTCGGCGTGCTCTTTTTCGAGCTGCTGAATAATGTTCATTTCAATAATCCGTTTTTGATCTTTTCAAAGGGGTGTTTACCGGATGCGGTTCAGCATCCTTTTCACCCGGTCTTGGTTGGACGGAGTTTCGTCGCGCGGGTCATACCTGAGGATGGGCCAAGAGTCCAACAGAAATAAGTGCGGTTTTACTGATGTCGGCAAGGTTATCCATGAGAACAGGCATAGAATCTGTCACCCGGCGCCGTGAAAGCGGCCCTTTATTACTGATGATCAGTTTGCATCAGGTCTTTTTCAGGTCCGGCCGGCGGGCGCGGGTCAGGGCTTCACTCTCGGCACGGCGCCATTTCTCGATTTTGCCGTGATCGCCGGAGGTCAGGATTTCAGGGATCTCATGGCCCTCAAAATTCTGCGGCCGTGTGTAATGGGGATATTCCAGCCCGCCGGATTCAAAGCTTTCATCATCTCTACTGGCCTCGGCGCCCAATACACCGGGGATCAGGCGGGCCACGGCTTCAAGCAATACCATGGCGGCAACTTCGCCCCCTGCGAGCACATAATCGCCGATCGAGATTTCCTCGAGATTGCGGGCATCAATGACGCGCTGGTCGACGCCTTCAAACCGGCCGCAGACAATAACCGCGCCGGGGCCAAGCGCCAGTTCGCGGGCCCGGGCCTGGGTCAGCGGTTTGCCGCGCGGGCTCATCAGAATGCGCGGGCGCGGATCGTTTTGAGGGGCCACATGGTCGATGGCACTGGCCAGAATATCGGGTTTGAGCACCATGCCGGGGCCGCCGCCCGCCGGGGTATCGTCGACAGTGCGGTGCTTGTCGGTGGCGAAATCGCGCAATGCCACGGTATCAAGTGACCAGAGGCCCTCATTAAGCCCCCGGCCGATGACCGACACGCCCAATGGGCCGGGAAACATATCCGGGAACAGGGTGATGACCGAGGCACGAAAGCTCACGCTTCGCCCTCGACAATAATTTCCTCGGGCGGATTAACGACGAGATAGCCCTCGGCGACATGAATTTCGGGGATGACTGCGCGGGTGAAGGGATAGAGCACGGATTTGCCGCTATTGGCCCCGATCTCAATCAGGTCATCGGCACCAAAGTTCGGCACGGCCAGCACACGGCCCAAAACGGTGCCATCTGTCAGGCGGCCTTCAAGCCCGATCAGGTCGGCATGATAGAAATCATCCTCGTCCATTTCATCGGGCAGGTGGTCGCGGGGAATATAGAGTTCGACACCATTGAGCTTTTCGGCAGCATCACGGTCAGCAACACCGGCGATACGGGCAACAATGACGGTTTTGGCCGGCCGGGCGGAGAGGATGGTGATCTCAAGGCCGGGCTTGTTCGTCGATAGCGGCGAATAGTCCTTGATGCTGACCGGGTCTTCCGTGAAAGACTGGATGCGGACTTCGCCGCGAATGCCATGGGCCGCACCGATGCGGCCCATGAGCACGAGCGTTGTGTCCGGGCTGTTGGTCTGCCCGGCCATGCTTATTCTGCCTTGGCTTCTTCAGCAGCAGCAGCTTCTTCGGCCGGTGCCTCTTCAGCGGGTGCTTCTTCAACGGCGGGTGCGTTGGCGGCTTCTTCGGCTGCGGCCTTGGCGTCAGCTTCAGCCTGGGCTTTTTCTTCAGCACGTTCCTTGGCTTTTGCGCCTGGCTCGGCCTTTTTCGGGTTGTTGCGGGCTTCGCGCTTGATCAGGCCTTCGGCATCAAGGAAGCGGGCAACACGGTCGGTCGGCTGGGCACCAACGGAGAGCCAGTGACGGGCGCGCTCAACGTCGAGCTTGATGCGCTCTTCGGAATCCTTGGGCAGCATGGGGTTATACGAACCGATACGCTCGATGAAACGGCCATCGCGCGGCGAACGGGCATCGGCAATCACCACGTGATAGTAAGGACGCTTCTTGGAACCACCACGGGCGAGACGCATTTTAAGGGACATTTTTTACTCCTGAGATAATCTTGGCTTTGTTTGAATGTGTTCGGTTTATTTCTTCTTGGTCGGCAGGCCGCCACCCAATCCCGGCAGGCCGGGAAAGCGTGGTGTGCCCAGACCGGGCAAAGCAGGTTTTCCGCCGCCGAGTTTTGCAAAATCGGCAGGCAGGGATTCGGTGATATCCTTGGGCATTTCCTGGGGCAGGGCTGATGGGTCCATGCCCATTTGCCGCGCCATCTGCTCAAGTTGTTTGGGGTCCATACTGGACAGGTCGGGCATGCCGCCACCCTGACTGGCAGGCATTTTGCCGCCCATCATGCCGGCGAGCGCGCCCATGCCACCGCCGCGCGAGACTTTTTTCATCATGTCGGCCATTTGCCGATGCTGCTTGATCAGCTTGTTAATGTCGGAGACCTGCATGCCGGAGCCGGCAGCGATGCGCTTGCGGCGCGAGGCGTTGAGAAGTTCGGGGGCGGCCCGTTCCTTCTTGGTCATGGAATTGATGATGGCGACCTGGCGATCAAAGACCTTTTCATCCACCTTGGCGTTGGCCATGGCTTTTTTCATCTGGCCCATGCCCGGCATCAGGCCCATCAGGGCGCCCATGCCGCCCATTTTTTTCATCTGCAATAGCTGGCTTTTCAGGTCTTCGAGATCGAAATGACCCTTTTTCAGCTTTTTGGCCATTTTCGCCGCGTCTTCGGCGGAAACGTTCTCGGCAGCCTTTTCGACCAGCGCGACAATGTCGCCCTTGCCCAGAATACGGTCGGCGATGCGGCCGGGATGGAAATCCTCAAGCGCATCCATTTTCTCGCCGGTACCGATGAGCTTGATCGGCTTGCCGGTGGCGGCCCGCATGGAGAGGGCGGCACCGCCGCGGCCATCACCATCAACACGGGTCAGCACGATGCCGGTAATATCAACGCGCTCGTCAAAGGAGCGGGCCAGATTGACCGCGTCCTGACCGGTCAGGGCATCGACAACCAGCAGCACTTCATGGGGATCGGCGATCTGCTTGATCTCGGCGGTTTCCGCCATCAGCTCTTCGTCGATATGGGTCCGGCCGGCAGTATCGAGAAACAGGACGTCATAACCGCCCAGTTTGCCCTCTTTTGCGGCCCGCGCGGCAATCTCAACCGGCGTCTGGCCGGCGACAATCTCAAGCGTGTCGACGCCAACCTGCTCGCCCAGCACCTTGAGCTGTTCCATGGCGGCGGGGCGGCGGGTATCGAGCGAGGCCATCAGAACTTTCTTGTTCTGGCGGTCCTTCAAACGCTTGGCGATCTTCGCCGTCGTTGTGGTTTTGCCCGAGCCTTGCAGACCGACCATGAGGATGGTCACCGGCGGATTGGCATTGAGCGAAATGGTGTTGGCTTCTTCGCCCAGCACGCGCACCAGTTCGTCATGGACGATCTTGATGACCTGCTGGCCGGGGGTCACCGATTTGGTGACTTCGGCACCAATGGCGCGTTCGCCGACCTGTTCGGTAAAGGCACGCACGACTTCAAGGGAAACGTCGGCTTCGATCAGCGCGCGGCGGATTTCGCGCAGCGCTGCGTTCACGTCCGCTTCGCCAAGGGCGCCGCGGCCGGTCAGGCCTTTGAAAATATTACCCAGACGATCGCTGAGAGTATCGAACATCTATTTTTCCCTTTTCCCGCCCATAAACCAGAAAACCGATATGGGGTTTAAAACCCCAAAACCAAATTACACCCGCGGGCGCAACGCGCTGGCGGGTGGGGACCGTGGGCCTCTCGGGCACACTAGTGGCTCGGTTCGTCTGGCTCTTTGGCAGAGTTGGCGGTTTATAAGGGAAAGCCTGTCCCCAAGTCAATCCGCTGTGGGGTCATGGTTGCCGGGCGGGCGGCACCGGTTCCTGTGCGGGCCGGGCAAAACTTGCCGATTAAAGGCATGTTTTGCCGCCTTTTCGCTAATGCCATGTTTTCAAGCCATTGTAAAACATATGAAATTTGTTGGCACGCAATATGCAAATCCATGGGCAGGATACGGAGATATGCGCCCATGACCAGTATCAATGCCACGAGCTATAATCCCTATTACGACAATAGCTATGCCGGTACAGTCGCTGCGGCCAATGCCGCAAAAGCGGGGCAGACGACGAGCGCGCCGGGCACTGCAACGGCTGCCGGGTTTGATCAGGCAACGGATATCGTCTTGTCGGATGCGGCAAAGGCTGTGCTCGCGGGCAAGGATTTTACGACGATCTCGACCGATATGCGCCAGACGCTTGATGGCCTCCTGTCTGACGCCGGTTTGTCCTCGCCCTACAAGGATGGCGCGCTGGCGATTGATCTGACGACAATTGACCGGCGCTCGCTTTATGCGATGGCCAGCAATGGGGGTGACCTGTTCAATGCCGAGGAGCAGAAGGCGGCGAAATCAGAGCTCGCCCGGCGCTTTGATGCGGCTTTGGCCGGGCCGGCGGCTGTCGCGCGAATTACCGGGGATTTGACGGACCTTTATGCGGCAGGGGCGGCGCATATGGATGGGGCCAGTGCCGAGGAAAAGGCGAGCCTGGTCTGGATTGCCCAGCGGGCGGCCCTGACCGAGGCGCAGGCAGCGGTCAAAAATGATCCCGGTTCCTTGCCGAATGTCGCCAATGATCCGGTAGCGAACTATCTGGTGCGGGCCGAGACCGGCGAGGTCGATCAACCGCGTCCGTTCGATAGTGTCGCCAGGGATGTGCGGGTTGTGCTCGACAAGCAATATGCCGATGCAAGGGCTGGGGGCGCGGCGAACCCGAAGCCGGATTACGGCCAGTTTGGCAGCCGGTCGCTGGCCGCCATTGTCCTTAATCAGGGGTCGCTGTTTTCCGATGCGGAAATCATGAGCGCCAAGGGTGAAATGCGCACGCGCTCGAGCGCGACCTTGCTGGCCTGTTCAACCGAAGCGGGTAAATCAGGCGACCCCACCGCATTGGCCAAGAACATTATCAGCGCCTTTGCCTCGCTGAGTGTGGAAGAGCGGGCAGCGGCAGGCTGGAGCGAGGCGCTTTATCAAACCGCGCTGTCAAATTACGAAAGTTCGGCCAAACTGGCGCAGATGTTTGGCACCAGCGAAGCCTCTGCCGGGGCGAAAACCCTTTTGAGCTTTCTTTAGGCCCTAGCGTTTGGGCCGGGCGAATTCGGCTTCCAGCTGACGTTCAATCTCGACAAGATCCTCGGGCAGGGGCATGCCGGTTGCGCGCATCTCGCCGAGCATTTCATGAATGCGTCCCGCCAGTTCATGCTTGTCTTCAGGCTGGTTGGTCATTTGCTCAAGCGCTAGAAAAATACCGGCTTTAAGATCTTCAAAGGCCATTTCAACATCCTCTTGGTTGCTGCTAAGCTTCACATATTGCGTGGCATATATCCATGCATTTCGACGGGCGGATAGCCGCGGCGGTACTGGAAATCCGCGCCGCGATCCGCCATATAAAGCGTTCACGCCACAAGGAATTTCATCATGCCCCATACCCAATTCGCCACGCCCATCGACAAGCTTGCCGAAGTGGCGATCAAGGTTGGCCTTAGATTGGAAGAGGGGCAGGATCTGGTGATGACAGCGCCCATGGCCGCCTTGCCGCTGGTGCGGCGCATCACCGAACATGCCTATAAGAACGGGGCGGGGCTGGTGACGACGCTGTTTTCCGACGAGGAAATGACGCTGGCGCGCTATCACCATGCCCCCGATGCCAGTTTCGACAAGGCGGCGGGCTGGTTGTACGAGGGCATGGCCAAGGCGTTCGACAATAATGCGGCGCGGCTGGCGATTGCCGGCGATAATCCGCTCATGCTGAGCGGTGAGGACGCGGCAAAAGTGGCGCGGGCCAACAAGGCCAATTCCACAGCCTACAAGCCGGCGCTGGAAAAGATCGCCGGGTTCGATATCAACTGGAACATTGTCTCCTACCCCAATCCCAGCTGGGCCAAGGTGATGTTCCCCGATGATCCCGACGAGATTGCGATCGCCAAGCTGGCGCATGCAATTTTTGCAGCCTCGCGGGTTGATGTGGCCGACCCGATTGCGGCCTGGGCCGAGCATAATGCCAATCTCAAGGTACGTTCGAGCTGGCTTAACGGGCAGAATTTCGCGGCTCTACATTATACCGGGCCGGGCACTGATCTGACGCTCGGGTTGGCGGACGGGCACGAATGGCATGGTGGTGCCTCAACGGCCAAGAACGGCATTACCTGCAATCCCAATATTCCCACCGAGGAAGTGTTCACCACCCCGCACCGGCTGAAAGCGGAGGGCTATGTGCGCTCCACCAAGCCGCTGTCACATCAGGGCACGCTGATCGATGATATTGAGGTGAAATTCGAGGGCGGCAAGATTGTCAGCGCCAAGGCGAGCCGGGGCGAAGAGGTTTTGCTCAAGGTGCTCGACACCGATGAGGGCGCGCGCCGTCTCGGGGAAGTGGCGCTGGTGCCGCATTCCTCGCCGATTTCCGCGTCGGGCCTGTTGTTCTTCAACACGCTGTTTGATGAGAACGCGGCCTGCCATATCGCGCTTGGCCAGTGTTATGCCAAATGTTTCAAGGGCGGCGACACCATCACCCCTGATGAGGTCAAGGCGCAGGGCGGCAATGCTTCCCTGATCCATATTGACTGGATGATCGGGTCGGACCAGATCGATATCGACGGCATTACCCAGAGTGGCGAAAAAGTACCGGTGTTCCGCAAGGGTGAGTGGGCCTAAGGGCTACCCATCCACGGGCCCTTCGGCCAGGACTTCCAATAGCGGGTTCAGCGCCTCGCCATAACGGTCGGCGAGCTTGACGGAGGTTTTGTAGATCGGCTGGCGCACCTGAGAGAAGCTGGCGGTTTTGACCTGCCGTTCGTTCTTGTGAAAATCAAGAACGGCCGGGTCCCAGTCCAGCCCGCAATGGGCGAGGAGGGCGCGGGTTTCGCCCTCCTGATCGGCGACCAGTTTTTCATAGTCGACATCATGGATGGCACCGGGCAGCACCTGGTGCCAATGGCCCATCAGCGTGCGATAGACATTGTGATAATTGCCCAGTTCGCTCAGGTCATAAGCATAGCGCAGACCGTTGCCGGCGAAATAATTCTTGAAGATCGACAGGCAATTATCGGCGGCTGAGCGGCGGCAATGAATGATCTTGGCATTGGGCAGCATCAGCTTGATCAGCCCGATGCGCCAGAAATTGGTTGGCATCTTGTCGGTGATGAACCGCGCCTCGGGGGCCAGTTTATGCAATTTCTCCAGATAGTCTGTGCCCAGTTGCCCGAAATGTTCCGGCGGCATATCGGCGATTTGCGGGGCCATGAGACCATTATCGCCGATCATGCCGTTCGCGCGCATCGGTTCCGCCAGAAAGCGCAATTCACCGGCACCATGAACCTGTGGGTGGCTGGCTAGAATCTGCTCAACCAGACTGGTGCCTGACCGGGGCATGCCGAGGATGAAGATTGGTGCGTCGTCCGGATCGCCGGTCTCTTTGTGTTTTTCAAACAGGGCGGGGGTGAAGATTTCACGGATACGATCCGCTTTCACCTGTTCCTGGGTGCTGTCATAGGCATAGTTTGCGCGGCGGATGGCATTGGCTTCGAGCACATAATCGAATGCGGTTTGGTAGGCTTTTTGGTCTTCACCAATTTTCCCAAGGGCAAAGGCGAGATGCATGCGGTGCAAACCACCCGGTTCGGCCCGCTGATAGGCGGCCCGCAGGGCTTCGGTGTCGCTATTCTCTGTACTGTGCCGAATAAGATTGGCGATGCCGCGATGCGCCTCTGAATGATCCGGGTCGCGGGCAAGTGTCTGCCGATAGGCGGCCAGCGCCGGCTCGGTCTGGCCGGCCTGGCTCAGCATCCGGCCCAGATTGTAATGGGCATCGATAAAACCGGGATTGAGGGCGATTGCCTGGTGATAGGCCTTAATGGCCTGATCGATGTGGTCGAGACCGGCATAAGCGCGTCCCAGATTACTGTAAAATCCAGCCTGCGGCTGCAATTGAATGGCTTTGAGAAGCACGGGTATGGCGGCGTCAAACCGTTCGGCGAGACAGAGTGCCCAGCCGAGATTGTTGTGAAGATTGGCATTGCCGGGCTGAAGGCGGGTCGCGGCCAGAAATGCAGCGGCAGCGGCATTTGCGTCTTCGATGGCCAGAAAGGACAAGCCCAGATTGTTGTGCGCCTCGGCATAGCGGGGGGCATTTGCGAGGGCTCTTTTGAATTCGGGAATAGCTTCGGCGTGCTTGCCCTGCGCCTGCAATACCACACCAATATTGTTGTGAACCGCAGGGTTTTCAGGATCAAGCGCGCCCGCCCTGCGATAGCATGCGAGGGCTTTTTCAAATTGCCCGGTTTCGCGATGAATGAGGCCGAGATTATTGTAATAGGCCATTTCGTCGGGCCGGGTGGCGATGGCGCAGGTGATATGCTTGGCCGCGGCCTGATGATTGCCCATAAGGCGTTCGGTCAGGCCAAGCAGGTGGTTGGCATCGGCATGGCCGGGGTCGATGGTGAGGATTTTCTGATAGAGCGTTTTGGCTCCTTGCAGCTCGCCGCGCTGTTGTTTGTCGATCCCCTCTTGCAGTAAGGCGTCAACATGCGCTGCGTGAGCCGGATTCAATTGCGGCGGCGGGGTGCGATTTTTCATTGGACCGGTTTCGGGGTTTGGCGTCGTGACGCTGGTTTGAATCAGGTCCCGTTCCCCCCGGACAGGCGCGTTCATCACTGAGCCGGAATGGGGTGAGAATGTGACCGTCAGTGTCACAAAATTGTGTATGAGAACGCACAGAAAAGTCTCGCTTGACGCTTGCCTGCCAGCAGGGTGCATTTTGCTGCAACCCTGAGTTGCAAGCGCGAACTGGAAATTGCCACCATTCTGCGCCATATAGGGCGTCAACAATGATGTGGTGTGGACCTCAATGGCCAACGCGATTGCCTATTTGAAGATGAACGGCCTCGGCAATGACTTTGTCGTGGTTGACGCCCGTGCGTCCAAAATCCGGTTTTCCCCGGCGCAAGTGCGGCGGATTTCCGATCGCGAGACGGGCATTGGCTGCGATCAGTTCATTGTCATGGAACCCGCGCCCTATCCCGGTGCTGACTTGTTCATGCGCATCTATAATGAGGATGGCAGCGAGGTGGATGCTTGCGGCAATGCCTCGCGCTGCGTCGCGGCGCTGGTGGCTGAAGAGCTGGTCAAGTCCGAGATATTGATTGCCACCAATGCCGGCCTGCTTGTCGCCCAGGTGAATGGCGATCAGGTCACTGTCGATATGGGCAAGCCGAAATTCGACTGGCAGGATATTCCCTTGAGCGAAGAATTCCGCGACACCCGCGGTATCGAATTGCAGATCGGGCCGATTGATGCGCCGGTGCTGCATACCCCCTCAGTGGTCAATGTCGGCAATCCGCACGCGGTGTTCTGGGTCAGTGATGATCCGGAAAAATACGGGCTGGAGCGGTTCGGTCCCTTGCTGGAAAATCATCCGATCTTTCCTCAGCGGGCCAATATTTCGCTGGCGCAGGTCATTTCACCCGACAAGATCCGGGTAAAGGTCTGGGAACGGGGTGTGGGGCTAACCCTTGCCTGCGGCACGGCGGCTTGTGCAGTGGCCGTATGCGCGGCACGGACCAGACGGTCTGGCCGCAAGGTGACCATTGAATTGCCCGGCGGTGCCTTGCAGCTTGAGTGGCGCGAAAGCGATGATCATATCCTGATGACCGGCCCCTGGGCGCTGGACGGGCGCGGTGAACTGCCCGCCGAGCTGATGATGGAGCCTGCCGCATGACCGGTATTGAAACCCTGACCTTTGGCTGCCGCCTCAATACCTATGAGAGCGAAGTGATGAAGACCGAGGCGGAGAAGGCCGGGCTGGACGATGTGCTGATCGTCAATTCCTGCGCGGTCACCGGCGAGGCCGTGCGCCAGACGCGCCAGGCGATCCGCAAGGCCCGGCGCGACAATCCCGAGCGGCGTATCATTGTCACCGGTTGCGCGGCGCAAACCGAGGCGGAAACCTTTGCGGTCATGCCCGAGGTCGATCTGGTGATCGGCAATGGCGACAAGCTGAAGGCGGAAACCTATCGAAAGCTGACTTTCGGGGTGAACCTCAACGACAAGGTGCAGGTCAATGACGTCATGTCAGTGACCGAAACCGCCGGGCACCTGATCGAGGGGATGGACGGGCGCGCAAGGGCTTTTGTGCAGGTGCAGAACGGGTGCGACCATCGCTGCACTTTCTGCATTATTCCCTATGGCCGGGGCCCGTCGCGCTCAGTGCCGATGGGGGCGGTTGTCGAGCAGATCAAGATGCTGGTGGGCAATGGCTATAAGGAAGTGGTGCTGACCGGGGTCGATATTACCTCCTATGGGCCGGACCTGCCGGGCACGCCGACCCTTGGCAAGCTGACCCAGCAGATTTTGCGGCATGTGCCGGATCTGCCGCGATTGCGGATATCATCGATTGATTCGATCGAGGCGGACGAGGCCCTGCATGAGGCGATTGCCAGTGACATGCGGCTGATGCCGCATCTGCATTTGTCGCTGCAATCGGGCGATGACATGATCCTGAAGCGGATGAAGCGGCGGCATTTGCGCGCCGATACGCTTGAATTTGTCCATGCTGTCCGCCGGGCGCGGCCGGACATGGTTTTTGGTGCCGATATCATTGCCGGCTTCCCCACGGAAACCGATGAGATGTTTGAAAACTCGATGAAGATCGTTGAAGAGGCTGATCTGACCTATTTGCACGTATTTCCCTATTCCAAGCGGCAAGGCACCCCGGCCGCCCGTATTCCCAACCAGGTGCCCAAGGCAATTGCCAAGCGCCGGGCGGCGGCTTTGCGGGCGCTGGGCGACCAGCAATTCGCCAAATTGTGCCAGAGCCGGGTTGGCAGAACAGAAAGCGTATTGGTGGAGCGTCCCGGCCTCGGCCGGACCGAACAGTTTGTGCCTGTCAGTCTTGTCGAAGGGGTGCAGGGTGATGTCATGGACGTCAGGATTACCGATGTGAACAGTACCGGGTTGACCGGAGAAGCGGTCAGGACGGCGGCATGAGTGATGAGAAAAAACCGGGTCTGTTTTCTCGCCTGTTCGGGCGGGGCAAAAGCGAAGATGCGCCACAGTCCGACAAGGACAAGTCCGAGGATATCCCGCTAGCACCGGTTCCCGGTTTGCCGTCGGGCGATGCGGCGATGTCGCCGAATGCGGCTCCGCGGCCGATGGATTCCGATGCGCAGGATGTGCCTGAAGAAACCACGTTTGATGAAGAGGCGGTGCTCAAAGCCAAAGTGGCCGCCGAGCGGGCATTGGCGGAGGCGGAAGCGGCTGAGCCTTCTGAGGCTGTCGAGGCTTCCCCACCCGCAAAACCGGCGGAAGTGGATGAGATACCGGCGGTCATTGACGAAGACCTGACTGATCTCGATCCCGGTCCGCCCGAGACAACACCGGAATGGATTGAAGAGCATGCGGCCGGGACGGCTGATGCACGGGAAGCGGCACCGGCAAAAAAGAGCTGGTTCCAGCGCCTGAGTTCGGGGCTGAAGCGGTCGTCAGATCATCTGACCGGCAATATCGCTTCGGTGTTCACCAAGAAAAAGCTCGATCAGGCGACGCTTGATGAACTGGAAGATATTCTCATCCAGGCCGACCTCGGGGTCGATACGGCGATGACGATCACCGAGGCGCTGGCCCGGGACCGGTTCGACAAGGAAATTTCGGTTGAAGATGTGCGTCAGGTTCTGGCGGCGGAGATCGAAAAGGTTCTTGAAACCGTGGCGCAGCCGCTGATGATTGATGCGGGCAAGAAACCGTTTGTCATTCTCATGGCCGGGGTCAATGGCTCGGGCAAGACCACAACGATTGGCAAGCTGGCGCAGAAATTTTCCGCCGATGGCAAAAAGGTGATGCTGGCGGCGGGCGACACGTTCCGGGCGGCAGCCATCGAGCAATTGCAGATCTGGGGCGAGCGTACCAAGACGCCGGTTGTTATCCGGCCAGCAGGTTCCGATGCGTCGGGTCTGGCGTTTGATGCGGTAACTGAGGCGCGGGCGGCGGGCAGCGATATCCTGATTATCGATACGGCCGGGCGGTTGCAGAACCGCGATGAGTTGATGGCGGAGCTGGAAAAGATCATCCGGGTGATCAAGAAGGTTGATGACAGCGCGCCCCATGCGGTTCTCCTTACTTTGGACGCAACCACAGGACAAAACGCGCTCAATCAGGCCGAGATTTTCCATAAGCGCGCCGGGGTGACCGGCTTGGTGATGACCAAGCTGGATGGTACGGCGCGGGGCGGTATTCTGGTGGCGATCGCCAGGAAATTCGGCCTGCCTGTGCATTATATTGGTGTCGGCGAAGGTGTCGACGATCTGGAAAGCTTCGCGGCCAGGGATTTTGCCGAAGCCATAGCCGGTAGGGAGTAGACATGGCTGACGAGACGAAACTGCCCGCAAACCAAACAGGTGACCTGAAACCGCAGCTGATCAAGCTGGCGCTGGAACTGGGGCCCCTGGTGATCTTCTTTTTCGTCAATGCCCGGGCGGATATTTTTGCGGCGACCGCCTGGTTTATGGGCGCGATGGTGATCTCCATCGCCGTCAGCTGGTTCATGATGAAGCGCGTGGCGATCATGCCTTTGGTGACCGCTGTTGTTGTGCTGGTTTTTGGCGGGCTGACGCTTTACCTGCAGGATGACACCTTCATCAAGATGAAGCCGACCATCGTCAATATATTGTTCGGGGCCGTGCTTTTGGGCGGGTTGGTGTTTGGCCAGTCGCTGCTCAAATATGTGTTTGGTGAGGTCTACAAGCTGAGGCCGGAAGGCTGGCGGATATTGACCGTGCGCTGGGGCCTGTTCTTTCTGGTGCTGGCGGTGCTCAACGAGGTGGTTTGGCGCAATTTTTCCACCGATGCCTGGGTGTCCTTCAAGGTCTGGGGCATCATGCCGCTGACGCTGGCATTCTCGTTCTTTCAGCTGAGGGTACTCACCACGCACGCGATCACCGAGGAAACCCCTGCCGAATAGCGATCGATTTCAGATCAATCGGCCAGGCCGGCCGCAGCAAGGGCTGGCAATAGCGAGGTTGTGACCGCCTTCTCCGAGAGGGGGCCTACATGCTTGTAGGTGATAATCCCCTTTGCATTGACCACAAAGGTCTCCGGCACGCCATAAACGCCCCATTCAATGGCGACGCGGCCATTGGCGTCGGCCCCGATCCGCTGATAGGGATTGCCCAGTTCCGAGAGGAATTTCCGGGCATTCTCCGGCGCATCCTTTTCGTTGATGCCGTAAATGGTCACGCCGTTTTCTTGTGCGAGCTGCATGAGCAAGGGGTGTTCATCGCGGCAGGGGATGCACCATGAGGCAAAGACATTGACCAGGGTCACCTGACCCTTGAGGTCATCGGGTCCAAAACCTTCTATGCCAATCGTCTCGTCAATCGGCGGCAGGGTCATGGCCGGCACCGGCTTGTTGAGCAGGGCGGAGGGGATGAAATTGGGGTCGCGGTCGATATTGAGCGCAAAAAGGGCGACCAGACCAATCAAGAGCGCGAGCGGGGTCAGCAGCAGGGCAATGCGTTTCACGTTTTCGGCTTCCCGTTTGCCGTGCCACGGCGAATACCCATGGCATCGAGGGCTTCAAGGCGGGCTTTTTGGCGGCGGGCATCGATTGCGACCATGCCGATCAGGCCAAATGTCACCAGCGCCACACCCAGATAGGCGAAAAAAATAAAGGTTTCGTGCGGGCCAAGATCAATCATTTCACCGCTCCGTTGGCCTGTTTGCGTTCAAGCGAGCGGACCCGCCGGCGCAAAACCTCGCTGCGCATGGAAACCAGATGCAGGGTGAGGAACAAGAAGGTGAAGGCAAAGGTCATCACAAATAACGGGATATAGATTGAGGGCGGCATGGAAGGCCCCCCGGCGCGCAAGACGCTGGCAGGCTGGTGCAGGGTGTTCCACCAGTCGACCGAGAACTTGATCACCGGAATGTTGATCGCGCCGACAAGGGTCAAAACGGCGATCAGTTTGGCGGCGCGCAACTGGTCGTCAAAGGCGCGCCAGAGGGCAATCAATCCCAGATACATCAGCAAAAGGATGAGGGTTGAGGTCATGCGCCCGTCCCATTCCCAATAGGTGCCCCAGGTGGGACGGCCCCAGAGCGCGCCGGTATAAAGCGCCATGGCGGTAAAGGCTGCGCCCAAGGGGGCGGCGGCTTTCATCGACACATCGGCCATGGGATGACGCCAGACAAGGGTGCCAATGGCCGAGGCTGCCATGAGCACATAGCAGAACTGGGAGAGCCAGGCATTGGGCACGTGGATATACATGATCCGCACCGTGTCGCCCATCTGATAGTCTTCTGGTGAATTGAAGAAAGCGTACCAGAGCCCGAGCGCGAACATGAGGGTGGTGATCACGGCCAATGGCCAGATCAGGGGGCGCGACCAGATCAGGAACTGGCCGGGATGGGCCAGTTTGTCGAACCAGTTCATCGGTTTTGCGGTGTCTGGGCTCATGCATTCGTTCCGGTGCCGGGATTGGCCGGGATTGTTATTCCTGTGTCAGTTTAAGCGCAAGCGCTGCAGCAAAGGGTACAAAGGCGACAGAGACAAGGCTGATGCCGCCAAGAAACAGCATGGCGGCGGTTTCGGCATCCGGTCCCGCATTGGCATTGATGGCCCCGACACCGAAAATCAGGATCGGTATCGATAGGGGCAATATAAGGACCGGTGCGATCAATCCCCCGCGACGTAGTGACACGGTAATCGCCGCCCCGACAGCGCCAAAGGCGGTGAGGGCCGGGGTGCCGAGCGCCAGCGAAATCAATGTGCGCGTGAAAATGGTCATGTCCATATTGAGCATGACGGCCATGAAAGGGGTGGCAATCATCAGCGGCAGGGCTGTGGTCAGCCAGTGGGCGATGATTTTGGCAAAGGTGATGGTTTCCAGCGAAAGGGCGGCATGGCGCATGGCCAGAAGTGAGCCATCCTCGTGATCGGCGCGGAACAGGCGGTCCATGGCCAAAAGACTGGCCAGAAAGGCGGCGATCCAGACAATGCCGGGGGCGAGACGCGCCAGCACGGCCTTGTCGGGCCCAATGGCAAAAGGGGTGATGGTGCCGACCATGATGAAAAACAGCACAAGGGTGAGCATGTCGCCGGAACTGCGGGTGGCAAGCTTCAAATCGCGCCGCAAAAGGGCATAAAAAGCGGTCATGCTGTTGCCCCAAGGTCGAGCGTTTTGATGCGCGATGCGGGCTTGAGCGCCAGATCGAGATGGGTTGCGGCAATCACCAGCCCACCCTGATCGAGATGGGTGTCAATCAGGCCGGCAATCCATTTGTCCCCTGCGGCATCAAGGGCGGAGGTGGGTTCATCGAGCAGCCAGACGGGGCGGGGGGCGGCGAGCAGGCGGGCGAGCGCCAGTCTGCGGGTCTGCCCGGCAGACAATAATGCGGCATCCAGATCGGCTGTGTGCCCGATTCCCGCCGCTTCAAGCGCATTGGCGGTGTTGGCGGGGTCGCCGCCATTGATGCTGGCCCAGAATTTTAGATTTTCATTAACGCTGAGGTCGGGTTTGACGGCGCTTTGATGGCCAATAAAATGCATGTCTTCGCCCGGCCGCTGTTCGGGGTCGCGGCCCTGCCAGACAATTGTGCCCTGCTGGGTGTGCAAAAAGCCGGCAAGGCACATCATCAGGCTGGTTTTGCCCGCGCCATTGGGGCCGCGCAGCAAAAGCGCGGTTCCGGGGGCGACGCTGAATGACAGATCGGCGAATATCTCGCGTTCTCCGCGCAGACAGGTCAGGCCGGTCACATCGAGGTGACGGGGGGCATGGATTCGGGCGTGGTTCATCACGTCACCTTGATATGCGGTAAAAGTCGAGACTGGCAACCTTAGAATCATTTCAGTATAAGGCCCGTGACGACCCGGCAAGGAGGCCGGTTTGATACTCCTCTTACTCCCCGTGCCGCGTGGCCTGGTAGGACGCTTGGTGCTTGGGGGCATTTTCTTCACCGAACAGCAGGTGGCGCAGTGGCACAAAAATCTCTCGATAGTTTCAAGTCAAAAAAGACGCTGGATGTCGGCGGCAAGTCCTATACCTATTATTCGCTTCCCGAAGCGGAAAAGAACGGTCTGGCCGGCATTTCCAAACTTCCGCACTCCATGAAGGTTGTGCTGGAAAACCTGTTGCGCTTCGAAGACGGGCGCACCGTTAAAAAAGAGGACATTGTCGCGGTGGCCGAATGGCTCAAGACGCGCAAGTCCACCCACGAGATCTCCTATCGTCCAGCCCGCGTGCTGATGCAGGATTTCACCGGTGTCCCCGCCGTGGTCGATCTGGCCGCCATGCGCGATGCCACGGCCAAGCTTGGCGCCAATCCGCAAAAGATCAACCCGCTCGTGCCGGTCGATCTCGTCATCGATCACTCGGTGATGGTGGATAATTTCGGCACGGCACTCGCCTTCAACCAGAATGTCGATCTGGAATATGAGCGCAATGGCGAGCGCTATGAGTTCCTGCGCTGGGGTCAGTCCGCGTTTGACAATTTCCGCGTTGTGCCCCCCGGCACCGGCATTTGCCATCAGGTCAATCTTGAATATCTGGCCCAGACGGTCTGGACCAAGGAAGAGGATGGCGAAACCGTCGCTTATCCCGACACCCTGGTGGGTACAGACAGCCACACAACCATGGTCAACGGTCTTGCCGTTCTCGGCTGGGGTGTGGGCGGTATTGAAGCTGAGGCGGCCATGCTCGGCCAGCCGATTACCATGCTGATCCCGGAAGTTGTCGGTTTCAAGCTGACCGGCCAGATTGCCGAGGGCATTACGGCCACCGATCTGGTGCTGACAGTTGTTGAAATGCTGCGCAAAAAGGGCGTTGTGGGCAAGTTCGTCGAATTCTACGGGCCGGGCCTTGATGCCCTCAGCCTTGAGGATGAGGCGACCATCGCCAATATGGCGCCGGAATATGGCGCAACCTGCGGCTTCTTCCCGGTCGATGAGGACACACTGGCCTATCTGAAGACGTCAGGCCGTGATCCCGAGCGGGTGGCCCTTGTGGAAGCCTATGCCAAGGCGCAGGACATGTTCCGCGATGCGTCATCGGCTGAACCGGTCTTCACCGATACACTGGAACTCGATCTGTCAACGGTTGTGCCTTCGATCTCGGGGCCAAAGCGTCCGCAGGATCGTGTGGTTCTGGCTGAAGCGCCCGAGAAGTTCCGCGAAGCGCTGACTGATCTCTCCGGCGGCCGCAAGGATCGCAATACCCTGCCCGAACCCAATGGCGAATCGCGCTTTGTGGATGAAGGTGCAACCGGTGTTGATGACATTCCCGAGGAAGCACGCTGCGAAGTCAAAGGCACAGACCATGGTCTGGCCGATGGCGATGTGGTGATTGCCGCGATCACGTCATGCACCAATACCTCCAACCCGACCGTGTTGATTGCAGCCGGGCTTGTGGCGCGCAAGGCACGGGAACTGGGCCTGCAGTCCAAGCCCTGGGTCAAGACCTCGCTGGCCCCCGGCTCGCAGGTGGTTACCGAATATCTGAAGGCGGCCGGCCTGCAGGAAGATCTCGATGCGATGGGCTTTAACCTTGTCGGTTATGGCTGCACCACCTGTATCGGCAATTCCGGTCCGCTGCCGACGGCGATTTCCGAGACAATCAACGAGAATGATCTGGTTGCCTGTTCGGTTCTGTCGGGCAACCGCAATTTCGAGGGCCGGGTCAATCCGGATGTGCGGGCCAATTATCTGGCCTCACCCCCGCTGGTTGTGGCCTATGCCATTGCCGGGTCGATGTTTGTCAATGTGACCACCGATTCGCTGGGCAATGACAAGAACGGCAATCCTGTCTATTTGAAGGATATCTGGCCGAGCAATGCCGAGATCGCCGAGCTGGTGCGCACCTATATCACCCCTGAAATGTTCAAGTCGCGCTATTCCGACGTGTTCAAGGGTGACGAGCACTGGCAGGGGATCGAGGTCACCGGTGGCGAGACCTATGACTGGAACCCATCCTCGACCTATGTGCGCAACCCGCCCTATTTCGACGGCTTGTCGATGGAGCCGGATGCGGTAACAGACGTCAAGAATGCGCGGGTTCTCAGCCTGTTCCTTGATTCGATCACCACCGACCACATCTCCCCCGCCGGGTCGTTCAAAAAGGATACGCCTGCGGGCCAGTATCTGACCGAACGTCAGGTCATGCCCAAGGATTTCAACTCCTATGGGGCGCGGCGCGGCAATCACGAGATCATGATGCGCGGCACCTTTGCCAATATCCGCATCAAGAACCAGATGGTGCCGGGTGTTGAGGGCGGTTTCTCCAAGGGCCCGGATGGTTCGACCATGGCAATGTATGATGCGGCCATGGCTTATGCCGAAACCGACACACCACTTGTGGTGTTTGCCGGCAAGGAATATGGCACCGGCTCCTCACGTGACTGGGCGGCCAAGGGCACCACGCTTCTGGGCGTGCGGGCCGTGGTGGCGCAGAGCTTTGAGCGCATCCATCGTTCCAACCTGATCGGCATGGGCGTATTGCCCCTGCAGTTCAAGGAAGGCGAGAGCTGGCAGAGCCTTGGTCTGACCGGTGATGAGACGATCGATATCGACAATGTCGAGACGATTACGCCGCGCTCGACTGTTGCGGTCAAAATCGCCCGGCCGGATGGCTCGGTGGTGACGGCGGAAACGCTGTGCCGGATCGATACCGAGAACGAACTCGATTACTATCGCAATGGCGGTATCCTGCACTATGTGCTGCGGAACCTTGTTGCCGAATAGGTCCTCGCGTTTATCGAGATGACAAAGGGCGGTCCTTGCCGGGGCCGCCCTTTTGTTTTGTCTGCCATGAGGGACAGGCGTCAGGCCACCAGGCGTGGTTCCTGCAGCCGGGTGCGGTTGCGGCCGGTATCCTTGGCGACATAGAGCGCCTTGTCGGCATGTCTGAGGCTGGTGTCGAGGGGCAGGTGCTCCAGCGGGTGGGCTGCATAAATGCCGGCGCTGACCGTGCAGCGCAACACGCCTTCATCCGTTGTGAAGACTTCCTTTGCCAGCGCAATGCGGATTCTTTCCGCAATGACCAGGGCCTTGTCGCCACTTGTGTAGGGCATAACGATCAGAAATTCCTCGCCCCCCATGCGGATGGCGGTGTCATTGATGCCGATATAGGCGCTGCAGATTTCGGCAAAGCGTATCAACACATTGTCCCCGGCGGTGTGGCCGTGACGGTCATTGACCTGTTTGAAGTGGTCGAGATCGAACAAGACGATGGCCGTGCCCGGCGGCAGCAGCTCCTCGCCATAAGCCTCGAACAGGGCGCGGCGGTTCAACAATCCGGTCAATGCATCGGTCATGGCGGCATTGCGGTGGCGCTTGATCAGGCGCTGGTGGTGAAGCGCGATGGACAGGGCGCCAATACCCGCTACTGCGAGGACCGATACCATTACGTTAAGCGATTCAGCCCAATTGGTTGGGGGGCCGTTGAGCACAAGCGGTGTCTCGATGGCCAGCACGATGGCGCAAAGCAGGAATGAAACCGACAGGATGACATAGAGGGCACACAGCAAGATGGTGACAGCCGGGCTTTCCCGGCGGCAATACCAGTATTCGCGGGCCATGGTGACCAGCAGGATGGCGCAATAAAAATTGAGCTGAATGAAGACGAGCCCGTCAAAACCCAGAATCTGGGCCAAGATCATTGGCGGGAGCATGGTCAGCGATAAAATCGTGACCAGACGCGGCGATAGCTTGCCGGTGCGGTATTGCTGCGCGGCGGCTTGTCCGAGGGCCAGTCCGAATGTCAGGCTGATGGCGGCGCTGAAGCCGAAAACGGCGCTTTTCGAGGTGATATAGGTGGCAAAACAGATGATGGCGATTGTGATCGTCAGCATGGCGCTGCCGGCCGTCACCAGGAAATTGATGGTGCGGTCTGAAAGCCAGGAGAGAAAAAATGTCAAACAGATCACCGCTGCCGTGGTGCCTGCGGCTATCAAAAAGGAATCGTATTCTAAAAACATGCGTCCGTGTCTCCACGTGCGGAGATAGCACCATTGGTCACTCTCGCGCATAATGTCGGCGAATAGGGTTGCCAAAATGCTTACAGATTGCCCCCGGGGCATCACGGTGTAGTGAATTCACCGCCATGTGACTGGCGGTTGCGCCCTGAGCCACCTAAAATATCGGCATGATAATGAACCAGATATTCAGGCCTGTTTTTGTTTTGTCGGTGCTTGCGGGGTTGCTGCCCGGCAGCGCTGCGCAAACGGCTGAGGTGAAGCTGCATCCCGTGGCCGTTCTGGAGCTGTTTACCAGCCAGGGGTGTTCATCCTGCCCGGCGGCGGACAAGCTTTTAAGTGCCTATGATGCACGTGATGATGTGATCGCTTTGGCCTATCATGTTGATTACTGGGACTATATCGGCTGGCGGGACGTTTTTGGCAGTGCCGATAATTCCGACTATCAGCGCGCTTACGCCAAGGCGCAGCGCCAAACGCGCATTTATACCCCGCAATTAATGGTCAATGGCACACAGGATGTGGTGGGGTCGCGCAGCACCGAGGTGAAGGCGGCAGTGGCGGCGGCAGACTTGCCGGTGCCGGTCACGCTTTCGGCGAATGCGGATATGCTCGATGTGCGAATCGATGCCGATGCGCAACAAAAGGAATCGGTGATCTGGCTGGTAAAATTCCGCGACCGGGCAGAGGTCGAAATTGAACGGGGCGAGCTGGCGGGCCGTGCTTTTGATTACACCCAGATTGTCACCGGACGGCAGGTTTTGGGCATGTGGGAGCCGGAGACGGGCGCGCATGTCAAATTGCCGCTGTCCGAGGTGATCGGCGCGGATAATGACGGGGCTGTCATTCTCGTGCAGGAGGAAGCGGGCGGGCTGCCTGGCCGGATTATCGGGGCCGCCTCGTTCAAACGCTGATCCGGTGCGATTTCGCATGGCAAAAACCCCGCATCAAGGCGGGGTTTTCAGACTTTGGAGATGAGGGGCGGCCGGTACCCAGACTTCATGGTTTGGGGGCTCGATCGGCCCGGGCACCGGCCACTGGAGGCAATAATTGTTTCTAGCCCTGCATTCTGGCGCAGTTGGGGACATATTGTGTTCTAAATTGGGTCATTTCTGGCCGAGAACGGTACCCTGCCCCCCGCAATAGCGGTCTGGCCGGTCAGTCTGTTGCCATCATGGGCTGGATGGCGGTCCATTCAAGCCAGGCGAACACGGTAACGATGGCTGCTTGCAGCAGCAAAAACGTCCAGCCCAGCGCATTTGGCGCAATCCATCCGCTTAAGGGCAGAATGACGCTGGCAAGAACCCAGAGCACATTCCCGGCGATAACCACTTGCACGGTCCAGGCCGGGGGCCTCAATGATCTGGCGATAACCATCATAAAGACTGCGACGGGTACCAAAATCAGACCGGCCCAGAACAAGACGGATGGTGCGATTTGCGTCAGCCCGGCAACCAGCCCGGGGATGAGCAAAAGCAAAGCGGCCATTGCCGCGCAGGTTATGGCGTCGATAACGAGGATGGACTGGATCGAAAATCGGCTTTGACGAACGGTCATTTCTGGCTCCTTTTAAGGCCGCAGCCCTTAATGGGCCGTGGAAAGAGAGCTGGAACATCTGCCGGTTTTGATCTTGCGTCGATTACCCGGGAGGTAATTGCTGCCAGTCATTTGATCGCCTAATCTGGTGGGGTGGAGCAGCATTACGAAACGGTCGGAGAGTTGTTGAAATACTGGCGGCAACGCCGCCGGTTGAGCCAGCTCGGCCTGGCGCTGGAAGCGGAAATTTCACAACGCCATTTGAGTTTTCTGGAGTCCGGGCGCTCACATCCCAGCCGCGACATGATCATGCAGCTGACAGAGCAGCTTGGCGTGCCATTGCGGGAACGGAACGTCATTCTGAATGCTGCCGGTTACGCGCCTTGTTTTCCTCAGCATCCCCTCGATGCCCCTGAACTCTCGGTTGCGCGGGAAGCCATTGAGCGGATTTTGCAGGGGTATCTGCCGCATCCGGCGCTGGCAGTGGACCGCCACTGGACGCTGCTCAGCGCGAATAATGCCGTATCGCACTTGCTAACCGGTATCGCGCCGCATCTTTTGGAGGGGCGGGTAAATGTGTTGCGGCTCAGCCTGCACCCGGCGGGACTGGCGCCGCGTATCATCAATCTGGGCGAATGGCGCGATCATGTGTTCAAGCGCCTGGATCATGAGATCGAGATTTCTGCGGATCCGGCACTGGCTGCCCTTAAGGCCGAGCTGGAGACATTCCCCTGTCCCCCGGCCGCGAAACAGGGCCATGCCAAAGGCAAGCGGTATCAGGATATTGCCGTTCCAATCCGGTTGCACAGTCCGGCCGGACCACTGTCTTTTATCAGCACGACGACGATTTTCGGGACAGCGGTTGATGTCACCCTCTCGGAGGTGACCATTGAGGCCTTTTTACCCGCGGACAGGGAAACCATCAATGCGATGGCGGGCCTTGGCGAAACACCGTAAGGCGCGCGGCCAGGTGTCAGCCTTTGGGCTTGCATCATGCTGCATTCGCCGCAATTATGACAGTCAGATGATCAGCGATGGGGTGGTTTGATTTGGCTGGGCCAGGCGCACCACGTAGCGGGGGAAGCAATTTTTCCGTCGTGCATGTGAACGATATCCAAAAAGGCAGCGCACAGGGCAAGGCCCCGTCAATTGTCAGTTTTGACCGTCAGGAACTGGCGATGCTGCTCAATGTCTATGGGCGGAAAGTGGCCAGTGGCGAATGGCGGGATTATGCCATGGACATGCTGCGCGACCGGGCGCTGTTCTCGATCTACCGGCGCACCTCGGAACGCCCGCAATTTGTCATCGAGAAAAACCCCAAGCTGCGCAACAAGCAGGGCCAGTATGTGGTGACCAATGCCGAGGGCCGGGTTCTCAGGCGCGGGCATGATCTCGACAAGGTCCTGCGGGTGCTCGAGCCCAGCTTTGTGGTGATCAAATAGGGCGGTGTGCCCGCTAGAGCTTGTCACCGCGATAAGTCACATGCACCTTGTTGCCGTCCGGGTCGCGCAGATAGGCCCCATAATAACCCGGCGCATAATGCGGCCGTTCGCCGGGGTCGCCCTCACTTTTGCCGCCATTGGCCATGCCGCCGGCAAAGGCCTTGTCCACGGCTTCGGGGCTGTCGGCCATGAAGGCGACCATGGCACCATTGCCGGGCGTTGCCGGTTTGCCGTCAAACGGGGCGTAAATATAGAAATAGGGCAGTTCTTCGGCGGCATTGGCCCAGCAAAGGGCTTTAGGGCCTGTATCGGCCATGACCCGGCGCTGCACAAGCCCGAGGGGCTGCAATACGGCATTGTAGAACTTGGCCGCGCGGTCGAGGTCTGCACTCCCCAGAGTGACGTGGCTGAACATGGTTTGTCTCCGGCTTATTGATTTGGCATGGCAGATACAAAAAAGGCCGCAATCGGAATTGCGGCCTTCATATTCAGGTTGTTCAACCTAGTTGCGGTTGCCCATCAGGCGCAGCAGCATCAGGAACAGGTTGATGAAGTCCAGATAGAGGCGCAGGGCACCCATCAGGGCTTTCTTGCCCATGGTCTCGTGACCATCGCTTTCCATATACATGTTCTTGATCGACTGGGTGTCGTAGGCGGTCAGGCCCACAAAGATCAGCACACCGGCCACCGAGATGGCGAAGGTCAGCATCGAGGACGCCAGGAAGATATTGACGACCGAGGCGATGATGAGACCGATCAGGCCCATGAACAGGAATGAACCGATGGCGGTCAGGTCACGCTTGGTGGTGTAGCCGTAAAGGCTCATCGCACCAAAGGTGGCGGCCGTGATGAAGAAGACCCGCGCGATCGATGTGCCTGTGTACACAAGGAAGATCGAGGAGAGCGAGAGGCCCATTACCGTGGCAAAACCCCAGAAGACCAGCTGTGCGGTGGCAAAGCTCATCTTGTTGATGCCGAAGGACAGCACCAGAACGAATGCCAGCGGCGAGAGGGCAATGACCCACATCAGCGGGCTTGTATAAAGGAGTACGCCGAACTGGGTCAGCAGGGCCCCATTGGGGGCCTGGGCGACGGCGGCTGCCTGGTCGCTGGTCACGGCCATCATATTGCCGAAAAAGGCAACAAGGCCGGTGATGACCAGTCCTGCGGTCATGTAGTTATAAACGCGCAGCATATAGGTGCGCAAACCTTCGTCGATGAGAGCGGCGGAGCCGGCCTGCATGCCGACGCTTGGTCGATCATATTGAGCCATGGTCAGTTCCTTTTTACGTTTTCCAAATCGGCGCATTATCCGAATTGGGCGGATAACAAGCTTTGTGCACAATATGGCGGTTGCTTGTGGCGATTACAAGATAGACGGGTGTGGCATGATGAATGAAGATTTCGTGACAGGATTTTGTGCTAGCGTCTGATTCGGGCCACCATGCCCATCCGGTTATTCGTTCACGAGGAGGGGTAAATGCCCAGGCTCTTCACCGGTCTAGAAATCCCGCGCGATGTGGGGTTTGCACTGTCTTTGAAGCGGGGCGGGTTGCATGGCGCCCGCTGGATTGACGCTCAAAACTATCACATTACCCTGCGCTATATCGGCGATGTCGATTACCAGACCGCCAATGAGGTGGCCGGGGCGCTGGAACGGTTTGCCGATACCGGCCCGCTGACCATCAAGCTCAACCATCTCGGCGTGTTTGGCGGCAACAAGCCGCGGGCGCTTTATGCGGGCATGGATGGCAATCCCGCGCTGGCCCGGTTGCAGGCGGCGCAGGAGCGGTCCCTGCAACAAATCGGCCTCGCCCCGGACGGGCGCAAATTTGTGCCCCATGTTTCCCTGGCCCGGCTGCGCAATACCAGCGCCAATGACATTGCCCGGTTCATGGCCGAGGCGATGTGGTTTGAGCCGTTTACCTTCACGGCGGACCGGTTCGTGCTCTATTCCTCGCGGAATTCGGTGGGTGGCGGCCCCTATCTCGTCGAAGAGGCTTATGATCTGGGCGTCACGAATTCGGTTGCCGCAGCGCAGTAATCAGCCCGTCGCTGGCGGTCTCGATCAGGTCAAGCACATGGTCAAAGCCGCCGGTGCCGCCAAAATAGGGGTCGGGCACCTCGGCGCCATTTGTGCCGGCATAGTCGAGAAATAATTGCAGCTGCGCCTTGCTGTCTGCCGGTGCCAGCGCTTGAAGGGCTGTGAGATTTTGCCGGTCCATCGCCATGATGTGGCTGAAGGCATAAAAATCGGCGACAGTGACCTGCCGGCCGCGCAGGTCTGAGAGGTCATATTGCCGGGCTTTTGCCGCCATAATGGCGCGTGGATCGGGCGGTGCGCCGATATGCCAGTCGCCCGTGCCGGCGCTGTCCACCTCGATCCCGCCCAGTCCCGCTTGCCGGGCGCGGGTGCGAAAAACCGCCTCGGCGGTGGGTGAGCGGCAGATATTTCCCAGACAGACAAATAAAATTCGTTGCAAAACGGGCCTTCCTTAAGGGTTCATTCAGCACGAAAGGCGAAACAGGGGCCTTGAATGTGTTCGGTGCCAAATTGCGGCCAAATTTACCGCTAGTGTCGCGTTTAATTCAAATGTGTATCGCTTTTGCAGCTTGGTAACCATGCTTGATGTAGGCTCAGGGCGAAGTGATCGAGAGTATGAAGGGTTGGTGGTAATGTCGAAGACCGGAAAAATCGTAAGAGGTCTTTGTGCCGGTGCGGTGATTGCCGCGCAATGTGTTGCGGGGGCAGCACTGGCGCAGGAGGCAACAAGCCTTGGCACGTTCAATAGCTGGACGGCCTGGAAGAGTTCGGATGCCAATGGGCAGATCTGCTATATTTCCAGCCAGCCGCAGGATTCCCAGCCGACCAATGTGAACCGGGACCCGATTCATTTCCTGGTTATTCACCGCAAGGGTCTTGGCACCCGCAATGAGGTGCAGACGCTGGTGGGCTATCCGCTCAAAACCGGCGGCACGCCCACGGTTGCCGTGGATGGCAAAAGCTATCCGATGGTGATTGAAGGCTCAGCGGCCTGGCTGGCGAGCGCGGGTGACGAAAGCGGGTTTGTGGACGGGATGAAACGCGGCCGCGAAATGGTGGTCAAGGGCACGTCCCAGCGCGGCACCAATACCACGGATACCTATTCCCTCTCCGGGGTGACCGCTGCAATGGGCGAGATCGACAAGGCCTGTTCCTGACCGTTACAGACCCTGACCAATAGGGATCACGGGCGGGCTTTGTCAGGCGCGTTTGCCATATTCGCGCGTTTGCCTTGAAGTCGTCCTGTTTCTGCAGTCCAATGCAGTCTGGAATTTACCGTTTATGGTGAGACGGACAGTATGAGTGTGAGAATAACGGGTATTGTACTGGCAGCCATTGTGGCTGGCACGAGCCTTGTGGATGTCGCCATGGCGCAGTCTGTGCGCCTGTTGGGCGATTACAATGACTGGTCTGCCTATACGACCTCGCAAGGGGCGGGCAAGCTGTGCTTCGTGCTCTCCAAGCCCCAGGATGTGCGCCCCAGGCCCGATGGCTATACCGAATCCTATCTATACCTGACCCATCGCCCCGGCGAGAGCGTGCGCAATGAATTCAATTTCGTTGCCGGTTATCCCTTGTCGGTCGATGCGAATGCCTCGGTCAGTGTCGGGGGCACCAGTTTCCCGCTGTTCATCGATGCGGATGCGGCATGGCTGGATGATCCGGCCCAGTCGGACAATCTGGCAGGTTCCATGCGGGCGGGCTCAACCCTTTCGATCGAGAATGTCACCGCCGAGGGCACAAAAGTGGTGCAAACCTTTTCGCTCTCCGGGGTTACCGCCGCATCGCGGGCCATTGACCGGGAATGCTCCTAGCGCTCCGGCCTGAACGCGGGCACCCTTTAAGGGGCGTCTAACGGGAACAGATGTGATCGCGTCAATTCTTGGCGTCGCGCCGGCAAATGTGCTAGAGCGACGCGATTATCTGCTGCCTGATGAAAGCCCGAGACCAATGAGCATTGCGCTTGATATCGCCCATGAGACCACAACGCGCCCGGTAACGGGGGCGAAAGTGCCGTTGATCGGTCTGCCGAAAACCGGCGTCACCGCCGCCTTGCGCGATTTCGGGCTGAATGAAAAAGAGGCGCGGATGCGCGCCAGCCAGTTGTGGAACTGGATATATGTCAACGGCACCACCGAATTCTCGGCGATGACCAATATCGCCAAGGGCTTCCGCACAGAGCTGGAACAGGCGTTTTCGCTCGATCGTCCCGAGATTGTTACCGAGCAGGTCTCCAATGACGGCACGCGCAAATGGCTGTTCCGTTTCCGGGACCCGGCACAGCCCAACATGCCGCCGGTCGATGTGGAGACGGTCTATATCCCTGAGGCAGATCGCGGCACGCTTTGTGTCTCCTCGCAGGTCGGGTGCACGCTCACCTGCACCTTCTGTCACACGGGCACGCAAAAGCTGGTGCGCAATCTGACAGCGGGTGAAATTCTCAGCCAGGTGCTGATGGCGCGCGAGCGGCTGGGCGATTTCCCTGGCGGTACACGGCCTGATGATGGCGGGTTGGTGCCGGGCGGGGACAACCGCGCCGTGACCAATATCGTCATGATGGGCATGGGCGAGCCGCTTTATAATTATGAAAACGTCAAACAGGCCCTGCTGATCGCCCAGGCCGGGGACGCGATTTCACTGTCACGGCGGCGCATTACGCTCTCCACTTCCGGGGTTGTGCCCTATATCGAGCCGACCGGGCGCGAAATCGCCGTGCAGCTGGCCATTTCCCTGCATGCGGTGCGCGATGACCTGCGCAATGAGCTGGTGCCGATCAACAAAAAATGGAACCTTGAATCCCTGCTGGAAGCCTGCCGGACCTATCCGGGGCTCAACAATGCGCGGCGGATCACTTTTGAATATGTGATGCTCAAGGGCATTAATGACAGCGATGCCGATGCGCGCGAACTGGTGCGGCTATTGGCGAAAATCCCGGCCAAGATCAATCTGATCCCGTTCAATCCCTGGCCGGGTTCCAATTATGAATGTTCCGACTGGGAGCGGATCGAACGCTTTGCCGATATCGTCAACCGGGCCGGTTATGCCTCGCCGGTGCGCACCCCGCGTGGGCGCGATATTGCGGCGGCCTGCGGCCAGCTCAAATCCGAGAGTGAACGGTTGAGCAAGAAGCAGCGCGATGCCCTGGAAGTTGCCGAGACAATTGACTGATGGTGTCGGCGCGGCGGGGGCCGAAGCCGGTAAAGGCGTCAAAACAGGCGACTAATCTGCAGCAGGCCTTTGCCCAGGCGGTGCAGGAAATGCGGGCCAGACGCTTTGCCGAGGCCGATGCGCTTTGCCGTCATATTCTCAAGGCCGATATGCTGCATAAGGATGCCATGCATTTGCGTGGCATTATTGCGTTTCAGGCCGGGGATGGGGATCTGGCGATCAAGCGCATGCTCGATCTGGCAGCGCTCAGCCCGAAAGACGCGATGGTCTGGAATGATCTGGGCATGTTCCATCATGCCCTTGGCCGTCATCAGGCGGCGGCGGGGTATTTGCACAAGGCTCTGGCGCTGGACCCCAAACTTGCCGGGGCGCATCTTAATCTTGGCAATGTGCAGAATGCCTGCGGCGACCTGCGCAAGGCGGAAGCCAGTTACAAACGGGCGCTCAAATATCAGCCCGCTCTGGCCGGTGCGCTCAACAATCTGATTGATGTGCAACTGAGGCTGGCCGCGCCCGAGGCGGCGGAAAACACAGCGCGCGATTTCGTGCGCATGGCCCCCAATCTGGCGCGCAGCCATGTGCAGCTGGCCAAGGCGCTTGATCATCTGGGGCGGCACCGGGATGCGGCAGCGGCGTTTGAACAGGCGCTCAAACTCAATCCCGACGATGTCCGGGTCTGGATGGATTATGCGGCAAGCCTTGCCAATGAAGGCCAGATTGATGCCGCCATTGCTGCCTGCCGCAAGGTGATCGGGTTAAAGCCTGATTATGTGCCCGCCTATGGCAAGCTGGCGCTCCTCGCAAAGCCCGGCCCCGACGCGGCTGAATTGGAGCGCATGCGCCAGCTTTTGGCCAATCCGGCATTGTCGGCGGCGGATCAGACGACCCTGCATTTTGCCCTGGGCAAGGTGCTGGAGGACGCGCGTGATTTTGGCCCGGCCTTTGAGCATGTTCTGGCCGCCAACAAGCTGAAGCGGGCGCAGCTGACTTATGATCCGAGCGCAACCGAGAAGCTGTTTGCCGACATCAAATCGACCTTTAGTGCCGAACTGATCGCCAGTTTTGCCGGTGCGGGGCTGGATGAGGCAACGCCAATCTTTGTTCTGGGTCTGCCGCGCTCGGGCACCTCGCTGGTCGAGCAGATATTGTCGAGCCATCCCGAGGTGGCCGGTGCCGGCGAATTGCCCGAATTGCGCAACCAGATCGACGCGCTTTGCGATGATCTGGTGAGCCCGGATTTTGCCCGGCTGATGCGCAAGGTCACGCCCCTGCAATTGCAGGCCATGGGGCAGCGTTATCTGGCGCGGTTGCGGACCTTTTCAGCCGAGGCCCGGCATATCGTTGACAAGGTGCCGGCCAATTTCATGTTTGCCGGGTTGATCAGGATTGTGTTCCCCAAGGCAATCATCGTCCATTGCCGCCGCAATCTGCTCGATACCAGCCTTTCCATGTTCAAGACCCATTTTGGCGATGGGGCCGTGCTGCACAGCTATGACATGGCGGAACTGGGGCGCTATTGCCGTCTCTATCAGGATCTGATGGCTCATTGGCATCAGGTCATGCCCGGCGTGATCTATGATATCGATTATGAAAAACTGGTCGCCGATCAGGAAGGCGAAACGCGCAGGCTGCTCGCCGCCTGCGGGCTCGACTGGTCCGATGCCTGTCTTGATTTCTTCAACACGTCGCGTCCGGTCCGCACCGCCAGCATCGCCCAGGTGCGTCAGCCGATCTATAACAAGTCCGTGGGCATTGCCGAACGCTATGGCGCAGCGCTGGACCCTTTGCTGGAAGCGCTGGAAGGCTAGCTGATTTGGGCGATGGTGATGGTGGCCAAGGTGACAGGCTTGCCACGCGGCCATAGGTCTCATGACCTTCTCCCCGGACCTGACCCGAGGATCCATGCGATTCCCGCCACACCAAATGGATGCCCGGATCAAGTCCGGGCAAGAAGGTGTGTATGAGAGCGCAGCACCCAGCACACACACAAGCCAGCCGTCTTCCCCTTTGGCACCCGCCTCACCCGTCGTCACCCTCGGGCTCGACCCGAGGGCCCATGACCCGCCATCGATACCGGCAGAGGGCGTGAGAAAGCCTCCACCCCACGCCCATCTGAAGCGCAGCAATATCGCATGGGTACTCGGGTCAAGCCCGAGTATGACGATTGAGGGGGTATGGCTATCGAGGGCATATGATCGTTGGGAAATTGCAGGCCCCGCTCTGGGTTGCCGCGTGGCTATCACCGCTCGCAATGACGGCGCAGCGTTCCGCTAAGGCCGAAAACGCTTTAGTGCCGGGCCTCAATCGTTAAGATCGCCGCCGCAAAGCCGGCAAAGACCGCCGCAAAGCTCCAGTTGAGGGCGCGTTGGGCTACAACCGAGCGGGTCAGCAGGCCTGCCACCCATTCCGCCCCCCAGACAATGGCAATGACGATGGGGATCGAGAGCAGGATGAATTCGCCGCCCAGAAACAGCAATTTGACCGCCGCGGCCGGATCGTCATGGGAGACGAACTGGGGCAGGAAGGTGACAAAGAACAATATCACCTTGGGATTGGTCAAATTGATGCCGACGCCGGTCAGATAGCTCTGCCAGACGCTGGGCTGGCGGCGGGCTTTTTTGGTAAGGGTAATGCCGCCGCCCTGGCGGATGGCCTGAATGGCGAGCCAGAGCAGGTACAAGGCGCCGGCAATCTTGAGGGCGAAAAACGCGGTCGGCGCGGTCGCCAGCAGCAGGGAAATACCAAAGGCGGCCAGACCGATATGGACGAACAGGCCCGTCGAGGCACCCAGCACGGCGGCAATGCCATGCGCGCGGCCGTAATTGACGGTGCGCGAGATAAACAGCGCCATGTCGGGCCCGGGGGTAATGGCCAGCACAATGCTGGCAGCGGCGAAAGCTAAAAGGATCGACAGATCGGGGATGAAGGCTTGCATGCTGGGTCGGCCTCCCTTGGCCGCAGGCAAAATTGTTTGCAAGACAATTGCATGGCGGGCCGGGCTTGAATAGTGTGCCCGCCAAATGTTCCGGGGCCCCTGCGCCTCCCAGACCAGAAGACGAAACGCGTTATGAGCAAGAAAATCAATAAAGTGGTGCTGGCCTATTCCGGCGGGCTCGATACCTCGATCATCCTGAAATGGCTGAAGAACGAATATGATTGCGAAGTGGTGACCTTTACCGCTGATCTGGGGCAGGGCGAAGAGCTGGAACCGGCGCGCAAGAAAGCCGAAATGATGGGGATCAAGGAGATCTATATCGAGGATCTCCGCGAGGAATTCGTCCGCGATTTCGTGTTCCCGATGTTCCGCGCCAATGCGCTTTATGAAGGGGTCTATCTGCTGGGCACGTCAATCGCCCGGCCGCTGATATCCAAGCGGCTGGTGGAGATTGCCATGGAAACCGGGGCCGATGCGATTTCGCACGGGGCCACGGGCAAGGGCAATGATCAGGTGCGGTTTGAACTCTCGGCCATGGCGCTCAATCCCAATATCAAGGTGATCGCGCCCTGGCGTGAATGGGATTTGCAGAGCCGGACCTCGCTTCTCGCCTATGCCGAACAGAACCAGATCCCGGTGCCGAAAGACAAGCGCGGCGAAGCCCCGTTCTCGGTGGATGCCAATCTGTTGCACACCTCATCCGAGGGCAAGGTGCTGGAAGATCCGGCGGAAGAAGCACCCGAATATGTCTATCAGCGCACGGTGAACCCCGAGGATGCGCCCGACAAGCCAGAACACATCACCATCGGTTTTGAAAAGGGCGATGCGGTTTCGGTCAATGGCGAGAAACTTTCCCCGGCCATGCTGCTGACAAAGCTTAATGAGCTGGGGGGCAAGCACGGCATCGGGCGGCTCGATCTGGTCGAGAACCGGTTTGTCGGCATGAAATCGCGCGGCATTTATGAAACGCCCGGCGGCACCATATTGCTGGCCGCCCATCGCGGCATTGAATCGATCACGCTCGATCGGGGTGCAGCCCATCTTAAAGACGAGATCATGCCGCGTTATGCCGAGCTGATCTATAACGGTTTCTGGTTCTCGCCGGAGCGCGAAATGCTGCAGGCCTTGATTGACCAGAGTCAGGGGTTTGTCAGTGGTGAGGTAAGCCTTAAACTCTATAAAGGTTCGGCTCATGTTGTGGGCCGTTCCTCGCCCTATTCGCTCTATTCAGAAGACCTTGTGACTTTTGAGGAAGGCACCGGTTCCTATGACCATCACGATGCCGAAGGCTTTATCAGACTCAATGGTTTGCGCCTTAAAACCTATGGCGCGCGCAATCTCAAAATGGGCAAATAAGCCTTTTTAGCCTGCGCTATTACGGTTATTGCACGCCTCCGCCCCATCCGGGCCGGAGGCGTTTTTTTGCCGGGCGCGGCGCGCTTGTGCAACGGCGCGCAATAAAATGGACCGTGTCGCCTCCCGCGTGGCGGGGGCTGGCCACGCGGGCGGCGCGATGGATGTCTTTTCTGATATTATATTGTTAAAACAACACGTTATTCAAAACGAGACTATTGTGAATACAGCGCTTAAAACCGCTTTAAAGGGGCTGATAGTGGCGCTGGCGTTAACGCCGTTGATTATTGCATAGCTGCCTTTCGGGCGATTTTCCTTGTTCTCGGGCGGGTTCCCGGTTAAGGCGTGCGCAAAGTTTTCCCAAAACAGTTCGGCTTAATTCATGTCCCTGCGCAATATTGCGATCATTGCCCATGTTGATCACGGCAAGACGACTCTCATTGATGTTCTGCTCAAAAATTCCGGTTTGTTCCGCGACAATCAGCGCGTGGACGAACGGGCGATGGATTCAAATGATCTGGAGCGCGAACGCGGGATCACCATTCTGGCCAAGGTGACTTCGGTCCTTTGGAAAGAGTCGCGGATCAATATCGTTGATACACCGGGCCACGCCGATTTCGGCGGTGAGGTTGAGCGTATTCTCTCCATGGTCGATGGCGTGGTGCTTTTGGTCGACGCGGCTGAAGGGCCGATGCCGCAGACCAAGTTTGTGCTGGGCAAGGCGCTGGCGCTGGGCCTGCGCCCGATTGTGGCGATCAACAAGATCGACAAGTCGGACGAACGTCATGATGAAGTCCTCAACGAGGTATTCGATCTGTTCGTGGCGCTCGATGCGACCGAAGCCCAGCTCGACTTCCCCGTGCTTTACGGCTCGGCCAAGAACGGCTGGATGTCGACCGATCCCAAGGGTCCCCAGGAAAGCATGGCGCCGCTGCTCGATATGGTGCTTGAGCATGTGCATGAGCCTGTGGTCGAGGAAGGCCCGTTCCGCATGCTGGTGACAGCAATTGAGCGCAACGCGTTTCTCGGCCGCATTCTGGTGGGGCGCATCATGTCCGGTCAGGCCAGACCGACCGAACAGGTGCATGCCATTAGCCGTGAGGGCAAGGAAGTCGAGAAGGGCCGGATTTCCAAGGTTCTGGCTTTCCGGGGGCTTGAGCGGGTGCCGGTAGATGTGGGTGAAGCGGGCGATATCGTTTCGATTGCCGGGCTTGAAACCGCAACCGTTGCCGACACAATCTGCGTGCCGCAGGTCAACACCCCGATCGCGGCACAGCCGATCGATCCCCCGACCCTGTCGATGACCTTCCGCATCAATGATGGCCCGTTTGCCGGGCGCGAAGGCGACAAGGTGCAAAGCCGGGTCATTCTCGACCGTCTCAACCGCGAGGCTGAAGGCAATGTGGCGCTCAAGATTAGCTCCGGTCAGGACAATGACAGTTTTGAAGTTGCCGGCCGTGGCGAATTGCAGCTTGCGGTTCTGATCGAAACCATGCGCCGGGAAGGCTTTGAGCTGACCGTTGGCCGTCCGCGTGTTCTGATGCAGGAAATCGACGGCAAGACGCATGAGCCGATCGAGGAAGTCACCATTGACGTTGATGACGAGTTCTCCGGCGCTGTGGTGCAAAAAATGACCGAGCGCAAGGGCGAGCTGGTCGAGATGCGCCCCTCCGGCGTTGGCCGGTCGCGGTTGCGTCTCAATGTGCCGACCCGCAGCCTGATCGGCTATCAGGCCGAATTGCTCAGCGATACGCGCGGCACGGCGATCTTTAACCGCGTGTTCCATGCCTATGAGCCCTATAAGGGCACTTTGCCGGGCCGTCGCACCGGTGTGCTGATTTCCAATGGCACCGGCCAGTCGGTGGCCTATGCGCTGTTCAACCTCGAAGACCGCGGCCCGATCATGATCGATGCGGGTGTTGATGTATATGTGGGCATGATTGTTGGTGAGCACAGCCGTGAGAACGATCTCGAGGTGAACCCCTTGAAGGGCAAGCAGCTGACCAATATGCGTGCTTCAGGCAAGGATGAGGCGGTGCGGCTGACCACGCCGAAAAAACTCAGCCTCGACCAGGCGCTGGGCTATATTGCCGATGACGAATATGTGGAAGTGACGCCGAAAAATATCCGGCTGCGCAAAATCCACCTCGACCCCAACGACCGCAAGAAAGCCATGCGCGCCGAAAAGTCGGCCTAGGTTTTCAGCGCCTATTGGGTGAATTTTAAAGCCAGCGATCCGGTGACGGGTCGCTGGTTTTTTGTTGGGGGGTGGCCAAGGGTCGAAACCCTCATCCTGAGCTTGTCGAAGGATGGGCGGCACGCGCAGTGCTGAAACCCTCGTGGTTCGACAGGCTCACCATGAGGGTTGGGGGCACATCACCTCCATTCTCCTTTTTGCCCGGACTTGATCCGGGCATCCATTCGGTGTGGCGTCTATCGCATGGACCCTCGGGTCAAGCCCGAGGGAGAAGGAAGCATGCTGTAATTGTGTTTATGTGGTCAGGGCAGTTTCGGCCCTCCACGCGCTCGGCATGTCGCTCTGGATTGCTACGCGCCTTTGGCGCTCGCAATGATGGCGGCGCTCATCGGGGAAGCTCGAGGTGCGTCAGCCCTGTGGGGTTGAGACCTGTTTGGCCTTGGTGCGTTCCAGCCCAAGGCGGCGTTCGCGCAGGATGACGAAAATGCCGGCTGCGACAACAATCAGGCCACCGACCAGCATTTGCAGCGTGGGGACATCGCCAAAGATGAGATAGCCAACGGCGACACTGAGCACCAGCGAGACATATTCAAACGGGGCGATGATCGACATGTCGGCATGGCGATAGCTCTCGGTTAAAAGAATCTGGGCAATGCCCCCGGCAATACCGGCACTGATCAGCAGCACCCATTGCTGCGGGTCGGGCATGACCCAGCCGAACGGGCTGGTGAGCAAAGCGAACAGGCTGCAGGTTGCAGAGAAGTAGATGACGATGGTCGCGCTGGGTTCTGTGCTCACAAGGGCGCGCGTGGTCAGCATGGCGGTGGCGGCAAAACAGGCCCCGATCAGCGCGGCGATGACGCCAATGACTTCATCCGAACTCAGCCCGGCACCCGAGGAGAGCAGGGTGAGGCGCGGGGAGATGACAATGATCACCCCAAGCATGCCGATCAGCACAGCGCTCCAGCGGTAAAGCCGCACTTCTTCTTTCAGCACCAAGGCCGAGAGCACCACCAGCAGCAGGGGCGTGGCGTAATTGAGCACGGTTGCCTCTGGCAGGGGCAGCTTGGTGAGGGCCAGAAAGAGAAAACTCATGCCGGTGACGCCGACGACGCCACGCAGCATATGCCCGCCGGGGCGGCGTGTTTTGAAGGCGTGACCCAGGTCACCGCGGGCGATGACAAAAACCAGAATGGGCAAGAGGGCAAAAAAGGAACGGAAAAAAACCAGCTGGCCGGGCGGCACATTTTCGGTGGCCTTGATGCAGGTGGCCATGAACAGAAAAATGGCCACCGAGGTGACTTTCAAGGCAATGGCCCGCATCGGGCTGGGATTTGAAGGGCTGGGCACGCCGGTTACCTGGATTTTATTTGCCGCCAGACCGGGACCGGTTGGCCGATTCGAGACGAGGGATCACCTCATGATGGGTTATAAGAGCATGATTGCCGCCAATGGTCCAATCTCAAAAACCGGTGGTTTTGTATTTATGTGGCTGCAACCTGTGGTGCGTTCAGCGGCAGCCTGTTTGCTGCAAGGGCGGTTTCCAGCGTGGTGACCGCCGTGGCCAGATGCGCGTCGATGACATGCAGATATCCGGTCCAGTCGCCGACATGCTGCAATTCGCGTGCGCCATCGGAAATGCCGCGCAGGGCGACCAGCGGCAGGTTGAAACGCTGGCAGGCGCGCAGCACGGCAAAGCTTTCCATATCGACCATGTCCGCATCGATATCCTGATAGGCCGCACCCGAGACGACATTGGCCCCGGTTGAGAGCCGGGCCGGGTTGAGGCCGGGAATGCGGGGGACAAGGGGCACCTCTGCGGGCAGGTCGACAAAGGGCGTGCAGCCTTTTTCAAAGCCTAATGGGGAGGCGTCCATATCGCGGTAGGAGACGCTTGTTGCCTGATAAACCGCTGTTTGTTCAAGGGTTTGCGATCCCGCAGACCCCAGAGAGACCACCAGGTCTGGCAGGTTTTTTCCGGCCTCAAGCCGGGTGAGAGTGGTGCTGAGGCTGATCGCGGCCTCGATGGGGCCGACCCCGGTCATCAGCGGCTGGAACAGGGCATTAAGGTGCGGCCCATATTCCGCATCGACGGCCATGACATAAAGCAGTTTGGTGCCGCCAACGGTTTTCATTTGGAAATCCGGCATTTTCAGCTCGGATAAAGATGGGGTTCGTCGGTTGCGCAATCGAAGTCTTCGGCAAAATCATCGGCAAAATTGCGGGCGATCTCGTTGGCATTGTCGCCGGGGGCGGCCAGGTTTTTCGCGTCGACATAGCCAATGTGACAGGTATTGCCCGGTGCCAGCTTGGTGACGACGAGGATTTGCCCATCGGGTTCGGACCCGTCGCCGACCTCGGTGTGCCAGCGCAAAATGGTGGCAAAGGGTTTCCAGGCACCGCTTTTATTGCTGAGGCGCCATTCCATTTTGGCACCGATCGTGTTGAAGGCGGGCAGGGTCTGGCTGGCGGCGCGTTCGTCGGGCGCGCCAAAGCCATAGCTGACAAAAAAGCGCAAATCCCCCTCTGCAATCCACAAGGGATAGCCCTTGTAACCGGGGCAGGCAAAGCTGGCCCCGAAGTCATCCGCTCCCAGCACAAGGCACTCATCGAGATTGATATCGGTATAGATGGAATCCGTGCTGGCAGCGCTGGCCGGCAGGGATGCGCACAGGCTGGCCGAAAGAGCGATGGCCGCGGCGGCGAAGACGGGGTGCAGCTTCATTTTTTCCAAGTTCCTTGCGGTTCTGCCCGGTTGTTGCTTGCAATTACGGCGTTTTCCGGTGCATGACACATCCCGAACCTTCCTTGAGTTATTTTCGACCAAAAAAGGCTGCAACGCCATGAATATCGACGCAATCGCCATTGGCAGCAATCCGCCCGAGGACATCAATGTCATTATCGAGGTCCCGCTCGGTGGCGAACCGATCAAATATGAAATGGACAAGGCCAGCGGCGCGCTGTTTGTCGATCGTTTCCTTTACACGCCGATGCGTTATCCGGGCAATTACGGCTTCGTGCCGCACACGCTTTGCGGCGATGGTGACCCGCTCGACGTGATCGTTTTGAACACACGGCCGATCGTGCCGGGCGCGGTGATCCGCTGCCGGCCTGTGGGCGTGTTGTACATGGAAGATGATGGCGGCATGGATGAAAAAATCCTCGCGCTGCCGGTGCACAAGCTGACCCGCAATTACGACAAGATCCAGGACGTGACCGATCTGCCGGAAATCCAGATGGAACGGGTGAAACACTTTTTCACCCATTACAAGGATCTGGAGCCGGGCAAATGGGCCAAGATCGACCGGATCGCGGGGGCGGAAGACGCCCGCAAGGTCATTCTCGATTCAATCGAGCTGGCCAAGAAGCAGAAGTAGTTTTCTGGCAGAATGAAATTGGAAAAGGCCGGGAGTGATCCCGGCTTTTTTGGTTCCACGCGTTTGTTATTGCCGATCCGAATTTTTTGACAGGTCCAAAATCTGCGGCTAACAATTGGGCATGATGATGTACGCATTCAAATCCTCTTCCACGTTCTTCCTCGGCTGAGCCTTTGAGCCTGAGCCGGGCGGCAACGCCTGAACGATATTGATCCGCATGCCTTTGGGCGTGACGGGTGGAAGAGATTTTTGAAAAATGCCTGAACACATCACACCCGTGCTGGACAGCACGGCTATTTCACATTTCATCGACCAGGGTTTTGTGCGCATCGATGGCGCATTCGATCCGGATATTGCCGCCGAAGGGCGGGCCATTCTCTGGCGCAAAGTGGGGCTGTCGCCCGATGATCCGGCGGGCTGGACCCAGCCTGTCATCCGGCTCGGTATGCAGATGGAAGCCCCGTTTGTTGCGGCGGCCAATACACCGCGCCTGCATGCAGCCTATGACGCGCTTGTAGGGGAAGGCCGGTGGCTTGCGCCCCGGGCCATGGGCAGTTTTCCGCTGCGATTTCCCGCCGAGAGTGATCCGGGGGATGATGGCTGGCATGTGGACATGAGCTTTGGCACCGACAATCCCGATTTCCTGCAATGGCGGATCAATGTCATGAGCCGGGACCGGGCGCTGTTGATGCTGTTCCTGTTCTCCGATGTGGGGGAGCGGGACGCACCAACCCGGATTCGAGCCGGGTCGCACAAGGCGATTGCCCGGCAGTTGTTGCCTTATGGGGAAGCCGGGATGACGCTGGGCGAGCTGGCGGCAGACGGGTTTGCGGCAACCGCTGAATGCCCCGAACTTCTGGCGACGGGTGCGGCGGGGACGGTTTATCTTTGTCACCCGTTTGTTGTGCATGCGGCGCAACCGCATCGGGGCGCGGTGCCCCGCTTTATGGCGCAGCCGCCGCTTTTGCCCACCGGCCCGTTCGATCCGGCGCTGCCACCGTCCCCGGTGCAGATCGCGATCCGTCAGGCCTGCGGGCTTGATTTCGGCTGAGTTTGTGGCCGGTTTACCCATAAAAAAGGCCGGGATTGCTCCCGGCCTTTTGCTTGTTTGGTGGCCCCTTCGGGGCGACCCCCACCCTTGATCTCTCCTCTCAAGGGGGAGGGAAAGAAGGGGGGTCGCCTTTGTTAGTGTGCCAATACCGCCAGCAGCAGAAGGGCCACGATATTGGTGATCTTGATCATCGGGTTCACGGCCGGGCCGGCTGTGTCCTTGTAGGGATCGCCGACGGTGTCGCCGGTGACCGAGGCCTTGTGGGCGTCGGAGCCCTTAAGGTGGACCTGACCGGTTGAATCGGTAAAGCCGTCCTCAAAGCTCTTTTTGGCATTGTCCCACGCGCCGCCACCGGCGGTCATGGAAATGGCCACGAAAAGACCCGTGACAATGACCCCCATCAGCATCGCGCCGAGGGCGGCAAAGCCTTCGGCCCGTCCCGCCACCCAGTAGATGACGGTGAAGACGACAATCGGGGAGAGTACGGGCAGCAGGGAGGGCACGATCATTTCCTTGATCGCGGCCTTGGTCAGCATGTCGACAGCCCGGCCATAATCGGGCTTCTCGGTGCCTTTCATGATGCCCGGCTTTTCCTTGAACTGCCGCCGGACTTCAACCACAACCGACTGGGCTGCGCGCCCGACGGCGGTCATGGCCATGCCCGAGAAGAGGAATGGCAACAGGCCGCCAAAGATCAGGCCGACGACGACATAAGGATTGGCGAGCGAGAAATTGACCGCCCCCATGCCGTAAAAGAAACTGCCCTCAATCGCCTCGCGGGTGAAGAAGGCCAGATCCTGGGTATAGGCGGCGAACAGCACCAGGGCGCCGAGACCGGCAGAGCCGATAGCATAGCCCTTGGTGACCGCCTTGGTGGTATTGCCCACCGCATCGAGCGCGTCGGTGTTCTGGCGCACTTCTTCGGGCAGGCCCGCCATTTCGGCAATGCCACCGGCATTGTCGGTGACCGGACCGAAGGCATCGAGGGCGACGATCATGCCGGCAATGGCCAGCATGGTGGCCACCGAGACCGCGATGCCGAAAATACCGGCGAGGTTGAAGGTGACGATGATGCCGGCGATGATGACCAGGGCCGGCAGGGCCGTTGATTCAAGCGAGACGGCAAGGCCCTGGATGACATTGGTGCCATGGCCGGTGATCGAGGCCTCGGCGATGGAATTGACCGGGCGCTTGCCGGTGCCGGTATAGTATTCGGTGATGACGATGATCAGCCCGGTAATGATCAGGCCGACCGTGCCGCACCAGAACAGGTGCATCGGGGTGAACCCGCCCAGATCGACATCCATGCCGTCAAAGACCAGGCTGATAACCGGATAAAGCGCGATCAGGGACAAAACGCCGGTGGCGACAATGCCCTTATAGAGCGCGCCCATAATGTTGTTCGAGCTGCCGAGGCGCACGAAATAGGCACCGATGATCGAGGTGACGACACAGGCGCCGCCAATGGCCAGCGGCAGGACCATGCCCGCCAGTTTGAACGCATCGGGCAGAACAATGGCTGCCAGCACCATGGTGGCCACAACGGTGACCACATAGGTTTCAAACAGGTCGGCCGCCATGCCGGCGCAATCACCGACATTGTCGCCCACATTATCGGCAATGGTTGCAGGATTGCGCGGATCATCCTCGGGGATGCCCGCTTCCACCTTGCCCACCATGTCGCCGCCGACATCCGCACCCTTGGTGAAGATACCGCCGCCGAGACGGGCGAAGATGGAAATCAGCGAGGCCCCGAACGAGAGGGCCACCAATGCGTCAATGACGGTGCGGCTGGTTGCATCGAAGCCGCCGAACATTGTGAGATAGATGAAATAAAGGGCGACCCCCAACAGCCCAAGTCCTGCGACCAGAAGACCGGTGACTGCACCCGATTTGAAGGCGAGGTCGAGGCCGCTGGCGAGCGATGTGGTGGCGGCCTGGGCGACGCGCACATTGGCGCGCACGGAGACATTCATGCCGATGAAACCGGCAGCCCCCGACAGGATGGCACCGATGAGAAAACCGATGGCGGAGTAAATGCCTAAAAGCCACCAGGCGATAACGACGATGACAACGCCAACAATCGCAATCGTTGTGTATTGGCGTTTGAGATAGGCTTGTGCGCCCTCACGCACAGCGGCCGAGATTTCCTGCATACGCGCATTGCCAGCGTCGGCTGCCAAAAGTGCGCGGGTTGTAATGATGCCATAAACGATGGACAGCGCCCCACAAAGGACGATTAACCAGAGTGCCAGGTCCATAAATACCCCCTCTAATTCTTCTGTTAGGGCGTTCTGGTCCTGCCGGTTCCCGCGATATTGTTTCGCGTTGAACCGGTCTCCTCCCACACGCCCGAAGGCGAGGGTGCCAAATTGTCGCACGTCCGGCAACCCGATTTTACAAAGCGTTAAGCCATCAAGGGGGCAAGAAGCGCAGCCAGCGCGTCCGGTTCTCCGGCGATGTCGATGGTTTTAAGCCGTGCCGTGTCACCGGCGACCAGGGTGAAGTCGCGTTTGGGCAGGCGCATTTTTTTGGCGAGAAGGGCAATGACGGCGGCATTGGCCCGGCCCTTGTCGGGCACGGCTTTGACCCGCAAACGCAGGACTGCGCTGCCATCATCGCGATTTTCCTGGCCCTCAATCCGGTCCATGCCGGCATTGGGGGTGACGCGCAGATAAAGGCGGATGCCGGTTTGCGTTGAGCGGTAGCAATCCGGCATGGCGGCTTGCGGCTAGTAGAGGCCGATCAGGCGCGGCAGATCCTGTGCAATGAAGCTTTGCAGGAAGAAAATAATGATGAAAACGATGATCGGCGACAGGTCCATGCCGCCCATGCTCGGCAAAAGATTGCGAATCGGGCGCAATACCGGCTCGGTCAACGCGTCCAGCACCCGCCAGACCATGGCGACAAACTGGTTGCGGGCGTTGATCACATTGAAGGTGAACAGCCAGCTCATGATGATCATGGCAATCAGAACCCATTTATAGAGTTCAAGAATCATCACGATGGTGGACAGGATTGCGTACATGGATAGCTCCTCAATGGACGCTGACATATCTAGCTATTGATGGTCCGGGCTGCAAGGGCGGGCCCGCGGGCGATGCGCATCGTGGTTTATGCCGGTAAAGAAAAGGCCCGCCACGATACGCAGGGCGGGCCTTTGGTACGCTTGCCCGGTATGCAATACGTTTCCGGACATGAGTGCACATTGCACGAAGCGTGCCAGTTGTGTGCTTGCCGGTTATGCGCGGAAAACCGGGCATTTTTGCGATGCAGCGTTCAGTCTTCTCCCGCAAATTGCCTTGCAAAATGCAACGGACATGCGAAATGCGAGGCTGGCGGCGGCGGGCTCAGGCGTTTTTCATCTGATTGCGCAATATGGTGCGCTGGCGGGAAGAGACGCCGATCAGTTCGGCGACGCGCCAGACCATATTGTCTTCCAGCTCATGATTTTTGTCGTCAGCAAACACCACCTGCCAGAGCAGGCGGATAATGTTGATGCGCTCTTCTTCCTCCAGCCGTGAAAGGGCCGAGGTGAACTGGTAAAAATCGACCGCTTCACTGTCGCGCCGGGTTGCCTCGGCAATCAGTTTGTCCACCTGGCCGGGGGCGATATCGAAATGATCCTGCAAAATGCCGGCAATGGTGGCCTGCTCCTCGCGGGTCACGACCCCGTCAATGGCCGCGATATGCACCAGAAGGGCGGCGACCGCCAGTTTGGTATCCATCTGGTCATCGGCAGGCTTGGGGGCCGCAAACAGGCGGGTGAGGGCATCGAACATTGTTAGACCGTTTCTGGTTCAGAGCGTGTTTTGCGTGGAGCTAAACATGGATTGGGGCAGGCTCAAGGTTATTTGGGGTCAAGTCTTGGTGAACAGGCGGTTGAGGCGCAAAAATTTCATCACGCGTCGTTTCAGGCGGTGCCGCCAATAGCGATAGAAAAGTTCATTGGTCATCACATGGCGATAGACCCGGGCAAAGGCCACATTGGAGACAAGGTTCCAGGGCCGGTTTCGGCCGGTGTAATGCACCATTTTTGGGTTGAGCGCCTGATGGGGTGCGCGCGGATCAATCAGGTTCCACAATTGGTCGAGATGGCACCAGTTGTTCTTGAAGGTCAGGTTGAGAAAGTCCTGGTCATAATAGATGCGGTCCATGGTGCCATCGGCGACCTTGGCCGCCAGATGGTCGAGCACTTTGGCGTCGCGCCATTTTTTCGTGTCGATAACCAGCATGCCGGAATTGAAATAGGGGTCGGCGGGATCAAACAGATCCATATTATGGCGCATGTCGGTCTGCCGGGTGATGAAATCGGCATGCGGTTCCTCGACCGCCCCGATGGGAAAACCCTGCAGATCGATTTCGGCCAGTTCCTCAATCGGCGCGCGCACATAGGTGTCGCAATCAAAATAGATAATGCGTTTGACGTCTTTGGGGATCAGCACATCGACCAGCAACCGGGCATACATCATCTGGTTGAGGCGTTTGTCCGAGGGCAGGTTGGCGCAGCGTTCCTGAAAATCGCGATTGGTGGCCAGATCGTAAAAGACCAGTTTGGCGCCGAATTCTGTGGTGATTTTTTCAAGGTCAGCCCGGTGTTCACCGGTCAGGCCGAGTTCGCACAGGTGAAACACCAGATCACCGCGGCGATGGGTCGACAGGCAAATGCCGCGCATGGCGGCATAGGCGGGGGCCCAGAAATTATCGTCAAAGGCGAAAAGGATATGAATGGCAGTCATTTACCCGGTTTCCGACCGATGAGTTTGAGCAGGCGGCGTTTGATGCGGTGGCGCATATAGCGATAGAAAATCTCATTGGTCATCACGTGGCGATAAACGCGGGTGAAGGCGACGCCGGAGACCAGATTCCACGGTTTGCGCTTGTCGGTATAATGCAGGATTTTCGGGTTCAGCGCCTGATGGGCGGGGCGGGCATCTATGGTGTTCCAAAGCTGGTCGAGTTTGAGCCAGTTGTTCTTGAAGATCAGGTTCAACAGATCCTGATCATAATAGATCCTGTCCATGGTGCCGTCGGCAATGGCGGCCTCGAGATGGCCCAAAATATCCTCGGCGCGCCATTTCTCCATGTCGATCAGAATGACGCCGGCATTGAAATAGGGATCGGCTGTGTCGAACAGGCCAGAGAAATTCTGGATATCACGCCCCCCGGTAATGAAGGCGGCCAGATATTCCTGCACGGCGGCAATGGGAAAGCCCTGCATGTCCATTTCCGCCAGTTCCTCAATGGGCGCGCGGACATAGATATCGCAATCGAGATAAACGAGCCGCTTGATGTCCTTGGGCAATATCTGGGCGAACAGCAGCCGGGCATAAACGATATTGGAGAGGCGCTTGTTATAGCGGGCCCGGCTCGCCACATCGGCAAACAGCGGCATTTCATCGATATTGTAATGTTTCAGCGTTGCGCCGAACTCTTCGATGATCTTGTCCAGATCAGCCAGATGTTCCGCCGTCAGGGTGCGATGGCAGAGGTGAAACACCAGATCACGGCGTCGATGGGTGGCAAGGCACACCCCGCGCATGGTCGCATAGGCGGGGGCCCAGAAATTATCGTCAAAGGTCAGCGCGATATGAAGCGGGGCGTTCGTCACGGGCGGGTCCGGTTGCACAAGGGGTGAGGTGATTTAGCACATGGGCCTTACGGGGCAAGCCGTGACGGCGATTTTGCCGGGATATCGGCGGATTGCGCAGCTGAGCCAGATCCGCTCAAAGCGCGTTAATGGCCCGGGCGAGGGCAAGGTCTTTCTCGCTCAGGCCACCGGCATCATGGGTGGTGAGGCGAATGGTGACCCGGTTATAGGTATTGGACCATTCAGGATGGTGGTCCGCCTTTTCCGCCAGCAGGGCGACCTTTGTCATGAAGCCGAAGGCGGCGGTGAAATTCTGAAAAGTGAAATTGCGGGTGATGGCATCGCCCGCAATGTCATATTGCCAGTTGCCAAGGGTCTCGAGCGCCGCTTTGCGGGCGGTTTCTGTCAGTTTTTCGGCCATTTATGCCTCCCTTGGCAATATGGGGTCAGTCCCAGTCGGGCGCGTGGGCGGGGTCAACGATCCGCTCATTGCGGTCCAGCGCATCAATCTCGCTGATGTCGTCCGGGGTCAGGGTGAGTTTGGTCGCCGCGAAATTGGACCGGATGCGGTCGGGATGGCCGGATTTCGGAATGACGATATAGCCCTTTTGCATCAACCAGGCCAAAGCCACCTGACTGGCTTCCGCATTGTGGCGGGCGGCAATTTTGCCGATCACCGGATCATCAACCAGCCGGGCACCGGCAAGGGGCAGATAGGCTGTGACGGGCAGGCCGATGCTTTTGCAAAAATCCGCCAGTTTGCGGTTTTGCATATAGGCGTGCAGTTCGATCTGGTTGGTGGCCAGTGCGCCCTTGCCGAGAATTGTTTCGGCCTGTTTGAGCAGGTCGATGGTGAAATTGGAGACACCGATGAGCCGGGTCATGCCCTTGTCGCGGGCCTTGGCCAGATCGGTGAGATAGGGTTCTGGCGAGGTCTTGCCATTGCCGGCCGGCCAGTGAATGAGCGTCATGTCGACCTGATCGAGTTTCAGTTTCTCAAGACTGGTTTCAAGGCTTGGCAGGAAGGCGCCAAAATTCTCGGGGAACACCTTGGTGGTGACAAAGATGTCGGCACGGGCGACGGGGCTGTTGGCTATCCCGGTGCCCACTTCCGCCTCGTTGCCATAAACCTGGGCGGTATCGATATGCCGGTAGCCGGTCTCCAGCGCGGTCTCGACCGCTGTGATACAGTCATTGCCGGTCAGTTTCCAGGTGCCGAAACCGATTTGAGGTATGGCGTGGTTCATTGCATCTTCTCCCATTGTCCCCCGATAAAGGGGTCTATTTTGGCTTCAAAAGCGGCTTGCCGCTGCAGGTTAGCGGGCCGGGCCCGTGCTCTGGCGGGTGATCAGCGCCGGGTCGATCAGGGTCACCTCGGGCGCGGGCGGATGATCGCTTGTATTGATCAGGTGCATCAGGCGATCAACGGCCTGTCGGGAAATCTGTTCCGCAGCATAATCGATGGTTGAGAGCGGTATGGCAGCATATTCGCCATATTCGGTATTGTCGAAGCCGATAATGGCCAGATCGCCGGGCACGTCAATCCCGTGTTCGTGACACCAGCGCAGCGCGCCAATGGCGAGAGAATCGGTGGCGGCAAAAAGGGCGGTGGGCGGATCGGCGCGATTGGTGGCCAGCACCTGTTTTGTGGCCGCGTAACCCAGGGAGGCGGCATGGCCTTCAGGTTCCACCACGAGGGCCGGATCGAAATCGATGCCCGCCTCGGCCAGTGCCCGTTGATAGCCCTCGCGCTTTTCGGCATTGCCGAAATGGCTGGCGCTATCAAGAAGGGCAATGCGTTTATGGCCGAGTTCGATCAGGTGGCGTGTGGCCTTGAAGGCGCCGCTGCGGTCATCGACACTGACCGCGTCCAGCCCGGAATCGGGATCGCCGACCAGAAGCACAACCGGGTAACGGGCCCGGCTGAGGCGACGGATATGGTCGAGTTCATTATGGGCGGCCGGGTAGATGAGCATGCCGTCGACCTGGCGCGAGCGGAACATTTCAACGACCCGGATTTCCTCTTCAAGCCGGTTGTTCGAGGTGGCGAACAGCGTGCTGTAGCCGTGGGCCGCCAATGCGCTTTCAAGCGCCTGGGCGGTCTGGGTGATAATGGTATTTGTCATGTCGGTGAGCACCAGACCGACCGTTCTGGTCTTGCGGCTCACAAGGGATTTGGCAATCTGGTTTGGCAGGTAATTCAGTTCATTGGCCGCCGCGCGGATCAGGTCGCGGGTCTGTTTGGGAATGCGGGGGCTGTCGCGCAGGGCCAAAGACACGGTATTGGTTGAAAATCCGGTCTTTTCGGCGATGTCCCGCAAGCGAATTGTGGACTGGCCCATTGCATTGTCCTGACTGAAACCTGCCTGAAAAAGGCTTTACGTAATTCTTGCCGCAGGCACCAGTGCTAATCAAGACCCGGCAGCATCATGACATTTTGGTCGGGGACGGTTCGAAATGATACGAAAAAGCCGTGGTTCAATGCATATGGGCATATTTTCTTAACCAAACATCGTTTTTCCCGGTGCCCCAATGCGCCGCAAATCGTTCGACAAAAGGTTCTTAACACCTGCCCGCGCACATTGGGGGGGCTAGCGTGGTGAGAAAATGTTTTATTCGGTCAAAAGAAAACTGCCGGCTGCAGATTATGTTTCCATAGTCGCATCGCTTTTTTCAGAAAAACTGTCGTTAATTGTCGGTGCAGCCGTGTCTGCGGCTGCCGCCTGGGCGACCTATATGCACACGGGCGCACCGATTCTGGCGGTTATTGCCTCGCTGTTTCTTCTGGGGGGCGCGGCCCGGCACATCCTTATCCTCTGGTTCGAGAAAGCCGACCTGCAGCCCGATGATGTTGTGGGGGCCGGGTTCTGGGAAGGGTGCATGACGATCGCGACCGTGGGCACGGCGCTGATCTATGGGGCGTGGTGCTATATCAGCCTTGTGTTCATCACCGATCCGTTTGCGCAATTGTCGAGCATCATGGTGTCGATCGCGGTTCTGATCGGGCTGGTGACGCGGACTTTTGCGATTGACCGCATTGTCTCGCTTTCCTCCATCGCCATTGCCCTGCCGCTGGCCGCCGGCCTGCTGACGATGAACAATGTCTATTACGCTGTGATGGGGGTGCTGCTCTTGCCCTATCTGTTCAGCATTCGCAGCCTTGCGGGCAATATCCGCAACCTGCTGCTGACGGCGGTGCATGGCCGGCAGGATGCCTCGCGGCTGGCCGCCGAGCTGGATACGGCGCTGACCACCATGCCGCACGGGCTTTGCATGCTCGATGAAAATGGTTGTGTGGCGGTGATCAACAAGCAGACACGGTTCAGCTTTCTGGGTGAGGCGCCGGAACAGTTTATCGGCCGGCCCTTTACCGAGGTCATTGCCGGGGCACGGGATGCGGGCACAGTAACCGCAGCAACGGCGGAATACATTATTTCGGAAATCGCGGCGGGCGGCCATTCCAAGCTGGTTGTCGGGCTGGTGGGTGGCCAGCAATGCGAGATCACTATCAATACACGGCTTGGGCGCACCGTCTTGATGATGGAAGACATTACCGAGCGGGTCACCGCGGCGGAGCGCATCAATTACATGGCCCGCTATGACGGGCTGACGCAATTGTCCAACCGGTCGTTTTTCAGCGAGCAGGCCGAGGCGCGGCTGAAGGAACAGCATGCGGTGGACAGCGCAGAAACCGTGATGATGATGATCGTCGATATCGACGATTTCAAACATGTGAATGATACATTCGGGCATCCTGTGGGGGATGCGCTTTTGATTGAGGTGGCGGGCCGTCTGGCGACCATTTTTGGCGATGATGCGATGATCTCGCGCTTTGGCGGCGACGAATTCATGGTGTTCCGCGCCGGCGGGGCCAGTGAAGCGCTGGCGCGCGCCGATGCGGAAGCGGTGCTGGCGGCACTGCATGTGCCCGCGCGTGTGCGCGATGAAAACCTGATCATCAATGCCAGTGTCGGCGTCGCGCTGGCCCAGGGCGCGCATGTGGAACTGGATTCGCTTTTGACCCAGGCCGATCTGGCGCTTTACAAGGCCAAGGGCAATGGCAAGGCGCAATACCGCCTGTTCCATGAGCAGATGGATGTTGAGTACCGTCAGCGCCAGCGCATGAAGGCCGACTTGCGCAATGCGCTGGGCAATGACGAGCTTTATTTGCTGTTCCAGCCGATTGTCGACATGGAGACCCGCAAGGTGCGGGGCTGCGAGGCGCTGGTGCGCTGGCGGCATAATGAACTGGGGCTGATCCCGCCCATGCAGTTCATCCCGATTGCCGAGGAAATCGGCGTCATGTCGGAAATTACCGCCTGGGTGCTGGAAAACGCGGCGCTGGAATGCATGAACTGGCCTGAGGATGTCACGATCTCGGTCAACCTGTCGGCGACCGATTTCCGCGATGCCGATGTTGAGGGCATGATCGACAATGCCTTGAAGATTTCCGGTCTGCCACCCGAACGCCTGACGGTCGAGATCACCGAGACGACGATCATTGAAGAGCTTGACGGGGCGGTCAAGGCGCTGACGGCGGTGCGCCGGAAGGGTGTCGATGTGGCGCTGGATGATTTCGGCACCGGCTATTCCTCGCTGAGCTATCTGCACACATTGCCCTTCACCAAGCTGAAGATCGACCGCTCGTTTGTGGTGGATGTGACGACAAGCGAGCGCTCGCAGCGCTTGCTGTCCAATATCGCCCGGCTGAGCAAGGATCTGGATCTGACGGTGACGGTTGAGGGCATTGAGACGGAAGAACAGCTGCAAGTGATTGCCCGGACCGCGCGGGTCGATTTCGCGCAAGGGTATCTTTTTGGTGCGCCCCTGCCCCGAAGGGATGTTGCCGAACTGATCGAACGGGTGTCGCCGCCGACCAGGCCGCTTTTGCAAAAGAAGGCTTAAATATCTGATTTATGAAGGTTTTCAGATTTGCACCTTTGCCTCTGCCAACAGGCTTAATGTTAACCAACATTAATAAATCGTAAATTTGGTTCTTTGACTCGGATTAACGGAGCGTTAACAATCAGCACAGCTTAGTTGAGGTTGTGTTGTGTCTGAGAGTTCTACCCAAACGCCCAAAGTGTCGCGGTTCGCTGGCGCGCTCATCGATATTCTGGACCGGGTGACCTATCGCCCTGTGAAACTGGAAGATCTGGAAGATCCCGTTTACCGGTTGCGGTATGAGGCGTACCGGCGCGAGGAATTCATTCCGATCAATTCGCAGCAGATTGCGGGTGACGATTACGACAATACCCCGAATGCCTATTGTTTCGGGGTTTATATCGATGAGGATCTGGTCAGCTCCATCCGGCTGCACCATGTCACCCCGTCGCAGCGCTTCTCGCCCAGCCGCACAATTTATCCCGAAATTCTCGACCCTTTGCTAGATGCGGGCAATACCTATATCGACCCCAGCCGCTTTACTGCCGATCATGATGCCAGCCTTGCCTATCCCGCGCTGCCGTTTCTGACGACGCGGATCATTGTCATGGCGTCGGATTATTTCAATGTCGATTTCTGCCTCTCCTCGGTGCGGCCCGAACATGGGGCGTTCTACCAGCGGGTGTTCAAATCCGAATGTGTGGGCGATATCCGCTATTATGACGGGCTGAATTTCCCCGTCTGCATGTATTCCGCCGATGTGCCGAAGGTCTTGCCGGGGATTTACAGCCGGTTTCCCTTCTACCGCTCGACCCGTGAGGAGCAAAAACAATTGTTCAGCGTGCGCGGCGAGGGGCGGTTCAAGCTGCATATCCACGCCTCGGCCCGTGCCGCCCAGCCGGTGGCGGAGACCGCCGAGCCGCAAGAGGTGTGACCTCGGCCACCGGGATGCGGTCACCGCGCGATCTGGAAAAAGCCACATAAACGACCTAGGTTTAAGGGATCGGCGCTCTGGTGCCCGCCCGATATGGCGTTTGACCCATATCAAGGTCTTCAAGGCCCTTTGCGTCTACATATTCTTATGTTCACGAGCCAAGGAGCGTTGTCATGATCAAGGACCTGCTGGTTTATCTCGATGGTCACAAAGAGGATGAGGTCCGGCTGGCCTATGCCGAACAATGGGCTGCGGCCCATGACGCGCATCTGACCGGGCTTTACTGCAATGTCATTCCCGAAGTCATGCTGGGAGGTGATCCGGGCATGACGGGCGCGCAGGTGGTTGTGGAAATGCAGAACCAGGCCATCGCTGCGGGCGATGGTGCCGCTGAAAAACTCAAAACCCGGTTTGGCCGGCTCGGGGTGCTCAATGAATTGCGGCGGCTGGACATTTATTCCAGCCAGGCACGGCGGCTGGTGGCGGCGGAAGCGCGCCGGGCGGATCTTTTTATCGGCACACGCCCTTATGAACATGAGGGGGGCAATCCCGAGGTGCTGGAATCGGTCCTGTTCGAATCCGGGCGCGGCTGCCTGTTTGTGCCCCCGGTGATCAAGCCGCAGGCCGAGGTGGATACGGTTGTGGTCGCCTGGCGCAATACGCGGGAAGCGGCGCGGGCACTGGCTGAGGCCATGCCGGTGCTCAAGAAAGCCAAAAAGGTTGTGGTGGCCATTGTCAGCGAAGACGGGGCGCCCGAGGAAGATCAGGAAATGCCGGGCGCGGGGATTTCCCGGCATCTCGACCGGCACGGGGTCAATGTTGAACTCCGCCAGATCACCGGTTGGGACAATCCGGCTGAAGCCCTCCTCAATGAAGTGGAAAAAAACGGCGCGCAATTGCTGGTCATGGGTGGCTTTGGCCATTCGCGGTTCCGGCAATGGGTGCTGGGCGGTGTGACCCGCGATATTCTCTCAAGGGCTGAAATTCCCGTGCTGATGGCCCATTAGCAGCTGTTGGCCCGCTGGGGCGGGGCTGGTCCGCCCCTTTATTGATTCACGTGAAATAGGGAAGGCATGATGATGCATAATCTTCCAGACAGTTTCCGCCATATCCGGCTTGAGCTGGCCCGCGAACAGGGCCACCCGGGGGGCGATAATGAACATGGCTATGACATTCTGGCGCCCCTTTTGGCGGACGGGCATATCGATGGGGATGTGGCGACCGCCCATCGCGACCAATGCCGCGTGCGCCGTTTCCGCCCCGGCGAAAAAGACGCCATCGGCGTTCTCGCCCGCGGCCCCGGCGGCCATTGGCGGTTTGACTATGATCCCGACCGTGACGACGACGACGAAGCCGCCTTCCGCTTCAGCGACGAACGCTTTGTCAGCGGTGAATATGTCTCCATCCGCGAGGATGACGGCGAGATGCACACGTTCAGGGTGATGCATGTGGCGGGGTTGTAGGGGGCACGCCGGGAGGTTCGAGCAATAGCAGAGTTGGTTGACCCCCGGTTTGTGGCGTGTGGCTGACGATGTGGAACTGATCTTCCTCGTCGCGGTGGATAGAGTAAACCAGCTTGCCTTTTAAAGCCGCGATCGGCCTGCTTCGAACCATTTGCGAGGATGTTGCAAGGCGCAAGCGATCAGTTTTGCTCTGATTGCGCGACCAATGCTTCCATCCGCTGACGGAACGCGCTCGAGAAGAACGTAAACGTCTCCTCGCTGATCGCATTGAACTCGGCACTGATGATCTCGCGCCCATCCACGATCCTAGACACGCGCGGTTTGTCGAGACGTGGGATTGTACCACCAAGCGTGGTCTCGCAGTCGCCGGATGTGTTGTTGCGAGCGATCTCGAAAAACTCCTGCGTTTCGAAGTTCAGACTCAACTGATTGATCCGACACCCCGTCGTGTTCACCGGAACCGCGTCGATGGATTGCCCTTCCCATCGCGTGATCTGATACACTTCGTCTGCGATTTCGCCCACGTGATACGACTGCACCCAAGAGTTCTCATCGGGTAGGGTCAACGCGATCTGGCGGTAGTCACACGTGCCGCTTCTGCGACTGCACTCAATATCGACTTGGTTGATTGGGTAGGCGATCTTGTCGTCTATGATCTCGACAGTGCCTTTTACGAAGGCCCAATCGCCACTCATCGTGCCTCCGAAGTCGAACGGAAAGAAACTGACGCTGGTCATGTTCACACGTGACGAACGGTAACCAAGGGTGTGAATCTGCCAAACTGTCAACGCGCCCGTTGGTTCTTCTCCCAGGTCTGATTGAAACGCTCGTTTTGCACCTTCGAAGTCCGCAAACCCGCTATACATTAGCGCGTTCAGGTTGGCTTGCATCACGAAGTCACCCGCAGGCGATGTCGCAAGGTTTGCCGCTCCACTGAACATCATCGGCACCGAACTGTGCCGCTCCTCCTCAGACAGCGCGAGAAGCTGTTCGGGGAGATAGTCGCGATATTTCGCAACTGCGTCGTCGTCGGCACTCGCGACGCCAGTGAAAAGAATCAACAATATCCAAGTGATCCGAAGCATGGGGCAGCTTCACATGGCGATCTCGCTTCAGTCAACGAGATGGTGCCGCTTAGGTGATTCGAACACCTGACCCTATCATTAAGGATTGTTTTTCTTAGTGATTTCAGATGGTTGGATGTTGTATCAGCGGATTGGATGCGCTTGCACAAATCCTTGGGCTGACTCCGCTTTTCCAGAGTGAAAGGTAGCACATCGGGTCATCACGTTGCCAGCCCTTTGATCCCGCAACCCTACTAGCTAAATGCTAATCCGGATTTGCCCTACTAATCGGCAATCATGCGCTGTCTGCCGGACCTCCCCTATCAACCGGTTCGACCATTTTGGGCGGGGAAGGGATGGGGTGGATGTGGAGATGTCTTGCACTATTGGGTGATAGGGAAGGTATTTTTCAATCGTAAATTCTATCGTGACTTGAATCGGGAAATTGGTTCCCTATATCTGGGCTACCGAAAGGAGTGCCAGATGCTCAATTGTACCCCACATGACGAACTGATTACCCTTCCAAAATACGACAGGATCGCAACATACCTGTTCCGCGATTTAACCAAGAACTTCACGGCTGAGACATTGCCTACGGCCATTCCATTCGATCAGGAGACGGTACGCCGAGCGATGCGGAAGGCGGTAACCGATGGCGTGATCAACAAAGAAGTCGCGAACGTCCCGGACATTAAATACACCTACGACGCTCGGCGAGAGTTGCCCGCAGAAGTCGAGCAAGTTGGCCCGATGACTTGGCTGCAAGCTGGGAAGGGCAAATACATCTTGCGCCGTACGCGCCGTAAAAACATCATTCACTTTGAAAGCCTTGGTCTCGATCCAGCGATTGAACCCGTAGTTGATCAGACACCCAAGTTTATTTCAGCTCTTCTCGGTCAGGACGAACAAGCGGTCTTCACGCGAGTTCGGAACGCTGGGCTGATTAGTACTTTCTTGGGCTTTCAGGCTATGGCAATCCAAGGACATCACCGCACAAGTGTCACTTACGGACAGATCGAGATCGATGAAGTACAGGCGGGCATCGACGGGACGCAAGAAACTCTTGTGCCTATCTCTGGTAAGGGCGGGCAGGACAAGTTGTCTTGGTCGCAGGCTTTGAACCTGAACACCTATGGTGTCCAAAAGGCTCCTGTGCCCGGTCTAGCTGTGCGCAGCCTCGGCTTGTGGCGTGATAACCTGAACACGGTCTGGATCGTCGAATTCAGCCCGGCCACCGACATTGACCAGATTGACATTATCAACGTTCGCCGCTTTACGTTCCGCTAATTCGATCTCGGCTTGCTTGCGCTTCTTCGTGCCGCTTTTCTTGTCGCGTCGGCCGATGGGGTTTGCGATGTTGAAATGGGCAGCGGCTTCCGTGTTGCCCATTGTCAGTAGGCGTTCGTCACCGAGGTCAAGCGCTTCGCTTGGGCGGGTCCGTTTAACGCCAAGAGCCTTTATAACAGCAGTTGCAACTGCACGTGCCAGCGGCGGTGGAACGGCGTTACCGATCTGCCGTGCGCCATGCCATTTCGTCGCATTGAATCGGAACCAATCTGGAAAGCCGTGAAGCCGTGCCATTTCGCGCACCGTAATGCATCGAGCATAAGCATAATGAATTGGGCGCGGGCTTGTGAATGCGCCTCGAGCTGAATCGGTTCCCGCTCGGAGTGTGTTGGATACCCCGTCGGATGAAAGTTTGAAAAAACGCGATATCGGTTCTACGCGACCTTGATCGGTTTCCCGAAAGCGCCGTCGCGAAATATCTGTGTGCCCCGTTCGGGCGCTTGACGTCAGTGTGTTTGGATTCCAGTTACGAGGATAGCCATAGCCCCAAGCGTCGTTACCTAGTCCGCGAAGCGGTTCCGCATATTTGCTTGGGTTTCCGAAAGCAGTCGTATCCACGTAATCGGAGTGAAGCAGTTCCTCGAAGGATTCCGCATCCGGCAAATCTCCAAGCGCATCCACACAGGTCGTGCGTTTGGAAATCACTCTGGGGTAATTTGGTAAATTTCCGCCTTTCTTGGTCCCCATCAAAATTAGTCGCTGTCGATCCTGCGGAACACCATAGTCGGCAGCGTTTAGGACGCGCCAGTCTTTTTGCACATCGTAACCTAGCGCCTCGAATTCTTCGATTAATTCGAACAGGAATTTTCTGTGTTTGCCTACTGTCAGTCCTTTGACGTTCTCGAAGACAAAGCAGGTAGCGTCTAGTTCCTTTACGATCCGTACAAAATCCTGAACGAGGGCATTGCGCGGGTCGTCGAGGGCGCGTTGTCCAATTAGGGAAAAACCTTGGCAGGGAGCGCCGCCGAATACCACATCGACAGCACGGTCGCCAATTTTAGCTGCCTGTCTAATGTCGGCTCCGGAAACATCTGTGACAGAGCGTGGAATCACGGCACAATCGGGAAAGTTAAATTTGTGGACAGCGGCGTGAACCGGGTCGAGCTCCACTGCCGCCACCACATCGAACCCTGCCTGTTCGAAACCGAGGCTCATACCTCCCGCTCCTGAGAACAGGTCGACTCCAATCGGTCTCGCCATGCTTTGCCCCTTCTTCATCTTGCTCATCATATTGGTGCGTTTGCGACTTGCCCATTGAAACCTAACTCCGGAGGTAGTCGTCCACACGATAAATCGTTGCATCGCAGTTGCGCAGCGCATACTGCCAAGCCATCAACGGTTCCCGTCGAACCTCAAGCAACAGGGTTAAATTTCTTTTATCATGTTCTTGATTTGTTTCAATCCTTGATTCCTACTATTCCATACGTGACTTGGGAAGATTACCCCAGCAGCAGCCGCGGCTGTGCCAAAAACAGCTATGCACGAAGATGACTTTGTGGCGAGTGGGGAATGCAATACCTAGGTTGTCCAGCAGGCGTCCGACGATGCTGTGCCCGACGAATTTTCATCTCGGGTTTCGTGCTCTTCGTTTCCACCTGAGACAATGATAAGGAGCTACGCTCAGACGCGACAGATCAGTCAGAAACCGCACTTTGAAAGTATGCTAATCGATCATCAGAGGAGCAACGCAGCGCTGTCGCGCAATTACGATTAGCTTGCGCGCATTTCTAGAAATTATAATTGCGACCTGAGGATGCAGTAAAAGGTAATCAAGGCTACAAATAAGCTCTTTTGACGGACGTCTATAAAGCCAAATGTGGGGGACGAACCTATGGTTGGGCAGTTAAATCGCTGCTTCTATCGGAAAAATGGTGCCGCTTAGGTGATTCGAACACCTGACCCCATCATTACGAATGATGTGCTCTACCGACTGAGCTAAAGCGGCATACCGGTGCTGGTGAGGACCAGCGCAATGGCGGTCTTTTAATCAGGCGCGCGCCCGCTGGCAAGAGGTTTGCGCTTAATCTGCGGCCGGGGGCAGGGCGGCCTGCGCTGGCTTTTGCGGGGCTTCGGTTTCTGCCGGGGCGGATTTGGGGTTTCGGCTGGTGGCCACCGTGCTGACCGGCACTTTCCATTCAAAGGCGTCCAGCTTGCCGGTGACCGGGGAGACCGGTTCCCATTCATCCGAGGTGATGCCATCGGCCACCCAGACGGGATCGCGCGGGGCGCGGACGGCGCGGGCCAGCCATTCGCGGGCCTTGCCCTGATCGCCGTTTTGCCCTTCCTCGATTTCCGCCATCAGCGTGCACACGCCCTGACTTGGATTGGCGGCGACGAAATTGGCCAGCACATTGCGCGCCAGCGGCCATTCATAAGCATCGATTGCCGCATGGGCGACGACCATGGCCGCTGCCAGATCCTCGGGATTGGTGCCGATCAGGTCGCGGGCGCGTTTGAGCCGTTCAATGGCCGAAGCGCCCGGCTGGGCATTGGCAAAAAGGGTCGCCACTTGTGGATGGCCCGTGCTGCGCCAGACACGACGGAGCAGGCTTTGCGCCTTGCGCGTTTCATCACGGCTGGCGTGAATGCGCGCCGCAATCAGTGCAGCGGGCACAAAATCGGGCTGCAGCTTGATGGCCGATTGGGCATGGTCGAGCGCTTCGAGCGGCTCGGTGGTTTCGCTTGTGGCGGCAATCGCTGTGTGCAGCACGGCGCGGCGGCGGCGCTTTTCGGCCCGTTCGGCCTTGGAGGCGGCGGGGCGGGCTGCAATCATTTCCAGCGCTTCGGCCCAGGCGGCCTTTTTGGTCAGGTCGTCAAAAAGCGCGGTTTCGGCCCAGTCGACGCCGGGGGTCAGGTCGGTGGCCTTTTTGGCAAAGGTCAGGGCAATGTCATTGCGCCCTTGTGCCCGGGCCTGATCGTAAAGGCCGGAAAGGGCGGCGAGCGCGGTTTTGGGGTTGGAAATCAGGGCGCGATAATGCTGGCGGGCGGGCCCAAGATCGCCCAGCGCCAGATCAGCCCGCGCTTCGAGCAATTGGGCGGCGGCATTGTCGGGCAGGCGGGTTTGCGCCTCGCGGGCAAACTGGCGGGCCTTTTGCAAATTGCCGGCCTGCAGCGCAATGAACCCGTCCGAAAGCGCTTCAACGCCAAGGTCCTTGCGGCGCTGGCGGGCGATGCGGGCCAGCCTTTTGGGCGCTTCGAGAATGCGGCGGATGATGGCCCAGATGGCGATTGAAACAAGGATGGTGAGAATAAGCGCGAGGGCCACCGCGCCAAGCCCGGGCTGCAGGCGATAATTCGCCACATCAATGGTCACGGTGCCGGGCAGGCTGATCAGCCAGGCGGCACCGGCGGTGACCAGAAGGCTGAGGGCGATATAGACAATCAACCGGATCATTGGGCGGTTTCTTCCGTATCCGAGGGAACGGGGGCAAGCGCTGCGGCGCGGGCGCTGGCGGCGAATTGTTCGGCTGTGGCGAGGGCTGCCAGATGGTCAGACAGGTCGCCGGCGGCCTGTTGCATGGGCTGGGGCAGGGCCTGCATCAGCGTGCTGGCGGTGCCGAACTGGCGCCGGGCGATGGCAACCTCCAGCCGGGCGATCAGCGCTTCGGGGCTGTCGCCTTCAGCGTCGCCGGTGGGGCGCAGCGCAAGGAGCGACTGGGCGCGGTGCAGCAGCGCCTCCTGCCAGCTAGCCGCCGGGTCTGCAGGGCGGGCGGCGAGCATGGCGGGAATGGCATTGGCCAGATCCCGCTCCAGCGTTTCAGGCGCCCTCAGGCCGGTTATGGCCCGGTTCAGCAAGGTTTCAGGAATGGCGAGGCCAGGCAGGGCGGTTTGCAAGGTCTGCAATTCGGTGGCGAAGGGGCGGCCATAAAGGGTGGCGGTTTCAAAGCTGGAAAGCGCCAGCGGCAATTGCGCATTGGCGCTGGTCTCGGCGCTGGGGGGCGCCTCGATATGGCTCGTCACCGTGTTCAGCTTGCCGGTCAGGTCGGTGACGGCGCTTTGCGCTTCGCTCTGGCGGGTGCTGAGGGCGGCAATTTCCTGGCGCAAACCGGCCAGTTCCGCGCTGAGGGCTGAGGCCTCATCGCTCGAGGCACCGGCGGCGATGGCATCAAGACGGGTGTCCAGTTCCGCAATCCGGTTTTCAAGCGGGGTCAGGTCGGTGCCGCCATTTGTGTCGATGGCGGCGATTTTGGCATCCAGCGCTTCAGCACTGCCGGCAATTTCGGCGCGCAGGTCTGTCGCTGTCGCATCAAGGCGCGTGCCAAGTGCCGCAACCGCTTCCGCGCCATTGCGCCGGTCGGCCTCAACGGCGCTGATGCGTTGTTCCAGCGTTGTCAGGTCGGCACGGGTGGTGTCCGGGGCGGCGGGTGGTTGCGGCCAGAAGCCGAAGGTGGCCAGGCCAAAAGCCAGCCCCGCCCCAAGAATTGCGCCGCCCCCGCCCGCCAGCGCCAGCAGGGGCAGGCCGGTCGCGGGGTTGGCTTTTTCGGCTTTGGGCTTTTCCGCGTTGGGGCTTTTGGGGCCGGCGGCGGTTTTGTCAGCCGGTTTTGCGCCCGCAGCACTGGCAGGTTTTTGCGCGGCCTTGTTGTCCGCCTTGTTTTTGGCTTCAAGGTCGAGGACGGGGGGTTTAACCGGTCCGGATTTGCGTTCTTCCATAGTGTGACCTCTCCAATGCGCCCCCAGCTTACCTGATTTGGTCGCGGGCAAAAGACAGCGCAAGGGCCATCATGGCTTCTTCGCTCGGATAATCAGCCAAAGCGATGCGGGTGAAATGGTTGTCGATAAGGGGTTCGGCCACATTTTCCGACAGGCACAGCATGGTCATGGCGGCCCGGCCTTCGCGATCGAGCAGGGTATCGACAAGGGCGCAAAAGCTGGCGGCGGTGTGGCGCGAATAAAATGAAATGGCAGGAATGGTGCCGGCTGCCAGTTCGGTCATGATCGGGCTGGGCAGGGATGTGACGGGCTGCATGTCATAAAGCCGGGCCGATAATACCATGATGCCGGTGGGGGCCAGGGCGCCCGCCAGATCGCCCCTTGCATTGGCGGCGGCGGGATAAAAAACCGGCCCATCAAATTTTTGCTTCAGCAGCAGGGCCACCAGATCGTCAAAGCTGCCATCGGCGCTGGTGACGTCGGTAAAGCCCATATCCCTTGCATGGGCGGCGGTGCGGTCACCAACGGTAAAGACCGGCAGGCCGTGGAAATGGGCCAGTCTGTCACGTGCCTCCAGCGCCCGCAGCGCATTGGCACTGGTCAGCGCAATGGCGGAAAGCCCCTTTGGGTCGGGCAGGCCGGTATCGAGCACATGCATTTCAAGCATGGGGGCGATCAGCGGCTGCAATCCCAGCGCTGCCAGCCGTGCCGCTGTGTCACTGGCATCAGGCTCGGGGCGGGTGACCAGAATTTGCGGCAATTTGTGCATCACAGCGCAGCTTTCAGTCGGGCAATGAATTCGGGACCTGCCATATCCAGCAAACGTTCGCCCAAAGTGTGGCCAATGGTTTCGGCATCCGCCGCCGCGCCGGAAATTTCCGCCTCGAACATTTCCCGGCCATCAACGGAAAGAATTTGTCCAAACAGCGAGATTTGCGGCCCCATATGCCGGGTCAGGGCGGCAATCGGGGTGCGGCAGGAGCCGTCCAGCGTGCGCAAAAAGGCCCGCTCGGCCAGAATGGCGGCGGCGGTTTCCGCATGATTGAGCGGCAGGACCAGTTGATGGGTGATGGCGTCGTCGGCGCGCAGTTCAATGCCAATGGCGCCCTGACCCGGGGCGGGGGGGAAATCCCGGGTGTCGAGAAATTCGGTGGCGTGCTCCATTTTATGGGTGCGCATCAGCCCGGCGGCGGCGAGAAAGGTTGCATCGGCCACCCCGTCGGCCAGTTTTTGCAACCGTGTGCCAACATTGCCGCGAAATTCCACCAGTTTGATGTCCGGACGCAACCGGGCGATCTGGGCGCGGCGGCGCAGGGACGAGGTGCCGATCACGGCACCTTCGGGCAGGGCGGCAAAGCTTGGCGCGGTCAGCGAGATAAACACATCGCGCACGTCTTCGCGGGGCAAAAAGATCGGCATGATCAGCCCGGCGGGCAGGTTGGTGGCCATGTCTTTTGAGGAATGGACACCGATATCGATATCCCCGGCCATAAGCCGGTCCTCGATTTCCTTGGAGAAAATGCCCTTGCCGCCAAAATCGCTCAAGGGGCGGTTGCTGGCCTGGGAACGGTCGCCGCCGGTGGAGAAAGCGGTGATCTCGACATTGATATTTTCAGGGCCGTGGGTGGCCACCAGACGGCGGCGCACTTCCTCGGCTTGTGCGAGGGCGAGGGGGGAGCCTCTTGTGCCGATCCTGAGGGTGGGCGGCGTGCTTGCAGATTGCAATATCGGTCCCTCCATTGTAGGCCGTTAAACGAGTGAGTTTACAAGAGGCCATAGACCGTTCGCCGTGACCGAGCAAGCGCACACCCTGATATTGGGCATTGAAACCAGCTGCGACGAAACAGCCGCTGCCATTGTGGCACGCGATCGTGACGGCAATGGCACGATTTTGTCCAATATCGTGCGCTCGCAGATCGATGAGCACAAGGCTTTTGGTGGCGTGGTGCCGGAACTGGCCGCCCGTTCGCATATCGTGCATCTCGATGGCATCATTACGGCCGCGATGACAGAAGCGGGGGTGGATTTTGCCGGGCTGGACGCGATTGCCGCGACCGCCGGGCCGGGGCTGATCGGCGGCGTGCTGGTGGGGCTGACCACAGCCAAGGGGCTTTCGGCCGCCTCGGGCAAGCCCCTGATCGCCGTCAATCACCTCGAAGCCCATGCGCTGACGGCGCGGCTGACCGATAAGGTCAGTTTTCCCTATCTGATGCTTTTGGTCTCGGGCGGGCATAGCCAGTTCGTGCTGGTGAAGGGTGTTGGTGATTATCAGCGCTGGGGCACAACGATTGATGATGCCTTGGGCGAGGCTTTCGACAAGGTGGCCAAGCTGATGGATCTTGGCTACCCGGGCGGGCCGCTGGTCGAGCAATGGGCGCTTGAAGGCGATCCGAAGCGGTTCAAATTCCCGCGCCCGCTTTTGAAAGAAGACCGGCTGGATTTCTCGTTTTCCGGCTTGAAGACAGCGGTGCGGCTGGCGGCGGAAAGCATCGCGCCGCTCAGCGATACCGATATTGCCGATATCTGCGCCGGGTTTCAGGCGGCGGTGACTGATGTGGTGACCACAAGGGCAAAAGCGGCGCTGATGCGCTTTGCCAGTGAAATGCCGGGCGTGCCGCCGCAATTGGTGGTGGCGGGCGGTGTGGCCGCCAACAAGGCTATCGGCAATGGTTTACGCCAAGCAGCGGGTGAGACCGGCGCGACGTTGATCGTGCCACCGCCGGCGCTTTGCACCGATAACGGGGTTATGGTGGCCTGGGCCGGGGCGGAACGGCTGGCACTTGGGGTTGCGGATGATCTGTCGGTTGCCGCCCGGGCGCGCTGGCCGCTGGATGACAAGGACATGGCCATTGGGGGCGCTGGATGAGTTTTGTGCGGGTGCAGGTGATTGGCGGCGGCGCCTGGGGCACAGCATTGGCGCAGGCGGCTGCCAATGCCGGACGGGCGGTTACGCTGGTGGTGCGCGATCCGGCTTTGGCCGAGGCGATCAACAGCACCCATCGCAATGAGGCCTATCTCGGCGATCAGGCCCTTTCGGCAAACATTACCGCCCGCGCCGATTACCAAAGCCTCTTTGAAGCGGATATCGTTTTGATGGTCGTGCCGGCGCAGGTCACACGCCACACCTTGCAGGCCATCGGGCCCGAGGCCTTGGCGGGCAAGCCGGTGGTGCTGTGCGCCAAGGGGTTTGAGGCGGGCACGCTGGACCGGCAATCCCAGATCGTGGGCGAGCTGGCACCCAAGGCCTTGCCGCTGGTTTTGTCCGGCCCAAGCTTTGCTGTTGATGTGGCCGCCGGCCGGCCGACGGCGGTGACGCTGGCGGGGGCCGATATCGCGCTGGCCGAACAGGTTGCTGCGGCTTTGGCCGGGCCGAGTTTTCGTCCCTATGCCGCTGCCGACCTTGTCGGGGTGGAACTGGCGGGCGGGTTGAAGAATGTCTATGCGCTGGCCTGTGGCGCGGTTGAGGGGGCGGGGCTTGGTCTTTCGGCCCGTTCGGCGCTGTTGGCGCGGGCCTTTGCGGAAATGTCGCGGCTGGTCGATAAAATGGGCGGGCAGACGGGAACGCTGACGGGTCTTGCGGGCCTCGGCGATCTCACCCTCAGCTGCACTTCGGAGCAATCGCGCAATTACTGGTATGGTGTGCAATTGGGCCGCGGGCGCAAGCTGGCTGAAATTGAAGCGGATGGGCACCGGCTGGCCGAGGGCGTCAAAACCGCGCCGGCGGCGCTGGCGCTGGCGCAAAAATATGATGTTGATGCCCCCCTGATTGCGGCGGTGAACATGCTGCTGGCGGAAAAGGTGCGTATCGATGCGATTGTGGCCGGGCTGATGGCGCGGCCGTTGAAACGTGAAGGAGAGAATTGATTATGCTTTATGTCATCGAGGCCCGCGACAAGCCGGATGCTCTGGAAATCCGGCTGGCGGCGCGCCCGGCCCATCTCAAGTTTCTCGACAGTCTGGGTGATAATCTGGTGCTGGCGGGCCCGTTTCTCGACGATAATGAGAAGCCCTGCGGCAGTCTTGTGGTGATCAAGGCCGATAGTCTGGATGCGGCCAGGGCGATTGCGGCCGAGGACCCTTATGTGGCGGCGGGCCTTTTCGCATCGAGCGAAGTGCGGCGCTGGGCCTGGGCGGTCAAAGCACCGGCGGGGCTCTAGATCATGGCATATTGGCTGTTCAAATCCGAACCCTCGACCTGGGGCTGGGATGATCAGGTGAAAAAGGGCGCGCCCGAGGAATGGGACGGGGTGCGCAATTATGCGGCCCGCAATTTCATGCGGCAGATGCAGATTGGTGATCTGGGGTTCTTCTACCATTCGGTGGATGAAAAACGGATTGTCGGTATCGTCCGGGTGGCGGCGACCGCGCATGTGGATTCAACGGCAGATAATCCGACATGGGAATGCGTTGACATCGAAGCGGTCAAGCCGATGCCCAAGCCGGTCTCCCTGGCTGAAATCAAGGAAAACCCGGCGCTTGAAGATATGGCGCTGGTCAAGCTGTCACGCCTTTCGGTGCAACCGGTAACCGGCAAAGAATGGGAAATCGTCTGCGCCATGGGCGGGCTTTAGGCCCGGTCAGCCGGGCGGTTTTGGCCTTGCCTGATCACGGGTGACAGAATCAGCGATTTCGGGCATGTTTGGGGTTCATCCTGCTAGGGTGGCGGGCGTTTTTCGGGGGGTGGAACATGGTACATTTTGGTGTGAACTGGCTGGGGATCATTCTCGCAGTTGTGGCGAGCATGGCTTTGGGCATGATCTGGTATATGGGCCTGGCCAAGCAATGGCTTGGCGCGCAAAACAAGACCGAAGCGGATATGCGGAACGTCAACAGCGTCACCCCGTTCATCTGGGCGGCGCTGGCGCAATTGATCATCGCCTATTTCATCGCCTTGCTGACGCCGAAACTGATGCCGGGCGTCGATGCCTATAATGCGGTTCTTGTGGGCGTGCATATGTGGTTTGGTTTCATTCTCACCTCTCTGGTGCTGAATCACCGCTATCAGGGCCAGAAATGGTCGCTCACACTGATCGATGGCGGCTATCTGCTCGGTGTCGTGATCGTGCAGGGCGTAGTAATCGGGCTGTTTGCCTGATCTTCATTTGTTGAATGCGGGGAGCTTTCCCAGTCCTTCTTCGCTCCCCCATTCGTCACCCTCGGGCTTGACCCGAGGGCCCATGACCAACCATCCAGATTAGATGAAGGGCGGGGCAGTGCCAACCTTCCGGCATCATCCCCTCGTCATCCCCGCGCAGGCGGGGATCCAGCAGCGGGCAGTCCTGCCCGCAGGAAATGTCCTTGGCACCGCCGACGCGGTGCACTGGATTCCCGTTTTCACGGGAATGACGTTGTGGATGTGGCAAGCACTGCACCCCTCATCCCACAAAACTTATCGACGCCCCCCAAACCCCGTTTATCCTCATCCCACCTTTTCACATCACCGGCGCCGGCGCGACGAACGTCCGGGGTGAAGGGGGACCGGGTTCCTTGGGGGTCGCCTCAGGGAAGGCCAAAACTGTGCCGCGACCAGCCTGCCCCCGAAGGCAGGTGTACTTCCGAAAGGAAGCGGGGATGGGCCCCAGCGCAGTTAAGAGCACAGGCCACGCCAAAAATCCCGGTTGCATGAGACGGTGTATGTCTCATTTGTTTAACTCTCAGACGGGCCATGCACCGTCTCATGCCGCCTGATTATCAACACCGTGGGTCTTTGGGCCTGACGGGGGCTTTGGGGTGGGTGGAATTTGAGGGGTGACCCAAAAGATCTTTCACCACCCCCCACATCGTCACCCTCGGGCCTGACCCGAGGGCCCATGACCAACCATCAGCAAATACAAAAGGACCGACCAAACAAAATCACTCCCCCACGCCCACCTGCTGGGTCGCACCATCGCATGGATACTCGGGTCAAGCCCGAGTATGACGATCGGAGATAGGACAACAAGTGGCACCTCTCTCTTCCTTCTCCCTCGGGCTTGACCCGAGGGTCCATACGATACCGGCCACACCGCATGGATGCCCGGATCAAGTCCGCGCAAAAAGGAGAATGGGCCAGACGCGATGTGCACCCCAAACCCTCACCCTGAGCTTGTCGAAGGGCGAGGGTTTCAGCACCGCATCTGCCGCCCATCCTTCGACAAGCTCAGGATGAGGTTGGTGCACGGGATGACGAAGGGCGATGTTCATGTGGCAGGCAAAACGCCAGCCCCCTCAAAAGTCCGAGCTGATGCCTTTGACTTCCCAGTCGCCATAGCGGGCGGGGTCGAGGCCGCCGCGGCCGGCGATTTCCTTGGGCGTGTCGCTGGTTTTTGCGTCAATTTCGGCCCGGCGGGCGCGGGCTTCGGCAAGGGCCTTGGCCGCGACTTCGGGGGCGGGTGGTTTGGCGTTGGTTGGCTTGGCGCGCGGGCTGGACATTATCGGCTCATTGTTGTGGGCGAGGGCCCTTGTTTCAGGCCCAATCACACACCATCATTAAGCCAAGTGCAACAGTTCAAGACGATCAGAACCATGCTCAACGCAGTCAGAACCACATTTTTGCTTGCCGCCATGACCGGGCTGTTCATGGCCGTTGGCTTTATTGTCGGCGGACAGGGCGGTATGATGCTGGCGCTCGGCTTTTCCATTGTGACCAATATGATCGCGTACTGGAATGCCGATAAAATCGTGTTGCGGATGCAAAATGCCGAGCCGATCGATCCGCGGCGTGCGCCGGAAATTTATGAAGCCGTCGAGGTGCTGTCCCAACGGGCCGGCATTCCGATGCCAAAACTCTATCTGATCCATTCCGACCAGCCCAACGCCTTTGCCACCGGGCGCAATCCGGAAAATGCGGCGGTGGCGGTGTCGAGCGGGCTGGTGCAGCATTTGACCTTACGTGAGGTCTCGGCGGTGATTGCCCATGAATTGGCGCATATCCGCAGCCGCGACACGCTGACAATGACGATCACGGCAACCCTTGCGGGCGCAATTTCGATGCTGGCCCAGTTCGGCCTGTTTTTCGGCGGGCGCAATTCCAATAATCCGCTTGGGCCCTTCGGAGCGCTGGCCATGGTAATTGTCGCGCCGCTGGCGGCGATGATGGTGCAAATGGCCATCAGCCGCACCCGCGAATATGAAGCGGACCGGGACGGGGCCGAGATTTCCGGCGACCCGCTGGCGCTGGCCTCGGCACTTGAGAAAATATCCCATCTGGCCCGCAATTTCGAGAACCGCTGGGCGCGGCGCACGCCCGGGCTGGCGCATATGTATATCGTCAATCCGCTGGCCGGGGACCGGATGGATAATCTGTTTGCCACCCATCCGAACGTGCATAACCGGATTGCCGCCCTGCAGCAAATGGCACCTGAAATGCCGCGCAGCACACCGCCCCGCGCCCCCGCCAGAGGGGTGCGCCGGGTTGCCGCAGATGCTGGTGGAAACGCCGGCTGGCGGGTGCCCACAACACGCCGGCAGGACCGGGATGCGCCGCCAAAAGGGCCCTGGGGCTGAGCCGGTTTCATAAAGTTGCAGACTTTTGGGGCCGAAACATATGATAAGGCTCACATTCTGCGCCAATATGGGCGGCAGATATGATGCAACAGGCACCAGGAAACATTTACGTGGCAGCGAAATCCGACCCGGCGGGGCTTCAGCCCCGGCTTCAGGCCATCAGCAAATTGCAGGCAGTGCTCAAGGGTGATGCATTCACCCCATTGGGCGCGGGCGATCTGGCGGATGCGCGCGACCGGGCCTTTGCCAACCGTCTGGTGACCACGGCCCTCAGACGGCAGGGGCATCTCAATCACATTCTCAAGGCCGTGCTGGAGCGGGGGATGCCGCCGCGCAGCGGCAGTTTCGAGGCGATCTTGCGCATCGGGCTGACCGAATTGCTGTTCGTGCCCGATCAGGCGGATCACAGCGCGCTGTTCCTTGCCGTGGAAGCGGCCAAGCGCGACCGGCGGGCAGCGCATCTTGCCAAACTGCTCAACGGGGTGTTGCGCCGCGTGCAGCGCGAACCGGGGCTTTATGAAAATCTCACCCCGGCACAATTATTTCCCGACTGGGCCGTGACGCGCTGGACAAAAACCTATGGCGAAGAGGCGGTGAATGGTTTTGCCGAGGCGCTTCTGGCCGGGGCGCCGCTCGATCTGACCCTGCGTGATGAAGACCCTGCACTAATCACCGAACTGAACGGGCAGGCGGTGACCGCCGATACCATTCGCATCGGTACACGTGACAAGCCGGTCGCGGAATTGCCCGGCTTTGCGGATGGACGCTGGTGGGTGCAGGATGCGTCATCGGCTGTGCCGGCGCGTTTGATGGCGCTCGATGCCGGGGCGCGGGTGCTCGACATGTGTGCGGCCCCGGGCGGCAAAACGGCGCAATTGATCAAGGCGGGGTATCAAGTGACGGCGCTCGACAGGGATGCCACACGGCTGGAACGGGTTGCGGAAAACCTGTCGCGTCTCGGTTATGGTGGGGAACTGGCGGTTTCGGATGCGACGGCCTATGTGGCGGCGGAAAAATTCGACGGGGTGCTGGTGGATGCGCCTTGTGCGGCGACAGGCACATTCCGGCGGCATCCGGAGGTGATGTGGCAGCGCTCGACCCGCGACATTGCCAGCCGAACCGGATTGCAACAGCAGTTACTAACAAATGCTGTGCATTGCCTCAAAGAAGGCGGGGTTCTGATCTACGCCACATGTAGCCTTGAGCGGGAAGAAGGCGAGGACCAGGCGCAGTGGTTGCTTAACTCCATGTCCGACATGGAGAATTTCCCGATTCGAGCCGAAGGGGAGAGCGGATTTGATGGGGCTGTGGACGGCAATGGATGGCTTCGCCTGCACCCCGGCATGGTTGCCCCCGGGGCAATGGGCGGCACCACGGATGGATTCTTTGTTGCCCGCTTCCGCCGGAGACGCGTACAAGGGTAGTTTCTGTATCTCTAATGATCAGTGTGTGGCCTCCCAGCGCGGCGAATGGGCGGGGGGCCGAGTTTTGTGTTGAAGAGTTGGCGTTTGGTTATGCAGCAGGCAGTTCTGTCATTTGCTGATCTTGTTGTGAGGTCGCCTTTCGTGCGCTGGACCTGGAGTGGTCTTGCGGACAATTCCTTTACCCAGACCCTGCCCGAGTTCCGTCCCTCCGATATCGAAACCGTTTATGAAATGATGGCCGGGCGTTATCTGCTCGCCTCCAAACTTGTCGATACACAGGGCGTATCGCCCTTCGCGATCGAGAATGTCACCGATAACTGGCGGTATGAGTTGCACGGGTTTTCCTGGCTGCGCCATTTCCGCGACAGCCGCAATGATGCCGAACGGCGTTTTGCGCGCACGCTGGTGCTCGACTGGGTTGGCCGCAATGCCCATTTCGAGCAACGCAACTGGACCCCGGCGCTGACCTCGGTGCGCACGCTGAACTGGCTGCGGCATCTGCCCTTGCTGCTGGAAGGGGCGACGCCGGATCAGGCCAAAACCATCAAGCGGTCTCTGGGTACGCAATTGCAATCGCTGAAATTGCGCGGCGGGCTGGTGCCCGAACCGCTCGATGCGCTGTTTACCGCCATCGCCCTGCTTGGCGCCTCGCTTTGCGATGACAGCCCCGGCAAAACCATTGCCGCGCGCATGACCCGGCTGAAGAACCTGCTCAGCCAGCAGATCGACAAGGATGGCTTGCATCGTTCGCGCAATGCGGCGGTGCAGTTTCAGCTGCTGACCGAGCTGGTCACGGTGCGCCAGGCGCTCGGGCAACGCCAGCGCGGGCTGGTAAGCGCAATCGGGGCGATTATCGACAGCATGCATGCCGCTTTGGGCATGATGACGCTGGGCAATGGTGAACCGGCCTATTTCAATGGGTGCGGACAATTGCCGGTGGATCTGGTGATTGCCGTCCAATCGCAGAATGCCGACCGGCGCAAGTCCAGCGGCGTGATGTCCGGCTATGGCATTCTTGCAGATGGGCATTCGACGGTGATTGCCGATTCCGGTCTGGTGCCGCCGCCGCAATTTGGGGCCGAGGCCCATGCGGGTGGGTTATCGTTTGAATTCAGCCATGGCAGCGATCTGGTTGTGGGCAATTGCGGACCGGCCCCCGCCGATCTGGCCGACAGCCGGGTTCTGTTCCGGCAGGGTGCCGCCCATTCGGGCCCGACGATTGACGGTTTGTCGAGTGCACGGCTGGTGACGCGCGGCCCCTGGACGGGCCGTATGCACAGTTTTTGCGCCAGCCCGCAAGTGAGTGTGGATACCGAAGAAGTCTCCATGGGCATGATGACCTCGGCCTATGCCGAAAAATTCGGCGTGATATTGCAGCGCAATCTCACATTGATTTCCGATGGCAATACGCTGGTGGGGCAGGATGTGCTGACCCCGGCGCGGCCTTCGGTGACGCCCAGCAAGCTGATCCTCAGGTTTCATCTGGCGCCCGGCGCCGAGGCGGAACGCCAGATTGATGAGGATATTATCCAGATCAAACTCAAGTCGGGCGCGATATGGACATTTTTGTGGGAGGGCGGTGTCGCCCAGCTCGATGAAAGTGTGCGCCAATCGGCCTATTTCGGGTTTTTCCGGACGCGACAAATTGTTATCGAGGCGGATGTGGCCGCGAATCGCGAGATTTCCTGGATTTTCACCCACCAAAACGGGTAAACCCTTCGCGAATGGCGGTACCACGCCAATGATGGTTCTCGAGCATAAAGAAAAGAACAATGACGCAGGCAGATGGCAAAACCAAAGTGCGCCGCGCTTTGATATCGGTTTATGACAAAAGCGAGGTCGCGGGTTTTGCGCGGGCGTTGTCGGGTTTGGGCGTTGAGCTGGTCTCGACCGGCGGCACGCGCAAACTGTTTGAAGACGAGCACGTGCCGGTTATCGATATTTCCGAATTGACCGGGTTTCCCGAGATGATGGACGGGCGGGTGAAGACCCTGCACCCCAAGGTGCATGGCGGTCTGCTCGGTGTGCGCGACAATGAAACCCATCGTAGCGCCATGCGCATTCACCAGATCCCCGCAATCGATCTGGTGGCGGTCAATCTTTATCCGTTCGCCGAGACAGTGAAGTCCGGCGCCGATTACGACACCATTATCGAGAATATCGACATTGGCGGCCCGGCAATGATCCGGTCGGCGGCGAAGAACCACGCCTATGTGACGGTGATTGTCGATCCGGCTGATTATGCGATGGTCATCGAGCATTTAAAAACCTCCGGCCAGGTGCCGCTCAAGGACCGTCAGCGTCTGGCGGCAAAAGCCTTTGCCCGGACGGCGGCGTATGACGCGGCGATTTCGAACTGGTTTGCCGAGGCGCTCGATTATCCGGACCTGCCCTGGCGCTCATTCTCGGGCAAGCTGGCCGAGGTGATGCGTTATGGCGAGAACCCGCATCAATGGGCCGCTTTTTTCCGCGATGGCAGCGCGCGCCCCGGTGTGGCAACGGCGGAGCAGGTGCAGGGCAAAACCCTTTCCTACAATAATATCAATGATACCGATGCGGCGATCGAACTGGTCAGTGAGTTTGATCCCAAGGCCCAGGCTGCAGTGGCGATCATCAAACATGCCAATCCCTGTGGTGTCGGCCTTGGGGCGGATCTGAAAACCGCTTATGAGCGGGCCTTGCGCTGTGACCCGGTCAGTGCGTTTGGCGGCATTGTGGCGCTTAACCGTGAAATCGATCACGCGGTAGCTGAGGAAATCGTCAAGGTGTTCACCGAGGTGATCATTGCCCCCTCCATCACCCCGCAGGCGCAGGCGATCATTGAATCAAAGAAAAATTTGCGGCTGTTGCTCACCGGCGCCCTGGCTGATCCCAAGGCCCCCGGTCTGACGGTCAAATCGGTAACAGGTGGCATGCTGGTGCAGTCACGGGATAATCAGTCGGTCGATGATTGTGACCTCAAGGTTGTGACCAAGCGGCAGCCGACAGACGCGGAAATGGCTGATTTGAAGGTTGCGGCGAAAGTCGCCAAACATGTGAAGTCGAACGCCATTGTTTACGTCAAGGACGGCGCGACAGTGGGGATTGGTGCCGGGCAGATGAGCCGGGTGGATTCCTCGCGGATTGCACACCAGAAATCCAAGGACGCCGCCAAGGCTGCCAAGGAGAAGGGTGCACTGACAGCGGGTTCCGTCATGGCGTCGGATGCATTTTTCCCGTTTGCCGACGGATTGGTGGCGGCAATTGATGCCGGGGCGACCGCAGTCATCCAGCCAGGCGGTTCAATCCGTGATGACGAAGTGATCGCCGCCGCCGACAAGGCCGGGATCGCCATGGTGTTCACCGGCATGCGGCATTTCCGGCATTAGGGAATTTGGGGGGGCATGGTGGCCTTTGCGGCGCTCATGCCCCTTCCCTCATCCTGAGTTCGTCGAAGGATGGGTGTCCTCAACAGGCCCGGTGACACGACTTCCCGGTCTAGCTTCTCACCAGATCAGCAATCAGGCCGGCGGCGACTGAGAGGCGGGAGACCGTCAATTCACCTTCCGTCAGGGTGGTGACAGTTGCAATGATCCGGTCAATTTCTGCCGCCCGCATATCATGCCATGTGGCCAGGCGTTCGGCGATGGGGCCATCTGCTGTGGCCAGCACGTCTGCTGTCAGATCGCGCTGGGCCCGCATCAGGTTGGCCCGTGCCCGGTCCAGCGCCATGCGGTCGTATTTGTCCGACAGAACGATATCGCCGCCCTGCTCGGTGATGCGGCCGAGCTTGAAGGTTTCCAGCACGCTGAAATAGGCCTGCGCGGTTTCTGCGATACTGGCATTGCTGCGTTCGGCCACCATGACGATGTCGGAGGCAAGAGTGAGCGCTGACAATTCGGCAATTCGGCGCGCCAGTTCGCGCGGCGTGCCGCCATTGACGAAAGCGACCGCCTGGTCTGCCACGCTGGTGGCGACAAATTTTGGCAGCAGAGTGCCGAGGACAGCGCGAACCTGGGAGACGCCATCGCGATAGCGCTCGACAATGCCCGATAGCCCGTCCTCGAAATGGACATTGCGCAGAAACCACAAGGTCTGTTCGACCTGAAGGGTTTGCACCTCGGCATAAAGCGCGAGCTGGGTTTCCCCTTTCACCTTATTGTCCAGCGCATCGATCTGGGCGTTGAGATCGGCAAGACCATAGGCGTCGCGCACGGCCGCGTAGGCGAAGGCGACCTGGGCCGGACCGGCGCTGGTGGCCGTGGTCATGCGATGCACAAAGGCGGGACCGCCCCGGTTGATCATGGCATTGGCCAGCACCGTGGCGATGACCTCACGGCGCAGACGATGGGTCTCGATGGTCTCTGGATATTTTTCTTTCAGAAGCGGCGGGAAATAGCGGTAGAGCTCACGGGCCAGATAGCGATCATCGGGCACTTTGGAGGCCAGCAGATCGGCATAAAGCGTGTTCTTGGCGTAAGCCAGCAAGACGGCGAGTTCGGGCCGGGTGAAAGGCTGCCGGGCGACAGCGCGCTCGGTCAGGGTGAGGTCGTCGGGCAGATATTCAACGGCGCGGTCGAGAACGCCGCGGCTGTCGAGTTCCTGCACGAAGGTGACGAGATCGGGGAAGCTGTCCATGCCGCGCCGCTCTGTGAGGGACAGGGCGAGGGGCTGCAGGTAATTATTGCGCAGGCACAGTTCGGCAACTTCATCGGTCATTTCGACGAGGAAATCATTGCGCTGCGCGATGGTCATCGCTTCCTTGCGGACGAGTGTGCCAAGCGCAATCTTGATGTTGACCTCAAGATCGGAGGAGTTGACCCCTGCGGAATTGTCGATGGCATCGGTATTGATGCGGCCGCCGGCAAAAGCATATTCGATGCGGCCACGATGGGTGACGCCGAGATTGGCACCTTCACCGATCACCTTGGCACCTACTTCCTTGCCGGTGATACGGATTGTGTCATTGGCGCGGTCGCCCGCATCTGCGTCAGTCTCGGTGCTGGCCCGGATATAGGTGCCGATACCCCCGAACCAAAGCAGATCGACATCGGCCTTGAGAATGGCCTTCATGATCATTTGCGGCGTCAGCGGCTGAGGCCCGAGGCCGAGGACTGCGCGTGCCTCGGGTGACAGGTCGATGGTTTTGGCGTTGCGGGGATAGATGCCGCCGCCATTGGAGAGAATGCCCTGATCGTAGTCCTGCCAGCTGGAGCGAGGCATGTCGAACAAGCGTTTGCGCTCAGCATAGGAAAGGGCTGTGTCGGGATCAGGATCGATGAAAATATCACGATGGTCGAAGGCTGCGACCAGACGGATCTGGCGGGACAGCAGCATGCCATTGCCGAAGACGTCGCCCGACATGTCGCCAATGCCGGCAACGGTGAAGGGGTCGGTTTGAATGTCACGATCCATTTCGCGGAAATGGCGTTTAACCGCTTCCCAGCCGCCACGGGCAGTGATGCCCATTTTTTTGTGGTCGTAACCGGCAGATCCGCCGGATGCGAAAGCGTCATCGAGCCAATAATGGCGCGACTGGGAAATGGCGTTGGCGGTGTCAGAGAAGCTGGCTGTGCCCTTGTCGGCGGCGACAACGAGATAGGGGTCGTCGCCATCATGGCGCACGACATTCTCTGGTGGTTCGACATCGTCGCCATCAAGGTTGTCGGTAATGTCGAGCAGCGCGCCGATATAGGTCTTGTAGGCAGTGGTGCCAATGGCGAGGAAGGTTTCGCGGTCAGCGCCCAGGGGAATGGTTTTGGGGAAGAAGCCGCCTTTGGCCCCAACGGGGACGATCACCGCGTTCTTGACCATTTGTGCCTTGACCAGACCAAGCACTTCCGTGCGGAAATCCTGCGGCCGGTCTGACCAGCGCAAACCACCGCGAGCGATGGGGCCGCCCCTTAGATGCACGCCTTCCACCTTTGGCGAGTAGACGAAGATTTCGCGATAGGGCCGGGGGGCGGGCAAACCGTCCACCTTGCTCGAATCGAATTTGATCGACAGAGCGGGGCGGCGGGCGCCATCCGCATCGCGCTGATAGAAATTCGTGCGCAGGGAGGCATCGATCAGATTGAGGAAATGCCGAATGATCCTGTCCTCATCGGCAGAACTGATATCGGCCAGATCGGTATGGATGGCCTCGATCAGACCCTCGGCTGCTTTTTCCCGGTCACCTTCAAAGCCTGGCTGGTGGCGGGTATGGAACAGGGCGATCAGGTTGTTGGCCGTATCGGGGTGCGCCGCCAGCGCATCCCACAGATAGCGCTGGGAAAAGGATATGCCGATCTGACGGAGATAGCGGCTGAGCGCGCGGAAAATGGCGACATCGTCCCAGGCCATGGCGGCTTTGGTTGAAAGCTGGTTGAAGCCGTCGCTCTCCGCCTCCTGCTCCCATACCGCCAGAAGAGCCTGTTCAAGCAGGGGGGCGATGGTGGTCAGGCCGGTGGCGGTTTCATCGGCAGGACGGATCAGCATGTCATGCAGAAACCGCTCGGTGCCATCGCGCGGGCGAATGGAATAGGTGCGTTCATCGATGACGCGAAAACCGAAATTTTCCAGCATGGGCACGCGATCGCTCAAGGGGATTGGTGCGCCGACGTGATAAACCTTCAGACTGTAGCGGGTGTCGGTGCTTTCTCTGGCGCTGAGATGGACAGCGATGGAGCCGCCTTCGCCCAATTGCTTGAACACAGCGATATCGGAGAGGGCATCCACGTGGGTGTTCTGGGCCTGATAGGCGGGGGAAAAGGCATCCCAGTAATCAGCAATGGCACCGGGATCGGCCGCGGCTTCCAGCAGGCGGTCACCGAAAGTGCGGGCGAGAATTTCGATTTCTTCTTCGAGGCTGGCGCGATCAGGGTGCGGGGTTGGGCCGCCATTGCGTCCGATGATGAAATGCACCCGCACCACATCGCCCTCGGGGAAATGGGGATAATAGGCAGAGACGCGGCCATCATAGGCTTTGGCCAGATGCTCACCGATCTGGGCGCGCAGGTCCGAGGTGTAGCGGTCGCGCGGCAGGAAAAGCAGGATGGAGACAAAATTGTCGAAGCGGTCGATGCGGGGCAGGACGCGGACCCGCGGCCGATCGGGCAGGGCCGAAATGATCGAGGCGAATTCAAACAATTCGTCTTCTGAAATCTGGAAGATTTCCTCGCGCGGATAATTGTCGAGGGTGGCCATCAGGGCCTTGCCGGCATGGCTTCTCGGGTCATGGCCGGAGCGCCGCATGACCTCGGAAATCTTGCGCCGCAGCAGAGGCACATCGGTATGCGGGCTAGCGAGCGACATGGAGGTGAACAGGCCGATCATGCGTAATTCGCCGGTCAGCACCCCAGCCTCGTTATAGAGTTTGACGCCGACATAATCCATGTGCGAGCGGCGATGAACGCGGGCGCGGACATTGGCCTTGGTGACCATGAGCGGTTCATTGGTGCGCAAAAAAGCGACGTGTTGCTCGGTCATTTCCACATATTCGGTGCCGGAACGCAGAAAGTGGAAATCGGCATCCTGAAGAATGCCAAGGCCGGAGCCGGGCACAGGTTCGAGGCGGGCATTGTCGCCTTCACCGGTGAGTTTGTATTCCCGCATGCCGAGGAAGGTAAAATTATGATCGGCCAGCCAGGCGAGGAAATGCAGCATTTCCGCCAGCATGGCGTCCGATATTTTTGGCGGATTGTGGCGATAGGCCTGTACCAGCTCACGCAAACGTTCCAGCATGGGCCGCCAGCCAAGCACTGTGCGGCGTACCTCGATCAGGGTCTGGTTCAGCTCTTCCTTCAGCTCGGCAATTGCCTGCTCATCGGTAATGGGATCGATGTGAATGTGCAGGAAACTTTCGAGCCGCGTATCGGCATCGGCTTTTGGCTTGACTGTTGCGGTGGCGGGGTCGAGCGGCAGGATCGGGTGGGCAATCAGCCTTATGGTGCCGCCTTTGGCGCGGATTGCAGCGAGAGCCGAATCGACGAGAAAAGGCATGTCATCGGTAAAAATATCGACGACCTGAATCGGGTGGGCGGCGTTTTTTTCGGGGATCCAGATATTGACCAGATGCTCGCCCTGGCGACTTTTAGGCAGGTCGGACGCGGATCGCCGAAGAATGGCTTCAATGATTTCGGGGCTGAATCCTTCGAGATCGAGTTCATCAATACTATTGACCGTCAGTTTGAGAAAATCCGCAAACCCGGGTTCGGTGGATTGAAGTTCGACGGCGCGTGTGAACAATTGCGCGCGAATATTCTTGCCGGTATCAGCCATCTTTTGGAGGTCCCTCTCCGATATAGAATCGCCCTCGACCCCCACACTGCTTGCACGCAGGCAAAAAGTCGAGTGGCATGGTTTTCGAATATTTCCAAGTGCAGGTATTCATGCGCAAAACCGGCGTCAGAGCGCCCATTGGTGCGTTTGTCGAGGCGGCTTGATGATGACGGGCTTCTTGACCGCCTCGGGCCCTTGGGCTTAGAACGCTTCAAACCTTATAAATCCGGCAGTTGGATACGCGTGAAATGAGCAATCCGAGAACACTTTACGACAAGATTTGGGATGATCATCTGGTCTCGACAGATGCGGATGGCACCTCGCTGATTTATATCGACCGGCATCTTGTGCATGAGGTGACGAGCCCGCAGGCTTTTGAGGGTTTGCGGATGAGCAATCGCGCGGTGCGGGCACCGCAGCGGACGCTTGCTGTGGTCGACCACAATGTGCCCACGACCGATCGCAGCAACGGGATCGACGATCCCGAGAGCGCGCTGCAGGTGAATACCCTTGCCGCCAATGCCAAGGAATTTGGCGTTGAATATTACAACGAGCTCGACAAGCGTCAGGGCATTGTTCACATCGTTGGGCCAGAGCAGGGCTTTACCTTGCCGGGCATGACCATTGTGTGTGGCGACAGCCATACATCGACCCATGGTGCGTTCGGCGCTCTGGCGCATGGTATCGGCACGTCCGAGGTTGAGCATGTGCTCGCGACCCAGACGCTGATCCAGTCCAAGGCCAAGAACATGCGGGTCAGCGTTGACGGTGATCTGCCGCCGGGCGTGACGGCAAAAGATATCATTCTGGCGATCATCGGCGAGATTGGAACGGCTGGTGGCAATGGCCATGTGATCGAATTTGCCGGTGATGCCATCCGCGCGCTGTCCATGGAAGGCCGGATGACGGTCTGTAATATGACGATTGAGGGTGGTGCCCGCGCCGGCCTGATCGCGCCGGACGAAAAGACGTTTGAATATGTGAAGGGCCGCCCGCAAGCGCCGAGTGGCAAGGCTTTTGATATGGCCAAGGCCTATTGGGAAACCCTTTACACCGACCCTGACGCGCATTTTGACCGGGAAGTCCGGCTTGATGCAGCCGCCCTGCCGCCGATCGTCACCTGGGGTTCTTCGCCCGAGGACGTGATTGCGGTGACCGGTGTCGTGCCAAACCCGGATGATATTACCGATCCGAACCGCCGGACCTCGAAATGGCGGGCACTTGAATATATGGGTCTGACACCGGGCCAGAAGATCACCGATATCGAAGTCGAGCGGGTTTTCCTCGGGTCGTGCACCAATGGCCGTATCGAGGATTTGCGTGCCGCCGCTGCCGTGATCGGCACCAACAAGGTGCGCGAAGGCGTCAATGCCATGGTCGTGCCGGGTTCAGGCCTCGTCAAGGAACAGGCGGAAGCTGAAGGTCTCGACAAGATCTTTCTGGCTGCCGGCTTTGAATGGCGTGAGCCGGGTTGCTCCATGTGTCTGGCGATGAATGCCGACAAGCTGAAGCCGCAGGAGCGTTGTGCTTCGACCTCGAACCGCAATTTTGAAGGCCGTCAGGGCTTCAAGGGCCGCACACACCTGGTGTCGCCGGCAATGGCGGCTGCGGCGGCCATTACGGGTCACTTTGTCGATATTCGCGAATGGCCAAAGGCTTAAAATGATGCGGAGGGCGGCACTTGCAGTTCTGCTGGTTGCCGCCCTTTGTTCTTCGGGTATCGCTTATGATGCCTGTATTGTGCCCGATGCGAGCGGGTTGACGCCGGAAGATGTTTCCCGGCTCGAAAATCTTGATACAAGCCGGACGCGTGGGCTGGGCGCAGCGATGCGGGCAGACAATGCCGCTGACCGTGCCGTGGTTGCCGAGCTGTTTGAGCCCGGGCTTGCCCCTGTGGAACCAGATTTGCTTGTCGGCACCTATCAATGCCGGACGATCAAGATGGGGAATATGTTGCCGCTTGTGGTCTATCAGTGGTTCCGTTGCGAGATCAGCGCCACGCCGGCCGGTTTTGCGATACGCAAATTGACCGGGTCGCAGAATTTTTCCGGCACGCTGATGCCTGCGGGTTCAGGATATGCCTATCGTGGCGCGCTGTCCTATGGATATGAGGACGATGTCACGCTCTATGACACCGACGCCGCGCGGGACCAGGTCGGGTGTCTGAGCGCTGTGACCAAGGGCAACAGGCATTTCGTATTGGAGTTGCCGTTTCCGAAAGTGGAGAGTTTCCACGATGTCATTGAGCTGCGGCCAGCAGGGCGTTGATTATTCCGCAATAATCTCGCTGAAATCCGCCTTTTTCCGGGTTTGTATGCGCTGCCCTGCTCTTTGGTTAACCCAATTTTTCCCCCGACCGCATAGATTGCCGCCAAGGACAGCGGAATTATGAAACCATGAGCAGTGCAGGATTTATTCTTGCGATAAATTTTCTTGTCGGCGGTGTTTTTGCGCTGATTTTCGGGTTGATCGCGGCCTATGACAAGGCATACCGGTCAGCGCGCTGGTTTGCCTTTGCCTATGGCATGGGCATGGTCAATATGAGCTTTGAATTCGCGCTGCATTATTTTCCGGAATATTCGCGCTTTCTTGTGGTCGGCATTTTCACGACCTTTCTGATTTCTCTGCTATCGGGAATTGTGGGGCTTTATCGCCGCTTTAACGTGGAGCCACCTTATTATCTGCTGGTGGGCGTTTTCGCGATCTCGGTGGTGATCAACAATTATATCTATGACTTGCCACGTAGCGATCTGCTGCGTCAGCTATTGTATCAAGGCCCCTATATGGTTGCCCAGGGTCTTGCCGCTTTTGCAGTCTTCCGTTACGGGCGCCAGCGTCTGGAAATGGCGCTGGGTGTCATGCTGACGCTGAGTGGATTAAATTATCTGGCCAAACCTTTTGTCTCGGCGATGGTCGGGGGCCCCGGCCTGCGGCCGCAGGATTATGTCGATACCGCTTATGCGCTTTATTCGCAGACCATTGGGGCGTTTCTGGCCGTATCCCTCGGGGTGATGTTCGTGATGGTCTATGTTTATGACATGCTGGCTGACATTCGGGCTGAATCCGAAACCGACAGACTCTCTGGTCTGTTAAACCGCAGGGGTTTTGAGGCCCGTGTGGAGCAGCTTCGGCAAAGTGCAGTCATGCCGGCGACGCTGGTCATGTGTGACCTCGATCATTTCAAACAGATCAATGACGAATTCGGGCATGTTGTGGGGGATCATGTGATTGAGGTGTTCTCCACCCAACTGCGATTGCTGGCACCGGAGACGGCAGTTGTTGGACGCATGGGGGGCGAGGAGTTTGCGGTTTTGCTGCCCATGGTCAATGTGATTGCCGGGCGGTTATTTGCGGAAAACGTGCGGGCGAGTTTTGCCAATATGCCAATCCGCGACCTGCCGCGGCTGCGCCGGGTCACCGCCAGTTTCGGGGTGGCGGAAATGGAACATGGCGAGCCATATGCTTCAATGTTGCAACGGGCCGACAAGGCGCTTTATGACGCCAAGGCCGATGGGCGCAACCGCGTGTCTGTCGCAGCGCCCTTGCCGGCCTTCGACCGGCGCCGGACCGGTCAGTCTGACCGGCGGGCGCGGGCCTGATTTCAGGCATCCAAAGCCACGTCCAGTGCCAGTTCCACCATTTCATGCAGTGATGATTGACGCTGGCTGGAATCAATCTGGTCGCCGGTGATCAGGCAATCGGTCATGGTGCAGATGGCGAGGGCTTTGGCATCGAAGCGGGCCGCCAGCGTATAGAGGGCGGCCGCTTCCATCTCCACCGCCAAGATGCCGTGATCGAGTAGTGCCCCATAGGATTTGGCGCCGTCGGGCACGTAAAAGACATCCGAGGAAACGATGGACCCGACATGGCTGGTAAAGCCGCGGTCCCTGGCAAGGTTTACGGAGGCTGCGAGCAAGTCGTAATCTGCGAAGGGGGCATATTGATAGGGCGCGAAAATCTGGTTCATGGCGCTGTCGGTGGCGGCCGTCATGGCAATCACCAGATCACGCACCTTGACCTTGGCGGAGAGGCCGCCACAGGTGCCGACACGAATGAGATTTTTGACCCCGTAGATATCGAGCAGTTCATGCACGTAAATGGCAAGGGATGGCTGGCCCATGCCGGTTGCCTGCACGGAAACCGGTTTGCCCTTCCATGTGCCGGTATAGCCCAGGCAATTGCGCACGCCATTGACCTGGCGTGGTGCGTCAAAAAAAGTTTCTGCAATCCATTTGGCGCGTAACGGGTCACCGGGTAGCAGAACGGTTTCAGCGTAATCGCCCTTTTGGGCTTCATTATGGGGTGTCATGATGTGGCGGGCTCCCTGAGCATTTGGTCAAACCCTGCCATTGGTTTGCGTTACGGGCAAGCACAAGTCGCCGGTTGACTTGGCGGCGCGATTTCGCAAACCTCACCGAAGTGGCAATTGCATGCAGACCATTTCGATGCCGGACAATATTGATGACATTCTGGCAGCCTTGGCTGATCCGACGCGGCGGGCAATCCTGACCCGCCTGTCGGCAGGCCCGGCGCGGGTGACGGATCTTGCGGCGCCGTTTGCCATGTCGCTCAATTCGGTTTCCAAACATATCCGTATTCTCGAACGGGCCGACCTGGTGGTCCGGTTCCGGGAAGGGCGGGAGCATGTGCTGACCTTCAATCCTGGCCCGGTGGCGGCGGCACAATGCTGGCTGAGCGGGCAGCAACAGGCATGGGCGGATAATCTTGATGCGCTTGACGCACAGCTTGTGGCGACGGACACGCATATACAGGATGCCTGATGACTTGACCTTTACCCCGTTCTTGCGCCATTTAGCGGCACGCATAGCACAAGGGTTTTGTTCATGGACAAGTTCACTACATTGACCGGGGTCGCCGCGCCGCTGCCGATCATCAATATCGACACCGACATGATCATCCCGAAGCAGTATCTGAAGACCATCAAGCGCACCGGGCTGGGCACCGCCTTGTTCTCGGAAATGCGCTATAATGACGATGGTAGCGAAAACCCTGATTTTGTTCTCAACAAGCCTGCTTACCGCGATGCGAAAATCATTGTCGCCGGCGATAATTTCGGTTGCGGCTCCAGCCGCGAGCACGCGCCATGGGCTTTGCTGGATTTTGGTATCCGTTGTGTGATCGCGACAAGCTTTGCCGATATTTTTTATAACAACTGTTTCAAGAACGGCATTCTGCCGATCATTGTGACGCCGGAACAATTGGCGCTTTTGATGGATGATGCCGAGCGTGGGTCAAACGCTACGGTGACCGTTGATCTGGTCAGCCAGACGATTTCGGGCCCCGATGGTGGGTCGGTGCACTTTGATATCGATCCGGCGCGCAAGCAGACCCTGCTTGAAGGACTTGATGATATTGCGGTGACCTTGAAACATGCCGGCGATATCTCCGGGTATGAAACGCATATGGCTGAAGACCGCCCCTGGGTTTAGGCGAACAGGGAACAGCCATGGTCAAGCATATTTCATCAGGGTCGCCGTTTGAGGCGAAAATCGGTTACGCACGGGCGGTTGTCGACAAGGACATGATCTATGTCTCGGGCACGACCGGCTATGACTATGCCAATATGGTGATGCCCGCGGATGTGGGTGCCCAGGCCAGGAATGCATTGGCCACCATTGGCAAGGCGCTTGAAGAAGCCGGGTCCTCGCTTAAGGACGTGGTGCGGGTACGCTATTATCTGGCTGACGCATCGCTGGTCGATGGGGTGATCGAGGCCGTCGGGCCGGTTTTCACCGAGATCCGGCCGGCCGCGACCATGGTGATTGCCACCATGATCGAAGATGCCATGAAAATTGAAATTGAAGTGACCGCGCGGATCGGCGCTCACGCTTCTTAAAAAAGACAAGCACAAGAAAGTTCTGATCATGTCCGAGAAACTCTTCCTGCTGCCAGGTGATGGCATTGGCACCGAGATTATGGCCGAAGTGGTCAAGCTGATCGAGTGGCTCAATGCTGCGGGCAAGACGGATTTCACCTATGAAAGCGGTCTTGTGGGTGGTTGCGCCTATGACGCCTGCGGCGAGGCGATCTCGGAAGCGGATATGGCAAAGGCGCTGGCTGCTGACGCGGTAATCTTTGGCGCGGTGGGCGGGCCGAAATGGGATGATGTGCCCTATGAGCAGCGTCCTGAGGCGGGTCTGTTGCGCCTGCGCAAGGATTTGCAGTTGTTTGCCAATCTGCGCCCGGCCATTTGCTACCCCGCGCTCGCCGATGCTTCCGCTCTCAAGCGGGAGCTTGTTGAGGGGCTTGATATCCTGATCGTGCGCGAATTGACCGGCGGCGTTTATTTTGGCGAGCCGAAGGAAATTACCGAGCTTGGCAATGGCCAGAAGCGGGCCGTGGATACCCAGGTCTATGAAAGCTATGAGATCGACCGGATTTGCCGGGTGGCATTTGATTTGGCGCGGACCCGCGGCAAGCTGGTGCATTCCGCCGACAAGAAGAATGTGATGAAATCAGGCGTGCTGTGGGATGAGGTCGCCCATCAGGTGGCAAGGGACTATACTGACGTTACCTTTGAGCACATCCTGGCAGACAATTGTGCCATGCAGCTGGTGCGCAATCCCAAACAGTTTGACGTGATTGTTACCGACAACCTGTTCGGTGATATTCTCTCCGATGCTGCAGCCATGCTGACTGGTTCGCTTGGCATGCTGCCGTCTGCGTCGCTTGGGGCGCCGGATCCCTCAACAGGCAAGCGCAAGGCGCTTTATGAGCCGGTACACGGGTCTGCACCGGATATCGCGGGCAAGGGCGTCGCCAATCCGATTGCGATGGTTGCCTCGTTCGCAATGGCTTTGCGTTATTCGTTCAACATGGTTGAACTGGCCGATCAGGTGGAAGCGGCGATTGCCGGGGTGCTGGGCGATGGCTTGCGCTCGGCCGACATCATGCAGGATGGTTGCCGTCAGGTTGGTACCGAGGAAATGGGCGCGGCGATTATTGCCAAGCTGTCCGCATAAGGGTTTCGACGCGAAGGTTTGACTTTGCGGAGATCGCGTGGCTTTCTGAGTGATGAAGCGGTTGGGGAAAATATGGCGTTTGCACGGTTAGTTGCTATTTTGGGCATGATGCTTGTAGGCGCCACGGCGGCTTCGGCGCAGGATTTCGGCGTGGCGGAAATTCGTGGCGGCTTTCTGGCACATTCCGTGGATGAAAAAGGGCCTGGCGGGGAGTTGCTGAATTTTACCCGCTGGGAAGATATTTCGGTCGAATTGCTTTTTCGGTCCCCGGATGCGGATTTATTCCGCTGGATCGGTTCACCCAAACCGAACCTTGGCGCGACCGTGAATTTTGGTGGCCGCGAGAGCATGATCCATCTCGGCCTGACCTGGCAGGTGCCGGTATTCGACACGCCAGTATTCATTGAAGGCACATTTGGGGGGGCTTTGCATAATGGTGCCCTCACCAATGCCAATGCGCCGGCGCGTGATCTGGGATGTTCGCTGCTGTTTTACGAATCGGCCGGCATCGGCATGAATGTCTCGGACAATGCAACGGTCATGCTCGCGTGGGAACATGCCTCGAGTGCCAATATTTGTGCGCCCAATCGGGGCCTGACCAATATCGGGGTCAAGGTCGGCTACAAGTTCTGAGCCTTTCCTATGGAAACATGTGTGTTTCTGTTGCCTGAAAACCACTTTGATGCTGAGGAACTGGATAGGATGATTGTCTTGTCTTGACCGGTTCACGTTCCCGGTTCAAGTTTACGGCGAAATCGGGGCAAAGTTGCAATGCGTTGGCGGAATTGGTTGGTTGCGGTATTGGGGCTGTGCGCAGCGCCAGCGCAGGCTGCAGGATTTGATGTAAAAGAAATGGCGCGCAACCTTGGGGTGTCCGAGGTGCGAGCTGGTTTATTTTTGCATGATGTCGAACTGAAATATGGTTTTCCCTTCGCGCTCGATTATTCGACTGTCAATCTTGCGAATTGGCAGAACCTGAATACCGAGGTTTTGTTCGCCCTGCCTGATGCCGATATTCTGCACTGGCTCGGATCACCGCGATTGGGGTTGAGTACGTCGCTGAATTTTGCCGGCAAGGAAAGCTATGCCCGTTTGGCTGCGGTCTGGCACGTGCCGGTTTTTGAAACCGGGATTTTCGTTGAGCCCATGCTGGGTGGTGCCATTCACAATGGCTATTTGGAAAATGCGCCTGCCGGACAGCGTAACCTTGGTTGTCGCTTCCTTTATTTCTACGGTGCCAATGTCGGCTACGAGATTACCGATACAATGAGCGCGATGGTAACGGTTGAGCATGCGTCGCACTGGGCGCAGTGTGAGCCGACTGCCAATGACGGAATTAACCGGCTTGGTGTTCGCGTTGGCTGGAAACTGAATTGATCATGTGGCGAAGGTTGACCCGGAAAATCGCCTTTATTTTTGCGGGACTGGCGGTTCTGACCGGCGTGTTGGTCGTACCTGTGCGGGCGGAAGGGTTCGATGCCGCTGAAATGGCGCGTGGGCTGGGGATTTCCGAATTGCGGGCCGGTATCATGGTGCATGATATTGAGACCAGTCCGTTCCGGCCCCTGTTTGTGCACTTTGAAAGTGTCGATCTCAGCAAGTGGCAGAACCTCAATGTTGAACTGCTGTTTGATTTGCCTGAAAGCGATGCCATGTACTGGCTTGGGTCGCCACGCCTGGGGCTTGCGGGGTCGCTGAACTTTGTCGGCAAGGAAAGCTATGCCCGGCTGGCCGCTGTGTGGCATGTGCCGGTTTTCGAGACCGGAATTTTTGTCGAACCCATGCTCGGCGGCACGGTGCATAATGGCTATCTCGACAATGCCCCCGCCGATCGGCGCAACCTTGGGTGCCGTTTTCTCTTCCAGTATGGGATGAATCTTGGTTATGAGGTGACCGATAAACTTTCGGCCATGTTCACTGTCGAACATTCCTCTCATCTATGGCTTTGCGGCGAGCAGACCAATGATGGTGTTAATCGCGCCGGGTTCCGCCTGGGGTGGAAACTCGACTGATTTTTCGGCCCCGGGCAAAAATGTGCCCCATGTCTGAAACTATTTCGCTCAGGTCTTCGTAACTGCTGTCACCTTGCCCGATCAAAGGGCGCGACAAAGCAGAACAATGGAGACGAAAATGAACACCAATTTTATCAAGCCGCTTATGCTGAGTGCTGCCCTGGCCTTGACGGCTGGCGCGCTCACCCCGATCCCCGCTTTTGCCGATGACACCATGATGTCAGCCGGCGCAATGGCCAGCGAATCCACCGTCATGGTTGGCGGCGCGGCCATGTATCCGAGCAAGAACATCATTGAGAACGCGGTCAATTCCAAGGACCACACCACGCTGGTTGCCGCCGTCAAGGCTGCAGACCTTGTTGATGCGCTCTCGGGCAAGGGCCCGTTCACCGTATTTGCGCCGGTCAATGCCGCTTTTACAGCGCTGCCGGCCGGTACTGTCGAGACGTTGTTGAAGCCTGAGAACAAGGACCAGCTGACCAAGATCCTGACCGCCCATGTGGTTGCCGGTGATATCAGTGCTCAAGACCTGATGACCAAGGGCAAGGACAAGAACGGGTATGCCATGAAGACGCTTTCGGGTGATGTTCTGGTCGCGTTCAACCGCGGTGGTTATGTCTATATCGTTGATGAAAATGGTGGTTCGGCCAAGGTGACGATCTCTGACGTCAACCAGTCGAATGGCGTCATTCACGTGGTCAACAAGGTGCTGCTGCCCAAATAAGGGCGCATGCTGACCGACGGGTCAAAGGAGGTCCGCTACTGGCGGGCCTCCTTTTTCATTGGCGTTTTGAGTGGCAATCTCATTGACTTCGGGACGAATGCGCGCCAAAAAGCACACCTGTTTTCATGGAGCGCATGTGATGCACGGCAGTTTTGCCCTCATTGCTGACATAAACAAGGTGGGCACATATGTGCCGGCCAGCGCTCTCACATCTAAAAAAACCAAAAAAACCCTCTGATCGTCTTCCCTGTGCCACCTCCCGCCAGGGAGTGGCGAGAAGGTAAAGGCAGCGTGCCCGCCGGGTGCGCGCGGGGGTCAGGTTAGAGGAAAATCAAATGGGTTATCGTGTAGCTGTCGTCGGAGCCACAGGCAATGTGGGCCGGGAAATGCTCAATATCTTGAGTGAACGCAATTTTCCGGCGGATGAAATCATTCCGCTGGCATCGTCGCGTTCGACGGGACGAGAAGTCAGTTATGGCGACAAGACCCTGAAGTGCCGCAACCTTGAGACATTCGATTTTACCGGGGTTGATTTCTGCCTTATGAGCGCCGGGTCATCGGTCTCAAAACAATATGCCCAACAGATCGGCAAGACTGGTTGCGTCGTTATCGATAATTCCAGCCAGTGGCGTTATGATTCGAACGTTCCTCTTATTGTGCCGGAAGTGAACGGTGACGTTCTTGATGCCTATATGGCCAAGAATGACCGGATGAACATTATCGCCAATCCGAACTGTTCGACGGCGCAATTGGTTGTTGCGTTGAAGCCCTTGCATGATGTCGCCCAGATTACCCGGATTGTGGTTTCGACCTATCAGTCCGTATCCGGTGCCGGCAAGGAAGGCATTGACGAATTGTGGACCCAGACCAAGGGCATTTTTGTCAATGACCGACCTGAGGCCCAGAAGTTCCCCAAGCAGATCGCGTTCAATGTCATTCCTGAAATCGATGTGTTCATGGAAGATGGATACACCAAGGAAGAATGGAAAATCCTGGCCGAGACCAAGAAAATGCTCGATCCCAAGATCAAGGTGACGGCAACAGCCGTGCGCGTGCCGGTCTTTGTGGGTCATGCTGAGGCGGTCAATATCGAATTTGCCAAGCCGATTTCGGCAGATGAAGCACGCGATGTGTTGCGTGAGGCGCCGGGGGTCATGGTGATCGACAAGCGGGAGCCGGGTGGTTACATCACGCCTGTTGAATCACAGGGCGAAGACGCTTCCTTTGTCAGCCGTATCCGCGAGGATTCTACTGTTGAGCATGGCATTGCAATGTGGGTCGTCTCGGACAATCTGCGCAAGGGTGCTGCATTGAATACGATCCAGATCGCCGAGACGATGATCGCGCGCGGCCTGATGAAGAAGGCCAACTAACCAGTTCAATCGGTGCGTCTGTCAGACGGGTCAATGCAAGTTGAGCGTTTGACAGGCGTGGCGGTTTGGTTTGCCGGGTTCTCTCAATCCGTTTCCGCCAAGGTTTAAGCTGATGCCGATCCGCGATATTCTTCTTGCCCTGCTGGTTGTTGCCATCTGGGGTTTCAACTTCGTGGTCATCAAGCTTAGTGTGGAGGCCTTGCCGCCTATTCTGGCAGCGGCGTTTCGGTTCAGTTTTGCCGCTGTTCCGTTGATATTTTTTGTCAAACCTCCGAAAACCGCGTGGTGGATGACCGCAGGTTTCGGGCTGAGCTTCGGGTTTGCGCTCTATAGTTTTCTCAATCTGGCGCTTTCGGCAGGCATGCCTGCCGGACTTGCCTCGGTCGTTCTGCAGGTGCAGGCGTTTTTCACCATGCTGATCGCGTTCTTTTTCCTCAACGAGCGGCCACGCCGGATGCAGATCATCGGCGGTGCCATTGCCTTTGCCGGGATCGGGGTGATTGCGATCGAACGCCTGAGCGGTGCGGCCCTCGGACCATTTGTTCTAACCCTCTGTGCTGCGCTCGCCTGGGGTTTTGCCAATGTGTTGTCGAAAAAGGCGGGCAAGGTCAATCCAATCGCCATTACCGTCTGGGGGTCAGCGTTTGCAGCGCTGCCGCTTTTTGGACTTTCCGCTTTTATGGAGGGGCCGGGTGCCCTTATTGATGCGGTGACGGCGCCGCGATGGTCCACGGTTGGACTGATCGTGTTCCTTGCCTATCCGGCAACCTTGTTCGGGCTGGCTGTCTGGAACTGGTTGTTGAGCCGCCATCCCGCCTCAATAGTTGCCCCGTTCACGCTCTTGGTGCCGATCACCGGGCTGGTGTCGGGGTGGATTTTGCTGGGCGAGCGCATTACGGCGCTGGAAATTGCAGGCGGGGCCCTAGTCGTTGTGGGGCTCGGCGCCACCGTAATCAAGCGGCGGCGGCCACCGATCAATCCCATACTGCCCGAAGCCTAGCGGGCATTGCCGGCGTTTGGATTGTACTTTGATACGCAAGGATCACCCCGCCCAGGGGCAGCGGGGTGATCCCTGACAAAGGCTGGTGTGTTAGCCTTCGGTACCAGCTGACAAGGTGGCGTATTCTTCTTCCGAAATAGCGCCATTGGCATCAACATCGGCTGCTGTGAATGCTTCCATGGTCAGGTCCGGCATCGTCACAGTCAGTTCTGCGAAGCTGAGATCGCCGCTTTGATCGGTGTCGATGTCGGCAAAAGTTGCGTCCTGTGCAATAGCGGCACCAGTCAGAGCGAAAGCGGCGGCAAGGCTGAGGAGTGTCTTATTCATAGGGTCGTCCCTCCGTTAGGATAAGTACAGCAGCGCCTGAGAATTGGGTTTTTACAGACACTGGCGAGACACGTTGTGCGGCTCACAGGACAGAGAATGGCGTCGCATTCGGGCTGGTGCTTGACGGGGACGGGGTGTTTTCTGGGAGAATTCGTGGCCGATCCAAGACGGGGCAAGAATAAGAAAATTATGGCGTGTGGAGAATGTCACACAGCGATTTTTGTCTGCCGATGCGACAATGCAACATCGGCATGCTTGATGTAGATATTTCTAATGAATTTATTGATTTCAAAGACCTATGGAGCGCCGGTTGTGCCCGAAATCTCGTGCTTCCGAACCGTCTCGCGAGCGGTCCCGGAAGATCAGCCCTGGGGGCGTTCGAATTCCCCGGTGTCGTGATCCATGATCCACAATTCCCCGGTCTTGATATCGAACCATGCACCGTGCAGGGCCAGGGCCCCTTCCTGTTCACGTTCGGCCACATAAGGGAAGCTGCGCAGGTTGCTGATCGAATGACGGATCGAGATACGCTCGAGCATCGTCTGGCGTTCGCCATCGGTGAGCAATTTGTTGTCGCCGAACTTTTCCGTGACCGGCTCAAGCAGGCCGAGCCATTTACCGATGAAATTTCCGGGCGGCAGGGGGGCTGCCTGTGGGTGGAGTGCAGCATGAATGCCGCCGCAGCGGCCGTGTCCCATGACAACGATGTTTTTGACGCCCAGACCCTGAATGGCAAACTCGATGCCGGCGGAGGTGCCATGCTGACCCCCGTTTTCTTCGAAAGGCGGGACAAGATTGGCAACGTTGCGCAGGACGAATAATTCGCCTGGACCGACATCGAAAATTGTCTCGGGCGCAGCGCGGCTATCGCAGCACGCGATGATCATTGTGGTGGGTGATTGGCCTTCGGTTGCCAGATCATGATAGCGCTGCCGTTCATTGGCATAGCGCGTGTTCATGAAGTTCCTGTAGCCGTCGAGAAGATGGGAAGGAAAACTGTGCATGGCTTGACGATTAGCGCTAAGAAGAGGCGCGCGCAATAAAAAGCAACACAGACGGGTGCAAAAAATGCATGTGTATCGTTTCCTCACCGGCGATGATGATTCCGGATTTTGCCACAAAGTGACCAAGGCGCTTAGCGAAGGCTGGGTGCTTTACGGACAACCGCAATATGTCTTTGACAGTGCAGCGGGCAAGATGCGGTGCGCGCAGGCGGTGACAAAAGATGTCGAGGACCAGCCCTATGATCCGGACAAAAAGCTGACCGAATACGCGTGAGCTGGTTTTGCCGGGTTGCAGGGCGTTTGGTCCGCGCAAACCAACCCAGATAGTCATTGCGTTGACAGGCGGGGCGGGCGGCGTAAGCGGCCTTTACCCCCTTGGTGTGCAACGACGGCTATATCTTCCGGGATGGCGGTGAGCCCGCGTTTGAGGGGCATATCTCGCGGCCTTCCTGATTCATTTTGGCGGTAACGCTGTGAGTTCCACGGCTGCGCAGGAACGCGTATGCGGGCCGTGATAAACCGCCTCGATATTATTGCCATCCGGGTCGCGCAAATAGGCTGCATAATAGCCCGGATGATATGGGCGTTCGCCCGGCGCGCCATTGTCGCTGCCGCCGGCCCTGAGGCCTGCTTCGTGAAAGCGCTTCACCATTTCGGGCCCATCGGCCTGGAAGGCGAAATGAATGCGTGAAAAACCGTTCTCAGCCTGCTCGATAAATAATTCATCGGATCCAAATGCCGAGCCAAAATCAAAGGTAATTTCGCGCTCAAGCGCTACGAGCACTGCATCATAGAAGGTGCGGGAGCGCCCCAGGTCGGCAACATTTAAGTGGATGTGGTCGATCAACCTGCCTCGTTGGAATTTCATGGATTTTCCTCTTCCATCCATTGGCACCCTACTGTTATATAGCAGTGCTAATAATATGCAATACGAAGAGGTTTGGGTAATGAGTGCGTGGCGCGACGACAGAACCTTGCAGCTGATGCACAGGATAGTCTTGCCGGTGGATCGGGCGCTGCAGGTTGCGGACCGGGAAACCGGCTGCAGCAGTGCGCAGCTTTCGGCGCTCGGTGTGATCATTTATCTCAAGGCGACAACGCTCTCAAAGCTGGCAGAATGCGAACGCATTGCATTGCCGACAGCATCACGCATGGTTGACAGTCTGGTTAGAGAGGGGTTGATCGAGCGGGTGGCTGATACGCAAGATCGCAGGGCCGTGCGCTTGAGTGCCACGGAGAAGGGGCGACGTGTTATCGTTGAGGCTTGTGATCGGCGTGTGGAGGTGCTGCGGGAGGCTCTGGTTGATCTGAACGAGGACGAGCGGGCAGGGTTGAGCGTCGCGATACGCGGGTTGGTGCGGATATTTGGTTATGACAGGCCGCTCGACGACCCGGACCCTGACGGCAAAAGCGATAAGCTTTGATCATATCATCTGGTTGAGCGCTGCATATTGCAGCAGCATGATGGTTTTGGCGTCGATGATTTCGCCGCGGCTGATCATTGCCAGGGCTTCTTCGAATTGCAGTTCGAGAATTTCGATATCTTCGCCTTCGCTTTCCAGCCCGCCACCGGCTGAAGGGCGTCGGTCGGCTTCATACTCGGCGATAAAACAATGGACGCATTCGGTGACCGCACCAGGGCTGGTATAGGTACGGAAAGCGAAACGGAGATTGGTGGGGTGATAACCGGTCTCCTCTTCTGCTTCCCGGCGGGCGCAGGTTTCGGGGTCATCATCGTCCAGTAGTCCCGCCGCGACCTCGATCAGAAAGCCGCTGTCGCCATTGAGATAGATGGGCATGCGGAACTGGCGGGTAAGAATGACAGTCTTGCGTTTCGGGTCGATGAGAAGGATGGCGGCGGCATTGCCGTGGTCGTGGATTTCGCGGGTGGTTTTCTGCCATGTCCCGTCTGAGCGCAAATAATCAAAATGACTGCGGGTGATTTTGAGCCAGGCATTGGATAGCGTTTCTGTTCGGGTGATGCGGATACGCGAATTCGTGTCAGGCTTTTGGGTCATGAAGATGCGGCTCATGCAGGAGAGTAAGAGGTCGGGAGAAGGGCGAGTTTTGCATGCGAATGCAAAAAAGTGGGCTTTGAATGATCTTAACCCATCACAAGGCTTTGACGAATAGGTTTGTGATCGTTATCAGTGGGGCGAACTTTCGAATGGTTCCAGACTATACGTCCTGCTGACGTGTTATATCCTGTGACTTGTTTTTGGGCGAAGAACTGCGTTTCATCCGAAAACATGCCCATAAAGCTCAGAGGCTCCCTCATGGCGCAACCCTCACGCCCGCTTTCTCCGCATCTTAGCCATTATAAACCAGAGGTCACCATGGTCATGTCGATCATGCACCGGATCACCGGTTTTGGCCTGTTTCTCGGAATCATCGTTCTGACATGGTGGCTGGTAGCCGCTGCGTGGGGCGATGGTGCGCTGGCGTTGGTCAATACGGTCATGAGCTCATGGTTCGGCAAGCTCGTGCTGTTCGGGTTCACCTGGTCGCTGTTTCACCACATGCTGGGCGGAATTCGCCACTTTATATGGGATTTCGGGGCAGGGTTCTCACGGGCTGCGCGCTTCGGTTTCGCCTGGGCGACACTTGTTGGTGGTCTGGTTTTGACCGTGCTCTTGTGGGCACTGGTCCTGTTGGCGTAGGGAGACGGGTATGAATATGCGGACGCCGCTGAGTATAGTTACCGGGCTGGGTTCATCCCGTGAGGGTACAATACATTTCTGGCATCAGAGATTGACAGCGCTGGCCAATGTGCCGCTGACGCTGTTTCTGGTGTGGTTCATCATTCGCGTGGCCGGACTTGATCAGGCCGGCATGATGGAGGTCATGAGCAACCCGCTGATCGCCGGTCTGCTGATTCTCGCAATGATCTCGATGACCTGGCATATGCGCCTTGGTCTGCAGATTATTATTGAGGATTATGTCCACACGGAGGGCCGAAAGATCGCCTTGCTGGCAGCCAATAATCTTTTTGCAACCGGTATTGCCGGGCTTTGCATCGTTTCCATTCTAAAGCTGAGTTTCGGGAGTTAAGGCATGGCCACTGGCGCCTCTTACGAGATCATAGACCACGCGTTTGATGTTGTGGTTGTCGGTGCCGGTGGCGCGGGTTTGCGCGCGACACTGGGCATGGCAGAGCAGGGCTTGCGCACCGCGTGCATTACCAAAGTGTTCCCCACCCGCTCGCATACGGTAGCCGCCCAGGGCGGAATCGCGGCGAGCCTGCAGAATATGGGGCCTGATTCCTGGCAATGGCACATGTACGATACCGTCAAGGGATCGGACTGGCTGGGCGATAATGACGCCATGGAATATCTGGCCCGTGAAGCGCCGGCAGCGGTTTATGAACTTGAGCATTACGGCGTGCCGTTCTCGCGCACTGAAGAGGGCAAGATCTATCAGCGCCCCTTTGGCGGTCATATGCAAAATTATGGTGATGGTCCCCCGGTACAGCGTACTTGTGCCGCGGCTGACCGGACCGGGCATGCTATTTTGCATACGCTTTACGGACAGTCGCTGCGCAACAACGCACAATTCTTTATTGAGTATTTCGCCATCGATCTGCTGATGAGCGATGATGGGGCGGTTGAGGGCGTTGTTGCCTGGAAGCTGGATGACGGCACCATGCACCGGTTCCGCGCCAAGACGGTGGTGATCGCGACCGGCGGTTATGGCCGCTCCTATTTCTCGGCGACATCGGCGCATACGTGTACCGGTGACGGCAATGCCATGGTGGCTCGTGCCGGCCTGCCGCTGCAGGACATGGAATTCGTTCAATTCCACCCCACCGGCATTTACGGTTCGGGTTGTCTGATTACCGAAGGCGCGCGCGGTGAAGGTGGCTATCTGGTCAATTCCGAGGGTGAGCGTTTCATGGAGCGCTATGCGCCCAATGCCAAGGATCTCGCCTCACGCGATGTGGTTAGCCGTTGCATGACCATGGAAATTCGTGAAGGCCGCGGTGTCGGCCCGAACAAGGATCATATTTTCCTCCATCTCGATCATCTTGATCCCGCCGTTCTGGCGGAGCGTCTGCCGGGTATTTCCGAGAGCGCCAAGATTTTCGCCGGTGTGGATTTGACCCGCGAACCGATCCCGGTGATCCCGACGGTGCATTACAATATGGGCGGCATCCCCACCAATTATCATGGTGAGGCGCTTGATCCGTCACGTGGCGGGCCGGATGCGACCATTCCTGGCCTTATGGCTGTGGGTGAAGCGGGTTGTGCTTCGGTGCACGGTGCCAACCGTCTCGGCTCGAATTCGCTGATCGATCTGGTGGTGTTTGGCCGGGCTGCGGCTATTCGCGCGGGCCAGGTGATTGACCGCAATGCGGCCATTCCCGAGGTCAACCAGAAGAGCTTTGACAAGATCATGGACCGGTTTGACCGGCTCCGGCATGCCAATGGCCAGACGCCGACGGCTGTGTTGCGCGACAAGATGCAGCGCACCATGCAGGAAGATGCGGCCGTGTTCCGCACCGAGGAAACCCTGCAGTCCGGCGCCAAGCGGATGGGTGCCATCTGGGGCGAACTCAAGGACCTCAAGGTCACCGATCGCTCGATGATATGGAATTCCGATCTGGTGGAAACGCTGGAACTGGAAAACCTGATGGCCAATGCGATGATGACTGTTGTCGGTGCCGAGGCTCGCAAGGAAAGCCGCGGTGCGCATGCCCGCGAGGATTATGCCGATCGCGATGACGTCAACTGGCGCAAGCATACGATCAGCCGGATCGATGAAACAGGCAAGGTGACGCTTGATTATCGTGCGGTGCATACAGCACCTCTGACTACTTTTGACGAGGGTGGGATCGATTTGAAAAAGATCGCGCCGAAGGCCCGCGTCTACTAATGCAGGTTCTCCATTCGTTACGCGCCAAGGACTTATGCCAAAGCGTGTATTATCTGCCGGAAGCATGTTCTGGATCAAGGACTTAGGATAAAATGGCCGAATTAACCCTCCCGAAGAAATCGCAACCCAAGCCGGGTAAGGTCTGGGAAAAACCGGATAGCGGCAATCTTCAGGAAATGCGGGTCTACCGCTATGATCCGGATCAGGGCGGCAATCCGCGCATCGATACCTATTTCGTCGATATGGATGATTGCGGGCCGATGGTGCTCGACGGGCTGTTGTGGATCAAGAACAAGATCGATCCCACGCTGACCCTCCGCCGCTCCTGCCGCGAGGGCGTTTGTGGGTCCTGCGCCATGAATATCGACGGGCTGAACACGCTGGCGTGCACGAAGGCCATTGACGATATCAAGGGCGCGGTTCGGGTTTATCCGTTGCCGCATTTGCCCGTGGTCAAGGACCTGGTGCCGGATCTGACCAATTTCTACGCCCAGCACCGCTCGATTGAACCGTGGCTGAAAACCAAAACACCGGAGCCGCGGGCGGAATGGCTGCAGAGCCATGAGGACCGGGCCAAGCTTGATGGTCTTTACGAGTGCATTCTGTGTGCTTGCTGCTCGACGTCATGCCCGAGTTACTGGTGGAATGGGGACCGCTATCTGGGCCCGGCTGTGCTGCTGCAGGCTTATCGCTGGTTGATCGACAGCCGCGACGAGGCGACCGGCGAGCGTCTTGATAACCTTGAGGATCCGTTCCGGCTTTACCGTTGTCACACAATCATGAATTGTGCCAATGCCTGCCCGAAGGGCCTCAACCCGGCCAAGGCAATTGCTGAAATCAAGAAAATGATGGTCGAACGCCGTGTCTAGATCAGATGACCGGCGTTGATAAGGAGCAAGGTTTCTGGCAGATTTTGCAATAATCGCCGAGGTTGATGATATTTCTTTGGCGCGGGTTTTGGCGACCGCTTTGCGGGCGCATGGCTTTCATCCGCTTGAAGATTCCGACGGTGGATTGCCCGGCATGCCGGGGATTTCGGGGGCTAAAGGCACGTTTGCGATACGGGTCCCCGAGGCGGAAAAGGCGGATGCTGCCTTGCTCGCAAATGTGCTAATTGCTGAAATGCGGCATTGATCCGCCGTAAAGCGGCCATATTACTTGTTCCTAAGCAATCTATGCGGCGACTTATCCTTTCGTCGTCTATTGAATGCGTGTTTATCTTTTGAGTATAAGCCGCTTGATTGAATGGCCCCTATTTTACAGGCTTCGGAGTGATCATGATCATCAAACGCAGCATGCTTGGTGCCGTTTCTGTTCTGGCGATGGCGATTTTTCTTGCCGGGTGTTCTTCATCCCGTTTTGATTCCGGCTCGTCGCGTCAGCTTGGTGCGCCGCAAAATCTGGCACCGGTACAAAGTTCGTCGGTGCAAAGTTCGTCACTGCCGCCCCTGCAGGGCCAGGACGGCATGGTAACGACAAACAATACGTTTGATCCCAATAGTGGCGATCCGGCCCTTTCCGGGCAAGACAGCGCATCGATCGACGGGTCGTTTGTCAGCCTTGACGATGTGGGCGGCGCGACGACCCCTGGGGGACGTGACCTCAGTGGCAGTTTGACACCGGCCAAGCTTTTGGGCGTGTGGACCGTGAGTGCCAGTTTGCAGACCTGCCGGCTCAACCTGACCCAGACCACCAAGTCTGGTACCAATCGCTACCGGGCTTCAGCGCCTAATTGCGAAGTGCCGGTGCTGGCGTTGGTCTCGTCCTGGCAGCTGACGGGCAGTCAGGTGCAGCTTTATGATGAAAGCGGGGCGATAATCGGCGCCTTCCAGCTCAGTGGCAACCGCTTTATCGGCACACTTTCTGGCGGCGTTGCCGTTACGATGGAAGGCTAAGGCAATCGAGGTTCGGGTTGAGTTCTCCGTCAACGGTTAGTGATGCCTATCTGGCCCTAGCGGCTGACGGGACACTCAAAATCGATGCCGCCCAGCAAGAGGCTGCGGGATTGCTCGACGAGATCGCAGCGGCCGTGACTGCGCTTGAACAGAGCAATGGCGGTCTGGCCGGCTTTTTCAAAAAGCGCAGGGCTGTGCCGAAAGGCGCCTATATCTGGGGCGAGGTGGGACGCGGCAAATCCATGCTGATGGATTTGTTTTTCGATACCGTGCCCATCACCGCCAAGCGGCGTGTGCATTTTCATGAGTTCATGGATGAAATGCATGCGGCGATTGCCGTGTTTCGGTCCGAGAACACGGATGACAGGGGCGCGCGCGACCCGATCCCTGCGGTGATCAAGCCCATCCTCAAGACCACGCGTCTATTGTGTTTTGACGAGTTTCACGTTTCCGACATTGCCAATGCCATGTTGTTGCAACGCTTGTTTGAAAAGCTGTTCGCGGCTGGCGTGGTGGTGGTTGCCACATCAAATGTCGCGCCAGACCGGCTTTATGAGGACGGGCTCAACCGGCAATTGTTCCTGCCGTTTATTGATCTGCTTAAATCCCATGTGACGGTCTGCGAACTGGCCTCGGCCAAGGACTATCGCCGGGACAAGCTGAGTGGTCAGGCAGTATTTCACTTTGGTGCCGGTGGTCATGCGGCAATGGATGAGATGTGGCGACGGCTGGCCGGTGGGCAGAAGGGGACCCAATCAGAGATCGGCTCGTTGGGCCGAAAAATCACAGTACCGCGTCAGGCGATGGGTGTTGCCCGGTTCGATTTTGCGGATTTATGCGAAAAGCCGCTCGGCGCGCGCGATTATCTGAAAATTGCCAATGCCTTTCACTCTTTGGTGCTGGATGACGTGCCGCAATTTGACCGGACACGCTCGAACGCTGCCAAGCGGTTCATTCTTTTGGTGGACACGCTCTATGATCGCGGGGTGAAGCTTGCCGCCAGTTTTGCAACCCCACTCGACCAGCTGGGTGCCGATGACAAGACGGCCTTCGAGTTTCAGCGTTGCGTGTCCCGTCTGATCGAAATGCAGTCCGATGCGTATCTTTCCGCGCCGCTGCGCGCACGGGAAAACCTATAGGCAATCGGGCGTGCATGCGTATGCAAAAATATCCTGATGCACTTGCGCCGCCGCAGGCTAACGGTTAATGAGGGCGCGAGCCACAACCTCATCCTAAAAAAGACAGGAAATCATCCTCATGGCGCGCAAGAAAATCGCTCTGATCGGGGCGGGACAGATTGGTGGAACGCTGGCACATCTCGCCGCGCTCAAAGACCTCGGTGACATCGTGTTGTTCGACATTGTCGACGGTGTGCCGCAGGGCAAGGCACTGGACCTCAGCCAGTCTGGCGCGGTCGAGGGCTTTGACGCCAAGATCAAAGGTACTTCCGAATATAAAGATATTGCCGGTGCTGACGTGATCGTCGTAACCGCCGGTGTGCCGCGCAAGCCGGGCATGAGCCGTGATGACCTGCTTGAAATCAACCTTAAAGTCATGGAACAGGTTGGCGCAGGCATTGCGAAATATGCACCTGACGCTTTCGTGATCTGCATTACCAACCCGCTCGATGCCATGGTCTGGGCGCTGCAGCGCTTTTCCGGCCTGCCGACCAACCGGGTCGTGGGCATGGCGGGCGTGCTCGACAGCTCGCGTTTCAGCCATTTCATTGCTGACGAACTCAATGTCTCGATCGAAGACGTGACCACGTTCGTGCTTGGCGGGCATGGCGATACCATGGTGCCGCTGCCGCGCTATTCGACGGTTGCAGGTGTGCCCCTTACCGATCTGGTGAAAATGGGCTGGCTGACTAAAGAGCGTCTCGACGAGATCGTTCAACGCACCCGTGATGGCGGTGCCGAGATTGTCGGCCTTTTGAAAACCGGCTCGGCTTTCTATGCACCTGCAGCTTCGGCCATCGATATGGCGGAAAGCTATCTCAAGGACAAGAAGCGGGTCATGCCGTGCGCGGCCTTCCTCAAGGGTGAATTTGGCGTCAAGGGCATGTATTGCGGTGTGCCGATGGTTATCGGTGCTGGCGGCGCGGAGAAGGTTGTTGAAATCAGCCTCAACAGTGCCGAGCAGAAGGCGTTCAACAAGTCGGTTGCGGCTGTTGAGGGTCTTGTGGAAGCGTGCAAGAAGATCGCGCCGAAGCTGGCATAAAACATCAATTTGTTGCGCTTTGAGGAAAATGGAGTCCATGTTCCTCAAAGCGCCGCATTTTTCCCAACCTTAGTCGTTAGGGCAAGTATATGAACATTCACGAACACCAGGCCAAGGCGTTGCTGAAGGAATATGGCGCGCCGGTTGCCGAAGGCGTTGCCATTTTCTCCGCTGATGAGGCGGAAGCCGCCGCAAAATCGCTTCCCGGCCCCCTTTATGTGGTCAAGAGCCAGATCCATGCCGGTGGGCGTGGCAAAGGCAAGTTCACCGAGCTTGGCCCTGATGCCAAGGGCGGCGTTCGCCTCGCCAAGTCGGTTGACGAGGTTGTGGCCAACGTCAAGGAAATGCTCGGCAACACATTGGTGACCAAGCAGACCGGCCCCGCCGGCAAGCAGGTCAACCGTCTTTACATCGAAGATGGCGCCGATATCGAGAGCGAGCTTTACCTGTCGATTCTGGTTGATCGCGAAACGGGCCGTGTGGCCTTTGTCGCATCGACAGAAGGTGGCATGGACATTGAAGCGGTGGCCGAAGAGACACCGGAGAAGATCCATACCATTGTGATCGATCCCGATACGGGCGTCACCGACGCGGATATCGTCAAGCTCTCGGATGCTTTCGGGCTTTCGGGCGAAGCGCGGGTCGATGGCGGCACGCTGTTCCCGATCCTTTACAATGCCTTTGTCGAAAAAGACATGAGCCTTCTCGAGATCAACCCGCTGATCGTGATGACCGATGGTCATTTGCGGGTGCTCGATGCCAAGGTGTCGTTCGATGGCAATGCCATGTTCCGGCATCCCGATATCGCCGAACTGCGCGATCTGAGCGAAGAGGACGAAAAGGAAATCGAGGCGTCCAAATGGGACCTCGCCTATGTCGCTCTCGACGGGAATATCGGCTGCATGGTCAATGGCGCTGGTCTGGCGATGTCCACCATGGACATTATCAAGCTTTATGGCGAAGAGCCGGCCAACTTCCTTGATGTTGGTGGCGGTGCCACGGCGGAAAAGGTTACGGCCGCGTTCAAGATCATCACAGCCGATCCGGCGGTCAAAGGCATTCTGGTCAATATCTTTGGCGGCATCATGCGCTGCGATGTGATTGCAGAAGGCGTGCTGAAGGCGGTCAAAGAAGTTGGTCTCGAAGTGCCGCTGGTTGTGCGGCTTGAAGGCACGCGTGTCGCCGAAGGCCAGAAGATGATCAATGAGAGCGGACTTAATGTGATTTCTGCCAACGATCTCGACGATGCGGCGCAGAAAATTGTCGCTGCGATAAAGGGAGCCTGAGTTCATGTCCATTCTCGTTAACAAGGACACAAAGGTTCTCGTGCAGGGCCTGACCGGCAAGACCGGTACATTCCACACCGAGCAGGCGCTGGCTTATTTCGGCACCCAGATGGTGGGTGGTACGCATCCGAAAAAGGGTGGTGAAAAATGGACTAGCAGCCTCGATGGCACTGAATTGCCGATTTTCACCACTGTGGCCGAGGGCCGCGAGGCGACCAATGCCAATGCCAGCGTGATCTATGTGCCGCCCGCAGGGGCTGCCGCTGCGATCATGGAGGCGATTGACGCGGAAATCCCGTTGATCATCTGCATTACCGAAGGTGTGCCGGTTCTCGATATGGTCAAGGTCAAGGCGCGGCTGGAGAAATCCAACTCGCGGCTGATCGGGCCGAACTGCCCAGGTGTGCTCACGCCTGAAGAATGCAAGATCGGCATTATGCCGGGCAACATCTTTTCCAAGGGTTCCGTGGGTATTGTTTCGCGCTCAGGCACGCTTACCTATGAAGCAGTGTTTCAAACGACGAATGAAGGTCTTGGCCAGACCACTGCGGTGGGTATTGGCGGCGATCCGGTCAAGGGTACTGAATTCATCGACGTTTTGGAGATGTTCCTGGCGGATGATGCGACAAAATCCATGGTGATGATCGGCGAAATCGGTGGTTCGGCGGAAGAAGATGCGGCACAGTTCCTCATCGACGAAGCCAAGCGCGGCCGCAAAAAGCCGATGGCTGGATTTATTGCAGGCTTGACCGCTCCGAAAGGGCGGACTATGGGCCACGCAGGCGCAGTAATTTCCGGTGGCAAAGGCGGTGCCGAGGACAAGATTGCGGCGATGGAAGCTGCTGGCATAAAGGTTTCGAAATCACCGGCCCAGATCGGTCGGACACTGGTCGAAGTCTTGAAAGGCTAATTGCGTTTCCGCATAGCGTTAACAAGATACTAAGGTGTCGCGGTCAGACTGCGACACCAGTCAAACAGGTCACAGATGCGCATCGCGCAATCAAGGGAAGACGAGGCCGGCCCTCGCCGCAGAAATCATGACACGACAGGAAAAGAACGAGCTGTTCTTGCTTACCTCCTTCTTATACGGCGGTAACGCCGCCTATATGGAAGATCTCTACGCGCGCTATAAGGCCAATCCCGCCAGTGTCGATGAGACGTGGCGGGCTTTTTTTGGCAAGCTTGATGATGCGCCGGGTGATGTGGCAAAGAGCGCCGCCGGACCCAGCTGGGGCCGGGCCGACTGGCCGCAGGCCGCCAATGGCGAGCTCGTATCCGCTTTTGACGGAAATTGGGGCGAAATCGCCGTCAAAACCGAGAAGAAGGTTTCCGAGAAAGCCAGTGCACGCGGCGAGACACTGTCCGCTGCTGATGTGATGCAGGCGACGCGTGATTCCATTCACGCGATCATGATGATCCGGGCCTATCGCATGCGCGGCCATTTGCATGCTGATCTCGACCCCCTGAAGCTGAGCACGCAGGAAGATGCGCCGGAACTCGACCCGGCGTCCTACGGGTTCACCGAGGCTGACTATAGCCGCGAGATTTTTATCGACAATTATCTGGGACTTGAGTTTGCGACAGTGCCGCAAATGCTCGAGATCCTCAAGCGCACCTATTGCTCGACGGTTGGCGTTGAGTTCATGCATATTTCTGATCCCGAGGCCAAAGGCTGGATCCAGGAACGCATTGAAGGACCGGACAAGGAAATCACCTTCACGCCCGAGGGCAAGAAGGCGATCCTCAACAAGCTGATCGAGGCGGAAGGCTTCGAGAAATTTCTTGATGTCAAATATACTGGCACCAAGCGGTTTGGCCTTGATGGCGGCGAAAGCCTGATTCCGGCTCTTGAGCAGATCATCAAGCGCGGTGGCGCACTGGGCGTCAAAGACATCGTGCTGGGCATGGCCCATCGTGGCCGCCTCAACGTTCTGACCCAGGTGATGGGCAAGCCGCACCGGGCGCTGTTTCACGAATTCAAGGGCGGGGCGTTCTACCCCGAAGACGTCGAGGGTTCAGGGGATGTGAAATATCATCTCGGGGCTTCGTCTGATCGTGAGTTCGACGGCAATGAGGTGCATTTGAGCCTCACAGCCAACCCCTCGCATCTCGAAATCGTCAATCCGGTGGTTCTGGGCAAGGCCCGCGCCAAGCAAGATCAACATTCTGCGGTTGATGGTCATTTCGTCTTCGATACCAAGCAGACTGATCGCTCAACAGTGTTGCCGCTTTTGCTGCATGGTGATGCGGCGTTCGCAGGCCAGGGCGTTGTTGCCGAATGTTTTAGTTTGTCCGGACTCAAAGGGCATCGGACAGGTGGTTCGATCCATTTTGTGATCAACAACCAGATCGGGTTTACTACATCGCCGATCAACTCGCGCTCGTCACCTTATCCCACTGATGTTGCCAAAATGATCGAGGCGCCGGTTCTGCACGTGAATGGTGACGATCCGGAAGCCGTGGTTTATGCGGCAAAGATTGCGATCGAATACCGGCAGAAATTCCACAAGCCGGTTGTCATCGACATGTTCTGCTATCGCCGGTTTGGCCATAATGAAGGCGACGAACCGAGCTTTACCCAGCCGTTGATGTACAAGCGTATCCGTTCGCACAAGTCGACGCTGGAAATTTATTCGGAAAAGCTGATTGCCGAAGGTCTGGTTTCGGGCGACGAAATCGACCAGATGAAGGCCGATTGGCGCGCCCGGCTTGATGGCGAGTTTGATGGTGGCCAGGACTACAAGCCGAACAAGGCCGATTGGCTGGACGGTGCGTGGAAAAACATCAAGACTGCCGAACTGGACGGGCCGCGGCGCGGGGATTCCGGGGTTCCGGAAGATCAGCTTAAAGCGATTGGTGCCAAGCTGACGCAAGTGCCTGAGGGGTTCACACCGCACCGGACGATCTCGCGTTTTCTCGAAAATCGCAAGAAAGCCATCGAGTCAGGTGAAGGCATCGACTGGGCCACTGCGGAAGCGCTGGCTTTCGGCTCGCTTGTTGCTGAAGGACACCCGGTTCGTCTCTCCGGTCAGGATGTCGAGCGGGGCACGTTCAGCCAACGGCATACGGTGCTTTACGATCAGGAAGTCGATACGACCTATACGCCGCTCAACAATGTTGCTGAGGGGCAGGCACGTTACGAGGTCATCAATTCGCTTCTGTCGGAAGAGGCTGTGCTCGGGTTTGAGTATGGCTATTCGCTGGCCGAGCCGAATGCGCTGACATTGTGGGAAGCCCAGTTTGGCGATTTCGTCAACGGGGCCCAGGTGGTGATCGACCAGTTCATCTCCGCGGGTGAGCGCAAGTGGTTCCGCATGTCGGGCCTCGTTCTGTTGTTGCCCCATGGCTATGAAGGTCAGGGGCCGGAGCATTCTTCTGCCCGTCCCGAGCGCTATTTGCAGCTTTGTGCAGAAGACAATATGCAGATTGCCAATTGCACCACACCGGCCAATTATTTCCACATTCTGCGCCGACAGTTGAAGCGTGACTTCCGCAAGCCGCTGATCCTGATGACCCCGAAGTCGCTATTGCGCCACAAGCGGGCCGTCTCCGGGCTCAACGAGCTGGGAGCTGACAGTTGCTTCCATCGTCTGTTGTGGGATGACGCGGAAGCACCGGGCGTTGCCAAGACCGAGGTTCGCCTTGCGGGTGACGACAAGATACGCCGTGTGGTCCTTTGTACTGGCAAGGTCTATTATGACCTGCTTGAGGATCGCGAAAAGAAGGGGGTCGATGACGTCTATTTGCTGCGGCTTGAGCAGCTCTATCCGTTCCCGGCCAAAGCACTTCTGGATGAATTGCAGCGGTTCCCGAATGCGGAGATCGTCTGGTGTCAGGAAGAGCCGAAGAACATGGGTGCCTGGGCTTTTGTGCAGCCTTATGTTGAATGGGTTCTGGAGCAGTTGGGCAGGCCCGGTGCTCGGCCCCGTTATATTGGGCGGGCAGCTTCCGCCTCGACAGCGACGGGCCTGATGCGGAACCATCTGCTGCAAATGCAGGCCTTCCTCGATGAGGCCTTTGGCGAATAGAAGCGACGACCATTTGTTATTATGTACTGCCGGTGAGGGAAACGGTTCCCGGTTTTCCGGCAGTACCCGTTAAGGATCGAAGGAAGACAATATGTCCACCGATATTAAAGTACCGACCCTCGGCGAGAGTGTGACCGAAGCCACGATTGGCGAGTGGTTCAAAAAGGTTGGTGACACCGTCGCGATTGACGAGCCGTTGGTGGAGCTTGAAACCGACAAGGTAACGATCGAGGTACCCTCTCCGGTTGCGGGTGTGCTCGAGGCGATTTCCGCCGAGAGCGGGGACACGGTTGAGGTGGGCGCACTGATCGGCGCTGTCGCCGAGGGTGGTGCTGGTGCAGCGCCAGCCGCCAAGGCAGAAACCAAATCCGAGGCCAAAGCAGAAGCGCCCGCCGCTGAAGCAAAGGCCGAACCGGCTCCAGCCGCCGCTTCCGAAATGCCGGCAGCGCCGTCCGCCGCCAAGATGATGGCTGAGAAGAATGTTGATCCTGCATCGGTGGAGGGGTCGGGCAAACGCGGTCAGGTTCTGAAAGAAGACGTGCAGGCTGCGATTGCAAAACCTGCTCCAGCGAAGGCTGCGCCTGCCGCTGTCCGCGCGCCTTCAAGCGCCGGCGATGCCGAGCGTGAAGAGCGGGTGAAGATGACCCGGCTGCGCCAGACCATTGCCCGCCGACTGAAAGACGCTCAGAACACGGCGGCCATGCTGACGACTTTCAATGAAGTCGATATGAAGCCGGTTATGGATTTGCGTAGCAGCTACAAGGAATTGTTTGAGAAAAAGCATGGCGTGAAGCTCGGCTTCATGGGCTTTTTCACCAAGGCTGTGACCCATGCGCTCAAAGAAGTCCCGGCGGTGAATGCCGAGATTGATGGCGATGAGCTGGTCTACAAGAACTTTGCCCATATCGGTGTCGCAGTTGGCACTGAAAAAGGCCTTGTTGTGCCGATCGTGCGTGATGCTGACCAAATGAGCATTGCCGAGATTGAAAAGGAAATCGGCCGTCTGGGCCGGTCTGCGCGTGATGGTCAGTTGACCATGGCGGATATGCAGGGTGGTACCTTCACCATTTCCAATGGCGGCGTTTATGGGTCTCTGATGTCGACGCCGATCCTTAATGCACCACAGTCGGGCATTCTGGGTATGCACAAGATTCAGGAACGGCCCATCGTGGTCAATGGTGAGATCGTCATTCGTCCGATGATGTATCTGGCGCTCAGCTATGATCACCGGATTGTCGATGGCAAGGACGCCGTGACCTTTTTGGTGCGGATCAAGGAAAGCCTCGAGGATCCCCAGCGTCTGGTGCTGGACCTCTAGAACCGGATTGGCGCAATGGCGTTTCCGTGGATTGAATATGCTGGTTTGATGCTGGCATTCGGTATCGGTGCGGTGGCACCGGGGCCGGATTTCGCCATGGTTTTGCGCCAGTCCATTGCCCATGGTCGGCAGGCGGCGATTTTTACCAGTGCGGGGATTGCCTCCTCGATCCTCGTGCATGGCACTTATACGCTGCTGGGTATCGGGCTGGTGGTCAGCCAGTCGATCCTGCTGTTCTCTATCCTCAAATTCGCGGGCGCGGCCTATTTGGTGTGGCTGGGGATTTCTGCCCTGCGTGCGCCTGCACCGACGCCGCCCGCCGCGATCGACGCGCCGGCGCGTCGGGAAATGGGGCCGGGACGTGCATTCGGTATCGGCTTTTTGACCAATCTGCTCAACCCCAAGGCTGTGGTGTTTTTCCTCGCGCTGTTCACAACCCTGGTTCAGGCGGATACAGCGCTTGAATATAAAGCGTTCTATGTGCTGTCGATGAGTGCGATGCTGCTGGTCTGGTTCACACTGGTCTCGTTGTTTTTTACCACCCGACGAGTACGTGAAAGCTTTTATCGCAGCGGCCAATGGTTCAATCGGGCCACGGGCGCAGCCCTGATCTTTCTGGCGCTTCGTGTCGCGGTTACACGGCAAAACTGAATAACAATTCAAAGGCAAATATCATGGCGGATACATTCGACCTTACGGTAATCGGCACAGGCCCCGGCGGTTATGTCTGCGCGATTCGCGCGGCACAGCTGGGGATGAAGGTGGCTGTGGTCGAGAAATGGCCGACATTTGGCGGGACCTGCCTGAATATTGGCTGTATTCCCTCAAAAGCCCTGCTGCATGCCTCGGAAATGTTCGAGGAAGCCGCGCATAATTTCGACAAGCTCGGGATCGATATCGACGGGCCGCGCCTCAACCTTGAGCAGATGATGGCGCACAAGGACGATACGGTGAAGGCCAATACGTCCGGCGTCGAGTATCTGATCAAGAAGAACAAGATCACGGCCTTTGAGGGCCATGGCTCGATTGCGGCGCCCGGCAAGGTCAATGTGATCAATGCCAAGGGCGAGCGCCAGACGATTGAATCGAAGAATATCGTTATTGCCACCGGCTCGGTTTCAACACCGTTGCCCGGGATCGAGATTGACGAAGAGCGGGTGGTCACTTCCACCGGTGCGCTTGAGCTCAAGAAAGTGCCAGAACATTTGCTGGTGATTGGCGCCGGTGTTATCGGGCTGGAACTGGGCTCTGTCTGGGCGCGGCTCGGGGCCAAGGTGACCGTGGTTGAGTTTTTGGACCGCATCCTGCCGGGCATGGATGGCGAGGTTGCGAAACAGTTCCAGCGCATGCTGCAAAAGCAGGGCTTTGAGTTCAAGCTCGGCACCAAGGTGACCGGGATCGAAAAAACCGCCAAGGGGCTGGTCGCCGTGACCGAGCCGGCCAAAGGCGGCGACGCGGAAAAGATCAATGCCGACGTGGCCCTGGTCGCTATCGGACGCAAGCCCTTTACTGAGGGGCTGGGACTTGAAGAGGTGGGCGTTACGCTGGACGAGCGCGGCCGGGTGGCCGTTGATGGCCACTACAAAACCAATGTCGATGGCGTTTATGCCATTGGCGATGTGATTGCCGGGCCGATGCTGGCGCACAAGGCCGAGGATGAAGGTGTCGCTCTTGCCGAGATTTTGGCGGGGCAGGCCGGGCATGTGAATTATGGTGCCATCCCGGGCGTGGTTTACACCAATCCCGAGATCGCCTCTGTGGGCAAGACCGAGGAAGAACTTAAAGCCGAAGGCATTGCCTATAAGGTTGGCAAGTTCCCGTTCTCGGCCAATGGCCGCGCCAAGGCGATGCTGGTGCCGCAGGGCTTTGTCAAAATCCTTGCCGATGCCACGACGGACCGGGTGCTGGGCGGGCATATCGTGGGCAAGAATGCCGGTGAGATGGTCCATGAAATTACCGTTTTGATGGAATTCGGCGGTGCCGCCGAAGATCTGGCCCGCACGACCCATGCGCACCCCACCTTGTCCGAGGCGGTGCGTGAGGCGGCTCTGGCTTGCGGTTTGGGGGCCATCCACATCTAGGCTTTATCTTCGCTGTTCGTGATGCTCGAACGCTGTTGCTCCGTCTGTGCAGTTTATCTGACCGAATGTTGTTGCCATATAATGGGTAACACAAACCAAGGCCGTTCCCGGTTGGGGGCGGCGAAAGGGGTTAGCTATGCTCAAGCAGATCAAGGGCCTGCATCACGTCACCTCGATGGCCAAGGATGCGCGGCAGAATAACAGGTTCTTTACCGACACGCTCGGGTTGCGCCGGGTCAAGCAGACGGTCAATTTCGATGCGCCGGATGTTTATCATCTTTATTATGGTGATGGCGCCGGCACGCCGGGCAGTGTGATGACCTATTTTCCGTTCCCCGATATTGGCCGCGGCCGTCCGGGGACGGGTGAAGTGGGCACGACATTGTTTTCGGTTCCCGAGGGCTCGTTGCCTTATTGGCAGACCCGGCTGACCGATTCGGGTGCGGAGGGGCTGGCGCTGGAGACGGCGTTTGGCGAAAACAGGTTGCTTTTTGCCGGACCCGATGCCGACAGTTTTGCGTTGGTTGAAGTCAAGGATGACAACCGCACACCCTGGACGGAAAACGGGGTGAGTGAGGATGTGGCCATTCGTGGTTTTCACGGGGCGACCATGCGGCTGCAGGATGATGGCGCCACCGGCGAATTGCTGAAATTCATGGGCTATGAGCCGGTCGACAAGGCTGATGGCGTTATCCGTTTCGGCATGCCGGGCGGCAATGGCGCGGACTTTGTTGAACTGGAAACCATGCCCGATGTGTCCCGTGCCCAGCTTGGCGCAGGGTCGGTGCATCACATCGCCTTTGCTGTCGATAATCGCGAAAAGCAGCTCGAGGTGCGCAAGGCCCTGCTCGATACGGGCTATCAGGTGACGCCGGTGATTGATCGCGATTATTTCTGGGCGATCTATTTCCGCACACCCGGCGGCGTGCTGTTTGAAGTGGCGACCAATGAACCCGGCTTTGACCGCGACGAGGACACAGCCCATCTGGGGGCCGCGCTGAAACTGCCAAGCCAGCATGAGCATTTGCGCGCCTTTCTCGAGGGGCATTTGCAGCCGCTGGATGGCGAGGGGGCTTAAATGACCGATAGCTATATCTATCTTGAACAGGGCGGCGCATCTCCCGATGCGCCGCTGATTTTCACCCTGCATGGAACCGGCGGCGATGAAACGCAGTTTCATGGCTTTGCTCAGGAGACCCTTCCGGGCGCGCAGATTGTCAGTCCGCGCGGCGATGTCAGTGAAGGGGGCATGAACCGCTATTTCAAACGCACGGGCATGGGCGTTTACGATATGGATGATCTGGCCTTGCGGACGGAAAAGCTGGCTCAGTTCATGCGCGGGTTCAAGGGCGACAGCGGCCGCAAGACTTTGGCGCTCGGCTATTCGAACGGGGCCAATATCATTACCAATCTGTTGTTCGCCTATCCCGACCTCCTGGATGGGGCGGTGCTGATGCATCCGCTGATCCCGTTTGATCCGGCACCGCAGCCGGGTCTTGCCGGGCGGCGGATTTTGGTGACGGCGGGCCGGTCTGACGGGATTTCGCCCGAGGGACTGACCGAGAAGCTTCTGGCCTATTTCGAGCGCCAGAATGCCGATGTGACCGCAGACTGGCACCATGGCGGGCACGAAGTGCATAATAGTGAAATCGCCGCGATTACGGCGTTTCTGGCGCCTTATCGCGACAATTGATTTCGCAGCCGGCGGTTTGAACTGAATCAGACCGCCGGTGGCACTTTCTGGGCAAGCTTTTGCACCCGCCGCTCGGCGCGGGTGAAGGTGAAAATCCCCATCAGCACCATGGCCGCGCCCAAAGCGTGCCAGACACTGAAAACCTCCCCGAGAATGGTGACCGCCATGGTGATGGTGATGACGGGGGACACATTGCCCATGATGGCGGTGGGTTCCGGGCCGACAATGCCGATCGAGGCGGAAATCAGATAGGCGGGCAAAACGGTGGAGACCGTGCCCATGGCCAACATCAACCACATGGCATTGGGGCCAAGGGCCAGCGCGCTGAGCGGGTGCACAAAAAGAAAGTGGGTGATCACGGCAAAACCGGCGGCAGACATGGCCACCGAGGTGAAAAGGCGTGCGCCCAATTGATCAATCAGCGGTTTGGCGAGCAATTGATAGGCCGCAAAGGAAATCGCGGCACCCAATACCAGCGCGCTGCCAATGATCACATCGGCGCCTCCCAGTTGCAGTTCATGGCCAAAAATCATGATCAGTCCGCTATAGGAAACCACAAGGGCTGCAACCATTGCCGCAGACACTTTGCGCCGGAAAATGATCGCCCCGAACAATACCACGAAGAACGGGTAGGTCAGTAGAATCAGCCGATCAAGCTGGGCGGTGATATATTCCAGCCCGGCGAAATCGAGATAACTGGCGACATAATAGCCGACCATGCCCACAAGGCCTGCCTTGACGAGGGTTATGGGGGCGATCTTGAGGTCGGGCTGTTTGCGGCGTTTGTCGCGATAACCCATCCAGCCGATCAGCGCGAAAAAGGGTACCGCAATAATCATGCGCCATGTCAGGGTGGTGAGCGCATCGACATTCTCGATCAGGGCCAGCTTGATGACGATGCCTTTGGTGGCAAAGAAGGCTGCGCCGAGCGCGCCGAGCGTGTAGCCGATCCAGCGGCTGACAGGGGGTGCTTCTGTTTGGGCTTTGGGGGGTATTTGAGCGGTCTGGGACATCCGGGTTTATTCCTTGTTACCCCGCTCTTGCACCTGAACACCGCGAACCGGGGCCAGCCGCTTGAAGCGGGGCCGGTTGCGTTGCGATGATTTTACTGGATCATGTGCACGCGCCCCGGCCATTGATAATGCCGAGGAGCTGAATGTTCGCGATGCGAATGCGCTGCGTGATCATGCGCTTTGCCTATACCCATCTTTTAACACTGGCAAGACATGACCGGCGCTCACGAGCGAGGGTGGGCGCTGCGATAGCTGTCGAGCAATTGCTCCGTATCGACCTTGGTATAAATCTGGGTGGTCGATAGCGAGGCGTGGCCAAGCAGTTCCTGAATGGCGCGCAGATCGCCGCCGCGACCAAGCAGATGGGTGGCGAAAGAATGGCGCAAGGCATGCGGCGTGGCGGAAGGCGGCAGGCCAAGGGCCGACCGCAATTGGGTGACACGCAACTGAATCAACCGGGGTGACAGCACGCCCCCTTTTTCGCCCCGGAACATGGGATCATTTGGCGAGAGGGCGAACGGGCAGAGGCTGAGATAGGTGTCGATGCTCTTGCGGACAGGCCCGATCAGGGGCACGAGACGGACCTTGCCGCCTTTGCCGGTCACGCGCATGGCTGTGCTCTCCAGATCGGCGCGGGTCAGGGCCAGGGCCTCGGAAATGCGCAAGCCGCTGCCATAGCAAAGCGAGAGGACGGCCATGTCGCGGGCGGCGACCCAGGGGTTGTCCTCCAGTTCGGCGGTGGCGCTGATGGCGGATTTGGCTTCGTTGATGGTTAAAGCCTTGGGCAGTGTGCGCGGCTGTTTCGGGGTGGAGATGGCGCTGATGGCCGGATTGGCGAGAATTGACTGGCGTTCAAGATAGCCGAAAAATCCGCGCAGGGCCGAAAGGGTGCGGGCGAGGGAACGGGAATGCACGTCCCCGGTGCGGCGGACGGCCATGAAGGCGCGGATATCGCCGGGGCGCATATCGCGGAGAGTCTGAAGGGTGACGGGGCCGCTGGTATGAAGGTTCATGAAGGCGATGAACTGGCCAAGATCACGGGTATAGGCCTCGAGCGTTTTTGGCGCGAGCCGGCGCACGCTGCGCAAATCGGTGAGCCAGGCTGCGATCAGGGACTGAATCTGTTTGTCGGCGCGAAAGGCGATATCGGTCATGGGGCAAGGATAATGGTTTTGGGTTGAGGAAGTGGAAATGCCGGTTGGGGGGATTTGGGGTTGCCAGTGTCCTCATCCTGAGCCTGTCGAAGGATGGGGCGGGTGCGGTGCTGGAACCGTCGCCCTTCGACAGGCTCAGGGGGAGGGGTTGGGCGAGATCTGGCCCCTCACTCCTTTTTGCCCGGACTTGATCCGGGCATCCATGCGGTGTGGCCGGTATCGTATGGCCCCTCGGGTCAGGCCCGAGGGAGAAGGAAGGGGGAGGGGCCATTTGTTGTCCTTGTTCCTTCGTCCAATCCACCACGTCATTCCCGCGCAGGCGGGAATCCAGCAGCGGGCAGTCCTGCCCGCGAAAGACATCCCCCGCACCGCCGACGCGGTGCACTGGATCCCCGCCTGCGCGGGGATGACGATGGGAGTGGTGAGAGAATGCGGTCACCGTAATCGCGCGCACCCCAAAGCCCCCGTCAGGCCCAAAGACCCACGGTGTTGATAATCAGGCGGCATGAGACGGTGCATGGCCCGTCTGAGAGTTAAAACAAATGAGACATACACCGTCTCATGCAACCGGGATTTTTGGCGTGGCCTGTGCTCTTAACTGCGCTGGGGCCCATCCCCGCTTCCTTTCGGAAGTACACCTGCCTTCGGGGGCAGGCTGGTCGCGGCACAGTTTTGGCCTTCCCTGAGGCGACCCCCAAGGAACCCGGTCCCCCTTCACCCCGGACGTTCGTCGCGCCGGCGCCGGTGATGTGAAAAGGTGGGATGAGGATAAACGGGGTTTGGGGAACGTCGATAAGTTTTGTGGTTTGAAGTGGTTTTCCCTCCCCTTGATGGGGAGGGTGGCCCGGCACAGCCGGGACGGGTGGGGTGGAGCCACAAGCGCGGTGTTGGCGGAGAGAGCGCAGAGTCTTTGTTTGGCCCTTTGGGCCAACCCCCACCCTTGATCCCTCCCCACGAGGGGGAGGGAGAGGAAGGTCGCCGGGTTATGTGCATCCCGTTCTGGATTGCCGCGCGGCTTGGCCGCTCGCAATGACGACGAGGGATTTGTGTCTGGGTTTGCCACTGTCCTCATCCTGAGCCTGTCGAAGGATGGGCGGTACGCGCGGTGCCAAAACCCTCGCCCTTCACCCCTTTTTGCCCGGACTTGATCCGGGCATCCATGCGATGTGGCCGATATCGTATGGACCCTCGGGTTAAGCCCGAGGGAGAAGGAAGGGGGAGGTGCCATTTGTTGTGTTATCTCCGATCGTCATACTCGGGCTTGACCCGAGTACCCATGCGATTGTGCAGCGACCACAGGTCGGCGTGTCGTGCGGGAAGGTTGGGACTGCCCGGCCCTTTTGCTGACGTGGATGGTGGGTCATGGGCCCTCGGGTCGAGCCCGAGGGTGACGATCTGGGGGGATGAGGGTTTCAGCGCTTGCCACACCCACGGCGTCATTCCCGTGAAAACGGGAATCCAGTGCGCCGCGTCGGCGGTGCTGAAGGCAATTCCTGCGAAAAAGTCTGCCCGCTGCTGGATCCCCGCCTGCGCGGGGATGACGTTGGGGGTGGGGAGAGAATTGTGGCATGTCTTTGGTCACCGCTCGCACCCCCCCTCCCGACGGGGGCTTGCCGGGGGTGGGGGAATGGCCGTAGTCAGGCGGGGGTGAATCGGTCATGGTTTGTTCCGGTGCGGCAAGGAATGGTTTCAAGGGTCTGATGGACGAGCTGGGTGACATTGTTGCGGTAATGGTGGGGGTGGCGGTTGACGGGCCTTATTCCTACCGGGTGCCGGCTGGCATGCAGGTTGTGCGCGGGTCGGTGGTGATGGTGCCGCTTGGGCCGCGTTCGACGCTGGGTGTTGTCTGGGGGGCGCCCAAGGACAAGGTGGCGCATAACCGGCTCAAGGATATTACCCGGGCCTATGATGTGCCGCCGCTTTCGGATGAATTGCTGCGCCTGATCGACTGGGTGTCCCGTTACACCCTGGCAGCACCGGGCATGGTGCTGCGGGCAGCCTTGCGATCGCATGAAGCGCTGGAGCCGGAAAAGCCGGTGACCGCCTATCGCACGACGGGGACTATCCCCGAGCGGATGACCGGGGCGCGGGAGCGGGTGCTGGATGTGGTGATGGATGGCATGGCCTGGGCCAAGCCGGCGCTGGTGGGCGCGAGCGGGGTCAGCCCCTCGGTGATCGAGGGACTGGTGAAGGTTGGGGCGCTGGAACAGGTCAGCTTGCCGCCCCCGCCCGTGGTGCAGGCACCGGACCCCGATTTCCGCCCGATGGTGCTCAATGCCGAGCAGCAGGCCGGGCTCGACCAGTTTCGGGCCATGGCAGAGGGGTTCGGGGTGGCGCTGCTCGACGGGGTGACCGGGGGCGGCAAGACCGAGGTGTTTTTCGAGGCGGTGGCCGATACGCTGAGGGCCGGCAAGCAGGCGGTGATTCTTTTGCCGGAAATCGCGCTGACCCACACATTTCTTGAACGCTTCACAAAGCGATTCGGGGTGAGGCCCGCCGAATGGCATTCAGACATGACGCCGGTGCAAAGGGCGCGGGTGTGGCGCGGGGTGATGAGCGGGCAGGTGCGGGCGGTTGTGGGCGCGCGCTCGGCCCTGTTCCTGCCGTTTCATGAACTCGGGCTATTGGTGCTCGATGAAGAACATGATGGGGCGTTCAAGCAATCGGACGGGGTGAATTATCACGCACGGGACATGGCGGTGGTGCGGGCCAACCTCGCCGGCGCGAAAGTGATTCTCTCGTCGGCGACGCCTTCGGTTGAAAGCCGGAACAATGCCAATCTGGGCAAATATACCCATATCCGGCTGGAAAGCCGGTTTGCCGATGCGCAAATGCCCGATATCCGCAGTATCGACATGCGGGCCGAGGGGCCGGAAAAGGGGCAATGGATTGCCCCCGAACTGGCGCGGGAAATTTTTGCAACGCTCGACCGGGGCGAGCAGGTTTTGCTGTTTTTGAACCGGCGCGGCTATGCGCCGATGACATTGTGCCGGGCCTGCGGCCATCAATATCAATGCCCTGATTGTGCCAGCTGGCTGGTGGAACACCGGTTTCGCGGTGTGTTGATGTGCCATCATTGCGGCCATGAAATGAAAAAGCCGGAGAGTTGCGGGCAATGCGGGGCGGCCGAATCGCTGGTGCCGATCGGGCCGGGGATTGAACGGATTGCCGAGGAGGCCGCCGAGCGCTTTCCCGATGCGCGGCGGGTTGTGCTGTCCTCGGACATGGGCAGCAATGCGCAAATCCGCGACCGGTTCTCCGAGATCGAGCGGGGCGAATATGATCTGATCATCGGCACGCAGCTGGTGGCCAAGGGGCATCATTTTGAAAAGCTGACGCTGGTGGGGGTGCTGGATGCCGATCTGGGGCTGGCGCATGGCGACCCGCGGGCGGCGGAGAAAACCTATCAGATCCTGACCCAGGTGGCGGGACGTGCGGGCCGTGCCGCCAAATCGGGCCGGGCCTATTTGCAGACCTATCACCCGGATCATCCGGTGATGCAGGCGATGATGCGCGACGACAGTGAGGCGTTTTATGCCCATGAGCTTGAGGTGCGCGAACAGGGCGGGCTGCCGCCATTCGGACGGTTGGCGGCGCTGATCATCTCTGCCAATGAGCATGAGGTGGCTTTCGGGTTTGCCCGGCGGTTGCTGGCGGCGGCACCGATGGCGGAAGGGGTGAAACTGTTCGGGCCGGCGGATGCACCGGTCTCGATGGTCAGGGGGCGGCACCGGGTGCGGCTGCTGGTGCAAAGCCCCAAGGATTTCGACCTTTCAGGCTATGTGCGCTTCTGGCTTCAGGCCGGGGAAAAGGTGACAGGCAATCTCAGGGTTCAGGTGGATATTGACCCGATGAGTTTCTATTGAGCCGTTCAGGGGGACATAACCGGGCCTGCGACAAATTTAGCGCGCCAGATTCACGCCCACACGCTTGCGCCCGCGAGTTTTTGTGTGTTAGTGGGGGCGCGACTTTCACGAGCCTTGACGGGGTCGGTCATTTTCCTTGACAGAAGTCCTGAAATTGCCGCGTGGTTTATGCTAGATTCCACCGGTCAACAGAATTGTAACAGACGGGGTTGAGCAACATTGAGCGCGCAGAATTCAGTTCTTCAGCACATTGCCCTGCCTTACGCCGCAGCGCTTTTTGATCTGGCAACAGATGCGAAGGCCGTGCCGGCCACAGAAAAGAGCCTTGATGCCATTTCCGGGCTGATGGGCGAGGGCAGCGACTTTGCGCGTTTGCTGACATCACCGGTTATTGCCGCCGATGTTAAGAGCGCGGCCATCGATGCTATTCTGGCAAAGGCGAAAACCCCTGAACTGGTGGCAAATTTTCTGCGCCTCGTGGCCCGGAATGGCCGGTTGTTCGCGTTGTCGGCAATGATTGTCGGCTTCAAGAACCTGGCTGCACAAGAACGTGGTGAGGTGAGCGCGGATGTGACGTCTGCTGCCCCCTTGTCCAAGGAACAGCTCAAATCGCTGGCCGATACCTTGAAAAAGAAAATCGGCAAGACGGTGACGCTGAATGCCCACGTTGATCCTTCGCTGATCGGTGGCCTTCAAGTGAAGGTCGGATCGCAAATGATCGACAGCTCATTAAAGACGAAACTGACAGCGATGAAAATCGCCATGAAAGAGGTCGGCTAATGGATATCAAAGCTGCGGAAATTTCCGCGATCCTCAAGGACCAGATCAAGGATTTTGGCAAGGAGGCCCAGGTCTCCGAAATTGGCCAGGTGCTTTCGGTCGGCGACGGTATCGCTCGTGTGTATGGCCTCGACAATGTTCAGGCCGGTGAGCTCGTTGAGTTCCCGGGCGGCATCAAGGGCATGGCGCTCAATCTCGAGCGTGACAATGTCGGCGTCGTGATCTTCGGGTCTGACCGCGATATTAAGGAAGGCGACACGGTCAAGCGGACCGGTGCCATTGTGGATACCCCCGTGGGCAAGGAATTGCTGGGTCGCGTAGTTGACGCGCTGGGCAATCCGATCGACGGCAAGGGTCCTTTGAAGGCCAAGCAGCGTTCGCAGGTTGATGTGAAGGCGCCGGGCATTCTGCCGCGTAAGTCAGTGCATGAGCCCATGTCGACCGGTCTCAAGGCCATTGACGCGCTCATTCCGGTTGGTCGTGGTCAGCGCGAGTTGATCATTGGCGATCGCCAGACTGGTAAAACAGCGATCATCATCGACACATTCCTCAATCAGAAGCCGGCCCATCAGGGTTCTGACGAGAATGCCAAGCTTTACTGCATCTATGTTGTTGTGGGCCAGAAGCGCTCCACCGTGGCCCAGCTGGTCAAGGTGCTCGAGGACAATGGCGCGATGGAATATTCCATCGTCGTTGCCGCGACCGCTTCCGATCCGGCGCCGATGCAGTTTCTTGCGCCGTTCACCGGTTGTGCGATTGGCGAATATTTCCGCGACAATGGCATGCATGCCCTGATCGCTTATGACGATTTGTCCAAGCAGGCCGTGGCCTACCGCCAGATGTCGCTTTTGCTGCGTCGTCCTCCCGGTCGTGAAGCCTATCCCGGTGACGTGTTCTATTTGCACTCCCGTTTGCTGGAGCGTGCGGCCAAGCTCAATGAAGATCATGGTTCAGGCTCGCTGACAGCCTTGCCGGTTATTGAAACCCAGGCAAATGACGTTTCTGCCTATATTCCAACCAATGTGATCTCGATCACGGATGGTCAGATCTTCCTTGAAACGGATCTGTTCTTCCAGGGTATTCGTCCTGCTGTGAACGCCGGTCTGTCGGTGTCCCGTGTGGGTTCGTCGGCCCAGATCAAGGCGATGAAACAGGTTGCCGGTTCGATCAAGGGCGAGTTGGCTCAGTATCGCGAAATGGCCGCTTTTGCGCAGTTCGGTTCCGATCTGGATGCCGCCACGCAGCGCCTGTTGAACCGTGGTGCGCGTTTGACCGAGCTTTTGAAGCAGCCGCAGTTCTCGCCGCTCAAGACGGAAGAGCAGGTTGCAGTGATCTTTGCGGGCGTGAACGGCTATCTGGACGTTGTGCCTGTGAACAAGGTGCGTGATTACGAAAAAGGTCTCTTGGGCGCACTGCGCTCCAAGCACGCTGACCTGCTTGGCGCGATTGCCAAGGAAAAGGCACTGACCGACGATATCAAGGACAAGCTCAAAGCCGCCCTTGATGGATTCGCCAAGACCTTTGCGGCTTAAAGCTCACGGCAGTTTAACGGAACGGATGGCGTCATGCCCTCTTTGAAGGACCTAAAAAACCGGATCGTCTCGGTCAAATCGACCCAGAAGATCACCAAGGCCATGCAGATGGTGGCCTCGGCCAAGCTTCGGCGCGCTCAGGAAGCCGCGGAAGCCGCACGCCCCTATGCCGAGCGCATGGACCGGGTGCTGGCCGGGCTAGGTGCCGCCTATGCGGGGCGCCAGGATGCCCCGAAACTTCTCGCCGGTACTGGCGAGGACAAGGTGCATTTGCTGGTTGTGGCAACGGCAGAACGCGGGCTTTGCGGCGGGTTCAACTCGTCGATCGCCCGTCTGGCCCGCGAACATGCCAACAAGCTGTTGGCTGAAGGCAAGACGGTCAAGATCCTGACCGTTGGCCGCAAGGGTAACGATATTCTCAGGCGTATGTTCAAGGACAATATCGTCGAGGCGGTTACCCTACGTGAAGTCAAACAGATCGGTTATGCCAATGCGCAGGATATCGGTGAGAAAGTTCTCGCCATGTTTGCGAATGGCGAATTCGATGTGGCGACGTTGTTTTATGCGCGTTTCAAGTCTGTGATCAGCCAGGTGCCCACGGCACAGCAGCTGATCCCGGCAGCACTTGATGATGCACAGGAAAGCGCGGACAGCCTCAATTACGAATACGAGCCGAGCGAAGAAGCGATCCTTGAGGATCTTTTGCCGCGCAATATCTCCGTGCAGATTTTCCGGGCATTGCTCGAGAATGTTGCCGGTGAGATGGGCGCCAAGATGTCGGCCATGGATAACGCCACGCGGAATGCGGGCGAAATGATCAAGAAGCTGAACCTGAGCTATAACCGCCAGCGCCAAGCCCAGATCACCAAAGAGCTGATTGAAATTATTTCCGGCGCTGAAGCGCTGTAAAAAACGAGAACGGGGATTTAAGATGGCAGCCAAAGCTAAACCAACAGGCCGCGTCAGTCAGGTTATCGGCGCCGTTGTGGACGTTGAATTCGACGGTCACCTGCCCGCAATTCTGAACGCGCTTGAAACCGACAATAATGGCAACCGGCTCGTCCTGGAAGTCGCGCAGCACCTTGGTGAAAACCAGGTCCGCACGATCGCCATGGACACCACGGAAGGCCTTGTGCGCGGCCAGGCCGTCAGCGATCTGGGTGTGTCAATCGAAGTTCCTGTGGGCGAAGAAACCCTTGGGCGCATCATGAATGTGATCGGTGAGCCGATCGATGAGGCCGGCCCGGTCAAGACCAAAGGCCGTCGCCCGATCCATGCCGAGGCACCTGATTTTGTCGATCAGAGCCCTGAAGCTGAAATTCTGGTAACCGGCATCAAGGTTGTGGATCTTCTCGCGCCTTACGCAAAAGGCGGCAAGATCGGCCTGTTCGGCGGCGCCGGTGTGGGCAAGACGGTTCTTATTCAGGAACTGATCAACAACGTTGCAAAGGCACATGGTGGTTATTCCGTGTTTGCCGGTGTTGGTGAGCGGACCCGCGAAGGCAACGATCTTTATTACGAAATGATCGAATCCGGTGTGAACAAGGACCCCAAGGAGAACAATGGTTCGACTGAAGGTTCCAAATGTTCGCTGGTTTTCGGCCAGATGAATGAACCCCCGGGGGCACGTGCCCGTGTGGCGCTGACCGGCCTGACCATTGCGGAAGATTTCCGCGACAAGGGCATGGACGTGTTGTTCTTTGTGGACAATATCTTCCGCTTTACGCAGGCTGGCGCTGAAATGTCGGCGCTGTTGGGCCGTATTCCGTCCGCTGTGGGCTATCAGCCTACGCTTGCGACCGATATGGGCGCGATGCAGGAACGTATTACAACAACCAACAAGGGCTCGATCACGTCCGTGCAGGCTGTTTATGTGCCGGCTGACGATTTGACCGATCCGGCACCTGCAACATCGTTTGCGCACTTTGACGCAACGACCAACCTGAACCGTGCGATTTCGGAAAAAGGTATTTATCCGGCTGTGGATCCGCTTGATTCCACATCGCGTATGCTTGACCCCACCATTGTGGGCGAAGAGCATTATGAAGTCGCGCGTCAGGTTCAGGAAATTCTGCAGCGCTACAAGAGCCTGCAGGACATCATCGCCATTCTGGGCATGGATGAATTGTCTGAAGACGACAAGGTTGCCGTGGCCCGTGCCCGCAAGATCGAGCGCTTCATGTCGCAGCCTTTCCATGTGGCCGAAGTGTTCACGGGCGCACCGGGCATCTTTGTGCCGCTTGAAGAAACCATCCGTGCCTTCAAGGGTCTGGTTGCCGGTGAGTATGATCATCTGCCGGAAGCTGCGTTCTACATGGTCGGCACGATCGATGATGCCGTCGCCAAGGCGCAAAAGCTGGCCGCACAGGCAGCGTAAGGACATTTCATGGCTGAGGGCATCAAGACTGAAATCGTCTCGCCAGAACATCTGGTCCTATCCGAGGAGGCCAAATCGGTCTCCGTTCCGGGGCGGGAAGGCTATTTCACGGTGATGGGTGACCATGCACCGATGATGACCACGTTGAAACCGGGCTTTGTCACGGTAACGGGCACGGAAACGCGTACGTTCTATGTTCAGGGTGGTTTCGCTGAAATCTCCCCCGAAGGGCTGACCATTCTGGCGGAACGCGCCAAGGCGGCCTCAGACTTTGAGCGGGCGGAAATTGAAGCGGCGATCAAGGCAGCCCAGGCTGAACTTGCCGAACAGACAACGCTTGACGGCAAGGCCGCAGCACAGGCTGTGCTCGATGGCTGGTCCAATCTGATGCTTGAAGCCCAGCATCTCGGACCGAATGTCGTTCTGATGTAAATTTGCGGATTTGTCCGTGACCTGATTGTTCAAAAGCGCCCTCCGGGGCGCTTTTTTTATGGATCCGCGTGATGGCGTGGCCATGCGCGCGCGCATCAGTGATGTCGACATTGCGAATGCACAAGTTGCTAAGGTCATATATGCAAACAGTTTTTACCGATTTGCGATCTTGTTCAAGTCGACCGGACATTTCTGCCAAATTATAGTCAATTATTATTAACTACATGCTGGTTAGTATTTCGCCCAATAGTGAACGTAGAACTACGTCTCTTGGGGGAATTCAAGATGAAACGCAAATTCGCGCTGATTGGTGGCGTCAAGCTTTCGACGTCAATTCTGTTCCTGGCTATCGGCAGCCTGGCGCTGGCTATCGCTGCGGTGGCGGTCGTTGTTTATATCAATCTGTCGTCCGGCACGGCGCAGATTGCCCGGGACACCCAGCTTTCCAATCTGCGTATTGCGGCCACGATATTTTCAGGCTCCATGCCCGGCACCGAGCTGACCTGGACTGAAGATAACGAAATTGACCGGCTGACCGTTTGGGCCATGCCTGAGTTCAGCAATAACAACCTGATCGATGAAATCACCAAGGTGACGGGCGAAACCGCGACCATGTTCGCCTGGGATCCCAAGACCCAGGATTTCTGGCGGCAGACGACGAATATCGTCAAGGCTGACGGTGAGCGCGCCATAGGCACGCCGCTGGGCAAGGATGGCCCTGTCTATCCGGTCGTCACCAAGGGTGAAACCTATCTGGGTGAAGCCAATATCATAGGCGTGCCCTATTTCACCGCCTACAAGCCGATCTTTGACAAGCAGGATCAGGTTGTCGGTATTCTTTATGTGGGCGTGGAGAAGGCCAAAGTCGTCGGTGTGCAGAATGATACATTCAATATGCTGCTGACCGTATCGGGGATCGTTCTGGCGATTATCAGTGCCCTTGTATTCGTTGCGGCGCGTGTTTTGATAAAACCGATTTCGCAACTGGTCACGACCATGGCGGCGGTCACAAAAGACCCGGAATCCGCGGACGTGCCTTATACCAATTATCGCAACGAGCTGGGCGAGATGGCCCGGGCGGTCGAGGTGTTCCGCGAAAACGGCATGCGGGTCAACTCGATGACCGAAGAGGAAAAAGCGGCATCGGCACAACGCCAGGTTGACCGGACCCAGATGATGCAGGAGCTGCGTTCAGCCTTTGGTGAGGTTGTCGATGCGGCCATGGCGGGCGACTTTTCCAAGCGGGTGGACACCCAGTTCCCGGATGCGGAGCTCAATGCACTTGCTGCCAGTGTCAACGGGTTGGTGGAAACGGTGGACCGGGGTATCGGTGAGACCGGGCAGGTGATGGCCGCTCTTGCAGAGACCGACCTTACGCTGAGGGTCGAGGGGCATTACGAGGGGGCATTTGCCAAACTCAAAGATGATACCAATGCGGTGGCCGACAAGCTGACCGAGATTGTCAGCCAGCTGCGGAAAACGTCACGTGGATTGAAAACGGCAACGGGGGAAATTCTTTCCGGTGCCAATGACCTGTCTGAACGCACGACCAAACAGGCGGCAACAATTGAAGAGACATCGGCGGCGATGGAGCAATTGGCCCACACGGTGATGGGCAATGCCAGCAAGGCCCAGGATGCCTCGGGCAGCGCGCAACAGGTGTCGGCGGCAGCCGAGGATGGTGCGGAGGTCATGCATCACGCCAATGAAGCCATGGCCCGCATTACCTCATCGAGCTCGAAGATTTCAAATATTATCGGCATGATTGATGACATTGCCTTCCAGACCAATCTTTTGGCGCTGAACGCCTCTGTTGAGGCGGCGCGGGCCGGGGAAGCGGGCAAGGGTTTTGCGGTAGTCGCGGTGGAAGTGCGGCGGCTGGCCCAGTCGGCGGCTGAAGCCTCCTCTGAGGTCAAGGTTCTGATCGAACAGAGTGCGGCCGAGGTCAATGACGGTTCGAAACTGGTGTCGAGTGCGGCCGAGAAGCTTGAGAGCATGCTGGAGGCGGCGCGCAAGAGCAATGCGCTGATGGAAGACATTGCCAAGGACAGCAAGGAGCAGGCCGCCTCGATTGAAGAGGTCAATACTTCGGTGCGTCAGATGGATGAAATGACCCAGCACAATGCGGCCCTGGTGGAGGAAACCAATGCCGCGATTGAGCAGACCGAGGCGCAGGCATCGGAACTCGACCGGATCGTTGATATCTTCGTGCTTGATGATGCCGTCTTGTCGGAGGATGCGCCCCGCCCCGCCGTTGGCGCGCGGGCGCTGCAAGCCAAGGTTGCGGAAGCGGCCAAGTCCTATGGCGCGCATGGCAATGCAGCGGTGAAGCAGGACTGGAATGGATTCTAGGCACCTGCCAATCCTTGTTCTCTCTCTGGGCGAGGGGCCAAGTATCGGCGTATGACCGAATAGTAAGACTTGATGTGATGCTGGTTTTAAACGGGTATCAACTTGAAGGGCGGGTGCTTAAGCACCTGCTCTTTTTGCGTTTTTTGTCAATAAGTCCATAATATGACGATTACAGATATTGTTAAGTATTTTCTACTATTCGTCTTATTTGACGGCTGGAAGGGCCGAGGAGAGGGAGTAGTTATGAAAACCATTTTTACCGCCGCAATAATGGCGACAGCTTTGGCTGCCGCACCAGTTTTTGCCAATGAATTTGCCGATCAATTGACCGAACTTGCCAATGGCAAAGTGAAAGAGATTGCACAGAACCCGGAACTGGTTGCCGCCATTGAAGCGCAGAATGCCGAGACGGGTGGTTATGATCAGGCCAAGATCGACAGCCTTGATACCCAGTGGCGTGCAGAGGTTGACGCGTCCAGCAAGCCCTTGATCGACAGCGTTCTGTCAAACGATGCCTCGCGCTACCTCATGAGTGTGCAGGAAGAGAGCGAGGGGCTGTTCACTGAAATCTTTGCCATGGATGGCAAGGGGCTGAATGTGGGCCAGAGCGGTGTCACCTCGGACTATTGGCAGGGCGATGAAGGCAAGTGGCAGAACACATTTGGCGCCGGCGCCGGTTCTGTCGATCTTGGCGATGTCGAGCAGGATGAATCCACACAGACTTTCCAAAGCCAGGTCAGCATTCCGGTGCTGGATGCGGCCGGCCAGCCGATCGGTGCGATCACCTTCGGCGTGAATGTGGAAATGCTGTAAGCCAGCTGGGCTTGAGGCCTGACACGACAAGGAAAAATATTATGGTCAAAGTTTCTTTGAACCTGAAACTGCTGATGCTGGTAACATTTGCGGTGACGGTGATTGCCGTCACTATTATCGCTATCAGCTCGATGTCAGGCCTCCGGCAGCTGATTGCGGCGAATGAAAAATCAGAGAACCAGATTGCCGAGCTTTTGGCGAGTGAACATGGTGGCAATATCAAATTCGGCAAAGGTGAAAACCTTGATGCCGTGTTTGATGGGTTTGCCGCCGATCCGGCCTTTCGCTTTGCCTATGCGGGGGCGGTGAAGCTGGAGGGCGAATTGCTGACCGAGAAAACAGCAGACGCCGATCTTTCGGGCCGGGCGGTGGATCTGGGCAAGAGCGCAATTGCCGAACTTGCCGAACAATCAACGAATGTGGGCAGCTATCATCTGGTGGCGGTGCCGGCGCGCTTTGGCAAGGACAATGATGTTGTCGGTGCGCTGGTGGTGGGCTGGGACCAGACAGCCAGCATTAACGCAGCGATCGGGTCAGCGGTGCAAACCGCGCTGATTGCCCTGGCAATTGCCGGGGCGGCGATGGCCGGGCTGGCGCTGGTGCTGAAATACATGGTCAGCGATCCCTTGAAGCGGCTGACGACGACCGCCGTTGAACTGGCCAATCGCAATTTCGATGTCGAGGTTCAGGGCACAAAGCGCGGCGATGAGCTGGGCGAGATGGCGCGTGCCGTGGAAGTTTTCCGGGAGAACGGTATCCGGGTCAATTCAATGACCGAGGAAGAGAAAGCGGCCTCGCAGCAGCGGCAGGTTGAGCGCACGCAGATGATGCAGGAATTGCAGCGGGCGTTTGGCGAAGTGGTTGATGCGGCGGTGGCCGGTGATTTCTCGAAACGGGTCGATGCGGAATTCCCGGATGCGGAACTCAATAATCTGGCCGGATCGGTGAACAATCTGGTCGCGACAGTGGATCGCGGCGTGGGCGAGACCGGCTATGTGCTCAGCGCGCTGGCGGAAACCGACCTGACCCAGCGGGTGAAGGGCGATTATGAAGGCGCGTTTGCCAAGCTGAAGAACGACACCAATGCGGTGGCGGACAAGCTGACCGAGATTGTGGGGCAATTGCGCGATACCTCGGGGGCGCTGAAAACGGCGACCGGGGAAATCCTTTCCGGGGCCAATGACCTGTCGGAGCGGACCACCAAACAGGCGGCGACGATTGAAGAGACCTCGGCGGCGATGGAGCAATTGGCCAATACGGTGCGCCAGAATGCGCAGCAGGCTGATGAGGCGGCGAGCAAATCGCAATCTGTCAGCCAGACGGCTGAGCAGGGCGGCGAGGTGATGGGCCGGGCCAATGAGGCGATGGAGCGGATTACCTCTTCAAGCGCCAAGATCTCGAACATTATCGGCATGATTGATGACATTGCCTTCCAGACCAATCTTTTGGCCCTGAACGCCTCGGTTGAGGCGGCGCGGGCCGGTGAGGCGGGCAAGGGCTTTGCGGTTGTGGCCGTGGAAGTGCGGCGGCTGGCGCAATCGGCGGCGGATGCGTCGTCCGAGGTGAAGGCCTTGATCGAGCAGAGCGCTGGCGAGGTGAAGGGCGGTTCGGCCCTTGTGGCGGAAGCGGCCGAGAAGCTGGCGATGATGCTGTCGGGCATTCAGGAGAATTCCGCATTGATGGCGGGGATTGCCGAGGATTCCAAGGCGCAGGCGGCCTCGATTGACGAGGTCAATGCCGCAGTCCGGCTAATGGACGAGATGACCCAGCACAATGCGGCCCTTGTCGAGGAAACCAATGCCGCTATCGAGCAGACCGAGGCGCAGGCGATAGAGCTGGACCGGGTGGTGGAAATTTTCACACTGACGAAGGCAAATGCAGAGTTGCCGGAAGGCGAAGATGCCATGGCGAGGCCAAAGTTAAAGGCTGCGGCCCGCGCCTATCTCAGTCAGGGCAATGCAGCACTCAGCCAAGACTGGGCCGAATTTTGAGACCCTCCTGTCAAAAATCATAAAAAGGTGCCGATGGGCACCTTTTCTATTTTGGACGATACAAATTCAAAAGTGGATATTCTGTATCACTATTAATTATTCGCATTAAAATATATTACGATACTACTTATTATGAAACTGAAAGTCACTGGATAGCCTCGCGGCGATATGAGCTGTCCATACTTATACCGGGCGCAACACGTGAACAAAAATCCGAGCTTCTCATCTGCGGCGCTGGCCACCCGCCGTTCTTCCCGGCATGGGGACATGCGTCGACGCAATGAAAGCACGCTGCTTTCCCTGATCCGGCGTCATCCCGGCCTGTCGAGTGCTGATCTGGCGCGGGGCAGCGGCATCGCGCCCCAGACTGTATCGGTTTTGCTCAAGGGACTGGAAGAGCAGGCGATCATCATTCGTGGTGATGCCATGCGCGGCCGGCGGGGACAGCCTGCTGTGCCCATCCGCCTCAACCCCGAGGGCGGATACGGGATCGGTGTCGAGATCGGCTGGCGTCATGTCTCCATCGTGTTGCTTGACTTGTGCGGGCGGATCGTCGGCCAGAAGCGTCGCGAGTTTCCTTATGTGGTTGCCGACGGGCTGATTGCCGATATTTCGGTCGGGGTGCGCCAGTTGATTGCGGAGTTGTCGGGTGAGGCCCAGCAACGTGTGCGCGGTCTGGGCGTGGCGTGTCCCAGCCGCGCTGGCAGCGATCCATCCCTGTTCGGGGCATCGCCCGCTGAAATGGCGGCGCTCGAAACGCTGGATGTGGCGGGGGAATTGCAGCGCCGGCTCGAAATGCCGGTTGTGCTGCTGGACGATGGCGGGGCGGCGTGCCGGGCGGAATGCACCTATGGCCGCGGCGCGGAATATGGCCACATGCTTTATATGTTTATCGGCGCCCATATTGCCTCGGGCATTTTTGTGGGTGGCCGGGTGATAGAGGGACGGGCCGGGGATGCCGGCAATCTTGGGGCGGCAATTGTCTGTGCGGCAGATGGCGCTGCGTGTCCCCTCCATATGGTCGCCTCGGTGAAGGCACTGGAAACCCGGCTTCTGGCCAAGGGCAAGCCGGTGCCGCGCCTTGCACCTTCGGAATGGGCCTGGGAGGCGCTTAGCGGCGAGACCATGGACTGGATTGAGGAGGCGGCCTGTGGCCTTGCCGGGGCGATTGCCAATAGTTGTACTGTGATTGATTTTCCGGCGGTTATTCTCGACGGTATCCTGCCGCAAACCCTGCTCGACCATCTGGGGCGACGGACCCAGGCGTCTTTGAACCGGCTGGCCGGGCGCGGTTTTGAGCCGCCGATGGTGAAGATGGGCCGCCTCGGCATGGAAGCGCCGGCAATCGGGGCGGCGAATATGCCGATCTATCTGACAACCTTTGCCTCGGAGACCGGACTGATCTGAACTTTGATGGCGTTCAGGCGAGCGCGGCGGTGACCAGCGCCCTGGCGTGCAGATCCGTGGTGTCATAAACCGGTAAGGGGCTGACGCTGTCATCAATCAGCATATTGATTTCCGTGCACCCCAGAATGACGGCCTCGGCGCCTGCGGCCTTCAGACGGGCAATGGCATTGATATAGGTCTGGCGCGATTCTTCGCGGACAATGCCCTTGCATAATTCGTCATAGATAATGGCATTGAGATTGGTGTGATCCACGCCGGGGACAATGGGGTTGAGGCCGCGCGCCTTCAGCCCGTCCATGTAGAAAGGCATTTCCATGGTGAAGCGGGTGCCGAGCAAGCCGACATTGGTAAATCCGTCTTCCAGCAGGGCATCGGCCGTGGGGTTGGCAATATGGATGAGGGGCACCGAGATCGCCGCCTGCACCTGATCGGCAACGACATGCATTGTATTGGTGGCAATGGCGACCAATCCGGCCCCGGCCTGTTCGAGCTTTTGGGCGCTTTGGGCCAGCAGCGCGCCGGCTTCGTCCCATTGTCCTTCAGCCTGCATTAAGGCAATCGGGGCAAAATCGAGAGAATGCAGCAGAATGGGTGCCGAATGCAGTCCACCCCGCCGGGCCGCGGTTTCGCGGTTGAGGATGGCATAATAATGGGCGGTCGATTCCCAGCTCATGCCGCCGATCAGGCCGATGGTTTTCATGCGTCCCTGCCTTTCCCGCCTTCCGCCTGCAATTGCCTGGGTACTTTTTTAAAAGCGTCGAGCACTTTTTGATAGGCGTCGCGCTTGAAGGGGACAATGAGGGGCAGGACCTCGTCAAGCGGCAGCCATTTCCAGGCGACAAATTCCGACGGATGTTCGCCGCCGCCCGGGTTGAGCACATCGATATCAGTGCCATCCCCCTCATAGAGGACGGCGAACCATTTCTGGCGCTGGCCGCGATATTTGCCCTTGAGGGCCTTGCCGAGCAATTCATCGGGCAGGTCGTAAAAAATCCAGTCGGGGGCAGCCGTCAGGATGCTGATCTGGCTGATCGAGGTTTCCTCGTAGAGTTCGCGCAGTGCAGCGTCTATCGGCTCTTCATCCTTGTCGATGCCCCCCTGGGGGAACTGCCAGGAATAATCGAGGGCGCCCGATTTGCCGGCTGCACGCTGGCCGACGAAAACCTCGCCTGCAGGATTGAATACGGCGATGCCAACGCAATCGCGATAGGGCATTTGTTCTCTGGTGATCTGGGAGGGCATGGAAAATGGATTTCGCTATCTGGGAGTGTTCATCAAGGCGCTGGCGGGGACAAGCAGCAGCCCCCGGTCTTCCAGTTCGCGCGCCCATTCGGCAATAGTCTGGATGGAGACGGGCAGGGCTGTGGCAATGCCGACGGCCGAGCCATTTTTGACGGCTGTCTCTTCGAGTTCGTTGAGCGCTGAAAGAATGGCAGACCGGGAAGGTGTGGCATCCACCTGAATATCAGCGCGGCGGAACGGCACCTTGTTTTTGGCCGCGATATTTTCGGCCAGCGAGCGGTTGGAGGAACCATCGTCGAAATAACCAAGGCCGCGTGTGCCCAGTTCTTCCATGATCGGGCTGAAATCGGCGGCCGAGGCGGTGAAGCGGGCCCCCATGTGATTGATGACACCGGTATAGCCGCCCAACCGGGCCAGCAGCCAGAACAGGCGATCCAGATTGGCGCGTGGGGTCTGGCCGGTCAAAAGCGTTTGCGGGCCGGGATCGTTCTGGGGGTAATCGAACGGCTCCAGGGGCACTTCCAGCATGAGTTCATGGCCACCGGCCCGGGCGGCACTGCCGGTGCGCTGCAGGGAACGGCCATAAGGGGCGAAGGCCAGGGTGATATTGTCGGGCAATTTGTCGATGGCGTCGAGCGTGCCACTTTCGCTAAGGCCCATGCCGGTCATGATAAGGGCGACGAGTGGCTTGCCATTGGCTGAGGCGGGGGTGATGGACGCGCGGGCATAGGCGGCAAAAGGGGTTGTGCCATCCGGTCCCATCTGGGGGATCGGCCCGTTCTGGGTTTCCTCGACGAGATCGGGCAGGACGCCGAATTCGGTCAGGGATTCCACACCCATTGATGCGCCCAGGCTATCGGCATCAGGTACGTCATCGCCAATTGTTGTAATGCTGGGACCACCGGTCTCAGGGACTGTTTCAGCAATGGTGACACTTGGCGTATCTGCGGGCGGTTCGGTTGCCACTGTGGCGGCAATATCGTTGGTGCGGGCGGCAGAAACCCCGACCTGGGCGATGGGGCGGCCGCCTTGTGGATCATCGGTGATGAGAACGCGGGCCACAAGGGCAAGAACAATGAGCCCGATCAGCCCGAAAAGACCGCGCGCCAGCGGCAGGCTGCGCAGATCCAGCCGGCGGCGGGTTCGGGTTTCAGGCTTTTTCTTGCGCCCCAGCGGCGCTTCGAGATCGTCAGTCATTGACCATCATTTCCGCCGGAGTGTTTCCCGCCGTTTAATGCGGGATGTCTCCCTGTCGTTTCAATGCCATGCCCCGCAGCGCATGAATTTCCGGGGCGAATCAACATCCGCCCCGGAGATTTATAGCATGGATCAGCCTTCCGGATTGGCCGGGTAGGCGGGATCGGTCTTCTCGCCGAGGATCAGGTCGATCGCATAGTTGAGCTGATTGTCCTTGGTCTTGTCCGAGGGCACATAGACCGAGGAACCCTTGGTCACTTCCGCTTCACTGTCGCCATTGATATGGCCGGGCAAGGCAGCTTCGCCAACGATCTCATCGCGGCCCTTGAACTCCTCGGGCACGTCCTGGAAGACCTCGATATCTGGGGTGATACCGGCGGCCTGGATCGAGCGGTTGTCGGGCGTGTAATAGCGGGCCGTGGTCAGGCGCATGGCCCCATTGCGCCCCAGCGAAATGATCGACTGCACGGTGCCCTTGCCAAAGGAGCGGGTGCCCACAAGGGTTGCCCGCTTGTGATCCTGCAAGGCGCCGGCGACGATTTCGGCTGCGGAGGCAGAGCCGCCATTGATCAGAACGATCAGCGGCACATCAGCGATCAGGCGATCGAGATCGTCGGGCTTGGCGTCATAACGGGCGCTCTCATCCTCGGACCGGCCGCGTGTGAGCACGACGGCCCCCTTGTTGAGGAAGGCGTCGGTGACATAGACCGCCTGGTCGACAAGACCACCGGGGTTGTTGCGCATATCAAGGATCAGGCCTTTGGGGGCCTCGCCATTGCGTTCCTTGTAGATATCCTTGATGGCGTTTTCGATGCCGGTATAGGCCTGCTCGGAAAAGCGGGCGAGGCGCATGATGCCGATATCGCGATCAAGGCTCCAGCGCACGGCGCGCAGGGCGATGATGTCACGGGTCAGTTCGAAATCGATGGGATCGTCCACATCTTCGCGAATGACCTTGATCTTGATCTTGGTGCCCACGGCACCCTTCATGATGTCGACGGCCTCATCAAGGGTCAGACCCTGCACCGGGGTGCCATCGAGCTCGACGATATAGTCATTGGCCAGAATGCCGGCCTTGGCGGCAGGGGTGTCGTCAATCGGGGAGATGACCTTGACCACGCCCTCTTCCATGGTGACTTCGATACCCAGCCCGCCGAATTCGCCGGATGTATCCTGGCGCATGTCGTCATAGCTTACCGGATCGAGATAGCTGGAATGGGGGTCAAGCGAGGTGAGCATGCCCTGAATGGCGGCGCGGACGAGTTCCTTTTCGTCGGGCGCATCGACATATTCAGCGCGGATGCGGTCGAAGACTTCCCCGAACAGATTGAGGTCGGCATAGACTTCCGCGGGATCTCTCGGGGTCGGCGCTGTCTCGGTTTCGGTTGTGGTCTCCTGCGCCAGCAGTGGCGCGGCAGTGAGCGGTCCCACAAGAACGAAAGCCAGGGCAATGGCACGGATTGGCGATAGACGCATGTTGGAGCTATCCACTTTGGGTTCGGTTTGCATTGTCCGCCCACCAGTTCGTGGGGTTGAGCGGCGTGTCTTGGTCTCTGAGTTCAATATAAAGCGTTGGGCGTGATACGCCAGTGGTCGTGGTGACGGCCTGACCAATTGTGCGTGATCCCATAATGCCGACAGGCTCTCCCATCATGACGAACTGGCCCAATTCGACATTTGTCGAATCAAGGCCGGCCAGAAGAATGGAATAGCCATTGCCCGGATTAAGAATGATAATTTGGCCATAATTGAGGTAGGGGCCCTTGTACATGACCCAGCCATCCGCCGGGGCGACAACCTGGGCGTCGGGGCGGGTGATGACCGAAATACCCCTGGCGATGCCGCCAAAGCCGTCATCGGCCCCAAACCGGCTGACAATGTCGCCGGAGGCGGGCATGGTCAGAAAGCCGCGGGCGGCAGCAAAGGGGATGGCCGGTTCGGTACGGTCGGTATTGGCGAGGGCTGTGAGAATGGTGTCGCGGTCCAGATTGACCCATGACGCATCGGGCGGGCCTTCGCCGGCAGCATCGGCCGCAGCGGCAACAGAATCGATATTTTCGGAAAGGCCTTCAATCAGTTCGCCCAGTGACTGGGCGCGCGCGGCGAGTTCTTCGGCTTTTTGCTCTTCGGCCTCCAAGGCACCGCTGACGCGGGCGACGCCACGTTTGCGGGCCTCGATCAGGGTTGCGGTGCGCAATTGTTCTTCGAGCAGGGTCGAGAGATTGGCGCGCAAACCCTCTTCTTCGGCCTGTGCTGCCTGCCGGATTTCAAGCAGGTCGGCCAGATCGGCGGAGACGGTATCGGCGCGGGCGCGCAGCTGGGGCAGGATGGAGGTGATCATGATGGCGCTGCGGGCCGAGCCCAGGGCGTCATCGGGATTGACCAGAAGCGCGGGTGGCGGCGAGCGGCCAATGCGCTGCAGGGCGGCCAGAATGTTTGAGATATCGCTATCGGCACCATCAAGCCGGGTGCGGATGTTGTTTTCCCGCGCGATCAGTTCTGCCAGACGGGCCTCGGCGGCGGCGGTCTCCGTTTCGGCGGCCTTGACCCGCTGGGCGGCGGCAATGAGTGCGGCGTTCTGTTTTGTGCGGTCGCCATCCATTTCGGCGATTTCGGCCCGCATGGTTTCGGCCCGTTCACGGGTGAGGGTGATTGAGGACTGGATTTCGTCGAGTTCTTCGCGCGCGGTGGCCGCATCAATGGCGGCTTCCTCGGTCCCGGTGGGTTCGGTTATGATGGCATCGACCGGGGGAGCGATGTCCTGGGCCAGCGCAGGGCCGGCAAAGGCACAGAACCAGAGCACGCCGAGCGTTCCCGCTAATCGCCAACCCGTCTGGCTCAAGTCCTTTAAAGTCGTTCTGGGCATATTGTGGACGTTCACCATTCGCGAATCAGCAGTGAAGCTTAACAAAGCGGCGTTAGTTGGCCGTTTGTAGATGGATTTTGCCGCCGATTGAATCGGCTGGCCATATCGGGTGCGGTTTTTTGCGGTTTGGGCGTGGAAAACCGGCTTCATTCGCCGCGATGATAGGGATGGCCGGTTAAAATGGTGGTTGTGCGATAGAGTTGCTCGGCCAGCATGATGCGCACGATCTGGTGCGGCCAGGTGAATTCGGAGAACGCGATTTTAAGATCGGCGGACCTGATGAGGTCATGATCGAGCCCGTCAGCCCCCCCGATCAGGCAGACGAGAGCCTGTTTGCCATTATCGCGCCAGGCCGCGACAGTGTCGGCCAGTTTCAGGGATGTCAGGGATTTCCCGTGCTCGTCGAGCACCACAACAAGCGCGTTATCGGGCAGGGCGGCGCGCAGGGCGCGGGCTTCCTCGGCCTTGCGGGCATTGGCGCTGGCGGCACGGGATTCGGGCAGCTCGATGGTGTCGAAACCGCTCAGACCCAGTTGCCGGCCGGTGGCCCGGGCCCTATCGAGATAGCGCGACACGAGTTCGCGCTCCGGCCCCTGTTTCATCCGGCCAATGGCGGCAATGACGATACGCACCGGAAAAGACTAGTGCGTGTCGCCGGAGAATTCAGCCGACCACATTTTCTCGATATTGTAGAATTCGCGCACTTCGGGGCGGAAGATGTGGACGATGACATCGCCGGCATCGACCAGAACCCAGTCGCAATGGGGCAGGCCCTCGATACGTGGTTTGCCAAATCCGTGTTCGGCAAGCGCACGCGACAACTGGTCAGCAACGGCGCTGACGTGACGGTGCGAACGCCCGGATGTGACGACCATGTGGTCTGAGAGTGAGGATTTGCCGACGATATCGATGGAAACCGTTCCCTCGGCCTTGGCATCGTCAAGGCTTTCAAGAATGACCTCAATCATCTCGGCATGTGGCTTGGCTGCCGCTTTCGCGGTGGGCCGTTGGGGCGACGGGTTCATCAAAATTCACCTGCCGCCAAAGGGTTAGACCCGTTGGTCATGCGTATTCGACTGTTCCTTGTTGAGCTTGCGAATGGGGCGCTTGCTGTAAATAGCGTTTCATCCCGTGTTGCCGGCACCTGCCGTTTCACACCCTGTATAATGGGTATTTTCGGGCAATTTTGCAAGAGATGATGAATGTTTGACGTCAACGGTCCATTTTTTCCGCGCGGATGGCCGTTGAGGACAGGCCCGACATGATGCCGTGCAGATAGGTCCATGCGGGGGCCTGCATGTCCGGGAGCAGTTGCGCATCGGCTTCATCGAGCCGGTAGCGGGCGAATCTGGTCGCGGTTTTGGAGAACATGGCGTTGCGGGTGGCACCGGGCCGGACATAGACGGCCATGGGCATCAACTGGGCGATTTTCTGCCAATGTTCCCAGCGATGGAAGGAGGCCAGATTATCGGCGCCCATGATCCAGACCAGCTTGCGGCCGGGCAGGGTGCGCTTGAGATAGGAGAGGGTATCAAAGGAAAAGCGGAAACCATGGGCGGCCTCAAAGCCGGTGACATGGATATAGGGGGACTGGATGAGGGCGCGGGCCTCTTTTACCCGCTGTTCCAGCGGGGCCAGCTCGCTGTGGTCCTTGAGCGGATTGCCGGGGGATACCAGCCACCAGACCGCATCGAGGCCGAGACGCTTCATCACCTGGGAGGAGACAAGGCGATGGCCTTCATGGGGTGGGTTGAAACTGCCCCCGAACAACCCGATGCGCATGCCCGGGGCCGAAATCGGCAAATCGGTAATGCCGGGAATACGCTTTGAAAAGCTGATCAAGGGCGGGTTTGTCCTGTGCCACGCACCAGATATTTGAAACTGGTCAATTGTTCGACCCCGACGGGGCCGCGGGCGTGCATTTTGCCCGTGGCGATGCCGATCTCCGCCCCCATGCCGAATTCGCCACCATCGGCAAACTGGGTGGAGGCGTTGTGCACCAGAATGGCGCTGTCGATGTGTTTGAAGAATTTGTCGGCAGCGCCGGTGTCGGCGGTGACGATGGCCTCTGTATGGTGAGAGGAATAGGTCTCGATATGGGCGATGGCGGCTTCGAGCGAGGCCACCAGTTTGACCGACAGGATGGCGTCGAGATATTCGGTGGACCAATCCTTTTCGCTGGCCGGCTTTGCGCCCCCGATCCGGGCGACAACATCGGCATCGCCACGAATTTCACAGCCCGCGGCCATCAGCGCTTCGCAGATCGGGGCGAGATGGGTGTCGGCGATATCCTTGTGCAGCAAAAGGGTTTCGGTCGCACCGCAAACGCCGGTACGGCGCATTTTGGCATTGAGGGTGATGTCGAGCGCCATCTGCAAATCGGCGGCCTTGTCGATATAGAGATGGCAGATGCCCTCGAGATGGGCAAAGACGGGGACACGCGCTTCTGACTGCACGCGGGCGACAAGGCCAGCACCGCCGCGGGGCACGATGACATCGATATTGCCGTTCAGCCCCTTGAGCATTTCGCCCACCGCTGCGCGGTCGGTGGTGGGGACCATCTGGATGGCGTCTTCAGGCAGGTTTGCCGCTTTGAGCCCTGCCTGAAGACAGGCAAGGATCGCCTGGGATGAATGATAGCTGTCCGAGCCGCCGCGCAAAATGGCGGCATTGCCGGACTTGAGGCAAAGCGCACCGGCATCGGCGGTGACATTGGGGCGGCTTTCAAAAATAATGCCGATGACACCAAGGGGTGTGCGCACGCGCTGGATGTGCAGGCCGCTGGGCACGTCCCATTCGGCCATTGTGGCGCCAACGGGATCGGGCAGGTCGGCAATGGTGCGCAGGCCGGTGATCATGCCCTCGATACGGGCTTCGGTCAGCTCGAGCCGGTCAAGAAGCGCGCCGGAAATATTATTGGCGCGGGCCGCTTCCAGATCGATTGCATTGGCCTTGAGAATGTCGGCGCTATTGGCACGGAGTGCATCGGCGGCGGCAACAAGGGCTGCATGTTTGCGCTCGGGGCTGGCGGTTGCCAGCACGCTGGCGGCGGCGCGCGCTTTGGTGCCGAGGGTTTTCATGGTCGCAACGATATCGTTTGCGCCCGTCCCGGGGTGCTGCATTTTATTCATGATGGCTCCCCCATTCGGCGTGCAATAGCACCAGATTGTCGGCATGGACAAGTTCCGTGCGGTTTTCCGCGCCAAATAATCCAATAATAGCCTGACTTTTCTTGCCCTTGGCCAGTTTTGCGTCTTCGTGGTTCATGCCGGCAAGACCACGGGCGATCTCCTGTTCGCCGGGGGCGACAATAGAGATGGCATCGCCGCGTGAAAAGTCTCCTGTGACTTTTGTAACCCCGATTGGCAGCAAGCTTTTGCCTGATATCAGGGCTTTGGCTGCGCCCGCATCGACATGGATGGTGCCAGCGACCGTCAACGATCCCAAAATCCAGCGCTTGCGGGCCGCTGCCGGGCTTTGATTGGCGGTGAACAGGGTATGGGGTGCCCCCTTGATGAGCGCCTTGAGCGGGTGGGTGACCGTGCCCCGCGCAATAATCATCGAGGTGCCCGACTGGGTGGCGATTTTTGCCGCTTCGATTTTTGTGGTCATGCCGCCGCGCGACAAATGGCTGGCCGCGCCGCCGGCCATGGCCTCGATTGCGGGGGTGATGGCTTTGACCAGGGGCAGGTGTTCGGCGTCAGGGCTGGTGCCGGGAGGGGCGGTGTAAAGGCCATCGATATCTGAGAGCAGGACCAGACAATCCGCGCTGACCATGGCAGCGACACGGGCGCTTAACCGGTCATTGTCGCCATAGCGGATTTCAGCGGTGGCGACACTGTCATTTTCATTGATGATGGGCACCGCACCGAGCGCCAGCAGCGTGGAAATGGTGGTGCGGGCATTGAGATAGTGCCGGCGCTCTTCGGTGATATTGGGGGTGATCAGGATCTGGCCGGTGGTCACCTCGAATTCGGCAAGCGCATCGCGCCAGGCCTGGCTCAGGGCGATCTGGCCGACACTGGCGGCGGCCTGAATCTGATCGAGGGGCAGGCTTTGGGCATTGAGGCCAAGAATGCGGCGGCCAAGGGAGATTGCACCGGACGAGACAATAACCACGTCGCGGCCATCGCGTTTGAGTTCCGCTATATCGGCGGCAATGCTTTTCAGCCAATCGGCACGCAAGCGTCCGCTGTCGCCATCGACCAGAAGCGCGGAGCCGATTTTGATGGTCAGGCGGCGATAGCCCCCCAGCGGATCGTGCTGCATCAGGGTTTCCAGGTTTCGTCGATGGTGGGGTTGGCAATCTCTTCGCGGGCGGCCACCTCCACATCAATGTGGCGCAGGATCGCGTAGAGCAATTGGTCAACGCCCTGTCCGGCTACCGCAGAAATTTTCATGACATCGCTGCCCGATGCCTGTTTCAGCTCGGCCAGTTTTTCGGCGACGGTTTCTTCATCGAGCGCATCAATCTTGTTGAGCACGACGATCTCCGCCCGTTCTTCAAGCCCGTTGCCATAGGCATTCAGCTCGCCGCGAATGGTTGTATAGGCATTGCCCACATCTTCCTGGGTGGCATCGACCAGATGCACCAGTACCCGGCAGCGCTCGATATGACCCAGAAAGCGGTCGCCGATGCCGGCGCCTTCATGGGCGCCTTCGATGAGGCCGGGAATATCGGCCAAAACGAAATCGCGGCCACCAATGGCAACGACGCCAAGGCCGGGATGCAGGGTGGTGAAGGGATAGTCGGCAATCTTGGGCTTGGCGGCAGAGGTTGCGGCCAGAAAGGTTGATTTGCCGGCATTGGGCAGGCCGACCAGTCCGGCATCGGCGATCAGCTTGAGGCGGAGCCAGACCCATTTCTCGCCGCCCTCGAGACCGGGATTGGCGCGGCGCGGTGCCTGGTTCTTTGCGGTCTTGAAGTGCGCATTGCCGAATCCGCCATTGCCGCCAGACAGCAGCCGGGCGCGCTGGCCAATTTCCGTGAGATCGACAATGAGGGTTTCATTGTCTTCTTCAAAGACCTGGGTGCCAACGGGCACGCGCAAGGTGACATCGCCGCCCGCTGCGCCACTGCGGTCGCGGCCCATGCCGTGGGTGCCGGTCTCGGCCTTGAAATGCTGCTGAAAGCGATAATCGATCAACGTGTTGAGCCCGTCGACGCATTCGACCCAGACATCGCCGCCCCGGCCACCATTGCCGCCGTCGGGTCCGCCGAATTCGACATATTTCTCGCGCCGGAAGGAGACGCTGCCTGCGCCGCCATTGCCGCTTTTTATGAATACTTTGGCCTGATCGAGAAATTTCATCGTTTGGATCTTTTCATTGCCGGATCATCCGGCGGGAATGGTCGTTTCAAGCGCCGATATGGCGTTGGGGCTCGGGGCGTTTGCAATAGGCTTCAAAGGCATCCCGGGTGAGTTCCGTGTCGATATGCTCCACATCCTCATTACGTGCAAGGCAGTGGACAGTGGAACGTCCGGTTTCGACAAAGCCGAGTTTTTGCTGAATGGCAAGAGAGGCCATGTTGAAATGGAAAACGCCGGAGGTGATGTATTCGTCTTTAGTGGTTTCAAAATACCATGTTACGGCGGCGGTTGTCGCCTCAGTCATGATACCATGCCCCCAATGCGGTTCGCCCAGCCAATAGCCGATATGGGCATCGCCCTGCTTGTTATCGAAGCCGAGCACACCAACCGCGCCCTCACCGATATGCTCGATGATGAAACTGGTCTCGGCAGGTCTGGCCCCGGCGCGCCAACTGCCCAGCCATGCGTCGGCATGGTCAATGGTATAGGGATGCGGCACACGTGCCAGGTTGCCCGACACGGCGAAATTGTTCAGCAATTCAGCCAGTTTTGTGGCGTCGCCAATGCCCGGCGACCGCAGGCGGAGCCGGGATGTTGTCAATAAGGGGGTCATAACCGCCGCTCCCGCTGCAAACTGGTGATGGCGATGCCCTTATGGGGGCCGCAATCGTCAATGGCCTCACCTATGGTGACGAAACCGGCCTTGGCCAGAACAGCGATCGATGCCTTGTTGGTGGTGATGACCCTTGCTGAGAGCATGGGCAGGCCTGCCATGTCGCTTGCCTCAACGATGGCGGCAACGGCCTCTGAGGCAAAGCCTTCCCCCCAATAGGGTTCGCCCAGCCAATAGCCGAGAACGGCAGGTTCACCAGTGTGGAAATTCAGACTGATCATGCCGATGAAGTTCTCGTCGCGGGTATGGATGGCCCAGACATGCTCGGGGTTTGTGCCGTCAGCATGTGATTTTGCGGACCGGGCGACGAACTGCTCTGCATCTGCCAGGGTGTAGGGGTGGGGCAGCCGGGCAAGATTGTCGTGAATTTTCCTGTTATTGGCCAGCCGGGCAATGTCGGCCGCGTCTTCGCTTGCAGGCGCGCGCAGCAGGAGCCGCTCGGTGTCGAGGGTTTCAGGCAGGCGCTCAAAAAAGGCAAAGTCGGTCATGTCAAATACGTCCAATAAGAAAGGGGAGCCAGTTGCCGGGCTCCCCTTGGTATTCTGGCGCTTTGATGACTGACGCCTGCCGGGGAGCCTTGTTGGCTGCCGGCAGGTGGGTGTCAGGTACCTGCCGTTATTCTGCGGCCTCTGCCGGGCTTACCGATACAAAGGTTTTGTCATTCGCGCGTTTGGCGAAGGTCACGGTGCCGTCGACGAGTGCAAAGATCGTGTGATCCTTGCCAAGGCCAACGCCGGTGCCCGGGTGCCACTTGGTGCCGCGCTGACGAATAATGATGTTGCCGGCGATGACGGTTTCACCACCGAACTTTTTTACGCCAAGACGACGGCCAGCGGTATCGCGACCATTGCGGGATGAACCGCCTGCTTTTTTATGTGCCATGGGTCAGCTCCTTCGCTTTATTTCTTGTCGGCCTTGGCGCGGGGTTCTTTGCCCGCGATCAGGTCGTTGGCCTGGTCGATCCACTCTTCGCGTTCGATCCGGCCCTTGAAGTTCAATTCTGCGTCAACCCGCTCGATATCTTCGGGCGTGAACGCGGCGATCTGCTTGAGCGAGGTCACGCCGAGCGCGGCCAGCTTTTTCTCGAGTGCCGGACCGACACCGCCGATCAGCTTCACGTCATCCTTGAAATCCGCTGTGGCGGTTTCCGCCTTGGCTGCGGGCTTGGCGTCTGCCTTGGCAGCTGCCGGCTTGGTTTCGGCCTTTGCGGCGGGCTTTTTGGCCGCAGCGGAAGGCTTCTTGCCACCGGTCAGGATCTCGGTGATGCGCACTGTCGTCAGCAACTGGCGATGGCCGTTGCGACGGCGATAATTGTGGCGACGGTTCTTCTTGAAGATGATGACCGTACGCTGCTTTTTGGTTTCCACCAGCTCGGCTGCAACCATTGCGCCTTCGATGAGGGGTTCACCAATTGTGATATCGGCGCCATTGCCCACCATCAACACATTGTCGAAGGTGACGATGTCGCCGGCTTCACCCTCAAGTTTTTCGATCTTGAGGACATCGTCAGCGGCAACTTTATATTGCTTGCCGCCAGTCTTGATTACTGCGAACATTTTTCGTTGTTCCGGAGCCTTTGGTCCGAAATCCCTTTCTTGCGCGCTTTGTGGCGCCACGAATAAAGCCGGTTTTCGTGGTCTTCTGGTGCACCGGACATCAGTTCCGGGCGGCAGCCTCAAGCAGCATTTATCATAAAGAAATGGGCGCGCCAGTTGCCCGGTACGCACATATGATGCGGCTTATCGGGGGAAATGGCGTCAGAGTCAAGGTTTTTGGGGCGGGTTGATTGCGGGGGGAGCAGAATTTCCGGCGGCGGTTTGTGCAAAAGAAGATGCATTTCGTGCAAATGGCGCGTTGCAAGGGAAATATCTCTATGTCATAAGCCTCACCGGCCTTGCCGACCAAGATGCTTTCGAGCGTAGCGGGGCCCCTAGAGTGGAGAGATGCCGGAGTGGTCGAACGGGGCGGTCTCGAAAACCGTTGAGCGCGCGAGCGTTCCCAGGGTTCGAATCCCTGTCTCTCCGCCATTTCCTTTTGACCGCTTGGCAATGTGATTGTCGCGACGCCGTTTTTGCGGCCCGGTCCTCCATTTCATATCGTGCTTTTTTGGACCTGTTTTTACGATCTGCGGGCCGGTTTGCCATGACGGCAAGCCGTTGAGCGTTGGCATGGGGTCGTGCAATTTTGGTGCATTTTTCCCGGAAACCTGCGGGTTTCAGCCGGTGCTTATGCGGGTGGGCGGGTCATAAATTTCATCTTTACATATAATATTACTTTATGTAGATTTCGCCCATCGTCGCAGGTGAACACACCGCTGCGATCATTTTTGGGAGGATATCGTGAACATTATTTTCAAGCTTGCCGTCGCGGCGAGCCTCGCTACCGCTTTGACTTCAGTCAGTGTCGCACAGGACAGCCTTAACGGGCTCGTCGTCGGTTTCAGCCAGATCGGTTCGGAATCGGGTTGGCGCGCGGCGGAGACATCTGTCACCAAGCAGCAGGCCGAAGAACGCGGCATTGACCTTAAATTTGCCGATGCCCAGCAGAAGCAGGAAAACCAGATCAAGGCCATTCGCGGCTTTATTGCCCAGGGCGTTGACGCGATCATGGTTGCGCCTGTTGTTGCCACAGGCTGGGACGACGTTCTGGGCGAAGCCAAGGAAGCCGAAATTCCGGTGATCCTGCTCGACCGCGGCGTTGATGCACCTGAAGATCTCTATCTCACATCGGTTGCCTCTGATCAGGTCAAGGAAGGCCGTGTGGCCGGCGAATGGCTGGTCGGCGCGGTGGGCGATGCCGACTGCAAGGTGGTTGAATTGCAGGGCACCGTGGGTTCTACCCCGGCCATCAACCGCAAACAGGGTTTCGAGGAAGCCCTTGAGGGACATGACAATCTGACCATTGCGCGCAGCCAGACGGGCGATTTCACCCGCTCGAAGGGCAAGGAAGTGATGGAAGGCTTCATCAAGGCTGAAAATGGCGGCGCCGATATTTGCGCGGTCTATGCCCATAATGATGACATGGCCGTTGGTGCCATTCAGGCAATCAAGGATGCCGGTTTGAAGCCGGGGACAGACATCAAGGTTGTCTCGATCGATGCCGTGCCGGATATTTTTGCGGCCATGGTTGCAGGCGAAGCCAATGCGACGGTGGAATTGACCCCGAATATGGCCGGGCCCGCCTTTGATGCACTTGCCGCCTATATTGCTGATGGCACTGTGCCTGAGAAGTTCATCATCACCGAGTCCAAGCTTTACACACCGGCTGATGACCCCCAGGGTGAATATGACACCCGCAAAGGTTTGGGCTATTAATCAGTCCTGACACTCTGGTCCCGCCGGTTCGCGCCGGCGGGACTTGCTGCGCGATACGGCTAGAATGGCGACGCGCGTTTCTGGGGGGAAAGCTGCAATGGCGGACAGCCAATACGTGATTGAAGCACGTGGGGTCATCAAGGTTTTTGGTGGCCATATTGCGCTCGATACGGTCGATTTCGGCGTATGCGCGGGCGAGGTACATGCGCTTCTGGGAGAGAACGGCGCGGGCAAATCCACCCTGATCAAGATTTTGACCGGCGCCTATCAGCCCGACGGGGGCGAAGTGCTGGTTGATGGCAGTCCGGTTGTGCTGGACAATCCCTTGCATGCTCAGACCCATGGCATTGGCACGGTCTATCAGGAGGTCAATCTCCTGCCCAACCGGTCGGTGGCAGAAAATCTCTATCTGGGCCATCAGCCCACCCGTTTCGGCCTGGTTGATCATCGCCGGATGGAGGCGGATGCGCGCAAATTGCTGACGCGCTATGGCCTTGACCAGGTGGATCCCGGCAGCGAGCTGGGCGGTCATTCGGTGGCTGTGCAGCAGATCGTGGCAATCGCGCGGGCCGTGGCACTTTCGGGCAAGGTGCTGATCCTTGATGAACCTACCGCGAGCCTTGACCGCAACGAGGTCGATCGATTGTTCGAGGTGATTGCCGATCTGAAACGCGATGGTCTGGCGATCGTTTTCATTACCCATTTTCTCGATCAGGTCTTTGCGATTTCCGACAGGGTTACGGTGCTGCGCAATGGCAAGCTGGTGGAGACCCGTCAGCTCGATTCTGTCAATCGTGCCGATGTTGTGCGCCTGATGCTGGGCAAGGACATTGCCTTTAGCGGGGCCACCGATGTCGAGCTTGAGAGGCCCGGCAATGAAGTGCTGCTTGAATTCAAGGGGTTCGGCCGCCGGAAAGCTGTTCACCCCTTTGATCTGACCATTCAAAAGGGTGAGGTTATTGGTGTTGCCGGGCTGCTCGGCTCGGGGCGCACAGAGATGGCCCGCATCATGTTTGGTGCCGATCCTGCTGACCAGGGCGAGCTGCGGATCAGCGGCGCGGCCGCCAGTATCCAGAACACCAGTGATGCCATTGGCCACGGTTTTGGCTTTTGCCCGGAGGACCGCAAGGCTGAGGGCATATTGGGTGATTTGTCGGTGCGCGAAAACATCATCATCGCGCTGCAGGGCAAGCTGGGCTGGTTCCGCGCCCTAGACCGGGATGAGCAACTCGAGATCGCGGGCAAGTTTGGTGAATCAATGGATATCAGGGCCGCCTCCCTCGACATGCCGGTCAAGCTGCTATCCGGGGGCAATCAGCAAAAGGTCATTCTCTCGCGCTGGCTGGCGACGGACCCCGCCTTTCTTATTCTCGACGAACCGACCCGCGGGATTGACGTGGGGGCGCATGCGGAAATCGTGCGGACGATCAACCGGTTGCGCGACGATGGCATGGCGATGCTCGTCATCTCCTCGGAGCTTGATGAGGTGGTTGCCTATTCATCACGCATTGTGGTGATGCGCGACCGCGAAGTGGTCGCCGAACTGCGCGGCAAGAACATCAATCCCGGCGTGATCGTGCAGGCCATCGCCAATAACCCTGACGAGGTGGTTTCATGAAGCGGAATTCGTTTGCCCGCCTGGCCAATCCGCAAGTGATGGCGCTGGCCGGTGTCTTGCTGATCAACTGGCTGCTGTTTCCCAGCTTTTTCAATGTCACCTGGCAGGATGGCCGATTTTTCGGCAGCCTCATTGATGTGCTCAACCGGGGTGCGCCGGTTGCCATTCTGGCCATTGGCATGACCGGTGTTATCGCCACCAAGGGGGTCGACCTTTCCGTGGGCGCGATCATGGCGGTGTGCGGTGCGGTTGCGGCGACCATGGTGGTTGCCGGCTATCCGACACCTGTGGCGATCATCGGCGCCCTGTCGGTTGGCATGCTGTGCGGCCTTTGGAACGGCTTTCTTGTGGCCGTTCTCGATATTCAGCCGATTGTGGCCACGCTGGTGCTCATGGTTGCGGGGCGCGGTATTGCCCAGTTGATCACCGAAGGTTCAATCGTCACCTTCAACGACCCGGCGCTGATTTTCATTGGTACCGGTTCCCTGCTCGGTTTCCCCATGGCCGCCGTCATTGCGCTGGCCTTGCTGATTCTGGTGACAATGCTGGTGCGCAAGACGGCGATCGGCCTGTTCATCCAGGCGATCGGTGTCAACCGGGCCGCCGCTTCGCTGGCGGGCATTCGCAGCCGTATGCTGCTGATGCTGGTTTATGGGTTGTCGGGATTTTGTGCGGCCGTTGCCGGTATCGTGGTTGCAGCGGACATTCGCGGGGCTGACGCCAATAATTCGGGTCTCTGGCTGGAGCTTGATGCCATTCTAGCTGTGGTCATCGGGGGCACGTCCCTGCTGGGCGGCCGCTTTTCCATTCCGCTTGCCGTTATCGGCGCGCTGATCATTCAGGCCATGAATACCGGTATCCTGGTTTCGGGCTTTCCGCCTGAATTCAATCTCATCGTCAAGGCCGGCATGATCATCCTGATCCTTTTGATCCAGTCGCCCTATGTGACATTGCCGTTCCGGCGGCGTCGCTCAACCATTACCAAGGCGGCCTCGTCATGAAGCGCAGTTTACGCCCCCTGGCGGCTACCGCCGTTATCTTCATTATCGCCTATGCCCTCAGCGTGGTGCAGTTCCCCAATATGCTCTCGACACGGGTGCTGGGCAATTTTCTCACCGATAATGCCTTTCTCGGTATTGCCGCTGTTGGCATGACCTTTGTCATCATTTCAGGTGGTATCGACCTGTCGGTGGGGTCGGTTATTGGTTTCACCGGCGTGCTGATTGCCGTTTTGATCAACTGGCTGGGTTTCCACCCGCTGGCGGCCTTTGTCATTGCGCTTGGGGTTGGCGGCCTGTTTGGCGCGGCCATGGGGTTTATTATCCACTATCTGCAGGTGCCCGCTTTCATTGTGACTTTGGCCGGGATGTTTCTGGCGCGGGGCGGTGCATCCGTCATTACCCAGGACTCTGTGCCGATCCGTCACGAGTTTTATGAAACGCTGGGCGATTTGATGATCCGGCTTCCCGGCGGCGGGCGTCTCAGCTTTATCGGCATGCTGATGATTGTGGTCTTTCTCGGCGGGGCGCTGCTTGCCCACCGGACCAAGTTCGGTTCCTATGTTTATGCACTGGGGGGGAATCCGGTCTCTGCATCACTGATGGGCGTACCGGTGGCGCATACGACAGTGCTGATATATATGCTCTCCAGCATGCTGGCGGCCTTGGCGGGAATTGTGTTTTCGCTTTATACGTCGGCGGGCTATCCGCTTGCTGCAGTCGGGGTCGAACTCGATGCAATCAGCGCGGTGGTGATCGGGGGCACATTGTTGACCGGGGGCTATGGCTTCGTGCTGGGCACTTTTGTGGGTGTCATGCTGCTGGGACTGGTGCAAACCTACATCATTTTCGATGGTACGCTGTCGAGCTGGTGGACAAAGATCGTCATTGGCGTCCTGCTGTTCTTGTTCATCGTGCTGCAGCGAATTATATTTGCGACCTCCAATTCCGGAGGGGAATCGTCCGAGAAGGCCTAGTATGATCGAAGCTGGCAGCCTTATTCGCTCTCTCTCCGGGCGACCTGCTGCGCGCAACTTCCACACCTTCGTCATCAATGAAATCGGCCATGGCATTGTCACAGGTCAGTTTCCTGTTGGCTCGGTTCTGGCCAGCGACGCGGTGATGATGGAAACCTATGGCGTTTCGCGCACGGTTCTGCGCGAGGCCCTCAAAACCCTGGAAGCCAAGGGGATGGTTGAAGCGCGCCCCAAGGTCGGCACGCGGGTGACCCCCACCAATCGCTGGAGCTTTTTTGATCCGCAGGTGCTGTCCTGGCATTTCTATGCCAAACCGGACCAGCGGTTTTTCGAGAGCCTGTTTGATGTGCGCAATGCATTGCAGGAACGCGCGGTGCGCCTTGCCGCCGAGCGCCGCACCGCCGAACATGTGCGCCTGATGAAATACTGGCTGCACCAGATGGAACTTGCCAATGGCAATCTGGAGGCACATGGCCTGTCCGGACTGGAAATTCACCGGACGATTGCCGAAAGCTCGGGCAATGCCCTGCTGCGTTCGGTGACGGGCATTGTGGAACTGACCATGGCCCTGGCATTGAAATCGCTAGGTGACGACAAGGACAACCCTTATCTCTGTGCCGGAATTGCGGCCTATACCGAACTTGTTGCCGCGATCGAAAAGGGGCTGCCGGATGCGGCGGCGGCGGCGCTTGAAACTCTGATCAATCTCGATAATACGCAAGCGGCCCTGCTGCTTTAATATATCCGGCGGGTTTTGCATCGAGGTGGTGTGCGCCCTATACACATTGCCAGTTCGATGGGTGACCTGTATCGTTCCATGCTGGTTTTGCCTTTGGGATATTTTCAACATGGTTGCTATTGGTGTCGCGCCTGAAAGGGCTGCGCAAAAAACTTCGCTTGCAGTAATTTTTGCCGTCAGCGCGTCGCATTTGCTCAATGATTTGATGCAGTTCATTTTGCCGGCGCTCTATCCGTTACTCAAAGATGCCTACAATCTTGACTATCTGCAGATCGGGCTGATTACGCTTGCCCAGCAGATGACGGCATCGATTTTGCAGCCCGCAGTGGGCCTTTATGGCGACATGAAGCCAAAGCCCTATTGGCTGGCGACATCAATGTTGTTTGCGCTGGCCGGAGTTGTGCTGGTGGCAACCGCCAATAGCTTTGGGCTGCTGGTGCTGGCGGCGATGGTTGGCGGGGTTGGCTCGGCTATTTTCCATCCAGAGGCATCTCGTGTGGCGCGCATGGCTTCGGGCGGGCGCCGCGGGTTTGCGCAGTCGCTGTTCCAGGTCGGGGGCAATCTGGGGACAGCGCTCGGCCCGCTGGCTGCCGCATATTTCATTCTGCCGCGCGGGCAGGGCAGTGTGGGCTGGTTTGCGTTTGTGGCCATCGGCGCGCTGATTATTCTGGGTGCCGTGGGCCGGTGGTTTGCCGGGCAGCAGCGCATGACCACCGCCAAACAGGTGACAGAGACAGTTGAATTCGTGCTGTCGCGGAAGCGGGTTATTGCCGCTTTTGCGGTGATCGGCGCACTCTTGTTGTCGAAATACGTCTATATCTCGTCGATCATGAGCTATTTCAGCTTCTTTCTGATCGAGAAGTTCGGGGTAACGGTGGCCCAGGCGCAGATTTATCTGTTTCTGTTTTTGGGTGCGCTTGCGGCAGGCACGTTTGTGGGGGGGCCGCTGGGTGATCGCTTTGGCCGGCTCACGGTGATCTGGTGCTCGATCCTTGGGGCCTTGCCCTTTACCCTGCTCATGCCACATATGAACCTTGTGGGGACGGCGTTTGTCTCAGTTGCCGTGGGGCTGGTGTTGTCTTCCGCCTTTGCGGCAATCGTTGTTTACGCGCAGGATCTGATTCCGGGCAAAGTGGGGATGGTTTCGGGCTTTGTGTTTGGCTTTGCCTTTGGCATGGGCGCGATCGGCGCGGCGGTGCTGGGCGCACTGGCCGATCAATTCGGCATTATTGCAGTGTTCAACATGTGTTCGGTCTTGCCGGTGCTGGGGCTTTTGACGGTCTTTTTGCCCAGGATGGAAGCGGGCCATCGGGGCCGGTGATCTCCTGCAGACCAATGCGGGCCGGTGCCGGATATCCCGGCACTGGCGCTGGCTGTCAGGTCTGGGAATCGGGCGCTTCATTTTCCGTCAATTCGGCGTCTGGAATGTCGTCGAATGAGGAATAGTTGAGATTGTAGAGTTTTGAATAAAGGCCAGCCTTCTCCATAAGCTGATCGTGATTGCCGTTCTCGATCATCTGGCCGTTTTGCAGAACAATAATACGATCGGCGCCGCGAATGGTGGCTAGGCGGTGGGCGATGACAAGACCGGTGCGCCCTTCGAGCAAGGTGACCAGCGCTTTCTGGATCAGCATTTCGGTATAGGAATCGATATTGGCCGTGGCCTCGTCGAGGACGAGGATTTTGGCGTCGGCCACAAGCGCCCGGGCGAAACTGATGAGCTGGCGCTGGCCGAGGGAGAGATTGCCGCCGCGCTCGCCCAGTTCCGTTTCATAACCCTCGGCAAGGCTCATGATGAAATCATGGGCACCGACAGCTTTTGCCGCCGCGACCACATCGTCCATTGTCGCCTCGGTCTTGCGATAGCGGATATTTTCGAACACCGAGCCGGTGAAGAGGAACGGTTCCTGCAAGACCATGGCGATCTGCTGGCCAAGGGATTCCTGGGTCACGTTGCGCACATCATGGCCCCCGACCAGCACCTGGCCTTCCTGAATATCGTAGAAGCGATGGATCAGCGCCATGGCGCTTGATTTGCCGGAACCGGTGGGGCCGACAAGGGCGACGGTTTCGCCGGGATTGACCTTGAAGCTGACGTTTTTCAGCACCGGGTGTTCGGGATTATAGCCGAAGGTGACGTTTTTGAATTCGACCGAACCATCCATGTCCGCGGAGAGGGCGTGGGCATTGGGGGCGTCCTTGACGTCGACCGGCACGTCGAGCACTTCGGTCAGGCGCTGGCCGGAGGCCATGGCGCGCTGCATGACCGAATATTGCATGGTCAGCGAGCGGATCGGATCAAAGAAGCGCTGGATATAAAACAGGAAGGCGACCATGACGCCGACATCGAGCTTGTCCGAGAGGACCATGGAACCGCCGACAACGACCAGCACGGCCATGGCAAGCCCGGTGAGAGAATCGACAATCGGCACCATGACCTGGGCGAATTTGGCGGCGGTCAGGTGGCTGCGCAGATTGGTGCGGGCCTTGTCGTCGTAAAGGGTGAAATTGACCTGCTGGCGATCCATGCTCTGGACGGCGCGCACGCCATGAATGGCTTCGGCCAAAGCACCATTGGCGACCGAATTGGTTTCATGGGCGGCCATGAAGGCCTTGCGGGCGCGGGGCAGCCAGAAAATGCGCACGATAAACAGCACCGGCAGCACCGAAAGGGTGAGCAGGCCAAGGCGGAAATCGAGCCAGAGCATGACAAAGACAATGCCGAACAGCAAAACAATGTCGCCGACCGAGAGCACCGAGGTTTCAAGGAATTCCTGCATGGAATTGACGTCGCCCTGCAGCCGCGACATCAGCCGGCCCACCTCGGTCTTGTCCATGAAGGAGAGCGAGACATATTGGAGATGCGCAAACATGGCGCGCCGCATGTCGAATAAGACGTTCTCGGCGACCTTGCCCACTACGGTTTCCTGGATCTGGCTTGCGCCGTAATTGATCAGGATGGCAATGCCGAAAAACACCACGGCCCAGGTGAGTTCGCTATGGCTGCCGTTTTCTGGCGCCATGCCATTGTCGATGGCGTAACGGATGATCAGCGGGATCATCAGCTGGGTGCCAGTGAAGGTCAGGACGGCTAAGACCGCGAGGAGCATTTTCAGCTTGTAGGGCTGCACAAAGGCCCAGATGCGCCGGACAATCCGGCGGTCAAACACCTTGCCGAACATTTCCTCTTCAATGCGATGCGAGCCGACAACGGCGCGCGGCGGGCGGCGGCCATCGTCGCGCACGTCATTGCGTTCGGTTTCAAATCCGCCGGTCATCGCCTTGTCCCCTCCGGCCCGTCCAGCATTTCATCGCCGGGGCGGACCTGTAATTCATAAAGCGCTGTGTAGCGGCCATTAAGGGCAAGCAATTCGTCATGGGTGCCCTGTTCGACAATTTTGCCATCCTCGAGAAAAAGAATGCGGTCGGCATGCATGAGCGAACTCAGGCGATGGGCCACAACGATAGTGACCCGATCCTCGGCATGTTCGCGCATAGCACCGCGCATGCGTTGTTCGGTGCCTGCATCGATGGCGGCGGTTGAATCATCAAAGACCAGAATGGCCGGTTTCAGCATCAAGGTGCGGGCAATCGAGAGGCGCTGGCGCTGACCACCGGAGAGCGAGACACCCCGTTCGCCGACAATGGTGTCATAGCCTCTGGGCAGGCCGAGCACGTAATTATGCAATTGCGCCGATTCACTGGCCCGCTCGATGCGCCGGTCCTTGGCCCAGGGATCGCCATAGGCAATGTTGTTTTCGATTGTGGTGGTGAAGAGGAACGCATCCTGCTGCACTACGGCCACGGCTTGGCGCAGGGACTGGAGCGTCAGGTCGCGGATGTCCTGCCCGTCAATGGTAATGCGCCCGTCCGTGACATCGTAAAAGCGCGGGAGGAGATGGGCGAGGGTCGACTTGCCACTGCCCGGGGGGCCGACAATGCCGATGGTTTCGCCGCGATGGGCGGTGAAGGAGAGGCTGGATAGCACTTCGCGGTCGGGCGCTGCGGGATAGGCAAAGCTGACATTGTCGAAGCGCAGTTCGCCCTTGGTCAGATCAAGAGGTTTTGCATCGGGCGCATCGCGGACGGCGATTTCGAGATCGAGCAGGCCGAACAGGCGGGTGCCGCAGGTGGAGGCGCGGGCAAAGGAATTGACCATCATGCCAAGCTGGCGCACCGGCATTTGCAGAATGGTCATGAAGGTGAGGAAGGAGGCGAGAGTGCCGACCGTGATCTCGCCGTCAATCACCTTGTTGCCGCCGACCCAGAGCACCAGACCCATGGCGAGAAAGAATGAAAAGGTCATGGCGCTGGTATTGCGCACACGAATGCCGACCCGGTCATGGGCAAGGCCCAGGGCGCTTTTCGAGGCTGTGTCGAACTTGAATAGTTCGTGGGCCTGGGCGGCGAAAGCCCGGACAACGCGGATGCCGCCCAGATTTTCCTCCATCACCCGCGAGAGCACAGAGAGGCGCTGTTGCAGGTCAAGCCAGGTGGCGCGCAGGCGCAACTGGGTGACCGATGAGCGCCAGGCCACAAAGGGCACAAAGCTGAGGGCGACAAGGCCAAGCACAAGATCGGTGGACAAGAGCATATAGGCGCCCACCCCGATCAACACGCTGAGCAACACCACACGGATGAGACCGGTGGAGAAGAACATGCGCACGCCCTCAAGATCGAGCATGCCGATGGTGATCAGATCGCCGGAATGGACGCTGTCATGAAACGAGAAGCTGAGCCGCTGGATTTTTTCATAACAGGCGATGCGCAATTCATAGCCGATATTGTGGCCCACGGATTCGGCGAAATAGTTTTGCAGCATGGTGAAAAGACCGCGCAGCACGCTGACCAGCAAAAGGATCATGGCGGTGGTCCACAAAGCGGCTTCAGCGGCCTCCCCGGCGCTGCCCCCGGCAAAGGCTGTCTGGGTCTGGTCGACCGCGATGCCGAGCAGGCGCGGGATGATCAATTGCAGGGTAGCGGCCACAAGGGTGGAGCCGATGGCAAGGCTGACCTGAAAGGGGTGGCGCAGGGTCATGCGGATGATCCGCACCAGAATATTCAGCCCCCGGCCCCAGCCGGCGGCCTCAACATGCGCGAGCGAAGCCGATAACTTCGTCGCGCTGCTTGACGCATCGCTGCTCAACGGTTTTCCAAACTAGCTAAATGCCCGGACTAGTGGCCCGAAGGTTTTGGACATGGTCCGGCAGGATTATTCACTCGCCACAACAGGGTTGCCGATTTTTTGAAACGTTTCAAGAGGTAAGACGGATTTATGACACGCATTCGTGCCGGAATGTACGGAAGTGTCAGGAGGGTTCGAGGCGGGTATTGAGCGGGAGCTTGCCGCGGACCTATAGTGCTGTGTGTGGCCAATTGGACCGCAAGAAACCGGGTGCCGGTACGGGTTGAGACATGGCAGACACCCTTGCAGCAAAGTGAGAAAAGAGGCGGCCGATGAGTGAACCGAAAATCAGGATTGGCATTGGCGGCTGGACCTATGCGCCCTGGCGCGGTGCGTTTTATCCCAAGGACGTCACCCAGAAACGCGAGCTGGAATATGCCAGTCGGCAGCTCAGTTCCATTGAGGTCAATGGCACCTATTACGGTTCGCAAAAACCGGAGAGTTTTGCCAAATGGCATGATGAGACGCCGGATGATTTCATGTTCGCGCTCAAGGGGCCGCGCTTTGCCACCAACCGGCGGGTGCTGGCCGAGGCGGGCGAATCGATTGAGCGGTTTTTGTCGAGCGGCATTACCGAACTCAAGCACAAGCTTGGCCCGATCAACTGGCAATTCATGGGCACGAAGAAATTCGATCCGCAAGACTTTGAAGGCTTTTTGAAACTCTTGCCGAAATCGGTCGACGGACTGGCTTTGCGCCATGCGGTTGAGGTGCGGCACGACAGTTTCCGGGTGCCGGAATTTATCGCATTGGCGCGGGAATATCAGGTGGCGGTGATTGTCGCCGGTGATTCTGATTTTCCGCAAATTGCTGATGTGACGGCACCATTCGTTTATGCCCGTATCATGGGCACGAATGAAGCGGATAATGGCTATGATGATGCAGCGCTTGATCAATGGGTGGAGCGCGCCCGGCTTTGGGCGTCGGGTCAGGTGCCCGAGGGTCTGGAGACCGCAACGGAGCCGTCAGCAGACGGTGTTCAGCGTGAGGTGTTCCTCTATGTCATCTCCGGTTTCAAGGAACGCAATCCGGCGGCGGCCATGGCGATGATTGAACGGCTGAACGCGAAATGATGGATGACCTGTTCGGCGATGACCCGCCCGCCGAACCCCGGCGGGAAGAGCTGGGGGAAGGGGCGGTGCTATTGCGCGGCCGGGCGTTGACGGATGAGGCCGCCTTGCTCGACGGGCTGGAGGCGGTGATCGCCGAGGCCCCGTTCCGGCACATGGTGACGCCGGGCGGTTTTGAGATGTCTGTCGCCATGAGCAATTGCGGGCCCTTCGGCTGGGTTACGGATCGTCGTGGCTATCGCTATCAGGCTGAGGATCCGCTAAGCGGCAAGCCTTGGCCTGAAATGCCAGACGTGTTTCGCGATCTGGCCGAAGGCGCGGCGGTTGAGGCCGGTTATCCCGGTTTCACTCCCGATGCCTGTTTGATCAATTGCTATCAACCGGGCGCGCGCATGTCGCTGCATCAGGACAAGGATGAGCACGATTTTGTCCATCCTATTGTCTCGGTATCGCTCGGGCTTGCGGCCATGTTCCAGTTTGGCGGCATGAAGCGGAGCGACCCGGTCAGGCGCATCCCCCTGCTGCATGGCGATGTGGTGGTCTGGGGCGGGCCGTCGCGCCTGTTCTATCACGGGGTATTGGCGCTCAAGGACGGCAACCATCCCAAGCTTGGGGCACGGCGGATCAATCTGACGTTCCGGCGGGCGCAGTAAAGAGAGTTTGAGCGCAAGCGGCGGAGTGTCCGGCTTGCGGGACGCGCCTACAAGGTGGCAGGATCAGTCGAGGGATTGTAGAAATGCACCTTAACAATGACAGCGTTTTATCACGGAAGGCGGCAGAGGTGATGGCCAGCGAACAGGACCCGCGCTGGACCGCGATCATCAATCGTGACCCCGCCTATGATGGCGTTTTCGTTTATGCGGTGAAAACGACGGGGGTCTATTGCCGCCCGACCTGCGCCGCCCGCCTGGCGAATGTGGAAAACGTCGCCTTTCACGACAATCCGGCAGCGGCGGAAAAGGCGGGGTTTCGCCCCTGCAAACGCTGCAAGCCGGATGGCGTCGCCCCCGCCACAGAACAGGCGGCGTTGATCGCTGCGGCCTGCCGGCAGATTACCGCCGCCGAAACCCTGCCCAGCCTTGCAATACTCGCCAAAACGGCAGGGCTCAGCCCCTATCATTTTCACCGCCTGTTCAAATCCATCACCGGGCTGACGCCGAAAGCCTATGGCATGGCCGCGCGCAGCGAAAAGATGCGGGCGGCACTGGAGGCGGGCACGAGCAGTGTCACCGCCGCCATCTATGAAGCGGGGTTCAATTCCAATAGCCGGTTTTATGAAAGTTCCAAGGCCGTCCTCGGGATGACGCCCAGCGCCTATCGCGCGGGCGGGGTGGATACGGAAATCCGTTTCGCCATTGGGGCGAGTTCGCTTGGGGCTATTCTGGTGGCGCAGAGTGCGCAGGGGGTTTGCGCCATCCTGATTGGCGATGATCCCGAAATGCTGGTGCGGGACCTGGAGGATAAATTCCCCAAGGCGGTGCTGGTTGGCGGCGATGCCGATTTCGAGACTTTGGTGGCCCGGGTGGTCGGCTTTGTCGAAGCACCGGGGCTGGGGCTGGACCTGCCGCTTGATATTCGCGGCACCGCGTTTCAGCAAAGGGTATGGCAGGCGCTGCAGGCGATCCCTGCCGGTGCGACCGCGAGCTATGCCGATATCGCCCGGGCCATTGGCACGCCCAAGGCGGTGCGGGCGGTGGCCGGGGCTTGTGCCGCGAACATGATCGCGGTGGCCATCCCCTGTCACCGGGTGGTGCGCACTGATGGCGCGCTTTCCGGCTATCGCTGGGGGGTGGCGCGTAAGCAGGCGCTGCTGGATCGGGAAGCCGGGGTCTGATGCAACAGCTGGCGGTTGAAACCGTTGCGACGCCGCTGGGTGATTTTCATCTGGTTGCCGACCCGCAGGGGCGTTTGCGCATTGCCGAATTTGCCGATCAGCCGGCGCGGTTGCAGCGCCTGTTAGCGCGGCAGTTTGGCAAAGCCGGGTTTCAATTGCAGGCGGGGGCGATAGACCCTGCCTTTGCTGCAGCGCTTTCCGCCTATTTTGCCGGACAGCTCACGGCCTTGTCCGCGCTCAGCACAGCGGCAGGCGGCACGCCGTTTCAGCAAAGCGTCTGGGCGGCCTTGCATCAAATCCCGCCGGGCCAGAATTCAACTTACGGGTCTCTCGCCATGGCGATTGGCAAGCCGTTGGCGGCCCGGGCGGTGGGGCATGCCAATGGGGCTAATCCGCTCAGCATTATTGTCCCCTGCCACCGATTGGCCGGAGCCAATGGTGCCTTGACTGGTTATGGCGGCGGTTTGGCGCGCAAGCGCTGGCTGCTCGATCATGAAGCGCGTCATGGCCCCGGCATTTAGCTTTTCAGGTTGCGAAAAGATGGTGGCAATATCTGAGTTTTAGGTGCAAGTTTTTTGTCGGGTCTTGCCTCATGGGCCGCCCGGCTTTACCCCTTGATCCGGGCGCGCGGGTGAACCGCATTCTTGGATTATTACGGGAAAACTCATGTCACTGGCAGAGCAGATCGATTTTGGCACCTCCGGGTTGCGGGGGCGGGCTATGGGTTTTACCGGCCAGAATATCGCTGCCTATATCGGGGCCTTTCTGGAGCATGTGGTTGGCGATGCCGGGCCGAAGCGGGTTTATGTCGGGGCTGATCTACGCGCCTCCAGTCCACAGATCGCCGCGGATTGTCTGGCGGCGATCAAGGCAGAGGGCTGGGATGTGGTTTATGCGGGCAATGTGCCCACACCGGCGCTCGCCGCCTATGCCCTGATGGAAAAATGCCCGGCCTTGATGGTGACGGGCAGCCATATTCCGGAAAATTACAACGGGATCAAATTCTATCGCCGTGATGGCGAATTGATGAAGAATGACGAGGCGCCGATGCGGGCCGCAGCAGCGAAACGGCTGGAAGATCCGCGCACCCTCTTGCCGCTCGAACTGCCGGTGCCCAATCCCGATATTGCCCGGGCCTATGTGGGGCGGTTCACCCTCGCTTTTGCCTCCAATGCGCTGGCCGGGTTGCGGCTTGGTGTTGATCTGCATTCAGCGGTCGGGCGCGATCTTTTGGTGGAAATCCTGACAGCGCTTGGGGCGGAATGCCTGCCCTTCCGCCGCTCGGCCCATTTCATTGCCGTTGATACCGAAGCGCTGAGCGCCGAGGACATTGCCCGCGCCAAGACCATGCTGGCCGAACACAAGCTCGACGCCATTGTCTCGACGGACGGTGACGGGGACCGGCCCCTTCTGATCGATGCGCGGGGCCGGCAGGTCAATGGCGATGTTCTTGGGGCGTTGACGGCGCGACGTCTTAACATTCCCGTTGTGGTGACGCCGCTGTCGTCCACCAGTGCGATTGAACAATCGGGATGGTTCACAACGGTTGTGCGGACCCGCATTGGTTCGCCCTATGTTGTGGCGGCCATGTCGCATGCGGCGACGTTTGGGGATGCCGTGGGCGGGTTTGAGGCCAATGGCGGATTTCTGCTCGAAAGCGATCTTGATCTGGGCCCCGGACGGTTGGCGCGCTTACCGACCCGTGATGCGCTTTTGCCGCTGATCTGTGTTCTGGCGGATGCAGTTGAAAAAGATTTGCCTGTGTCGGGCCTCGTCGACGATCTTCCGGCCCGGTTCATGCAGGCGGACCGGTTAAAGCAAGTCAGCCCTGAGCGCGGGCGGGGTTTTCTGGCGGCGATGGCGGGGTCGGCAGAGGCGCGGGCCCAGGTCGACCCGCGGTTGGCGACGCCGCTTGAAGTCGATAGGCTGGATGGCGTGCGCATGAGTTTTGCCGATGGCAGCATTGTGCATTTCCGGCAGTCGGGCAATGCGCCGGAATTGCGCTGTTATGTGGAGACAGGGTCGCGCCGGTCGACAGGGGTGATGCTGAAACAGATCGTTGGCGGGCTGGAAGCTTTTCTGGCAGCAGATAATATGGGCCCACAGGAGTTCGAGGCGTGAGTGGTGATATGGGGTTGATCGTTCCGGTCATTCTGGCGGGCGGCAAGGGGACGCGGCTATGGCCAATGTCCCGCGTTGCGCGGCCAAAACAGTTCCTGCCGCTGACCGGCGATCTCAGCCTTTATCAATTGACGCTGGAGCGCTTGCAGGACCCGACGCGCTATGCGGCCCCGATCGTCATTACCAATGCGGAATACAGGTTTCTCGTCGCTGAACAGGCGCTGGAATGCGGGATAGATCTGGCAGCCATCCTGCTCGAGCCGGTAGCGCGCAATACCGCAGCAGCGATTGCTGCGGCCAGTCTGGTGGCGGTGGCCGACGGCACCGACCGGCTGATCCATGTGCTGGCGTCCGACCATGATATTACAGTCGATGATGCCTATCTGACGGCTATCGATTGCGCCCGGGCCAGTGCGGCGACGGGAAGGCTGATGACTTTCGGGATTACTCCGACCGAGCCGGCAACCGGCTTTGGGTATATCGAGGCCGGTGCAGCAGAGGCGGGGGGCGCGCATGCGGTCAGCCGGTTTGTGGAAAAGCCGGATGTGGCGCGGGCCACAAAAATGGTGGCCTCGGGCAATTATTACTGGAATTCGGGCATGTTCCTTTTTTCCGCATCGGCCTTTCTTGGGGAATGCGAAAAGCTGGCGCCGGACGTTTACGCAGCCGCCAGCGGCGCGGTGGAGCGTGCGGAGAAAGACCTTGATTTCATCCGGCTTGAGGCCAAAAGCTTCGCGGCCGCCCCGGATATTTCCGTCGATTATGCCATCTTTGAAAAGACTGATCTGGCCTCGGTCGTGCCCTCACCCATCCGCTGGTCGGATCTTGGGTCATGGGATGCGGTGTGGAAGGTCAGCGTGCAGGATGCCGCGGGCAATGTGCAGCGCGGTCCCGCAAGTCTCAGCGACACCACCAATTCGCTGGTCGTCTCGGAGAAACTGCATGTGGCGGTCAACGGGCTCGACGATGTGGCCGTGATTGCCAGCGAGGACGCGGTTTATGTGGGACGTCTTTCCGAGGCGCAAAGCGTTGGGGCCGTGGTCAAGGCGCTTAGCGCCGATGCGGCAACGCTGGGACTGACCGAGACGCACCAGACGAGCTACCGGCCCTGGGGCGGGTATTCCTCGGTGCTCAATGGCGAGCGGTTTCAGGTCAAGCGGCTATTCGTCAAGCCGGGCAAGCGCCTGTCCTTGCAGCGTCATCACCATCGTTCCGAACACTGGGTTGTGGTGCGCGGCACGGCTGAAGTGCAGATCGGCGACAAGACCATGCAATTGGGCGAAAATGAAAGCGTCTATATCCCGCAGGGCGAAGTGCACCGGCTGACCAATCCGGGCAAAATCCTGCTCGAATTGATCGAGGTGCAGACCGGCTCCTATCTGGGCGAAGACGATATCATCCGTCTTGAGGATGTGTTCGGGCGGACCTGATTGTCACCAATGCGCCACGCGATCGCCCCCGGTGAACTGGGCGCTGGCCGGGGTATATTGAAACAGCTCGATTTTCACCCCATTGGGATCGGTGATCCAGGATTGCCAGGTGTCGTCGCAGCCCTTGGATTTGTTGCGCGCTTCAACGCCCTCAGCGCGGATATGGGCGATGGCTGCATCCATATCGATGACCTCGAAACAGATGTGATTGATCTGGTTGGTTTCGGCGAACTGGCTTTCTGACTTGTGAAACACCTCGATATGGGTGTCGCCACCGGCATCGAGATAATAGCCGAACACCTTGCCGTCGCGGGTAAAGTTGAACAGCTTGTCAAAGCCCAGAACCTGTTTGTAGAAATCCGCAGTCTTGTCGAGATCATGCGCAAAAATGCAGGCATGGGCGATCTGTTTGACGATTCTCTGGCTCATGGTTTCCCCTCCCCGAGTGATAATGTGCCTTTCCGGGCTATGGCGTGACCCGGATAATATCCATCTGTATTAACGTTATTACAGCAGGTCGGGCAAGGGGGAGCTTGCGGTCCTTTCTTCTCCGTCCCCCTTGTGGGGAGGGATCAAGGGTGGGGGTCGGCCCGAAGGGCCAAACAAAGAGTCTTGGGGATATCGGTGAATACGGTGCGTGCTGCTCCACCCCACCCGACCCGGCTTTGCCGGACTTTGCCATTCGGCCATCGGCCTCATGGCCTTCTCCCCTCCAGTCGTGCCACTGGCACGTCTGGCCCTTGCGGGACGGATCGAAGTCCCCATCAAGGGGAGGGAAAAGGAGGGATACCGAATGCTCAGATGCGCCCCTTAGGGCGGGCACCTGTTGCTCTGGATCGCCACGGCGCTGCGCGCCTCGCGATGACGAAGGCTGTTGTCCGCAATCCCTGATCGGTTAGCGCAGAACGATTTCCAGCGGATGGGCGTGGCTGAGGAAGTCTAGATGCGACATGGAATAGCCATAGGCCCCGGCGAGGCCGAAAACGGCAATGTCACCGATTTCGGCGCGGTCGACATGAATGTCCTTGGGGGCCAGCTTGTCGGCGGTATTGCACAAGGGCCCGCCGATAAACACGCTTTCATTATCGGCCACTTCCTGTCCCTCAAAAATCTGGGGGCGGTGCATGGGGATAATGGTCAGCGGGTGATTGATGCCCAGCGCCACCGGGCGGCGGAACTGGTGGGCACCGCCGGCGCAAATCACCTGTTTCTTGCCAAGGCTGTGTTTGATGTCGAGAATTTCGGTGCAATACCAGCCACTGTCGGCGGTCAGGTAACGGCCCAGTTCGAGCACGAACTGGCGATCGTTAAAGCCGAATTTGTCGATCATGCCCTTAAGGCTTTTGGCATAGGTTTCGGGAGAAAAGTCATTACCGGTTTCAAGATAATCGATGCCGAAGCCGCCGCCGAAATCGATGATGTCGCAGCGCACGCCCTGATAGGTATCCTCGACACGGCGGGCGAGGTTGAACACCAGTTCGCAATTTTTCAGCAGGTCCTTGATCTCAAGAATACCCGAGGCGGAATAGACATGCAGGCCGCGGAAATTGAGATGCGGCAGGGCGAGGATTTGCGGCAGGATCTCGTTGAGGCGGCTTTCGTCAACGCCGAGCTTGGAACTGTCGCCGGAGAAATTGGCCTGCGCCCCGTGAATATGGAAATTGGGATTGACCCGGACCAGAATATCCTGGGTCTGGCCAAGTGTTGCGCAGATGGCTTCAAGCCGGTGGGCTTCGGTCAGGGATTCGATATGGACGGTCTCGATCCGGTTGGAGACGCTCCAGGCGAGTTCCTCTGGCGATTTGCCCGGGCCGGTGAAAATCAGCGCTTCCGGGCTGAAACCGGCATCAACCGCTTTTTGCGCTTCGCCGAGGCTGGCGATCTCGATGCCATGGGCGTCGGATTCGCCGGCGGCGACCAGAAAGGCGTTATGCGGGTTGGCTTTCATCGCATAATAAATGCGGACATTTTCCGGCAAAAGCGCTTTGAGATTCTTGATTTTGCCGCGCATGGGCGCGGTATCATAAAGATAGAAGCTGCGCTGGGCCGGCGTTTCGGCGTGCTTGCGGATGGCGGCAAGAATATGCGGTTGCAGTTGCATTGAATTTCCCGATTCGTAACGGTCCGGTTACTAGCTCATGATTGTGGCGGGACTGCTCGCATGAAAACAGCCGCGCGCCAAGTTATTCGTTTGTCCCCCGGCATTTCCCGGTCGCCCGGTTATGGGTTTGGCATTGACGGGCGCTGAATAAAAGCCAATTCTATCACTAACATTTCAGTCAGATCACCGATTTTACGGTGCAGAATCAAGTTGTGCCGTTCCATGTTGCGCCCGCCTGCCGCCATTAAGCCCATTGAAGACAAAAGCCTTTTGGGTATCTCCATGATGCTGGTGGCGGTGCTGTTGTTCACCGGCGTGGATATTTCGGCGAAGTGGCTGGTGCTGTCGGGTGTGCCCTCGCTTGAGGTGGTGTTCGCCCGCTATTCGGTGCATCTGGTCATCGTTCTGGCCGTGTTCGTGCCCACCCAGGGTCTGGCCCTGTTTCGCACCCATAGTCCGAAACTTGAACTTGTCCGGGCCCTGTCGCTGTTGTTTTCGACGGTCACCAATTTCATTGCCGTGCGCTATCTGCCGCTGACAGTGACGGGATCGATCGTTTTTGCCATGCCGATGATTCTGACGGTGCTGTCCGTGCCGATACTGGGGGAACGTGTGGGTTGGCGACGCTGGCTGGCGATCATTGCCGGGTTTGCCGGGGTGTTGATTATTGTCCGGCCGGGCGGCGAGACTTTTCATCCGGCGATCTTTTTGTCGCTTATCTCGGTCACCTGCTATGCGTTCTACAATATCTTCAATCGCAAGCTGGCCGGGGTGGATTCACCTTATACCCAGCAGCTTTATTCGGCGCTGATTGCCACCTGCTGCATTGCGCCTTTTGCGTTTTCGGCCTGGGTCTGGCCCCAGGACGGGGCGGGCTGGGTGGCGTTTTTTGCCCTTGGGATTTTCGGCGGGGTGGGGCATTTGCTGCTGACCATGGCGCACCGGCTGGCGCAGGCGTCAACCCTTGCGCCCTTTGTCTATCCGCAGATCATCTATCTGACGGCCGCCAGCTGGCTGATCTTTGATCAGGCACCGGATGCGGCGGTTTTCATCGGCGCGCCGATTGTGATCGGCGCCGGGCTTTATATCTGGCTGCGGGAAAAGCAGCTTGCCGTCAAACCGACCCTGGCCGCACCCGTTCGATAGGCCTTGTCTCTCAGGTTTTGGGCCGGCGCCACATCTGCAGTGTGGCGATGACCACACCCAGCGCCACCACACCGATAATGATGGTGGCGAGGGCATTGATATCCGGGCTGACGCCGAGGCGGATTTTCGAGAAAATCACCATGGGCAGGGTGGAAGAGCCGGGGCCGGAGACAAAGCTGGCAATCACCAGATCGTCGAGCGACAGGGTGAAGGCCAAGAGCCAGCCCGACACAAGGGCTGGGGAGATGATCGGCAGGGTAATGTCGAAAAACACCCGGACCGGTGTTGCTCCCAGATCCTGCGCGGCCTCTTCCAGCGCCACATCAAGATCGGCGAGGCGGGATTGCACCACCACGGTGACAAAAGCCATGCACAAGGTTGCGTGGGAGAGGACAATCGTCAAAACGCCGCGTCCGCCGGGCCAGCCGAACATGGATTGCATGGCGACAAACAACAGCAGCATGGAAAGACCGATAATGACATCGGGCATGACAAGGGGGGCGGTGACCATGCCGGTCAAAAGGGTTCTGCCCCGGAACCTTCTGAAACGGGTGAGGGCGACAGCGGCAAGGGTGCCCAACACCAATGCCAGCGAGGCGCTGAGAGCGGCGATGACAAGGCTGAGGCGCGCGGCATCGATGATCTGGCTGTTCTGGAACAGTTCGCCATACCATTTGGTGGAGAAGCCGCCCCAGACTGTGACAAGCCGTGACTCGTTGAAGCTGAAAATGACCAGCGAGATAATCGGGGCATATAAAAAGATGAAGCCGAGAATGGTTGCGGTGGTCAGAAGCCAGCGGCGGCGCATCAGCGGTCTCCTGCGATATTGGCTTCGACATTGCGCATGAACATGATCGGCAGCACCACAGCGATCAGCATGGCGATGGCAACGGCGGAGGCCACGGGCCAGTCGCGGTTGGAGAAGAACTCATCCCAGAGCACGCGCCCGATCATCAGGGTGTCCGGGCCGCCGAGGAGGGCCGGAATGACGAACTCGCCAATGGCTGGAATAAAGACCAGCATGGAACCGGCTATGATACCGGGCAGGGACAAGGGCAGGGTGACGGTGAAAAAGGTCGTCATCGGGCGGGCCCCGAGATCGGCTGCGGCCTCAAGCAGCGCTTCGTCGAGCTTCACCAGATTGGTATAGAGCGGCAGGATCATGAAGGGCAGATAGGTATAGACGATGCCGACATAAACGGCGAAATCGGTCTGCAGCATGGGCAGCGGATCGCTGATAATGCCGGTGCTCATCAGGAAATTGTTGATGACGCCATTGCTCTTGAGAAAACCGATCCAGGCATAGACCCGCAACAGGAAAGACGACCAGAAGGGCAAGATCACCAGCATCAGCAGGATATTGCGGTAGCGTTCGCCGGACCGGGCGATGAAATAGGCCATCGGGTAGGCGATCAGCAGGGCGATCAGGGTGGAGAAAGCGGCGATCTTGATCGAGCTGAGATAGGCTGAGATATAAAGCGGATCATCCAGCAGGAACTGGAAATTGCCGAAATTGAGGGTGACGATCATGCGCCCGTCCGCGGTCCATTCGAGAATGGGCAAATAGGGCGGGCTGGCAAGGGTGATTTCGGACAGGGCGATTTTGGCGACCACCGCGAAGGGGATCAGAAAAAAGATCAACAGCCAGAGCGTGGGGGCGGCAATGACCAGGGTGCGCCCTGAAACACCAACATGGCCGAGGGCTCTGGCGATCAGGCTCCAGGGCCTGGTTTTTATGGTTTGTGTCGCCTCCGCCTGGCTCATGAGGTCAGCACCACGCCGCCGGTATCGCCCCATGACAGATAGACGGTTTCATCCCAGCGGATTTCATCAATGGCGCCGCGCTCGGTATTGGGCTTGGTGACCTGGATGTGCTTGCCGCTCTCCAGGGTGACCCGGTAAATCGACATGTCGCCAAGATAGACAATGTCCTCGACCAGCCCCTTGGTGAAATTGGCATCGCCTTCGGGCTTGTTGCGCTGGAGGCGGATTTTTTCCGGGCGCAAGGCAAACCAGAGCGTCTGGTCGGGCGCGCAGGCGACGCCATGACCGACATAGATATCGCAACCGGCTTCAGCCGAGCGGATGCGGATATGGTCCTGTTCGTCCTCGATCACCCGGCCCTCGAACATATTGACTGACCCGATAAAGCCGGCCACGAAGCGCGAATTGGGATATTCATAGATTTCGCGCGGTTCGCCGATCTGGGCGATATAGCCCTCATCCATTACCCCGACCCTTGTGGCGAGCGACATGGCCTCTTCCTGATCGTGGGTGACGACGATGAAGGTGACCCCGAGGGTTTCCTGAATCTTGACCAGTTCGAACTGGGTTTCCTCGCGCAGCTTCTTGTCGAGTGCGCCAAGCGGTTCGTCGAGCAGCAGCAATTTGGGGCGGCGGGCGAGAGCGCGGGCCAAAGCCACGCGCTGGCGCTGGCCGCCTGACAATTGATGCGGCTTGCGCGTGCCGTAATTATCGAGTTTGACCAGTTTGAGCAGGTCAGCGACGCGGCCATTGATCTCGTCCCGGGCCATGCCATGGCGCTTGAGACCATAGGCGATATTGGCCGCGACATTCATGTGCGGGAACAGGGCATAGGACTGGAACATCATATTGACCGGGCGGGCATAGGGCGGCACCCCGGCCATGTCCTGCCCGTCAATCTCGATTGTGCCCGAGGTCATGTCCTCAAACCCCGCGAGCATGCGCAACAGTGTTGATTTGCCCGAGCCGGATCCGCCCAGAAGACAGAACAATTCGCTTTTGAAAATATCGAGCGAGACATTGTCGACGGCGGTGACGTCGCCGAATTTCTTGGTGACGTTGCGAATGCGCACGAAGGGTTTGGCGTTGCTGTCGCGCCAGGGTCTGGCTTCGGCAGCGATGGGCTGGTTGCTGTTCACGTCAAATCCCCCGAACTGGATAAATGCCGGAGCGGATGCATGCACCCGCCCCGGCCTTGTGGTTACTGGCCGGTCTTGATCCGCGTCCATGCGCGGGTCAGCAAACGGTCGAACCGGAGGGAATAGGCCCGGATGGCGAAGAGGTTGTTCTTGACCTCTTCGGCGGGATAAATGGCCGGGTCGCCCGTCACCGCGGGATCGATGAGATCGAAGGAGGCGGCGTTGGCATTGGCATAGAACACATAGTTGGAAATGTCGGCGGCGATCTGCGGCTGCATGACAAAATCGATGAACTTGTGGGCATTGTCCGGATGGGGTGCATCGGCGGGAATGGCCATCATGTCGAACCAGACAACTGCGCCTTCCTTGGGGATGACATAGTTGATTTCAACGCCCTGACCGGCTTCTGCGGCGCGGTCGCGCGATTGCAGGATGTCGCCGGAATAACCATGGGCAATGCAGACATCGCCATTGGCGAGGTCAGAGATATATTGCGAGGAATGGTAATAGCGGATGTAGGGGCGAATGCTGGTGAGCAGTTCTTCGGCCTTGGCCAGGTCATCGGGATCTTCGCTCAAGGGATCAAGGCCGAGATATTTAAGGGCGGCCGGCAGCACCTCGGTGGGGGCGTCGAGCAGGGTGACGCCACAATCAGCAAATTTCGAGACGATTTCGGTATCGAAAATCATCGACCAGCTATCGACCGGCGCGTCGGGCATGCGCTCCTTGATGGCGGCGGTATTATAACCAAAGCCGGTGGTGCCCCACATATAGACTACCGAATGGGCATTATCCGGATCGTTGGTTTTCACCGTTTCCATGATTGCACTGTCCATATTGGCCAGGTTTGGCAATTTGGACTTGTCGAGCGGCTGGAACAGGCCTGCCTGGATCTGGCGCTCAAGGAAAGACGCGCTGGGCACGACCACGTCATAGCCCGAATTGCCGGTCAGCAATTTGGCTTCGACCAGTTCATTGGCGTCGAACACATCATAATTGACCTTGATGCCTGTCTCCGCCTCAAACTTGGCGATGGTGTCCTCGGCGATATAATCCGACCAGTTATAGACATTGACCACCGCTTCTTCCTGGGCAATGGCGTGCCCGGCAAGAAGGGATAGGCCCGCAGCGATAGTGAGGATTTTGTGCATTCGCTTGGCTCCTGAATACATATGTGCCCGGTTCCCGCCAAACCTGACGCCGCAAGCCAGCCTGCCGGTCGGGACCTCTCAAAAGATAAGCAGAAATTGCGAGGGGACGCTACCACGAACATTCGGCGGCGCTAAGAGCTTTCCAGCGCGGCTTCGGGCTGGACTGATCTGTTCAGGACCAGCTGAAAATCATGGCGCCGTCTGCAGCCTTCGCCTATGCATGAAGGCATGACACAGATTTCAAAATCAGCCTGGCTGAGCGCCATCCCTGCCATTTTCGTGCTGTTATGGTCGACCGGATTTGTCGGTGCGCTCTATGCCATGCCCTATGCGCATCCGTTCGGCTTTCTCAGCCTGCGGTTTATCCTCTGCATCATCCTGATCGGGGGATATTGTGTGCTCACCCGCGCCGAGTGGCCACGTGGCGAAGCATTGTGGGCGGCGCTTGTCACCGGGGCACTGATTCACGGGATTTATCTGGGCGCGGTGTTCTGGGCGATCAAGCATGGTTTTCCCTCCGGCTTTGCCGGGCTGGTTGTGGGGTTGCAACCGGTGGTGACCATGTTGCTGGCCGGGCTGCTGCTGGGCGAGCGGGTGTCCATCCGGCAAACGGCCGGTTTTGCCATCGGTCTTTTAGGTGTGGTGATGGTGTTCTGGCCGCGGCTCGGGGGCGAGCTGGGCGGAGATTTCATCCGGAACGGGCTGGTGGTTTTTGTGGGTGTGGTGGCGATCAGCCTTGGCACTGTCATGCAGAAGCGGTTCGGCGGCAAAGGCAATCTGGCGGCGGGCACGGCGGTGCAATATGTCGGTGCGCTGATGCTTTCGGGTGTGATCGTTCTTTTTTTCGAGCCGCTGGAGATGGAATGGACCGGTTCGCTGATTTTTGCACTGGTCTGGCTGGTTCTGGTGCTCTCGGTTGGTGCCATTGTTTTGCTGATGGTCATGATCCGTGCCGGCGAGGTCTCGCGGGTGGCATCGCTTTTCTATCTGGTGCCGGCGGTGACGGCGGTTCTGGCCTATTTCCTGTTCGGGGAAACCTTGAACCTTATTCAGGTTGGGGGCATCGTGGTAGCCTCGGCCGGGGTGGCCCTGGCGACAATGCGGCGGCGCCCCGCGCCACCCCCCTTATAATCCGCGTCCGCTCAGTGCCGGATGTGCAGGAGAGACTATCATGATGAAAACCGATCATTTGCGGGTGAGTGCGCCGGTTGCAGCGGCAGTGGCTGCCGGGCAACCCGTGGTCGCGCTTGAATCGACCATTATCACCCATGGCATGCCCTATCCCGAAAATATCGAAATGGCCCATTCGGTGGAGGGGATCATCCGGCAGAACGGGGCCGTTCCCGCGACCATTGCCATGATGGACGGGATGATGGTGGCCGGTGTTGGCGGCGATGATCTGGAACGGCTGGCCCGTGAGGGGCACAGCGCGGCGAAAGCCTCGCGACGCGACATGGCGGCGCTTTTAGCCAAGGGTACGATGGCGGGCACGACGGTGGCGACCACAATGCTCATCGCCCAGATGGCCGGCATAAAGGTGTTTGCCACCGGCGGCATTGGCGGGGTGCATCGGGGGGCCGAGCACACATTTGATGTGTCCGCAGATATATCGGAATTGTCGCAAACGCCGGTTGCGGTGGTGTGCGCGGGGGCGAAATCCATTCTCGATATTCCCAAAACCCTTGAAATGCTTGAGACCAACGGGGTGCCGGTTATCGGCTATGGCACCGATGCGTTCCCGGCGTTTTATGTGCGCGATAGCGGCTATCCGGCGGATCACCGGTTCGACAACCCAGAGGATGTGGCGCATATGCTGGCGCTGCATTGGCAATTGGGCATGGGTGGGGTGCTGATCGGCAACCCGATTCCGGCCGAATTTGCGCTCGATGCGGAGATGATCGAATTGCGGGTCAAGCAGGCTATTACCCAGGCGGAAGAACAGGGAATTACCCGCAAGGACATCACACCGTTTTTGCTGGGGCGGATGCTGGAACTGACCGAAGGCAAAAGCCTTGCGGCGAATATTGCTCTCGTTAAACACAATGCTGCTGTGGCCGCGCAGATTGCGGTTGCGCTGGCGAAGCGGGGCTGAGCCGGGCCGTGCTGCCGGTGCTCAAGGGCGGCGTTCTGGTTGTGGGCGATGTGATGGAAGACATCATCGTGCGCCCGGATGGCCCGATGGTGCGTGGCTCTGATGTGACTGCGGAAATTCACACCCTGCCCGGCGGCTCCGGGGCCAATCAGGCGATGTGGCTGGCCCGGCTTGGGGTGCCTGTGTCGTTTATGGCGCGGGTGGGGGCGGATGATCTGCCGCGCTATGAAAAACTGTTTGAGCAGCGGGGCGTGACCCCTTTGCTGAGAGGTGATCCGGTGCGGGGCACCGGCCGGCTGGTGACCCTTCTGGACAATGATGGGGAGCGCAGCTTTTTCAGTGACCGGGGCGCCAATCTGGCGCTTGATGCGGGTGATCTGACCCCGCACATGCTGACCGGTATCGGCCTTGTGCATATTTCGGGATACAGTTTTTTCGCGCCCGGACCGCGTGCGGCCATGCGTGAACTGATGGCACTTGCGGGTGCCGCAGGCATTCCGGTTTCTGTTGATCCGGCCTCGACGGGGTTTCTGGCCAGTGCCGGTGCTTCTGAATTTCTAGGCTGGACCCAGGGGGCGGCAATGCTGTTTCCCAATCATGAGGAAGCCGCCTTTCTGGCCGGCACCGATGACCCGGCGATGCAGATGAAAATGCTCGGCGCGCATTATGATTTTGTTGTTATGAAGCGCGGGGCGATGGGGGCGATTGCGGGCGGAGGCGAGGGGATTGTGGCCAGCGCGGCGGCGCTCGAAATCAAGGCAGTCGACAGCACCGGCGCGGGCGACGCCTTTCTGGCCGGGTTTGTGGCGGCGCGCCGGGAAGGCGCTGATATGCAGGCCTGTTTAATCGCTGGCAATGCCGCCGGCGCAAAAGCCGCCTCCCGGCTTGGCGGGCAACCTGCTTAAGGGTCTGCCCGTGATGGCGTGCCGTTGATCGCGGTGGTTATGAATTGCAGATATTAGAATTCAGCAGCGCAATTTTCCTGAGATAATTCTCTTCGTCTTCAAGATCTGCAGCGGCAAAGCTTATCAGGTCGATGTCTTTGGGGAATTGTTCCGGGCCCAGATAAATGACTGTGTGGTCGCGGCAAAGGGCCGAGATTTGTTCCGGGGTTAATTGGCCAAGACGCATCTGGATTGGGCGGGACGGGGCAATGGCTGAATTGCGCACAATATCGCCGCCAATGAAAATCCGTTCGCTGTCAACGATCACGACATCTGCCTGTTGGGCTTTCGCGAACGCTGTTGCCCGGGCAAAGGGGGTGACTTCCCCGTGAATTTGCCAGGCGCGCAAGGGCAGCATGACGAAAATACTGGCGATGGCGACCATGCCTAAAAAGACAATGCTGCGGCTGTCTTTTCCAGCAGCGAGCAATCGGGTGCCACCATAGGCACCGATCAGGGCTACCGGGCCGATCAGGCCATGCAGATACCGGTAACCCCAGCCATGGCCCTGGTCGGGCATCAAAAAGATATAAGGCAACAGGCTCATGATGGTCGCGGCGGCCAGAAGCCGGAGCCATTTGTCCTTTACCAGCGCATGGCCGCAGGCGGCGATCAGAGGCAGTAATATCAGGTTCTGCCAGGCGACAAACCGGACCAGGTTTGCGGCGATGGTGAGCGCTTCATTGAGCGACGGTATCCGGATAATCCGGATGACCCGTTCGAGAAGGTTACGGGCTGCTGTCTCCGTGCCGGTCAGGTGCTGGTTGATGGACCACCAGTCCCATGAATAAACCAGAAGAAGGGATGCGGCATACCCTATGCCGTAGAATACGAGCAGGCCGGGCCGGAACGGGCGCAAAAGAATGAAAAAGAACGGCACGGCGAAAAACAGGTGAACATGGATTTGATGCAAGGCAGTGGTTGCCGCCGCAACAAGAACGGCGCCGATATGCCCCCACCAGTCATTGCGCAAAAACAGGTAAAGCCAGAGCAGATTGAAACACAGATGCGCCGACATGGCATAGGAGGTCATCGCGGTGGCAAGGGCCTGTTGCGAGGAGAATACGAGGAATGCGGCCAACAGGGCGATGTCGCCCCGGCCGGGCCACAGTTTGAGGGCAACAGCGGCTGTGAGCAGAATGGCCAGCCCGTTAAGAATTGCGGCGGTGTACACACCCGATCCCGCCAGATCGAACAGGGCATAGAGCGCTGCCATGCCGGGACGATAGTCGCTGGCGACCCGGCCGGTGAGGGGATCATAGGCGGCGAAGCTGTGATACATCGCCCCCCCATAGGCGCGCCATTCCTCGGGGACGATGCCGGAAAGGTGTCCGTTGCGGAATATTTCCGCCTGCATCTGCGTCATCCATTCATCCATGGAAAAGGCGTAGCCGTGATAGATGAAACGGGTGCCAAGGATGGTGAGGATTGTTGCGATCACGGCGAGGTGCCACGATCTTATGCGCGGCGGATTCAGCGCGAGGATAGCGGTAATCCATGGGCGCGGCATGGGCTGGGTGAGGGCTGCGGCAACCACAATGATGGCGGTTGCCGTGACAAATCCCAAAAGGTCGACCTTGAGATAGAAATAGCGTGAAATGCCAAAGGTTGCCTCGCCCCGGATCACGGCAAAGGCGCATAAGGCAAATGCCAGAACCAAGGCCAGGTATGCCTTCCAGACGACCGTGATCTTCTCGGCGTTTGTCCCGGTCATTCGCTGTCCTGAGCGCTTTTTTGTGCCTGCAGCGCGTCTTGCGCAATTTTTACATAGGCCCGGCACATGGCTGTTCTTGAATGACCTGCTTCCACGGCGTCATGGCGGGCGGCTTCTGCTTCAGGTGTGTCGGATGTACTGAGAATATCCCGGATTCTGTCTGCCCAGAGTGCCGCTGCCTGTGCCGGTTGCGTCAGGTCCGCCTGTACGTAAACGAGTTGGCTGGCAACCTTGTTTTCTGTTCCATCTGACCCCGTGCCCAGCATGGTTGCCGTGCCACAGGACAGGGCCTCCATCGCCACCAGCGGAATGCCCTCTCCATTGCTGGGTATGAGGGCCAGTCTGGACTGGCGCAATATTTTTGCGATTGTTGCGCGGGCGGGTTTCAGGATCACCGTCGTGTTTTTGTGCCGCCAATCCTTGGGATTTTCCGGGCCCCAACCGATCAGGGTGAAGGGGATATCAGGGAGCGCGGCGGTGAGATGGCGGAGGAGTGCAAGTCCCTTGCTTTCAACAAACCGGCCGACAAACACAATCCCCGCGCGCGGCGGCGCGCCGGGTTCCGGCAGGTGGAAACAATCCGTATCGATGCCGTTGGGAATAACCAGTGCGTTTTTGAGGCTGTGGTCCGGATCATAATTGTCCCGTTTCGCCCTGGTGACGAAAACGGTGTGCGCGGCCCGGCGCAGGAGCGGGCGGCTTATCCAGCGGGTGACCCCCAGCAGGAGCCAACGCAGCACCGGGTGGTTTTTCAGCGGCACAATGCCGGTATGTTTTACCACCACAAAAGGGGTGCGGGTGAGCACGGACCAGATAATGACGAGGAAATTGGAGACATAAATTTCCTCATGCACCATCACCAGATCGTAATCGCTCAGGTGGCGCAACAGACGGAAAACATGCAGAGGGTTCGGGATGATGACCGGCAGCCCGGTCGCGGCCTCAATGCCGTTCCAGCATTGCAGCGCAAAACGCTTATAACCCGTATCAGAGGTGTGCGGGGGTTCGCCGGTTGTATGTGCGACAAGCGTTGTGGGCCATTGCATTACATCCGCAAAATGCCGGGCAATCTCGTGGGCTATATTTTCGACGCCGCCGCCGTGCTCCAGAAAGTAGCTCGAAACACACAAGACTCGCGGATGGGCTGAGGTTCTGTTTTGAGCTAACATCCGCAAATTGCAACTATTATTAATAGTCAGAGACTAGTTTGCTTCGTGAAGTTTGTCACGAATTGAAATTGCGGCTGCGTCCCTGATGAATACCCGCCGTCCCATTCTTGTCCTCGCAACACTTGTTGCTGCGGTGGTGCTGCTGGTTCTGCTGATCCACCTTTCTGGGGTGCGCGCGGATCAGTTTCTGCACGCCTTGTCGGCGCTCGGTCCCTATGAGATGGCAGGGTGCCTGATCGGGTTTGCCCTGCCGGTGCTGATTGCTTCAATCAAGTGGCGCAGTGTGGTTGCCCGTGTCATGCGCCCGCCTGCGGTTCTGCCGGGTTTCCGGTTCTTCGTTCATTTCTCGGCCCTGTCCGGTGTGTTGGGGCAGGTGATCACCCCTTATGCCGCTGGCCCTATTGTGCGGGGCCTTGCCACCAAACGCGGTGGACATGGCGGTTTTACCCTTGGGGCCTCAACCTCGGTGCTTGAGCAGTTCTTTGATGCCTGGGCCAGCTTGATATTCGCCGGGACGGGTATTTTGCTGTTCCTGACCGGGGTGTCTCCGCAGATTGCATTGGTGGGGTATATTTTCGCGGCGATCATCGGCGCTGTGGGGGTGCAGGTCATTCTGGTTTTACCCGGTTCGAAGGTTCTCGGCTGGGTCGGCAATATTCTGCCCGGCCAGCGCGAACGGCTGCAAAACCTGGAAAATCTCAGAACGCAGACAGAATTGATCAACACCGGATTTGTGAACCGGCTTTATTGGCTGTCCGTGCTGCGGTTCTGGGTTCTGGGTGTGGCGGTCATTGCTGTGGCCAGCACGTTTGGTATGGACTGGTCGGTTCTGGGGCTGCTCCATGTCTATGCGGCGGTTCAGATCACCCGTTTTGCGGTTTTTACGCCGGGCAATCTGGGGTTGGCCGAATGGGGGTGGGCCACGGTGCTCAGCCTCTATGGCTGGGATTTTGCCACTGCCGCACTGTTCGCCCTGACCTTTCGGGCGGTTGGACTTGTCTTTACCTGCATGATCTATGTTTTTGCGGCCCTTGGTTATCTGGTGCCTGATGGGCGCGGGCGTGGTGCCGCCACCAAAAGCGATGATCCGCGCTGAATGTTAGTGGATGCAACGAAACAGAAAGCTAGGCCTTTGACGAAAAGTGATTTTTCAAATGTCGCCGTTCTCGTGCCCTGCCTTGATGAGGCGGTCAGCATCGCGCAGGTCATCGGGGATTTCCGTGGGGCGCTGCCGGGGGCGAAAATCTATGTGTTTGATAATGGGTCTGCCGATGACACCGTGCGGATCGCCCGCGAAAACGGTGCGATCGTGCGGGTGGAGCCGCGACGGGGGAAAGGCAATGTGATTGCCCGCATGTTCCGGGATGTCGAGGCCGATTATTTTCTGCTGGTCGATGGGGACGCAACCTATGATGCGGCGGCGGCGCCGCAAATGATCGAAAAGGTCCGGACGGAATTCCTCGATGTGTTGATCGGGGTGCGAAAAGGCAGTTATGCGGGTCAGTACCGGCCGGGGCATCAATTGGGAAACAGCCTTTTCACCATGATCATCAGGCTGCTGTTCAATGCGCAGGTCAGCGATGTGCTGTCGGGCTACAGATTAATGTCACGCCGGTTTGTCAAATCATTCCCGGTGTCGGCGCGCGGGTTTGAGATCGAGACCGAACTCACCGTGCACATGCTTGAGGTCGGCGTGCCGTTTGGGGAATTCCCGGCTGAATATTTCAACCGTCCGGAGACATCGGAAAGCAAGCTGAATACCTGGAAGGATGGGTTCAGGATTTTGCGGACCATTGCGACGCTGGTGGCGGCTGAGCGCCCGATTGCGGTATTTTGCGGGTTGGGGATGGCGTCTATCATTGTCGGTGTTCTCGCCTTCCTGCCCGTTCTGGCAGAATATAACGCCACCGGGGTGGTGCCGCGTTTCCCAACGCTGATCGCCAGCACAACCCTTGGGATTATCGGGCTTATCGCCTGTTTCGGCGGGCTTGTTCTGGATGGGGTCACGCGGACGCGGCGGGACATGAAAAAGCTGGCATTTCTGGCGCAGGTCCAGCCATCAGGCGCGGTGCGGCGTTAATGGTTCTTGCGTTCAGAGGGTTGGTGGAGCCGATCGGGATCGAACCGACGACCTCGTCATTGCGAACGACGCGCTCTCCCAACTGAGCTACGGCCCCACACTGGTGCGGAAAATCTAGCCAATAATTTTCGCCGATCCTAGTGGTTTTTACCGGTCATCAGACGAGTTTCTGATCGATCAGGCTTTGCCCCATTGCGATGACGGCATCCGCTGGCGGGGTGAGGGGGCGGCCGAGCAGTTTCCTGATCCGCGTGTTGTCGATTTCGCGGGGCGGGCCCAGTTCATGCAGGTTGTCGCGGGCGTCGCGATCAACCAGGGCGTAAAGACGCACAGCCCAATCGGGCATTTCGAATTTGGGGAGTTTGCCGGCATAGGCGGGGAAGGCGGCCCGCAAGGCCTTTGCCGTTTCCATAAGGGAAATATTGCCGGCGGTGGTGGCGTGGCGGTGTCCTCCGGCCTCCGGCGCGGTCATTGCTGCCATATGGGCGGCGGCGACATCGCGGACATCCACGGCGGGCATGATCATGCGCGGGGCGGCGGGAATGCTGCCGGTCAGCAAACGCTGAATGAGCCGGCCCGATGTGCCGGGGTCATTATCGAGCAGTGGCCCGTAAATGACCGAGGGGTTGATGGTGGCGAGCGTGGCGCGCTGGCCGGATGCCGCGACCATTTCCCAAGCGCGGCGTTCGGCAAGGGTTTTGGACTGGACATAGGCGCCGGCTTCATCAAGCCGGCTCCAGTCTTCTTCCGAAAAAATGTGGCCCTGTGGGTAGCCATACATGATGGCGGCCATGGACGAGGTCAGGACAATGCGTTCGGCCCCGGCCTTGAGACCGGCATTGATCGCCCGTTCGGTGCCCCCGACAGCGGGGCGGATCAATTCGTCCTTGTCTTTCGGGGTGTTCAGGATGAAGGGCGAGGCGACATGATGGATATAGCGGCAGTCTTTGGCCGCCATTTCCCAGCCGTCATCCTGCAACAGATCGAGGCTGACAAATTCGAGCATGGAAGTGTCGGCACCATGCTGGCCGAGGGTTGTGCTGACTGCGTTGGCGCGGTCGAGATTGCGCAGACTGCCCCTTACGCGATAGCCGGCTTTGAGCAGTGCGAGGGCGACATGCCCGCCGAGAAACCCCGAAATGCCGGTGACCAGAATGGTGTCAGTCATGATCAATCTCCTATTGAATTGAACGATATATACATTTATCGTTCAATTCGTACAAGGTGAAATCAAAAAGGCAAGCGCGTGACCCTTAAGCCCGCTATCGCTGCACGCCGGGAGAAAATCCTGGATGCCGGACAGGCGCTGATGCTCTCGCATGGATTGGCGGGGGTGCGCATGGAGGCGATTGCGCGGGCGGCGGGCGTGGCCAAGCCAACGCTCTACAGCTATTTCCCCGACAAGGATGCGGTCTATGCGGCAATTGTCGCGCGGCTGATTGCGGCGATGCGCGCCGCCTTCGTTGCGGGTATGGCGCGCGATGGTGATCTTGCCGCACGGATAGCCGGGGCCTTGTCTGCCAAATCCAAGCTGGTGTTCCGCCTGCTTGAGGGGTCGCCGCATGCGGCGGCGCTGATGGGCGAAAAAGGGCGGTTGGCCGCCAGCGAAATGCAGGCCTTCGAGCAAATGCTGGAGCGGGAAATCACCGAAGCGCTGGCCGCATCCGGGCATGAAACACCCCGCCAGTATGCGCAGCTCATTCTTGCCTGTGCCGACGGGATATTGCGGCGGGCGGCGCGGGCTGAGGAGATCGGTCCCGCCTTGCGTTTGATGGTGGGGAAATTGCTGGCCTGACTTTTGTTCCCAAGTCGCGGTGGATCAGGGCGTGTGCGCGTTGACAATGCTTGCGTTTGCCGTCGCAACAATCAGCGTCTGGCCCGCTTCTCTTTTCTCATAAGCGTCCCGACAGTTTAGGTTGGCGGCCATATGGTGCTGTCATTCGTGCGGTGTAGCGTCCTGCTGGCACCGCATGGACGAGATTTCGGAATTCGAAAAATCTTGCAAATAACTGACTGGTCATTTATTAAAGTACGAAACGGAGTTTTGCATGAACAATCAGGTTGCCAAAAAAGGGGCGCGCCGCGTGCCCAAGTTCAGGCGGCGCGCCGAGGCGCGGCCTGACGAAGTGCTCGATGCGGCGCTGGAATTGTTTATCGACAAGGGCTTTTCCGCCACCCGGGTTGAGGACGTGGCCAAGCGGGCGGGCATCTCCAAGGGATCGGTCTATCTCTATTTCCCATCGAAAGAGGCCCTGCTTGAGGGGTTGGTGCGGCGTGCGGTTGCGCCGGTTGCGGACAATGTTTTGGGCATTCTGTCCGGATTTGAGGGGGATCCGCGCCCGGCCATTGAGGCAGCGCTATGCCTGCTGGCCGAGCGGATGAACGATCCCAAACTGTTTGCCGTGCCCAAGGTGGTCATGCGTGAGGCGGTTGTTGCACCCGCAATTGCCGAAATGTATCGCCATGAGGTGCTGGACCGGGCGATCCCCATGGTTGCCGGATTGATCGAACAGGGTGTTGCCGATGGTTATCTGCGCCCGGTTGATCCGGAGCTGACGGTGCGTTCCGTTGTCGGGCCGATACTGACCCACATGCTTTTGGCTGAAGTGTTCGGCATCGTCCCGCCGGGCGGCATCGATATGAAAGCGCTGATCAACAATCACCTCTCGATCCTTTTCGATGGCCTTAGCCTGCAAAAGGGAGAAGCGCCATGAGCGATGTTCTGGGCTGGATGACGGGGATCTTGGCGCTGGTCCTGCCGGGTTTCGGGGTGGAGGCCGTGCCGCAATATAACGGCTATATCGAAGCTGATTATGTTTATGCCGCGCCGGCCGGCACGGGCCGGATCGCCACGCTTCCCGCAATCGAGGGGCGTGAAGTTGCGGCGGGAAGTTTGCTGTTCTCGCTTGAATCGGACAATCAGGCCGCAGCCTTGCGCGCGGCGGAAGCGCGCGAGGCGGTGGCCGAGGCGACCTGGCGCAATCTGGAAACCGGCAGCCGGCAACAGGAAATCGATGTGATCCGGGCCGAACTGGCAAAGGCGCTGGCCGACCAGAGCCTTGCGGTTTCGACATTGGAGCGGTCGCGCAAACTGAACGCGGCGGGGGTGAGCTCCACGGCAAAGCTGGACAGCGACCAGGCGGCACTGGAAAGCGCCAATGCGCAGGTGGCGCAGTTGAAGGCGCAATTGGCCGTGGCGGAATTGCCCGCGCGTGACGCGCAACTGGTGGGCGCCAGGGCCAGCCTTGATGCGGCCCGGGCTGATGCGGACCGGGCGCGCGCGGATCTCGCAGACCGATTGGCCTTTGCGCCGACAGATGGGCTTGTGGAGCGGATTTATTACAAGACGGGTGAAGTGGTGGCCGCCGGCGCGCCGGTGGTGTCGCTACTGCCACCGGGGGAATTAAAGGCGCGCTTCTTCATCCCTGAACCCGACCGGATGCGCTTTAACCTTGGCGATGTTCTGGCGGTTGAATGCGATGGGTGCCCGGCCGGGCTGCGGGCCGAGCTGACCTATATGGCGTCCGATCCCCAGCATACGCCGCCGATCATTTACAGCCGCGATGAGCGGGCGCGGCTGGTGTTCATGGCCGAGGCGCAAATCATCGGGGACAGCCGGCTTCTGCCCGGCCAGCCGGTCACCCTGACGGTGCCGGAATGAACACCGAAGCTCCCGTCATTCAGGTGACCGGGCTGACCAAGAGTTTTGGCGACAAGCGGGTGGTCGATGATTTCGACATGGTGGTGCCGCGCGGGGCGATTTATGGATTTCTCGGCCCGAATGGTTCGGGCAAGACCACAACCATTCGCATGATGTGCGGCCTCCTCACCCCCGACGCCGGCACCGGACAATGCCTTGGGTTCGACATTCATACCGAGGCGGCCAAAATCAAGGCGCAGGTTGGGTATATGACGCAGAAATTCTCGCTTTATGAGGATTTGTCGATCCGCGAAAATCTCGATTTCATGGCGCGGATGTATCAGCTGGACCGGCGGCGCGAACGGGTCGATACGGCGCTTGAGAATCTGGGCCTTGGCGACCGGCAAAAGCAATTGGCCGGCACCTTGTCCGGCGGCTGGAAGCAGCGATTGGCATTGGCCGCCTGTTTGTTGCACGAACCCAAACTATTGCTTCTGGACGAGCCGACCGCCGGTGTTGACCCCAAGGCGCGGCGCGATTTCTGGGACGAGATCCGGCAGCTGTCGGCAGCGGGGGTCACCGTTCTTGTCTCCACCCATTACATGGATGAGGCGGTGCAATGCGATTTCATCGCTTATATCGCCTATGGCAAGAAATTGATCGATGGGCCTTCGGCGCAAATTCCGGCGATGATTGGCCTCCACACCTGGCGCGTTGACGGGCCGGAACTTGGCAAGCTTGAAGCGGAATTGCGCGCGACAAAAGGCATTGCGCAGGTGGCCCGGTTCGGGGCGGTGTTGCATGTCTCGGGTACCGACGCGAAGAAATTGCGGGCCATCGCCGAAGCGCACCAAGCGGACAAACGCTATCACTGGAGTGAGAAAAAGGCCGAGCTGGAAGAAGCGTTTATTTACCTGATGACGGGGGCGGAGGATAATTTCGCGCCGGGGAAGGTGGTGTCATGAGCGGGTTTTCCTGGGCCCGGTTTACCGCCGTGTTGTTTAAGGAATTCATCCAGATGCGGCGCGACCGCGTCACCTTCGCCATGATGATCGGTTTGCCGATCATGCAGCTTTTACTGTTCGGTTTTGCGATTAATTCCGATCCCAAACACCTGCCGACACTGGTGGAAATGGCCGATAATGGTCCGGTGGCGCGGGCGCTTTTGTCGGGCATGCAGAATTCGGGCTATTTTGATTTTCAGGGTGTGGTCACCGGCCGGGCGGCGGGGGATGAGGCCTTGCGCAATGGCGCGGCCAATTTTGTCGTCGTCATTCCCCCCGATTTCGAGCGCGATATTATTCGCGGGTTGAACCCCAGCATATTGATTGCCGCGGATGCTTCCGATCCGACAGCAATGACGGGGGCCGTGAGTGCCATGAACGGTATTGTTGAGGTGGCGATTGCCGAAAGCTTGACCGGGCCGCTGGCGCGGGCCCGGGGTGTGCCGCCGCCCTTCTCGGTTGTGGTGCATCGCCAGTTCAATCCCGAGGGGCGGACTGCGACCAATATTGTGCCGGGCCTGCTGGCGATCATCATGTCGATGACCATGGTGTTGATCACGGCGGTGGCGATTGTGCGGGAATCGGAAAAAGGCACGATGGAAACCCTGCTCGCCACACCGGTACGTCCCGGCGAGGTGATGCTGGGTAAAATCCTGCCCTATGTGATTGTCGGTTATGTGCAGACCGTGGTTTTTCTGGCGGCGGCCAAACTGTTGTTTGCGGTGCCATTCGAGGGCGACCCGCTGGCGTTTTTTGTCGGGTTCAATCTTTATATTGTGGCCAATCTGGCGCTGGGGTTTCTGATCTCCACTTTGGCGCGCAACCAGATGCAGGCGATGCAGATTTCGTTCTTTTCCATCCTGCCCACGGTGCTTTTGTCCGGGTTCATGTTCCCGTTTGCGGGCATGCCCGGCTGGGCGCAGGCCATTGGCACGGCCATTCCGGCAACGCATTTTCTGCGCCTGGTGCGCAAGGTCATGCTGAAGGGGGCGGGGCTTGGCGATATTGGCGGCGATATGCTGGGGATCATTGTGATCATGGTGGTGATCACGGTCATTGCCATGCTGCGCTATCGCCAGACGCTGGATTGATCTGGCCGGGATGCGGACATCCCGGCCATTTGAAAATCAACCGCGTTTGATCACTTCCGGGATCAGGCCCTTGGGCGCGTAGCGCAGGGCCAGCGTGATCACGAGACCCAGCACCAGAACGCGCATCTGGGATGAGCGCGACTGGATATCGGGGATGGCGCCCCAGCCCAGATCGGTCGACCAGTTGCTCAGGGTCGAGAACACAGCCTGTGCCACCGGATCGGAAATCATCCAGGTCAGATAGATCAGCAGGCCGCCAAAAATCGCGCCCCAGTTATTGCCCGCGCCGCCCACAATCAGCATCACCCAGATGAGGAAAGTGTGGTTGATCGGCTGGTAGGAGCCGGGGTCATAAATCTGGGAGAACGAGACCAGCATGGCCCCGCCAATCGCCATCAGCACCGACCCGAAGATGAAAATCTCAAGCTGGCGCGCGGTGACGTTTTTGCCCATGGAACCGGCGGCAATGTAATTGTCGCGAATGGCCCGCATCATCCGGCCCCAGGGGCCGGCATAGGCGCGTTGCACCAGAAAGAAGATCAGCGCCAAAACCACAACGACCACAGCCATAAAGCCCAGCCGGGAATAGATGAAGGATTGCGAAATCGCCATGCCGTCGGCCTGCAGGTCCTGGGGCAGGGGCACCGGCCAGGGAATGGGCGAGACGGTCAGCGTGCCGCGGGTCAGCCAGTCCATGTTCTTTAACAGCGCCCGGACGATCTCGGAAATACCGATAGTGGCAATCGCCAGATAGTCGGTGCGCAGCCCAAGGCATATCCGCCCGATAATATAGGCAATGCCAGCGGCCAGCAGGCCGCCAAAGGCCCAGCCAAGCACCGGATGCAAGCCAAGCCCGCCAACCCAGCCGGCTTCTGTTTCCTCAATATAGGCAGCGGCGGGATCGATCTGGCTGCGATAAATAATATAGGCAGCGATCCAGGCGATGACCGTCAGCACGGCCTGCCAGCGACCCTTGATGCCGATACGGTGGGCAAAGCGGGCCCCAACCACAAGGGCGGCACCAATGAGAAAGGCCAGCAGGGCCTTGCCCAGCATCATCGGCCCGTCAGAGGCCCAGAATTCGCCATTGACCGGGTAGGAGACAAAGGTCACGGCAAAGCCGCCGACCATGAGAAAACCCATAATGCCGAAATTGAACAGCCCGCCATAGCCCCACTGGATATTGAGGCCGAGGGCGATCAGGGCATAGGCAAAGGATTGCACCAGCAGCAGCGAAATATTCGCCGGTCCCAGCACGGTGCCAACACCGAAAAACAGCACCACGAGCAGCGCGTAAAGAATAAGGGCCCGGCGGATCATGACGAGGCTCCTTTAAAGATACCTGTGGGGCGGACCAGCAGCGTGATCACCAGAATGACGAAGGCCACGGTCAGTTTGTATTCGGTGGGGACGATGGCCAGATTGGTGGGCAGTTCCACCCATTCCGGCATGATGGGTTTGAGCGGGCGCAACAGGATGGCCCAATTGAACACCGCGCACATTTCAGCAAATCCGATCAGGAACCCCCCGGCAATTGCGCCATAGGCCTGCCCCAGCCCGCCAACAATGGCAGCAGCAAACAGCGGCAAGACGATATTGAAAGCCAGATCGGGTTTCAGCGTTACATCAAGCGCCAGCATGGTGCCGGCGAGGCAGGCCAGCGAACCGGCGATGACCCATGTAACCCGTACCACCAGTTTGGTGTTGATGCCCGAAACCTGGGCCAGATCGGCATTGTCGGCCATGGCGCGCATGGCCTTGCCAAGGCGCGAGCGGGTCAAAAACAGGTGCAGTGCCAACACGGCGAGCACCGTCACCACAATCATCAGCACTTGCGGCTGGGTGAAATTGATGGTCCGCGTGGCATCAAAAATTGGTACCGCGACCCGGTAGAGCACTTTGGGTTGCAGGTCGTAAAAGCTGTAGGTGCCGGTGCCAAAGATCAGCCGGATCAGACCCTGAATGATCAGGGTAACGCCGATTGAGCCGATCAGCAGCGTAACCGGTTTGGCCCCCCGCGCCCTTAAGGGGGCATAGAATATCTTGTCGATGCCGAGCGCCAGCCCGGCGGTGATCACCATGGCGGCGGGCAATACGATAATTGCCATGGGTATGGGGGCGACAATGCCAAGCGCGGTCATCAGGGCCGCCAGTACAAAGGTGACGAAGGCCCCCATGGTCATCATGTCGCCATGGGCGAAATGGGCAAACCGCAAAATGCCGAACACCAGGGTGATGCCGATGCCGCCCAGCGCATAGACCGAACCGAGCACGAGGCCGGAGACAACAACATTGTTGATAAAGAAGATGATTTCGTTCATGGCCGCTAACCCCCGAGAAAACTTTTGGCAACTTCCGGATCGTCCAGAAGCTCGCGGCCTGTGCCGGTAAATGAATTCTGCCCCGAGGCCAGTACAAAACCCCTGGTGGCAAAGCCGAGCGCCTGCTTGGCGTTCTGTTCAACCATCAAAATGCCCACGCCTGAAGCGTTGACCTTGACGATCTGCTCGAAGATTTCGAGCACATAGCGCGGGCTGAGACCGGCAGAAGGTTCATCGAGCAAAAGCAGTTTCGGCTGGCTCATCAGGGCGCGGCCCATGGCCACCATCTGGCGCTGTCCGCCGGAGAGTTCACCGGCCGGTTGCCGCCGCTTCTCCTTGAGGGGCGGGAACATGTCATAGACATAATCGAGCGTTGCCGAGAAATCATCGGTGCGGATAAACGCGCCCATTTCCAGGTTCTCGTGCACGCTCATTGAGGTGAAGACATTCTTTTCCTGCGGCACAAAGCTTAAACCCATGGGCACCAGCAGGTCGGGCTGGGCATTGGTGATGTCGCGCCCGTCAAATGTCACTGTGCCCGAGGTGACCTGCAACAGGCCGAAAATGGCTTTAAGGGTGGTTGATTTGCCGGCCCCGTTCGGCCCCACAATCACGCCGATATCGGTGATGTCGATTTCCATGTCGACGCCATTGAGAATGGGGGCGCCGCCATAGCCGCCGACGATTTTTTCAAGTTTGATCAAGGCCATCATGCCACCTCAGGCGCCGCGCCAAAATAGGCTTCGATGATCTCGGGGTTCTGGCGGATTTCCGCCATCGGCCCCTGGGCAATCACCTGACCGGCGGCCATGACGATGACCGGGTCGCAAAGCCGCCCGATCAGATCCATGTCGTGTTCGATAACAAAGAAGGTATAGCCCAGCTCCTGGTTCATGCGTTCGATATTGCTGGCGAGATCCTGCAACAGGGTTCGGTTGACGCCTGCGGCCACCTCATCGAGCAGTACCACCTTGGCATCGACCATCATGGTGCGGCCCAGCTCCAGCAGCTTTTTCTGGCCGCCCGAGAGATTGCCGGCCAGTTCGTTGCGCACATGGCCGAGTTTGAGGAAATCGATAACGTCATTGGCCTTCTGCCGAACGGCCAGATCCGCTCTGGCCACCATGCCGGGGCGGGTCCATGTCTTGAGAAGGCTTTCTCCCGGCTGGTCGCCGGGTACCATCATCAGGTTTTCCAGCGCCGTCATATGGGAGAATTCATGGGCGATCTGGAAGGTGCGCAGCATGCCCCGGTCGAACAATTGGTGCGGCTTGAGGCCGGTCACATCCTGTCCATCGAAAATCACCTGTCCGGCATCCGGCACCAGCGTGCCCGCCACCATGTTGAACAGTGTCGATTTGCCCGCGCCATTGGGCCCGATCAATCCGGTAATGGACCCCCGTGCGACTTTGAGCGAACAATCGGAGACTGCATAAAGTCCCCCAAAATGTTTGGTGACGCCCCTGACGTCAATAATCGCGTCGAATGACACCCGTCTCTGCCCCGTCTTTATTCTTGTTAACTGGCGTTTGCGCCTTTGGCCGCATCTGTTCACATGCGGCGGCGGCGGTCAATATTGACCAAAGGATCAAAAGGCCGCGAGAACCGCATCGGCTGTGGAACGATTGCAGGCAAATGGCACATCATAGAGCGTTGCCAGCCGGGTGAGCGCCTTCACATCGACATCATGGGGCAGGGCCGTCAGCGGGTCGATAAAGAAGATACAGGCGTCGAGTTCGCCCTCGACAATCATTGCGCCCAATTGGGCATCGCCACCCAGGGGACCGCTTTTGAGCAGGGTGATTTCAAGCCCGCTGGCCTCGACAATGCGGCCGCCAGTTGTGCCGGTGGCAAACAGTTTATGGGTGCCCAGCACTTTTTGGTGCAGCATCACCCAATCCACCAGATCCTGTTTTTTCTTGTCGTGTGCGACCAGACCGATCCGCATATAAGCGCACTCCCCCGAAAACCTCAGTCCGTTGAACCATGCCGGGGGTGATTTGCCAAGTAAACATCCATGCGGTCAGCAGGGGCGGTTTTCCTCATGCTCGTAGAGGGTTGAGATATAATGCTCGTAACTGAGCGCCGGCCCGGTTTCGAAATGGGTGTCGAGCGGGGTTGCCTCGGTGATCCGGTCGAGACGGAAATTGCGATAGTTCTGACGCAATTCACACCAGCCGAGCACCGTCCAGCGGTCGCCCCAGCCGATAATGGCCAGGGGCCAGATCACCCGTTCCGAGACAACGCCGTCCTTGTCGCCATAGTGAATTTGCAGCTTGATGTAATGGGTTGCCGCATTGCGCAATGTGGTGTGCAGATCAGAGAGGCTGCGGCTGCGCGCGGTCACCGGCATGCGGTAGGGCAGTTTTTCCAGCGCACGTTTTATTTCATCGGGCAGCACCGCGCGGATCCGCCGTTCGGCCCCTTGAGCGGCGGTGGCGAGTTCCACATCGGTTGCCGCGCGCACCATGGCGAGGCCCAGCACCAGGGACATGGCTTCCTCGGCACTGAACATGAGCGGGGGCAGATGGGAGCCGGGCCGCAAGCGATAGCCAACACCCGCCTCACCTTCAACAGCAACGCCGGACGCCACCAGCGCATCCATGTCGCGATAAATCGTGCGCTCGGAGACCTCGAGCACTTCCGACAATGTGCGCGCGGTCACCGCCGTGCGCCGCCCGCTCATCAAGGTCACCAGTTCAAAAAGGCGCTGGCTCTTGCCCATTTTGATTTCCCCTGTCGCCGGTTCGGGCCGGGCATGACGGCTTTTTCAGCTGCCCATACCCTACCAAAACATGATGCGCCTTTCCTTAGACGCGATCAATGTCAGGACGTGTCAGTAGGGTTGATGCGGGCGGGTTTTGAGTATCAAGCGAACCGATCAATATCGCAAACTGCTTTCGGTTCCTACCGAAGTGAGGAATGAAGAAGCTACTCTGTCAAATTTTTTATGACTGTTCTTCTGTTGGGGTTTGCTCGGGCTGGCGAGGCTGGCCGTACAAATCTGCAGTATCGACGTCGGTGAAAGCAGCTTGCTGATTCAAAACGTCACCCGAGGCTAGCCACTCCAAATTTTGGTTGCCAACATATTGGGGGAACTCATTATCAGGAATAAACAGCGTAATTCGGTGAAAAGAGCAACCTCTGAACACGCATTCTCGGAATACATAGCCGCTAAAATTGGAAACATTCATGTCCATACGCACGGCTTCCAGACGGCCACCCTTGATATCGTGAATGGTGGTGCCAAATGCAAGAATGATATTGGCAGGTCCAACAATCTCGCAATTCATAAAATTCTTTTTTTCGATTGCGGGGCGCGAAGGCAATACAAAGTCGTTCAAGAAAATTCGTTCGTTCGAGAATGTCTCGTCTAGCGGGTTTACGGCTGGGTGTGACCTTCTAGAAATCACGTCGAGATTGGTCATATGCCACTTCCTTCTCGCCCAGCTTACTATTAAAAACGAAATGCTGCTGAACAACATTCCCCCGAAACCTGCGACAACCCAAGATGCGGGGGCGTATTGTTCGAATCCAGACATGGCTCCGACCGCCCATGCGGGCAGCGCGAAGCTGCTTGCTGCGCCGATGACTAGCACAATAAGCGACCAACCCCATTCGACCCCGGATAGCAGCCGGCTGATGTGACCCCAAAATCTCATAACGAATTATCTTGCCCCAACTGCGGTCTCAAATCGAGTCATTTGGATACCCTCCACACAGCTTGAAGCGATGGATATATAAGGTATTGGGTGGCTAACAGCTGAATGTTTATAGTTGTGGTTACAAACTCAGAAATCCCGCCAGTCCGGTTTGAGCGCGGTATTGCCACGGGTTTGGAGGTTTGCTGTCTCTGGCCGTTCCTGTCGGAAGGCGGTGGCGTCGGCATGAGATGCCGGGCTGGCTTCTGCGGTGTGGAGACGGAAAATCTGGATAATCCGGTCCAGTTCCGCTGCCTGGGCTTCGGTTTTTTCGATGGCGGCATTGGTTTGCTGCACCAATGCTGCATTGTGCCGGGTCATTTCGTCCATTTCCCGCACGACCGCATTGATATCGTCAATAGCGCCGGCCTGTGCCTTGGCGTCGTCGGCCATGCCGGTCATCAGGGTTGTGCTCTCTTCGATGCCGGCAAGCATGCTCGCCAGTTTGCCGGCGGATTCGGCGACAAGGGCGGAACCGTTTTTGACCTCGCCAACGCTTTGCTCGATCAAGACCTTGACCTCGTCGGAGGCGGTGGCGGCGGATTGCGCGAGGCGGCGCACTTCCTGCGCGACGACGGCGAAGCCCTTTCCGGCGTCCCCGGCGCGCGCGGCTTCCACGGAGGCATTGAGGGCGAGAAGATTGGTCTGGAAGGCGATATCGTCAATCATGCCGATAATATTGGAAATCCGGGCGCTGGACGCACTGATCTCGGCCATGGCCGCGTTGGCCCGCTCCATGACCTCGCCGCTTTGGCGGGCCGTCTGGCTGACCGCCTGCGATTTGGTGCTGGCAATATCGGCCTGCCCGGCACTGTGGCGCACGGTGTCGGCCAGTTCGGCCATCGCGCCTGAGGTTTGCACAATCGTTGCTGCCTGCTTGCCGGTCCGTTCGGAAAGATCGCTGGCGCCGGTGAGAATTTCGGTCGTGGCCGTTTTCAACGTGCCCGAGGTGTCGCGCAACTGGCCGACGATTTCGGTCAGCTTGTCGGCCACTGCATTGGTGTCGTTTTTGAGTTTTGCAAATGCGCCGTCATAGTCGCCCGCGACACGGCGGGTCAGATCGGTTTCGGCAAGGGCGGCGAGCACGTGGCCCGTTTCGCCAATGCCGCGATCAACGGTTGCCACCAGATTGTTGATCGAGCCGGCAAGGCTGTTGAGTTCGGGGTCGGGAAATTCCACATCGACCCGCCGTGAAAAATCACCGGCCACGGCCGCATCGACAACCTCGCCAAAGGCCTGTTGTAGGGCCTGCATCATCAGGGTGTCTTCTTCACGGCGCCGGGCCGCCGCGTCCCGTTCTGCCGCGTCGGTTGAATGATGCCGGATGCCGGTTTCACGGAAGCTTTCGAAGGCGCGGGCAATGTTGCCGAATTCGTCACCACGCCGTGCACCGCGCACCTCGACATCCAGATCTCCGGCGGCCAGCCCGGTTATCGCGTCATTGAGCCAGGCGAGGGGTTTTGTGATGGTGCGGGTCAGCAACAGGCTCAGGAGGGCTGCGAGCACTGCCAGCCCCAGTCCGGTAAGGATCAGGTTGTTGCGTATCGCAATGAGCGGGGCCAAAGCTTCATTCTCGTCCATCAGGGTGACAATGGCCCAGTGCTGCCCTGAAAACGCAAACGGGACCGCCGCGACCAGACTTTTCATACCGCGATAATCTGCAGCGGTGCCCAGCGCTGAGGTGCCGGCGAGAGCGCTGGCGACGGCGGGATTGTTGAGGGTGACCGCCAGCATGTCATTGTCATCGGTGAAACCGGAATCATTGCGCAGTTTGAAATCGGTGCTGACCATCAGGGTTTCGCCGGTCTCCCCCAATCCGTTGCGGTCGGCCAGAAGGCTGTTGATCCGGGCAATGGGCAGGCGCACGGCAAGAACCCCGATGATTTCACCGGCATCGAATACGGGGGCAGCCATAAAACCGGCGGACAGCCCGAGAACCACTTCATAGGCGGCAAAATCGGCAAGGGTTACGGTGTCGGGGGCGCTGGCCGCGCGCGCGGCGCGGTAGGCTTCTCCAAGGGCTGTATCCCACCAGGGTTCGCCACTTTCAGCGAAATTGGTGGCGAAATCGGCGTGTTTATAAACCGAATAGACGAGCTGGCCCTCGGGATTGAACAGGTAGAGATCGTCATAGGCCCGGGTCCGGGCCAGCCGCAAAAAGGCGGGATGCTGCGCGGCGTGGGTCTGGTCATAGGCATCGTTTTCGCCGGAGGTTGCAAGCATTTGGCGCTGATCGGCGGGATGGGGATTGTCCTCGAGATAACGCTTTTGCAAGGCGCGGGTGGCATCAGTCCCAAGGGCCGCCCAGCCGCCATCGAATGCGCTCACCGCATCAGCGGTCGTTGCCATGCCTGCAAGGATCATCAGGTCCTGGCTGACATTGGTCAGAATGTCGTTGAGCCCGGACGCTTTCTGCGCGGCGATGGTCTCCAGGTGCTCAAAGCTTCGGGTGGTGAGGGTGTCGGCCATCTGGCGATAGGCGGCGGTGCCCATGCCAGCACAAATCAGCACGGCACCGATGATCAGCGTCAGGGGCAGTTTGCGCGCGAGGCGGACCGATGCGAAATTGATCATGCGAACCGTATTCTCCCTCGACCGCGCCCGGCTCGTGCCCGGGTGCAGCTGAAATGCGCGACAACGCCCTTGATTCGGCACAGGAATCGCCAGCATTGCCCATCGGGACGACACTAGTCGCGCAGGCGTAAATCTTTCTTAAACATGATATTTAATGTCACTAAAGCAACGAAGCCGCCGGCTTTTGCGGGCGGCTTGCGTTCAGTTTTTTCAAAAACCGGCAGCGTCTAGGACAGCGCGCCGATAACCGCTTCGATGCGTTTTTTCATTGTGCCGGCATCAAAGGGTTTGATGATGTAATTATTGACGCCACATGCGATGGCTTCCTTGACCTGTTCCTTGTCGGAACGGCCCGTGGCCATGATGAAGGGCAGGGCGGCGGTGCGCGGATGTTTGCGCAAGACCTTGAGCAGGGTCAGCCCGTCAATATCGTCCATGTTCCAGTCGGATATGATCAGGTCAAAGCTGGCTTTTTCCAGCTTGGTCAGCGCATCCCGGCCGCTTTTGGCCTCTATGATATCCTTGAACCCGAGCTGGGTCAGAATATACTTACAAATTCCGCGCATTGATTGCTGGTCGTCTACGATCAAGACACTGAGTGCACTGGCTTTAGGCATTTTACTCTTTTACTCCCCACGCCACGCAGGGTCCAAGTCCAAAGTTAGGGACCGAACCTAGGTAAAATCCGTTACTTTTCTCTCAATCGCCATTTCAGGCGGCCGATTTCATTTTAGAGAGCGCGTGCGCCAGTTTGCTGGCAATCGCTTCAATGGGGGCCTGTTCGCAAACGGCACCCTCCTCAAAGGCCACACGGGGCATGCCATAAACGAGGGCTGAGTTTTCGGACTGGCCCACCGTATAGGCACCGGCGGCGCGCATCAGTTTCAATCCACGGGCACCGTCACGGCCCATGCCGGTGAGAATCGCGCCAACGGCCATGGGGCCGATGGTCTTGGCGACGGATTCAAACAAAGCGTCAACACTTGGCCGATGGCCCGAGATTTCGGTGTCGTCCATAAGCCGGCATTTCAATTGTCCCGAACTGCGTTCCACGCGCAGGTGCTGGCCGCCCTTGGCGATATAGGCATGGCCCCGCTGCAAGGGCATGCGGTCTGCAGCCTCGACTACCTTGAGAGCCGAGAGATCGTTGAGCCGCTGGGCGAAGCGGCTGGTAAAGCCTGCGGGCATGTGCTGGGCGATCACGATGGGCGGGCAGTCCATGGGCATATTGGCGAGCACTTCGCGAATGGCCTCAACTCCGCCGGTGGAGGCCCCCAGCGCAATCAGCGCCCCATCGGGGGCAGCGGCGGTGGTAACGTGAACGGCCGGTGCGGGGGCGCGCATGCCCCGGGACCGGGCGGCACTTGCGGCGGCGGCATGCACTTTTTCGCACACCTCAGCGCCAAAGGCGTCAATGCCACCGGCAAGATCGTGGCTCGGTTTGGCAACAAAATCGACAGCACCTAGTTCAAGCGCCAGCAGGGTTTCCTGGGCGCCCTGCTGGGTCAGGGTCGATACCATGACCACGGGCATGGGCCGCAACCGCATCAGCTTGTCGAGAAAGGCCAGCCCGTTCATGTTCGGCATTTCAATATCAAGGGTCAGCACATCGGGATTGAGCTGCTTGATCTTCTCGCGCGCCTCGATCGGGTCCTTTGCGGTGCCCACCACCTGGATTTTTGCGTCCTTGCCCAGCGAGCGGGTCAGCACATCCCGAATTAGCGCGGAATCGTCGACCACCAATACTTTGACTGTCATGCTGCGTCTCGCTTCTTGCCTGCAATAGTTGATTGATAAATTGTTTTGCCGACCAGGGTGAAGGGGCCGCTGCCAGCGGCTATATTTTCCGAATGGCCGATATAAAGCATGGCACCGGGGGCCAGCATTTCGCCAAGGCGTGAAAACAATTGTGCCTGGGTTGGCTTGTCAAAATAGATTGCCACATTGCGGCAGAAAATCGCGTCAAACGGCCCGCGCATCGGCCAGGCTTCGTTGAGGTTCAGTGGCTTGAAAAACACCAGATTGCGAATGGCCTCGGGCACACGGATCTTGCCGTCACCGGTGCGTTCGAACAGGCGGGCCCGTTCAGCACTCAGCCCGTTCAATTCAGATTCCGGATAAATCCCGGTTGCTGCCTTGGCCAGTACATTTGTGTCGATATCGGTTGCCAGAATCTTGAAATCCCAGCGCTTGAGCTCTGGATAGGCATGCATCAGCGCGGCGGCAATGGTGTAGGGTTCTTGCCCTGTCGAACAGCCAGCCGACCAGATGCGTAGCCGCCGGGCGTTGACGCCCATATTCTGCTTTTCGGCAATCTGCCGGCCGATATAGTCCAGCAGGTGATCAAAGTGATGATCTTCACGGTAAAACCGGGTCAGGTTGGTGGTCAGCGCATTGACGAAATTCTGCTCATCGGCAGTGGTTGCCCCGCCGCGTTCGAGAAAGTCGACATAGGCATCAAAGCTGGGCAGGCGCAATGCGCGGATGACCTTGCTCAATCTGGAAACCACAAGGGTCCGCTTTGCATCGCTGAGAGAAATACCGGCGACCTTGTAAACGCGTCCCTGAATGCGCGCGAACTCGCGATCGCTCAGGGGGTATTCGCCGTTGTCCATATGCCCTCACTCCAAACTCGATATCTGCCGGTGGGGAAGAACAACTGATCTATGCCGTTGCGCTTGGTGCCGACACAAACCACTGCGGCCGGTCCGGTCAACGCTCAGCTATATTCAGTTCCTCTGCCTCAAAAGTCCGGTCAGCGTCCCCCGCCATGTTGGCTACATCGGTCTCAAAACGCGCGAGGCCAGTGCTGCCAGTGTCAAGGCTGTCCGCAACTATGCCGGTCTCATTACTTATATTCAGTAAATGTTCCTCAAGCCCCGAGATCAGTCCGGCCAGGGTTTCCACCTGGGCGGCGCTGTCACCGGATCCGGCATGGCCACGCTTGGCCAGATCCCTGATTTCCTTGGCAGATTTTGATGTGGAGGCCGCAAGTGTGCGCACCTCGTCGGCCACTACGGCAAAGCCGGCCCCCATGTCACCTGCGCGGGCGGCCTCGATGGCGGCGTTCAGCGCCAGGAGATTGGTGCGGAAGGAGACATCCTCGATGGCGGCAATCATGCTTTCAATCTGGGCGGTCAGGCCGCCGACCGCGCCAATGGCTTCGGCGGTGCGTCTGGCGGTGTCGCCAGCCTCGCCTGCCAGCATCTGCGCGTCGCGGCTGATTTCGGCAACCTTGCGGGCCGTTGTGCGGCTGGTGTTGAGGGTCGTACCAACCTCAATCGCCCCGGCCTGGGCCTTTTGCGCCATCTGGCCGATCCGGCTGATCGTTGCCCGATGGGCGTCCACAAGCCTTGCGATTTCACCCAGTTTGCGTTCCAGCCCGGCGCGGCGTTCCGCTTCGTCAGCCCGGGCATGGGCCAGGCCCGAAAAGGCGTCGTGAACCGAGCGCACCTGAAGGCTCAGCCCGGCATTGACGGCGGGCATGTTGCTTTCGCCGGTCGCGCCATTTTGCACAATGCCGTCTATCGCCTGCATGCTGCGGTCGACCAGTTCAAGCCCGGCATTCAGTTCTTCAAGGGCCGGGAACAGACTGGTCTGTCCGGGGGGGAAACGGAAATCTGTCTGCCCGGATGCCAGGGCGTCGGTATAGGCGGTCAGATGGCTGCGGCCCACGATCAGGCCGGCGCGGGAAAAGCCTGCGGCGAACCGGTCACCGCCAAGGGGCACAAAGCCGCCATCATAGGGCCGGGCATTAAGGGTTACCCGCTGCTGGCTGACCCCATCCATTGGTGGCGATTTATAGGTGTCGCCGAAAACCGCGTGCAGGTTTGCGCCGGGTGCTATTTCAGGATCAAGAGCGGTCAGCCCCGCGCTCACGAACAGTACATCGCCATGATTATCGGCGATCAATGCGGGCAGGTTGAGGCTGGCAAAGGCGGTTTTGAAGCCGGCGGCCCGTTCCAGCCGCAGGCAAAGGCTGGCGATCATTGCCTTGACGAATTCGGTCTCGCCCTGATGCACGCTTGCTGTAATTCCCAGCGCATCGCCAAGTTCGGACAGGGTCTTGCGGGCCTTGCGGTCGGCCTGGTGTCCGACCAGCAAAAGCCCCAGACTGGCCATCAGCCAGATGCCGGCCGCCACGCCGATGCCCGCCGGGGTGAGGCCCAATGCGGCTATCGCCCCGAGGCTTGCCCCGAATACCGCAAGCGCGCACAGGCTGCCGCCGAGCGCTAGTGTGACCCGGCGCATGACAAATATCCCGGCAAAATTGCAAAGGACGAAATTAACATGTCGTTAGCTTAAAGAGAGAATGGTTAACCAAACCTCTCCAGCGCGGCTTGTGCGCAAGATTTTGCTAACCAGACCCTGCCATATCGCGCGCAAGCTTTTGGCGCGAGGGATGCTAGAACAATTCGATATCGTCGTGTGCGGGCACCGAGACCTTTTGTACGCCGGCAATGGCGATTTCTTCGCGTACAAGGTTGGCACCGGTTGCGCTGTCGAGCCGTTTGACGAACACGCGGCCGGAGGAGGGTTTAAACAATACCCGTCGCGCGAAGGCACCGCCCACGTCCTGGGCGGAGGATTTATAACCCTCTGCCTTCAGGAATTCGCGAATGAATTCAATATTCTGGGCGCCGATATCATTGAGGGAGGCATTGATATTGCCGCCGCCGAAAACCTTGATGTCGAGATTGGCCTTGTTGCCGCTGCCTTTACTGAGAACCGTATTGATCAGTTTTTCCATGGCAAATGCGCCGTATCGCGCGGATGCGCCATATCTGTCTTTTGCTGCGCCTGATTGTTCGGCGAGCAGAAAGTGGTTCATGCCACCTACCCCGGTGGAGACGTCACGAATGCAGGCGCTGATGCAGGATCCCAATACGGTTGAAAAGGTGACATCAATTGCGCTGGAAACATGACAGTCGCCCTGATGAATTGTCGTCACAACGCCGCGGTCGAATTCTGGCGGTAACGAGTCTTGCGATGCCATCCGCAACCCCTAAATACAAACTCTGGACTTAAACCTAGTGAGAGAAACGTTAGGGAATTGCTAACCACGCCTCAAATCATCAACTAATTCACGCAGGCGCAAAGTCACGTTTACTATTTTTCGCGTAAAGTAGCTTTCGAACGTCAGGGAAGACATATGTCGCTTGAAAGACTAGCCAAAGAACTCGAAGAAACCGCCCGCCAGACATCGGTTATGGTTGAAGGGATAACAGACGCATTGGCCGTTCTCGCTGAATCGAGAGCGGATGCGGATGCCACCCGGGAACTTGTGGCTCAAAAGATTATTGTTGCTCTTCAGGGGCAGGACCGTATCGAGCAGCGCTGCCGGAACATGGCGGAGGCTGTGCGGCATCTTGTTGCCTCTGACAGAAACATTGATCATGCGCGTTTCGACGAAATCTGGGCGCATCTGGCGCTTGACGAACTGGCGGTGCCCGAACTCTCGGGCATAGCGGGACGAACCCAGAGCGGTGAGGTTGATCTGTTCTGAGCGGATCCGGTCTGTGTCATCAAAAAAAGCGCCGGCGAGGACCGGCGCTTTTTTGTTTGTTCTGCTGGCAGGGATCAGGTTTCGATCTGTGCGCCGGCGACAACAGCATGCAGGTCGATCAGGCCAACCATCTGGCCATCATGGGTGATGATGCCGGAAAGCAGATCGGTATCGATAGAATTGCCTTCAGGGACATTGTGAATGTCATCTTTTGAAATCGTCAGAATGTCGCTAACCGCATCAACGAGAATGCCGACCCATTTTTCGCCCACGGACATGACCACGACCACATGGGTCTTGGTGGGGGAGGTCTGACCGTCGCCGAAGCGGGCGCGCAGGTCAAAGATCGGGACAATCGTGCCGCGCAGGTTGATCACGCCGACAACGAATTCGCGGGTATTGGGCAGGGGGGTTGCCCCGTTCCAGGCCCGGATTTCGCGGACAGTGGTGATTTCCACGCCATAAATCTGTTCGCCGATCGAGAAAGCGATCAGCTGCAGGCTTCTGGTCTCGGCGGCGTGGCCGTCATCGACTTCATTGTTTATTTCAAGCGCTTCCATGATTCCTCGCTTTCAACCCGGCGGTTACGCCGCGTTCCTATGGGTGGTGGCCGTACGCAGGCCCTGAACATCCACGATGAGGGCGACATTGCCATCGCCCAGAATGGTGCCGCCGGCAATGCCGTCAATGCGTTCGAAATTCTCTTCGAGGCTTTTGATCACCACTTGCTGCTGGCCAATAATGTTGTCGACAATCAGCGCAATCTTGACTGAACCTTCTGCTTCGCAAAGCACAGCGAACCGGTTTTTTTCCTCGATATCGGTATGCATTTCGAACCGGGTCGCCAGGTCCACGACCTGCACATATTCGCCCCGGACCTGCAGCACACGACCGCCGGTCGGCATATGGCCGAAATCGGCCCGCGCGCATTGCATGGTCTCCACGATCGAGGAGAGCGGGATGACATAGGGGCAGCCGCCCACGGTTACCAGCATGACATCGAGCACGGCGAGCGTCAGGGGCAGGCGCAGGGTCATGCGCGTGCCGGCCCCGGGCCAGGAGCGCACATGCACCGAACCACCGATCTTCTTGATATTGGAGAGCACCACATCCATGCCCACGCCACGGCCCGAAATATCGGAAACCTCGTCTGCCGTTGAAAAACCGGGGGCGAAGATCAGGTTGTCGATCTGTTCCTCGGTCATTTGCTGATCCGGGCCGACAACGCCGCGATCGCGGGCGATCTGGAGCACGCGTTCGCGATTGATCCCGGCCCCGTCATCCTCAACGATGATCAGGATATTGCCGCCGGCCTGTTCAGCGGAAAGACGGATAACACCGGTCTCGGGCTTGCGCCCGGCGGTGCGTTTTTCTGGCGATTCGATGCCGTGATCGGCAGAATTGCGGATCATGTGGGTGAGGGGATCGGATAATTGCTCGATCACCGTCTTGTCGATTTCGGTGTTCTCGCCGACCATTTCGAGGCGGATTTTCTTGTTTGTCTTGCCCGCCAGTTCGCGGACCAGGCGCGGCATGCGCGAGAAGACGGATTTGACCGGCTGGGCGCGGATGGCCATCACCGAATCCTGCAGGCCGCGGGTGGTCTGGGCCAGCACTTCAAGGCCGCGCACCAGTTCCTGATAATGGACCTTGAGATTGTCATCCATTTGCTGGGTCAGCATGGACTGGGTGATCACCAGTTCGCCGACCATGTTGACGACGCGATCCACCTTGTCGAGATCGACGCGAATCGATTGCACGCCCACGGGGGCGGCGTTCTTGGCGTCACCCGCCTCGCTTGTGGTCTGGGCCGGGGCTTCGGCAGGCTTGGCCACCGGTTTGATCTCATTGGCGAGGTCGGCAAAGCTTGGCAGGTCGTCGTCATCAAGATCAAAGCCGGCATCGGCGGCGGGGGGTGCCTCGGACACGGTCTTGCGGGTGATCTTGATATCGCAATCACCATCAACGAATTCGAACACATCGCGTACGCTCTGCTCGGTCACGTCCGCGCCGGGCACCAGAATTTCCCAGCCGCAATAAACGCCGAAAGGCTCAAAATCGCTGAGTGCGGGGATCTCCTTGAGGATCACCTTGATTTCCACGTCACCCAGTTCGGCCAGTTCACGCAGCAGCAAAAGCGGGTCGTTGGCGCGGGCATAGAGATCGCGATAGGGGGTGAATTCAACCAGCCAGCCCTCGGTCTCGCTGGCGGTGTCAGCCTCCAGATTGACGGCGACGGGGGTGAAATCGATATCGAATTCCTCCATCGGCTCCCCGTCTTCTTCCAGTTCCTCATCGCTTTTCGAGCCATTGCACAAAGCGACGAAACGCGCCTTTTCCTCAGCGCCATAATCGGATGCGAGCTCTTCGCCAGCCCGCGCCGCGGCGACGAAATCGGCGACGATATCGTTTGCCCGGATGCACAGCGCCGCCACTTCGTCGCTCATCTCCACCTTGCCATTGCGGACAAAGTCGAGAAGCGTCTCGAATTCATGGGCGAAGCCCACAAGGCCGGTAAAGCCGAAGGCGCCCGCGCCACCCTTTACCGAATGAATCGCCCGGAACACGGCATTGAGCCGGTCCGCATTGCGGTCACCTTCCTCGATCGCGGTGAACTGCTCCTCAAGCTCGTTCAAAAGCTCGGAACATTCATCGAAATAGGTGGCCTTGAATTCGTCGAGTTCACTCATGTGGGCTGCATTCGATTTTCGATTGCGGGATTAATGGACGACGCGCCGGATGACGCTGATCAGTTTTTCCGGGTCAAACGGTTTGACAATCCAGCCCGTGCCCCCAGCCTCGCGGCCAAGATCGCGTTTTTCCTGGCTGGTTTCAGTGGTCAGAATGAGAATGGGCAGGCTCTGGTGCTGGCCCGAGGCCCGAACGTTCTTGATGAATTCAATGCCGTCCATCACCGGCATATTGATGTCGGTGATCACCACATCAACGGTTTCGGTGTTCAGCACTTCAAGTCCCTTTTGGCCATCCTCGGCCTGCAAAACCTCAAAACCGGCACCTGACAATGTGTGGTGCAGCATGGCCAGAATGGTTCGGGAATCGTCAACGGTCAGTACACGCATTCTTCGCATTATCCTTTCAGAATTGGCGCAAAGCTTTCGCCCAAGCCAAGTCGTGCAATTGCAGCAGTCATGGGGTCGCTGAGATTTAAGACATAAAAACTGGAATCATTGCGCCTGGCGGATTCAGCGGCGCTCATGAGCATAAGCAATGCATTTGTGGCGACGCGTTCGACGGCGGAGGCGTCTACCTCAACCGGTCCGTGATCGATGGCTTCAATCAATTGATCGCGCACCGTGTCGATAGCATCCAGATCGACAATCGCTGGCAAGGCCAATGATTGCGCGGCTACGTCGCTCATTTGATGCACTACCCCCATTAATATGGGTGGGAGTTTGTCATCACAGTGGTTTACGAATTGCTAATGCCCACCGCAACTTGCACATGCAAATGCCATATTCACAGGGATTGACCAAGTACAGCGTCAATGGCCGCCCCGTCGACTTCAGCGATTGTTGCCGGTTGCCATTGCGCATTTTTGTCCTTGTCGACGAGAACCGCCCGCACCCCTTCTGCGAAGTCGGGACGGCGCACCATCCAGCGGGCGAGGGCGAGGTCATTGGCCAGCACGTCGGTGATTGTGCCTTTGCGGGCAGCGATCTGGCCGCGCACAATCACCTCAAGACTGGTGGGGCAGCGTGACGTCAACACCGCCAGAAAAGCGGCGGCGGCACTGTCATCGCTTTCGGCCAGACCTTGCAGAATGGCGGCGGCATCCGCTTGCTTAAAGATGGTTTCATGGGCGTCGGCATTGGCAATAAAGCCGGCCGTGCCGGCATGGATACCATGGGCCTGCATGACATTGGTGATCGAGGTGGCCACATCGCCCTCTGCAATGGCGGTGACCAGCATGTCGCGAACCTCAGCCATGGCCCCTTGCGGGATTACGCAATCAGTCAACCCCAGACCCAGGGCGTCTGCTGCGGGCACAATCGTGCCGGACATCAAAAAGGCCAGGGCCCGGTGCAGCGGCGCCCTGGCCAGAATGGCGTTGACGCCCACATCACAGAAAAAGCCGATGGCGCTTTCCGGCATGGCAAACCGGGACTGGTCGGTTGCAATGCGAAAACGGGCATGACCGGCAAGGCCGATGCCGCCCCCCATCACCACGCCGTCGGTGAGGGCCACAACCGGCTTCCGGGCGGCAGCGATGGCTCCGTTGAGCGCATATTCCGCTGCAAAGAACCGGTCTGCGGCGGCAAGTTCGTCCTCAAGGGCTGCCTGGCGCACGGCGCGCACATCGCCGCCGGCACAAAAGCCGCGTGTGCCCATGCCCTCGAATATAATTGCCGCAATTGTGTCGTCAGCGCTGAAATCGTCAAAAGCGCTGGCAATGGCCGTGATCATGTCCATGTCGAGGGCGTTGATGGCGGCGGGCCGGTTCAGTGTAATGAAACCGGTATTGCCGGTGCGCGTGCTCAGAACGGTTTGTGACATGCAAGGCTCCTCTTTCCCTTGCCTCCTTCGTGCCAGTTTGCGGTTGATAGCGCAATATTGCGCGTTCCCGTTTCCATTGCTCGTGGGGAGTGCTAGGGACAGGCAGTTTCAACCAACGCTGCTTGTTTCATGACCAATGTCCATCTCACCGGGCTTGCCCGCGATCTCGCCACCCGCGCCGAAACCGGCAAGTCTATCCGTATCGGGGTGATCGGTTCGGGAGAGATGGGCACCGATCTGGTCACCCAGTGCATGCTGATGCCGGGGCTGGAGCTTGCGGCCATTGCGACCCGCCGGCCGCATACGGCCATGGCGGCGATGACCATTGCCTATGGTGATGACAGTCATGGGCGCGAGGTTTCGACCCGCAGCCAGATGTCGGCAGCTCTCGATATGGGCAAGACGGCGATCACCGATAATCCTGAACTGTTGGTCACCGCGCCGGAAATCGATGTGGTGATTGATGCCACCGGCAAACCCGGCGTTGCCGCCGATTATGTGCTCATGGCGATGGAGCACGGCAAGCATGTGGTGATGATGAATGTGGAGGCCGATGTCACCATCGGGCCCTATTTGAAGAAACGCGCCGATGAACTCGGGGTCATCTATACGGTGGGGGCGGGTGACGAGCCGTCCTCGTGCATGGAGCTGATCGAATTTGCCTCGGCGCTCGGCTATACGATTGTCTCGGCCGGCAAGGGCAAGAACAATCCCTTGAACCACGACGCGGTGCCCGACGACTATCGGGATGAAGCGATAAGGCGCAACATGAACCCGCGCATGCTGGTCGAGTTTGTCGACGGGTCAAAAACCGCGGTTGAAATGTGCGCCATTGCCAATGCCACAGGGCTGGTCCCCGATGTGCCCGGCATGCACGGGCCAAAGGCCAGCCGCGAGGAGCTGGCCTCGGTCCTGATTCCGAAGGAAGATGGCGGGGTGCTCAACAAGATTGGCGTTGTCGATTATACCATCGGCAAGGGCGTGGCCCCCGGCGTGTTCGTCATCGTCAAGGCGGAGCACAAGCGCATTATTGAACGCATGGACGATCTGCATGTGGGTAAGGGCCCCTATTACGGGTTTTTCCGGCCTTATCATTTGACCAGTCTCGAGGTGCCACTCAGCGCGGCGCGGATCATGCTTTACGGCAAGGCCGACATGGTGCCGCTGGCCAATCCCGTGGCCGAGGTTTGTGCCGTGGCCAAACGAGATCTCAAACCCGGTGAGATTTTCGATGCGATCGGGGAGACCTGCTATCGCTCCTATGCGATGACGGTCACCGATGCCCGGGCGCAACTGGCGCTGCCGGTGGGGCTTTTGGAAGGTGGCAAGGTTTTGGCCCCGGTCAAAAAAGGCGAACTGATCACCACCGCCAACGCCGCCCCCGACCAAAGCACAAGACTTTACGCCCTGCGCCAGAAACAGGATGAAATGCTGGGACTGACGGCGGACTGACGCGACACTTTTTGTCATTCCCGCTCCCTCCTCCCCCAGATCGTCACCCTCGGGCCTGACCCGAGGGCCCATGACCAGCCACCAGCAGGTGCAAAAGGGCGGTTCACGCAACACCGTGTGTCCCCCATGCCCACCCGTGGTCGCTGCACCATCGCATGGGTACTCGGGTCAAGCCCGAGTATGACGATGGGAGGTTTTATGACGATCCGGGGACCCCGACAGGGTCGATTAGGACCGAGTAAAACCCCACAATCCCAAAAAAACTTATCGACGCCCCCCAAACCCCGTTTATCCTTGTTCCACCTTTTCACACCACCGGCGCCGGCGCGACGAACGTCCGGGGTGAAGGGGGACCGGGTTCCTTGGGGGTCGCCTCAGGGAAGGCCAAAACTGTGCCGCGACCAGCCTGCCCCCGAAGGCAGGTGTACCGGGGAAACCCGGCGGGGATGGGCCCCAGCGCAGTTAAGAGCACAGGCCACGCCAAAAATCCCGGTTGCATGAGACGGTGTATGTCTCATTTGTTTATTACTCAGACGGGCCATGCACCGTCTCATGCCGCCAGTTGATTGACACCGTGGGTTTTCGGACCGGACGGGGGCTTTGGGGTGGGTGGAATTTAAGGGGTGCCCAAAAAAATCTCTCACCACCCCCACATCGTCACCCTCGGGCCTGACCCGAGGGCCCATGACCAACCATCAGCAAATACAAAAGGACGGAACGCCCACCCGTGGTCGCTGCACCACCGCATGGGTACTCGGGTCAAGCCCGAGTATGACGATCGGAGATAGGACAACAAATGGCCCCTCTCTCTTCCTTCTCCCTCGGGCTTGACCCGAGGGTCCATACGGTACTGGCCACACCGCATGGATGCCCGGATCAAGTCCGGGCAAAAAGGGGTTTGGGCGAGGACGAGGATGACGTCGATAATGAGGAAGAAGCCGAGGATGGGGGCGAAGGGCGGGAACAAAAAAGCCCGGGACTTCTCCCGGGCTTCACTATTCAGTTTAAAGTGGCTGCGATTATTCGATCGCGCCCTTTTCGACGAACTGACCGCCTTCAACGGCCAGCTCAACGATGACACCGTCAACGTCGCCGGCTTCGTCAAAGTCGACCGGGCCGCCGGCACCATCATAATCGATGTCCTTGCCTTCAGCGATCAGGGCCTTGGCTTTTTCCCATTCGCCCGGCAGGATTTTTTCACCGGGAGCCGAGGCGACTTCGCGCAGGGCGGCGGAGAGACCTTCGCGGTCAGCCGAACCGTTCTTTTCAACGGCAAGAGCCAAAAGGAAGGCAGCGTCATAGGCCTGAGGCGCATAGGTTGCGTTCGGGTCCTGACCGGCTTCCTCAGCCAGTTTCTTGTAAAGATCGGCAGATTCACCGGCATAGGCACCGGCGCGGGTGGCGATGAAGCCTTCAACCGATGCGGCATCGATGCCGGTCAGCAGGTCGTCGCCGACCATGCCGTCACCACCGATATAGGTGATGAAATTGCCGGTTTCGACAGCCTGACGCAGGATGGTCTGGCCCGAACCCGAGGCATAGGCAAGGATGACGAGGTTTTCTGCGCCACCGCCAGCGAGCTGGCCAAGTTCAGCCCGGTAGTCGGCCTTGCCGTCTTCATGGGCTGCGTTGGCGCTGACAGTGCCGCCGCCGGCCTCGAAGGTTTCTTCAAAAACATCGGCCAGGCCCTTGCCATAGTCGTTGTTCACATAGGTGAGCGCGACGTCCTTGATGCCCTTGGAGAGCAGCAGTTCAGCCATCTTCACGCCCTGGAAGGCGTCGGACGGGGTCGTGCGGTAAACAAGATCATTGTCGTCGAGCGTGGTCAGGGCCGGGGCACTGGCGGATGGCGAAATCTGGACAACATTGCCCGGAATGCCAGCAGCTGTTGCCGCACCAATGGTGGCACCGGTGCAGAAGGCACCGACCATGGCAGTTACCTGATCGGTGTTGACCAGCTTGTCGGCAGCGGGGCCGGCGACCGACGGATCACAGGCACTGTCGCCAACCACGGAGACGATCTGGGCACCATCAAGAACGCCACCCTGGGCATTGACGTGATCAAAAGCCAGCTGGGCACCGGCCACGATCGGCGGGGCAAGGCTTTCAATCGGGCCGGTCAGGTCGCCGAGAATACCGAGCTTCACGTCGTCGGCGAAGGCCGGTACGGCGGCGGTAAGCGCTGTGGCGGCAACGGCCAGAGCAAGGGTTTTCTTCAAAATCTGCATGTTTCCCTCTGAATTAATCGGCGTTGTCCCGCTGTGAGGGCCTGATTGCCCTTCTTCCAGCCAGAACAACATCTTATGGGCACACGATTGGATGTGCCGCTGATGGTAAGCTTTGCACATTTTGCCAGCCGGAGTCATCTGCATTTAGCGGCTTTATGAATTGCAGCGTTTTGTTGCTTAATGCCGTGGATTTTGGCAGTTTGCCGCCAGCACAAGGACAGGTTCATGCGTGAGTATATTGTCGGCTTTCTGACCGGGCTGGTTTTGTTGATGGCAGGTGGTCCTGTCTGGGCGCAGGAGGGGAACGGGTTTTCCGCATTGCCGCCGCCCTGCGGAACCGAGCCGATTGTGATTGCCGGCATGCAATGGCCCTCCAGCGCCGTGCTGGCGGAAATCCATGCGCAAATCCTGCGCCGGGAATATGGTTGTGTGGCCGAGGTGGTGCCGGGGGATCTGGCGGCGACCAGTTCTTCCATGGCGACGACCGGTCAACCCGCCGTCGCGCCTGAATTATGGATCAACCGCGTTGCCGATGTCTGGAACTCGGCGATCGAGAGCCAGAGCGTGCGCCAGGCCGGGCCGACTTTCGATGCGACAGCATTGGAGGGCTGGTTTATTCCCGATTTTGTTGCTGACAATCATCCAGGGCTGACGAGCGCTGCCAGTCTCAAGGATTACTGGCAGGTTTTCCGTACTGGGGCTACGGGCAAGGCAAAGTTCATTTCCTGCCCACCGGACTGGGCCTGCGCCGTCATCAATCGCAACCTGCTGACGGCTTTGGGGTTGGCCGATCAGTTTGAGATTGTCGAGCCGGCCAACCGGTTTGAGCTCGATACTTTGATAGGCGAGGCCGTGTCGCGGCGTGAGGCGGTCATCTTTTACTATTGGCAACCCAATGCGGTTCTGGCGCAGCTGGCGTTCCGCCAGCTTGATCTGGGTGCCTATGATGCTGTTGCTGCGGCCTGTCTGGCCAAACGTGTTTGCGCCGAACCCAGCCCATCCGCTTTTGTGCCCGAACCGGTGGTGATTGCGCTTGCCGACTGGGTGTTTGCCAGCGCGCCTCAAGTGGCGGGTTATTTCCAGCGGGCGCAGATGCCGGTTGGGGAGATGAATGCGCTTCTGGCCTGGCAGAACGAGCAAGGGGAAACACCCGCCGTCACCGCCGCGCATTTTATTTCGACGCGTGAGGATGTCTGGCGTTCCTGGATTGGGAACAATTGACCCGCTGGGGACTTGTTACTGACACTTCCTGTCGCCCGGACGTGATTTGACCATGGGCCGGCAGGCGCTCATGCTGCCGGATACGGCAAAAGTCAGGACAGGAACGCGACATGAAATTGTCAATCAAGCAATATATTGCTGCGGCGGCTTTTGCCGCGGCGTTTTCCGGTGTCACCCATGGTGTTCAGGCCGCCGAATGCGGCACTGACAAAACCATCCAGATTGCGGAAATGGGCTGGCCCTCCGCCGCCGCTCTAGCGCATGTGCATGCGATCATTCTGCAAAAGGGGTTCGGGTGTTCGGTCGAACTGGTGACCGGCGACACGGTGCCGACGCTGGCCACGATGAATGCCAAGGGTGTGCCCGCGCTGGCGCCTGAATTCTGGCCCAATGCCAGCCGGGAGGCCTGGGACAAGGGACTGGCCGAGGGCAGAATAGTTGATCTCGGGCCGGCGATCGCCGAGGGGCTTATTCAGGGCTGGTATATCCCCACTTATCTGGCGACGGCAAATCCGGGGCTGAAAAGTGTTGAAGACCTGCCCGATTATGCCGACCTGTTTGCTGATCCGAATGATCCCTCCAAGGGTCGCTTCCTGTCATGTCCGCCGGGTTGGTCCTGCGAGGTGATGAACGCCAATTTCTTCAAGGCCTATGGGCTGGATGAAACGTTCAACCTGTTCTCGCCGGGTTCGGGCGGCGCGCTGGATGCCAGCATAGCACGGGCCTTTACCCGTGAAGAGCCTGTGGTTTTTTATTATTGGGGGCCGACGGCGATGATGGGTCGCTTTGATATGACCCGGCTTGATATGGCGCCTTTCGATCAGGCCAAATTCGACTGTATTGGCGACCCGGATTGTGCCGATCCGCAAAAAACCGACTTTGTAGTTCCCGATGCGGTCAAGGCTGTGGCAGCGTGGTTGCCTGAAGAGGCACCGATAGTGGCCGACTATCTTGGCAAGGTGTCACTGACCAATGCCGATGTGGGGCGGATGCTGCTCTGGGGCGACGAGAACAAGGCCGATGCGCGCGACACGGCGCGGAATTTCCTTCTGACCGAGCCGGAAATCTGGGAGGCCTGGGTTCCTGCAGACGTCGCTGCGGCTGTGAAAGCGGCGCTTTGAGCTGCCGGGTGGGACGATATGGGCGGGGTGCATTGCACCCCGCGGCCGTCGTGTTGCTTTGAAAATCAAATGGATGAAATAAAATGTAGTTCCGTCGCGCGCTGGTTTTGTTTCGCTGCAAGTTAAAATATATTTTGACTGTTTTTCGAAATGAAGATCGATATCATAAATTCATTTGACCCGAATAATACTTGTTGTTCTTTAGTTTTATTGCCCTTATTTGCGAATTCTGGGTGGGTGTGATGCAAGGTCTCAAATTTGACTATTGGATACTATCTCTTTAAAAAAGCGCTAGTTCCAATGGATTATGGAGAAATTGTATGACTTTCAAATTTGGAAGCCTTGCCGCTGCGTTTGGGCTGGCTGCTGGCCTTACGGTCGCGCTGCCCATGGCTGCACAGGCCGCCGAATGCGGTACTGACCGGAAGATTGATATTGCCGAGATGACCTGGGCCTCGGCTGCGGCGCTGGCGCATATCCACGCAAAGATTTTGGAAGACGGTTTTGGCTGTAATGTCGAGATCGTTGCAGGCGATACGGTGCCGACTTCGGCAACCATGTTGTCCAAGGGCACACCGGCTGTTGCGCCGGAACTGTGGACCAGTGCCATTCAGGAGCCCTGGGAAAAGGGCGTTGCAGAGGGCAAGGTACTCAGCCTTGGCGATGCGATTGATGGTGGTGCTGTTGAAGCATGGTTCATCCCGCAATATTTCAAGGATGCACATCCGGAGCTGGTAACAGCACAGGACGTGGTTGATCATCCTGAACTGTTCTCAGATCCCGAGCAGCCCGATCAGGGCCGTCTTTATGCCTGCCCTCCGGGCTGGGCTTGTGAACTCGCCAATGCGGCGCTGTTTGAAGCCTATGACATGGAAGATACCTGGAACCTGTTTTCGCCAGGTTCGGGCGGCAATCTGGACGCCTCGATTGCCCGTGCCTTCACACGTGAAGAGCCTATCCTGTTCTATTATTGGGGGCCGACTGCCATTCTTGGCAAGTATGACACCTACCAGCTGGAAATGCCGGAAGTGGATATGGCGGCTTACAAGTGCAACACCGATCCGGAATGCAAGGAACCTGCGCAAAAGACAGCGTGGCCTTCTTCCGAAGTTATCGTTGGTGCTGCGGCATGGCTGAAGGATGAGGCACCTGCGGTTGCTGATTACTTCTCCAAGGTTGCCATGGGCACTGACAAGATCAACGGTTTGCTGGCATGGGCCGATGACAACAAGGCTGATGCCGACGAAACGGCTGTCAACTTCCTGAAGACCGAGGAAGCTACCTGGACGACATGGGTTCCCGCCGATGTTGCCGAAAAGGTCAAGGCAGCCCTCTGAGCGGCCTGATCTGAGTTGCGTTTCTGGCCGGGCGGCCTTGTCGTCCGGCCAATTTTGTTTGGCTGTCGTGGAACAATGAGTATGCTTCCCCACGTCCGCGCCAACGTTCCTGGCTACCATTCGCGGCATGCGGTGCGGTATTCGCGTTTTGCTGACGGGCCAGAATAAACAAGAATCTTGAGGAGCCCCGTGATGGAGCCAGTTCAGATCGCTTTGTGGTTATTGATTGCACTCGCCTTTGTCGGGTTGATTTATATAACGGCGCGACAGAGTTTTTCCGGTGCCGTTGTATTGTCAGCCTGGATAGGCATGGCGTTGCTGACGATTGTCGTTGCATTGTTCAATCCCGTTTCGGGCGATTTTTTTCCGGAAATCATTGATACACGCCCATTAAGATTCTGGGTGGATGACGGCCTGGAATGGGTCGTCAGATATTGGGGTACCGGGTTTGAGGCCGCTGCGTATCCGCTACTGCTGCTGCTGATCAATATCGAGAAAGTGCTGCTGGCCATTCCGTGGTGGTACATGGTGGTGATCTTTACCGGTCTGGCCTTTTTGGCGACGCGCAGCGCGGCTTTGCCATTGATGGTGGCCGCCGGCTTGCTCTTCATGGGGTTCATGGAGTTGTGGGAGGATTCGATCCGCACCATGGCATTGATGATTGCGGCGACGATTACCGCCATTATCGTTTCCATTCCTACCGGTATTTTCATGGCGCGTTCGGCGCGGTTCCGCAAATTCATGGTGCCGGTGCTTGATCTGATGCAGACACTGCCGAGCTTTGTTTACCTCATTCCGGTGGTGATGATTTTCGGACCTGGCAAGGTGCCGGCATTGATCGCGACGATCGTTTACGCCGCGCCGCCGCTGGTGCGGCTGACCGATCTGGGTATCCGGATGGTTGATCCGGATGTGATGGAAGCCACGCGCGCCTTCGGTACCTCGCCGCGGCAACGATTGTTCGGTGTGCAAATTCCGCTTGCCATGCCAACGATTCTGGCCGGTGTGAACCAAACCACAATGATGGCGTTGGCCATGGTGGTGATTGCCTCGATGATTGGTGCTGGCGGCCTTGGGTATCAGGTGCTGCAGGGCATTGGACGGCTTGAAGTCAGCCGAGGCCTGTTCGCGGGTCTGGGCATTGTGGCTCTCGCCATTATTTTTGACCGCGTAACCCAAGCCTTCGGCAAACGGTTGCAGGCGCGGATCGGTCTTGCGGAGAAGCAATAATGAGCGATATTCCGGCAATTGATATTCGCAACATCACCAAGATTTTCGGTGATGATCCCGACACGGCTCTGGAATTGCTGAAGCAAGGCAAGTCCAAAACCGAGGTGCAGGCCGAGACCGGACAGGTTGTTGGCATCAATGACGTCTCGATTACGGTGGGGCGCGGGCAGATTTATGTGGTCATGGGGCTGAGCGGCTCCGGCAAGTCCACACTGATCCGCCACGTCAACCGGCTGATCGACCCCACATCGGGTGAGATCGAGATCAACGGGGTTGATGTTCTGGGGATGAACCTCGACGAGTTGCGGGATTTCCGCCGCACGCAGATCGCGATGGTGTTCCAGAAATTCGGTCTATTGCCGCACAGGTCGGTCATCGACAATGTGGCCTATGGCCTCGAGGTGCGGGGCGTGGGCAAGGAAGAGCGTCTGGAAGCGGCCAAGAAATGGATCGAAACGGTCGGGCTGGCCGGGTATGAAGAATCCCAGCCGCACCAATTGTCCGGCGGTCAGCAGCAGCGCGTTGGTCTGGCGCGTGCGCTGGCGATGGACACGGAAATCCTTTTGATGGACGAAGCCTTCTCCGCGCTCGATCCCCTGATCCGTTCGGGCATGCAGGACGAGTTGATGGTTTTGCAAAAAGAACTCAACAAGACCATCCTGTTCATTACCCATGACTTTGACGAGGCTCTCAAGATTGGGGACCGGATTGCCGTGCTCAAGGATGGCGAACTGGTGCAGGAAGGGCGGCCCGAAGATATCGTGCTGCGTCCGGCAAATGCCCATATCGAGGAATTCGTGGCTGATGTGAACAAGGCGCGCGCCATTCACGTCAAATCGATCATGGCCACCGATGCCAATGTCGAGAAATGCGAAATTGCGGTGCCCTATTCGTCCCGTTGTGAAGACGTGCTTCCCCTATTTGCAGAGCATGACTGGGTCGGGGTTGTCGATGATGAGGGTGAGCAGATCGGCTATGTGACTGCCAAGGGCATCATCAAGGCGCTGGCGAAACACCAGCCGACCATGGAAACCACGTCGGTCTAGATTTAACTCTGCGTTCATCATATTGAATAGTCGCCCGGCTGGAATTGCCGCATCCGGGCGGCTGTCACGGAAGTGTCATGTCACTGTCATTATAGACCGGTAATTGTCGCCGGTTGTGCTGAATCTGGACAATCCTGTTCCGGGCGGCAATCTGTAACACCCTGAAATTTATTGTCTTTTTAGACAGAGATTCAGTTCTCTTTAACGAGAATGCGGTCAATGTCTCCTCGTTGGATCGGGCGTGCGTTGGCGTGTGCCCGATATCAGCAAGTCAGAATTCCAGGGCGTAAAATGCGTAGTGACACGACTTCCTCCGGGCATCTCGGACTTTATCGCAATGTGGCCATCGGTGTGGGGATATTGACCACCGCTGCAATCGGGCTGGCTGCGATGGGCAATACTCACGTGGCAGATCTGCCCGATTTACGGTTGATGATCTTCGGTGGCACGGTTCTGCTGGGCTTCTTGTCGCTCATGCTGCTTCGCTATGGCTATTTTCTGCTCAAGCGTTCCGTGCAGTCGGCGGCAGCGGCCAATAATGTCCTTTTGGCGTCTGCCCATCAGGATTCACTGACGGGGGCGTTGACGCGGTCCTATTTTCTCGAAGAGTTGAAGGGGCTGGTGCATCACGGGTCGCGGCATGCGGTGGGCTATATTCAACTCGATATGGATCATCTCAAACAACTCAATGATGGCAGCGGTCATGCGGCCGGTGATGCTGCGCTGGCGCATCTGGTGGCGCGGGTGCGCAAAGCACTTCCCGATGCCATCATCGGTCGTCTGGGCGGCGACGAATTCGGTATTGCGATTATCGGTTGCGACAGCCGCAAGGCCATCCGGCGGGTTTGTGAACAAATTCTCCTGGAACTCGAGACCCCGGTAACCATTGCGGCGCGGCATGTGCGACTGGGCGCCACCATGGGCATCGCACTGGCGCCTGCAGATGCCACCTCGGTGGACGAATTAATTTCCAAGGCGGATCTGGCGCTTTACGAAGGCAAAAAGCAGGGACGTAACACAGTTGTGCTGTTCGAGGAGAACATGCATCGGGATGAGCGGCATCAGCGCTATATCGAGCGCGAATTGCGGGCGGCGATTCTCATGAACGAGCTTGATCTCTATTACCAGCCGATATTTGAAAGCGACGGGGTGACTTTGCGTTCCTATGAATCGCTGGTGCGCTGGGAGCATCCCGTGCGCGGTACGATTTCGCCGGGCGATTTTATTCATATTGCAGAGAAAAGTGATCTGATCGACAAGCTTGGCGAATGGGTATTGCGCCGCGCCTGCCGGGATATGGCGGCCCTCGATGCGCCCTCGATCGCGGTCAATGTATCCGCCGCGCAATTGCGTCGTTCGGATTTTGCCGAGCGGTTTGCCGCCATTCTGGCCACTGCGGATATCGATGGCGCGCGGTTGACGGTAGAGATTACCGAAACCGTGCCTCTGGCTGCCAATGGCGTGGAAAAAGCCAATCTGGACGCCTTGCGCGCCCTCAACGTCAAAATAGCCATTGATGATTTCGGGGCGGGGAATGCCAGCCTTGGCTATATCAAGCAGTTCTCATTCGATGTGCTCAAGATTGATCGCTCCTATGTGGAGGGGATCACCGTGAACCGGCTGGATGCGATGATGGTCAGTGCCATCTGCCGTATTGCGCGCACGGCAGGCATGGAAGTGGTGGCCGAGGGTGTTGAGACCGAGGAGCAGCTTGCGATCCTGCGGGGAGCCGGATCGATTGCCCTTCAAGGTTTCCTGTTGGGACGCCCTCAACCCTTGCGGCGGATCCTCGCCGACAAGACGGCGCGCGAGGATATGGTTTCGGCTGCATGATTCCGCGGTGCATGTGACAGTTGCACGCAGGGCTGGCTATTGCTTATAAGGAGCGCAAGCTTCAAGCGGCCAGTTCAACGGGAGATGTAATTTGGAACTCAAGCGGATCAATGATCATGTAAGTGTTGCGGGCCAGCTCAGCCCGGATGAAATGACACAATACAAGGCCGCGGGTTTCACCACGATCATCAATAACCGACCTGATGGCGAGGCACCCGATCAGCCGTCTGCTGCGACGATGGAAGCTGCGGCACGTGCTGCCGGCCTCGATTATCACTTTATCCCGATGGGGCGTGAAGGCGTCAGCCCGGAGATGGTTGAACAGACCCGAGCAGCACTTGAAGGCAGCAGTGGTCCGGTGCTTTGCTTTTGCCGGACCGGGACACGTTCGACCACGCTTTGGGCGCTCAGCCAGGCCGGGCGGATGGATGCAAACGAGATTATCTCTGCTGCGGGCAATGCTGGCTATGACATGTCCCATCTGGCAGGCCATCTCGGCTAAAGGCGCCGTGCTGCCTGGAGGCTTGCCTCCACCTCTTCCCGTCCAGGGCTGACCAGCCCTCCTGTTCTCTTTCTACGGGTGCTTGCATGACCATTAAAAAAATTCTCGTCGCCAACCGCAGTGAAATCGCTATCCGGGTGTTTCGCGCCGCCAATGAGCTGGGCTTGAAAACCGTCGCGGTTTTTGCCGAGGAAGACAAGCTGGCCCTGCACCGGTTCAAGGCGGACGAAGCCTATCTGATCGGCAAGGGAAAAGGGCCGGTCGAGGCGTATTTGCAGATCGAGGAATATATCCGCATCGCGCGTATCTCGGGCGCTGATGCGATCCATCCCGGTTATGGGCTGTTGTCGGAAAGCCCGGAATTTGTGGATGCCTGCGAGGATGCGGGGATTATATTTATCGGTCCACGGGCACAGACGATGCGCGATCTGGGCAATAAGGTTGCTGCGCGCAATATGGCGGTTTCGGCCAATGTGCCGGTTGTGCCCGCAACTGAGCCACTGCCGGATGATCTGGACGAGGTGGCCCGGATGGCTGCCGAAATCGGCTATCCGCTGATGCTGAAAGCAAGCTGGGGCGGCGGTGGACGCGGCATGCGCCGGATCCTTTCGGAAAAGGATCTCAAGACCGAGGTGTCTGAGGGCAAGCGCGAAGCCAAGGCCGCGTTTGGCAAGGACGAGATGTATCTTGAAAAGCTGATCGAGCGGGCGCGGCATGTGGAAGTGCAGTTGCTGGGCGATGATCATGGCAATCTGGTGCATCTGTTTGAACGTGATTGTTCGGTACAGCGCCGCAATCAAAAAGTCGTGGAACGGGCACCCGCACCCTATCTCTCTGATGCGGTCCGTAAGGAATTGACGGATGCAGCGTTGCGTCTCGGCAAGGCCGCAAATTATCTGGGGGCCGGTACCGTCGAATTCCTGATGGATGCGGATACCGACAAGTTCTATTTCATCGAGGTTAACCCGCGCATTCAGGTGGAGCACACGGTGACCGAAGAGGTGACCGGTATCGATATCGTCAAGGCGCAGATTCATGCGCTTGATGGCGCGGTGATCGGGACGCCGGAATCGGGTGTGCCCAGCCAGGAAAACATCAAGCTCAATGGCCATGCGCTGCAATGCCGGGTGACGACAGAAGACCCGGAAGAGAACTTTATACCGGATTATGGCCGGATCACTGCCTATCGCGGGGCAACCGGCTTTGGTGTGCGGCTGGATGGCGGTACGGCCTATTCGGGTGCGGTGATCACCCGTTACTACGATCCGCTTCTGGAAAAGGTGACCTGTTGGGCGCCGACGCCGCAAGAGGCGATTGCGCGTATGGACCGGGCCTTGCGCGAATTCCGTATTCGCGGGGTTGCCACCAATCTCGCGTTTCTCGAAAACATCATCGACCATCCGAAATTTCGCGATAACACCTATACAACGCGGTTTATCGACAATACGCCTGAGCTGTTTGATTTCAAACGCAAGCGGGACCGGGCGACCAAGCTGTTGACCTATATCGCGGATGTCACAGTCAATGGGCATCCGGAAGTTCGTGACCGGCCAAAGCCGCCGGCAGACGCTGCGGCACCGGTTGTCCCCGATTTTCCCGAACTGGTGCTTGCCGAGGGCAGCCGGCAGGTGCTGGATCGTGATGGCCCCAAAGGGCTGGCGCGCTGGATGAAGAACCAGACCCAGGTGCTTATGACCGACACGACGATGCGGGATGCGCATCAGTCATTGCTGGCGACGCGCATGCGTTCCGACGACATCACCAGGATTGCCCAGGCCTATTCGCGCGGGTTGCCGAACCTGTTCTCGCTGGAATGCTGGGGTGGGGCGACGTTTGATGTGGCGATGCGTTTCCTCAACGAGGATCCCTGGGACCGCCTTGCAAAGGTGCGTGAAGGTGCGCCGAACATTCTCACCCAAATGCTTTTGCGCGGCTCGAATGGCGTCGGCTATACCAATTATGCCGATAATGTCGTGCAGTTCTTCGTCAAACAGGCGGCGGCCGGCGGTGTCGATATTTTCCGTGTGTTCGATTGCCTTAACTGGGTGGAGAACATGCGCGTCTCCATGGATGCGGTGATCGAGGCCAACAAGGTCTGTGAGGGTGTCGTTTGCTATACCGGCGATATGCTTGATCCGGACCGGGCCAAATATGATCTCAAATATTATGTGAGCCTTGCCAAGGAACTGGAAGCTGCGGGTGCGCATGTGCTCGGGCTCAAGGACATGGCCGGGCTGATGAAGCCGCAGGCGGCAAAAAAGCTGATCGAGACGCTGAAGCAGGAAATCTCCCTGCCGATCCATTTCCATACCCATGACACTTCGGGCGCTGCCGCGGCCACAGTTCTCGCGGCGGTGGAAGCGGGTGTGGATGCGGTCGATGCAGCGATGGACGCGCTGTCGGGCACGACCAGTCAGCCCTGTTTCGGCTCGATCAATGCCGGGCTTGCCGGGACCGAGCGCGATCCGGGTTTTGATCCCAAAGCGATCCGGCAGATCTCGTTCTATTGGGAGGCGGTACGTAACCAGTACCGCGCCTTTGAAAGCGATCTGCGCTCGGGCGCCTCGGAAGTCTATCTGCATGAAATGCCGGGCGGGCAGTTTACCAATCTCAAGGAACAGGCGCGCTCGCTGGGGCTTGAAAGCCGCTGGCATGAAGTGGCGCAGACCTATGCCGACGTCAACCAGATGTTCGGCGATATCGTCAAGGTGACCCCGTCGTCCAAGGTGGTGGGCGATATGGCGCTCGCCATGGTCTCCTCGGGGTTGACCCGCGCCGATGTGGAAGACCCGAACCGCGATGTGGCCTTCCCGGATTCCGTTGTGGGGTTCTTTGCCGGTGATCTCGGCCAGCCGCCGGGCGGCTTTCCGAAAGAGCTGCAGAAAAAGGTTTTGAAGGGCAAGAAGCCGCTTGCCGAGCGGCCTGGTTCTTATCTGGAACCGGTTGATCTGGAAGCGGAGCGCAAAACGATTGCCGAAGAGCTGGATATGGAGATCGACGATTTCCAGCTGGCGTCATATCTGATGTATCCCAAGGTCTTCACCGAGTTCATGCGGGCGCAGGATACCTACGGACCGACCTCGGTTCTGCCGACACCGGTCTATTTCTATGGCCTTGAACCGGGCAGCGAGTTGCTGGTTGATCTACGCAAGGGCGTGACACTGGTCATTCAGCTGCAGGGCCGGGCCGAGACCAATGAAAAGGGTATGGTTCGGGTTTTCTTCGAACTCAACGGCCAGCCGCGTGCAGTGGCGGTGCCCGACCGGGCGAAGGCGGGCGATATTGTTGCGCGGGCAAAGGCGGAAGCCGGTAATGCGAAACAGATCGGTGCGCCAATGCCGGGCGTGATCTCGACCCTTGCGGTCAAGACGGGCCAGGAGGTTGTCGCAGGCGATGTGCTGCTCTCGATCGAGGCGATGAAGATGGAAACCGCGATCCATGCAGAAGTCGATGGGGTTGTGGCCGAGGTTACCGTGAAGCCGGGTGACCAGATCGACGCCAAGGATCTGCTGGTACGTTTCGAGTAAGGTTCGGGGCGCCCGTGTGGCGCCCCTTCCTTTTGATATAGAGTATGTCTATTCGACGGTTTGCGGTGTGCGTGAGCGCACCGTACCCAGAGCGAGGACAAAGGCCGTGGTGCCGCAGGCTGCGATGATGGCCAGCATTGGAACGGGCGTTCCATCGAACAGGACGCCGCCAAGCACCATGGCTCCTGCACCCAGCAGCATTTGCAGTGTGCCGCCAAGCGCCGCCGCGGCCCCGGCAATCGGGCCGTGATCGTCGAGTGAAAGCACCATCACCGATGGAATGACAAACCCCATGAACAGGTTGGCAAAGATCAACATGGCAATCATCAGCCAGATGCTGCCAAGCCCGGCGAGAAACAGAAGCAGAAGACCGACAGTTGTTGCTGCATAGAAGAAGGTTGCGCCCCGGATCAGTCGCGACGGTCCAAAACGGACCATGGTATTCGAGGCGAACTGGGAGGCGATGAAGAAACCTGCTGCATTGGCTGCGAAAGCGACCGAGAACATGGTGGGGGACAGCCCGTAAAACTCCATGTAGACGAAAGATGCACTGCCAAGGAAGGTGAAGAATGCCGCCATGCCAAGGCCGCCGATAAATGTAAGGCCGAGATAGGTCGGATCACGCAGAAGCGTTGCGAAGCTCGACAGCATGGTTCCGAAACGGAAAGGCACACGGTTCGCCCTGGCCAGGGTTTCCGGCAGCGCGAAGGCGTTGAGCAGCAGCGCAATACCGGCCGCCCCGGTAACGGCGAGGAATACGGCACGCCAACCAAATGGCACGATGATAATGCTGCCCACCAGCGGCGCGAGCATTGGAGAGACCGAGATCACCAGCATGACCGTCGACATCAGCCGTGTGGCCTTGGCGCCGGTGTAAAGGTCGCGGATGATGGCGCGGGGGATCGACATCACACCGGCGGCACCGAGCCCTTGAAAGAAACGGAACGTGGTCAGGGTTTCGATATTGGGCGCAAAGGCACAGCTGATGGAAGCCACGGCAAACAGCCCCAGGCCAAAATAGATCGGCGGCTTGCGCCCGAACATGTCGGCCGCAGGACCATAAAACAGCTGGGCGACACCAAAGGCGATGAAATAAGTGGTCAGTGTGAGCTGCGCCGCTGCGACCGGAGCACCGAAATCATCGGCAATAGTCGGCAGTGCGGGCAGATACATATCGATGGCGAAAGGGCCAATCGTGCTCATGAGCCCCAGTATCAGGGCCATTTTCAAAAGTTGGCGGTCCATTAAAGTACGTCCTTGCCATAAATGATGGCGCTTGTTTCGAGATGGGGCCAGGGGCCTACTGCTCCTGGCCAATTTGCTTATGAAAACGACGAAACACCGCGCACAAACGTGCGTGAATCGCTGAAATGTCAGGTGGGCCGGCCGCATCGAGCATCGCCGGAGGGCGATAGATTCGGTAAGCGTCAATATCTGCAACCGGAAGCGAATTGGCAAGAGTGTTTAGGCCGGGGTATGCGGGGCATTCCGCGACAGTTCCGTGAGGCTGCCGGCATTTATCCCTGTGGCGGTATCAATCATGTCTCGCATTGGTGGGGTCAGGGGCGCGGCCCCAAGTGTTGCGCGACGAGCGGCGAACGCTTATGTGCTAGGGGATTGAAGGAGTTTCAGATGGCCGGGCCGCAAGAGCGCAGAAAATCAGTCGGTGTTGATATCGGTGGCGTACAGGTGGGCGGTGGCGCACCGATTGCCGTACAATCGATGACCAATACCGATACCGCTGATATCGACAGCACGGTCAAACAGATCGCGGCGCTGCACCGTGCCGGTTCCGAGATGGTGCGGATTACGGTTGATCGCGACGAGGCGGCAGCTGCAGTGCCGCATATTCGCGATGCGCTGGCGCGGCGTGGCGTTGATGTGCCGATCATCGGTGATTTCCACTATATCGGGCACAAGCTTTTGACCGATCATCCAGCCTGCGCCGAGGCGCTGGCAAAGTACCGGATCAACCCGGGCAATGTGGGGTTCAAGGCCAAGCGCGATACGCAATTCTCGACCCTTATCGATCTGGCGCTCAAATATGACAAGCCGGTCCGGATTGGCGTCAATTGGGGGTCGCTCGATCAGGAATTGCTGACCCGGTTGATGGACGAGAACAATGACCGTGCCGAGCCCTGGTCGGCCAATCACGTCATGCGTGAGGCGATCATCCAGTCGGCACTGATGTCGGCGGCGCGGGCGGAAGAGATCGGGCTGGGGCGGGACCGGATTATTCTGTCCACCAAAGTGTCGGACGTGCAGAACCTGATTTCGGTCTATCAGGATCTGGGCGGGCGTTGCGATTATGCGCTGCATCTGGGGCTGACCGAGGCGGGCATGGGTTCCAAGGGCATTGTTGCGTCTTCGGCGGCGATGGGCATTCTGCTGCAGCAGGGGATTGGCGACACGATCCGCATTTCACTGACGCCGGAGCCGGGCGGCGACCGCACCAAAGAAGTGCTGGTGGCGCAGGAATTATTGCAGACCATGGGCTTTCGCCAGTTTCTGCCGGTTGTCGCCGCGTGCCCCGGCTGCGGGCGGACGACCTCGCAGACATTTCAGGTTCTGGCCAAGGAAATTCAGGACCATCTGTCCAGTTCCATGCCGGTCTGGCGTGAGCGCTATCCGGGGGTCGAAGATCTGTCGGTGGCGGTAATGGGTTGTATCGTCAATGGTCCGGGTGAATCCAAGCATGCCAATATCGGCATTTCCCTGCCCGGCACGGGCGAGGCACCTGCGGCACCTGTTTTTGTCGACGGGCAAAAAGTCGCGACCTTGCGGGGAGCGGATGTGGCGGATCAGTTCAAGCAGATGGTTGCCGATTACATCGAGAAAAAATATGGCAGCGGCAAGAGCGCTGCCGCTGAATAAACCGCATGGGCTTTACGCCCTGGTCCATACAAAATTGCATATTTAAAGCACGAATTTGCGTAATTCCGCAGAGGCGTTCCCGCGTCTATTGTCGTTGCAACACCTGACAGGGGTCAGGGGTTTCGACAGCGATCAAGGTGCCAATCCCGCGCGAATTGTTGCGGCCAAAGGGGTGCTGCCTTGCTGAATCAGGGATTACGCGTCATGCAGCTTTTCAACCATCCACAATCCAGATCCTATGCCCGTACGACCGGGTTGTTTTATCTGATCATTGCTCTCGCCGGTGGCTTCAGCATTCTTTATGTGCCTTCGGTTTTATACGTGGCTGACGACCCGGCAGCGACCATGAATGCGATTGCGGCCAATCGGGGTTTGTTTACTTTAGGCGTCGCCGGCGAGCTGATTATCGTGATCGCTGAGCTTTTCGCGACCGTGATGCTTTATTTCATGTTCAAGCCGGTTAATGCCACATTATCGCTGGTTGCCGCCTTTGCCCGGCTCAGTATGGCCATTGTCATGGCGGTGATGCTGTTCTTCACAGCGATTGCGCTCGCCCTTGCCAGCGATGTGGCCTGGCTTGGGGTTTTTAGTGCTGAACAGCGCTTTGCGCTCTCTTATCTGGCGCTTGATGCCCATGATTTCGGTGTGGTGATCTGGCAGGTGTTTTTCACGGTTCACCTGTTTATCCTTGGTAACCTTGTGATCCGTTCCGGCCAGTTTCCCAAATTGCTGGGTGCGCTGATGGCTGTGGGCGCGTTCGGCTATCTGCTGGACAGTGCGGGACAGTTTGTCTTCATCGGAGATGCTGTTTTTGGCATGGTGACGGGTATTTTTCTTGCGATCGTAACATTTGGCGAAGTCGGGTTTGCCCTCTGGCTGCTGATCAAGGGACCCAAAACCGAAAGCGTCACAGCGTAGTTCGGGTTGCGGCTCTATTGCATGGGGCGGGCCGGGGTGATCGGTCCGCCAGCTATACGTCTTCGGGAAGCTGGCACGCATCGGACCAGCGCCCGCCAGTCAATTCCAGCAGGCGTGCCAAAGGCAAGCGGACCGAGGCGTGCGTCGAGCCGGCGGCGGGGATAACCTCATCGTAGATTTGCAGCGAGACATCACAATAGATCGGCAAATCCTCAGGCAGGCCGAACGGGCAAACACCCCCAATCTTGTGGCTGGTCAATTGTTCGACTTCTTCGGCACCCAGCATGCGGGGGCGCCCGCCAAATGCAGCCTTGGCCTTTTTATTGTCGAGGCGTGCGTCACCGCGGGCGACCAGCAAAACCACATCGCCATTGACCCTAATGCACAGGGTCTTGGCGATCTGGCCGGGGGCGCAGCCGTGCACTTCGGCGGCAAGTTGAACTGTGGCTGTTGAGGCGTCGGTGACGATAACTTCAAGGTCTGGAGCGCGGGAAGCGAGGTCGGCGCGAACGGATTCAAGGCTCATGTTTTATGTTTCCGGGTTGTCTCAGCTCTGGCGTTCGCCGAAATATCGCGCGGTGGCCCGCAGGCCGTCGGCTTCGGGACCAAAGCATGTCAGCGCGGTGATGGCGTTATGGATGGTGTCGGCGAGATGTTTGTTGGCAGCGTCGATCCCGATACGCGCAATCAGTGTGGGCTTGCCCCGTCCGGCATCCTTGCCGGTCTTTTTGCCCATTTGCATTTCGGTTGCCGTCTCATCCAGAATGTCGTCGGCAAGCTGGAAGGCGCGGCCGGCGGCCTCGGCATAATGGGTGAGGGCATCGAGTTGTTCCGGAGATGCATTGCCCAGAATTGCCCCCATGCGCACCGCCGCCCGGATCAGTGCGCCGGTTTTCATTTTTTGCATGGTGGCGATTTCACTGTCGGTGACGCGGGCGTTTTCACCGTCGAGATCGCGCATCTGACCGCCGGCCATGCCGCCGGCACCAGCACCGGCCACCAGTTCTGTCACAAGGGCGATGCGCACGGCAGGGTCGGCATGGCAATCACTGGTGGCCAGCAGGCCGAAGGCATGGGTAAGCAGGCTGTCGCCAGCGAGCACGGCGGTTGCTTCGTTAAACATCTTGTGCACGGTCGGCTTGCCCCGGCGCATGTCATCATCATCCATGGCGGGCAGATCATCATGCACCAGCGAATAGCAATGGACCAGTTCAACGGCGAGGCCTGCATCAAGTGCTGCGGCAGGGGGGAGCTGAAAGATGCCGGCAGTTTGGCGCAGCAGCAAGGGGCGCAGGCGTTTGCCGCCGTTCAGGGTGCCATGACGCATGGCGGCAATCAGGCGTTCGGGTGCAGGGCCAGGACCTGAAAGGCGCGCGCGGGCCAGCAATGCATCCAGTGCAGCTTCGATGTCCCGGGCGCAGTCACGCGCTTCCTGTTCAAATGGGGTCATGGACAGAATTACCTTCCCGGTAAGATGCGACAAGCTCTGAGGTGATCTGTATAAGAGCCGGGTTGAATTTTCCAGCGGAGTGGCGTGGTTGGTGGCGATATGAGAAGAGTGTGGCGGTTAATCCGTGTGCTGGCAATTACCCTTGGGCTGTTGGCGGCCATTCCGCTCGTTCTGGTGCCGGTTTATGCTCTGGTCAATCCGGTCTCCATGCCGATGCTGGGGCGCTACGTGACCTTCCAGAAGGTCACGCGCATCTGGCGGCCCATTGATACCATATCTGACCGTCTGAAAGCTGCGGTTGTGGCCAGTGAGGATGGGCAATTCTGCCGGCATTGGGGCGTGGATCTTGGCGCGCTCAGGGCCGAAATCAACGCCTGGCGGGCGGGCCGGTCGCCGCGGGGCGCGTCCACGATTTCAATGCAGGTGGCGCGTAACCTGTTTTTGTGGAACGGGCGATCGTTTGTGCGCAAAGGCCTCGAAATCCCGATTGCCTTCTATCTCGATCTGGTTTTGCCGAAACGGCGGATCATGGAGATTTATCTCAATATTGCGGAATGGGGTCCGGATGGCGAATTTGGCATTGAGGCAGGGGCGCAGCGTGCCTTTGGGATTGATGCAGATGCGTTCTCCTGGAATGGGGCGGCACTCATAACTGTTACCCTGCCCAACCCGCATTTACGCAATCCGGCGCGTCCGACGCGGGGCATGGCGCGCGTGGCAGGAATCGTCGAGCGGCGGGCGCGAGCTGGCGCCAGCCATATTACCTGCCTCTATCGGAACGGTCAGGTGCAGTTGGAATAGGGTGGATTTTGGGGGTTTAAAGCGATGTGACGCATCGGAATTTTGCCTTTGGGCTGGTTTGGTGTTATTGCGCCATGCATCCGGATCAATCAAATCGCACAAGCCTCTAGCCAAACGTTGATCTGTTCTGTATAAAACGCGCCAATCCGAGCAGAGACATTCAAGTCTGTTGCCCTTCGGTGCCGGTTCCGGCGGTGGGGCTCTGGGCTATTTGAGATGGAGTACTAATCATGGCAGTGCCAAAGCGTAAAACGACCCCGATGAAACGCGGTATGCGCCGTTCCGCAGACGGCCTGGTCGCAAAGGCTTATGTGGAAGACAAGGATTCCGGCGAATTGCGCCGTCCGCACCACATCGACCTGAAGACCGGCATGTATCGCGGTCGTCAGGTCATGGAGCCGAAGCGCTAAGCTTTTCCGGTTTCATAAAGAAAATTTCAAACGGCCAGTGCCAATCGGTGCTGGCCGTTTTGCTATGCAGGGGTGGGTTAGACGTCTTCGGCGTGGCTTAGGCCCGAAGGAGCGCGGCGCTGGGTGATGCCGGCGCCGGCCCGATAGGCCTCGACGGCGCTGTTGCGCGGCGGGCGCATATAAATTGGGTTACCGACCGCGTGCCGGTCCTCGGTCATGATCTGGGTTACAAAGGCTGCCGGATAAGGATAGGCACGATCCGTTGCCCTGCGCCCGAAGCGTTTGGTGGCGGGGTTTCTCTGTGCCGTTTCGATACGTCTGTTACGCGTGAACTGCGACATGGCCTGCATCCTGTTCCAGATCGGGCCATTTGTTTCATTTTGGGACAAAATCCCGGGCCCTTACCCCTAACGTCGCAAGGCACGTGCCAGTTATCAATGATTTGTTAACTTTTTGCCCTGCCCGACGCTTTCATGGTTAAGGCGTCGGGCGGGGATTTAGGGTCCGGGTCAGAAATTGTCCTTGGCCTTGCGGATCGCCGCAAATACCTCGTCAGGGGTCGCGCCTTCCATATGCATCAGTTTCGCCATGGCCGGTTCATCGGCACGCAGGAACGGATTGGTGATCTTTTCCTCACCCAGTTTTGCCGGGACAGTGAAATTGCCATTGGCGCGCTGGTGGGCGATTTCGTCACTGCGCGCCTTGAGCAATGTGTTCAAGGGATCGATGCTGAGGGCAAAGCGGGCATTCGCGGCGCTGTATTCATGGCCGCAATAGACCAGGGTGTCGTCGGGTAATTCGCGCAGGGCAGCAAGGCCTGCCCACATTGGTCCGGGCGTGCCCTCAAACATGCGGCCGCAGCCGAGGGAGAACAGGGCGTCGGCGGAAAACAGCTGCTTGTCGTCGGGGTTAAAATAAACGATATGCCCCAGGGTGTGGCCCGGGGTGTTGAATACCTGGATGTCGGCATTGCCCAATTTGATGGTGTCGCCGCCGCCCACCAAATGATCAAGCCCCTCGATACGTCCCTGTTCAGCGCGTGGGCCGGTTACCTTGGCGTCGAAATCCATTTTCAACGGCAAAATCGCATCGGTATGGTCATGGTGATGGTGGGTGATGAAAATGTCGGTCAAGGTCCAGCCGGTGCGGGCGAGGGCCTCGCGGATCGGGCCTTCCTGCGGTGCATCGATCGCGGCTGTCGCCCCGGTTGCGGGGTCGTGCAGCAGGTAACCGTAATTATCGGAGAGGCATTCGAAGATATCGACGACAAGCGCCATGAAAGCAAACCCCTGTTTTTCATGCTATGTTGAGCCGGGAGCGTACGTTGCCCATATTATGTTAGCAAGACTGTGGAATCGGCAAGACTGGCGCATGACGAGAAATTGATAGGTCGGGATTGCCGGTATGGATTTGAGGCCTGAATGACACCAGATGTGACGCAGTTGATCGGGTTCTATAAGTCGCCCCTTGGCCGGATCGCCCGCAGCCTGTTGACCGAGCAGGTGCGTGGACTGGCGGGCGATGTAACCGGGTTGAGGGTGCTCGGTCTTGGCTTTGCCACGCCTTATATGCGCTTTACGCTCGCGAATGCTGAAAGGGTGCTGGCCTTCATGCCTGCACGTCAGGGGGCATCGTCATGGCCCCGTGAGGGACCGTCGCGCACCGTGTTGTGCGACCCGCTGGAAATGCCGCTCACCGATTCGGCGGTCGATCTGGTGATTGCGGTGCATGCATTTGAGCATGTAACCGATTCCGAGGAATTGATGCGCGAGCTTTGGCGGGTCTGTGCCCCCAATGCCCGCATTATTGTTGTGGTGCCGCGCCGGCGCGGTTTGTGGGCGCAGCGCGACAATACCCCGTTCGGCAGCGGGCACCCTTTTTCGCGCTCACAACTCGATGACTTGCTGCGACAGCATTCATTCACCCCGGAGGTTTGGCGCGATGCACTGTTTCTGCCGCCCTCGCAATTGCCGCCTTTACTCAAATCGGCGCGTCTTTTTGAACGCGGTGGCCGGCTTTTGGGATCGACTCTGGCGGGGGCGATGTGTGTGAAGGCGAAAAAGGAATTGTTTCCCGCCATTACCCGGCGGCAGCGCTCAGAGCGTCTGGTGCGGGTGCCGGCCTTGGCTCCCCAGGCCGCCATGCGCGCGGAATAGGCATGAAACCCAAGCCTGCCGCGTGTCTTTCCTTTGCTTTGCGGCTTTGCTTTCAGTATGGTCGCGCGCGCTTTTGGAGACCCGAAGCGCCAAGCCAGACAGAGTGAATTGCATGAGTGATCGTCCACAGCCGCAACCCGGTATCCTGAAAATTGCGCCCTATGTGCCGGGTAAATCCGGGGCGGGCGATGGCGTCTCGAAAGTGAAACTTTCGGCGAATGAAAGTCCCTTGGGCGCGAGCCCCAAGGCGATTGCCGCTTATCGGGCATTCGCGGACCGGTTGGAAATCTACCCCGAGGGGACCTCTGCGGAATTACGCCAGGCGCTGGCCGAGGTTCACGGTATTGAAGCTGATCGCATTGTTGCCGGTTCGGGTTCTGATGAGGTGCTGCACCTTCTGGCCCAGACCTATCTGGGCGAAGGTGACGAGGCGATTTATTGCCAATATGGTTTTTCGGTTTACCCGATTGTCATTCAAGGGGCGAGTGCGACACCCGTTGTGGCACCTGAGGCTGATTACACCGCCAGTGTTGATGCCATACTCGCCGCGGTGACTGCACAAACCAGAATGATTTTTCTGGCTAATCCGAACAATCCCACCGGCACCTATTTGAATGTCGCGGAATTGAGACGGCTGCAGAATGGTCTGCGCCCGGACATCCTCTTGGTGATCGACAGTGCCTATGCGGAATATGTCACCGCTGAGGACTATAGTGCGGGCATGGTTCTGGTGCGCGACAGCCAGAACACGGTGATGGTGCGAACATTTTCCAAAATGGGTCTGGCGGGCGTCCGCGTGGGCTGGTTCTACGGACCGGATCATGTGGTGGATGCCGTCAACCGTCTGCGGGGGCCCTTCAATGTTAATGTGGCAGCCCAGGCGGCAGGCGCAGCTGCGGCACGGGACACGGCATTTACCCAGGCGCTTTGTGACTATAATGCAAAATGGCGGGACTGGTTGACGGCTGAATTGTCGAGCAACCAGCTGAGGGTTACACCCAGCCAGGGCAATTTCATTCTGGTGCATTTCCCTGATGTGGACGGGCAGCGTGCGCCTGACGCTTTTCAGATGCTGATGAATGCGGGATATGTCGTGCGTGAAATGGGCGGGTATGGCTTGCCCAATGCCTTGCGTATTTCCATTGGCAGCGAAGAGGCGATGCGCGCTGTGGCCCGTTTGCTCAAGAATTTCGGGACCGAATAATGTTTGAAAAAATAGCCCTTGTCGGTATCGGTCTGATCGGCTCGTCGATTGCGTTATCGGTGCGGCAGCAGGGCCTTGCCAGGCACATTGCTATTTCGACGCGTAAAGCGCCGACGCTGGCCGAAGCGGAAGCTCTGCGGCTGGGGGACAGCTATACGCTTTCCGCCGCTGAGGCGGTGCGTGATGCGGATCTGGTGGTGCTTTGTACGCCGGTGGGGGCCTATGAGGCGGTGATGGCCGAGATTGCCCCGGCATTGAAGCGGGGTGCCATTCTTTCCGATGTGGGTTCGGTCAAGCAATATGCGCTGGATGTCATCCAGCCGCTGTTGCCTGAAGGCGTCCATTTCGTGCCGGGCCACCCTTTGGCCGGTACTGAATATTCAGGGCCGTCGGCCGGCTTTGCGGCCTTGTTCCGGGGACGCTGGTGTATTCTGACGCCCGGCACGGATGCCGATGCGCAGGCGGTGAGGATGCTGACCGGTTTCTGGGAGGCGCTGGGGTCGAGTGTTGAAGTGATGGATGCGCCGCATCATGACCTTGTTCTGGCAATCACCAGCCATGTGCCGCATTTGATTGCCTATAATATTGTGGGCACGGTGGACGATCTGGCCAATGATACCAAATCGGAGGTGATCAAGTTCTCTGCCTCAGGTTTTCGCGATTTCACCCGCATTGCAGCCTCTGACCCGGTGATGTGGCGCGATGTGTTCCTGACCAATCGTGATGCGGTTCTGGAAATGCTGGGGCGGTTTCTTGTCGATCTGGACGTGTTGCATGCGGCGGTGCGTGACGGGGATGGGCCGGCACTTGAGGCCTTGTTCACGCGGACCCGGGCCATCCGCCGTTCCATTATTGACGCGGGACAGGAAACGGCGGCGGCTGACTTTGGCCGGGTGGGGTCCCCGCAAGACCAGGCTAGAACAGGGGCGGAATAACCCCCAGCGGGGCGAAACCTGCAATGACTGCACCACGGGTAATGGTCATGATCTGCTTCATGCCGCCATCCGCCTGCGGGGTACCAAACACCAACCCGCGCAATTCCGTCGGTATCAGGTCGCCAAAGCGTTCCGCCAGGCCGTTTGATGTCAGGGTCATATTGCCTTCAACTTCGCCAATCGGGCTCAGGCCAAGTTCACCTTCGAGCAGAAGGCTGGTTTCACTGTCATCGGTTGCAAGGCGGAGAAGGGTCAGCCGTCCATCCGCCTGCTGCCAGAGGCGGGGCAGGGCCGGATCAGACCAGAGCCGGATATCGTCCGGAAGGTTGGATATTTCCGCCTCAAATGTTACCCGGCCATCGGCAATCTGATAGGCTGGCATTGTTGCACCCTCGGTACGCGCGAAGCCCGCGAAGCTGGCCAGACGGGTATCTGCATCATGCCGTTCGGGCATATTGAGCAGGTGCATTTCCATAACGGGTGCGCTGGCGATCAATGTCTCGCCAAGCAGGGTGTCGATATATTCCAGATTTTCCATATGGAGCGACAAACGTTCGAGCAGCCAGCCATTCATGCGCAGGCTACCCTTGGCTTTGTCCCAGCGAATGCGTTGGTCCGTGCCAAAGAACGCGTCGGTATAGCGTAAAGGGCCTTCGGCAAAAGCAATGATGTGGGTCGGACGATAGACCAGCGCGGTGGCCTTGATTTCAGGCACTTCAATCAGGATGTCGCCATCGGAAATATCTGCTTGTGCGCAAGTGACATCAAACCGGAACGGAAAACCGGTGACCGACAAATTGCCGCAAGTGACGGTGGGGGATCCCGGCGCCGGCGTCGCCATGAGGGCAATCTGTTTTGATATCTGGCCGGCTGCATAAAGCCATGCACCGGACCAGCCGGCAACCAGAATGACGATGAGCGCAAGAAGCAGAATGATTCGTTTCATGGGGACGGGTTATATTTCAGTTTCGAAGACATCACGAGTGCGGTTATGCTTTCATACGGGAGGTTTGTCGGCGGGCGTGTGCCGCAGCAGCTGGTGGCTTGAACTCTTCGGGGAAAACCCGAACGCCGGTTACGCGGGCAGGCAGCAATAGAACGTCGGGAATTCGGCATAATGACGGCACAGACGCAAGTCACATCTTCTTACTGGGTTTTTGGCTATGGTTCGCTGATCTGGCGGCCGGGCTTCGTCTACCGGCAGGCGCAGCAGGCGCTGCTCTGGGGCGCGCATCGCAGTCTTTGCATTTATTCACATCGCTATCGCGGCACCGAAGAAAAGCCGGGTCTTGTGTTCGGGCTTGTGCCGGGCGGGTCCTGTCATGGCATGGCTTTTGAGGTGGGGGCTGCGGAGTGGCCTGAGGTGCGCGAATATTTGCGTGAACGGGAGCAGGTTTCCGGGGTCTATCGCGAGGCCTTGCGGCGGGTGCGGCTGGCCAGCGGAGAAATCATCGAAGCGCTGACGTTTCTGGTTGATCCGCATCATGTGCAATATGCGGGGAGACTGGATATCGCCGCTCAGCTTGCCTATGTGCGCGACGCCGCCGGGATGATGGGCCCGAACGCTGACTATGTGACGAATACGGCGGAGCATCTGGAGCAGATGGGTATCAGGGACCGGCATTTGCTGGCGCTCAGCGCCTTACTGGCTGAACCCGCCAAGACGGAACCGGTATAGTTTCATTTTCTTAGGGGCTAGCTGACAAGGCACAGGGCACCGGCGAGCTGGCCACCCTCAACATCCCACTGAATCTTCATCCGCTCAACATCGTCGGCCGGCGCCTCGAGGCGCAGGACTGAGGTGGCGGCCTTCATGGCATGGCGAAAACGCGCGCGGCTTGCCTGATCAACGATGAGGTCATCGGCAGTGCCGGTCCAGCCGGCCTGATTGCCCTTTGCCACGACATAAAGGTCGTGACCGCTCATTTTGAAATTATCGCGCGGCTGTTGTGCCAGGGTATAATACCGCCCCGACTGTCCGCGCCAGTTGATCGACTGCGCGAGATTATCGCCGGATATCAATGAATCGTGACTGGAGGCCAAAGTGTTTCTCATCGCGTCGCACCTTAAAGAACAAATGTGGAACAAATTTGACTAAAAGTCAAGCTTAATTCCTGCCCCCGACTATATGTATGAGTTCTTAACGCAACGTTGTCAATATGTAGTGGTTTGACGATTGTGCGCATACCAGACACTCACGGTTTCTAAAGGCTTATGTCAGCCTTTGTTAACCATAAGAACGTCCAGACGCGCCCTAAGTTCCGCAGAAAGCGGGCGGGCCAGGCCTTTTTTTGCAGCCTCAATGATTAGTTCCTCGGTGGCCGGCTCAATTGCGGCGATCATGCGGCGTTGCATTTCGGCGCTGTCGAGGCCGGCGGGGATGGGGGGCAGGAATCGCGCCTTGGCCGTGCCGGGCCACAGAACCGGCGAGTTGCGTCCCCAGAACAGCCCCGAATTGACAGCCACCGGCACAACGGGGACGTTCAGCTGTTCGTAAAGACGGGCGGCGCCGGACTTGTAGCTGAGATCGGCCAGCGGGGCCTTGCGAGTCCCTTCAGGAAAAATGATGATATGGCGTTTATTCTCGATGGCCCTGCGGGCGTCATCGACCATGGCGGGGATCGCCTGTCCGCCCTTTTTCCTGTCGATGGAAATAGTGCCAAAGGCACTGGCCACCTTGCCGAAGAACGGGATGTCGATCAGTTCTTTCTTGGCGATGAAAGCGGGGTTCTCGACATGGGGCATTAACGCAAAAATATCCCAGTCGGACTGATGCTTGGAGACGATGATGCAGCCGGTCTCGGGAATATGTTCCGTGCCGGAAATTTCGCTGCGAATGCCTGTCAGCCAGCGCAACATGACAAGATTGGACGCGGCCCAATAGCGCGCGACGGGCCAAAGGGCTGTCAGCCATTTATCGGAGAAAAGACCGACCGTGCCCAGCACGATGGCAAGGATTGCGGTCTGCCCGATAAAGAGCAGATAGAAAAACAATGACCTTATGGCCTGGATTACCATGCAAGCTTCCTCAAGATGCTGCGCTGCGCGAAGGGGTTTTTACCCGGTCAGGAAATCTGCGCCAGAAACCGCCGCACGGTGACGCCGGAGGTCATGGCTGTCAATCCGGCAATGACGGGCACAATCAAGACAATGCCGGCAATACCGCCAAAGCCAAGTGAAAAACTGCCAAACAGCACGTTGATCTGTGCGCCGGAGGTGCCCGGCAGAAGGATGGCGGTGATGATGCCGGCAAAGGTGAAAAAGCCCAGCGCGCTGACGCCGCCGATAACCCCGCCGCGCAAGCCGATCATCAGAAAACGCCCCTGAAACTCCCCGGCGACAAAGCGGTTGGATGCCCCGATAAAATGCAGCACATCAACAATATCGCGGTTGGACGCCATGGTGCCACGGGTGGCAAAGATAACGGCCAGCACCGTTGCCGCCAGAATCAGCAGCAAAACCATGATGCCGGAAACCACGATGGTACCGGCCATGGTGTTGAGTTGTTGACGCCAGGCGGCATGGGTGTCGAGGCTTGCGCCTTTTATTGCTGTGAGCTCGCGGCTCAGCCTTTCCATGTCGGCCCCGTTGGGGTCGGACAATTCCACGACAACGAGGCGGGGAATGCGCAGCTCGGTAAGGTCCAGTCCTTCGCCCAGCCAAGGTTTCAGGAGGGCTTCGCTTTCCTCGATCGAGAGCGCATGGGCATTGGCGACGCCGGGTGTCTCCTCGGCGATTGATTCAGCCAGACGCAGATTGGCATCCATCAACTCGCCCTCGACGGGACGGATCTGGATCGTGACCTCGCGGCCCACATCGGCAGACCAGGCGATGGCGGATTTTTGCACGAGTGCAACGCCCCCGAAGGTGACGCAGGACAAAAAGGTCATGATCGCAACCAGAAACATCAAGGTACGCCCGGCGACTGACTGGCTGGGAACGATGGGGGCGACCTTACGGCGGTCTTCGCGGTTTTCCGGGTCAATCATGGATGACGATCTTTCCATCATTGAGCAGCATGCGCGGATAATCGAATTTCTTGAGCATATAGAGTTCGTGGGTGGCGATGATGATCGTGGTACCCATCCGGTTGAGTTCGGCAAACAGATGCACCAGCCGCTCCGATAGTTCGGGGTCCACATTACCGGTCGGTTCATCGGCGAGCAGAATATCGGGGCGGGCGATAACGGCGCGGGCGATGGCGGCGCGCTGTTTCTCACCGCCGGAGAGCACTTCGGGATGCGCATCCATGCGGTTGCCCAGCCCAACCCAGTCGAGCAGTTCCTCGACATTGGCGCGATAGTCGCTCTCTTCCTGTCCCAGCACACGCAGGGGCAGGGCGACATTTTCAAATGTCGTCATGTGGTCAAGCAGCCGAAATTCCTGAAAGACGATGCCGATATGACGACGCAGTGCCAATAGCCGGTCGCGCCCGAGCTGGGTAATGTCCTCACCAAACATGGAGATACGGCCACTTGTGGGGCGCAATGACAAAAGCAAAAGGCGCAGCAGCGAGGTTTTCCCCGCGCCCGAGGGGCCGGTGAGAAAATGAAACGAGCCGGGGGCGATGGAAAAGTTGAGATTTTTCAGAATCTCGGGACCTTCACCATATCGCAGGCCTACATCTTTGAACTCGATCACAGTGCCTCGCTCCGAATCACTTCTGGCATCTCATCATAACAGTCCTGACCACCGGGGTGGATGCGGTGCGCGCGCCGTTTCAGGAGTTTTAACCTCCCACCGACTATCATGGGCAGATAATTTTTGCGTTGCGGTTGTCATGATCATCACCTGCCCAAATTGCCAGACGCGCTACCAGGTGGCGGAAAAGGCCATCGGCTCGGCCGGGCGCAAGGTGCAGTGCGCGCATTGCCATCAGTCATGGCAGGCTGTGGCTGAGAAAGAAGATCCCAAGCCCAAGCCGAAACTGGTCCCCCCCGCTGCGCCAAAGCCTGCGCGGGATGGGGATGATGATCGCTTGTTCGACGCGGCTGACGAAGCAGCGCTTGATGCGGCTTTTGAGCGCGAGGAAACGCGCGCGGCCCCGGTTCGGGGCAAATCTGAAGATGTATCAACCAGCAGTGATGAAACTGCTATGGCAGATGCGGGGCCTGAGACCGAAAAGGCGGGGCTGGATACGGCGTTGCAGAACAGCCGTCACAAGGCAATGCTGAAGCGGCAGATTAATTTTGCCCGCAACCTGCCGATGAGCCAGATCCGGGGCAATATGCGCATTGCAGCGATTTGCCTTTTGGCTTTGCTTGTCGGGGGCGGCTATTTTTTTCGCACGGAAGTGGTGCGGCTGTTTCCTGATCTGGCCGGGGTTTATGAAGCTGTCGGGCTGAAAGTGAACGTGGTGGGGCTTGAATTCAGGAATGTCGAGACACTACGTGCAGTAAAAAGTCGCGGGGATGTGATGGTTGTCTCTGGCCGTATACAGAATATTACCGGTCAGCAGGTCAAGGTGCCCGCAATTGTCGTCACGCTTTGTGACGATGCCGGGGTGGCGCTGTATTCATGGAGTGTCACGCCTGTCGTCAGCCTGATTGGACCAGGCGAAAATGTAGAATTCGAAACCCAGCTGAATGCGCCGCCGGATGGGGTGACGCGGGTCAAGCTGGCATTTGCAGATGGCCGCGCGAGTTAAAGTTCGCAAGCGTTAGGGTCAGCGGCTGACCGGGGAGATTTTTTATGGCACGCATTCTGGTTGCCGAGGACGATGACAACGTGCGCGCTTTTGTGTCGCGGGCTCTGGAAATGAAAGGCCATTCCGTTGTCGAGGCAGAGGACGGCGGATTGGCGGCGGAAATGATGCTGGAGCATGGGGGCAAGTTTGACCTGCTCCTGTCCGATATCAAGATGCCGGTGATGGACGGGATCGCGCTGGCGCTTTCGGTTGGTGCGCAATATCCAGAGGTCATCATCGTATTAATGACGGGATTTGCTGACCAGCGCGAACGCGCGCATGGGCTTGATGCATTGATTTATGATGTGATCCCGAAACCCTTCACGCTGAATGACCTGATCCAGAAAATCGATGACGCTTTGGCCGGCAAGCCGGTTGAGATCGTCTCCCTCGCCCGCAGTGGCCTGAGTGGTTTGGGCAGCTAAACGCTGATGATCCGTGCGCTGGCTGTTCTGCTGTTGTGTCAACTGGCAGGGGAGATGTTGACGCGCGCGCTCGGGCTGCCGGTGCCGGGACCTGTCAACGGGCTGGTTATTCTCGGCGTCGCCTTGCTGGTGTTCCGGCAACCTCTTTTGGCTTTTGCCGATGTGGAGAAAACCGCTGACAGTATTCTGGGCACGCTCGGGCTATTGTTCATTCCCGCCGGTGTGGGCGTGGTGCAGCAATTGGGCCTGCTCGGCACCTATTGGCCCGCCATTATCGCGACATTGGTGCTTTCCACCCTGATCACCATGCTCGTGACGGTTGGGACTTTCCTCTGGGTCAAGAAACTCCTGGGCGCTCCGACATGAATGACAGCGGATTTGCGCTTTGGGTTTATTTGTCGACCACGCCGCTTCTCTGGCTGACGGTGACACTTGTGGCCTGGGTCGGGGCCGATGCGCTGGCGGTGAAAGCGGGGCGGCACACACTGGTCAATCCGGTGCTGATCGCGATTGTTTTTGTCAGCGCGGTGCTTCTGATTACCGGCACCGATTACGCAACCTATTTCGAGGGTGCGCAGTTCGTCCACTTCATGCTCGGGCCGGCAACGGTGGCCATTGCAGTGCCGCTGGTGCGCAACAGGGCGCTGGTCATGCAAAATCTTTGGCCGATGCTGGCGGCGCTTGTTGTCGGTTCTGTTGTTGCTGTGATCTCGGTGGTGATGATCGGGCAGATGCTGGGTCTGCCTAATGGTATTCTTTTATCGCTGGCACCCAAATCGGTAACTGCGCCGGTGGCGATGGGGATTACCGAAAATCTTGGGGGCGTGCCCTCCCTGACCGCCATTCTGGTGGTGGCGACCGGTGTGCTCGGCGCGGTCACAGTGACCCCGCTGATGAATGCGCTGGGCATTCGTGACTACGCAGCGCGTGGCTTTGCCGTAGGGCTGAGCGCGCACGGGATCGGCACGGCGCGGGCGTTCAATGTTGATCAGGTGGCGGGGACGTTTGCCGGGATTGCGATGGGGCTCAATGCCATTGTCACCGCCTTTGCGGTGCCGGCCATCATGCATTTTTGGGGATTGGCTATCGGCTAGGCTGGTTAGAGCCAGCCCGGCACGTCATCCTGCCCGATCAGATCGGCGAGGGTCTGGCGGGGGCGGATGAGGTGGTGCCTGTCGCCATCGACCAGTACTTCGGCAATCAGCGGGCGCGTATTGTAAGTGCCGGCCATGACCGCGCCATAGGCGCCGGCGCTTTTGACCGCCAAGAGGTCGCCTTCAACCACTTTCGGCAAGACGCGGTTCTGCGCCAGATAGTCGCCGGTCTCGCAGATCGCGCCGACGATATCGGCGGTCATGGTCTCGCTATCTGGCTGCGGCTCGGTGACCGGCGCGATATCGTGCCAGGCTTCGTAAAGCGTCGGGCGGATCAGATCATTCATCGCCGCATCGACAATGACGAAATGCCGCTCGGCGCCGGTTTTTACATATTCGACCCGGGTGACCAGTACGCCGGCATTGCCGGCAATCCAGCGGCCCGGCTCCAGCACCAGACGGCAGCCGAGCGGGGCGATATGTTTGACGACCAGCGCGGCATAGGCCGCAATGTCCGGCTTGTGGGCCAGCGGTTCATAAACAATGCCCAACCCGCCGCCGATATCCACATGGGCGATGGGGTGGCCGGCGGCCTTGAGCCGGGTGACCAGTTCGGCAAGGAGGGCGAAGGCATTATCGAAAGGTTCAAGATCGGTGATTTGCGAGCCGATATGCATGTCGACGCCGACGGCGCGGAGATTTTTGGCGGCAGCTATTTCGGCATAGACGGTTTCGGCCCGCTCATAGGGAATGCCGAACTTGTTTTCCGATTTTCCGGTTGAAATCTTGGCGTGGGTTTTGGCGTCCACATTGGGATTGATACGTACCGAGACCGGGGCGATCTGGCCCATCTCGCCGGCGATCAGGTTGAGCCGTTCCAGCTCCGGTTCGCTTTCCACATTAAAGCAGTGAATGCCCAGTTCCAGCCCGCGCCGCATTTCGGCTTTGGACTTGCCGACACCGGAAAAGACGATTTTTTCCGGCGCAATCCCGGCGGCGATGGCCCGTTCCAACTCCCCAAGCGAGACTACATCGGCCCCGGCCCCGAGTTTCCCCAAAAGAGTGAGGATCGCCTGATTGGAATTGGCCTTCATCGCATAGGCGATCAGCGGGTCGATCCCGTTAAAGGCCTGTTGCAATTCGCCGAGGCTGTCGCGAAAGGCGCTGGCCGAATAGCAATAAAACGGCGTGCCGATTTCGGCGCTCAGCGTCGCGAGGTCCACCGCATCGGCATGCAGACTGCCGCCCTGATAGGTGAAGGCGTCGGTCATCGTCTATTCGGCGTCTTTCAGGCGCTCACGCCAGAGCTTGACCTGGGCCAGCACGTTTTTCGGTGCGGTGCCGCCAAAGCTGGTCCGGCTGGCGACGGATTTTTCTACCGAGAGCACGTTGAAAATCCGGCTGTCGATACGCGCGTCGATGGTTTTCAGGTCTTCGATATTCAGCCCGTCGAGGGTGCAGTTCTTCTCCTCGGCGAGGGCGACGACGCGGCCGGTGATGTGATGGGCATCGCGGAAAGGCACATTGGCCTCGCGCACCAGCCAGTCGGCAATATCGGTGGCGGTGGAAAAACCCGAGCCGGCGGCGGCGCGCATATTGTCGCGGTTGACCACCAGATCGCCGACCATGCCGGTCATCGCCGCGAGCGACAGGGAAAGGGAATCCAGCGCGTCGAAGGCGACTTCCTTGTCTTCCTGCATGTCCTTGGAATAGGCGAGGGGCAGGCCCTTCATGACGACGAGCAGCGAGGTCAGCGCGCCCATGATGCGGCCGATCTTGGCGCGGATCAGTTCGGCGGCGTCCGGATTGCGCTTTTGCGGCATGATCGAGGAGCCGGTCGAAAACTTGTCCGAGAGGCGGACAAAGCCGAACTGGGCCGAGGACCAGATGACCAGTTCTTCCGAGAAACGGCTCAAATGCATGGCGGTGATCGAGGCGGCAGCGAGGGTTTCGAGAACGAAATCCCGGTCAGCGACGGCATCGAGTGAATTGGCGGTGGGGCGGTCAAAGCCCAGCTCTTTGGCGGTCATTTCCCGGTCGATGGGGAAAGATGTGCCGGCAAGGGCGGCGGAGCCGAGCGGGCTTTCGTTCATGCGGGCACGGGCATCGGCGAAGCGACCGGCATCGCGGGCAAACATTTCCACATAGGCAAGCAGATGATGACCAAATGTCACCGGCTGGGCGCTTTGCAAATGGGTGAAACCGGGCATGACGGTTGCCGCTTCTTCCTCGGCGCGGGCGATAAGGGCTGATTGCAGGGTGCGCAGCTGGGCGCCCAGCATATCGGTTGCTTCACGCACATAGAGGCGGAAATCGGTGGCCACCTGATCATTGCGCGAGCGGGCAGTGTGCAGCCTGCCGGCGGCGTCGCCGATGATTTCTTTAAGCCGCGCTTCGATGTTCATGTGAATGTCTTCGAGTGCGCGCGAAAACGTGAAGGTGCCCTGTGCGATTTCGTCGCGGACCGTGGCTAGACCCGCAATGATTGCGTCTCTATCTTCCGTCGTGAGAATGCCGGCTTCGGCCAGCATTTTTGCGTGCGCGATCGAGCCGGCAATGTCCTGCTGATACAGCCTTTTGTCGAAGCCAATGGAGGCGTTGATTTCTTCCATGACGGCATCGGGACCAGAGGCGAAACGCCCGCCCCACATACGATTGCTCATCGACCTGCTCCTTGGGTTTGACCGGAGACTAAAAAATGCTTGAGACCATTGGCGTAAGGCTCAAAAAACTAAACCGGCGACAGGCCGTGATTGGCGGACTTGTCGGCGCGGTGGTGGTTATAGCGGTGGGGCTGGGGCTTAGCAATGGTGGGGGCAGCGCATCGACCTGTCCTGCTCAACCCGAATTGCACGCGGCGATCGACAAGGCGGCGGGGGGTGAACTGGCGGCACTGAATGCGACAGCTAACGGGCGCGGTTATGCCGATCTGGCGTTTCAGGACGAAACCGGACGGCCGATGACGCTGGCGGATTTCTCGGGCAAGCCGCTGCTGGTCAATTTCTGGGCAACATGGTGCGTGCCCTGCCGCGAGGAAATGCCAGAGCTGAACGCCCTGGCCGCGCTTTACGATATTGATGATTTTGCGGTCATTCCGATCAATCTCGATATTGGTGCGGATGGAATTTCCAAGGCGCAGGCCTTTCTGGAAGACGAGAATTTGCCCAATCTGCCGTTGTATGCCGACCCCAGTTACGCAGCGTTTGATCGGTTGAAGGCATCTGCCGTTGCCATCGGGTTGCCGGCAACAATCCTTCTGGATGAGGCGGGGTGTGAAATTGCAGTGCTGCAGGGACCAGCCCCCTGGGATAGCGCCGATGGGATCAAGGTTGTCGATGCGCTGATTGCGGCGGTAGAAGATCGTTAACCATCGGTGCGACTGGCAATAACAATTGTTGTTGTATGACAATTGAGTGAAATCATCATCCGGATCCTGAGAATACATGTATTCGGGGGAATTCGGGGGCAGTTATAAGTTTCTTTTAATACTCGCGTCCTAGATTTCGCGCATAATCGAAGGACGCGGTTTTACAACATGAAATTTTCAAAATATGTACGGGCTGTTACGGCGCGTATGTCGGTGCTGTTCTGCGCTGTGGTCATTGCCCTGGCCATTGTGGCACTCATGATTGGGTATTGCCTCATATTGTTCCGGGATGACGGCCCCGAGGTCATGACCAAGGCTCTGGTGTCGGTCGCAATCCTGCCTTTGCTGCTCGGCATCCCAATGCATTATCTTTTGATCCGCTATGCACGTACCCTGTCTTTCCGCACGCGCAAGCTGGAGATCAAGACGACGAAGGACGGGTTGACCCATTGCCTGAACCAGACGGCCTTTCGGGCGCGGGTTGAGGCCTATCTGGCGGCTGAATCAGGCAATCCCAATCGCAGTGCCGCGTTACTGGTGCTTGATGCCGATAAATTCAAACTTATCAATGATACCCATGGTCACGATATCGGCGATCAGGTGATCAAGCTGGTGGCACGCACGATCAAGTCCAAGCTGCGTCCGTTTGATGTTGTGGGGCGTATTGGTGGTGAGGAGTTCGGCGTTTTGTTGCACAACGCTGATATGCATGTGACCCAGGTTATCGCTGAACGGATTCGGGCGGCGGTTGGGGCGGCGGAGCTGAAGACCGCTGATGGCCCGATCCGGGTTTCAATCAGCATTGGCGCTGTGGTTTTCGGTATGGATACGGATTACGAAAGTTTGTTCCGCACAGCCGATCGCAAGCTATATCAAGCCAAGTCCGATGGACGCGACCGGGTTGAACTTCATAACCGATTGCCAGACACCGTCGCGGCTGCCTAGACCTAGCTGATTACGCTCAAACGGTTGTATCGAGTTTAGTGCCCTGGCCGGGTTGCGGCGCGGCCTGGGTGACCTCGGCGATCATGTCGACCAGCATCGTGTCCATCTGCTGCTGCTGGCGCACGAATTCCATCTGCAAGGTCTGCCGGGTCTGGTTCTGTTGTGCCGAAACGATACTTGCCGCCAATTGCATTGCCGCATTCCTGGGTCCGAGAATATGAACAGCGCCAGTGTGGAATGAGGGTATGAACAAATAGTTTCAGCGGCCGCCCAAAAGCTGGACAGTCTGGCGTTTGAACAACAAGGCCAGCAGGACACCTGAGAGGAAGCCACCGAGATGCGCCCACCAGGCCACCGGGTCCGGTGATCCTCCCAGCGCATAGAATAGCTGCGTGGCGATCCAGAAACCCAGCATCCAGAAAGCGGGAATGGGCAGAGGAATAGGGATGACAATGGTTGCCAGGACGAATAGCCGGGCATGCGGAAACAAGAGCACATAAGCGCCCATGACCCCTGCGACCGCGCCCGATGCGCCGATCAGTGGGCCGGTTGACGCGCCATTGAACAGGATGTGTGTGCCGGCAGCGAAAGCGGCACAGGCCAGATAAAACAGGGCGAAGCGGACATGGCCGAGTGCGTCCTCGATATTGTCGCCAAAGATCCACAAGAACAGCATGTTTGACAGAAGATGCATCCAGTCGAGATGCATGAAGCAATAGGTGACCAGCGTGATTTCCTTGGGCAGGATGCCCAAGGGGCTGGGCAGCAGGCCATTGATGATGGCCGGCATGACGCCGAAATTGATCACCAGCGTTTCAAACTGGTTTTGCGAGAGCATTGATTGCACCAGAAAAACCAGAATGTTGAAGGCAATCAACGTGTAGGTGACATAGGCGAAGCGGATGTAACGGGTGGGGTTGCGGTCATGCAGCGGCAGGAACATCCGCTTCTATCCCTTTTCCGCATCGGGGGCGTTTTCGTCTGAAAACTGGCCGGGGGTCCACATCACATCATCACGGCCATTGGCATTGGCGGCACGGGCCAGAACGAACAGCAGGTCTGACAAGCGGTTGAGATATTGCACCGCCAGCGGATTGGTGTCGGTTTCCGCTTCGGCGAGTTCTGTTGTGATGCGTTCGGCGCGGCGGACGACGGTGCGGGCCACATGCAGACTGGCTGCCAGCGCATTGCCGCCGGGCAGGATGAAACTGGTCAGCGGGCTAAGGTTCGCGTTGTGCCGGTCGATGCAGTTCTCGAGCCAAGTTACCTGGCCCTTGGTGGCGCGCAGGGATTTGTATTCCTGACCCTCATCGCTGCCGGGGGTGGCCAGATCGGAGCCGACATCGAACAGGTCGTTCTGGATGCGGCCCAGATCGGCGTCGATGCCGGGGGCTTTTGTTGTGTGCAGCCTTGCCATGCCGATAAAGGCATTGGCTTCCTCGATTGTGCCGTAGGCGTCGATACGCACATCATGCTTTTTGCGGCGCGGCCCCCGCACAAGGCCTGTGGTGCCATCATCGCCGGTGCGGGTGTATATCTTGTTGAGCTTGACCATGATCAGCCCCTGGATCCGAATACCGCGACAGCCACCACCAGCAGGATGATGGCGATGAACTGAGCGATCACACGCGCGCGCATCAGTCGCTGGCTGAGATTGGGGCTGCCGCCACGGGTCATATTCCATAGCCCTGCGCCCAGAATGACGACAACTGCGCCGAGGGCTAGATAGATCAGGATGTTGAGACCGCTTTGCATGATGGTTCCGCCTTACGTTTTTTCGGCTGCGTAATAGGCACCAAGCAGGGCGCCAAGCCGGTCATAGATGACACGAATCCGCCGGCTGGTGAACAGCTCACGATGGGTTGTGAGCCAGACCTCAAGCGGTGGAATATCCAGTTCAGGCATAAGCGCTACCATGCCGGGGGTCGATTCGATCAGAATTTTTTGCCCAAAACTGATGCCGAGGCCCGCCTTGGCCAGTTCCCATATGGCGCTCTGGCTGTCGCTGCGCAAACAAAAATCATCGCGGCTGAGGGTGGCCCCCAGCGCCCGGGCGGCGCTGATCAACAGGTCTGAGCGGTCAAAGCCGATCAGGTCATGGTCATGGAGATCTTCGAACCGGCTCGGGGTGCTGCGCCGGTCGAGATAGGATTGATGGGCGCAGCACATTATGGCGCTCTCACCGATTTTTCTGGTGATCAGTTCAAGCTGGGTGGGGCGAAACATCCGCACAGCGATATCGGCTTCACGGATCAAGAGGTTTTCGGGGGAATCGCTGGGCACCAGGTCAATCGAGATGGCCGGAAATTCCTCGCGTAACTGCACAAGGATTTGCGGCAATGTGTAATGGGAGGTGATCACGCTGGCGGTGATGCGTACAGTGCCGGCGAGTTCCGCATTGGCCCCATCAGCGACCATGATCGCCTCCGCCAGGGCCTTGTTGGCGACCTGCACATGTTCATAAAGCCGCAAGGCGGTGTCATTGGGGCGCAGGCCCGTGAGGGTGCGTTCGAACAGGGCTGAGCCAAGGTGGTGTTCAAGGGCCTCAATATGGCGGCCAAGGGTGGGTTGGGACAGGCCCAGCGCACGGGCGGCAGCGGAGAGCGAGCCCTGTTCCACCACAGCGGCGAAGCTGCGCCACAGGGCCCAGTCCGGCTGGGTATTGCTCATCGGTCGATTTCCTCGATGGTATTCGTTTATGAATGTCTATCATGCGATTTATGACAATTTCAAAACTTTTATGAATATTTGATCATCTGGCCGTCAATGCTGAAGGAGCCAGGGACATGACGAATCTGAATGAAAATAAAGTGACCATTCTGGGGATCAACGGCCATTTCGGCCATCACGCTGCCGTCGCTTTTGCCGATGCGGGGTGGGAAGTTCTTGGGTTCGGGCGGTCAAACAAAAATCCGATAGAGGGCGTGCGCTTTATTCAGGGTGACGCAGAGAATGTAGCGGATATGCGCGCCGCCATCGGTGATAGCGCGGTGGTCGTCAACGGGCTTAACCTGCCCTATGACAAATGGGACAAGGGCCGCAAGGAAATGCAGACTGCACGGGTGATTGAAGCCGCTGAAGTCCCAGGGCGCACACTGATGTATCCGGGCAATGTCTATAATTATGCGGCCAATGACCGGCGGATAACCCCGGAGATGGAACAACACCCGGAGACGCCGCGCGGTGCGATACGCGTACGATGCGAGCAGATGCTGGCTGAGGTCGCGGCGCGGGGCGAAATGCAGGTGTTGATCCTGAGGGCCGGGGATTTTTATGGGCCGGACTGCACAAATGACTGGTTTGATCTGGGTATTTTGCGGGAGGCGGAGAAAGGGAAGGTGGCTTTGCCAGGCGCGCCGGATACTGCTCATGCTTGGGCTTATCTGCCCGATTTCGGCGCGGCTTTTGTAAAAGTGGCAACGCTGAGCGACACATTGGCCCCGTTCGAGACTTTCCATTTTGCGGGGCATTTCGTCACCAATCGGGCCCTGTTCGTCGCCATCGAGAAGGCGGTGCAGATGCCGGTGACGCTGGTGCCCTTTCCCTGGATGCTGTTCCGGACCATAGGGCTGGTTTCCGGGGTTATGCGTGAAATCGTCAAGATGCGCTATTTGTGGGAACATCCTATGGAACTGGTCGATCCCCGTTTGGGCGCGATTCTTGGCCCCGATTTTGGCACCCCGTTTGAGGCAGCGGTGGCGGAGGTTGTGCGTCCCTTCTTCAGCGCGCAGGGCAAAGCTGCTGCCTGAGGGGCGTCAGAAGCCGAGGCGGGTGCGGATGGCTTCGGGCGTCCAGCCCGCCTCGCGCATGTTTCTCAAGGCGAGCGACTGGCGTGATTTGGAGAGCTTTTTGCCGTCTTCGTCGAGAATCAGTTTGTGGAAGGTATAAAGCGGGGCGGGCAGGCCAAGCAGGAATTGCAGCAATATATGGATATCAGTTGCCGCCTCCATGTCGCGGCCTCGGGTGACATGGGTGATGCCCTGCGCGGCGTCATCAACGACAACGCTTAAATGATAGCTGGTGGCGGTGCCCTTGCGCGCGATCACCGGATCGCCCCAACGTTCAGGCCGGGCATAGCGAATTTGCGGCCGGTCGAGCGGTGTGGGCTGCAAAACGGTATAGGTCAGCATACCGGTACGGCGGGTGGCCTCTGCGGTGTCGAGCCGCCATTGTACCGGCTCACCCTTGCCGATGCGGTGGCTAATTTCCGTGTCGGTGAGGTGGCGGCAGGTGCCGGGATAGATCGGGGCGCCATCAGGGTCGGTGTTGACGGCGATGGCCGCGATCTGGGCGCGCGAACAAAAGCAGGGGTAAAGCAGGCCGTGTTCAATCAGGGTGAGTTTCTGCTTTTCGTAAACATCAAACCGTTCTGATTGTTGCAGTACCGGTTCGGGCCAGTCGAGGCCGAGCCAATGCAGGTCCTCAATGATTGCCTCGATGAATTCGGGGCGGCACCGGTCCGGATCCGTATCTTCCAGCCGCAGCAGAAAACGGCCATTGAGCTTTTCTGCCCAGTCGGCTGTATAAAGTGCGGAATAGGCATGGCCCAGATGGAGCAATCCGTTGGGGCTTGGCGCGAAACGCAAAATCGGCTCTGGTACCGTGTTCATAGTGCCGCCCTGCTTATCCCGTCAGAAGGTTCTTATTGTCATGGCCGACGCCGCGCCGCTGGAGCGTATCATTGATGCCCGCGTGCTTGAACATCATCTCGAGCGTCTTGTTTTGCGCGATTCGCGGTTAGCGCCAATATGGGATGTCTGCGGGGAGGTGCCCTTGCGGCTTTCCACACCCGGCTTTGCGGGCATGGCACAAATTATTGTCTCGCAATTATTGAGCGTTGCCAGCGCCAGAACAATTCATGGCCGGCTTTGTGCTCTTCTGGATGAGGTGACGCCTGAACGTTTTCTGGCGTTTGATGAGGAGCGGATACGTGGCTGCGGGCTGACGGGGGGTAAATACCGCGCCTTGTGCGCGGTGGCCGAAGCGGAACTGGATGGATCACTCGATTATGCCGCGCTCGGCGGTGTGCCCCTGCCCGAGGCGATGGCAGGATTGACGCGATTGACAGGCATTGGCCCGTGGACCGCAGAGATTTATCTGTTGTTTGCAACCGGGCATCCGGACATTTTTCCGGCGGGCGATCTGGTGCTTCGGAAGATGGCTGGGCGCATTGAAGGTCTGGGCATTGTGCCCGATATTCGACAAACCACGGCACTGGCGGCTATATGGTCGCCTTATCGCGGCGCCGCGGCGCGTCTGTTATGGCGTTATTTCGCGGTATTGCAGAACAAGGAAGGAATCAATCTGTGACAGCACAACTCTCGGGGCCGATGGTCGCGCCGGAATCGGGCAAGCCGAAAAATCTCATTGTGCTGCTGCATGGGTATGGTTCAGACGGCAACGACCTGATCGGTCTGGCCCCTTATTGGCGTGACCTGTTGCCTGATACGCTGGTGGTGGCACCCAATGCACCCTGGCCTTGCGACATCAATCCGGCGGGTTATCAGTGGTTTCCGCTTGAGCTGGATCGCGAAATCAGCCGGTTGGAGGGATCAGGTCAGGCACGCCCCGTCATTACAGGATTTTTGGAACAAGTCTGGGCGGAAACCGGACTGGGGGCCGCCGATACTATTCTGGGCGGGTTCAGCCAGGGCGCGATGATGGCGCTTGATGCGGGGTTGCGTCTGCCTGATGCGCTCAAGGGCATCGTGGCGTTCTCGGGCGGGGTGATTTCCCCGGAAACGATTGGTGAGGAACTTAGCTCGAAGCCGCCGGTCTGTCTGATCCATGGGGCCGAGGACGATGTGGTGCCGCTAGGGATGAGTGTGCGTGGCGGGGAGGCGCTTAAAACGGCAGGGCTTGAGGTTCGCGTCCATGTGTCGCCTGGTACCGGGCATGGTATTGCACCAGACGGGCTGGAGGTGGCCACGGGCTTTATCAAAGGGTTGGCCCCGTAACCCGGGGAGCACTTGTGCTTTGCTGACACAAAAACACAACATCTGCTTCACAGGGCTGTAACAAAGGGCTTAATATATAGGAATTGGTTTCTTGTGATTCCTGCCCTTGGAGCTTGGTGTGACTATTCACGTGTCGCCCGATTCCTGTCCGACCCTGGTGCTGAATGCTGACTTCCGTCCGCTCAGCTATTACCCTCTCTCGCTCTGGTCCTGGCAGGACGCGATCAAGGCTGTGTGTCTTGACCGGGTCAATATCGTTTCAGAATATGATCGGGTTGTGCGAAGTCCCAGCTTCGAGATGCGGCTGCCCTCAGTCGTTTCCTTACGTGAATATATCAAGCCTTCCCGCCATCCTGCCTTTACCCGCTTCAATGTTTTCCTTCGCGACAGGTTCGAGTGCCAGTATTGTGGCGCCCGGCATGATCTGACCTTTGATCATGTGATCCCGCGCTCAAAGGGTGGGCGGACGACTTGGGAGAATGTGGTGGCGGCATGCGCACCGTGCAATTTGCGCAAATCCAACCGCATGCCGAAGGAAATCAACATGTTTCCGCGGCAAACGCCCTATCCACCAACGGTGCAGGATCTGCACAATAATGGACGGGCCTTCCCGCCCAACTACCTGCATGAGAGCTGGCTGGATTTCCTCTATTGGGATATCGAACTCGAGCCGTAGGCCTTGTTCGGCGCAATGTGCCTATTTGGCTTCGCGGCGCATGCGTGCAAACTGGCCCTGGGCTGAGGCAATCAGAAAACCTGTAACAGCAGTGGCCGCAATGGCGTTCAGTCCGGCAAAGCTGAGGCCGAGAAAGCGCACTTGTGCCTTATCGCAGGGAACAACGCGGGTGGCGTTGATATTGTTGAGGTCACCAAAGCTGACGCCCGCACCTGTGCCGGTGCAGGAGGTCGGTCCCGGCCAGAAACCCCATTCAACCCCGGCGTGAAATCCACCAAGCCATGCACCCCAGGCAAAAATCGCGGCGATACAAAGGGTGAGAAAAATACGTATTGGAACGGGCACCCGGTTCCAAAAGGCAATGAGAGCGGCAAGAAGCGGCAGACCCAAATAATAGGGTATGCGCTGGGCATAGCAGAGTTCGCAGGGAAGATAGCCACCGATATGCTCAAAGGCGAGCGCCGCCAGAATAGTGAACAGGCCCAGCATGAAGGCTGTGTTGGCGCGGTTGGAATTCCGGCCAACGGTTTGTGGTGCGTGCTTAATCATTGTGTCCGCAAACGTCCTCTATTTGATCTGCGTTACCAGCCAGAATCCGCCGACCAATAATATGCAGAAGATGACGAATAAAAGGCCAAGGCGTTTTTCGATAAAGTCCCGAATCGGCTCACCAAAGAAATACAGCAAACCCGCGACAATGAAAAAGCGCAGGCCACGGCCAATCAGCGACACCATAATAAACAGCGGCAGCGAAAAGCCAACTGAACCTGAAAAAATCGTCAGAACCTTATAGGGGATTGGTGTAACGGCGCCGACGAGAACACCAAAAGCTCCCCATTGATCGTACCAGTCGGTGATGCGGGCGAAACTGCTTTCGGCATGATAAAAATGCAAAATGCTCTGACCAATCGCCTCGAACAGCAAGGCGCCTATCGCATAGCCGAACAGGGCACCTGCGACCGACGATAATGTGCAGATCAGCGCCAGGCGAAACCACCCCCGCCGATTGGCCATAACCATGGGGATCAGCATGATATCGGGCGGGATGGGGAAAAACGAACTCTCCGCGAAGGAGATCGCGGCGAGCGCCCATGGCGCATGACGCCCCTTGGCAAGGGACATGACCCAGTCATAGAGGCGGCGTAACAAAATGGCGCTCCAGGCAAATAATGGCGGTTGAGGTGTAAAGCTTACCACTTTCAAGTCAATGAGCGATTGACGCGACAAGGCCAATGGCTATATTCCGCCCCTGTTCACTTTCCACATGGGTGTTTCCCATGTACGCGCTGCGGGCGTGGCGGAATTGGTAGACGCGCCAGACTCAAAATCTGGTTCTGGTAACAGAGTGCCGGTTCGATTCCGGCCGCCCGCACCATAACTGTGGTTTTCCTCCGTACTGAATTTGCTCACGCGTGTTCGCCGCGTGGCTGTTTCCGAGGTTAGAAACTTAGGTAAATGCCTATATAAATATTGACAATGATCGCCGAGCGATATTAGTTAGGTTTATGCCTAACAAAAACGACATGGTCAGTGTTTTTCATGCGCTTGGCGACAAGACCCGGATGGGCATTGTCGCATCCCTGGCTTTGGGGCCGCAGTCGGTGAGTATGTTGTCGCGGGATGTACCGATGGCAATGCCCTCGTTCCTGCAGCATTTGAAACTGCTTGAGGCCTGCGGTTTGGTGCAGTCGCGAAAAGAAGGCCGGGTGCGGATGTGCGCGCTGGTGCCTGAGCGCTTGTCTGCCGCACAATCATGGATTGAAACGCAGCGTCGGCTTTGGGAGGTCAAACTGGATAATCTTGATGAATATCTTGCCAGTAAAGACGATAGGCCGAACAGGATTTAGGCGATGGCTGATTTTGACACTGTGCACGAAACGCTTGTATTTGAGCGAGATTTTACATGTACGCGCGCAGCGCTTTTCGAGGCGTTTGCAGATCCGGTGGCACGAGCCCGTTGGGGGCAGCCATCCGATACCGCGGTAATTATTTTTGATGCTGCTGATTTCCGGGTTGGCGGCTCGGACAGATCGCGCTGTGGCACGAAAAAAAATCCTGAATTCCAGGTGGATGCCACCTATCTGGATATTCAGCCCGGTACACGGATTGTTTATTCGGAGCGCGTTGCCAAAGGGGACATGCCGTTATCGGCTGCACTCTATACGATTGAATTTGGCGCGCGTGGCGAGAAGGCGCTTTTGCAGGTCACAGTGCAGATAGCTGCATTTGTCGGTGCGGATATGGTTGTCGGCGTAAAGCAAGGCTTTGACGCGGCCCTTGAGAACCTGTCGCGGGAATTTGAACGCTAAGTCTGCCTTAAGCGTCCAGATAGGGCGTTAGCACCCCGGCGACCCAATCCATGAAGGTCTGTACGCGCTTGGGCAGGTGGCGACGATTGGCATAGAGCAGGGAGACCAGCATGGGTTCTGCGGGGAAATCAGGCAGTATTTCTTCGAGTATGCCCTCGTTGACCAGTTCTTGCAGGCCAATTGCGGGAGCTTGTATGAGGCCAAGCCCGGCGATGCAGGCGGCTTCATAAGCGTCGGTATTATTGACGGTGATGACGCTTGGCATCTCCATTTGAGCGTAGCCGGTGGTGGTGGGATATTCCCAGCCCTCAGGCTGTGTGCCCAGCGTGCTGGCATAGCGAATGATGCGGTGATGGGACAAATCATTGAGCGTTTGCGGCCTGCCATGGCGGGCGAGATAGGCGCGGCTGGCATAATTGACGATGCGGAGGGTGCCGAGCTTGCGGGCGATCAGGTTCGTGTCGCCGAGACTGCCGACCCGCAAAACGCAATCAAAGCCCTCACGCACCAGATCGACCCGCCGGTCGGTGCTGCTCAGTTCCAGATCGAGCTTTGGGTGGGCTTCGAGAAACTCGGGCAGGCGCGGCAGGATGATATTGCGGGCAATGCCATTGGGCATGTCGACGCGCAAGCGGCCGCTCAGGGCAGCCGGGGTTTGCTGGAACATGGTCTGCAATTCGTCGATATCGTCGAGCATGTCCTTGCAGCGCTCATAAAAAGCCTGGCCATCCTGGGTCATTTGCACCCTCCGGGTGGTGCGGTGCAAAAGCCGGGTGCCGAGCAGGCTTTCGAGCTGCTGGATGGCGGTGGATGTGCTGGCCCGGGCGAGATTGAGGCTGTCGGCAGCGCGTGAAAAGCTCGATAATTCAGCGACGCGCACAAAAACCTGCATGATTTCAAGCTGGTTCATTTTCGGGCCATTCCCATGCCTATTATTCGCGTTATGCGAATAAACATATCAATACGCCGCGGTTTATACGTTTGATATTGGCAATTAGATAGGGGCATTGCAAGCTTGAACCTCAGGAAGGTAGCAGAAATGACCTCATCCACCCCCATCGCCCCGATTGCCCTCATCACCGGCGGCAGCCGCGGGCTGGGCCGCAACATGGCGCAGAAACTGGCGCAAGATGGCACGGACGTAATTTTTACCTATCACAGCAATAGCGTTGAGGCCCAAAGCCTGGTCGCGGAAATCGAGGCCATGGGGCGGCGGGCGGCAGCCTTGCAGCTCGATGCCGGCAAGAGCGGTACATTTGATTCCTTTGCGGCGGCTATTGGCGATGTGCTTGGGCAATGGCAGTGCACGCGCTTTAATTTTCTGGTCAATAATGCGGGCATGGGCGTGCATGCCGGTTTTGCTGAAACTACAGAAGCGCAGTTTGAGGACCTGATGAATGTGCATTTGAAGGGCACGTTCTTTTTTACCCAAAAACTGCTACCCTTGCTGGCCGATGGCGGGCGCATCATCAATATTTCGAGCGGGCTGACACGGTTCTCCACCCCCGGCTTTGCCGCCTATGCGACGATGAAGGGGGCGATTGAGGTGCTGAGCCGCTATATGGCCAAGGAACTGGGGCCGCGCGGCATTGGCGTCAATGTGGTGGCGCCGGGCGCGATCGAGACCGATTTCGGCGGCGGCCTTGTGCGGGACAATCCCGAGTTCAACGCGATAATTGCCGGGGAGACGGCCTTGGGCCGGGTCGGTATGCCCGATGATATTGGCGGTGTCGTTGCCTCACTGCTCCGCCCGGCCAATGGCTGGATCAATGGGCAGCGGATTGAGGTTTCCGGCGGCGTGTCACTGTAGGATTTGTGCTATTCGGCGGCGGCCTTCAGGCCGTCGTTTCGGCTGTCATAGGCCATGCGCGCGGTGATGATGTCGTTGTGATGGAGCGACGACCAGTCCCAAATCGCGCGCATCGCGGGGATGAGGGTCTTGCCCAGTTCAGAGAACTGATATTCGACGCGCGGCGGAATTTCGGCATAAGCGGTGCGAATGACCAGACCATCGCGTTCCAGATTGCGCAAGGTCAGGGTGAGCATGCGCTGGGATATAGTGCCAATCGCCCGCTGGATTTCGTTGAAACGCACCGGCCCGTCGAATAATGCGCCGAACACCATGACCGTCCATTTGTCACCGACCCGGTTGAGGATAATATTCATCGCCTTCAGGCGTTCATTCTCTTCAATCTTGTCGGGCATCTGGCCGCCTTGGAGCTTGTTTGAATGGTTCGATCCACAAATGACACGCAATAAGGCAGCGCCGGGGAGTGCAAGCTATATGGGGTGTTTGTGCGGACATTCCAGAGGCGGCAATTCGTCTCGGGTAAAAATCAACGATGAGAAGGCTGTAAGGGGCCGAACGACTTGAAAAACCTGTGACCGGAGCGGACGTGCGATTGTTGTGTCCAGCGCGAATTGCTATGTATGAAACTGGTTGCAGCTACAGTTTTTCTGGGAGTGCTTTGCACGTGCCGTTTTTCCGGTTTCAAAAAGTTTTGCTTGCCTTTGTGGTGAGCCTGTTCCTGTCCGGCCCGGTTTTTGCGACGCCTGAGTTGCTGGTGGATATGCGTACCGGCGAGGTGCTTTATGAGAAGGATGCGGGGCAGCCCTGGCATCCGGCATCGCTGACCAAGCTGATGACCGCCTATCTGACTTTTGAGGCAATCGCTGCGGGGCAGTTGACGCTCGATAGCCCGGTTATCGTCTCTGCCAATGCGCTGAAAGCGCCGCCTTCCAAGATTGGTGCGCCGGTCGATACCGCGTTTACAGTCAATGATGCGCTTTATTTATTGATTGTGAAATCGGCCAATGACATTGCGATTGCGCTGGCGGAAACCGTGGGCGGGACCGAGGCCAATTTTGTGGCCGAGATGAACCGGACGGCGGCGGCGATGGGGCTGACGGCCACGCATTTTGTCAATCCGCACGGATTGCATGACCCCGCCCAGGTGACCAGCGCACGCGATCTGGCGGTGCTGGCTTTGACCATTCGGCACCGCTATCCGCAATATTCGCCGATGTTTGCCACCGAATCCGTGCGTCTTGGCAAGGCGAAATTAACAAGCCAGAACAACCTGTTGACCCATTTTGAAGGCACGACCGGCATGAAGACCGGTTATGTCTGCGCCTCGGGGCTGAATATCGTGGCGACGGTGGAGCGGCAGGGGCGTCAGCTGATGGCGGTTGTGCTGGGTGGTTCGTCCGGGCGGGAGCGCGGCGAGATGACTGCAAAGCTGTTTCTGCAAGGGTTCTCGGGTGCTTTGCCGGGCACGGGAAAGGTTGTGACGGGGCTGCAGAATGTCAGTGCACAACCCACGGATATGCGGCCTTTTATCTGCGGCAAGGAATCGGGAAACTATGTTGCCGCGCGGAAGGAAGCCTTTCCGATGGGGCTTGAGGGGCAGCCGAGTTATTTGAATGATCTGGTGCAATCGGCGACCTATAACGTCTCGGCGCTGGGGCGGTTGCGTGATGTGCCGATGCCGCGGCCAAGGCCGCTTTGGGCCCCGGAACCGCGCCAGATCGAGGCGGCAGTTATCCCCTTGCCACGGCCTGACCGGCGGGTGGAATTGCGCGCCGGGCTTTAAGCGGCGGCGCGGTTTTCCAAGGCTGATGTTAGTGGTTTTGTCAGCCTTTTTGTAAGGCTCATTCAGTGATTGTGTTGGTGATTGTAAAGCTAAGGGCCGCGCCTTCGGCTGCGCTGGTGTAATCGCAGCCGCGTTTTTTGCAGGCCAGGGGCACATCAATGCGCGCGACCGGATCGTCGGTTTGCAGGATCAGGACGGCATTGCCCGGCGCGGTCTCAAGCCACTTTTCGAGCTTGAGCACGGGCATGGGACATTTCAGCCCGCGCGCGTCAATGATGTGCGGAGCCGTGCCTGCTGCCATGGCTTATTGTGCCGCTGCCATTTGTGCGCCGCCATCGAGCAGCAGCACCCAGTAAATGCCATAGGCGGAACTGGGCGAATAGGCGACGCCGATGCCGGCATTGCGATAGGCGGGGTTGGCCAGATCATTGGCATCTGCGGCCGAGCCGCGCCAGCCGGAAAAGGTTTCAGCGAAATTGGAATAGCCGGCGCTGAAGCGGATGGCGCTGGCGCTGGCCGGTTTGGCGGGGCGGTTGCCGGAGCTGGCATATTGGCTGGCCAGATTATCGGCGTCTGCGTCCAGTGCGGCGTTAAGGGTCAAGGGGGCCGCACCACGGGTGGCGCGATACTGATTGATGATGTTGAGGGCTTCGGCCTTGTTGAGCTGGGCGCCGGCTGTGTCCATGCGCGCGGTCAGGCCGGGGGCCAGGCCCTGGGGAGCGGAACAGGCGGCGAGGCCGACAATGGCGATGGCTGCAAAAACAAGGCGCAAGACAATTTCCTCCAAAAGGGTTCGGCCAAGGCGGTTACAGGCCAATCATGTCTTTACTTGGGAAGGTCTGAAAATTTGGTGAGGGTGTTCCGGATGCGTGTCCGGTCCCGGCCCTAGTTCTTTTTGACATACTGGCAGAGGATGACGATGCGCTGACCCTCGATGCGGCCCTCGATGTGATCTTCATTGTCATGCACGAGTGTGATGTTGCGCACCGGGGTGCCGCGTTTGGCGGTGAAGCCGGCGCCCTTGACCGGGAGATCCTTGATCAGGGTGACGGAATCGCCAGCGGTCAGTACCGCGCCATGGGCGTCGCGATGGATGATGGCCTCCGCATCCGGCTGGTTGAGGCCGGCTTCGGCCCAGGCCATGATTTCAGGTTCGAGATAGGCGATGTCGAGCAGGTCGCGGGCCCAGATGGCTTCGGGCAGGGCCTTGAGCAGGCGCCAGGCGAGGACCTGGGTGGCGGGTTCGGGGCTCCAGATGGCGTCATTGAGACATTGCCAGTGCGGGCCGTCCGTTGGGCCCTGATTGAGCGCTGTGGTGCAGGTTGCACACAGCTGAACCGTCTCGGTTTGCGGGGTGACGGTGTAGGCGGTTGTGTTCTCATCCTGGCAAAGTGCGCATTGCGGCATTGGAGCGTCCCGTTGATTTGTAACATATATCGGGGCTGGCTTACGCCAGTGGCCGGGCGCTGTCCACGTTGCCGGGCGCGTCAGCCCACGGTGTCGGGCTGGGCGATGATTTCATCGAGCATGTCGAGAAACAGCTGGCAGCTGGGCGAAAGGGAGCGCCCGCGTTTGGTGACGATAGAGATCGGTCTGGTAATTTCCGGCTCGACCAGTGGGCGGACGACGAGGCCATTGAGGATATGGATCTGCGCCAGGGCGTCAGGGATGATGGCGAGGCCAAGGCCGGTGGTCGCCATCCAGGCCGCCGTGCCCAGAAAGCCGACTTCGTGGGAGATTTTTGGGGTAACGCCGACTTCGGCCAATACGGCGTCGATCATGTTGCGCACCCCGTACTGACTGGGGCGGAAGGCGATCAGTGGCTGGCCATCAAGGTCGCGCCAACGGATGGTTTCGCGGGCCTCGAAAGGATGACCTCTGGCAAAGGCAAGGCGCATCTTGTCGGCGAGGATCGGGCGCAACAGGAAATCGCCGCTATTGTCCGGCGGGGCGCCGATGCCGAAATCAACGCGCTCGGTTTGTATCAGGGACAGGAACTGGTTTGGGGCGCAATCATTGATGACGAAATCGATGTTCTCATAGGTGGCGCTGAAGCGGTGGGCGATGCGGGTGAGAACCGTGGCGGCGGTGGCCGGGGTGGCCGCGATATGCACACGGCCCTGACTGCCCAGCGCCAGGTCGCGGAAATTTTTGCCCAGAGTGCTGACATCGCCAAGGATGCGCTCGGCAACGCCGATGGCGTCTTCTGCCGCGCGGGTGGGGGCGAGGCGGCGGGTGGTGCGATCAAAAAGGGTGGTGTTGAGGGTTTGCTCGACCTGACGGATCAGCATGCTGACGGCGGACTGGGTGACCGATAATTCGTCGGCGGCCGCCGAGAGCTTGCCCAAGCGGTAGACCGCGACAAAGGCCCGGAGCTGTTTCAGCGTCAGTTCGGTTTCAATGCTCACGGCATACCACTTCAGACTATCTGATTAATCATCATGAATTAATCTATTTTATTGAGAGGGGAAGTATTGTTCAATAGGGCTGTCAGGAGATTCTGCGCGGGAGGCGTGGCGCTCTGACTACAGGGAGGAAAGCCATGAATTGGCAGGGAATTAAAGCAGTGGCACTGGCTGGTGTCATGGGTGTTTGCGCGATGGCGCCGGCTGTGGCCGACAATCGCTATACGCTGGCGACCAATCCGCAGGGTACGATTTATTACACCATTGGCGGGGGCGTTGCGGCGGCCTTGCAGGATGCGTTGGGCAAGCAGGTGACCTTGCAGCCCTTTACCGGATCGTCGGTCTATATTCCGATGATTGGTGCGGGTGAAGTCAGCATGGGGCTGAATTCCAGCCTTGATCTAGGTGACTGGTACACAGGCGAAAGTGGCACGGCGACCGATTTGCGGGTGCTGGCACGGCTGTGGCCGCTGCGCGTCGGCTTTGTCGCGCGCGCCGACCTTGGTGTGACCTCGGTATCGGAACTGGAAGGCAAGCGGGTTGTGACCGATTTCAGTGCGCTGAGTGCGATGAGCAAGCTGAACGTGGCAATGCTCAAGCTTTCGGGTCTTGATACCGACAAGGTTGATGCCGTGCGTACGGCAGGGCTTGGGCCAGGCATGGAAGGACTGACCGAGGGTTCGCTTGATGTGACCTCGATCGCGGTGGGGATTCCGCTGACGCAACAGGCGCAGGCGACCATTCCCGGCGGTATCCGCTATCTGAGCGTTGATGGTGAAGGCGCAACCTCAGCTGCTGCTGATGAACTTTATGCGGGCATGTATCTGACGGTGGTTGAACCCAGCCCGCGTTTGCCGGAAGTGACCGAGCCGGTGACGGTGGGTGGTTTTGACGTGTTTCTGACTGTCAGCCCCAACCTGCCCGATGAGGACGCGACGGCGATCCTTGCGGCTCTGAGCGCTGCCTTGCCTCAGCTCAAGATCGATTATCCGGCTCTTGGCGGCGCATCGGTTGAGGCGCTTTCCAAGCCAACCAATACGGTGCCTTACCATCCCGCAGCCGTGGCCTATTTCAAGGAACAGGGCCAATGGAGCGACGAGAACGCGGCGCGTGACGCCAAGCTCGCCCGCTAGGGACCAGACGAACCGGAGACCGGCCATGTTGACGAAACTGCTTGTTGCTGCGCTCAGCGTGGCCGGTGCCCTATGGCTACTCGACCTGCCCCGACATCTGGGCATGGTGGTTATTACCGAGCAATATCTTGCGGTCATGATCGGGCTTGGCTGTGTCGCCGGCATGGTGACCAAGCCCTTGCCGGGGCGCTGGCAGGCGCTGGACTGGGTGCTGGGCATAGCCGCGCTTTTTGCCTGGGCATGGCTGGCCACCAATTACGAAGCCTGGCTGATGGACCCGATCAACCGGGGGCCGGAGAAGTTCATTCCCGCGATTATTGCCCTTGTGGTTTCGGTGGAAGCAACGCGGCGGCATTGCGGGGCGATCCTTGCCGGGCTGGCGGTTGTTTTTGTGGGGTACGGGCTGTTTGGTTCGGCCCTGCCGGGGCTGTTTTCTGCCGCGCCGACCACGCCGCAACGGTTTCTGCTTTATCTTTATGCGGATACGAGCGGTATTCCCGGGCTGGTGTTGCGGGTAGGCGCGACGCAAATTCTAGGCTTTGTGCTGTTTGGTGCGGTGCTTAATTCCGTTGGGGGCAGCACGGCGCTGACCAATCTGGCCCTGGCGGCAATGGGGCACAAACGGGGTGGCCCGGCCAAGGTGGCGGTGCTCGCCTCGAGCCTGTTCGGTACGCTGTCCGGCTCGACGGTTGCCAACGTGATGAGCACGGGCGTTGTGACCATTCCGATGATGAAGAAATCAGGATTTCCGGCGCGCTATGCGGCGGCGATCGAGGCGGTGGCTTCCAATGGCGGGCAGATTGCCCCGCCGGTGATGGGGGCGACAGCGTTTATCATCGCCGAGTTTTTGCAGGTGCCTTATGCCGAAGTTGTGGGGGCGGCGCTGATCCCGGCTGCGGCCTATTATTTGCTGCTTTATGTGCAGATTGACCGCTATGCCGCCGCCAACGGGCTGGAGGGCGCACCGCGCGCTGAATTGCCACGGCTCTGGCCGAGCCTGATGGCGGCCTGGCCATTGCTGCTGCCGCTGGGCGTTTTGATGTATTTCCTGTTCGGGCTGGGCTATGCGCCGGGCAAGGCGGCGCTGTTTTCGGCCATTGCCAGTTTTGCGCTGTTTCTGGTGACCGCGCCCAAGGGCGCGAACCGGCTGGGGACGCTGTGGCAGATCATTTACAGCACCGGGGTGACCATGGTTCCCGTGCTGCTGGTGTGTGCTGTGGCCGGGATTATAATTGGGACGATCAATATCACCGGGCTGGGCTTTGCGCTGACTTTGGCGCTTGGCCATATCGCCGAGGCTGCGGGCATTCTGCCGCTCTTGATGGTGACGGCGGTGATTGCGATTGTGCTTGGCGTCGGCATGCCCACGTCAGGGGTCTATGTGGTGGTGTCGGTGCTTCTGGCACCGGCGCTGGTCAAGGCCGGGCTGGTGCCGATGTCGGCGCATTTGTTCATCTTCTATTTCGGCCTCTTGTCAATGCTGACGCCGCCCGTGGCCATTGCCTCTTATGCGGCGGCATCCCTTGCCGGCAGCGACATGTGGCGGACCGGGGTGACTGGTTTGCGGCTGGCGATTGTTGCCTATCTGATCCCGTTCGTTTTCGCCTTCAACCCCGCCTTGCTGATGCAGGGGGATGTGCTGGCAATCGGGATTTCCTGCGTGACCGTGCTGCTCTCGGGGCTTGTGCTGGCTGAGCTTCTGGCCTGGCAGGGCGCGTTTGGCGGCCGGGTGGATGTGCGTATCGCGGTTGGTGCGGGCGCGCTGTTTGTGGGCGCGAGCACGGCGTTGCTTGGACCTGTCTCCCTTGGGTCTGTGGCCGCGGTGCTGCTCGGGCTGGGGCTGGTTTTTGCCCAATATCGTATGCGGGCCACGCCCGCCCTTTCTTCACCGGTTTAAAAAAAGAGGACCTCAACCATGACAGAACGTAACCCCAATCCCGCCTATAAGCGGATTGCGACGGAAGAGGCCTGGGTGCCTGCCGAACTGATGAAACTTTACAAGCGTGAGCTGGAAACCAAGGCGATCAATGATCCGGGGTTTCATTCACTCTGGGGCTTTTTTGGCTCCGAGAGCCCGCGCGGGCAGGCGATGGCGGCCCGCATTCAGGATCTGGATGACGTGCGCATCAAGGACATGGACGATAATGGCATCGACATGCAGGTGGTGTCGCTGGGATCGCCGGGCGTGCAGATTTTCGATCCGGTTGAGGCGAGCGCCATGGCGCGCAGTTTCAACGATGAACTGGCCGCGGGCATTGCCCGGCATCCCGACCGGTTTGTGGGGCTGGCAGCGTTTTCGCCGCTTGATCCGGCAGAGGCGGCCAAGGAGCTGGAGCGCGGCGTGACCAAGCTGGGGCTGCGCGGCGGGATTTTGAACTCGCATACCTTGGGCACCTATCTCGATGACGAGAAATACTGGCCGGTGTTTGAGGCGGCGGAAGCGCTGGATGTGCCGATTTATCTGCATCCGCAAACCCCGCCCGCGAGCATGATCGAGCCGTTCCTGAAGCGGGGGCTGGATGCGGCGGTTTATGGCTTTGCCTGTGAGACGGGCCTGCATGCGCTCAGGCTGATGGTGGCGGGGATCTTCGACAAATTCCCGAAATTGCAGATCATTCTTGGTCATTGCGGCGAGGGGCTGCCCTATTGGATGTCGCGCATCAACTATATGCATAGCCATATTTCGGTGACCAACCGCTATGAGCATGTGAAACCGCTCAAGCGCAGTGCGCGCGAATATCTGCGTGAGAATTTCCTTTATACCAATTCCGGCGTCGCCTGGGCACCGCCGATCATGTTCGTGCGCGATGTGATCGGGCCCGAGCGGATGATGTATGCGATGGATTATCCCTGGCAGTTCGAACCCTCGGAAGTGGGCGAGATGGATGCGCTGCCGATGGATGATGCGGCCAAGAAGCAGTTTTTCGAGGGCAATGCCCGCCGGATTTTCCGTATCGCTGAATAGCGGTTTTTCACGGACAGATTTGAACTGCGGCAGGGCAACCTGCCGCAGTTTTTTTATGGCTGGCTGGGGGTGGTCTACGGCGTTGCGCGGGCGCAGAATTCGATTGCAATGTTATATCATAACATATTATAGCGACGGCTGACGCGGCTATGCACTCAGCATTGCGTCACGGCACGACAGGCCGTGGCGGGCGGCTTGCGTCTGGGACCAAAAAGCAAACTGGAAGGAATAATAATGCAATTTTTGCAAAAGCCGCCGGCCGCGGTGACTTTGATCAGTCTTTGCGCGCTGATGAGCAGTTCTGCATTTGCCGATGAGGCGGAAACTGTCTGGCGGCTGCAGGTGACGTGCTGGTGATTACCGATCCGCTGGCGGCAACTGTGCGGCTTGTCGATACGGCAACGCTCAAGGAGACAGGCGCGATTGCGGTTGAGGGGCTGCCCTATAATGTCATTGCGATCGGTGGCAGTGGCCTGACACATTAAACGGCGACATCCGGCGTGCGGCTGAAAAGTCGCGCGCCGGTGCGCTGTTTTAAAGGTCGCTTTCGCCCTCAACCAGTTCCATGGGCAGAACCTTGCGCACCACGCCCACGGGATAATGATGGGCGAAGGCGGGAATGGTGGCGAGCAGGCTCTCGGCGAGGGTGATGCCCAAATCGCGCAGGGAGAGGCGGAAGCAGGTGAGCTTGGGTACGAGATAATTGGTTTGCGGGCTGCTGATGCCAATGATGGCGATATCCTCGCCCGGCTTGATGCCGGCATCGATCAGGCCGCGATAAAGTCCCACCACCATCTGTTCGTTGGTCAGGACGATGCTGGTAGGTGGATCTTGCATGGCGGCGATGTGCCGGGCCATCTCATAGCCGCCTCGTTCGCTTGAGCTTGAGCGGAATACCAGGTCCGGATCGAAGGGGATGCCTGCGGCGGCCAGGGTTTCCCGGTATGCATCGAGAAAAACATAGCCCAGATTTGTTTCGTCATTCGGGGCGTAGACGCCGATGCGTTTATGGCCCTTGGCGATCAGGCGGTTGACGCCGGTTTCGGCCATGCCCTCGAAATCCAGATCGAGCCAGGGCTGGCCGGCATCCGAGAGGCTGCGGCCAAGGGTGATGAAGGGTATCTGCCGCTCGGCCAGAAAATCGATGCGGCTGTCGTGACGCCGTGTGGCCGACAGGATGAGACCATCGGCAAAACCCCGGGCGACGATGCGCTGCAAATAGGCGTCGGGGTCTTCCTCGGAGGAGCAGAGCAGGGCGACCAGATCCAGCTGGTGGCGGGCAAAGACAGTCTGGATACCGTCAAAAACGCTCATGAAGAACACATCGCCGTCACCGGTGATGTCGGTGCCTGTCTGCATCATGAAACCGATGACGCTGGTGGAGCCTTTTCTAAGCGCCCGGCCGGCCTGGTTTGGCACATAGCCCAGCTCGGCTGCGGCGGCCAAAACCCGGGCGCGGGTTTGTTCATTGACGTCGGGTTTGCCGTTTAGCGCCCGTGACACGGTGCCAATGGAAATATCGAGGTGCTGCGCCAAGCGCTTGATGCCTCTCATATTTCTTCCTTTCGGCCCAGAAGTTTCACACGGTTACAAAAAACGTTTACGGAATCGTATTGACACGAAACCGGCTCTGAATATAGCGTCGTAAACGTTTACGGAGCAAGCTTGACGCAAAACCGCAACAAGGCGGTGTCGGGCTGAAGCTTTTCAGGGAGGGTTCGTTTGACGTTTCGTGCGGTAGTTACCGGTTGCGGTGCCATGTCCAAAGGCTGGCTTTCGGCATTGACCGAAAGCCCGGCGCTCAAGGGCGCGGTAGAAGTGGTCGGGCTGGTCGATCTCAATCTTGAGACGGCTGAGGCCCGGGCCGATGAATTCGGTCTCTCGTCTGCGATGACCGGGACCGATCTTGATGCGGTGCTGGCCGAGACCAAACCCGATCTTTTGTTTGATATTGTTGTGCCGTCTGCGCGGGCCGATGTGGTGCGCACGGGGTTGCGCCATGGCTGCCATGTGCTCAGCGAAAAGCCGATGGCGGCAAGTATCGCCGAGGGCGAAGCGCTGATTGCGGCGGCCAAGGCTGCGGGCAAGGTGCACGCGATCGTCCAGAACCGGCGCTTTATCGATGGCGTCAGGCGCATCCGGGCGTTTCTCGCCTCCGGGGCGCTGGGTGAGCTGACGGCGCTGCATTGTGATTTTTTCATCGGCGCGCATTTCGGTGGCTTCCGCGACGACATGGAAAATGTGCTGCTGCTGGATATGGCCATCCATACTTTTGATGCGGCGCGTTTCATGGCGGGCAAGGTGCCGGTTGCGGTTTATTGCCATGAGAGCAATCCGCGCGGGTCCTGGTACCGGCACGGCGCGGCCGCGAATGCCATCTTCGAATTTTCCGATCAGGTGACTTTTACCTATCGCGGGTCGTGGTGTGCGGAGGGCGCAACCACAAGCTGGGAAAGCGCCTGGCGCATTATTGGCACCAAGGGCACCCTGCTTTGGGATGGGGGCGAGCAGCTGCGCGCGTCGCGTGTTGCCAATGACAGCGGTTTTCTGCGCGATCTGGAGGCGGTTGAAATTCCGCTCCTGGCCGATGATGCAACGACGCATGGGCATGCCAGCGTTATTGCGGATTTCCTGCAAGCCATTGAAACAGGCGGGCGTCCCGAAACGGATGCACGCGACAATATCAATAGTCTGGCGATGGTGTTCGGGGCGATCGAGAGTGCCCGTACCCGCCAGCGCGTTAATATCAATATCGAGGAAAGAGCATCAGCGTGACGAACCCAGCAAAAGCAATTCGCATCGGTACCATGATCAGCGCATCCGGCGGTGAGGCGGCAACGGAAATCGCCAAGATCGCGGATCTCGGCTTTGAGAGTTTTGAGCCGTTTTTCTGGCAGACCACCAATGGTCAGGATCTGGCTGAACTGGGCAAGCGCTGCAAGGACGCGATTGGCGACCGGGATATCACCATGTCGACGCTGGGCATGTTTGGTAATCCGCTTGAAGAGGAAGCGCTTGATCTCGACACGCTTGAGGGCTGGAAACAGTGCATCGACAATGCGCATCATTTCGGGGCGGATTGCGTGGCCGGGTTTACCGGCCGGGTGCGCAACAAGCCATTGACCGACAGCCTGCCGCGCTACAAGCAGATATGGCGTGAGCTGGCGGCCCGCGCAGCGGACAAGGGCGTCAGGATTGCCTTTGAAAATTGCGCCATGGATGGCAATTGGCAGACCGGCGACTGGAACATTGCGCATAACCCGGATGCCTGGGAGCTGATGTTCAATGAAACGCCTGAGGACAATATCGGGCTGGAATGGGAGCCGTGCCACCAGCTGGTCTATCTCATCGATCCGCTGCCCCAGATCCGCAAATGGGCCGACAAGTTTTTCCATGTGCACGGCAAGGATGCAACGGTGCGCTGGGAGGTGATCCGCGAGCATGGCGTGTTCGGCAAGGAGCCGTTTGTGTTCATGCGCACGCCGGGCTTTGGTGACAGCAACTGGACGGACATCATTTCCGAATTGCGGCTGGCCGGGTACACCGGGTCAATCGATATCGAGGGCTGGCATGATCCGGTCTATCGCGATGCGCTGGAAATGACGGGCCAGGTGCATGCGCTTAATTACCTGAAATCCTGCCGTGGTGGCGACTTTGTCGATACATCCGCGGCTTATGGCGGTGGGGATCCGTCACTCAAGCTTCCGGCCTGAGCCGGTTGGTGTCTGTTTTTTCAACAAGGGAGGGGAATATGGATATGAAGTTGACTACACTGGCGGGGGGCTTGTTGCTCAGCGTCTCAATGATTGCCGCACCGGCGCTGGCGGATGATGTGACCATCACCGTCTGGTCGCTGGATGATGAGAACCAGCCTGCGCTTAATCTCGCCAAGGAATTCAGCGAGATGGACAATGGCATTAAGGTTGATTACCGCGAAATCCAGTTTGACGATGTGGTGAGCGAAAGCATGCGCGCCTTCGCAACGGGCCAGGCACCGGATATTATCGCGGTCGATAATCCCGAACATGCGCTGTTTGCGGCGCGCGGGGCGTTTCTTGATATTACCGACATGGTCGCCGGCTCGGACACGATCAAGACCGAGAATTATTTTGCCGGTCCCTTGAACTCGGTGAGCTGGGATGGCCGGATTTTCGGCGTGCCGAAAGCCACGAATACCATTGCGCTTTACTATAACAAGGACATGTTTGAAGCGGCGGGCCTTGACCCGAATGCGCCGCCCCAGACATGGGACGAACTGGTCGAGCATGCCCGCCAGCTGACCGACCCGGCCAATAGTATTTATGGTATCGCCTTCTCGGCGAAAGCCAGTGAAGAGGGCACGTTCCAGTTTCTGCCCTGGGCGCAGATGGGCGGCGGCGGCTATGACAACATCAATACCGAAGGTGCCGTTGAAGCGCTGAATGTGTGGAAGACGCTTCTGGATGAGAAGCTTGCTTCGCCCGATACCCTGACCCGCGGGCAGTGGGATTCCACCGGGACGTTCAATTCGGGCAATGCGGCTATGGTTATTTCCGGGCCCTGGGAATTGAACCGGATGCTGGATGAAGCCAAGTTCGACTGGGGCGTGGCGTTGTTGCCGGTGCCGGGGGAAGGGGCGGAACGCTCGTCGGCCATGGGTGATTTCAACTGGGCGATTTTCTCGACCAGCAAGCATCCTGAAGAAGCCTTCAAGGCGCTTGAATATTTCGCCAGCCAGGATGACCGGTTGTTCCCCGAATTCGGACAGCTGCCCGCCCGCTCGGATATTGAGCTGCCGGCAACCGGGGTTGAGCTGAAAGACGCCGCCTTGCAGGTGTTCCTTGAGCAGTTGAAATATGCGCAGGCCCGTGGCCCGCATCCCGAATGGCCAAAGATCTCGAAGGCTATTCAGGACGCCATCCAGTTGACCCTGACCGGCCAGAAATCCGCCAAGGAAGCGCTGGATCAGGCGCAGACAACGATTGCCGGTATTCTCGGTTAATCCATCACAGATTAAAGGCTGCCGGGTGTTCCGGCAGCCTTTTCCTGACCCCGGGGGAGGCACACAATGTTTCGCGTGATCGCTGGCATCAGAGACGGCAAGGGTTTTGACATATTGCTTGTCGGATTTGCGCTGGCATTCCTGATCACCTTTTCCGGTTTGCCGCTTTTTTACAATGTGATCATGAGCTTCCAGGAAGTGGACATGTTCTCATTGGGTACCTTTTGGCGCCCCTGGGCGGGTCTCGACAATTATCGGGCGATTTTTGCGCAACCGGAAACCTGGCCGATCCTTTGGAACACGGTTGTTTTCGTTTTTGCATCGATTGCCGGACAGTTTGCACTCGGGTTCGGGCTGGCGCTTTTCTTTGCGATGAAATTTCCCGGCGCGACCTATATGCGCGGGCTGTTTTTAGTGTCCTGGGTGATGCCCGGCCTGGTGGTCGGGGCGATATGGAACTGGATTCTTGCCGGTGATTTTGGCGTGCTCAACTATGTGTTGCGCAGCCTCGGGCTGATTTCGGAAAATATCTTCTGGCGCTCGGATACCGACTTTTCGCTCTGGGCGGTCATTCTGGCCAATATCTGGCTGGGAACCGCGTTCAACATGATCCTGCTCTCGGTGGGACTGGCCTCGATCCCCAAGGATCTTTATGAGGCAGCCGCGCTCGATGGGGCGACGGCATGGCAGCGGTTCTGGACGATCACCCTGCCCATGATGCGCGCAACGATTGGCGCGGTGGTGTCGCTGGGGCTGATTTTCACCCTGCAGCAATTTGACCTTTTTGCTGCCATCACATCAGGCGGGCCGGCCAATTCCTCGAATGTCGCCCAGTACTGGGCGTGGGAATTGTCTTTCCGGCAATATGACTTTGCCCGTGGGGCGACGATTTCCACGATCATGATCCTCGTGGTGATGGTGGCTGCGGTGATCTATGTGCGATCGACACGTCATGAGGTGCGCGGATGACCCAGGTTTGGTCCCAAAGGCTTTTGACCCTCGTTGCCCTCGGGCTGGCAGCGCTTTATCTGTTTCCGCTTTACTGGATGTATGTCACCAGTTTGAAGACCGGGTCGGCGATGTTTGCGACGCCGCCGGCCTTTCTGCCGGAAAACCCGCAATGGCAGGTGTTTGCCTATGTCTGGGAAGTGCGCGGCATGGGGCGGTTTTTGTGGAACTCGGTGGTGATTGCCACGGGCACCATGACGTTGACCGCGCTATTGGGCACAGGGTGCGCCTATGTGCTGGCGCGCTACCGGAACATGTGGATCGATGTGGCGCTGTTTCTGGTGCTGATGCTGCAGGTGCTGCCCGCATCGCTGATGATCACACCGCTTTTTGTGGGCTTTTCGCAGCTTGGCCTTCTGGATACGCCGCGTTTTGCTGTGGTGCTGGCGCTGACCGCCAAGACGATGCCGTTTTTCGTGGTGCTGGTGCGCGCCACGTTCATGAGCGTGCCCGGTGACCTTGAAGAGGCTGCGCTGGTGGATGGCAATTCGCGGATCGGGGCGTTCTGGTTCATCGTTTTGCCGCTGGCGCGCAATGGCATTCTGGTCTCGGCCATTTTGATCTTCATGCAGGCCTTTGGCGAATTTGTTTATTCGAAATCGATCATTCAGGCGGTTGATCTGCAGCCCGCGAGTGTGGGGCTGAACGCCTTTATGGGGCCCAACACGACCGAGTGGAACAATATCATGGCCTATGCCTCGATATACGTCACACCCATTCTGGCGGCATTTGTCTTGCTGCAGCGCCGCATTGTCTCCGGCCTTACCTCGGGAGCCCTCAAATGACCACGCAACCGCAAATCGAACTGCAGAATGTGGACAAGCATTATGGCAGTTTTCACGCGCTGAAGAATATCAACCTGACGATTGCCAAGGGCAGTTTTGTGGCGCTGGTGGGGCCCTCGGGTTGTGGCAAGTCCACCCTGTTGCGGTCTCTGGCGGGGCTGGAGGCGATTTCGGGCGGCACCATGCTGATCGATGGGGTGACGATGACCAATGTGCCGCCGCGCAAGCGCGATGTGGCCATGGTGTTCCAGACCTATGCGCTTTATCCGCATATGAATGTGGCGGACAATCTGACCTATTCGATGCGCCTTAAGGGCATGCGGCGGGCAGAGGCGCAAAAGGCGGCGGAAGATGTGGCCCGGACGACCGGGTTGACCGGGCTGCTGGAGCGGTTTCCGCGGGAGCTTTCGGGCGGGCAACGCCAGCGGGTGGCCATGGGGCGGGCGATTATTCGCGATCCCAAGGCGTTCTTGTTTGATGAGCCGCTGTCTAATCTGGATGCGGCCTTGCGGGTGCAGATGCGCAAGGAAGTGCGCGCCCTGCATGACCGGCTGGGCGCGACCTCGGTTTATGTCACCCATGACCAGATTGAGGCGATGACCATGGCCGATCAGGTGGTGGTGATGCGCGGCGGGGTGATTGAGCAGCAGGGAGCGCCGCTGGAACTTTACGACCATCCGGCCAGTAAATTTGTGGCCGGGTTTATCGGGTCGCCGGCGATGAATTTTGTGCCGGGGGTGATGGGTGAGAATGGCACAAGTGTGCAATTGGCGCTGCCGGGCAATCCGGTGATTGAAACCCGGCGGCAGGCGACGGCGGGGCAGAAGGTGCTGGTGGGGTTGCGACCGGAAAATCTGGAGGTCACCACGCCTGAGGCTGGGCAATTGCAGCTGCCGGTGGCGGTGGTGGAGGCGACGGGGCCAACCAGCTATATCACCACGGCCACCGACCCTGAAATGATGGTGGTGGTTTCCGGCCGGTCGCCCGCGCGCGTTGACGACAAACTGGCTTTATCCATTCGCCCGGAACTGGTGCATCTGTTTGATGCGGCAACAGAACTGGCGATCTGAACGGACGCTTTTTTACGTCTCGGCCGGGCTGTCGGGCAGGAGCAGCTCGGGGTCGATGCCGCGCCGCTTGGCGCTTGCGAGAACGGCCTGCCGCAGGGTGGGGCTGCGCTGCAGCAGGCGCTGGAAGCGATCTGCATCGAGCACAAGAAGCGTGGAGGGGGCAATGGCCCTTACCTGGGTGCGGCGCGCCTTGTGGGTGAGGATTGCCATTTGCCCGAACATTTCGCCGCGTCCGAGACGCCATGTCTGGCCGGCGCTTTCCAGTTCGACCGCGCCCGAGGCGATAAAGAACACGCTTTTGGCGGCATCGTCCTTGCGCACGATGATCTTTCCGGCATTGACATAAACGGTCTTGAGGGATCGGCCCAGTTTTTTGAGCGCAGTCTCTTCGATATCGACGAAGAGGGGGAAGTTTTTGACCAGTTCGGAACGCTGAATTTCAATGTCGAGTTCGGGCCGGTTTTCGGAGGCGCTGCGGCGGGTGACAAGGCCCTGCATCAATGAGGTGTAGACTTCTGCGCCGATCAGACCATCGTCGCGCATGGACATGTATTCCCGCTCTTCAAGGCGCAGCGCTGTGCGCCGGATGAAGCGCCGTTCGAGTTCTTCGGCGTAGCCGGGATATTGCAGGCGGAGGCCTTCGAGGGCGGTCTCAACCATTTCGGCACGGCGTATCAGCAATTCGCCCAAGAGGTCGGCGACCCGCCGGCCATGGATGCGCAGGATGCGGCCATCGATGAAACCGCCGAGATCACGCAGGATCAGCCGCTGGGAGAGCAAAAGCTCAAAGCGGTCAGCGGTCATGCCGGCAAGGGGCTGGGACAGGCGGAACCGTCGTTGCAACGCCACCCCGATCCGGAACCCCAGGCCATAGGCGATACTGCGCCGGGCGGCGCGTTGATAGCCGTTGCGGCCGCCCGAATGGGTGGCCTCAATCAGGCGGTCTGCATCGGTGAGGACCTTTTCGGCCATGCGGGCAGAAATGGTCCGTTCGCGCATCCTGACCAGAATGGTGTCCCGTTCATGCCCGGCCAGCGCGATCAGCCCGAGCGTAATCCTGTCGCGTTCAAGAATATCGGCGCGATCCTCGGCCGCTTGCACGGCCTGGTTCATGGTCTCGCCGAAATGCTTGGCTTCGGAGCGGACGATTTCGCGGGTCAGTTCGTAGTTCTCGGTTGTCCGGGCGACGTCTTCGCGCACGGTTTGCAGGGCAACGGCGACAACCTGCCGGGACAGCGCTTCATCGATGGGCAAAAGCCGGTCCAGCCCCAGCTTGCTGATGACAAACCGCAATGTGGTGCCTTGCACCATCAGGGTGAAAAGCGTGAAGCCGGTGGCGAGAATGCCCACCACGCGCTTGATTTCAATGGGCACGAGAAAGCTCTCGGTGACCGCAAGCGCCAGTGACAATGTGACCGCGCCCCTGAGGCCGCCCCAGAGAATGGCCACCCGATAGGATGGCTGAACCGCTGGTGAGACGCGCAGGAGGGTCAGGAGCGGGAGCAGGCCAAAAAGGATCAATGCCCGCGCCGCCATGGCGGCAATAATGACCACGCCAACGAGAACAAAGTCACTGCCGCGCACTTCCTCGAGCAGGCGGGGGATGAGGAGGGCGGCGAGGATAAAGATCAGTGCGCCGGCCCAATGGGCGAGCAAATCCCAGATTTCGCGCAGGCTGGCCCAGGCTTGCGGCGCCAGCCGGCCCGGCCCGGCAAGATTGACTGTGAGACCGGCGGCCACCACCGCGATCACGCCGGAGGCGCCGACGGTCTGCTCGGCGCCGAGATAAGCCAGATAGGGCAGTGCCACAGAGACCGAGATTTGCGCGCGTTCATGGTCTGCGAAAAAACCCATGATCAAGACCGCGAGTTGGGCCGCCAGCCAGCCGGTAAGGGCACCGCCGACAATCAAAATCGGGAACCGCCCCAGGGCAGATGTCAGATCCGGGTCAGGCAGGCCGAGCATGACAAAGCCCATGAACAGGCCGAAGAGCGCGATGGCGGCGGCATCGTTGAGCAGGCTTTCGCCCTCGATGATGCGCGCCAGCCGGCGCGGCGCCGAAATGGAGCGGAAGATGGAGACGACGGCCGAGGGATCGGTTGTGGAGACGATAGCGCCGATCAAAAGACAGGCGGCAAGCGGCAATGGACTGGCCCAGGAAAGGGCAATGCCGATGCTCAGGGTGGCGACGATCACGGCCAGCACGGCGAGCACCAGAATGGGCACCCAGTCATCCAGCATGCGGCGCAGGTTCATTCCCAGCGTTGCCTGGAAGAGAAGCGTGGGCAGGAAAACATAGAGGAAGACATTGGAGCGGATCGGCAGATTAACGATCGCCTCGGCAATGGGATTAAGCGCATCTGTTAGTTCGGTGCGCAAAAAGAAAATCGCACCGGCGCCGATGAGCATGCCAAGCACAGCCAGGATCACGCTGTAGGGCAACCGCAATCGCGCCGCGAGAGGTTCGGCCGCGCCGATAACCAGAAAAAGAGACGCAATAATCGCTGTGATTACAATGATGCTCATAAGGGAGGATAACAGAGTTGGAGAAAAGGCAAAAATGCGAAAGCCCGGCAGGCAAACCTAACCCCGCTACTCTTAATATCTGCTTGATCCTGCGAGACATTTCCGGGCTGGCTTGAGTAAATGCCCACGGATTTTTACGCCCCGCGTGCCGGAAGAGGCATTGGCTTTGAAAGACGGCGTTAATGGGGCGTCCACGCGATCTTTTTTATCGCGGTGTCAGGTGTTCAAATTGTTGCGCAAGGCATGCGCCCCCCGGGGGCGTCGGGCTTTTGGACGAATGGTGATCCCGAGTGGATTCGAACCACTGACCCTCAGATTAGGAATCTGATGCTCTATCCTGCTGAGCTACGGGACCACGCCGTTTGGTTAGCAAATTGAGGGAGGGAAGGGAACTATAAGTTATTCTGGCCCGCGCGCGGAATTTCGGGAACAAAACCCCGCCTTATTTGTTGTGACCTATGGTGTATAGTAACGGGGCGGCGGCGTGTCTGGCGTGGCGGCCTTTTGCGTGATTATGCCATTGGGGAGATTGCGGGGATCTGGTGTGTAGCCAAGATGCCGGGGTGATTTTTGCCGCAATTGGGTGCAATGTAATCGCGGTTTCGCGAACGGGGTCGGTTTTTGATCAAGTCCAGGATTTCCATTTATACCGCGCTGGCTGTGGCGACGGCGTTTCCGTTTGCAGCTTCGGGCTGCGATGATCTGCGCGCGGGGCCGCGCGGGATGGTTGTGGCTGTGGTGGATGGCGATACGCTGGTGCTGGATAATCAGGCCAAGGTGCGGCTGATCGGCATGCAGGCGCCGAAACTGCCGCTGGGGCGTGACGGGTTTGAACCCTGGCCGCTGGGCGATGCTGCGCGTGATGCGCTGAGCGCGCTGGCGCTGGGCAAGACTGTGCAATTGCGTTATGGCGGCACGGAAGCGGACCGGCATGGACGGGTGCTGGCGCATGCCTTTTTGGAGAATGAAGATCCGATCTGGTTGCAGCAGGCGATGCTGGAGGCGGGGATGGCGCGGGTTTATTCTTTCGCCGATAACCGGTTTTGTCTCGATGACCTTTATGCAGCCGAGGCTGTGGCGCGGCGCGAGCGGCGCGGGATCTGGGGTGACCCTTATTACCAGATACGTTTTGCTGACAAGCCGGAGATGGTTTTGGCGCGCGAGGGGCATTATGAACTGGTTGAGGGCCGTATCCTGCAGGCGGAGAAAGCCGGATCGGTGTTTTACCTCAATTTCGGGCGGCACTGGCGCGAAGATTTTACGGTTGTGATAGACAAGGAAGCGCAAAAGACATTTTCCGCTTCGGGGGTGGCGCTGGATGCCCTTGAGGGGGCGCATGTGCGGGTGAGAGGCTGGGTGGATGACCGTGACGGGCCGCGGATTGCGGTGACCCATCCCGAGCAGATCGAGTTATTGGTGGCCAGATGAGCATGGCGGGCGTGAGGCTGAAACAGATTGTGTTTGCCGGGGGCGTTGTGGCCATGCTGGCGCTTGGCGGTTGTTCGGGCATGTTCGGCGACCCCGATGTGCTGGTGACCCAGACCGGGGCCAATGGTATCGGCAATGCGGTGCCTGCGGGCACGGACCCTGAAGATGAGGTGATCGGCCGGCGCGAGCACCCGCGGATCGTGGCGACCTATGGCGGCGTCTATAGTGACCGCAAGGCCGAAATCATGGTGGCGCGGATTGCCGGCAAATTGCTGGCGGCGACCAATCAGAGCAACAATAATTTCACCGTGACTATTCTCGATACGCCGGATGTGAACGCTTTTGCGCTGCCGGGCGGCTATATTTATGTGACGCGCGGTATTCTGGCGCTGGCCAATGATTCAAGTGAGTTGGGCGCGGTGCTGGCCCATGAGATGGCGCATGTGATTTTGCGCCATGCGCGGGCCCGGTCCAACCGGACCCATACCAGCGAGATCGTCGACAAGGTGATCACGAGCGTTCTGGGCGGGAATATCGATACCGACCAGACGGCGGCGCGGTCGCGCCTGTCGCTGGCCGCCTTCAGCCAGGCGCAGGAACTGGCAGCGGACAAGGAGGGCGTGGTGATTGCCGGGCAGGCCGGTTATGACCCGCATGCGGCAGCGCGCTTTCTCGGGGCGATGGGGCGGTTTGCTGCCATGTCGAGCGGGGGCAGCGATGGCGGCGATGATTTTCTCTCCAGCCATCCCTCGACGCCGGACCGGATCCAAAAGGCGATTGAGGCGGCGCGGTCCTTTGGTGCGCCGGGAATCGGGACGACCGATCGCGATGCCTATCTGGCGGCGATTGACGGGTTGAGCTTTGGCGACAGCGCCAATCAGGGCGCGATTATCGGCCAGCAATTTGTGCATCCGGCGCGCAAGTTTACCTTCAGCGTGCCCAAGGGTTATGAATTGCAGAATTCGCAATCGGCGGTGGTTGCGGTGGCCGGGGACGGGGAAGCCGTGCGCTTTGACACAGCCGACGTGCCGGACACGATGCCGCTGGTGGACTATTTGCGCTCTGGCTGGATTGCCGGGCTGAAGCCGGACACGGTGCGGGCGCAAAACTATAATGGCATCGACATGGCCACGGGCGAAGCCCAGACGGACCAGTGGGTGTTCCGCGTGTCTGTGGTGCGGCTGGAGGGGGCGGTTTACCGCTTTATCTTTGCGGCGCGCAGCGACAATGCCGGGTTTGCCAAGGCATCTGATGCCACGCTTAAAAGCTTCCGCCGGGCGACTGACCAGGATATCGCGAAAGTACGCACAAGCCGGATCGATCTGGTGACAGCGCGGGCGGGGGACACCACGGCGAGCCTTGCGGGGCGCATGGGACATTTGTCGAATGCGACTGAATTGTTTCTGGTGCTGAACAATCTGTTTGCCGGTGACCCGATTGAGCCGGGGCGGAAATACAAGATTGTGACCGTTGACTAGGCGGGGCGGGATTGTTTTGACATGAAAAAAGGCCGGCTGCATCAGCCGGCCTTTTTATATTGAATGACGTTTAAGCGGCGCAGTTGTTACGCGGCGGCTTCTTCGCCGTCTGTTTCGGTCTTGGCGCCACGACGCGGGCTTTTGGCCAGGCTCTTTTCGATGAGCTGGACGGCCTCTGTCAGGGTCAGGCGGTTGACGGTGGAGATTTCACGCGACATCCGGTCCATGGCCTGTTCGAACAGCTGGCGCTCGGAATAGGACTGTTCCGGCTGATCGTCGGAGCGGAACAGGTCGCGGACAACTTCGGAAATTGCGATCAGGTCGCCGGAATTGATCTTGGCTTCATATTCCTGGGCGCGGCGCGACCACATGGTGCGCTTGACGCGGGCACGGCCGGTGACGGTGTGCAGCGCCTTGGTGACGAGATCATCTTCGGCCAGCTTGCGCATGCCGACGGATTTGACCTTGGCGACGGGCACACGAAGGGTCAGCTTGTCCTGCTCGAAATTGATGACGAACAGTTCCAGAACCATGCCAGCAACTTCCTGGTCTTCGATCGAGACGATCTGGCCCACACCATGGGCCGGATAGACGACGAACTCACCGGTCTTGAAACCGGCGCGCTGCTGGGTCTTTTTTGTGGTCGCTGTAGTTGCCATAAGGCATACTCCTCGTGTGACGCTGTGATGGGCCCCGGTGACCGGTTTCCATCCCCTGTTGATACGCTGGCCCGTTCTGGGCCTTTTACACAGTAAGTCCGGCCACTGAGCCAACCGTTTGGCTGGTCAGGTGCAGTCTCTAATTTTGGAATTTCCAGATCGTGCGGTTGAGCACTCTTGTTTGAGATAGGACGCCTGCAAATATTATTACGCCATAATATAGCACAAATTTTCGCCAAAATCAAAACTGGCGAATCAACAGGTTAAACGGCCCGCTTTACAGCGGGTTTCAACTTTCGCGTGCAAGAGGACGGTGCCGCCCGGCTTAATCGCCTTCGCCGGGCTCTTCGGAGAAATACTTCTCGAACTTGCCGGTTTCGCCGTCAAATTTCTCGGCATCGGCCGGCGCATCGCGCTTTTGCGAAATATTGGGCCAGGCCGAGGCATATTTGGTGTTGATCTCGAGCCATTTTTCCAGCCCGGGCTCAGTATCGGCCTTGATGGCTTCGGCGGGACATTCCGGTTCGCAGACGCCGCAATCGATGCATTCATCCGGATGAATGACGAGCATGTTCTCGCCTTCATAAAAGCAGTCGACCGGACACACCTCCACGCAATCCATATATTTGCACTTAATGCAATTATCCGTGACGATATAGGTCATGGTGACTTGTTCCTGGCTGGGGCCGGTTGAAATCGAAACCGGGAGATGACCCGATTACATGATGCGGAAGGTTTGCTAACTCGTTTTAAGCCCAAGGGCAAGCGGGGAGACGGGCATGGGTTTCTGTGACGCAGCCGAAATATAAAAAGCCATTTCAGACAGGACACTAAGCACCGGTGCGGCTGTTGCCCTTGCCGGTGAACCTGTCGGTCAGGCGGCGTTCGCGTTTGGTGGGGCGGCCTGCGCCCGGTTCGCGGACGCCCGGCTTGGACGGGCGGCCCTTTTTTTCGCGTGGTGGCAAGGCCGGGGTGAGATCCTCGTAAAGCTCTGCGGCCTCGCTGGCGGGGCCGCGGCGTTCGCCTGTGTCGACGATCTTGAGAATGCGCAATTGCTCATGCACGGTCATGGTGAGAACCATGCCGGGGACGACGCGATAGTCCGCGCCGGTCACCCGGTTGCCATCAATCCGCACAGCGCCGCTGGTAATCAGCTTTTGCGCGAGGGTGCGCGATTTGAGGATGCGCGCGAACCAGAGCCATTTGTCGAGGCGCTGGCGGGCTGGCTCGTTCACTTTGGTTTCTGGTCTCGCAAGGCGGCGAGAGCGGCAAAGGGCGAATCCGGATCGAAAGGTTTTTCCTTGCGCGGCGGCGGTGCGTTGCGGGGCCGGTTGTCTTTATTGTCACGCGGGCCGTTGTGGGATTTGGGACGCGGCTTGCCATGGCGCGGTTTGCCGCGACCTTCCTGGGGCCGGTCTTTCTGGTCCTGGCCATCCTGTCCGCGATTTGCCGGACGGCGATGGTGACGATTATTGTCTGGCCGTCGGCTGCCGGGGAACCAGACTTCATCGAATTTGGGTTCTTCCGGGGTAGCGTCGGCCTCAGGTGCTTCTGCCGTGTCGGCAGTTGCGGTCTCTGGCGCTTCGAGCTTTGCCGCGTCAGTGAGATCTTCGGCCTCAACCGGTGTTTCGGACTGGGATTTTTCAGGGGCTTCGCCGTCAAGCTTTGCCAGATCCTCGACTGCGTCAGCGCCGGCGACCGGTGTTTCGATGGGCGTGCGCTGCAGGCGGTAGCCGAGGGATTTGAGGATGGAGGCAAAATCCTCGCCGGCGCACCCGAGCAGGGATGTCATTTCCACCGTAACGCGGAAACCGTTCTTGTCGGCGGCACCGGCAGGCAGTTCGCCCTGAACGCGGCCTGGATCGAGCGCGATCAGCGGGCGGATGATGTCGGCGAGCCGCTCGAGAATATCGATGCGCACGGCGCGGTTGCCGGCCAGCTTGAAGCCGGCGACTTCATAGAGGCGGCGATCAATGGCGGGATCGATTTCGAACGAGGTGCGGCCTGAAAGAATAATATGGGGCAGATCGGAGACGCCGGGCTGACGGATGCCGCCGTTTTTCAGGGCCCAGAGAATCAGTGCCAGTTCGCGCGGGGCGGGCTTGAGGCTTAAGGGCAGATAGATGTGATAGGCGCCGAACTTGATGCCGAGCTTGCGCATCTTGCCGCGCACGTCCTGGTCGAGGCTCTTGACCTCATCGGCGACGGTCATGCGGGGCAGGAGGCCCAGATGCTCGGAGAGCTGGAAGGCGATGCCGCGGGCGGTGCCTTCAAGATCGGCCGGTTCGCGCAGGCCAAGAATTTGTTCCAGCTGGGTGTTGACCAGATGGCGCAGCCAGAGATTGAGGCGGTCCTGCACGCGGTCGAGATCGGGACCGGTCAGGCTTTCGTCGGCCAGAATGAGAATGCGGGGCGAGAAGATATCATTGCCCTCGGCCAGTTCGGCAACGATTTCGCCGCGCCAGCGCACATAACCGTCTGTTGCCAGAACGATCTCTTCATTGGGCGCGCCTGAGAGACGTTCCGCCCGGTTTCTGATTTCCGGTGCGACGGCATTTGCGGCGGCTGCGCGCAAGCCCTTTGCGTCTGCATCGCCATCTGATTTGGCCAGGCTGAAACGAAATCCGTCAATGGTGCCAATCAGGTGGCCCTCGACTGAAATTTCGCCTTTGTCATTGATTGCAGGTGATAGCATGCGTCTGTCTCTTAAATGCCGTATCAAGATGCTTGTGCGGCGATCAACGAAACGCTGGGTCAGCTTTTCGTGCAGAGCGTCGCTCAAACGGTTTTCAATATCCCGGGTTTTCTCGCGCCAATGGGCTGGGTCTTCCAGCCAGTTTTTCCGGTTGGCGACGAATGTCCAGGTTCTTACCTGACGGATTCTGTTAGACAAAGTGTCTATATCGCCATCTGCATTGTCGCAGAAGCGGACCTGCTCGGCAATCCAGTCTGCGTCAACTTTGTGCCGGGTCATCAGATCAGCGTAAATATGGGTAATTATTTCGCCATGCTGGGCCGGCGAGATGTTGCGATAATCGGGAATTTGGCAGCATTCCCAGAGCAGGCGCACATCCGCCTCGGTGCGCGCAAGCGTGCCGGCTTCATTGCGGCTGAGGAATTCGAGCGAAATCTGGTCGGTGGCCACGGGCACGCGGGTGAGGGCTGGGTGGTTTGGGCTTTCCTCGAGCGTATGCCGCAGATTGCCGATGGAACTGAAATCGAGCTTCGGGTTGCGCCATTGCACGGTTTTAATGGGCTGAAAGTCGTGGCTTTCGAGCCGGACGATCATTTCATCGTCAAAATTTTCGGCATGGCCGGTGACCCCGAATGTGCCATTGCGGGTGTGCCGTCCGGCGCGGCCGGCGATCTGGCCCAGTTCGGCGGGGGTTAAGGGGCGGCTCTGGCGGCCATCGAATTTGGTGTCATTGGCAAAGGCGACGTGATGCACGTCAAGATTGAGCCCCATGCCGATGGCATCGGTTGCGACCAGAAAATCAACATCGCCATTTTGATAGAGTTCGACCTGGGCATTGCGGGTGCGCGGCGACAGCGAGCCCATGACGACGGCCGCGCCACCGCGTTCACGCCGGACCAGTTCGGCGATGGCGTAAACCTCGCGGGCGGAAAAGGCGACAATGGCGGAGCGGGCCGGCTGGCGGGTGATTTTCTTTGACCCCGCCCAGGTCAGTTCACTCATGCGCGGGCGGTTGATGATCTCGGCATCGGGCAGGAGCTTGCGGATAAGCGGGGCCATGGTATCGGCCCCCAGAAGCAGGGTTTCGTTGATGCCGCGCGCATTGAGGATGCGGTCGGTAAAGATATGGCCACGGTCGAAATCAATGGCGGTCTGGATTTCATCGATGGCGACGAAGGCCACCGGGATATCGGTGGGCATGGCCTCGACGGTGGCCACCCAATAGCGGGCATTGGGTGGCACGATGCGCTCTTCGCCGGTGACCAGCGCCACGGCATGTTCGCCGACCCGGCTGCTGACCGTTTGATAGACCTCGCGCGCCAGAAGGCGCAGCGGCAGGCCGATCATGCCGGTGGAATGGGCCAGCATGCGCTCGATGGCAAACCATGTCTTGCCGGTATTGGTGGGCCCCAGAATCGCCTTGAGCGACTGAGACGTCTGGGTAAAGGGCGCGTTCAAGGAATTGTCTCTGCTGGCAAGGGCGAAGGTAAGTGTCTCATAGCGGCACATAAGCGCTCAAGCGGCAAATGCCAAGTTCACGTTTAGCACAAAAAGAGAACAAAGGCGGTTCGAATCGGCTTTGGTGACTGAATCATGATTTGTTCTCTACAGGATGTGGTGGGTCGGTGGTGGTGCGAGGCCCAAGTGGTGCAATCTGGCGGGTTCCGGGGCCGGAAATGGCCCAAATCCGTTCATGTATACTAATAGAGCGTTAATCTGGCTGAATCATGGGCAATTCTTAAGGGGGTGTTAAATGTGCCGGGCGCGATTTTTTGTGGTCTCTTAGCGAATGCGAGGCCGGAACGCGGGCGTTTTAGGCGCGGATTTTGACGATAAAGATTTTGACGTTCCAAAATGGCACGACGGGCTGCAGCCCGCCATGCCGAAATCTGGTGCGGGTTATTGTGCTGTGTAGGCACCATCGACCCGGTGATAGCTGCCATTGATGAAGCTGGCCCGATCAGAGAGCAGGAAGCAGGTGAGGGCGGATACTTCTTCCGGCGTGCCGATGCGGCCGACGGGATGCAGGCTTGCCAGCCCGTCGAGGGCCGCCTGATCCAGATTGGCGGAAAGCAGAGGGGTGTCGATGAAGCCGGGGCCAACCGCATTGATGCGGATGTTTCTGGCGGCATATTCCAGCGCGGCGGCCTTGGTCATGCCGACAACGCCGTGCTTGGCTGCGGTGTAAGCGGATGAGTTGGCGAAACCGACCGTGCCGAGGATCGACGCCATGTTGACGATTGCACCGCCACCGGCCTCAAGCATGGCCGGGATCTGGTAGCGGACGCAATTGAAGACGCCATTGAGGTTGACGCTGATGACCTTTTCCCAGCCATCGACCGGATATTCGCCGATCGGGGCGGCGGGGCCGCCAATGCCCGCATTGTTGACCGCCAGATGCAGCCCGCCATAGGTCTTTATCGCAAAGGCCACCATTGCCTCGCAGGCGCTGGCATCGGTGACGTCGATCTCAAAGCTTTCCGCGTTCCCGCCCTTTTGGCGGATGGTCTTGACCACTTTGTCCGCGCCGGACGTGTCCATGTCGGCGACGATGACATTGGCACCGCTTGCTGCGAGTTCCAGACTGACCGTTTCGCCGATGCCCGAGCCGCCGCCGGTGACGATTGCTGTCTTGTTGGTGAAACTGATGTCCATGATCAATGTCCTTCCCTGGTTACTGTCATGCTGGCGGTTCTATATGCGGAACGCGCCGAGGTTATGACGGTATAAAGGCGGGGCAGATCGCGGGCATTGATGCGGGTCAAATGCGCAAATGATTTAGGGGGATGCCCCTGATCAGTTGAGGTCGGTCAGGACCATGGACAGATCGCCCGCGCTGGTGCCGAGCAGGATGCGGTAGGGGATGAAATAGCCGCTATCCTTGAGGGGCGCATACCAGATGAGAATGCGGTTGGAATTGGCCAGATAGGTTGTCATTTCCGAGGTGGTGAAGTGACCGGCGACGGGAATATAGCGCAACTGGCACAAAACGACCGGGCCCTGATAGCCGGTGCGGTTGGAGGTGGCGGTTTCTGTCTGGACGAATTTCATGGCGATGTCATAGCGCTCAACGCCGGTAAAGACCTTGAGGCGACGGTCGCAAAGGGCTGGCTCGAGTGCATCACCTTTGAGGATATAGGAGCCGAGCGGATCGGTGACGCGCTCGAGATGTTTCCGTTCGATGGCGATGCGGCCGATATTGTTGACCAGTGGCGGCTCAATCTGGAAGCCGGTGGCATTGCCGCTGGCATATTGCACGGCGACGTTGAAACTTTCGCTGCGGGTGCGGGTTTCCAGATCGAAGGCCCTGGCGGCCAGCATGTCCTTGGCGGAACGGCCGGAAGACTGGGCTTCGGCGGTGCCGGAGGCAACAAGCGAGCCGACGCCGGAGACATTGGCGCCCACATCAATTTTATAGCTGCTGCCATCATCGCTGAAATTCACGGTGGCGCTGGCCATGTTGACGCCGGCAAGGCTGACGACATATTTGGCGGTGGCGCTGACGGGCGCGGCCGCTACGGGGGATGCCATGAGAATGAAGGCTGCACCGGTTGCAGCCCAACGGGCAAATTTTGTATTCAAGGACACTTGGATTCCACTCCGCCGCGGACGGCTAACACGCAAACACTGAGCTTTCAGTTTTAACGAACATGCTTACTATTTCGTGAAGTGGGGGCAATTGTGGCCTCAAAGGCCGGTTGTGCTTGACGGGGGCGGGGCGTTTGACTATTTAGACGCAACTTTTCTCTTCAAGGATGAGCTGGCTGTGGGCAAAGCCCCACGCGCCTGTTTGTTCAGATAACAGGATATTAACATGGCACGCCGTTGTGAACTGACTGGAAAAGGCGTTATGACGGGCAATAATGTGAGCCACGCGCTCAACCGTACACGCCGCCGGTTTCTGCCCAACCTTTGCAATGTCACGCTGATTTCGGATGCGCTCAGCCGCCCGGTCAAGCTCAAGATCGCAGCTTCCACGCTGCGCACTGTCGAGCATCGCGGTGGCCTTGATGCATTTTTGCTGAAAGCCAAGGATGACGATCTGTCCGATCGCGCCCGCGGTATCAAGCAGGAAGTCCGTCAGGCACTTGCATCGTAAAAAGTTTCGGTCGCTGGCCTTTGGGCCGCAACCGGTGATATGAAAGCGACGCGGTATCCCCCAAAGGGTGCCGCGTTTCTTGTTTTTTGCAATAGCTGCGCCGGTCAGATGCCGGAAGTGCGGCGCAACATTTGAGGTGCATGATCTTGCTCGCTCGTTTTTTTGTGGCCGTTATGGCCATGGTCGCTGTGGTGGCCGCTTCCAATTTTCTCGTTCAGTTTCCTGTGCAGGCCGAATTCGGCGGGATCAATCTCGCGGATCTTTTGACCTGGGGGGCGTTTACCTATCCGATGGCGTTTCTGGTTACCGATCTGACCAACCGGCATTTCGGGGCCAATGGCGCGCGGCTGGTGGTGCTGGCAGGTTTCACGCTGGCGGTGATCTGGTCGATTTTTCTCGCCAGCCCGCGTATCGCCATTGCCTCCGGCTCGGCATTTTTGCTGGCGCAGTTTCTTGATGTGTCGATCTTTAACCGCCTGCGGGCCGCCAAATGGTGGCAGGCGCCGCTGGTCTCCTCGGTGGCTGGCTCGGTGCTCGATACGGTTTTGTTTTTCGGGATCGCCTTTTCGGCCCGGTTCGCCTTTATCGATACAGGCTTTGGCATGGAGGACAGTTCGCTGGCCTTTGCGGTACCCTTTCTGGGTGTTGGTGGAGACGTGCCGCTCTGGGTGTCACTGGCCTCGGGCGACTTTATCGTCAAGATTGTGGTGTCGCTGGTGCTGCTGGCGCCCTATCGGGTGCTGCGCGGCATGATTGCCGACAGGGTTTTGCATCCGGCGGCAGGCTAGGGCCGTTCAGGTTCTGCTGGAAACATCCTTCGTCATCGCGAGGCGCGTAGCGCCGTGGCGATCCAGAGCAACAAGCGCTGGTGTCAGCCTCTTCTGGATTGCCGCGCGGCTTTGCCGCTCGCAATGACGGGGCAACGTTTGCGAACCGACAAGGGATGTCCGCTTGTTCCAGACCCGCTTTATTCCGCCAGGGAAAATTCCAGCAGGAGCGAACGTTCCCAATCGTTGAAATTGTCGTCGGAAATGATGGTGATGCGGCTTTTGCCATCCGGGCCGGGATGGACGGCAATGCCTTCCATATTGTCGATATCGCCGCCGGAACCGGTGAGGATAACCTCGCCTTTCAAAACTGCGCCGGGTTTGACCTCGGCGGCGGCAATGCGGCGGACCTGCATGACAAAGCTTAAAAAGCTGGTGCCGCGCTCGAGCACCAAAAGATCGCCATTGGGCAGGAAGGCGCAATCGGTGGGGTTGAGCCCCTCGGTGCGGCTGAGGCTGAGTTCGCCGCGGTCGTTGTGGCCAAGCATGTAGCCGGCATAGCCGTCGCCGACACGGGCGGCCTCGGTAAACAGCATGGTGGAGCCCGCGACCGGGGAGGCTTGAGGGGCGATGCAGACGGCTTCCAGCGAGCGGTTGGTGCGCAGGTTTTCCAGCCATTGGGGAATGGCGACCTCGCGGGCCGCGCCCTCTGGCATGCCCTTGACCAGATCGAAATCGGCGACCCGGGTGAGGTTTTCAAAGCCGACACGGACAGCGGCGGGGGCGCCATTGCGGTTGATGGTTTCGATGGCCTCCGCATCCTTGGCGAATTTTCGCGGCAGTTCATCGCCTTTGGAATTGCGAATGGGCGTGACGGTGACACCGCCAAGGCCAAGCGGCTGGCCGGCTTCGTTATAGATCAGATGGCCGGAGATGAAATTGCCCTCATCGGAGACCATGACCAGCTGATGGCCGGAACCGGTGAAGGTGATGCCGGAGAGGCCGCCGAAGGTTTCCACCGGGCTGGTCATGACAATGCCGCCCTGCCAGATCAGCTTGTCGACCTTTTCGCCCGGCTGGGCACCTTTATAGGTGAGAATGGGTGCGGACGTGACCGGCGCGTCCATGGCGCGGGTGGCCGAGGTGAGGAGCGACAGGGCCAGCGCTAATGCCAATGTGCCCGGACGCAAGCTCACCTGCGACGCTGCCGGCGGCTCATGGCTGGCGGTTCTTCCTCAAAGAGGGAAGCCAGTTCCTCGGTGAGCGCGCCGCCCAGTTCTTCGGCGTCGAGCAGGGTGACGGCGCGCCGGTAATAGCGGGTCACGTCATGACCGATGCCGACAGCAACCAGCTGAACGGGGGACCGCAATTCGATATCCTCAATCACCATGCGCAAATGGGCCTCGAGATAATTGCCGGGGTTCACCGACTGGGTCGAATCATCCACCGGTGCACCATCGGAGATAACCATCAGGATGCGGCGATTTTCGGGACGGCCAAGCAGACGCTTGTGGGCCCATTGCAGGGCCTCACCGTCGATGTTTTCTTTCAGCAGCCCTTCGCGCATCATCAGGCCAAGATTGCGTCTGGCGTGCCGCCAGGGCTCGTCAGCGGCCTTGTAGATGATGTGGCGCACATCGTTGACGCGGCCGGGATTGGCGGGGCGATCTGCCTCAAGCCAGGCCTCGCGCGATTTGCCGCCTTTCCAGGCGCGGGTGGTGAAGCCGAGAATTTCGACCTTCACCCCGCAGCGCTCCAGCGTGCGGGCGAGGATGTCGCCGCAAATGGCGGCGATGGTGATCGGGCGGCCGCGCATGGAGCCGGAATTGTCGATCAACAGCGTGACGACCGTATCGCGGAATTCGGTGTCATTCTCGATCTTGAACGAGAGCGGCTGCATCGGGTCGGTGACCACGCGGGTGAGGCGGGCGGCATCAAGCACGCCTTCTTCCAGATCGAAAGCCCATGAACGGTTTTGCTGCGCCATCAGGCGGCGTTGCAGCTTGTTGGCCAGGCGGGCGACGGCACCGGCGAGATTTTCTAGCTGTTTGTCGAGAAGGGCACGCAATTGTTCGAGCTCTTCGGGCGGGCACAGGTCTGGTGCTTGCACGATTTCGTCGAACTTGGTGGTGAAGACCTTGTATTGCAGGGCGTTGGCAAGGCGTTCGTCGCCCTCGCCGGGTTGGGGCGGGGTCGGGGTTTCCTCGCCCGAATCGGCGGTCGCGTCATCATCAGCATCGGCCATATCGGCTTCCATGCCATCGACCTCGCCGGTGTCTTCACTGTCGCCGGGCGCGTCATCGCTGTCGGCTTCGGCGTTTTCGCCTTCGCCCTGGGCCTGTTCGGGGTTCTGCTCGTCGTTGTCGGAGGGCTTGTCGTTCTGTTCTTCGGCGTCGTCGGTCTCGTCGCTGTCGCCATCCTCGAACTCACCTTCGGGGATGAGATCCAGATCGCGCAACAGGGTGCGGGCGGCCTTGGCGAAATCTGCCTGGTTTTCGAGTGCGGCGGAGAGATCGTCGAGACAGGCGTCGCATTTGTCTTCAATGTCGCCGCGCCACAAATCAACAATCTGCTGGCCGCTCTGGGGGACGGTGATGCCGGCCAGTTTGTCGCGCAGCATCAGCCCCAAAGCCTCGGCCAGCGGCGCGTCATCGCGTTCGGTGATGTCGCCGAAATTGGCGCGGAACAGCCGGTCTTCGAGCATTTCGCCGATATTGAGTTTCATGCCCGGCATGCGGGTGGCGCCCAGCGCCTCGACACGGGCCTGTTCGAGCGCATCAAAGGCGGCGCGGGCATCGGGGTCCTGGGGCGCGCGGCGGCGGTGCATGGCCGCGTCATGGCTGGCGAGCCGCATGGCCATGGAATCGCCCTGCCCACGGGCAACTGCGATGTCGTGCAGCGTGGGGACGCGGGGCAGATTGGCGAGGCGCGCCTTGTCATGGGTCAGAATGGGCCGGTCGGCTGTGAAGGCAACCTCCAGCTCGGCTTCTCCAGCAATGGCGCGCACAGTTGCGCCCATCGCCGCCTTGAAGGGCTGCGTGTTATCGGGCTTGTTCGACCGGTTGCGTGGCGGTTGGGCCATGAGCGTTCTGACCGATTTGTTCGTCCTTGTCCCGTGGCAGGCTCAGGAGGCGGACCAGCTGGTAAATGGCCCCTCATGGTTTGGCTTTTCTGCCATGAGGGGCGTGAGGTTTTTAAGCGCTGATGGCGAGGTTCGCCGCTGATTCCGGCAGATCTTCCCCAAAGACGCGCTGATAGAATTCGGCCACCACGGGACGTTCCAGCTCATCGCATTTGTTGAGGAAGGTCAGGCGGAAGGCGAAGCCAAGATCGCCGAAGATTTCGGCGTTTTCCGCCCAGGTGATGACCGTACGCGGGCTCATCACCGTCGACAGGTCGCCATTGATGAAGGCGGAACGGGTCAGATCGGCGAGACGCACCATATTGGAGACGGTCGTTTTGCCCTCGGCGGTCTGGTAGGATTTGACCTTGGAGAGGACGATGCCGGCTTCCTTGTCATGGGGCAGATAATTGAGGGTTGTGACCAGCGACCAGCGGTCCATCTGACCCTGGTTGATCTGCTGGGTGCCGTGGTAAAGCCCGGATGTGTCGCCCAAACCAATGGTGTTGGTGGTGGCAAACAGGCGGAAGGCGGGATGCGGGACGATGACGCGGTTCTGATCCAGAAGGGTCAGGCGGCCCGAGACCTCAAGCACGCGCTGGATGACGAACATCACATCGGGACGCCCGGCGTCATATTCGTCGAATACCAGGGCGACATTGTTCTGCACGGCCCAGGGCAGAATGCCGTCGCGGAATTCGGTGATCTGCTTGCCGTCTTTAAGAACAATCGCGTCCTTGCCCACCAGATCGATGCGGCTGACATGGCTGTCGAGATTGACGCGAACCAATGGCCAGTTCAGCCGTGCGGCGACCTGTTCGATATGGGTGGATTTGCCGGTTCCGTGATAGCCCTGCACCATGACGCGGCGATTAAAGGCAAAGCCTGCCAGAATCGCGATGGTGGTGTTGCGGTCAAACAGATAGTCGGGGTCAACCGGGGGCACGTGTTCGGTGCGCTCCGCATAACCCTTGACCACCATGTCGCTGTCGATGCCGAAGGTTTCACGGACATTATAGTCCTTGTCCGGCAGGTTCTGGAACTCGGTCATGTTCTTCCCTTTTCGGGGGTCTGGTGTTGCGTAATAGAGAAAAATCCCGCGCTCTATAGCAGTTAAGCGGTCATGGGCCTAGAGCGCCGGGAAAGATGCAGTGTCACACCACAAAGCCTTTTTGCTTCAGGTGGGTATAGGCGGTGATAATGGCGTGCAGACGATCCTCGGAACTGCGGTCGCCGCCATTGGCGTCGGGGTGGTACATCTTGACCAGTGCCTTATAGGCCGCCTTGATTTCGTCAGAGGTTTTGCGCCCCTCAAGCCCCAGCACTTCAAGCGCCCGTTTGTCGGCCTCAACGATACGTTTCTCGCGCGCCTTGATCGGGTTGCGGCCCTGATTGCGGGCGACGCGGGCAAACAGATTGTGCGGATCATTGAGCCGGCGGGCGGTGAAATCGCGGGCGGCCTTGGCGCGGGGTTTGGGATTGCCGCGGCCATGGGCATTGGCGCCCATGCCCCAGGTGGGGCGTTCGCCGTTATCGGTGGAATATTCAGCGGATTTTTTGGGCTTGGCCTTGCCCTCACCGTCTTCGCCTTCGGCGAAATAATTGAACGACTTGTTGTAGTGCCGGACATGCTCGAGGCAAAAATTATGAAACTCGCCACCGGCGCGATGGCTCTTGGGGGCGCGATGGGTGCCGGGCTTTTCACAGCCCTCCCAATCACATTGTGGCGCCTCGACCTTGGGCTTTTCACCGCCGCGGGTTTTGATGCGAATATTATCGAATAGCTTGGAATTCAATTTCATCGACCTTATGTGCTGCGTATATTCGATTCCGAAAAGGTTCAGTTACATGTCCGTCCGCCAGACCATGATCGACAAGCTCACCGCCCGCTTTGACCCCGAACTGCTCGAGGTTATCGACGATAGCGAACGCCATCACGGACATGCCGGATGGCGCGAGGGCGGAGAAACTCACTTCCGTGTCAGAATCGCGACCCGGCATCTTGCCGGTTTGAGCCGGATTGCGCAACACCGTGCGGTGATGGAAGTGCTCGATTCTGAAATCAAGGCCGGTGTTCATGCTCTTAATATAGAGGTGAAACCGGTCGCGGATGTGGCGGAATAGTCTGATCCTATTTCAGCGGTAGTACCCGTAATTCAGTGACGCGGTTGCCCGTGGTGCGGGTCACCCGGAAGCGGAAACCGTGGAAGGTGAATTGCTGACCTTCGCCGGGAATAATTTTGGCTTCGTGGATGACAAGTCCGGCAAGCGTGGTTGCCTCTTCATCGGGCAGATGCCAGTCGAGCGCGCGATTGATGTCGCGGATCGGCAGCGCGCCTTCGATGGTATAGGAGCCATCGGGCTGTTTGGTAATGCCCTGCATCACCTCGTCATGCTCGTCGGAAATGTCGCCAACGATTTCCTCAAGAATGTCTTCCAGCGTGATTAGGCCCTGCACTTCGCCATATTCGTCGATGACGAGGGCGAAATGGGTTTTGACCTTCAAGAAGGCGTTGAGCTGGGCCTGCAAGGGGGTGGTGTCGGGGACGAACCACGGCTTTGAGGCAATGCGCAACACATTGACCTTGGAGATGTCGCCGCCTGCCTTGATGACCGCGCGCAACACATCCTTGGCGTGGACGACGCCGATAATGTTATCCGGGCCGTCCTTGTAGATCGGCATGCGGGTGTTGGGGCTTTCAAGGACCTGGCGCACCAGTTGCTCGGGCGGCTGTTCCGCATCGAGCGCCAGCATGCGGGTGCGGTGCACCATGATATCGGAGACTTCGAGATCGCGCAGGTCGAGAATGCCGCCGAGCATGTCACGGTCGTTCTTGACCACTTCACCCTCGCGATGCAGCAGGTCGACGGTGCCGCGGATTTCCTCAAGCCCGGTATAGCCGGAACGGTCATCAGCGGCCTTGACGCCGACGAGGCGCAGCATGAGACGCACCAGTATCTGCACGGCAATGGTGATGGGCGCGAGAACGGCCACAATCGGTCGGACGACGGGGGCGACGCCGAGGGCGAATTCGTCGGGCTGGTTGATGGCCCATGTCTTGGGCAGGACCTCGGCGAAAATCACGACGGCCATGGTCATGACGATGGTCGCATAGACAACGCCTGTATCACCGAACAGGGTGATCAGCACGCTGGTGGCGAGCGATGAGGCCAGGATGTTGACCAGATTATTGCCCAGCAGCAATGCGCCGATCAGGCGTTCCTTGCTGTCGATGAGTTTTTCGACAATGCGGGCGCGCTTGTTCCCGGCGCGGGACTGCGAATGCATGCGGGCGCGGGAGGCGGCGGTGAGCGCGGTTTCGGAACCGGAAAAAAAGCCGCTCAGGAACAAAAGCACGGCAATGCCGCCAATGGTGAACCAGACTGTGGTACTCACGAAGCCCGCATCTCCTCAAGAAATTCTACAACAAGTTCAGGATCGACATTCTTCTCGATGAAGGACTGGCCGATGCCTTTGGTCAGGATGAAGGTCAACGCGCCGCGCGACACTTTTTTGTCCTGGGTGATTGCGTCCATCATTGCGTTTGTATCTGCCAGCTCTCCGGGAATATCGCCCAATGTGGTGGGCAGGCCGACCAATTGCAAATGCCGCGCCACGCGCACCCCATCCTGGGAAGGCGCAAGGCCAAGCTTAGCAGAAAATTTGTGCGCCATCACCATGCCGATGGCGACCCCTTCGCCATGCAGGAGGCGATCAGAATAGCCGGTGATTTTTTCTAGTGCGTGACCGAATGTATGGCCGAGATTGAGCAGGGCGCGTGCGCCGGTTTCCTTCTCATCGGCGATGACGAAGCGGGCTTTTGCGGCACAGGCATGGGCGATGGCGCTGGTGCGGGCGGGACCGCCATCAAAAATTTCGCGCCAGTTCTCTTCCAGCCAGAAGAAGAAATCCTCATCATCGATCAGGCCGTATTTGGCCATTTCGGCATAGCCTGAGCGGAACTGGCGTTCCGAGAGGGTGTTGAGCGCGGAAATATCGGCCAGCACCAGTTTGGGCTGATGAAAAGCCCCCACAAGGTTTTTGCCGCGCGGGGTGTTGATGCCGGTCTTGCCGCCAACGGAACTGTCCACCTGGGCCAGAAGGGAGGTGGGGGCCTGCACAAAATTCATGCCGCGCCGTGTAATGGCGGCGGCAAAGCCGGCCAGATCGCCAATGACCCCGCCGCCCAGCGCAATGATAATATCGCCGCGTTCGAGCCTGGCTTCGAGAATGCCATCGACAACTTCGGCCAGTGTATCAAAACGCTTGGAGGCCTCGCCGGCGGGGACAGTGATGGTTTGATGCTCGAGCCCGGCGCCATCAAGGGCCTTGATGAGGCGCGGCAATTGTTCGGTGGCGACATTGGTGTCGGTGACAATGCCGAAACGCGCGCCGGGGAACATGTCATTCAAAATCGTGCCTGCCGTGTCCAGCAGGTCCGTGCCGAACAAAATATCATAGGCCCGTTCGCCGAGATCGATATGCAATTTATCCGTGGGTACGGGCATTTCAGGTCCTGTTCTGGTCGCGCAGATAATCGCGGACTTTAGTAATGACGGCGTCGACCACCACTTCGTGGGGTACATCGTGCGAGACGACAGTAACATCAGCCTCTGCATAAACCGGATAGCGTTGATCTATCAGGTTTTTGAGGGTTTCGCGCGGATTGGCCGTTTGCAAAAGCGGGCGGTTGGCGCGGCGGGACACACGGGCGAAGAGAAGCTCGAAATCGGCCTTGAGCCAGATGGAGAGGCCTTCGGCGCGCACCAGTTCGCGAGTTTCGGCATTGATGAAGGCACCGCCGCCGGTGCCCAGCACAATATTCTCTTCTTTTATGATGCGGGAAATGACCCGCGATTCACCGGCGCGGAATTCGGCTTCGCCATGCAGGGCAAAAAAATCATTGATGTTCATGCCGGCGGCTTTTTCGATTTCGGCATCGCTGTCGATGAATCTGCGCCCCAGCCGGGCGGCAAGGCGGCGACCGACGGTGGTCTTGCCAGCGCCCATCATGCCCACCAGCACAAGCGGCTTGCCGCCGAGCAACTCGAGCAGTTCCACGCAATCGGTATCGGCTGTCATAGTCTTGGGCTGGCCCACGTCGAAGGTTCCGGTGCTGTACACGCTTGCTTGAAGCGGTCGCGGGGATACTTGTCAAGCGGCGGGCATTTGCGAGCGGCCTTGATCGCGCCGGGTAAATCGGTGAAAAGGGGCATAGATGAGGATGTTTTTATGCCAACGCTGATCCGATTTCTGATTGTTCTGCTGTTTCTGGCCGGGCTTGGCTATGGCGCCATGTTTGCACTGGCGACATTTGTTGAGCCCCATGACAAAGAGGTCACCATGCGCGTGCCGGCGCGGGACCTGTTTGGCGACTGATGGCCGACGATCACCTGATCGGCGCTTTCCTTGAAATGATGAGTGCGGAGCGCGGCGCGGCGGCCAATACGATTGCCGCCTATCAGCGCGATCTTGCCGATTATTGCGGGTTTCTCAACGCGGTTGACGGGTCGGCGCGCACGGCAAAACGGCCATTGGTGATTGCCTATCTGGAACGGCTGGAGGCGGAAGGCCTGTCGGCGGCATCGGTGGCGCGGCGGCTGAGCGCCTTGCGGCAGTTTCACCGGTTTTTGCTCGCCGAGGGGATCAGTGGTGACGACCCGACCCGAATCATTGCCTCGCCGAAAGCGCGCCGGGGCCTGCCCAAAATTCTGTCTGTGGAGGAAGTGGACGCCCTGCTGGCGCTGGCGGAGACCGAGGCCGAGGCTGAGGATCCGTTGAGCGCGAAGGGGGTGCGGGCCCGGCGACTTTATGTGCTGCTGGAACTTTTATATGCGACGGGCATGCGGGTGAGTGAACTGGTCAGCCTGTTGCGCAGTGCGGTGATGCGGGATGCATCGTTTCTGACGGTGACGGGCAAGGGGGAGCGCGAACGCGTTGTGCCGCTGAATGACCGGTCGCGGGATGCGCTGATGGCCTGGGTCAAGACACTGGAGGCGGGGCGTTTTCTGTTTCCAGCCGATGGGCAGTCCGGCCATCTGGAGCGGCAGGTTTTTGCCCGGGACCTGAAAGCTTTGGCGGGTCGGGCGGGGATTGCCAGTGCCCGTGTGTCGCCCCATGTGCTGCGTCACGCCTTTGCCAGCCATTTGTTGCAGGGCGGGGCCAATCTGAGAATTGTGCAAATGCTGCTCGGACATGCAGATATTTCCACCACACAGATATATACCCATGTTCTGGATGCGCGGTTGCGTGAACTGGTAGAGAAACATCATCCCCTTAGCGATGACTAGAACCGGTCAGTTTTGAGGGGGCGCGTTGCCGAACTGAATACGTGGGGTCCACTTATTCTGGAAACACGCAAGGGATTAAGCTTGTTTGCTGACTTTCTTGACTTCCGCGCCTATCATGGTCACCTTCCGGCCACGTTTGGGTGGCTGATGCCACTCGTTGTAAAAGAGCTAAAGACAAGGGCCTATGCAGACCTATCTCGATTTTGAAAAACCGGTCGCCGAGCTTCAGGGTAAAATCCAGGAACTCCAGTCCCTTGCTACCGGAGACGAGGCCGTTTCCATTGACGAGGAAGTCACGCGGCTGCAGAGCCGTGCCGAAGAGGCGCTGGCCGATATCTACAAAAAGCTGACCCCCTGGCAGAAAACCCAGGTCGCGCGGCATCCGCAGCGGCCGCATTTTTCTGATTATGTGGGCAATCTGATTACCGAATTCGTGCCTTTGGCCGGTGACCGGAAATTTGCCGAGGATGCCGCGATCCAGGCCGGTTTTGGCCGTTTCAAGGGTCAGCCTGTCGCTGTTCTGGGTCAGGAAAAGGGCGCGACCACCGAAAGCCGCCTGAAGCATAATTTTGGCATGGCGCGGCCCGAGGGCTATCGCAAGGCCGTGCGGATCATGGAAATGGCAGACCGGTTTGATATTCCGGTTCTCTCTTTTGTCGATACGTCAGGCGCTTATCCGGGTATTGGCGCGGAAGAACGCGGCCAGGCCGAGGCGATTGCGCGCTCGACAGACAAATGCCTTGAGCTTGGTGTGCCCAATCTGGCGGTTATCATTGGCGAAGGCGGCTCGGGTGGCGCGATTGCGCTGGCAACGGCCAGCCGGGTGCTGATGCTTGAGCATGCAATTTATTCTGTGATTTCGCCGGAGGCCGGTGCTTCAATCCTGTTCCGGGATGCGGCGAAAGCCCAGGACATGGCGGCGGCGCAAAAAATTACCGCGCAGGATATTTTAAAGCTTGGGGTGATCGACGGGATCATTGGTGAGCCTGTGGGCGGCGCGCATCGGCATCATGAGGCCGTGTTGAAGGCGACCAGTGATGCGATCTCCACTTTTCTGTCAGATTTCGATGGCAAGAGCCGCGATGAAGTGCGTGAGATGCGGCGCGAGAAGTTTCTCGCGATCGGCGCATCGCTGATGTAGCCCAACTCATTTTATCGTGAGTATGTTCTTAAGCCCTTGCGCCTTATGATAAGGACGATTTGCTGTGCCCTGGCGGGCGCGGTTTGTTGGGTGGAGCGTTTGCGTTGAGACTGTCCAGAATTCTCAAATTGGTGAGCCTTTTAGTGTTTGGCGCATTGCTGGCCGGGTGCGGGCTTGTGGAAGGCGATGGCCGCCACAACCAGCCCCTGTCGAGCGTGGTCGAGGGCCAATTGCGCAATATGGGTTCGGACAAAAGCGAAGCCATGCTGATCCGGATCTACAAGGACGAGTCCGCACTTGAGGTGTGGAAGCGGGTGAAGGGCGGCACTTACAAATATTTCAAATCCTATGAGATTTGCAGCTGGTCGGGCGAACTGGGCCCCAAGATCAGGGAAGGCGACCGGCAGGCACCTGAGGGCTTTTATTCGATCACGCCGGGGCTGATGAACCCGCGCTCGAACTATTATCTGGCGTTCAATACCGGTTTTCCGAACAAGTTTGACCGGGTGCATGGCCGGACCGGTTCGGACCTGATGGTGCATGGCGATTGTTCATCGCGCGGGTGCTATGCGATGACCGATGAGCAAATTGCTGAGATTTATGCGCTGGGCCGTGAAGCGTTCAAGGGCGGGCAGCGGACATTTGAATTGCAGATTTTCCCGTTCCGGATGACGGCGGCAAATCTCGCCAAACACCGCAATAGCCCGCATATCGATTTCTGGCGCAATCTCAAGGAAGGCTATGACGCGTTCGAGATTTCGCGGCAGGTGCCCAAATGGGACGTGTGCGAGAAGCGTTATATCTTCAATGCGGCCGGTGGCCCGCTGAATGCTGCCGGGGCGTGCCCGACAGCTTCCACCCATCCGGAACTGATGGCCAAGGTGAAAGCCAAGCAGATTGCGGACGAGGCGACCTTTCAGACCGCTTCTGCCGATCTTGCGGCCAAGGAAGCGCGCAAGGCGGAAGCCGAGGCGGAACGCGCCGCCCGTGAAGCGGCAATTGCCGAGCGCAGTGCCGCTGTCAGCGAGGCGGTGGAAGAGCGTACCGAGGCGATCTCGGGCGCGGTTGGCGGCTTCTTTTCGGGCATTACCGGCCTGTTCGGGGCGGGGCGCACAGAGACGCCGGCCAATGTGGTGGCCCCCACACCTGCGCCGCGCACCAGCGGACGGGGCTAGGCCTTTTCAATTCGATATTGTGAGCCTCACCCGTGCGCTAGCGCGGGTGAGCTTTGCCTATAAGGGCCAGATCAGCATGATCATGGGCACGGATACGGCGACGACAAGGATCTCGAGCGGAAGGCCAAGCCGCCAGTAATCCCCAAAGGCATAACCGCCGGGGCCAAGGATGAGCATATTGTTCTTGTGGCCGATCGGGGTCAGGAAGGCGCAACTGGCCCCAATGGCGACTGCCATCAGGAAGGGGTCCGGGCTGGCCCCCAGGGCGCGGGCGAGTTCGACGGCGATGGGCGCAGCAATAACGGCGGTGGCGGTGTTGTTGAGCACGTCCGAGAGGGTCATGGTGGCGACCAGAAGGACCATGATGGCGACCCAGCCGGGCAGGCCTTCGGTCACCGCGGCAAGCCCCTGAACAATGAGTGCCGAGCCGCCGCTGCTTTCAAGCGCTGCGCCGAGCGGGATCATGGCCCCCAACAGAACGATGACCGGCCATTCCACCGCATCATACAGATCGCGCAAGGGCAGGATGTCGAAGATGACGAGGCCGATGGCGACCATGCCAAGGGCGATGGGCAATGGAATGAGCCCGAAAGCGGCAAGGGCAATCGCGCCGCCGAACAGGCCGATGGCCCCCCATGCCTTTTCGTGGCGAGTGACATTCAGCGACCGGTCGGCGAGCGGCAGGCATTGCAGCCGGTTAGCCACATCCATCATGCTTTCCTCGGTGCCCAGCAGCAGGAGAACGTCCCCCGCCTGCAGGGGTGTGCGGCGCAGGCGTTCGCGCACGGCCTTGCCCATGCGGCTGAGGCCGATGACCGAGGCCCCGCCGGCGCGCAGCAATTGCACTTCGTTGGCGCGCCGCCCGATCAGGCGGCTGTCGCGGGTGATCACGAATTCGGCAAGGGTCATGTCCGCACTCAAATCGGCGACCTGGCCGGCCTTGCCCTGCATTTTGAGCCCGAGGCTGCCCGAGAGGGTGTTGAGCGCTTCGGCGGTACCTTGCACAACCAGCAGATCGCCTGCGGCAATCTCTTCGCGCCGGGCGCGGCCGGGCAGGCGTTTACCATTGCGCACAAGCCCGAGAATGGCGCAATCGGCTTCCTCGGCGGCTTCATCGAGATCGCGGACCTTTTCGCCAACGGCGCGGGATTTTTCGGTCACGACCAGTTCTGCAACGTAATCATCCAGCTGGGACAGGTCTTCGACGAGACCGCTATTGCCGGGGTGCTCGGGGATGAGCCGCCAGCCGATCAGGGCGATGAAGATGACGCCGACAATGGCCACAGTTGCCCCGACCGGGGCGAAATCGAACATGGCAAAGGGTGTGCCCATGGCATCACCACGATAGGAGGCGATGATGATGTTGGGGGGCGTGCCAATGAGCGTGGCCATGCCGCCAAGAATGGTGGCAAAGGACAGGGGCATCAGTGAGCGCGAGGGACTGCGGCCCGCCTGACGGGCGGCCTGGATGTCGACGGGCATTAGCAGGGCGAGGGTTGCGACATTGTTCATGAACGCGCTGAGTATGCCGCCGACCGTGCCCAGAATGGTGATGTGCTGGCCAAGGGCACGCGTGCGGTCGATGACCAGACGGGTGATCAGGTCAACCGCGCCGGACCGGGAGAGCCCGGCGGAAATGATCAGGACCAGCGCTACGATGATCGTGGCTTCATGGCCGAAACCGGTGAAGGCGATTTCGTGCGGGACCGCGCCGATGGCCACACCGATCATCAGGGCGGTGAAGGCAACGAGATCATAACGCCAGCGCCCCCAGAGGAGGCCAACGAGCACAAGCCCGATCAGGGAAAACAACGCGATTTGTTCGTAGGTCAATTGAAATCCCTGACGTGTTCGGGGCCGATCGCGCGACTTTTACGCGTCTGGCATTGCGGTGCAAGCGATGTGGTGAGGCTGGGCCAAGGTTTTGGCGAAAGAATGATGTTGATTTGCAATTGACGGCTGCGGAATATCGTATAAATAATATATCTGTTATATAGCAAGAGAGTTATATTAGAAAAATGATGAACACTAACCAGCTTGATGCGGTTTTTTCGGCTCTTGCGGACCCGACCCGGCGCGCGATGCTGGCGCGACTTGCACAAGGCGAGGCCAGTGTCAGTGAACTGGCCGAGCCTTTTGCGATCAGCCAGCCTGCCGTGTCGCGCCACCTCAAGGTGCTCGAGCAGGCCGGACTGGTTGTGAAAGGGCGGGATGCCCAGCGACGGCCCTGCCGTCTCGATATTGAGGCGATGGGCGCTGCGCAGAAATGGATCGAGACCTACCAGCAAGCCTGGGAGGCTAATTTTGGCAGGATGGACGCGCTTCTGGATGAGCTAAAGGCGCTGCCGACGACATCAACAGGAGATAAATGATGGGTGCAGAGACAACCTCGCCAGCGGCTTACACGGCCGAGGTGAGTACACCGGGCGACCGGGAAGTGGTGGTAAAGCGCCGGTTCAATGCGCCGGTATCGCTGGTTTGGCGATGCTACACCGAGCCGGAATTGGTCAAGCGCTGGTTGACCGGATATGAAGGCTGGACCATGCCGGTATGCGAAATCGATCTGCGGGTTGGTGGCAGTTATCGCTATCGCTGGCGGAACAGCGAGGATGGCAGCGAATTCGGGTTTGTTGGCACCTATTCACGGGTCGATACCGAAAGCCGGATCGATCATACCGAAATGATGGAAGGGGCTGAGGATATGCCGCCTTCCGAGAACGTGATTGCGTTCGAGCCTCTTGGCGACATGACCGAACTGGTCATCACGATGACCTATATCAGTGCCGAGGTGCGGCAGATGGTGCTTGATACGGGTATGACTGACGGTATGGGCAGCAGCTTTGACAAGCTGGACGAATTGTTGGCCCTGGAGCGGCACTGATATTCAGGGTCCAGACATGAAAAAAGGGCGCCCGGCGGGCGCCCTTTTTTTGATGCGGATGCGACCGGGGTCAGTAGGCCCCGTGGCAATGCTTGAATTTTTTGCCTGAACCGCAGGGGCAGGGGTCATTGCGGCGGACATTGCGCAATTGTTCCTCGCTGAGCACCTTGTTTTCGGGCGCGGCTTCATTGGCGACTTCGTTTTCGCCGGTCTGCGGGTCGATATGGACTTCCTGCGTATCAAGCGCCGGGGGTGCCTCGGGCTGGCGCATCTGGATTTCAACATGGGCAAGCTGGGTGGTGACCAGTTCGCGCAGATTGGTCAGAAGCGCGTTGAACAGCTCATAGGCTTCCTGTTTGTATTCATTGAGCGGATCGCGCTGGGCGAGACCGCGCCACCCCACAACCTTGGACAAGTGATCAAGCGTGACCAGATGTTCGCGCCACAGCCCGTCGATGGATTGCAGAAGGATGGATTTTTCCACTTGACGCATGATGTCGGGGGTGTAGCGGGCGGCCTTGGCGGCGATATGGGCGTCAGCGGCGTCCTTGATGCGGTTGGCCACGGTTTCCGCATCAATGCCTTCTTCTGCGGCCCAATCGGCAACCGGCACCTCGATATTGAGATAGGTCTTGGCAGCTTCTGTCAGCTGTTCGGCATTCCACTGCTCGGGATAGGTGCGCTCTGGGCAGGCCTTGGACACGATGGCATCAACCACGTCATGGCGCATGTCGCCGATGGTGTCGGAAACGTTGTCATCATCCATCAGTTCGAGGCGCTGCTCGAAGATCACCTTGCGCTGATCATTCATCACATCATCGTATTTGAGGATGTTCTTGCGGATGTCGAAATTGCGCGCTTCAACGCGGGCCTGTGCCCGTTCGATCGCCTTGGTGACCCAGGGGTGGGTGATCGATTCGCCTTCTTCGAGACCGAGCTTTTCGAGCATGGAATCCATGCGCTCGATCGGGAAGATGCGCATCAGGTCATCCTGCAGCGACAAATAGAATTTGGAATGGCCGGGATCACCCTGACGGCCGGCACGACCGCGCAGCTGGTTGTCGATGCGGCGGCTTTCATGGCGCTCGGTGCCAATGACGTAAAGCCCGCCTGCATCAAGCGCTGCCTGCTTGTCTTTGGCGATCTGCTTTTTGATCTCTTCGATCTTTTTGGCGCGGGCTTCACCCTCAAGCTCGCCCGCTTCAATGGCGGTGCGCATTTCGAGATTGCCGCCGAGCTGAATATCGGTACCACGGCCAGCCATATTGGTGGCGATGGTGATGGCGCCGGGCATGCCGGCATCGGCAATGATCCGGGCTTCCTGCTCGTGATAACGGGCGTTGAGAACCTTGATGTCCTTGACGCCCTTCTTTTTCAAAATGTCGGCCAGCAATTCCGATTTTTCGATTGAGGTGGTGCCAACGAGTACCGGCTGGCCGCGTTTCTGGGCATCTTCCACCAGATCGGCAATCGCCTCGAACTTTTCCGCCATTGTGCGGAAAATGGCGTCGTCCTCATCCTTGCGGGCAATGTCGACATTGGTGGGGACGGTGATGACTTCGAGGCCGTAAATGTCACCGAATTCTTCTTCTTCGGTCTTGGCCGTGCCGGTCATGCCTGCCAGTTTTTCATAAAGGCGGAAATAATTCTGGAAGGTGATCGAGGCGAGGGTCTGGTTCTCGGGTTGGATCTTAACGTTTTCCTTCGCCTCGAGCGCCTGATGCAGGCCCTCGGAATAGCGGCGGCCCGGCATCATGCGGCCGGTGAACTCATCGATGATGACGACTTCGTCGTTCTGGACGATGTAATCCTTGTCGCGCTGGAACAGTTTATGGGCGCGCAGCGCCGAATTGAGGTGATGGACGATGGAGACGTTTTCGATGTCGTAAAGGGACTCGCCCTTCATCACGCCTTCGGCCAGCAGTTTTTCCTCGAGCTTTTCAATGCCCTGATCGGTGAAGGTGGCAGAGCGTTGCTTTTCGTCGAGCTCGAAATCGCCCTCTTCAATGATCGGGATGACCTTGTCGATGGTTTCGTAAAGCGAGGAACGGTCCTCGGAGGGGCCGGAAATGATCAGCGGGGTGCGCGCTTCGTCAACGAGGATCGAATCCACTTCATCGACGATGGCATAGGCGTGGCCGCGCTGAACCATCTGGGCGCGGGCATATTTCATATTGTCGCGCAGATAGTCGAAGCCGAACTGGTTATTGGTGCCATAGGTGATGTCGGCGGCATAAGCGGCCTTGCGCTCGGCATCGGTTGATTCCTGCAATACCGTGCCAACGCTCATGCCAAGGAAGGAATAGACCTCGGCCATCCAGGCGGCATCGCGCTTGGCGAGGTAATCATTGACCGTGACCACATGCACACCATTGCCGGTAAGTGCGTTGAGATAGACGGGCAGGGTGGAGGAAAGGGTCTTGCCTTCACCGGTGCGCATTTCAGCGATGGCGCGTTCATTCAAAACCATGCCGCCGATCAGCTGCACATCGTAATGGCGCTGGCCGAGGGTGCGCTTTGCCGCTTCGCGGACGGTGGCAAAGGCTGGAACGAGAAGCGTATCCAGCTTTGCGCCTTTGGCGAGCTGGTCGCGGAATTCTGCGGTGCGCGCCCGTAACTGGTCATCGCTAAGCTTTTCCAGCTCCGGTTCCAACGCATTGATAGCGTCGACCTGGGGCTGGAATTTTTTAACCCGCCTGTCGTTCGCTGAGCCAAAAAAGCGGCGGGCGATCGCATTTACAACCATTTTAGCGGCATTCCCTTTGTCGACACGCGCTGGGGCAGGAACGCGCTGACAGAAACCGGCATAATCGGGCCGGATCGTGCCCCAAAAAAGCTTGGTGAAGCGAGAGGACATGTAAGAGTGGGGCTGTGTCTTGTCAACGTTGGGGCAAACGTGGCAAACCAAGCCCGCCTAAAGCGTAACGGGGGTCGCTGGGTGAATAAGGAGAAGGAATCCAATGACCAATCAGTCCGACGCGCCATTTTCGCGTTCTATCATCAAGTCTTTAGGCGTTTGCGTGGCCCTTTTGGGTATGTGCGCTGCACCCCAGGCGCTTTATGCGCAGGAGCAGGCCGCAACGCCCAGCCCTGACAGCGTTGTTGCCACGGTGGATGGTGAGGCGATCACTGAAGGCGATCTGGCTTTTGCCGCCGAAGATCTGGCTCAGGAAATGCAGAATATCCCGCCCCAGGGCCGCCGCTCGTTCCTCACATCGGTATTGATCGATATGAAAGTGATGGCGAAAGCTGCCCGTGCCGAAAACATGCAGGACAGTGATGTTTTTCGCCGGCGGCAGAAATATCTTGAAGACCGCTCGCTGCGCCGCGCCTATTTTGCGGAAAAAATCGGCACCCAGGTGACCGAGGAGAGCGTCAAGGCGGCCTATGACAAGCTGGTCGCCGGTTTTGAACCGCAGGACGAAATTCACGCGCGCCATATTCTGGTGGCTGAGGAAGCGGATGCGAAAACCATCCGGGCGGAAATCGAGGGCGGCAAGCCGTTTGAAGTGGCAGCAATGGAAAATTCCATTGATGGTTCGTCAAAAAATGGCGGTGACCTTGGCTATTTCGTCAAGGGGCAGATGGTGCCGCCGTTTGAAGCCGCCGCTTTTGCCCTTGAGCCGGGGCAGGTCAGTGAACCGGTGCAATCGCAGTTCGGCTGGCACCTGATCAAGCTTGAGGACCGCCGCCAGAGCGCGCCGCCGCCGCTGGAGCAGGTTGCCCCGCAATTGCAGCAGCAGGTGCTGTTTGAAGCGTTCAATGCATCGATGACCACTTTGAAGAACAATGTGGATATTGAAATCCCCGATGCAGCGCTTGCCGCGGAAATTGAAAAGAACAATCAGGGCGCATTGCAGTAAGCGCGCTCTGAATTCATGCGAATGGCGCTGTCCTGCCGGGCGGCGCCATTTTTTTGTCTGGCAGCGATACGCCCGGGCACGATGCGACCTTGCTATGGCCTTGCACTGGCCGTGTTTGTCGGGCAAACAAGTGGCCTTTATGGCAACTGGCTTGAACAAAAATGGCATATCCCCGCTCTCCGCTGGCCCCTGAAACTTTTCCCGAAATGCCGGAGATTGCGGGGGTGCGCTTTGCCACTGCAGCGGCGGGGATAAAGTACAAGAACCGCACCGATGTGTTGTTGGCGGTATTTGATGCCGGAACCAATGTTGCCGGCGTTCTGACCCGTTCGAAATGCCCGTCCGCGGCTGTGGACTGGTGCCGGGAGCGGCTGGGGGCTGAGGGGCAAGCGCGGGCGCTTGTGGTCAATTCGGGGAATGCCAATGCCTTTACCGGGGCCAAGGGGCGCGATGCGGTGGTTTTGATCGCTGATATTGCGGCTGAAGCTGTCGGTTGTGCGCCGGATGAGGTGTTTCTGGCCTCGACCGGGGTCATCGGCGAGCCTTTGGATGGCGAGAAATTTCGCGGTGTGCTCGATGAATGCGCGGGTCGGCTGAAATCGGCGCCATGGATGGAGCCTGCCGAGGCGATCATGACCACGGACACGTTTGCCAAGCTGGCAACGGCGACGGTGGAGATCGATGGTGTCGAGATCGCGATTTCGGGCATTGCCAAGGGCTCGGGCATGATTGCGCCGGACATGGCGACCATGCTGTCTTTCGTTTTTACCGACATGCCGGTGAAGACAGAGGTGTTGCAGGCCTTGCTGGGGCGGCATGTGGCGACAAGTTTCAATGCCGTGACGGTTGATAGCGATACTTCGACGTCGGATACATTGCTGGCGTTTGCGACCGGCAAGGCGGCGGCCCGCGATGTGGCGCCGATCGAAAGCCTTGATGATCCGCGTGCGGCCGTTTTCGGAGAAGCCTTGCATGATGTGCTGTTTGATCTGGCCATGCAGGTGGTCAAGGATGGCGAGGGCGCGAGCAAATTTATTACCGTTGAAGTCAATGGCGCGGTGGATGATGCCAGCGCCGGGGTGATTGCCCGGGCGATTGCCAATTCACCATTGGTGAAAACCGCTATTGCGGGGGAAGACGCCAATTGGGGCCGTGTGGTGATGGCCGTGGGCAAGGCCGGGGAACCGGCTGACCGGGACAGGCTATCGATCCGGTTCGGGGATTTTCTGGTGGCCGAGAACGGTATGCGTGCGCCCGGATATGACGAGAAACAGGCCAGCGCCTATATGAAAGGCACGGATCTTGAATTGACGGTAGGGCTCGGGCTTGGAGACGGGGTTGCACGGGTTTATACCTGCGACCTGACCCATGGCTATATTTCCATAAACGCTGATTACCGGAGCTGATTTTTGGCGCAACGTCCTTCCAACCTGCAACTTGAACAGGCGTTTCTCAGCGCCTGGCCTGCTCTTGAAACCCACAAGGATGGTGGCTGGGTGTGGCGTTTTGCCAATGGCTATACCAAACGGGCAAACTCGGCACAGTCGATGGATCCGGGTGATGAGGCCGAGGCGGGCGAGCGCCTTGAGCGGTTTGCAGAATGGGCCCGGGAACGGGGTGTTCCTCCAACATTCCGGGTGACGCCGCTTGCGGGCGAGAAGGTGATTACGGCGCTCAATACCGCGCACTGGAAACCCATTGAGCATAGTGTGGTTATGGCGATGCCGGTTGGCGCTGCGTTTACGCCCAAACATTCGTTCAGGTTGTTCAAGGCGACTGATCCTGAATGGTATGAAGTGCAGGCGGCCATGAGCGGCTATGGCGGCGAAACCGTGGGTGCCCTGACCGATATGCTGGGGCGGATCACCGCACCGGTAACCGGTATTCTGGTTTATGACGAGAATGGCGGCGCGGCGGCGGCGGCCCTGACCAATAATAATGGCGGGATCGGGGTTTATCTCAATGTGGTGGTGCGCGCGGATTTGCGCGGCAAGGGCTATGGCCGTTCGGTGATGCAGGCGGCCTTGAACTGGAGCCGGGATGGCGGGGCCGACTGGGCCGCAATGCAGGTGGTCAGCGACAATGTGCCGGCACTCAATCTCTATCGTTCGCTGGGGTTTGAAGAGGTCTATCGTTATCACTATCGACGTCCCGAATAGCGGATGGCTGAGGATAAGAAGATTTTGCTGGTGGTCGCGTGTGCCCTCGTCGACGTTGACCGGCGAGTGCTGATTGCCCAGCGGCCGGCGGACAAGGCGCTTGGTGGCATGTGGGAATTTCCCGGTGGCAAGCTGGAGGCCGGTGAAAGCCCGGAAGCCGCGCTTATCCGTGAACTTGAGGAAGAACTGGGGATTTCAACCCAGACAGCGTGTCTCGCGCCGCTGGCGTTTGCCAGCCATGCCTATGATGATTTTCATTTGTTGATGCCGCTTTATGTCTGCCGCAAATGGCAGGGACAACCGCAGGCGCTGGAACATGATGCCCTCAAATGGGTGCGGCCGCAGGCTTTGCGCGATTATGAAATGCCGCCGGCGGATGCGCCGTTAATCGCTCATTTGTGTGATTTGTTGTAAACTGGCGCTGGTACGTGTGGATTTTTCACAATTGTATGAGGGCGGGATGAAGAATTTGGCTGATGTTTTTGATGCCTTTTTAAGGAACGAAGACGGTGCAACGGCAATTGAATACTCGCTTATTGCGGGGCTGATTGCGGTGGGTTGCATTGCCGCGCTCATACTGGCGGGTGATGAAATTGTTGAATTATTTGACGGCGTGGCGACGAAAGTCACGGCTGCTGTCAGCGGTACATAAGGCTTTTTACAAGCCTTACCAAGCCCTTGCAAAAAAGGGTCAGCGCCCGGTTTCATCCTTATTGCCCAGCACCTTTGCCAGGCTGACCTTGGCGCTGCCCGGTGCCAGCGGCTTTTGCTGGTTCTCGTGCGGGGCCCAACCGGACATCCAGAGAATTTCAAGCGTGGCGCGGATGCGGCCATCGGGATCGCTGGCGGCGTCCGCATAGGCTGCGGCGGCCATTGCCAGTGCGGTTCTGGTTGTCATCTTGCGGGGACGATCAACCAAAGGATTGCTTGCGCTGAGCGCATGCAGTTCCTGCATCAGGGCGAGGGGCGAGGCGTAGCGCACCACATGCTGCTCAAGATCGGCGACGGGCAGGGCAAAGCCTGTGCGCTGCAAGAGGCTGCCGGCATTGCGCACATCGATGAAGGGGGCGATGCGGGGAGAGGCCCCGCCGGAGATCTCGGCATCGGCGGTGAGCCAGGCGCTGCGCAATTCCTGCAGGGAATCCCCACCAATGGCCGCTGTCAGCATCAGGCCGTCCGGCGCGAGATGGGCGCGGATGCGCGAGAGGAAGCCGGGCACGTCATTGACGAATTGCAAATCGAGTATCGAGACGATCAGGTCATAACCGGTATCGGGCAGACGCAGGTTTTCCGGGTCAACGGTTGCATCGATCAGGGTTGCGGCCCTGGTGAAGGTGAAGGTCCCGTTGGCGGCGCGGCCCTTGGCGGGCAGGATTGTGGCATCCGGCCCCATGATCAGCGCTTTTGAAAAGTCGCGGGTGATCGGGGCGAGCCGCTGTTCCAGATCATCGAGCACCAATTGGGTGATGAAATCGGCGCCGCCGCCAGCGTGACGGGCGTAGCGGGCCAAAACGAGCGCGCGGTCGAATATGCGGGGCGGTTGTGCTGTGGTGCCGGACATGGATTTGGCTTTGCAATGGGGCGCGACAGGGCGCGCATTAAGATGCAGAATGGGGTTATGGACAAGCACCAGGCATCTGTCAAAGAGGCTTTGAGGTTTCGCGCGCCGGCCCTGTGGCTGAAACGGGCGGGCGGGTTTGTTCTCGACCAGCTTTATCCGCCCACATGCCTTTATTGCGATACCCCGATTGTCGATGCCAATGCCCTTTGCGCCAGTTGCTGGTGTGGCCTCAGGCCGATTACCCGCCCGATGTGCCCGGTGCTTGGCCTGCCCTTTGCTGTCTCGCTGGGGCCTGAGGCGCGGTCTGCCGCAGCGATTGCCGATCCGCCGCCCTTTGACCGGGCGCGGTCGGCCTTTATTTACAATGATCTGGCCCGGGCGATCGTGTCGCGGCTGAAATATGGCGACAAGCCGGAGCTGTCGCGGTTTTGCGCCCTGACGATGACCACGGCATGCGCCGAGATTCTTGATGGCGATCCGGTTCTGGTGCCGGTGCCGCTGCACCGGTTCCGGCAATGGCAACGGCGCTATAACCAATCAACCGAATTATGCCGGGCGCTGGTGCAATTGCGCGGGCTGGATGTGGCACCGCTTCTGGTCAGGCGCACGCGCCGCACAAGGCAGCAGGTGGGCCTGAGCGCCGCCCAGCGCCAGCGCAATGTGGCAGGTGCCTTTGAGGTGCGGGCAGAGGCGCTGTCGGCCATCGCCGGGCGGCGGGTGGTGATTGTTGATGATGTGATTACCACAGGGGCCACGGTGCGGGCGTTGACCCTCGCCCTTAAACGCGCAGGAATCGAACAAATTGACGTCATCAGCTTCGCACGCGTTGTTATTGGGGCGGATATGCCCATATAACAGCAAAGTGTCATGGAGGCGTTTGATGCCAAAAGTTGAGATCTACACCACCCCGACCTGCCCTTATTGCCACGCGGCGAAATCGTTGCTGGATCAAAAGGGCGTTGCCTATGACGAGATCGATGTGCTCGATCAGGATGCGCGCATGCAAATGACGACGCGTGCCCAGGGGCGCCGGACCGTGCCGCAGATTTTTGTCGGCGAGACCCATGTGGGCGGCTATGACGATATGGCGGCGATGGAGCGTCAGGGCGCGCTCGACAAGCTGCTCAACGCGGGCTAATTCCAGGTATGGGTGACGAAAACGTGCGGGTTGCGGCGCTCCAGATGTGTTCGGGGCTGTCGCCCGAGGCCAATCTTGACGTGATTGCCCGGCTGAGTGCCGAGGCGGCTGCGGCGGGCGCACACTATGTGCTGACCCCTGAGGTGAGTATTGCGTTTGCGCGTGACCGGGCGGAGCTGGCAACGCTTGCCGGACCGATGGAAGATAACCCGGCCCTGAAACGTTGTGCGGAAATTGCCCGGGAAACGGGCCTTTTTCTGCATCTGGGGTCGCTGGCGGTGGCGCTGGAGAATGGCCTGTTTGCCAATCGCTCGGTGCTTTTTTCGCCTGATGGGCAAGAGGTTGCCCGCTACGACAAAATTCATCTGTTTGACGCCGATCCACCCAATGATCGCCCCTATCGCGAGAGTGCCAGCTATCAGGGTGGCACCGAGGCGGTGGTGACCCAGGCGCCCGGCTTCGGGCTGGGCATGTCGATTTGTTATGACGTGCGGTTTCCGCAATTGTTTGCAACGCTGGCGAATGGCGGGGCGGGGGTGATGGCGGTGCCGGCGGCCTTTACCGTGCCGACCGGGCGGGCCCACTGGGAAATTCTGCTCCGGGCCCGCGCGATCGAGACGGGATCTTATGTGATTGCCGCCGCACAAGCGGGGCAGCATGAGAACGGGCGCGCCACCTGGGGGCATTCCATGATTGTCGACCCATGGGGTGCTGTTGTATCAGTGCGCGCCGAAGACAGCCCGGGGCTGGTTTTGGCCGATATCGATCCGGCACGGGTCAGGGATGCGCGCGAGCGGCTGCCGGCCCTTGCCAATGCCCGCCCGTTTTCGCTAAGCGTTAACCAAGGTCTGTCATAATCAGTCAGGTTCTGAGAGGAATTTCTAGCGTGATCCAGTATTCGCTGATCTGTGAGAGTGAGCACAAGTTTGACGCATGGTTCCGCAATGCGGATGCCTATGAAGCGCAGCACAAAAAGGGCATCGTTACCTGCCCGATCTGCAGCTCGGGCAATGTCACCAAGGCGCTGATGGCCCCTGCCGTTGCGCGCAAGAGTTCAGATACCGTTGCCTTGTCTTCCGGTCATCCCCAGCAAGCGGAATTGCGCGCGGCGATGAAGGCCTTGCGCGACAAGGTGACCGCTGAAGCCGATTATGTTGGCGACCGGTTTGCCAGTGAAGCGCGCAAGATTCACGATCAGGAAAGCGAGAAGCGCGGCATTTATGGTGAGGCAACGCGCGAGGAAGTGACCGCGCTTGTTGAGGACGGGATCGACTTTATGCCCTTGCCCAGCTTGCCTGAGGATCGTAACTAGATTTAGCTGCGCGATATATCTTCCTGATCTAATACTTATACATAGCCGGTGAATACTTTTAAACAGGGCGATAATTGGGTCGCATCTGAATTTTATTGCGTGGGTTATTTCAGGGTTTTTTAATCGCAGAGGCCCAGTGTTTTGCTGTTCAGGCAAGCTGGTTATTTTGCGTTGTTTTCATTTGTAAAAAATATGACGGGGCGGTTGATTGCGCGGCATGCTCCAGCGCAGGGCGGCGGGCGTGCGCCACGGCTGAGGGCCGAAATCACGCAGCGGCGGGTTGCCGCTGTGCAGCGCCTTATTCCGGCGACCCTGATTTTCAATCTTGTTCATGTTGGTTTGTTCGCCCTTGCGGTCTGGGGGGCGGTGCCTTCGGGGCATTTCGTGCTTTGGGGCTGTGCAACGGCGCTCGCTGTGGCGCTGTTGCTGGTGCCCTGGCGCGCCTATCGCCGCGGAAACCCTTCAAGGGTGGAAGATATGGAGCGCATCCAGCGACAGATTACGCTGTTGGCGGGTTTGCGGGCGCTGGCCTGGGGTGTGGGGGCGATCGTGTTTCTGCCGCAACTGGGCCCGGACCGGCAATTGCTGGTGGGGCTGATTGCGGGCGGGATGATGTGTGCCGAGGTTTTCGGCTTTGCCGCCTTCCCCCTGGCGACGCTGGTTTATGGCGGTGTGCTGACGCTGACGGGTAGTATGGCGTTGCTGAGCGCCGGGATGACGGCGTTCGAGATTGTGCCCCTGCTTGTGTTTTTTGCCTATGTTCTGGTGATCGTGCGCCATCAGGCGGGTCTTTTTCTGGAAGAGACGCGGGATGCCCATGCCCGGGATGAAGCGCAACGCGATGTTGCCATGTCGCTTAATGATTTTGAGGCGAACAGCAGTGACTGGCTTTGGCAAACGGATGCCTCGGGCCGGTTTTGCGCGGTCAGCCCACGGTTCTCAAAGGCGGCGGGGCTGGATGCCGAAACGTTGAACGGCATGCATTTTTCGGAATTGTTTGCCCCGGACGCTGAATTTTTCAACACGGTGATTTGTGAACGGGTGCGGTTGCGCGAGCCTTTGTCCGATGCGCGGGCCAGTGTGCAGGTGGGCGGGGTGCAGCGCTATTGGTCGATCAGCGCCAGCCCGCAATGGGACCGGGTTGACGGGTTTTGCGGTGTGCGGGGCGTGGCCCAGGATATTACCGGCAAGCTGCTGGCTGAGCGGCGGTTGCAGCAATTGGCCCATACCGACCAGTTGACCGGATTGATCAACCGCACACGGTTTCTGGAATTGCTGACCGAGGCGTTTGCGACCCGCCCGGCAAGTGAAATCGGTATCGTCTCGCTGGATTTGACCGGGTTCAAGCTGATCAATGACACGCTTGGGCACCCGGTGGGCGATGCCCTGTTGCGGGATTTGGGGGCGCGTTTGCGGGCCTGGGCCGGTGACGCTTTTGATGTGGCCCGGCTGGGCGGGGATGAATTTACGGTTCTGCTGCTCGATATCAACGGGCCGGCGGAGGTTGAAAGCGTTGCCGCCGAACTGCTTGAATTGTTTGATGCGCCGTTTGTTGTGGGCACGCATAGCCTTGTGATCGATGGCAGTGCGGGCGCGGCTTTGGGCGGGGCGCATGGGGCGGATGCGGATGCGCTGATGCGCAATGCCGATCTGGCGCTTTATGCAGCCAAGGCGGAAGGCCGGGGCCGCAAGCGGATGTTCGAGGCGGAAATGTGTGCCGGCTTGCTGCGGCGCAAGCAGCTGGAATGTGCGCTGCATGGCGCGGAAGAGCGCGGCGAGCTGCACCTTTACTATCAGCCGATCTTCGAATTATCGACGGGCAAGGTTGTTGCCTATGAGGCGCTGCTGCGCTGGACCTCGCCGGAGCTTGGCCCGGTTGATCCCGAGGAATTCATATCTGTTGCCGAGGAGAGCGGGCTGATTGTGCCAATCGGCGACTGGGTTCTGGCACAGGCGGCGCGCGATGCGGCGAGCTGGCCTTCGGACATTCAGGTTTGCGTCAATGTTTCCCCCGTGCAATTGCGCAATACGACCCTGTTGAGCAAGCTGGTGCAAAATCTTGACCGCTACGGGCTGTTGCCCAGCCGGCTGACCCTTGAGATTACCGAGGGCGTGTTGCTGGAGGCGGGGTCACATGTGGCGGGTACCTTGCATGACCTGCTAAATCTCGGGGTGGGAATTGCGCTTGATGATTTTGGCACCGGCTATTCGTCGTTGAGCTATTTGCGCAGTTTTCCTTTCTCCAAGATCAAGATCGACGAATCCTTTGTCGAGGGGCTGGACAGCAATCCGGCCAATGCGCAAATCATCCGGGCGATTGTGGACATGGCCAATGCGCTTGGCTTTGATGTGGTGGCGGAGGGTGTGGAGACGCCGATGCAACTGGCGGAACTCAAGGCGCTCAACTGCAAATATGTGCAGGGCTATTTGTTCGCGCCGCCGCAAAGCGCCAATGACCTGATCGTTTTGACCGACCGGCGTGGCAAGCTGAAAGCCTCGCAGGCCTAGGCCGGTTTTTCGGCCAGCAGCATGTAATTGACGCTCATGTCGCGCGAGGTGCGCCACTGGTCCTGCAGGGGCGCGTAGCTGACGCCGGATTTGTGCTTGATGCTCATGCCATGGCGCTTGAGCTGGGAGCTGATTTCCTCAGGGGTGAGGAATTTCTCGTAAGTATGGGTGCCCTTGGGCAGCCAGCCCAGCACATATTCGGCCCCGACAATGGCGAGGGCAAAGGCTTTTGCCGTGCGGTTGATGGTGGCCACGAACATCAGCCCGCCGGGCTTGACCAATCGGGCGCAGCTTTCAAGATAAAGCGGCACGTCAGCGACGTGTTCGACCACTTCCATATTGAGCACGACGTCAAATTGTTCGCCCGCTTCCGCCATGGTTTCGGACGTGGTGGCGCGGTAATCGATCTCGAGGCCGGACTGGGCGGCGTGGAGTTCGGCAATGCGGATGTTTTTTTCAGCCGCATCGGCACCGGTAACCGTCGCCCCGAGCCGGGCCATGGGTTCGCACAAAAGACCGCCGCCACAGCCGATATCGAGAAATTTCAGGCCTTCGAGGGGCAGGCGTTTGGTGCCATCGAGCTGAAAGTGATCAATGACATGCTGGCGGATATAGGCCAGCCGCACGGGGTTGAACTTGTGCAATGGCTTGAACTTGCCCTTTGGGTCCCACCATTGTTCCGCCATGGCTGTGAAGCGGGCGATTTCGTCGTCATTAATGGTTGTTGCGGCCATGACACTGTTCTTTTTGGGTTAATTCAGCTGTGGTTTAGCACGGGCAGGCTGTGCCCGGAAACCATCATATTGGCGTGCCAGTTGCAGTTGTCGCGTGCTTATGGCAATTGACGCGCGAACAAAACAAACCGGCCGGGCTATTTTGGGGTGCCGGGGCATAAAGGAAAAGCGTCATGGCACGTCTCGTCATGAAATTCGGCGGCACATCGGTGGCCGATGTGGACCGCATCCGGCACGCTGCGCGCCATGTAAAGCGTGAGGTGGACGCGGGCAACCAGGTTTGCGTGGTGGTGTCGGCCATGGCCGGGGCGACCAACCAGCTTGTGGGCTGGGTCAATGACGCCTCCAAACTGCATGATGCGCGTGAATATGATGCGGTGGTGGCCTCTGGCGAACAGGTGACCGCGGGGCTGATGGCGATTGTGCTTTCGGATATGGGGATTGCCGCGCGCTCATTTGCGGGCTGGCAGGTGCCGATTGAAACCGATGACGCCCATGGGGCGGCGCGGATTACCGATATCAAGCCGGCGCTTTTGAACGAGCGGCTGGGGCAGGGCGTGGTGTGTGTGGTGACCGGGTTTCAGGGCGTTGCCCCTTCAGGCCGGGTGACGACGCTGGGACGCGGTGGATCTGACACCAGTGCTGTGGCGGTGGCGGCGGCTATCGGGGCGGATCGCTGCGATATTTATACCGATGTGGACGGGGTTTATACGACCGATCCGCGCATTGCCCCCAAGGCGCAGCGGCTGACCCGGATTTCGTTTGAGGAAATGCTGGAAATGGCCTCGCTGGGGGCCAAGGTTTTGCAGACGCGCTCGGTGGAGCTGGCGATGGCGCAGAAAGTGCGCCTTGCAGTGCGCTCGAGCTTTGACGACCCGGATGCGCCGCAGGTGGCGCCCGATGGGTCGGGTCATGGTGTTCCCGGCACACTGGTGTGCGATGAGGATGAGATTATGGAAAAGCAGATTGTTTCTGGCGTGACCCTGGCCAAGGCCGAGGCGAAAATCACCCTGCGCGGGGTCAAGGACAAGCCCGGCGTTGCCGCTGCCGTGTTCGGCTCGCTGGCCGATGAGCGCATTGTTGTCGACATGATTGTGCAAAATGTCTCCGACGATGGCAAAATGACCGATATCACCTTTACCGTGCCTGATAGTGAATACGACAAGGCGATGAAAGCTTTGACCGTTGCGGGGGACCGGTTCGAGTATGATTCGATTTCCGGGTCCAAGGGCGGGGCGAAAATCTCTGTTGTGGGCGTTGGCATGCGTTCGCATGCGGGTGTGGCATCGTCGATGTTCCAGGCCCTGGCGGACAAGGGAATCAACATTCAGTTGATTACAACCTCTGAAATCAAGACCTCAGTTCTCATAGAAGAAGAGTATGCGGAACTTGCGGTTCGGGCGCTGCATACGTATTACGGTCTCGACAAAGACAGCGCGTAGGATCCGCAAGAGCTCCAAATGCGTTGTTGGGGGAGGGGTGGCAATCGGGCCGCCATGAGGATTTTTTTATGGGCAACGCCGCTGGCGGCGGGCCGCGCGTTTTGCTTCGGCAATTGCGTGAAACCCTTGCTGAGCCTTTGGGTTCACAGGACCGCCTGAACAAGATTGTTGATCTGATCGCGGACAATATGCGGGCCGATGTGTGCTCGTTCTATGTGTTGCGTGATGATAGCGCGCTTGAACTTTTTGCGACTCACGGCCTGAAACCTGAAGCTGTGCACATGACCACGCTGCGGCTGGGCGAGGGGCTTGTGGGCCTGATCGCTGCCGAGGCGGAGCCCTTGAGCCTTCTCGATGCCACAGCGCATCCAGCCTTTGCCTATCGCCCCGAAACGGGGGAAGACCCGTTCAATTCCTTCCTTGGTGTGCCGGTTTTGCGTTCGGGCCAGACGCTGGGCGTTCTGGTTGTGCAGAACTCGGAACGGCGCGCCTATGGCGAGGACGAGACCGAGGCCATGCTGACCACGGCGACGATTCTCGCCGAAATGCTGTCGGCGTCGGAATTTGAAAGCCTGATCAAGCCGGGGTCGGATATCGATCTGCGGCGGCCGCGCATGCTGGAAGTGGTCAGCTTTGGCGAGGGCATTGCGCTTGGCCATGTGGTTTTGCATGACCCGCGTGTTGTGGTGATGAATTTTGTCGCCGATGACACGGACGAGGAAAAGGCCCGGCTGGAAAAGGCAATCCGCACCATGCGCATGTCGATTGACGACATGTTCAAGCGGGGCGATATGCAATTGTCCTCCGATCACCGGGATATTCTGGAAAGCTACCGGATGTTTGCCCATGACCGGGGCTGGGTCAGGCGCATCGAAGAGGCGATTGACAACGGGCTGACGGCGGAAGCGGCGACCGAGCGGGTGCAGAACGACACCCGTGCGCGCATGCTGCGCCAGGCGGACCCTTATATCCGTGACCGGCTGCATGATCTGGATGATCTGGCCAACCGGCTGCTCAGGGTTCTGACGGGCAATGGCAAGGTGGGCGCGACAGAGCTGCCTGACAATGCCGTGGTTGTGGCCCGGAATATGGGGCCTGCTGACCTGCTGGAATATGACCGCACCAAGCTGCGCGCCATTGTGCTTGAGGATGGGGCGGCAACAGCGCATGTGGCGATTGTTGCCCGGTCACTCGGGCTGGTGGCCGTGGGGCAGGCCGATTCGATTGCCTCGATCTGTGAGACCGGCGACGATATTATCGTCGATGGTACGCTGGGGGTTGTCTATTTACGCCCGACCAGCGAAATCGAGGCGAGCTATGCCGACAAGGTAAAACTGTCGGCCAAGCGGCGGGCGCATTTTGCTGAATTGCGCGACAAGCCCTCGATCACCAAGGACGGGGTTGAGGTGACGCTGTTGCACAATTCCGGGCTGGTGGCGGATTTGCATGCACTGGAGGAAACCGGGGCTGCGGGTGTGGGCCTGTTCCGCACCGAACTGCAATTCATGATCGCCTCCAAGCTGCCGCGGCTTAGCGAACAGATCGATCTTTATCGCGAGGCGATCAGGATTGCCGGTGACAAGCCGGTTGTGTTCCGTCTGCTGGATATTGGCGGCGACAAGGTGGTGCCCTATTTGCGCTCGATGGCCGAGGAAAACCCGGCCATGGGCTGGCGGTCGCTGCGTCTGGCGCTCGATCGGCCGGGATTGTTGCGCACACAGGTGAGGGCCTTGTTGCAGGCTGCGGATGGACGGCCGCTGAAAATTCTGGTGCCGATGGTCACCGAAGTTGCCGAATTCCGGCAGGCGCGGCAGGTGATCAAGAAGGAATGGGAACGGTTAAAGCGCACTGGTGCGCCCGTGCCGGAAAAGATTGAACTCGGTTCGATGGTGGAAGTGCCCTCGCTGTTGTTCGAACTGGATCATTTGATGCCGGAGGTGGATTTTGTTTCCATCGGCTCCAATGATCTTGTGCAGTTTTTGACGGCGACTGACCGGGCCAATCCGCGTGTCGCCCGCAATTACGATCCGATTGCCCTGCCGCGCCTTAGAGCCTTGCGGCTGATCGTTGACAGTGCGGCACGCTATAATGTGCCGGTGACCATGTGCGGCGAGCTGGCCGGGCGGCCGATTGAGGCGCTGGCGCTTTTGTCGATCGGCATGACACGTCTTTCCATGGGCGCGTCCTCGATCGGGCCGATCAAGGAAATGATTCTCTCGCTCGAGATTGAACCCATCCGCACAGCGGTTGCGGCGGCCCTGAGTGAAGGCGCTGATGGCGGTTCCATTCGTGACTTGCTGGTGGAATGGGCGGCGCGCCAGAACCTGCCAATCTAGCCTCCCGGTTGGGGTGGCTATGTGCTGGCTCTTGTTTTCAAAGCGCCAATGGCGCAAAACCGGGCTCCGATTTTTTGCCTGAGGCTTCAGGCTGCTGTTTTTAACTGAAAGTCCTTCTCCCATGGCGCAATTGCCAACAGAAAAGCTTGATGCCGTCGAGCAGCGTTTTGACTCACTGGAGCACCAGATGTCCGGCGGGCCAGAGCCGGATGAATATGTCCGCCTGTCCAAGGAATATGCTGAACTTCAGCCCATGATCGGGCCGATCCGCGCTTATCGCCGGGCGCTTGAGGATTACAAGGGTGCCAAGGAATTGCTGGGGTCGAAGGACCCTGAAATGCGCGAACTGGCCGAACTGGAATATGAAGAGCTGGGCGAAAAGATTGATGCGCTGAGCCAGGAAATCCGGCTGCTGCTATTGCCCAAGGATTCTGCCGATGAGCGCAGTGTTATTCTTGAAGTGCGTGCCGGGACGGGGGGCGACGAGGCGGCGCTGTTCGCGGGCAACCTGTTTCGCATGTATCAGCGCTATGCCGAACTGAACCGCTGGAAGGTCACCATCATGACCGAGAGCGAAGGCGATATGGGTGGTTACAAGGAAATCATCGCCAATATTTCGGGCACGGGTGTTTATGCGAAACTGAAATTCGAGAGCGGCACGCACCGGGTGCAACGGGTGCCCGAGACCGAAGCCAGTGGGCGCATTCATACCTCGGCAGCGACGGTTGCGGTTTTGCCCGAGGTCGAGGATATCGATATCGAGGTGCGCAATGAGGATATCCGCATTGATACGATGCGGGCCTCGGGCGCGGGCGGACAGCACGTCAACACCACCGACAGTGCGGTGCGTATCACGCATATTCCCTCAGGGATTGTGGTGACCTCTTCGGAAAAGAGCCAGCATCAGAACCGTGACCGGGCCATGAAGGTGTTGCGAGCACGCCTTTATGAGGCGGAGCGCGAGAAGCGCGACAGCGAACGCTCCGAAGCGCGCCGCGACCAGGTGGGCACGGGCGACCGCTCGGGCCGCATCCGCACTTATAATTTCCCGCAAGGGCGGGTGACAGATCACCGGATCAACCTGACGCTCTACAAGATCGACAAGATCATGGAAGGGGAGGGGCTGGAGGAGGTGATCAGCGCGCTGGTGACCGAACATCAGGCCGCACAGCTGGCGGCGATGGACCAGGAAAGCTGAGCACTTTGCCGCAAACGATGGGCCGCGCCTGGCGGCTTGTGCGCGACCGGTTTGCCGACGCGAATATGGCGACGCCATCGCTGGATGCCCGGCTTTTGGCGGAGCGTGCCTTTGGTTTTGACGGGGCGCAACTGGCGGCGCATGAGCATGATGTGGCGGGCGCACAGGCGCTGGATGTGCTCGAGGGATTTGCGGCGCGGCGGTTGGCCGGGGAGCCGGTGGCGCGCATTCTGGGGCACAAGGAATTTTTCGGGCTCGATTTTACACTGAACGCGGCAACGCTTGTGCCCCGGCCTGAAACGGAACTGGTGGTTGAGCTGGGGCTGGATTTTCTGGCCGGTCGGCCGGATGCCGGCATTCTCGATCTTGGAACCGGCACCGGGTGCATTGCGATTGCGCTTCTGGACAATTTGCCGACGGCCAACGGGGTGGCGGTTGATCTGAGTGGTGAGGCGCTGGAGGCGGTGGCGATCAATGCCAAGGCGCATCATGTTGCCGACCGGCTGACCCTTTGTGAGGGGTCATGGTTTCAGCCTGTTGACCGGTCGGCGCGGTTTGACCTGATCGTTTCAAATCCGCCCTATATCGAGAGTGACGTGATTGCCAGTCTTGAACGGGAAGTGCGCTTGCATGATCCCGTGCTGGCGCTGGATGGCGGGGCGGACGGGTTGGCACCCTATCATCTCATTGCCGCGGAAGCGCGTGACTATCTGGCGGCGGGCGGCGCGGTGATTGTGGAACTGGGGGCGGGGCAGGCAGCGCCGGTTCGTGAGATATTCGAAAAGGCGGGATATCCGATGTGCACAATACATGACGATCTGGCCGGAATTGGCCGGGTGGTTGTGGCGCGCATTTAACGCAAACCCGGTGGCAAGTGGGGGTGATGCCATTTTTTGCTTGGAAAACCAAGGCGAAGCATATAGGTTGACCGTGCTGTTCAGCTGCGTGGGTTCACGCACAGGCAATAGTCACCCGTTCATCGCGAATGCCTTTCAAAGGCAATCAGGCACTGGATCCAAAGGATCTTTTCAATGGTGCAGGGTGTGGCTGAAGCGGCAGCTTGTTGACGCTCAACTGAAAATATCCCCGGTTGCGGGAGTTACCCGCAGATCGCCCGGATACGAGAGTTATGTTGGCTGTAAATACAGTTTGCCCGACACAAACAAAGAGCTTTGTAGCGACGAATGAGACCTAACAACAATCAGAACAAGCGCTCGCGGGGCCGTAATAATAGCGGTGGTCGCAAGCACACAAACCCCCTTTCGCGTAATTTTGAGAGCAATGGTCCGGATGTGAAAATCCGTGGCAATGCCTCACATATTGCTGAGAAATACCAACAATTGGCACGTGATGCGCAGGCGAGTGGCGATTCGGTGATGGCGGAGAACTATCTCCAGCATGCGGAACATTATTTCCGCATTCTGTCTGCCGCCCAGGCGCAGAACCCGCAGCGCAATGACCAGTCGCAGCCACAAATGAATAATGGCAGTGACGATGGTGACGACGACGACAATAATGACAATGCCAGCGGCAATGACGACCAGGGGTCGGCTGAGGTTTCTGGCAGCAATGCTGATCAGCCTGCACCGGCGGAGAGCGCCAAGTCAGATGCTGATGAGGCAGAGGCCGAAAAGCCGGCGCGCAAACCGCGTGAACGGCGCCCGCGCCGCAAACCGCAGCCGCGCACGGATGACGCACCGGTTGATGCAGCTGGTGCCGCACAGCCTGATGTGGGCGAATTGCCCGCCTTTCTGACCGCTGGCGGACGTGCCGACGCTGCCGAATAGGCTGCGTACGATTTAGTGCCCTAATCAGGGGCCGCGTTCCGGTTCTGCCGGCGTGCGGCCCCTTTATGTTGTCTTTGTCTCAAAAAACGGATCGTCGGCGTCCTTGAGTTCGCAGGCATTCCCATCGGGATCTGTAAAGGCGCCGACCAATCCCCAGTCGAACTGCCTGATATCAACCTGCACACCGGCCGCCTCAAGCTTTGCCGCAGCGTCGTGCACACTATCGACATTGAAGCGGAGGACGGTGGGGTTTTCGGCGTTCGGTTTTCGTGTATCGCGGGCCATGCCGCCTGTTTCGATCATCAGGTAACCATCACCGAACCGCAAGCAGGTGAGGCCCTGTTTTTCGAACCAGACGGGCAGGCCGATAATGTCGCGATAAAAGGCCAGACAGGCATCAAAACGTTCAGTGCCCAGAATAATGCCATGGGTGCGGATGTGTCCGGTCAGCATGCGGGTTTCCTTTTTCGCGAACTTACTGGGCTGGCCCGGGCAGCGTGCCCCTTTTCTTTTCGAAATCCAATACCATATCTCACTACAACAGAGGTGCGCTGCATAGTCAGGTGCCTCGCAAACCAGGCTTCCGGCGGTTCGTCTGCGCCTTTTTGGGCAGCGGGTCGTGCGAGAAAAGGAGATTGGTCGATATGAATATCGAGAAATATACCGAGCGCGCACGCGGTTTCATTCAAAGTGCGCAGACCATGGCTTTGGGCCAGGGGCACCAGCAGTTCGCGCCGGTGCATCTATTGAAGGTTTTGATGGATGATGACCAGGGCATGGCCTCTGGTTTGATCGAGCGCGCGGAAGGCGATCCGGTGCAGGTGCGTGCCGGGGTTGAAGCTGCGCTGAAGAAAATTCCAACTGTTTCAGGCGATGGCGGGCAGGTTTATCTCAGCCGCGAACTGGCCAAGGTTTTTGACACCGCCGAAAGCGCGGCGGACAAGGCCGGGGACAGCTTTGTGACCGTTGAACGGTTATTGCTGGCGCTGGTGATTGAAAAGACGGCGGATGCGGGCAAGATATTGTCGGCTGCCGGGGTGACTGCTTCCAAACTCAATGAAGCGATCAATGATTTGCGTAAAGGGCGCACGGCTGATTCTGCCTCGGCGGAAAACCAGTATGATGCGTTGAAGAAATATGCGCGCGATCTGACCGCTGACGCACGGGCGGGCAAACTGGACCCGGTGATCGGGCGTGACGAGGAAATCCGCCGCGCCATTCAGGTGTTATCGCGCCGTACCAAGAACAATCCGGTGCTGATTGGCGAGCCGGGCGTGGGCAAGACGGCGATTGCCGAAGGGCTGGCGCTCAGGATCGTCAATGGTGATGTGCCGGAATCGCTGAAGAACAAATCGCTGATGGCGCTTGATATGGGTGCCCTGATTGCCGGCGCGAAATATCGCGGTGAATTTGAGGAGCGCTTGAAGGGCGTGCTCAATGAAGTGACTGCGGCTGATGGGCAAATCATTCTGTTTATCGACGAGATGCACACGCTTGTGGGGGCGGGTGCAGGCGATGGGGCGATGGATGCCTCGAACCTGCTGAAGCCGGCCTTGGCGCGTGGTGAATTGCACTGCGTGGGTGCAACGACGCTTGATGAATATCAAAAGCATGTTGAAAAAGACGCGGCGCTGGCCCGGCGTTTCCAGCCGGTCTTTGTCAGCGAGCCGACGGTTGAAGACACAATCTCGATCCTGCGCGGGCTCAAGGAAAAATACGAGCTGCATCACGGGGTGCGGATTTCCGATTCGGCACTGGTTTCGGCGGCAACCCTGTCGAACCGCTATATTGCCGACCGGTTTTTGCCCGACAAGGCGATTGATCTGATGGATGAATCGGCGGCGCGCTTGCGCATGGCGATTGATTCAAAGCCCGAGGCGCTCGACGAACTCGACCGGCGCATCATGCAATTGAAGATCGAGCGGGAAGCCCTCAAAAAGGAAACCGACGACGCCTCGAAATCGCGATTGGCCAAGCTTGAAGGTGAGCTGGCTGACCTCGAAGAAGAAGCGGGTGCGCTCAACCAGCGCTGGGTTTCTGAAAAAAGCCGGCTGGCGGGCGGGCAAAAGCTCAAGGAAGAGCTGGATCAGGCCCGGTCGCAGCTGGAAATTGCCCAGCGCTCCGGCGATCTGGCGCGGGCAGGTGAGCTTGCCTATGGCGTTATTCCGGACCTTGAAAAGCGGATTGCCGATGCCGAAGCCCATGAGGGCGAGGGCGTTGTTGACAATGTGCTGGCCGAGGAAGTGGTGACCCCGAGCCATATCGCGCAGATTGTTTCGCGCTGGACCGGTATTCCCGTCGACAAGATGCTGGAAGGCGAGCGGGACAAGCTGCTGCGCATGGAAGAGGAACTGGCGCGCCGGGTGATCGGCCAGCAGGAAGCGGTGGCGGCGGTGTCGCGGGCCGTGCGGCGGTCGCGTGCCGGATTGCAGGACCCCAACAGGCCGATTGGCTCGTTCATTTTTTTAGGCCCAACCGGTGTGGGCAAGACCGAACTGACCAAGACCCTGGCGCAATTCCTCTTCGATGATGAAGCGGCCATGGTGCGGCTGGATATGTCGGAATTCATGGAGAAGCATTCCGTGGCCCGGCTGATCGGTGCGCCGCCGGGCTATGTTGGGTATGACGAGGGCGGGGTTTTGACCGAAGCGGTGCGGCGCCGGCCTTATCAGGTGATCCTGTTCGACGAAATCGAGAAGGCGCATCCGGACGTGTTCAATGTGCTGTTGCAGGTGCTCGATGACGGGCGACTGACCGATGGACAGGGCCGGACGGTGGATTTCCGCAATACGCTGATCATCATGACCTCCAATCTGGGCTCTGAATATCTCTCAGAACTCAAGGATGATGAGAGCGTGGAGCTGGTGCGTGGCAAGGTGCTCGATACGGTGAAGATGGCGTTCCGCCCGGAATTCCTCAACCGGGTCGATGAGATCCTGTTGTTCCACCGGCTGGCGCGGACGGATATGGGCGCGATTGTCGATATCCAGTTTGAGCGGTTGCAAAAGCTGCTCAAGGATCGCGATATCACCCTGACCCTTACCCCGGCAGCGCGCGAATGGCTGGCTAATGAAGGCTATGATGCTGCCTATGGTGCCCGGCCGCTGAAGCGCGTGATGCAGCGGCAGGTGCAGGACGGGCTGGCGGAAAAGGTGCTGGCCGGTGAGGTGAGCGATGGCAGCCAGGTGACAGTGGATGCCGGTGATGCCGGGCTGGTGCTGGTGCCCACGGTTGAGGCCGAGATTGTCGACGCGGCGCAATAAGCGCCGCGCCGGTTGTCCATTCGCCAATGCAATTGATCAGGGACGGGGCCAGCGCTCCGTCCTTTTTTATTGCTCTTCCTCTATGAATATGTTTAGAACATATAGGGAACAAATTGCGAGGGCGCGGGCGCATGCCAATCAAGATCGACTATGTGGAATTCGACACGGCCGATATGGCCGCGAGCAAGAATTTTCTCGCGACTGCTTTTGGCTGGCATTTTGCCGATTACGGCCCCAATTATCAGGCGTTTGAAAACGCCGGACTGGATGGCGGTTTGGACGCCAGTGGCGGTCAACCGGGCAAGGCGCTGGTGATTTTAAAGACCGACGATCTGGAGGCGGCGCTTGCGGCGGTGACCGAAGCGGGCGGGGAAATCGTCAAGCCGATCTTTGATTTTCCGGGCGGGCGGCGGTTTCACTTTCGCGAGCCGGGTGGCAATGAACTGGCGGTCTGGTCAGAACGCTGATCGATCTTTGGGGGGACGGATATGATTGATCGAGGTGTAAGTTTCCGGGACCTGCATGTGCCCGGCACGCCATTTATTCTGGCCAATGCCTGGGATACCGGGTCGGCGCGGATGCTGGCGGCGATGGGGGCCAAGGCACTTGCCACCTCATCGGCCGCGCATGCCTTTACGCTCGGTGTGCCGGATATGGGGCATGTGCCGCGTGATGTGGCGCTGACGCATGCCAGTGATCTGGTGGCGGCAACGCCCTTGCCAGTGAGTGGCGATCTGGAAAACGGTTATGGCCATGATGCGGCAAGCGTCGCCGAGACCGTGACCCTTGCGGCAAAGGCGGGGTTGGCGGGGTGCTGCATTGAAGACACCATGTTGCCGGCCGATACCCCTTATGATTTTGCAGCGGCGGTGGAACGGATTGAGGCCGGGGCGGCAGCGGCGAAGGCGGCTGAGGGGGATTTCGTGCTGACGGCGCGGGCGGATGGGGTGATGCTGGGGCATTATGACCTCGATGAAGCCATCCGGCGGCTCAAGGCTTTCGCAGAGGCCGGGGCCGATGTGCTCTATGCGCCAATGGTTGCCGATATGGACGCGCTGCAAAGCATTTGCCGGGCGGTGAGCAAGCCGGTCAATGCGCTTTGTGCGGGGCGGTTTAGCCAATACGGTCTTGCGGATTTTGCCCGGATCGGGGTGGCGCGGGTCAGTCTGGGGTCAGCGCTGGCGCGGGCGACCCACAAGATCATTCATGATACCGGGCTGGCAATGTTCGAGCGCGGTGACATGACCGGGCTGGGCGCGACGGTTTCGAGCGATATTGTTGACCCGATGCTGCGGAAATTTATCGACTGACGGCCAGATCAGGCCGGCACGGTATTATTCCGTGCTGGCCACGGTCATTGGCTTGGCATCGCGCTGCATCAGATCCTGCATCTGGGCGACGGTTTCGGCAAACTGGCGCTGATATTGGGGTGGCAGGGCCTTGTCGCGGGGCAGCTTGACACTAAGCGGGTCCACGAACCGGCCGTTGATCTTGATTTCGAAATGCAAATGGTTGCCTGTGGAAACACCGGTCGTACCGACATAGCCGATGATCTGTCCCTGACGCACGCGCACACCCGGCGCCATGCCGTCGGCAATCTTGTTCATGTGGCCATAGGCGGTTTCAAAGCCGTTGACATGTTTCAGTTTGACATAGCGACCATAGCCGGACGCCCATTTTGCGGTTTCCACCACGCCGTCACCTGCCGCGTAGATGGGGGTGTTACGCGGGGCGGAAAGATCGACGCCGCTATGCAATTTATAGGTGCCGAAAACGGGATGTTTGCGGTAGCCGAAACGCGAAGAGATGCGTCCACCACCCTTGAGCGGGCGGCGCTGGAGGAAGCGTTTGCCGCTCTGCCCATTGGGGTCGTAAAAATCCACAGTGCCGTCATCGGTACGGAAACGATAAAGTTCGCGCGTGGTATTGCCCAGTTTCAATCCGACATAAAGCAGTTCGGTACGGGCTGATGCGTCGGGCGGGGTTTCCAGAATTTCGATGGAATCGCCGGGGGCGATGCGCTTGTTCAGGTCAAGGTCATAGGCAAACATGGCAACGATCCGGTCCGTGATTTCGTCCGGCACATCATGTTTGCGGGCGGTCTCCCAGATCGAGCGATAGATTGTGGGCAGATTGTTGACGTTGATCTCTTCGGTATCTTCCTCGGGGAATTCGATGGCAGGTGGCGCGAGACCCAACACATACTGGCCGCGGTCGGTCAGTGCGACGGTTGCCGCGTGCACGTCCTGAACATAGATCGACATGCGATAGGGGATCAGGCTGTTGGATGTGCGTGAGGGGCCGAAGAGGATGCGCAGCCGGGCACCTGCCGGCAGGATGGTCGAGGGGTAGACATTGCGCAATGTCTTGGTGATGGCGCCGATCATCTGGGCGGTAAAGCCGTTCTTGATCAACACATCTTCGAGTGAGCTCTGTTCGCGGATGGTCAATACGCGCTCGGAACGGCCGAAGCCGGCGTCTTCGGCGAGATGGGTTTTAGGCATGACCGTCACATTTTCGGCCACGCCGGAAATGCCCTCGCCGGTCATGATGCCGAGATCGCGCACACCGGTTTCAATTGGGGCATAGCCGAGAATGGCACTGTCGCCATCGGTAAAATTGCCCTCAATGACAGCGCGGACAAATTCGGCAGCTTTCTTGTCGGAAATCTGAACTGCGGGGCGAATGTTGACCGGCAGCGAGGCTGTTTGTACGGCAACCTCCCCCTCAACCTCTGCACCGTAAACATCGGTGGAGACCTGAAGATCATCCTGGGCCGCCAGCGCCTGGCTGCGGCTGAGCAGGGCGACAGGATCATAGGCGGGGATATTGTCCGACAGGGCCGTGGCGGATGTGGCAAGTGTTGCGCGGATACGCACGAAAGGCTGGCGCCGGATCATGCCCCGGCCATCGACTGTTTCGCGGATCGAGGCTTCAACGATCTCGCGATCGGAGCGGGTCTGAGCGACGGGCTTTAATCTGTCGGTCTTGATCAGCAGCGATGTGGCGCTGGCTGTGTGGGGCTGCTCAATCTGCAAGGCTTCATAGGCGGTGGAAAAGGTGTCCTGCCCGAGAAAAGAAACATAAAGGGCCGCGCCCATCAGCAACACGCTGGTCAG